>CAVOQO010000074.1:0-43494 GCA_963698355.1 uncultured Gammaproteobacteria bacterium | reverse complement strand
GGTATTCCAGCGGCCCGTAGCAGTTGTTGTCGGGCCTCAATTCGTTCTGCTCTTTCCACTCTTCCATCTCCTCTCTCTGTGACTTCGCGCTTCACTTCGCCCATCTTCTCTGACTGGCATTCCGACCCATGCGAGTCGTCGCTGCCTCGATGGCCGCGCTGCGATCCAACAAGGCCCTGTTCCCGCCCAGCCAACCAATGAGGCTATCTCTACTTGCGCAGCACGATGTTCGCCTGCAGTCGGAACCGAAAGCACTAGGGGCCTGCGTCCGGAGACCCGGCCCGGTAGCCGACACCGCCCTGAAGGGTGACCGAAAGCTTGCCGAACTTGACCAGCTTGGAGAGAGCGACATTGACGGGTACCGACCAGTGTTCTGTTTCCCAGTTGTAGTTGCTGTCGGACTACACCGATGCGGTCCGGGCGCTTGGCCAGGTATAGGCGACGAAGGGATGCATGGACGTATTGCTGATGTCCTGGCGGTCATCGTCGCCTGCAAACGACCAGGTATGGTCGGCAAGCATCCCGGCTGTCCACGGGCCGCGCAGCGCAAGCCCCGCTGCGGAGGGTCCCGCGCCCGCTTTTTTGCCGCCGAGTAGGGGGTCGGTCGCAGTCGGCAGCAGGACAACGGGACCGGCATCCCGGATCAGCCCCCCCGGTGGTCGGTGTCTTCGGCGAGAAGACCAAGCTGAGGTTGATTTTGGCCGAGGCCGGACTCTGAGCCGGCGCCCGGGAACAGGTCGTCCCGGTGGATCACGGGAATGATCGATCGCGTGATTAGGTTCCAGCTCTCGCTGACGTCGAACGGGATCACCGGATGCACGTTGGTCGTGAGCTTCGTCCCATCGTCGCTTGGGCCAATGTTCCGGTCCAGATTCATCTGGACCGGCACGGTTACCAGGTTTGCGAACGGATTGGTCAACTCCTGGGCAAAGTCAGCATCGGTTTCGTCGGCGCTTGCCGCGACTGACATCACAATTAGCGCAATGCCGAGATAGCGACTTCCGCGCGCCCACGGTTTTTTCATACCCTTCAAGCGCCCAAATAGCCCGCGAGGGCCCGCGCAGTTCGGACATCTCCTCACACGTTCTGCCAAGATCCGCCGGCTTTGCGTACCAAAAGATAAATCTAGTCGCTACCGGGGCTGCAAGCCTGTCATCTCGCGCCAACTCCGTGAGCGAGGACCAGTCAATTGCGGCAGGTCAATGGGATCGGTGGACAAGCCTCGCAGCACTTGCCGAAGCGCCCGCTCGAGACTTTCGCCGCAGAGATCTCGGGACTGAGCTATCCGGGCGCAGGAGCCTTGGAGCGGATGATTCTCGCGGGGCATCCGGGCCATGCCAGCATCGGGGGAAACGGAGGATCGGGCGCAGCAACAGGGCCGGCCGGACGTCGCATGAGCCATGCGCCGCTATCCGCGGCAAAGCGCAGTTGTCCCTCCCCGACCATGCGGCTCGGCCGCGGGCCGGCTCGAGATCTTGCCCGTCCTACAGGGCAGATAGGAGAGAGTGAGCGCCGTTAGGTCGCTCTGGCGGTGTCGCGAAAGGCCTGAGGCGACACCCCCGTGTGTCGCCTGAAGGCACGCGTGAAGTTGGAGGTATCCGTATAGCCGAGCTCGAAAGCGATCTGGGCGACAGGGTCGTCGGTATTCTCCAGCCAATCGGCCGCTCGACGCAGTCGCGTGTCGGCCAACACCTGGGAGTAGGTCAGTCCCTGTTCCGCGAGCCTGCGCTGCAGCGTGCGCACGCTCAGCGCCAAGGTCTCGGCGACGGTCTCGATCTGAAAGACTCGGTCGCGAAACAGGCTTTCGATCTGAAGTTGCACCAAGCCGTAGAGATCCTTTGGCAATTGGCGCTCGGCGAGAGACCGCCGATCGCTCTGTGGAATCGCGCCACTCCCGTTGGGAAGGCGCAGCCCCATTAGAGCCCGCGGGATGGTGAAATAGGTTTGCCCTGCTCCCCTAGAAACTCGAGATCCGGCGAAGAGATCGATGTCGGGGAGGTCTTCGCGCGCTCTGTAGGCGAGGCTGACCTCCCGTGGCGACCAGTCCGCCCCTGCCGCGTCCCTGAGCTTGCCAAGGGTGATGACCAGTGTCTCCATTTGTGATTGGTACGCCGCGATCCCGGGTTCCCCAACGGCCGCAACGTTGAACCGAATCCCTTCCTGATCCTCGGACAGCCAGATCTGCTGCCCGGTGATCAGCAAGTTGTAGAGGGAGATGGCCGTGTGCAGGTATTCATGAACTGTAAGCGAAGCCTGGAGTTTCTGTCCGTAGGGCCCGAGATCGTCGAGCATGTTCGCGAGTCCGACGTACAGGCCGAGATGCTCGGTTCCGAGCGCCCGGCAGGCCAACTCGCCGAAGCGAAAAGCGCTCGTCTGCGGTACAGCTGCCGCGGGGTGTTCGAGCAGCATCGCGGGGATCCCCGATCGCGCCAGCATCCGGTCCACCGGGGCACCGACGGCTTGTAGATGGCGCACGTAGCGCAGCAATGACGCCACCCTGACGAGCGGCATAACCCCTTGAAAATAATTTAACTTCAAACAGGGTTCAACGAGTTGGGCCTGCGGTTGCTTCCGATCATAACGGACGCACTCGCGTGGCACCAGCCGACAACCGCATGGACTCCCTTGCAGCCTTGCTGTCAGGCCCAGGAAGCTGGCCAACATGTGATAGACCGACACCGCGCCAACGGCGCTTTCGGGAAACGCTGATTTATTGCGTTCCCCGTCCGCGCCAGGAATGACGCGGCTCTCTAAACGCGAGCTGATCAAACCCCGGGATGGGTTTGATCAGCGTCTCACCAGGGCGCCATTTTTGCCCTCTGTTGCCCCCCGATAACCGGGAATGGGTAAATTGGGCGCCAACTCAGCAATCGGGCTATTAGGGAAGCGGTCCCGCGTCTGTATCCACCTGGATATTCATCTTGCCCTCCTTGACTTGCTCGTGAATGATTCCCACGGCCGTGGCCGTGCTCGCGGGTCTACGCTCAGACCCCTTGACCCCCGATGCTCGACCTTTGTTGTTCCCGCTGGTAGCGCCCGTTTCTCCAACTGTCTCTTGCCCAGCCGCCGCCTCAGCAACGCCCGCGCCACTGTCATAGGTGGTCTCGCCGCGATCTCCAGCTACCGCCACAACCACCAAGAAGCTGCAAGAAAGTCCAAAAAAGAGTAGCGTGCTACGTGTCATGGTATGTGCTCTCGTCGAGTTTGTTCCGGCACTTCGGCTTGTCATGGAAATCGTCCGAGTTCTGCCTTCGTAGTTGTTCCCAGCGCTGACCCAGATCGTAACGTGCGTCGCGATGACCATCGCGCTCCAGTGATCGGGCGGAAGGGTAGGTCGCATGGTTTCTTTCGGCGCGCGAGCCAAGGCCAGTCTACTGAAACACGTCAATTAACACGTCGGCGATCACGGCCGTCGCTGAGGCTACGAGGACGAGGTCGCTTCCGTAAACGCGCCACTCATACCCGGGGTAGACCGGGAGCTCCGCAAGCATGGCTGCCGGAACGGCCTTTTTTGCGATGCCCGGGGGAAGCGGCGTGCCGCGCGCGAGATTCTTTCGGATCCCGGGCGGCAGCGCACTGTAACCGGTGTAGCGGTTGGCAACGGCGATCCGGCGTGCTTCCTGGAACCCGATCGAAGCCGACACCAGGTGCGTTCTGGTGTCCCGAGCAGCGTTCGGACCTGGCTTCTGGTCCGGCTTCTCCGCTTTCCGCGGCTTGAGTGATCCTTCCTGCTTGTGCTCCTTGTGCGGCTTCCCTTTTCCTTCCGGCGGTGCTGCATCCGCTGGCAGCGCTCCCGTGAGAAACACTGTTGAGGCGATAGCCATGGCGCATTTCAGTGAGCCACGTATTTGCATCCCGACTCCCCTTGTAGTCAATGACGGGCACGCCGTGGCCAAGCTGGTTGCCTAAGCCCTGGATCTGGTCGATGAACCTTCCAAGACACGCGACTCTTGGAAGGTTGACGCTGACAGCAGGGCGAAACCCGTTCACTTGCTCAACGCTTTGCCTAATGCGGCGCCCGGCGCACCTCCTGCGACGTCTCCGATCACTCCTTTTGACTTCGAGGTTACCGCCGCGCCCTTTCCGCCGGCTATGGCGCCGCCAACCACGGCTGTTGGGTCGCCGCCCATCTGCTCACCGATGGCTGCTCACCCGGCACCACCAACCGCACTACCATGGGCAGTCTTGCCGGTATCGCCCGCTAGGGCCAGTATCAAGATACGGCTCCCGCAAGGCCCGGGGATAAAAAGCGCAGACCCTCATGTTTCCACGCCGTTACGAAACTCGCAGCTACCTTAACGATAGTGAATGCCGTCGTGAGCGATCGGTCATTTCGCGCCATCCACGGTCGGCCGTCGGTGTAATCGGTCGCAACCCGCTTACGGACGGGGCCAGGCAAAGCGGGCGTGGCGGCTGGTGCAAGTCACAGATCGCCACCGGCGACGAATCCGCGGACAGGCGCGCACCCTGGGTTCGGCATCACGGCTGTCCCTCCATTGGCAGCCAAGAGACGCGGAACCGACGATCCGGGACAGCGCGCCTGCTTGCGCGTCCGGTCGGTCAGGTAACCTGTTACGCGGGCGCCTTCGCCGTCCGTCCGTCGCAGCCGCTGCAGGGGCGGACCGGCGCGGGCCGCGCCGATGAGGCCGATCGAGAGCGATGGGTGAGCGGCACCTTGATATCGCGCCAAACGCCAAGCCGCATTAACCCGCTTTTGCATCACAATCAAAGCATGGCTGTCACAAGTCTGGGTCCAGGCCACGCAAAACGCCGGAAACAAGAGTAAGGTGACAACAGTGGCGCCGGACATTGAAATCGAAGGCATCATCCTACCCGATTATTCAATGGGCCGAGCCCCTTGGTTCACGCGCCTTCCTCTAACCCCTTAATTCTTCCTTCACCAGCCCCGTGCACCACGTCGAACGCCTGCTGAGGCCGATGATCGACCCGTCAAATTCCGGCGATCGACGCCAGGCTTGCCAGGAAAGCACCTGCTTTCAATGGCTTTCGCGGCGCGATTTTTGCTGGGGCTCGTATATTATCAGGTCATCCCATGCGCGAGATCTCTTCAATCACTTTACTCTTTCTGCTCCTCGGACTGACCGGGTGCGCATCATTACCCACCGATGTGGAACGGTCGGTTTCCTTGCATGGTGACTTGGATAAGAATCCATCGCGCATTGCGGCGAGTGCTGCTCCCTATCTCTCTAAATACCCTGGAAAATCGGGGTTCTGGCTGTTGGGCAGTGGACTGGACGCCTTCGCGGCCCGCGTCATGCTCGCCGACGCGGCGGAACGCTCCATCGACGTCCAGTACTACCTCTACCATGACGACGTCACCGGGAAGATCCTGACCTACCGGTTGCTCGACGCGGCCGATCGCGGCGTGCGGGTGCGCCTGCTACTCGACGACATGGCCACCAAGGGCATCGATGCACCGCTTGCGACACTCGATTCGCACCCGAACTTCGAGGTGCGTATCGTCAACCCCTACGCCAATCGCGCGTTCCGGGCGCTGGACGTGCTGACCCGCTTCCAGTCCGCCACCCGGCGCATGCACAACAAGTCGTTCACCGTCGACGGGACCATGACCATCGTCGGCGGCCGCAATGTTGGCGATGAGTACTTCGGAACCCATGAGGATGTGAACTTCGGGGATATGGACGTGCTCGCCGTCGGGCCCGTCGCAGGCGAGGTCGGAGAGCAGTTCGACCTCTACTGGAACAGTGCGCTGGCCTACCCGATGCGCTCCCTCAGCTCGGGAAAGGGAGACCTGGACGAGCTTCGGCGCGACCTCCGGGCCTTCGACGGGGAGCAGCGCGGCTCGCCCTATGCCCGACGCGCCCGCGAATCAGCACTGGTGAACGACTTCGTGACGGGGAGGCTGCCTTTTCAATGGGGTGACGCGCTGGTCTTCTACGACCTCCCCGAGAAGCTGATCACCGATCCAGAGGATCGCTCTACCCACATGGGCCCGAAGATCCAGCCCTACACGATCGGGGCGCTGAAGCGCGACCTATTGATGTTCAGTCCCTACTTCGTTCCGGGGGAGGAAGGCGTCCTGGTGCTGACGGACCTTGCCGAGCGCGGCGTCCGCGTGCGGGTGCTGACCAACTCCCTGGCTTCGACCGATGTCGGAGTCGTACACGCCGGGTACGCGAAATATCGCAAGCCACTGCTGCGCGGCGGGGTCGAGATCTACGAGTTCAAGCCGGATGCGGAGACGCCGGGACAAGGGACGCTCGCGAAACTCGCGGGGTCGACGGGCGCAAGCCTGCATGCCAAGACGTTCGTCATGGACCGGGAGAGGCTTTTCGTCGGCTCGCCGAATCTGGATCCGCGCTCCGGCAAGCTGAACACGGAGCTCGGCATCCTGTTCCAGAGCGAGCCCGTGGCGAAGGGCTTGGCGGACTGGTTCGACACCAACCAGGCGCGCATCGCTTACCGGGTCAGTCTTGACCGGAGTCATTGCACGGACGCGCATCGGTGCGACGGGCGGCTTCGGTGGACAGCGTGGGAGGACGGCCGGGAGGTGGTTTACACGAGAGACCCGCAGACGGGCGTGTTAACCCGCTTTTTCGTCTCTCTGGTCTCCGGGCTGCCAATTGAAGGGCAGTTGTGATGTGCCGTGATCCTGGCGCCAAAGATCGGTATTCGGCTTTAGATCGAAATCCGTTTCCCTGACCGGTCGCTGCCGATCAAAACCGTCGCTCAGTCCCGAACACTGATCCTGCTTAGGGAGCTTTCTCCCCGCCCAACCCGATTCTCAGGTTCTGCTTGAGCGAGGGGTCGGACGAACTGGTACGAAGTGACAGGCGCGCGCTTCGAACATTGTGTAGTTTTAAATACTCACTCGACGCTACAGGGGATGATTTGATGAAACGCGGCATGTTAATTAGCGGTGGGGTGGGAGCACAGGCGTGTACCAACTGCCCGACTAGCGATGGCAGGTCGAATCGGCGATTTATTCGACACTGGTCCTCAGCCACGTAGCGATGGCGGTACTTGGCGAAGCCAAAATGGTTGTAGGTCCCGTGGATCGCTGTCTTGACGTGGAAATGAAGGTATTGACGCAGCGCAACGGCTCCAAGTCGCTTGATTTGTGCCGGCCACCGATGATCGCGCCTTATGCGGCGACCCACCCGCCGGCGGCGGCGGCGAAGCTTGCCAAACCGTCGCTCAACAATTGTTAGGAACGATGAAAAAACAAGTAATACGTATGCTCAGTCAAAGCCGCGCGCATCGACGACGTAGTTCCAGTGACCCAGGACATCATCATGGCGAATGAAGTTGTCCTTGATGTCACGGAAGTCATCGGAGCATTTGCGGCCGATATCATAGACCTTGTCGAGGATGCGGGCTCTGACATGCAAACCGGTTTCGGTGCGGGCGCGTTGAACGGCCTGCAACGCCGTTTCATGCGAATCGAGGATGACGCCGCGCAGCGCGCGCTCGACATGGCTGAACAAGCGGTGCTCGATCGGATGCCACTTGGAGGTATAGGGTGGGTAGTGGGCGATCCGCAAGGGCAGCCCCAAACGCGCACTGAGTGCCACGAGATCCTCCTTGAAGCGCAGTGAGCGAGCGGCGTTGGCACCGCCGGAATCGAAGGTGAGGACGATTTCCCTGGCGTCGGGGTAGCGCGCCTGACGGTCTTCCTCCCAGGCCAGTGCGATGGCGTCGCAAACGAAGGCGCTGGTCTCGCGCGAGGTGCCCAAGGTCATGAAGCCGGCATTGTCGAAGTAGTCGTAGACCCCATGGGGCACCAGCAGGGCGTTGGCGAGGTGGCGGAAGTCGTGGTCGTAGACGCACTGAACCTCGGTGCTGTAGCACTGACCGGGACGATGCAGATGCCCGAGCAGCTCCTTTTTCTTGGTGTCGACGCACAGCACCGGATTGCCGCCGGCCTGGGCTTGGCGGCGCAGCGCGTCAATGTGGCGGAACTGTTGGTCGCGTTCCTGTGGATCGACGTGACCGGTGATGAGTTCCTTGCGCAGGGACCGGCGGCGATAGCCGGCCCGTTTCAAAAGCTTCGCTGCGGTGTTGCGGCCGATCGCGAAGCCACGCCGCAGCAGCTCACCGGCCAACTGCATCGGCTTGAGATCGGTCCAGAAAACGCTCGGGTCGGTAGGGCTGCCGGCGCTGTGCGCCTCGAGGACGTCGTCGAAGGCTGGCTCCAAACCCGCCTGACGCTGGGTCGCCTTCGGTCGCCCGCCGCCGGGGCGGCGGATGCGTTTGGCGCTGCCACTGGGCCGTCGCGGCGGCGAGCCGCCGTCGTCGCCCATCGCCTCAAGCTCGCGAATCCCGGTGTAGATCGTGCGTCGGCTCATCCCCAACACCTTGGCGACATAAGTGATCCCGCCGCGACCAATCTTCAGCGCCTCGACCGCGCCATAGCGGCGCCGGTGATCCTCCGGCAAGGAGGCGCAGTACAGCCTCATGGTGTCTTCGTGCGTCTGGTCGTAACCACGAAACTCGCTCATCGTGCCACCCATAACGTCCAGTGTGTGGTGGCTATACTCTCACCAGGCTCGCTCCAACTCAATATGTTGACGCGACTTCTTAGCGCTTTAGATGAGTAATAATGAGTAAGTTGTTAGTGAACCGTTCCTTACCGGAAGAGCAAGGTTACCGTAGCGATCGTCACAATATAGGCCAGCGGATAAAAGGTGATGACGTAGCGGTCGACCGTGGCCACAAAGGCCTCCCGACCCTTCATGTCCTGGCGGCGCAGATAGACTGACAAGATCAGAACGACCGCAGTGACCAAGAAGGCGCTGATCAGCAGCGTATCAAGGAACGTCAAATAACCCAGTCGGGGCAGATCGCTGGAAATGGCGAAATTGAAGGCAATAAACAGCAGGAGATTCGCGCCCGCCGCATCCACCCGCTTCGCGTAGTCCTTGAGAAAGAACAGAATCCAGGAGACGGCGATGATGACGCTGAGCGGCAGCAAAATTCGAAAGAAGTAGTACTCGACGTGTCGTTTCGCCCAAAACTCAAAATCGAATCGCGACACGGGTCTTTGCAGTACTTCACCCCGTGAGAAGCTCGTGGCGAAATCGGTGACGACCCATTCCTCTTCGCCGAGCGTGTCGCCGACCTCGCTGTAGTCCTCGATCCCACGCAGCAGAAACATCCACTCGGGAGTGAGAAGGTCGACGCGGATAAAGAACTTCTGCACATCGAAAGGAAAATTGCGAAAGTCGAAGTACGGCGCCTGCAGCGTGGTCGAAAACCGTTCCAGGTAGACAGTCTCGCCATCGGGCTGAATCACCACGACGCGATTCTGCACCCAGCGATTGCCCTGCTGATTGACGACCGTGAACTGCGGCCAGAGCTGCCCCCGCCGACTCATCTCCGCACTGAATGCATCCCCCGTGAAAATCTTGAACCGGTCATTGATCGTCTCGGGGTCGAACGCCAGCGCCGGGTCCGTCCAGTGCATCACGAGTGTGGCCACGACCCCGTAATTCTCCGCCTTCTGATCGACCTCCGTGATCTGTTGCAGCTTGACGCCGATGCGAACGGGGATCGGTTCCTGCAGCAGCGCCAGGCCGGAGGGTTCCCCTTCACCGCGCAGCACCTCGGGGGCATTGAGGCCCATCAGCAGACGGAAGTTGCCCGCAGTTACCCTGCCGGCGGGATCCTGGCTCGAGATCTTGAGCCGGTAACGCTCGGCTTTCCGAGGCAGTTGGTACTGCAGCTCCGCTCGCGAGTCGGTCGCCGCGAAGTTCGCGTAGGCAACCGCCTTGTCGCTGTAGTCATGGAGGGTAAGCACCGGTTTGAGGTCGCCCGTGATCGCCTCCGCGTAGGCGTAGAAGGTCTGCCCAGCGGCCAGCTCCGCCAGATTGTAGAACCTGACTGCCTGAGTCGGCCTGAGCTCACCGTTGACCGAAACGATTCCCCGTTCCAGCACACCTGCGTCTTGTTCTGCGAAGACGAATGCGGGACCGATGCCTTCCGGACGGCCGGAGAGGACATCGGGCTCGTCGATGCCGACCACGAGCCGATAGGTGCCGGCGGAGGGGCGAACCAAGGAGCTGCCGATGGCGAGCCGGTACTC
Organism: uncultured Gammaproteobacteria bacterium; assembly: GCA_963698355.1. Classification (GTDB taxonomy): domain Bacteria; phylum Pseudomonadota; class Gammaproteobacteria; order Chromatiales; family Chromatiaceae; genus Thiodictyon. The sequence goes on along the minus strand of CAVOQO010000074.1, from coordinate 33,428 downwards.
CCCGTCGGCTGGGATCTCAATGCTGAACGCGGCGGAATAGTGCCCCTCGAAGTCGTCGTTTCCGGCAAGCGCGTAACGGTCAAGTATCTGCCGGGTCACTACGATGGGGTCGTGATCGCGGGACAAGGTCTTGACCAGCTTGTCCAATGGTTCCCCGGCGCGCTCGTCGAGGTTGACTCCCGGCCTGAGGAGGGCGACCAAGGGGTCCAAGTACCCGGAGGTGGCCTTGGCGTGGACGTATAGTATCTCCCCCTTCTTCAGGCCGGTGATGCGGTAAAGTTGCAGGCCGCTGGCGGAGACACGGCCCTCAAGGACCTGGATACGGCTCGTAGCCGCCTCCCCCACGTCCGCACCCCAATCGTCCAGTGCGGGTGTCTGTCCGGCCCCCCGAAGGGGAACCGCGAGCAGCAGCAGAAGGCACAACCACCAGGGGGTCGGCACAACCATGAGCCGACTCCCAGGCAGCCTGTCCCGTGTTGTGCGACCCATCGAAACCTCATCTAGCGGGCGCGTCTCGCGCCTGTACGGGATACTACCGTAACGTACGGACAGGAGGTTTCCGAATTTTCTGCTGGGGCGTGCCGATGCCGGAGGTCTCCCTGTGCTGCCGCCGCGGCTGACGAGACGGCCACCGCCGGGGAACCGATTATGGCGGCACGGTCCGCACATCGAGTCTCACTGGCAACCACGGGCCGCGTGCTTCGTTCTTCCCTGGCGTGAAATGGCGGAGTAGGATCCCAGGAGAACATACGCTTCGCAGTTTCCGTGACGAATCAATGTATTGGGGCTCTGCTTTAAATCGCCTTATATTTATGAAGCACTTGGTCACCGTTATTCTGATTGCTATTCTTGCAGTGTCACCGACAACGGCAGCTCCCCCTGAGGGCTAAGGAAAGCCAGACAAGGTCCACAAGCAGAAGACTGACACGGCGCAGAAGTCTAAAGCGCCAGGACAGGCGGACAAGGTGCATGGACAAAAAATGGAGAAGACGCATCAGGATAAGGCGAAGAGCCCCGCAGCATCCGTGTCTGGATTCATTACTCTCTCAGATGCTCGCGGTCTTGCGGTTGCAAACAACAACGTTGGCTATCAGCCGGTTCCTCCGGGGGTCCGTAAGAACCTCGCCCGCGGGAAACCTCTTCCACCCGGTATCGCCAAGAAAATCGTTCCGGCCCCTATGCTCAGGCAACTTCCCGCCCGTCCTGGCTACGAGTGGCGGATTTATGGGAGCGATCTTGTACTCGTTTCCATCGCTACGGCCATTATCGCTGACGTGCTGCTGGATGTGTTTGAGTAAGCCGACCCTTGCGGCAGGAACGGCGAGCCAGTTCGCCCATGAGACGACATTATCTTCGTAGGCTGATTAGGGGAGAGGCGCCGTGTCCGTCTCCCCTTCAATCTTGATGTTTCCGTCCTTCACTTGATCGTTGATGATACCGACGGCCGTGGCTGTGCTCGCGGGCCTCCCTTTGCGCGCAGTCGCGCCCGACGCACTATCTTCTGCGTCGCCGCCCTTGGCGCCGGTTTCTTTGCCTGTCTCCTGCCCGGTGGCGCCGCCCTCAGCACCGCCGGGGGCACTGCTGAGGGCGGTCTCGCCGCGATCACCAGCTACCGCAACCAAGGCCAAGAAGCTGCTACAAAATCCGAGAGTCAGTAGTGTGCTGCGTTTCATAATACCTGCTCCTGTCAACTTCGTTCCGGACTTGGATTGTACCTAAATGCTGCAAGCGCTGAATACAGGATGCGTAGAATGGTAACCTTCTCAGTACATTAGAGCCGCATTGGGTTCGCCTTGAGGAGTCACCGTTTCGATGAGCAAACCGACCGCAAAGAGACCCGGATCGGCCCGGGGTGCGTCGCCGAAGATCCGGCTGGAAGACGCAGGACGTGGCATGAGCAGCCAAGCCGGGCTGGTGCCGGTGGTCAAGTTTCTCGACGCCCTGGGCTTCGGCGGCCTGTTCGGTCATCACGTTGAGAGCACACGCGCGCGGCGAACGCCCTCTACCAACTCGGCGACGCCGCGTTCCTGGTGGTGGTGGGCTTGATCGGCGGGGCGCGCAGCCTCAGTCAGTGCATGGCGCTGTGGTCCGACGAGGTGCTGCGCCGGGTAGCCGGTTGGCAGCGCCTGCCCGATCAGAGCACGCTCGGGCGGGTGTTTAAGGAGGTGCGCGAGCGGCATGTCAGCGGCCTGGAGACGCTGGTCCATGCGCTGCGCCAGCGGGTGTGGGCCCGCGCCCTGCGCGCCGGGCGCTCGCATCTGGCCACGCAGTGCCAAAAATGGATCGATGCCGACTCCACGGTCAAGACTGTCTACGGTCGCCAGCAAGGGACGGCCAAGGGCTACAACCCCCACAAACGCGGCGCGCGTTCCTATCATCCGTTGCTCGCCTTCTGCAGCGACACCAAAGAGATCGTACAGGCGTGGTTGCGCACCGGCAGCGCCTACACCAGCAATGGCATGGTGGCGTTCATGCAGCAACTGCTCGCCCAGTTCCCGGCGCATCATCGCCTGATTCTGCGCGCCGACAGCGGCTTCTTCGACGGCGCCTTGCTCGACCTGCTCGACGCCCGCGGCCACGGCTACCTGATCAAGGTCAAGATGAGGAACCTCGCCCAGCTGCTCGGCCAACAGCGCTGGACCCCGATCCACCGGCGCCGCGGCTGGGAGCAATGTGAATTCTCTCACCGAGCCGGCGGGTGGAGCCGTGAGCGGTTCTTCCTCGCGGTGCGCTGCCCGCAAGCGCGCGATGCCGATCACCCCCAAGGCGAGCTGCTCGAGCTGGAGTGCTATGACTGCTTCTGCTACGTGAGCACCGAGCCGCTGAGCCCGTGGCTCGCCCATCGCACCTATGGTCAACGCGCCACCTCCGAGACCTGGATCGAGGAGGCCAAGAGCCAAATGGGCCTGGCCCACCTGAAGACCGTCCACTTCCTGGCCAACGCCGCGTTGTTCCAGTGCGCGGTCCTCGCCTATAACACCCTGCGCTGGATGGCCCTGCTCAGCGGCAACGCCCAGCTCAAGCGCTGGGAGCCGCAGAGCATCCGTCTGTTCCTGATTCGCGTGGCGGGGAAACTCCTGACCGGCGCCAATCAGTTGCGCATCAAGCTCGCGCGCCAGCACCTGCATGCCCGGGTCTGGGAGGACTGGTTGGCATTGAGCCAACCGCTCTAAGTCCTTCCAATGCTCCAAGGCGAAGTGATCGCCGGCCTGATCGTCCAGGTCGGCGGGCCCTGTTTGGAGCGGCATCCGCGCTGGCGCTTCCGGCCCCAATCCGGCCCGCCAAAGCGACCGCGGGAGGTGGCTGCGGCGGCGATTCGGTCATCCGCCCGGCAATTGTCGCCCCCGCTATCGCCCATTAATCAGACCCCTTTGTTCTGGTCGTCGCGCTCAGAGCGCACTTGCAAAATCTAGGTTGTAGTGAAAGCCGCCAGAACGTTACCCTAGCCGGGGACCACCTTCAGGCCCACACTGCCGTAAGGATTTTTTTTGCCAACGGCGGGTTAGAGGCAACCCGCTCGCTGCCGGGTCATTCAGCGCGCGTGGTCTTACTGTCGGCCAACCGGTCTTCAGCGGACTCTCGCTCGACAAGTTTTCCTGGTTATCGCGGGTTGGTCTTTCCCCCTCGAGGCTCGCGACTGGCAGTGACCGCTACCAGCATAGACCTGCCAGAGATCGCTCCATCGCCTCGACCGGCAGGTTCGTCCCAACTGGAGACGCTCGCGCCGAGGTCTGTGGGCGGACGGTTTCGGCCAGGAGACGCCAGTCAATGTGGAACCATCAAGTGACAGGTCAACGTTGCCGTCATTGGCGACCACGAGCATGGACAGGTGGCAACGGCCATTAGCGCACCATCGCCGCCACCATCGAATGCTCGCGCCGTGGCACTAGCGCCAGAACGTTCCTCATCAAGTGTATCCGACAGCGTTGCAGCCGCCCACCGGCACCTCAAAGCCGGCACCAGGTCCGCACAACTCGATGACCGCGCCCATGCCATCAACGACAATGAGGCCGCCCGACGCCTCAACACTGCTCGCACCACCCTGTTCCGATCCATAATCAAGCCTAACAACCCAGGGCTCACCTACCCCATTCAGGCTCCTTCGAGATCGAACTTGCACAAACGGCCAGCAACAGCGTGGCCATGGCAAGAATGAGCCGGCGTCGGGGGATCATGAGTCCTTCCTATGCGGGTTCGCGTCCGGACCAGTACGCGTCTGCGTGAGGCCACGCCAGTGGCCACGTCATCGCGGGTCGGATCCGGGAGCATCACGTCGCGGCGAGGTCCGGCCCGCCGTCTATGATCGGCCGGACACCCTCAGCGGAGCCGAAGGATGCACCGAATACTCGCAGGCCGCACGTGGACCGACTTCCGCTCGCACTGGCGTGCCGCACTCGGCTTCCACCTGCTCATGCAGGCGCTCGGTATCGCGTTCTTCACGCCGGTCGTGACGTGGATCGCCGGGCGAATCGTGTCGGCCAGCGGTGACGTGGTCATCACCAATTTCGACATCGCGAAGTTCGTCCTTTCCCCGACGGGTGCGGGGTTCGTGCTCGTGGTGGCAGCACTGAGCTTGAGCCTGCTGCTCGCACAGTTCACGGGGCTCAGCTGGATCGCGGGCCACGCCGTCACCGGCCGTCGGGTGTCGGTCGCCTCGACGATCGTCTTCGTGCACCGCAAGCTTCCGGCGCTGATCGTGCTCGCGACGCGCGTGTTCCTCCGGCTCGTATTGCTGGCCCTACCATTCCTCGGCATCGCCGCGCTCACCGGGTTCACGCAACTCGCGGGACACGACATCAACTACTATCTCGCCGAGGATCCGCTGGAGTGGCAGCGGGCGAAGCTCGTCGTGGCCCTCGTCGGGATCGGCTATGCGCTGGTCGTCGTTTGGCAACTCACCCGGTGGCTGTTCGCCGTGCCCGTCCTGGCCTTCGAAGACACGTCACCCCGGGAGGCGCTGCAGCGCAGCGCCGCCATGACGCGCGGCCGGCTGGTCCGCACGGTCACCGTCCTGGTCGTCTGGTGGGCGCTGCTCTTCGCCGTGACGTTTGCGATCACCTGGCTCTGCCGCCAGATCTCGGACGCCGGGCTCGACTGGGCAGGCATCGACGTTGGGCGCGTCCTACCTCTCGTGGCCCTGTATATGACGGTGGCCATCGCTGGGGGCTTCCTGGTCGGCGCGATCGGGCTCGCCGGCCACCAGTTCCTGGTCACGCGAATGTACGGAGAGCAGGCTGCGCCGGAGCACTGCCATTTGTCGGACGAAACGGCCGCCGACGAGCAGCGATCGCGCATCCTCGCGAGACCTGTGATCGTCGCGGTCCTTGCGCTGGTCGCGATCGCACTCGGCATCGCCTCTTTCCTGCTGTCGCGGCTGGACCTGACGGAGGATGTCGCCATCACGGCCCATCGCGGCGCGCCCGTCGCCGCCCCGGAGAACTCGATGGCGGCGTTTCGCGCCGCGATGGAAGCCGGCGCGACGTATGCCGAGCTCGATGTGCAGCACACGCGCGACCGGCTGATCGTCGTGGTGCACGACGGCGACCTTATGCGGATGGGCAGCGACCCGCGCAAAGTGGGCGAGATCACCGCGGCGGAGATCGCGACAATCGACATAGGCCGTAAGTCCGGCCCGGAATTCACGGGCGAGGTTCCGCCCACGCTCGGGCAGGTCATCGACTTGGTCCGGGGCCGGGTGAAGCTCAACATCGAACTCAAGTACAACGTGCCCGATCCGGGACTGGCACCAGCTGTCGTGGAACTCCTCCGGCGCAAGGATTTCCTCGACCAGGCAATCATCACGTCGCTCGACTACGCCGCGCTCAAGCAGGTGAAGCGTCTGGAACCCCGCCTGCAGACCGGCCACATCGTAACCGCCGCCGTCGGCGACGTGGTGCGCACGGAGGCCGATTTCCTGAGCCTCAACGCCGCGCGCGCGACACCTTCCCTGCTACGTAACGCGCACGCGGCGGGCAAGGAAGTGCACGTCTGGACGGTCAACACGCCGGACGCAATGCTGCGTATGATCGAGCGTGGCGTGGACAACATCATCACCGACGACCCGGCCCTGCTCGCGAAGGTCATGCGCGAGCGGAACGCGCTCGACACCCCGGAGATCCTCGGCCTGCGGCTGCGCGTCCTGTTCTCGGATCCGCCGCGCGAAGTCACGGACCCTGAGGCGGTCAAGTCACTCTGACGCCGGGTGCGGCCGGGCCGCTACGGCATTACGTATCAGCCGCACATAGCTTCCGCATCCACGACTTGGCGGCACGCTCACGATCTGCAGAAACCGATGCAGAAACCGGGGCCATACCACGAAATCGCGAGCGTTGTTTGCGTCTCGACAGCCCAATCGTCCCCGACGACCGGTTTCCGTCGCTGAGCTGCCACACGGCGCAGCACGGTGAGTGTCGGCTGCGGGTCGTAACCGGCCTGTCGGGAGCGTAACCGCCAGCGTCCGCAAAGCGCGCGGAGCAGCCGCTGCCGCAGCCGATCATGGGGGTCCGCTTTGCGCGTAAGGCGGCCTCTGGTGTAAAGAATCCTGACAGTCCGCTATGCGCGTTGACCCGTCACTCGACAGGCTCATGTTGACCGGCAGCTCCTGGCCGAGACCTGCCTCCCATCTGACGGAGTCTGAGCGGCAGCACACGGCCCCGCCGTGACGGCGGACCTCTCCCTTTTGCCCCGTCGCGTGCGTCTTCCATCACCCTTGCTTTAACGCTCCCGCGCTGGGTGTAGCGCCGCCCCCTCAATCCAACCGTCGTGCGGGCCGATTTCCTACCAGTTATTAGAGAACGCTCATATACTAAGCGCCGTAAACTGCGCTAGCTCATCGACGCAGCGCATGGGATCAAGATCGGACATAGGGGGCCATCACCATGAAAAAACTGGCGACCGTCACGTTCGCTACCGCGCTTCTCGCCTCGTCTGCCGCTGCCAACGCCTGGTGGGGCGGGCCGGGTTGGGGTTCGGGAGGGAACGACTGGTGGAGCGATTGGTGGAATGACTTCTTCGGCGACGCCTACTTCGATTTCAGCCTGAGCATGGGCGGCGGTGGTCGAGGCTGGGGGCGCGGCTGGAACCGGTGGAACGGCTATTACGGCTACGGGCCCTACGGGAGCGCCCCCTGGGGATACGGCTACCCCGTTGTTGGCTATCCTTATGCGCCGCCCGTGGTTCCGGCGGCGCCGGTTCCGTCCGCGGAGAAGTAAGCCTTCTACCTCTCTGCCCCGACTGGGAGGTGATCGCGCAGCCCCGGCCCGAGTACCCGTTGGGCATTCTGTAGCGGGCGGCCGCACGGCCGCCCATACGCGATACGCCGACATCGATCGATGGGTGCCATCTAGCCGCCGACGCTCGATGCTGGCCCGGTTCTCCTCCGCCGGGACTCTTTCCCGCTTGAGCCCTGGTTGGTCGACCGCTAACCCCAAGGACTAACGCTTTGTAACAGGAAGCGGTTTGTCCTAGTGCTCGCACTTGTCGAGCTTCTCCCGGGCGCCGGGGAGCACGGACAGCAGAAAAGTGGAGATCAGCACCACCGGCGCGAGGACCATCAGGACCAGCGCAAACAGCAGCACGATCTGCTGGAAGTGGTACGACGTTGGGACCACGTAGCGGGCGGCGAGCAATAGCAGGATGGCCGCCGAGAAGAAGATGGCGGAGACCAGCACGCCATCCCGCATGGTCTTGCAGCCGAGGATGAGGAGACGATGGGCCATTCGCTCTATCCCTTGTGGTGTCCGCACCCCCCGGCGGCGACAGTCTCCCGGCGCCGGGGATTCACGGCGTCAGGCCGTCACTTCTTGGACGTCGACGAGCCGGCGGCGCCCGCTGCGCCCGCCAACAGCTTTTGGAACATGTCCCAGGAGGCCATGGTCCCACTCACATAGGGCTGAAACAGCTTGATGGGGTCATACCCCTCGGCGCCGGCCTCCATGCGCCCGCGGATGTCATCCATCAGCTGGCGCTGGAACGCTTCCACGTCCGGGAGCCCGAACAGCTTGCGCAGCTCTTCCGGCGTGATGTCGAGGTCGACCGAAATCTTCATGGATGCTCCGCGGACTTGGATCGGACTTGGTGGAGTGCCTGCGGTTCAGGCATCCTCTCCCTCCAACTTTGGACGACCGGGGCACCCGGCGCAAGGCGCAAGATCAATGCCGGCTCGCCCGCGGCACCGGCTCGGCCGGCATCGGTTCCTCCACCGCCAGCGCCGGACGGACGCGGCGCCCGATCAGCACACAGGCGCGCTCGAAGGCCCGGCGTGCCTCGCGTGCGTTCCATTCCCATTCGGACGGGTGGGCGCTGGTCTCGAACTGCCAGTGTCCCGTGGTCAGCACGGGTCCGATGCGCACCTCCAGGGTCCAATCGTGCCAGAGCGTATCGGGCTTGCCGTCCTCGACGAACTCCTGCTCGGCGAGGCGCACGTAGTTGCCGATCTCGTCGTCGATGGCAACCAGATTGGACAGCACCAGGGTCTCGTCCACACAGCTCGCCCAGCCCGTGTGGACCGCGCCCGCCGTGCCCATCAGGGCATGGATCAGCAGCGACGGGGTGGTGGTGAGGGTGAGCGGGGTCTCCCAATCCGGCTCTCCGCTGCTCTCGTTCTCATTCGGATCAGGGTTCATTAGCGGTCCAATCGGTTGCGGGCGGAATCCGGGGCCCCCCAGTGGGACTTGACCCGAGCCTCACCGCAGAGTGTAAAGGGCAGCTCCCGGAGTAAACAACGCCGGCGCATTGCCCCGCCCCGGGAGACACCCGCCCGCCGCAGGTTTTTACGGCGCCCCGAAGCCCTTATGTTGCGCGATGATTGCCCAAACAGGATGCGGTATCGATGAAGGTCGCGATCTTTTCAGACGTGCAGGCCAACCTCCCAGCCATGGAGGCCGCGGTGGAGCGCATCCTGGCATGGCGCCCGGACATGGTGGTGATGGCGGGGGATCTGGTCAATCGGGGCCCGAAGAGCCTTGACTGTCTGGAGCTCTTTGACCAGCTGCGATGCGAGCACGGCTGGCTGCCGGTCCAGGGCAACCACGAGACCTGGGTGTTGCGCTGCGGCCGAGAGGCACCGCGCAACGCGCTGGAGGCCGAGACCCGGCGCTTCGCCGACTGGACCTACGCCCAGGTTGCGCCGCGCCTCGAGGCCCTGACCGGCTGGCCGGATCACCTGTGCTTCGCGGGCACGGACGGCGATGACTGGGTCCATGTCACCCACGGCACCATGGCCAGCAACCGCGAGGGCATCACCACCTCGGCCCCGGACGAGTCACTGCGCGGCAAGCTGCCACCGGACATCGCCCTGTTCGTCACCGCCCACACCCACAGACCGCTTGAGCGGATCCTGGACGGCACCCCCATCCTCAACGTCGGCTCCGTGGGCTCCCCGTTCGACGGTGACCCACGCGGCAGCTATGCCCTGCTCCAATGGCAGGGCGGGCGCTGGCGGTGGGAGATCGTGCGCTTCGAATACGACCGCGCCCAGGCGGAGCGCGACTTTCGTGATTCCGGGTTTATCGAGGAGGGTGGACCCCTGGCACACATCCTCTACGAGGAATGGCGCCAGGCGCGTCTGCTGATGCCCAAATGGCGTGTCGAGTACGAGCCCGCGGTGCTCGCGGGCGAGCGACCGCTGGGCCCGTCGGTCGCTGAGTTCCTGGCCGGGATCGGCATCCCCTGAGGGGGTGCCTGACCGGTCCAGGACGCTGTCGAGTGAAGCGCTTACAAGAGGCTCTTTAGACCTTACAAGAGGCGGTGTCGCACAGGTCATCAGCCAGGTGGATGCGCTCGTGCAGGCGGCACAGCCAGGCCGGCTTGGGACGGCTGATGGCGAAGACCACGAGCCCGGAGCCGATCAAGCCCCAGAAGACCAGTGCCACCCAGGCATTTTCCGCCAGCACGTTCAGGCCGTAGACCCAAACGGACAGGGCGAGGAAGAGGGCCGCACTACCAAAACCAAGGATCAGAGGAATCATGTTTGTATCCTTCCTACTACATCGTTAGCTCGTATATTAGTTGATACTAATAAACATGCAAGCGGGCGTGCTCGCTTCCGGCCCTAAAAAGGGCCCGATCCGGCTCTCAAGATACAGGGTGAAACGTTTAGAAACAGGGGCTTTTTGTCCATCTGGCGCGGCACGGGGGCTGGACACAGACGAGGCGGCCAGGGTCTGGAGCTCAATTGCAACAAGATGTAACGAAGCAACAGCCAGAGTCCGATTTCGGAACCGTGCGTGGCCGGACCCCGTGCGCCACCGAAGACCCGCGGGCACAATAGGCCCCCGCCGCCCGATCCAGAGGCCGCCCCGGTGCGGGGTTCCAGCACCCAGCAAATTGACGGAGCCCCCCAATGAGCGATTCCGACAGCCTCCACCGTTTCCTGTTCGAGAACAGAGGCATCCGCGGCAACCTGGTCCACCTGGACGCGAGCTGGCGCGCGGTGCTCGATGCCCACCCCTACCCGGACGCGGTGCGCGAGCCGCTGGGCGAGGCACTGGCGGCGGTCGCCCTGCTCGCCGCCACCATCAAGTTCGACGGGTCCCTGATCGTCCAGGCCCAAGCCTCCGGGCCCATCCGCACCCTGGTGGCCCAGGCCACCAGCGCCCGCACCCTGCGCGGCCTGGCGCGCTGGGAGGGCGAGGTCCCCGCCGACGGAGACCTCGCCGCACGCTTCGGGGAGGGCCGCCTGGTGCTCACCATCGAGCGGGGGGCGGGTGAGCCCTACCAGGGCATCGTCCCGTTGACCGGCCAGGGGATCGCCCAGGCCATCGAGCACTATTTCGGCGACTCCGAGCAGCTCCCCACCCGGCTGCAGCTCACCGCCAACGGACAGCGGGCCGCGGGCCTGCTTCTACAGCGCCTGCCGGGCGTTGCGGATGACGCACACCTGAGCCTGGACACGAGCGACGACTGGAACCGTGTGGGCCTGCTCGCCAACACCCTTTCCCCCGAAGAGCTGGCGGGGCTGTCGGCCCCGGACCTGCTGCACCGGCTCTTCCACGAGGACGACCTGCGGCTCTTCGAGCCCGAGCCGCTCGCCTTCCGCTGCGGCTGCTCCCGGACCCGGATCGAGGACATGCTGCGGGCGCTGGGCGAGTCCGAGGCGATGTCGATCGTGTCCGAGCGCGGCGCCATCGAGGTGACCTGCGAGTTCTGCAACCGCAGCTACAGGCTCGACGCCGTGGACGCGGGCCAGCTGTTCACGACAGCCACACGCCATGAGGCGCCCCCGGCCCACCACTGAGTGGGACGGGTTGCCACGTCAACGGAGACGCGGGACAGGAAATGCCTGTTTATCGGCGACTTGCAAGCTCTTTCGAGAAGCTCCCGCCGGAACATCTTCTCTACTAACGGTCCGCGCAGTATTCGGCTGAGTCTTACCTAAAATGCAGCAGTTAGGACCGCTTCTTCAGGGACTGCTCGGGCTCGCCCTGATCACCGCCTTCGCCTGGATCCTGAGCGAGAACCGACGCGCAGTCCGTCCTCGGCTGATCCTGGCCGCACTGTCCCTCCAGTTCGTCCTGGCCGTGCTGCTGCTCAAGCTGCCGCCGGCCAAGCAGGCCTTCCTGGCCCTCAATAAGCTGGTGCTGGCGCTCCAGCGCGCCACCCAGGCGGGCACCGAGCTGGTTTTTGGATTCCTGGGCGGCGGCGCGGCGCCATTCGAGACGATCCACCCGGAAAACAGCTTCGTGCTCGCCTTCCGCGCCCTGCCCCTGCTCCTGGTCATCAGCGCACTCTCGGCGCTTCTTTTCTACTGGCGCATCCTGCCCGTCGTGGTCCGGGGGTTCGCCTGGCTGCTGCGCCGAACCCTCGGCACCGGCGGACCGCTCGGTCTCTCCGCCGCGGCAAACGTCTTCGTCGGCATGACCGAGGCCCCGCTCCTGATCCGGCCCTACCTGGCAGGGCTCTCACACAGCGCGCTGTTCGGGGTCATGACCTGCGGCATGGCCACCGTGGCGGGCACCGTCATGGTCCTCTACGCCAGCATCCTCGGCCCGGTGATCCCAGACGCCATGGGCCACATCCTCACCGCCTCCCTGATCAGCGCCCCGGCGGCCCTCATGATCGCCGGCATCCTGATCCCCGAGACCGCCGACCTCGACGACGACCCTGCCCCCATCGCCAGCGAGGCCCGCGGCGCCATGGACGCCATCACCCGCGGCACCCTGGACGCCATCCCGCTCTGGCTCAACATCCTCGCCATGCTGGTGGTGATGGTCGCCCTGGTGGCACTGGCCAACCAGATCTTGGGCCTCCTGCCCTCGGTGGCCGGGGAGCCGCTGACGGCCCAGCGGATGCTGGGCTGGATCATGGCCCCCCTGGTGTGGCTGATCGGCATCCCCTGGTCCGAGGCCACCGCCGCCGGCGCCCTGATGGGCGTCAAGACGGTGCTGAACGAGCTGGTCGCCTATATCGAGCTGGCCAGGCTACCGGCCGGCACCCTGAGCGTGCGCAGCGAGCTCATCATGACCTACGCCCTGTGCGGCTTCGCCAATTTCGGGAGCCTGGGCATCATGATCGGCGGCCTCGGCGCCATGGCCCCCGCGCGGCGCCCGGAGATCGTCGGCATGGGCATGAAATCCATCCTGGCGGGGACCCTGGCGACCCTGATGACTGGCGCCGTGGTAGGGATCCTCATCTAACGATGCCGCGGTCTCCGTCGCCGCGACCACCAGGTCTCCAAACCGGTGCCGCTTAGCTCTCCCGCTCTCTCCGCAGCTTAGCGAGCCGAGTATGATCTCCTGCAAAGAAGGCTTCGCTCGTCCAATGGGTACTTATGTGCGCCGCGCTCCAATGAGTCCAGAACCGCCCCCCGCCCATTACGCAAACCTGAAAGCGCCCGCGTCTAACCGAAGTTGGGCGTCGGGGCGGACGGCTGCGCTCCTGGCGCTCCTGATCAATGGTCCGGCGTGTGGGGAGCCGCCCGGACCACCAGCGGAGGCGCCTTCCGCGCTCGCTGCGGTCAGTGAGGCCACCCAGGATCTCGCACGGCGGGTTCGGCCCTGCGTCGTGAAGGTGGTCGCCATGGGCTATCTGGGTGCGGACGACGGGTCCACCGACCAAGGGACGGTCAGCCGGGGGCAAAGCGGGGGATCCGGCGTCATCATCGACCCAGAGGGTTACATCGTGACCAACGCACACGTGCTGGGCGGAGCGGATCATGTCCAGGTCACCCTGCCGTTCGGTGTTGCAGCTTCAGGTCACGACGGTTGGAATCCTCGCGCCCATCGGATCCTGCCCGCACAGGTCGTGGGCGAGGACGCGGACGCCGACGTGGCCCTCCTCAAGGTGGAGGAGACGGGACTTCCTTTTCTGCCCCTGACGCGCGACCAGCCGGTTCGCCAGGGGGAGCTCGTGCTCGCCTTCGGCAGCCCGCAGGGCCTGGAGGACTCCGTCAGCCTCGGGGTGGTGAGCTCCGCCGCGCGGCAGTTCGAGCCCGAGGACCCCATCGCCTATGTCCAAACGGATGCCCCCGTCAATCCCGGAAGCAGCGGCGGACCGCTGATCGACGCCGCGGGGCAAGTGGTCGGGATCAACACCTTGTTCGTGTCGCAGTCCGGCGGAAGCGAAGGGCTGGGCTTCGCGATCCCCGCGGAGCTCGTCAAGGTGGTCGTGGAGCAGCTGCGCCGCTCCGGCCGGTCGGTTCGGGCGGACCTCGGCCTCGACGTGCGCACCGTCAGCCAAACCCTCGCGGCCGCCTGGGGACTTGCCGCCGTGAGCGGCGTCGTGGTGGAGGACGTGGACGCGGAGGGCCCCGCGCGACAGACGGCCATACGGCCTGGCGACCTTATCGACTCCGTGGACGGGCAGCCGCTGGCCAATCTACTGGAGCTCAACCTCCGGCTTTACCGCGCGGTACCGGGCACAACGCTGCAGCTTGGCGTCCTGCGTGACGGTCAGCGGCTCACCGTCACCGTCAAGACCCGGGAGCACGTATCCGCCACGGCGAAGCTCGCCGCGGCGGTGCGCCAGCAGGACCTCATCCCGGAGCTGGGGGTCTTCGTCGTGGACATGGACCGGAACCTGGCCCAGGAGCTCGCCCAGGCGCGGGGCCAAGGCGGCGTCCTGGTCGCCGCCATCCTCAGCGAGACCCCCGCCGTGGGCGAGGACCTCCAGACCGGTGACATCATTTACCGCATGAACCGCCAACAGGTGACGAGCGGGGAGCGGCTGCGGGAGCTCCTGCGAGGCATGAAGCCCGGCGACCCGGTCGCCTTCCAGCTCGAACGCAATGGCCGTCTGCGTTTTGTGGTTGCGGAGATTCCCTGATCTACGAAGACCGGTTAAATACTCGCTAAGGCGAGCCAATGGACCTCGAGGGGAATTGCTCGTAGCCACGTTCACCGTGCCTTCATCGGGTTGAATTAGACGACGGTGACTTGGGGCGACAAAACCCCATGGGCGCGCATCCGCAGGGCCTTGCACGGGTGCGCCCTGGCTTGGGGGCCGGACACGCCCACGCGACACCGAGGAGATTGCCCATGAGCCCGCCCCTAGCGCCTATCACCCGCGCTGTTGTCGTCGCGCTCTCGTTGCTTCTGGCGAGCCTCCCGTCCGGCAGTACAAGGGAGGCGCCGGCACCTGATGAGCCCTTTGCCGCGACCTTCTCGATCGTGGCGCTCGACCCCGCCACGGGCGACGTGGGGGTCGTCGTGGAGTCTAAGTTCCCCAACGTGCGGCCCATCATCCCCTGGGCCGAGGCCGGCGTCGGGGCCATCGCGACCCAGTCCTACATCAACGTCTCCTACGGCCCGCGCGGCCTGGCGCTGCTGCGCAACGGGGCCTCGGCCGAGGAGGCGCTGCGCATCCTCATCGACCACGACCCCCACCGCGAGTCGCGCCAGGTGGGCATCATCGACGCGCAAGGGAACGCCGCGAGCTGGACGGGGGGCGAGTGCTTCGACTGGGCCGGGGGCATCGCGGGTACCGCCAGCGGAGGCAAGGGCGTGGTGGTCACGGGCAAGGGCTTTGCGGCGCAGGGCAACACGCTGGTTGGACGAGAGACCGTGGAGGCTCTGGCGACGACCTTCGAGCAGACTCCCGGTTCACTGGCCGACAGGCTGGTGACCGCGATCGTGGCCGGGGCCAAGGCGGGCGGCGACCGGCGCGGGGAGGAGTCGGCGGCGCTGCTGGTCAAGCGCAAGGGTGCCGGCTACGACGGAACCACCGACGACCTGGTCGACATCAGCGTCTACGACCACCCCCACCCGCTGCAGGAGCTCGAACGCCTCTACAGGCTCCACAAGCTCTACTACTTCCGCACCGACGAGAAGAACCTGATCCCGATCGATGCGGGGGTCTGCGAGGAGCTTCAGGGGATCCTGAGCGACCCGGCGTACAAGGGCGTGACCTTCTACGACGGGCCGGTCAACGGCGTCTTCGACGCCAAGTCCAGGAAGGCCCTGCAGGACTTCATGGGGTGGGAGAACTACGACGTGCGGATCCGCGACGACGACCAGATCGACCGCGAGGTCCTGTACGACATCCGGAAGAAGTACGCGGACTGGAAGGCCACGAAACGGTGATCAAGCGGACGGCGCGCCGCCGGGCGCCGGCGCCTGCCGCGTAGGCCCTCACGGCGGGTCGGCCTGCCAATCGCCCCCGCCACCGTCGCCGGTAGGTGCTTTGGAATAGTGTAAGGGCACGGGGACCCACCTGACCACGCGGCCCCTCTGCTGCCTCTGGCCTCTCACCCTACACCCGGTCCTTCGGGCCCTCACATGTACCAGATCCAGCGTGTCTGGCGCGATGCCGCGTCAGCGCGGCGGCTCGTTGGCGAGGGCCTTCTCGGTGATCTCGTGGTAGAGGTGGACGACCCGCGCGTACAGATCCTGACAGTCAGGGATGGAATCGATCAGGTGCTTGTTGGACATAGCGTCGGTCAGGACGCGTTCGAGAAAGCCCATGTCCGCCTCGGTGAGTGCCTCGCCTAGGTTGACGCGCTCCCTGATGGCCAGGAGTTGAGGCAGGCGTTGCTGCTCGAAACGGGCGATGAGCACCTCGGAGATCCCCGCCTGTTCGGATGCACTAATCATTTTGGTCTCTCAACGCTCGCGTGGGTGTCAGATACCGGACTGGGCAACAGGCGCATCCGCCCTTCCGATCTCAGAGCGACAGGAACAGATCCGCCTGTTTGAGGAAATCCTGTTCCGGCAGCAGCTCTTCGCGCGGGAAGCGCACCAGGGTGCTGATGCGCGGGGCATGAGAGGCGATGTGGATCTCAGGCAGGGTCAGGTCGTAGCCCGGCTCATTGGAGCCCTTTTCAAGCTTGATGGCCAAACGGCTGAGGTGCAGGGAACGGGTGTTAGCGCTCAGGAAATCCGCTGGATGGGACAGAGAATCCGCCACGAAGCGCAGGTGATCGTTGAGGGTGGGGAGACGCAGGCCGTCTTCCGAGAGCTGGTCCTGGAGTCGCCTGATCTCGGCGCGCAGCTCGCCCCTGGCTTGCTCCCGGGCGGCGTCCTCGCCGAGACCGCGTAGACGTCGCTGCGCGAGCGCGATGCGGTTGTCCAGGTCCGCGACCCGGCTCCGCGCCTCGCTGGCCCGACGCTGGATGTGGGCGAGCAAGCCGGTAAACATGCAGCATTTGAGCGCGCAACGGGCCGTCGCCTCGTCGATGCCGGGCGACATCACCTGGTGGTCGGTGAAGCTGACTGCGGTCTGCATCACGTCCTTTCGCACCTGGCCGTCCACCAGCGCCATGCCCAACTGACTGCGTTCCTGCTGGCGCATGCACATCAGCGCCCAGCACTCGTCTGCCAGGGGGTTTGCCTCAAACAGGTCGCGCACGTCCCGGCTCTGGCTGAACACTTCCTGTATGTGCTGCGGACTGACGAAGAAGGCGTTGATTCGCGGGTCGTCCGAATAGGCGGACCGGCAGCACAACAAGGGATCGGGGATGGCCTCGACGATCTCGTCGATATACCGGAAGGTGGTGACCACGGGTCCGCGCAGCGACCGCGCATAACCGGGGATGGCACGCAGACGCGGGGAGACCTCGTCGACCACGTGCTCCACCATCTTGTCCAGATTCGCGGCGCAGGGACCAGCGATCTCCTGTTCCGCCACCAGGTCTACGAAGGTCCCGCTGAATCGCTGAAAAATGTCTTGCAACATGCCTGCAAGCATGACCGCCTCCTCCTCGTTGATTTTCTGATCTTTGTTGTGCCGGAGCCGGGTGGCTGGTGCGCCTCGGTAACGCTCACGCTCCGCCTGGCCTCGAAGTGACCGATCGGGTGCCGGTTCAACGGAATAGTAAGGGATTCTGACCCAGATGGAAGCGCAGGTCATCGGACGGTCATAATCGCCCGGACCCCGCGTCTGCGAACTCCCGCCTGACGCTCAGATGACCAGAAGAGTAACGGGTGCAGGCTCGCGTTCGTTCGAAGGCAATCGAAGAATTCAGCCGAGAAACAAACCTGCTTCAGCCCCGTATCCCCCAGACCTTCGCAACGCCGCCAGCCGGTGTCAGCCCGCGGGAGCAAGGGTCGTCCTACCAGCCTCCCCCGCCGCCTCCTCCGCCTCCCCCGCCGGAGGAACCGCCACCGGAGAAGCCGGACGACGAGCTTTTGGGCGTGGGGAGCGAGGCGGTAAAGCTCTCGGACATGTCGCTCGACAGGCCGCCCATGGTCGAGCCGAGGTCATCGATCAGGAAGTCGCGGCGGCCGTGGTACCAGCCCGGGCCGTGATAGGCGACCGCGCTTGCGGCGCCCGCGGCCACGGCTGCCGCGAGCCACTTTTGAAACGACGTTGACCAGGGCTTCTCGACACCGAGCGCGACCGCATAGGGCAACAGCGTCTCGTAGTGCTGGGGCGACATCTCCGGGGCGCCGGGCATGTTCATCCGGTCCTCTTCCGCGACCTTGAGATAGGTCTTGAGCCCATCGATCTCGTCCATGCGCCGACGCCCCAATGGTGTCGGCGCACCCATGAGGAAGAAGAAGAGCACATTGACCATCAGTACGCTCACCAGGGCCATGAGCGTGACGGGCTGAGACACCCCCGCCAGGAGACCGGAGGCGGTGAGGATGCCGGAATTGGTGATGATCGCGCCCCCGATGAAGGCGAGGACGACAAGCTGCACCTTGCCCCAGAGCCCGGTGCGGGCGCGCTTGCCGACGCCGACGGCCATGGCAGTGACAAACGCGCCGATAAAGAGCCCGGGGACCAGGATCGCGAGCGTGTCGTCCGGCACGCCGCCCCAGACCACCACGGCGACCGCAGCGAGGATCGAAAGGACGACGCCGACGGCGATATGGACGCTGTTGAACCTGTAATAGACCGACCGATGCTCGCCCTCCATCGCCGAGCGGAAGCTCGACGCGAGCGTCTGCACCTTGTCCCCGTTGGCCTTGGCGACCGTCAGGCTGCCCCCGTAACCGGCGATCTTGCGCATCAGCGCCGCCTCGCCGGCGGGCAGCTGGGAGGCGGCCCACGGCTTCTCGGTCTGCTGGATGGACAGGTCGGAGCCGGTTCGATCCAGGGTGACATAGCCCTTGACGGCGAGACTGACCGCGGCCGCAGAGATCGCCGGAAAGCCGTTGTCCTTGAGACCCTTGTTCCAGATGTAGTGGGTGAGCGCCGGAGAGACCCCGTCCGGAGGGTCCCAGCGCGGCACCGCGATCCCCTTCGGCGGGTCCCGGCCCACCTTGCTCCAGGCCCAGAGGTAATATACGAGCACCACCGCGAGGCCGACGGTGGACAGCAGCGCGGCGGCATTGTCGCGCAGGAACCAGCCGAGCCGCTGGGTGCCGGGCGGGGCGGCGATGAAGCCCGTCGCGAACTTGACGCCGATGGTCAGCCCCTCGCGGGGACCGAGCGGGCGTGTGGTCTCGAACAGGGCCCGGTGGCCGCCGTCGGCCAGTGTGGAACGAGCGTTTTTGTCACGGGCGCCGAACGGCCCGGTGAAGTAGGTCGTGTCCTCGGCCATTGCGTCCCCCGGCAGACTGACCTCGGCACGCGCCTCCCGGATGGGAAACAGCCATTCGGTGCCGGTGACGTTCCAGAACAGCTCGTCATGGGTGTCGAACTGGCGGATCTGGCGATCCGTGCGATAGGCGATCCGGTAGCTGTGAACTCCCGGCTGGAGCAACACGTCCTCCTTGCCGATGTAGAGGCGCAGGAAGGTGGCGCCGCGCTCGATCCGGTAGCCGTCCGGCTCGCCGTCCCGGGTCACCGAGATCAGGTCGAAGCTGTTCTTGCGGACCCGCCCCCGGGCATCCCGGAAGGTGTTGGGAAAGTCGCGGTAGATGCCGCGGCGGATCTGTTGCTGCTCCGCATTGACCCGGATCGTCTCGGTGACCGTCAGGTCGCCGTCCTGTCCGATCGCGATGTCGCTCTGATACAGCAGGATCTCTTCGGCCGCGCGCGCCGGCCCAGCGAAGGCCGCCAGAAAGAGAAGGGCGAGGACCACATGGCGAATCACGGGCGAACGTCCGAGGCTCAAGTGAACTTCACCTCCGGCAGCTTCCTGTCGTCGGCGTTCTCGAGCTCGAAGTACTCCGCCTTGCTGAAGTGGAAGCGATTCGCGACCAGGTTGGAGGGAAAGCTCTCGACCTTGGTGTTCAGCTCGCGCACCGAGCCGTTGTAGTAGCGGCGCGCCATCTGGATCTCGCGCTCGGCGGTCTCCAGCGAGCTCTGTAGCTCCGAGAAGTTCTGGCTGGCCTTGAGGTCCGGATAGGCCTCCGCGACCGCCATCAGTCGGCCGAGCGCCTGGGTCAGCATGCCCTCGGCGGCCGCCCGGCCGGCGATGTCGCCCCCCGGCACGTTCTGGGCACGGGTGCGCATCTCGGTGACGCGCTCCAGGGCCTCCTTCTCGTGGGTCGCATAGCCCTTAACGGTCTCGACCAGGTTGGGGATGAGGTCCGCCCGGCGCTTGAGCTGGACGTCGATCCCGCTCCAGGCCTCCTGCACCATCTGGCGGGCACGCACGAGCCCGTTGTAGACGACGATCCCGTACGCGACGAGCGCGACCAGGATGATGAGCGTGACGGTCCCGGCACCCGGCATGATCAGTTCCCCATTGGATTGTTATGGTTGCGGGGAACCCTAGCGCGACGCCCTGGAAATGTCACGCGAGTGCAACGCCGGCAGGGGCCCAATGCCCCCGCTGGAGCGGACGCCCAGAGCGAAGACGCGGGTCTCGGACAGGTCCGGGCGCAGCCGGCGTCGCGCAGGCCGCAGTCGCTGCACAGCGGTGACGGCTGCGCAGGCGGGCGTCGCTGCTCGTCACGGTGCCGTCATGGAGACCTTGGACGGATCTTGCTCCAACGGCGATCCTCCTGGATCATCCTCCGGCGGCGCCGCCCGTCTCCAACAGGCTCCGCGGCCCACAAGACCTGAGAGACCCCGACTCGATGCTCGCGCCACTCGCCCTCTTGGACCAACTGAATGCCAGGCTCGACGAGTCCCTGGAGTCAGTCCCTTTGGATTCCGGCGGCGCGTTCTTGTCCCTGGTCCTCGAACTACCACTGACACCCGCCCTACCGCCTGAATTGTCCGGCCCGCGCTTCGGGTTCGTCCATGGTCGGCGCAAAGAGCTTCGCGCAGGTTACGGCATCGCCGCAGAATGGCAGGCGTCCGGGCCGTCGCGGATCGTGAAGCTCAGAGCCCACGCCCGCCGCCTCGCCGACGGATGGCGCCATTGGGACCCCGACGAGACCGGTTTCGGCGGGTTCGCACTGGCCGGGTTCGCCGCGGACCCGGACCCGGCATCGGGCTCGGCCCAACGGGACGCACCAGGCGCCGGTCTGCCAAACGCCCTTCTATGGGTACCCGAGCTCGCCCTGACGAGCCGCGGAGGCCAGGACGCGCTCGTCTTCACCACGCCCTTGCCCGCCGAGCGCAGGGTCCTGAGCGCCCGTTGGAAGGCGTGGCTCGCGCGACTCGTCCCGGCACTGTCCGCAACCTCGCCAGAGCCGCTGACGCCCGCGCCGTTGCAGTCCTTGGGAAGCGCACCGGGGCTTCGGGACTGGAATACCTTGGTCGAGAATGCCCTCGAAGCGATCCGCGGGGGTCACCTGGAGAAGGCGGTGCTGTGTCGCCGCATCGGATTGCGGGGACGGCGGGGCTTCGACCTGCCCCGTCTTCAGGCGACCCTCACCTGGCTCTTCCCCGCCTGTCAGGTGGTGTGCATCACCCGCGGCGAGACCAGCCTGGTAGCTGCCACGCCTGAGCGACTCCTGCGGATCCAGAACCGCCGCGTCGAGGTGGACGCCATTGCCGGGACCGCCGCGCGCTCCGCCAGTGCCGAACAGGACGTCGCGCTCACCGCCCAATTGTTGGAATCGGAGAAGGACCGCCACGAGCACACGCTGGTGGTGGAGGCCGTGCGGGAGATTTTGGCCTCCTGCTGCACCGACTTGTGCCTGCCACTGACCCCTCAGGTGATGCAGCTTCACAACGCCCAACACCTGTGGAGTCCCATCAGCGCCCGGCTGAGCGTGAACACCGATCTGTTCGAGTTGGCCGAGCGCCTGCATCCCACCCCGGCGACCAACGGCGTGCCACGCCGTGCAGCCGAGGACTGGCTGCGCCTGGCCGAGCCCGCGGGGCGGGGCTGGTATACCGGGGCCGCCGGGGTGCTGGAGCCTGACCTGAGTGGTGAGTTGTGGGTGCTGTTGCGCTGCGCCGAGGTGACCGGTCAGGAGGCCCGACTCTACGCGGGGGCAGGCATCGTCGCTGGCTCTGACCCCTTGGAAGAATGGCGCGAGACCGGCCACAAGCTCTCTGCCATGGCCACGGCCCTGCGCTTCGCATAGGCCGGAACGCGTGCCTACCCCAAGAGGGAGTGCACCAATGAGATGCCCGACGACATCCGGGGCCCCCAGACGTGGCACCCGGTGCGGGCAAGCGCCAGACACCCCGCCCCGCGAACTCCCGACGTTACCCCCTATAACGCCCGCTTCGTGGCCAAGTCACCGATTCAGGTAAACATGTCCGAGGTAATGTTGCGGAACCAGCCAAGGGCGAACTGGACCTCGATCGCGCGGGTGCGCGCATCCGCGTCGGCTGGCGAGAGGCCGCCGGCGCCCGCGACCTCGACGATCTTGCCGTCCTTGAGCTCGTAGACACCGGCCACCGAGATCCCGTAATCCGGGGCGATGATGCTGTAGCAGGTGTTGACGTAGGACGGCTCCGGCGCCGGCAGCCCGTTCACGGCCGCCACGACCGCCGCCGCGCACACCTTGCCCTGGGAGTTGGCGGCATAACCGGACTTGGGCATGGCCCCGGCGATGGCCGAGTCGCCGATCACATGGATGTTCGGGTGCAGGCTGGACTCGAAGGTCTGCTGGCTCACCGGGCACCAGCCCGATGCGTCCGTCAGTCCAGCCGCCTCTGCCAAGGCCCCCGCCTTCTGACGGGGGATGAGGTTGACCACGTCCGCCTTGAACTCCTCCACCGCTCCAACCAGGGTGCGGGTCTTCGGATCGATGGACTCGATGATGCCGCCCTGGGCGCCCGAGACCCATTCGATCATGTCCCCGTAGTTCTGCTTCCAGCCCGCCTGAAACAGGCCCTGTTTGGAGAAGGCGTCCTTGGCGTCCAGGATCATGACCTTGGACTTCGGCTTGTGGTGCTTGAAATAGAGTGCGATCTGGGCGGCACGCTCATAGGGTCCCGGCGGGCAGCGGAAGGGGTTCGGCGGGGCCACGATGGCGCACACGCCGCCGTCGGGCATTGACTCGAGCTGTTTGCGCAGCAGCGCTGTCTGGGATCCAGCCTTCCAGGCGTGCGGAATACTGGTGTTGGCCACCTGCTCGCTCATGCCCTCGACGGCGTCCCAGCGGAAGGAGACACCCGGGGAGAGGATCAGCTTGTCGTAGTTGTAGCGGCCCCCGGTCCTGCCCCGCACGAAGCGCTGTGCGGGGTCGATCTCGACGATCTCGTCCTGGATCACGGAAATGCCGCGCCTGGAGAGGCCCCGGTAGTTGAAGCTCAGGCTCTTCAGGTCCCGCTCTCCGCTCAGCACCTCGTTGCTCAGCGGGCAGGAGACATAGACCGAATCGCGCTCGATCAGGGTCACGCGGACGTCCGGGTCCGCCATGCGGATGTATTTGGCAGCGATGGCACCGCCATAGCCGCCACCGACCACTACGATCCGCGCCTTCGTCGGGGCCGCACGGAGGACTGCCGGTACGCCCAGCAGGGAGGCCGCGGCGACGCCGGCGGAGGTCTTGAGAAACTGTCTGCGTGTGGTGCTCATGACCCGCCCCCTATTTCTGGCTCTCGTAATACTGGGCGAGGGCCTCGAGGTCCTCATCGCTCAGCTGCATCACCCGCTCGCCCATCTTGCGCGGGTCGCAGCGCTTGCCCTGGGCACGGCAGGTCTCCAGGGCATAACGGGTGTAGGGGCCCCATTGCCCGGCGAGCCGCGGGGACTCGTCCTCCTGCTCCCTGCCCCCGTCCTCGTGGCAGGTCTCGCATTTGGATTCGTGGATCTCCTGCCCGCGATGAACCAAGGCGGCCGTTGCCGTGCGGTCCGTGGAGACCCAGGGCTGCTCGGCATAGAAGCTGGCGATTGCAGCGACCTCCTGCTCGGAATAGCCGCGCATGATGCGGCCCATAATGGTCGACGGCCGCAGCCCGGTCTTGTAGTCGTCCAGCACCGTGAGCAGGTAACCCTTGTACAGCCCGCCAATGGTGGGCATGGCCTCACCGGCGCTGGCCCCAAGGGTGCCGTGACAGCCGGCGCAGGTGTTCGCGAGCATCGACGGGGAGCGGATGCCCTCCCCCGTCGCGGAAAAAGCCGAGGCCAGAAGCGCAATCGCGAGCGGCCAGCGCGGTGGATGAGTCATCGGCGTGTCTCCTCTGGTGCCGCCGGGAGGCTGCGAAAGCCCACAACCCGGCTGTCGTTATTCTGCTCGGCGAAAGCTGCCGTCCCGATCGAAGCTCGGCCTTGATCTTGATCAAGCACCCATGTTCAGTGCGGAGGAACGACAATCCGCTCAAATCTTTTTTCCTTAACGGATGATCTAGGTAGACTGACGGTCCGAAGACGCCCCCAGGGCTTGATGCGTACAAAACCCGACGAAGCAGGATGCTGAAGCTAAGGCTCGCCGATCAGATAACCGTCTCCCCCGAGGTTCTGTTCCAGGAGGTCGGCGGCGAGGCCGTGCTGCTCGATCTCAAGAGCGAGAGCTACTTTGGGCTCGACGACGTGGGCATGCGCATCTGGCAGCTCCTCCAGGAGCAGGACAGTCTGCGCGCCGTTTTTGAGCACATGCTCGCGGAGTTCGACGTGGAGCCGGTGCGCCTGAAAGAAGATCTGCTCAAGCACGTCGGGGAGCTCGCCGATGCCGGACTGGTGACCCTCGGTGAGGGCCATGCGCCGGCGCCTTGAGCAACTGCGGGCCCTCGCCACCTGGGAGCGGCTGCTGCTGGTGCGCCTCGTCCTGCTCCTTCCCGCCATCGGCGCCGCCCTGCACCTGCTCGGCTTCAAGCGAACCCGCGACCTGCTCGCGCGTCTGGCCCCGACGCCAGCGGATCAGGATCGGGTCGCGGCCGCGCCGACTGCCGACGAGGCCCGGCGCATCGCCCGTCTGGTCGGCATCGCCGCCCACCATGGCCCGTATCGGGCCACCTGCCTGCGCCAGTCACTCGCTCTCTGGTGGCTGCTGCGCCGCCGCGGCATCCCAGCGGTGCTGCGCATCGGCGTGCGCAAGGACGCCGGCGAGCTGCAGGCCCATGCCTGGGTGGAGCACGAGGGCGTGGCGCTGAGCGGCGGTTCGGACCTAATCTCTCGTTTTGCGGCCTTTCACGGCCTTTGACCTGGTTGCCTGCGCAGTGTGCGTCTTGGCTTCTAATCGGCTTTACCGTATCACGATCGAACCAGGCAGGTGTGGCGGTCAGCCTTGTATTCGCGGCAAGCGGATAGCGGGCACGGATATTCTAGAGTTATTGAGTGCGGGGGCCACGTTCCTGGAGCGCGAAGATCTATTCGCAACACTGGAATACGCCGCACGCCAGACTGGCCATGTCCTCCTGCAAGCTTCGTGAAGTTCCTGGTCGACTTGCAGAGGATAAGTCTTCACTGTGCCCAAGAAGATTCGGCAGCTCAGGGCGATGCTACTGAGAGCGGGCTGCGGGTGCGATGCAGCAAAGGGGAGCCATACGAAGTGGTCTCATCCGAGGGTCCCGGACAAGCTGATCCTGTCGGGAAAAGACGGCGATGACGCAAAACCATACCAAGAGAGCGCAGTCTTGCGATACCTTCTTGAGATTGGGGAGGAATAATGAGGGTACACTACAGCATCTTGATTCAGTGGTCTGAAGAAGACCAAAGCTTTGTGGCGTCTCTTCCGGAATTCGGCCCCTATGCTCTGACACACGGCTCAACCTACGAGGAAGCCTTGAAGAACGCAATGGAAGCGCTAGCCCTCTTAATTGAAGAGACATCGCCGCTCCCAAGCCCTCAGACCTTCCATATCCAAAACCGTGGTGGGTTCAACAAGCCCTATCAGGCGAGACAAGTGGCCGAGATGGCAGAGAAACATGGACGTGACCAAGACCTATCTGATTGAGGTGTTTTGCAGTGAGGTAAACGAGGGCTTTATTGCCATTGCTCCAGATCTGCCCGGGTGCAGCGCCTACGGCGACACGCCGGCCGAATCGATCCAGGAAATGGAAGACGCGATGCAGTCTTGGTTGGAGGCGTGTCGGGCGATGGGGCGGCCCTTCCCGAAGCCCCAGGCCAGGGCTCGGCAGGCCGCTTAACGGCTTACAAAAGCGTTCGCTTGGAGAACACTTGCGCAAATGAGCGGCATCGCGGGCATCATCCATTTTGACGGTAAGCCCGTTGAGCCGGGGCTCATCGAGAAGATGACGAGCGCCATGGCCTATCGGGGGCCAGACGGCATCCATCACTGGGTCAAGGGCTCCGTGGCGCTCGGTCAGTGCATGTTGCGCACCACGCCGGAATCGCTGGAGGAGACCCAGCCCCTGACCAACGAGGATGAGAGCCTGGTCCTCGTCATGGATGGTCGGGTGGACAATTGGGAGGAGTTGCGAAAGGACCTCTTGTCGCGGGGCGTGAGGCTCCGCACCCGCGCGGACGCGGAGTTGGTGCTGCGTGCGTATGAGATCTGGGGACGCGACTGTCTGGCGCAGATCGACGGCGATTTTGCCCTGGTCATTTGGGACGCACGGCGGCAGGAGGCCTTGTGCGCACGAGACCGAATGGGCAACAAGCCGTTCAACTACCACTGGGACAGTGAGACGTTCGCATTCGCCTCCGAGCTGCACGCGATTCTTGCTTTGCCCTGGGTGCGTGAGGAGCTAAACGAAGGGATGCTGGCCGAGTTTCTCGCGGACGAATGGTACTCCAGGAGCGAAACACTTTGGCAAGGCGTCCTGCGACTGGTTTCGGCGCACAGGATGGCGGTCAATCTAGCTGGAGTCCACGCGGAGAAGTACTGGTCGCCTGATCTTGGGATGGCATTGCCGTACTCCAATGACGAGGACTATGTCGAGCACTACCGGGAGCTACTCGTTGATACGGTCCGGCGGTTATCTAGATCCCATCGGCCCGTTGCCTATGAGGTAAGTGGCGGTCTCGATTCATCCGCCGTTTTCTGCTTAGCGCATTACCTCCGGCAGGTCGATAGATTACCCGCGCCCGGTATCGAAGGCTATACGCTCGCCTTCGAAGATGATGGTGAAGCCAACGAGCTTGCTTATGCCCGAGCTGTCGGGGAGTACTCAGGAATCCGTATCCACGAGATACGCCCCTCTATCTTCACTCTGTCGTGGTATGAGACGCAGGCCCGTGCCAGCCGGGACTTCCCTGGCTACCCAAATGGATTGATGCACCAGGGTCTTTATCAAGAGGCATGTTCGCGGGGGGGCGTTGTCCTGTTAACCGGTTTGGGCGGTGACCAATGGCTGCAAGGATCTCGGGCATACTATGCAGAAGAGTTAACGGCTAGACGATGGACAGTCTTGTTCGAATGTTTCATGGCCGATGCGCGGGTATTCGGCGCTCCGCAAGCCGCAGCATGGCTTCTGCGCCATGGTTGCGCGCCTCTCCTGCCGGCTATGGTAAAGTCATCACTCCGTGCTGTAATGCATAGAATTCGCGGGAACGTGAGGCGCGGCGCCTATTGGTTGTCACCAGAAATGAGGGAGAGACTGGAACGGCGTAGGGTCGAGCAGCAAAGTGGGTACGAAGGGGTGCACCGCCAAGGTCAGCGATCTCTGCTCCAGACGATGTTCTTTGCTTTCGATGCGCTAGGTAGAGAACTATGTGAGTGCCTAAGCGCGTCTTCTGTTATAGAGATACGGCATCCGCTGCTTGCTCCGCAGCTTGTGCAATATGCATTCTCATTGCCTGAGCGACTGCGGTTGCGCGGCAATAAACACAAATACATTCATAGAAAAGCACTGCAGTCGCTGATGCCGCAGGTAGTTATTGGCAGATCGACAAAGGCGGATTTTGCGGGGGTATTCTCGGGATATCTGGATCAGATGGAACAAGAATTCTTCGGAGAGCTGGCGAGGGCAAGAACTAATTGGTTGGATGGGGATGGCGTATCTAAGCTGTTCAAGTCGTACCAGCAGAATCCAGAGCAAGGCTGGCAATGTTGGGCATTATGGAATATTTACGGATGTGATCTCGTCTTGCCGCAAGCATAGGCCATTTAGCGCAATTGCGTGAGTGCCAATCATGTGCGATTAGGTATTGAGTGAACCTCAATCCATCATTGATAGGAGTGACAATGTGAAAGAGCAACAAATGCCCCGCGGATACTCTGATGCGGTCACGGAGCGCGATAAGAAAAAGGCTGTTTGGTCCCCCCCTGTTCTTACAGCCTATGGTTCGGTAGGTAAGCTTACCATGGGTTCGGCGTCGGTTGGTCAGGATGGAACTAACACTCGCATGAATAGGCAATCGGACCGACTGACCAAGGAGAACGTCGCACGTATAGGGGAGCACCCCCTTGGCGTCGGTCTTTATCTGTTTGACTTCAAGCCTGAGTTTCGCGATGCTTGCGGTCACAGACGGCAATTCGGTGTAATGGCGGATGAGGTCGAAAGGGTCCTCCCGGAGGCCGTTTCCGTACATCAGAACGGGTACAAGACGGTCGATTACTTTATGCTTGGAATCAGCACTGCCCGTCCCTGATAAGCGAGGAAGATGGCTTCGAGTCTCATGCTTGAAGAGCACCTGAGCTACGTCACGGATCGAATCAGACTCGAACAGTGCCGGAGCGCGGTTGCTCGAGCGGTAGTCGCGGGGGACAGGGTTGCAGATCTAGGCTGCGGCTCTGGCATTCTGGGTCTGATGTGCCTTCAGGCAGGGGCGGGCCGGGTAACCGGCATCGATTCAACCGCCATGATCGAGGTGGCGCGCGAGACCTTCTTTCGCGCCGGCCTGGCTGAGCGGGCCGACTTCATCCATGGTCATTCCCATCGGGTCGAGCTTCCCGAGCCGGTCGATGTGGTGGTCTGCGACCACGTCGGCTATTTCGGATTTGACTATGGCATCGTCGATACACTGAGGGATGCGCGGCGGCGGTTTCTCAAACCGGGCGGCAGGCTGATCCCCTCCAGGATCCGGTTGCAGCTTGGGGCGGTTGAGTCGGAGACCTCCCGGGCCAAGACAGAGGGCTGGGGGGCGGCGGGAGTGCCGCCGGAGTTTCATTGGCTGCGCCAATATGGCGTTAACGCCAAGCAGGCGGTGGAGCTGCGACCCGAGGCGCTGTTGGGTGCGCCGGCGGTGCTCGGCGAGATCGATCTCCATGCCGACAACCCGGAGTTCTTCTCCTGGGCAGCGGACCTGCCCATCGCGCGCGACGGTGTCATGCACGGTCTGGCCGGATGGTTCGAGTGCGAGCTGGCCGAGGGCGTCTGGATGACCAACTCGCCCCTCGCGGACCAGGCGATTCAACGCCCCCAGGCCTTCCTACCCATCGACGAGGCCGTCCCCGTCAACGCCGGCGACTGTGTCAAGGCCACCGTGATGGCGCGGCCGGCGGATCATGTAATCGCCTGGGTGGTGGAGTTTCCCGCCTCCGGTCGCCGCTTCAGCCACTCCACCTGGCAGGGGATGCTGCTGGCCCCAGAAGACTTGGTTCGAGCCCATCCGGAGCGCGTGCCGCACCTGAGTCGGGAAGGGCGGGCGCGCATCACCGTGCTCGGCTACTGCGACGGGCGCCGCACCGCCCGGCAGATTGAGCAGGCGGTGCTGCGCGGCCATCCGGATCTGTTCCCGTCACTCGAAGAGATCTCCCGCTTCGTGGCGCAGGTGCTGGGGAAGGACACTGAGTCCAACGCCAAGAAGCACGGGGTAACCTTCGAGGAGGCCGGGACTGTCCTCTCAGATATTCTGTCCATCACGATTCCCGATCCGTTGCATCCGGGCGATGAGGAGCTGTGGGTCACGATCGGTCAGTCCGATCGGAAACGCACGGTGGTTGTGGTCCATACCGAACGAGCCGGTGTTATTCGTCTGATCTCTGCCCGTCTCGCCAGCGCCCACGAAAGAGATACGAAGAGAGCCATGGCTAGCCAAGACGATCCAGACATGCTGGATGAGTATGACTTTCCCGGGGGGGTGCGGGGCAAGTACGCACAGCGATACCGGGAAGGTACGAACTTGGTCCGATTGGATGACGATGTCGCGGCGATGTTTCCGACCTCCGAAGAGGTCAATGCGGTTCTGCGTACCCTTGGAGAGCTCATCCAGCGTCGTGAAAGGATGAGTCTGACAAAGAGGGCGGGCGAACATACGTAGGGCTTCGTTGGTGGGTAGGTTTGCTTCAAGGGGCGTTCCGGCGCGGATGTAGGAGTTTTTCCCGGGAGATGATGCGTCTTCCAGGGAGGCTTCTGGAAGACGCCCCATCGCGGCGGGGCGCCGCTCCCACTGATCTGCGGCTCCTTGTGGGAGGGCTGCCCCGCACCGCGACTTGCTGAGTGCTGACAGGCGGTCGCGCCGCGGAGCGGCCCTCCCACTTGCGTTTTCGGGAGACTGTCATGACGAGTCTAGCTACGCAAACGGACTTTGATGCCGAGGCCTATCTGGCCTGGGGAGATCGACAGGGAGTGACGCTTACTGCGACGGATGCCGGACCGCGCGGGAGATTGAGCAGGCGGTGTTGCACGATCCTCTCCGGTCTGTTCCCGTCTCCCCAGGCGCTCTCACGCTTCGTGGCGCAGGTCTTGGGAAAGGATGTCCATTGGTTCCGTGGGTTGATTGCGGCCGCAGGGCGCGGCTGCAGCAGGTTCGTCCGCCCGTTCCGGTTGGTGTGATCGGGCTCTGCAAGAGGTGATCGGCGCTATTCCTCAACTCGCCCGTTGCGTACCTTCACTGGTACTGGGTCCCCGGCATCCTGCCAGGACGACGGTAGTCAAGTGTGGCCACCGCACCCGTCATTCCTGCTGGATGCCGGGGACCCAGTGCCAGGGAAGGCAACGCCGCGGCGCTCGCTGAGGTTCGACGGTAATCACCTTGCTGGAAATCGCAGTCGGAGATATCGTCAGCCCGTGAGAATCATCAGCAACAAGGCGCTGCGGATCTTTGCTGCTGCCCACCCACAGGCGGAGGCCGTTCTTCAAGGGTGGCGCCGGGTGATGGAGAAAAACAGATTCACGAATTGGGCCGAGCTCAAATCGGCGTTCAATACGGTCGACAAGGTCGGAGAACTGGCGGTATTCGATGTCGGTGGCAACAAGTACCGATTGATTGCATACATCCGGTTTGAGAAGCAAATTTTCTATGTCAAGGCGGTGCTTACCCACCGCGACTACAACAGAGGAGCGTGGAAGTCATGAACGCACCCATTGAGTTGGAACAACTGCTCCCGGCTTGGGAAAGCTTCCGTGCGGCCACGGACATCGCGCCGATTCGGGACGAGGCGCACTATCAGCGCATGGTGGTGATGTTGGAGGCGTTGCTGGACGAGGCCGCTGGTGATGAGCGTCACCCGGGTATGGGTCTGGCGGACATCGTGGGCGATCTGATCGGGGACTACGAGGCTGAACATCAGCCTATACCAGATGCTACGGGACTACAGGCCTTGCGATTTCTGATGCAGCAGCACGGGCTGAAACAGGGTGATCTCACCGAGATCGGCAGTCAGGGTGTGGTTTCGGAAATACTCGCCGGCAAACGCGAGCTCAATGTCCGTCAGATTCGGGCGCTCTGTGACCGCTTTGGTGTTTCACCCGCAACCTTCATTTGATACAGACCCGAAGGATGGGTAGAGCGATAGCGAAACCCATCGTTTGGAGTACATGCGAGGATGGGTCTGACAAAGAGGACCGGCGAGCACACGTAGACCGTAGGTCGGCATCCTATGCCGATGGCGATGCCAGCGTGGGGCACCGATGCCATCATACCGGTCAGTTTTGAGTTTTTAAGTTTTAAGGGTTAAGAAAAGACCTTGAAATCAAAGCTCTTCGTCCTACCGAAAACTGAAAGTCTCCAGGCGATCAGTATAAAACTCGCGTACCTCGGCGCCGGGGTTGACCCAGGGATCGCGGCGGCAAGGAGTTGCCGCCCTACGGCAGGCCTTTCAGGAGACCCTCATGACGCGTCTGGCTACACAAACCGGCTTTGATGCCGATGCCTATCTGGCCTGGGAGGAGGCACAGGCAGAGAAGCACGAGTATCTCCGCGGCGAGGTGTTCGCCATGGTGGGGGCGCGGCGCGAGCATGTGGTGGTGTCTCGGCAATCTGTACGCGGCCTTCAAGCAACGGTTGCGCGGCGGTCCCTGCCAGGCCTATGTCGCTGATTTGAAACTGCGCGTGGAAACGGTGGATGCCTTTTTCTACCCCGATGTGATGGTGTCCTGCGATGCCCGCGATCATGCGGCGGGCCAGTTCATCGAGCACCCGACCTTGATCGTGGAGGTGCTGTCGGAATCCACCGCGGCCTTCGACCGCGGCGACAAGTTTGCGGCTTACCGCATGCTGCCGTCGCTGCAGGAATATGTGTTGGTGGACATCCCTTCGCGCCGGGTGGAGACCTTCCGGCGTACGCCGGAGCACGACTGGCTGTTTCATGAGCATCGGCCCGATCTTGGGGATTGCCACTTCCCGGCCTTGCGGGTGTCGATTCCCTTCGACGAGATCTTCGAGAATGTCGATGCCGAACCACCCGGGTCGAGCGGCGAGCGCTAGTGGTCGAGTTACAGGTCGCCGTGTCGCGCCGGCAGGCGCCTTTGGGTATCAGCCCATTCCACACCTGGGCGTTTCCGGACGGTACCCTTTGGACCGAGTTCTATCGCGCCGACGGCGGCTATCTGCTGCGCTTTCCCGACCTGGCGGATTTTGAGGTCTCGGCGGACGGACTCGACGTCACCTGTTTCCCCGCGCCCGAGGTGTCGGAAGCCACATCCCAGCATCTCTACCTGAACCAGGTGCTGCCGCTGGTGCTGAGCAAGCTTGGCAAGCTGGTGTTTCATGCCAGCGCCGTCGAGGTGGCGGGAGGCGCGATCGCCTTCGCCGCCGAGTCCGGGCGGGGCAAGTCCACGCTGGCGGCCAGCTTTGCCGTCAGCGGCTCCCGGTTCCTGACCGACGACGGCCTGGTGGTGGAGCCGACGGCCAAGGGCTACCAGATCCTGCCCAGTCACCCGTCGATCCGGCTGTGGGCGGACAGCGAGGAGGCGCTCATCGCGCCGGGAGTCGAGACCGCCCCCGCGCTGTCGTTTACCTCCAAGTCGCGTTTTCTGGCGGGCGACGAGGTTCGCTTCTGCGATCAGCCCCGGCCGTTGCGGCGAGTGTATTTCCTGGGCGACGGCAGCGCGCAGCGCTGCGGTTTCGAACGCCTGAGCGCGGCCGAGGCACTGGTGGAATGGGTGAAGCATTCGTTCCTGCTGGATGTGGAAGAAAGGCCCAGGCTGGCTTCCCATTTCGACCAGGTGGCGAAACTGGCGAATCAGCCGATTCATTACCGCCTCGATTACCCGAGGCGTTTCGAGGACCTGGCGGCGTCCGGCAGGCGATTGTTCGAGCACGCCCGCGATGGGGGTGATGCGGCATGAAGTTGTCCGACAAGGTCAACGATTCCGCCGCAGGTGATGGCGCGAACAGTGGGTGACGAGACAGTGATCCTGGACCTCGCCAGCGGGACCTACTTCGGTCTCGACCCGGTCGGGGCGCGGATCTGGGAGCTTATGGGCGAAGGCAAGACCCTCGGCGAAGATCTGCGACGTGATGCTGGATGAATATGACGTGTCGCGCGAGGAGCTCGAGTGCGACACCCTGCGGCTGGCGCAGGAGCTTGCGGACCAGGGGCTCATCGCTTTGATGTGAGTTTGGCCGCCAATCGAATTGCGCCGCGGAACGGCCTTCCCACGGGCATTGGCAGGCGCCCGCCCTGAAGTCAGCCGCCCTCCTCCGGCAAGGCACCCCCTGAGATGCGGCCCTTATCCACCAGCAGCACGCGATCGGCGAGCCCCAGGCTCGCTGGGCGGTGCGTGATCAGGATCACCGT
>CAVOQO010000073.1:0-10831 GCA_963698355.1 uncultured Gammaproteobacteria bacterium | reverse complement strand
CTATGGTTCCGCCCTACCCCGGCTCCGGTGCACCACCCAAGTCCGACCCGCGATCTCGCGCTTGCAGCTTGACCCGCCCCGCCCCTTGGCCTAAGTTTGGTTGGCGGCGGTCGGCTCCAAGCGGGCGCGCACAATGTCCGCGTACCTTGTGTCCGCCTCTGCGGGGATACCCCGCGGCAACTCCATCGATCCGGCAATCCGCTGCATGAGCGGCGCTGCGCCCAGCCGCAGATCCGCTCATGCGGGACAAGACTGGTTGGAGCCTTCCGCCGCACCATAGAGTCAGCGCGCCGAAACCGTCCATCCCAGACCCCATGAATCAGAAGCAGCAGGTCGCATCCGGACTGGCCGACGCCTTTCTCGCAGGAGACCTGGATCAGGCGGGATTAACCGCCCGGGGCTCGGCAGCCCTTGAACGGAACTTCCCCTGGCTGCTGTCACTGGCCCAGCGGGTGCAGCAGGACTTCGCCGCCCGCTGGCCGGTGCCACATCGGGAGCTGACCCGTTTCATCAGGGAGGATCCGGACTATGCCACCGCCTGGTCCGGTGTCTGGGAGCGACCGGAAGAGAGACCGCAGATCCGGCGCTTCTTCCTGCAGCCCGAGGCCATGGGTACACCCGTCCCCGCCCTCGATGGCGGCGAGGTGCCGCCTTTAGCCACTGCGGCGGATCTGGCCGAGTGGCTTGGCCTGTCTTGCCCGGAGCTGGACTGGCTCGCGGACCTCTGGGGCAGCGAGCGGCGCAGCGCCCCGGGGCCGCTACGCCACTACTGTTACCGCTGGATCCCCAAGCGCCGGTGCGGCCGGCGTCTGCTGGAGATCCCCAAGTCCCGCCTGCGAGGCATCCAGCGGCGCATCCTCCGCGGCATCCTGGACCAGATCCCACCCCACGACGCGGCCCACGGATTCCGCCGGAGGCGCTCCTGCCTGAGCCACGCCAAGGCCCATGCGGACCGGGAGGTGGTGATCCGCATGGACCTGAGCAACTTCTTCACCCAGGTCTCGGCCCGGCGGGTGCACGCCCTGTTCGCCGCCCTCGGCTACCCGGAGCCGGTGGCGCGACTGCTCACCGGCCTTTGCAGCAACCGTACCCCGCACGATGCCCTAGCCGCCGCCAGTCTGCCGGGCGAGCCGCGGCTGCCGTGGCTGCAGCGTCAGCTGTACCGGCAGCCCCACCTCCCCCAGGGGGCCCGAGCTCTCCCGGCCCTGGCCAATCTGGCCCTGTACCGCCTCGATGTGCGGCTTGGCG
Organism: uncultured Gammaproteobacteria bacterium; assembly: GCA_963698355.1. Taxonomy (GTDB): domain Bacteria; phylum Pseudomonadota; class Gammaproteobacteria; order Chromatiales; family Chromatiaceae; genus Thiodictyon. The sequence goes on along the minus strand of CAVOQO010000073.1, from coordinate 9,583 downwards.
CCGCCGCTCAAGCCCTAGGCGCTGTCTACACCCGCTATGCCGACGACCTGGCCTTCTCCGGCGGCCCCGAGCTGGAGCGCAGCGCCGAGCGCTTCCACGTGCTGGCCTGCCGCGTCGCCCTGGAGGAAGGCTTTCCCATACACACGCGCAAGACCCGGGTGATGCGCCGCGGGGTGCGCCAGCAGCTCACGGGTATCGTGGTCAACGCCCACCCGAACCTCCCCAGGCCACAATACGACCGGCTCAAGGCCCTGCTGTACAACTGCGTCCGCTTCGGTCCAGCCTCCCAGAACCGCGATGGGTATCCGGACTTCCGCGCCCGAGTGGCCGGGCAGGTCGCCTATGTAGCATCCCTGAACCCTGCCAGGGGTGCCAAGCTGCGAAAGCTGTTCGATCAAATCGACTGGTAGCAACAGCCTGACTCGTAGGGCGCAAAAGCGCAGCGCCTTGCGCCGTATGCTTACCACGAGACATCCGGCGGCGATTCGGCTGGCTCCTATTGCGCGCTCTACGAGCTGCACCCATGGCAATCGCTCCCCTCTCCCCTGGGCTGGTCTTGCCCCACACTTGACTCCGTCATGTTCAGGGCGCGTTGGGAGGTGGCAGATATCCGTCGGGGTACGAACGCCAGCTATGAGGAGTCGGCGAATTGGTGAACACGATGTACATCTGGACTGCCGTGTCGAGCCGCTGCAAACCGCGCCAGAGCACCTGGGTGCCAGGGGGGCCATCGCGCCTGCGTCCCAGGTGCCCACCCATGGCGCCGAGCATCCGGATGGCCTCGGCCATGCTCGGCGGCGACTCAGGCGCAACGGGGGTCTGGTGGTGGTAGCAGTACAACGCCTTCCATTCCACCTCGTCGAAAAAGGCGGTGCAAGGATGCTCCGGGACCTCGCGGCCCAGCATCGTGAGGTGGTAGATGCGCCAGGCGACGACCATGTCCACGCCGAGACAGGCCTGCAGCCGCTCGGCGGCGCCGAGCTGGCGGTCTTTGATGCGACAGCCGCTCTTGAGGGTGCGATGATAGACTTCAATGCCCCAGCGCGCGGCATACCATTCGGCCCGCTCGAGCGCGTCCTCGAAGGTGTTGACAGCCACCGTGGTCAACAGCATCCACTCGATCGGCTCGCCACCGTCTTCGGCTTCGTCTTCCAGCAGATGCACGGCCCACAGGCGCAGCGGTGGCAAAGGGCTCTTGTTGGGCGGCTGCAGGGTCGAGCTCGGCGAAACGCACATCGAGCACGGCCTTGCGGGCAGGGCGGTTACCGCGTTTGGGCAGGTGCAGCGTAATGTCCCCGGCTACCGGCTTGGCCGCGACGAACTGCCACAGCGATTCCTGCTCCACGCGGCGGTTGCGGCTGCGCTCGGCGCGTACCAGCAGCTTCGGCCCCGCCGGATCCTGGGCGGCCTCGGCGAACAACTCATAGAGGTCGGATTCGCGGTCGCCGACGCTCACCAGTTGGGTCTGCGGGCACAGCGCCTGGATCTCGGCGAGCTTACGGAAGCTGCGCAGCCACTTCATGCTCTCCTTCTGCTCGATGGGCAGCTCCTTGCGCCGCGCGCGCTTGCCCTGGTCCTCGGGATCGCGCGCCCAGCACTGGGCGTCGATGACCCCCAGAGGGGTCCCCTCGACGCTGAACGCCAGGGTGTCGTGCAGGATCAGGCCGGTGGCCTTGTCAGTCTTGGTGTTGATCGGTCCCAGGCCGGTGGTGGCCGGATGGTGGTGGATAGTTGAGCGTAGTCGTATCCTGCGGGGCCAGCACGACTGCATGTTCCTTGATGCGCTCAACGGTCGCTTCGGTGTGCGGGGTGAGGATGACGTCCATGGTGACCTGGGGGTTTTGGAAGAAGCGATAGGCCCCCTGGGTGCGGCTCTTGGAGCCACAGGCCTCAGGGATGCTCGCCTGGGAACGATGGTAGAAGTCCCGGGCAATCGTGAACAGCCGCTGCTTGAGGCGTTCATCGTGCAGCCGCAGTGTACCAAATTCCTCCTCGGCCCAATGGGCCGGAGCGTCTGGGCGCGGCACGGTGCCGAGGCGCGGCGGCGGCGCGGCGCACAACCTCTCGCGCCAGCGCGCCGCCAGGGGATAGAGCCAGAGGTCTTTGGCGATGCCATCGCGCCGCCCGGACGTGACCCCCACGCGCACCCAGTTGGCCGCACGGTAAGAGGTCGCGTCAAAGCGCGTCGGGTCGACGAAAGTCTCCAGCAACACCGGACGAACCCCGTAGCGGGCCGCCCAGTGCTCAGGCAGACAGCGGGCCGCAGCCCCCAACACATAGGAAGCCAGATTCGCCACCTCAACGCCGGGCACGATCAGGAATCGCGAGTTGGCCACCACCCGAGGCAGATGCTCCCGGCGGGCCGACTCCTCCCACCCGATATACCGATCGCGATCGCGCAAGGCCCAGCTGGCCGAGCTGAACGCCAGAGCCCCGAGCCAGCCGTAGTGCTCACTGCGGATCAGATACCGCAACTGCGCACCACACAAGCGCTTGTCGCCCAGATAATGGTGGCGCTGCATCAGCACACGCCACACCTGCGCCTCGAGGCTGCGGTGCGCGCCGATCCGGATCAGCTCTACCGCTCCGAGCTCCTCAAGACGAGCACAGACCTTGGTCTCCGCGATCTCCAGGGCCGGCGGTTGACGCGGCGCGAATGTCGTGCCTGGCGCGGGAAGCTCCAGGACGTGGCGACGATCCAGTTCTGCCAACGCCTTTCGACATCCCCCTTCCTGCCAGTCACCGGATGCACTACGCCAGTCGAGCCACTGACATACCCGGCGCGAGAGCGTGCGGCGCGACATCTGTGGCTCCGCCGCCACGGCATCCCGGATCCGATTCAGGATGCCGAGGGAAAATTCTTGGCCACAGATGCGCATGTGGCCAGTGTACGGATGGCGGTGACGGAGTCAAGTGTGGGTAAGGACCAGCCCTCAGGGCGAGGGGTTATTTGAGCCACCTCTTGCGACAGCCTCCATAAGTCGGAGGGCCGAGCATGTTCCGCCCGGCTCTTCTTAGATCGCTCGACATGAGCGGCGCCCAACACCAAGCGCAACGTCGGTGTTGGGTGTCCGCTCAATGCCGAAGCTAATTGGCTCCTTCGGTTCCCCGAAGTGGCATGCTTTTCCCTTGACTACCTAATTTCCGGTCGGCAGCGGGAGGCTTATGCCGTCCTTGCCTAACTGCTCGCGCACCCACTGGAACTTCTGATAGTTCGAGATGCGTGATCGGGCCCGTGTAGACCTCGCTCTGCAGCTTGCGCGGCGGATATTCGACGTAGGTCTTCATCAACTCTTTGACCGCCTGCGTTGATGGTGACCAACGTCCAGGTGCGCTCCGTGTAGTTGTTCATGAAGATGTCGTAGCGCTCCTGCGGGTCCTGCCAGAGATCGAAGATCTGCGGCACGATGGCGACGTACTTCTCCGGCGCCCTTCCAGCCGAGGTTGGTGTCGACCGCGAGGCCGCCGGTGGGCTGCCCGTTGTCGCCGCGCAGGTTGAACACCGCCTTGTAGTTGCCCACGCGCGCCGCGCCGGGAGTCAGCTCGTTCTCGGTGAAGTAGAACCAGGACTTGCGGTCCGACTTGCCGGTGCCGAAGAGCACCGGCGACATGTCGTAGCTGTCGAAGATGATGGGCTTGCCCTCGCGGTCCTTCTTCGGCAGCTCCACGCCCGCCACGGCTGGCGAAGGTCGCCATCAGGTCGAGACCGCCGACGATGTCGTGGTTCCTGCTTCCCGGCCTTGATCTTGCCCGGCCATGACGGCAATCGCCGGCACGCGGTTGCCGCCCTCGCGGACCGTACCCTTGGTGCCGCGGAAGGGCGTGTAGCCGGCATCCGGATAGACGTCCTGCCAGGCGCCGTTGTCGGTGGTGTAGAAGACCAGCGTGTTCTTGTCGAGGCCCAGCTCGCGCAGCTTGTCCATGATGTGGCCGATGCGCGTGTCGAGCTCCACGATCGAGTCCGCGTACTTGCGTCTTGGACAGCGACTTGTGCTCGAACTCAGGGGCCGGCAGGTTCGGCTGGTGCACCTTCATGAAGTTGACGTTGATGAAGAAGGGCTTGCTCGGGATCCTTCGCCGCCTTCTCGAGAAACTCGATCGCCGCCTTCTCGACGTAGCCGTCGAAGAACGGGATGCCGACGACGCCATCGGGTACGTGACACCGTGGAGCGTGACGCTCTTGCCGGGCTTGTCGACGTACTGGCCGTTGATCTTGAAGTCCTCCTTCGCCTTCTCGCCCGCCTTGCCCGAGAGCGACCCCTTGGTCACCTTGTTGAACATGGCCCGCAGCTCCGGGTCCATGTCCGGGAACCAGGTCGGATCGGCGTAGGTGTAGGCGTTCAGGTGGTAGAGGCCGACGTACTTCATCTCGTCGTAGCCCTGCGCGTTGGGCAGCGCGTAGTCGGCCTCGCCGAGATGCCACTTGCCGGTGAAGTAGGTCTGGTAGCCGGCCTTCTTGAGCACCGACGCCAGCGTCCATTCCGCCGCCGGCAGGCCGCCGCCCTGGCCCTGGAAGGCCACCGTCGTCATGCCGCTGCGGTTCGGGATGCGCCCGGTCTGCATCGCCGCACGGCCCGGCGTGCAGCTCGGCTGCGCGTAGAAGGAGAAGAAGGTCATGCCCTCGTCGGCCATCCGGTCGATGATTGGGCGTGGGCATGCCGCGCCCCTCCCCTCCGCCATAGGGACCGAGGTCACCGTAGCCGGTATCGTCGGACACGATGAAGAGAATGTTGGGCTTGTCCTGAGCCAGCGCCAAGCCCGGGACTATGGCCAACAGGAGTGTGGCCAGTACTACTGCAAACAATGGTTCATTCTTTTTCATTTGGATCTCCAAGTTGACGTTTCGTAGATTGCCAGCAAGATGTCTCTTTGTTGCGCACCTCCTTTCCATTGCCGATGCAGACCCTTTCATTCGTCGAAAGCAAAGACGCGGGCCCAGTCGTTTTTCATGCTGATGACGACCCAGCCTTTCTTCTTTGCCTCGTCCATCAGTGACTCGGGGAAATGTGCCGAACTTGGTGTCCGGCAGCCCGTTGGCGGGGCCATAGGCATACTCGCGCTTGGCGTCGTCATGGAACACCAGCATCATCAGCCGCGCGCCGTCGCCCGCGCCGGTCCACTCGAGCATCTCGCGGTCGCCGGCCGAATTGCCGAACGCCGCGATCGGTCGCCTGCCGATGAACTTGTTGATGCCGACGGGCTTGCCGGTCTTGTCGTCGATGAAATCGATCTCCGGCAGACGCATCAGCACCGGCTTGCCGTCCTTGACCTCGTACTTCGTCTTGATGGTCGAGCCGACCACCTGCTCGGGCGGAATCCCGTACACCGCCTCGGTCATCGGCCGCATGAACTCGACGCCGCCGCCGGAGACGATGTAGGTCTTGAAGCCGTTGGCCCGCAGATACCCCAGGAGCTCCAGCATCGGTTGATAGGCCAGCTCGGTATACGGCCGCTTGAAGCGCGGGATGACGCGCCTGTCTTGAACCAGTCGGTTACGATCGACTCGAACTCGGCCGTGCTCATGCCGGCGTGCGAGGCCATGACCAGTTCGACCAACCCTTTCTCGCCCGCCGCCGCCAGCGCCTTGAGGTCGTTGTCGAGCACGGCCTTGAAGGGCTGTTTGTCCTTCCACTCCGGGTGCTGGGGCGCCAGCGCCTTGACGCGGTCCAGGGCAAAGGCGAGCTGGGTGTACATCGGGTGCTCCGTCCACAACGTTCCGTCGTTGTCGAAGGTGGCGATGCGCTCCGCGGGCGGCACGAACTTCCCGCTCGACTCGTCGGTGGTGGTTTGCACGAATTCGAGGATCGCCCGCTTGGTAGGCCCATCGTTCCACGAGGGCAAGGGATCGGCATCGGCAAACGCCCGAGTACCGAAGGAAAGGCTTGCCCCCAATGCCAGCAGGAAGGCGAAAAAGATGCGTAGACTCGGTCTCACAGTAATGTCTCCTTCAACCAACGGGAGGAATCTGCAGGTCGCAGCCGACGAGACGCTTCCTCGGCGAAATGGCGCCAGCGTGGACGAAAGGCGTCAGTTCAGGAACTGCAGGTTCAAGGCGAAGAAAATTTGCCACTCCGGCTGGCCCGGGCCGCGATCCGCCACCGAGAACTGCGGCTCGACGAAGAAATTGTAGACGGTCTTGCCCTTCTTGATGACCTGTCCGACCCCCACGCCCAGGGGAACGCTGTAGTCATCGTTCTCCAGATTGTAGGTCCAGATCGGCGCGGCCCGCAGGTAGGTGCCGCCACCGAGCTGGTAGAACGCGAAGGGCTGGAACGCCGCGAGGTTGACGTCTTCCCGGTCGTCGTCGCCGGCGAAGCTGCCTTGCCAGGAGAGCAGATAACCATACTGGAACCGCTTCGAGCGACCATCGAACAGCACGTTGACCAAGCCGGCGGACCATTTTTCGCTGCCGACCGCGTCCTTGCTCGCCGTCGGCGCGGTCAGCTGCGGGCCGATGCCGAAGCTGATTGCGGGATTTCCCGTGTCGATCAGATAGGCGGTGAAGATATTCAGATCGCCGATGCCGGTCTCCTTGTCTCCGTCCGGTGGAGTCGGGAAGGTGTTGATGGGCAATGACGCGCGCAGCAACCAGTTGGTCTCGGCGATCGAGAAGGGCTTGGCAAAACGGAACCAGAACTGGTTGGCACTCTCATCGGACTCGGTCAGATCGCCGATGTAGTAGTTCTGCAGATTGAAGGCAGTCATGTTCGCCAGCGGATTGTTGGCCTGGGCGGCGGCGTTGGCCCCTTCTTCCGCCGCCGATACGTACTGGGCGGCGCAGGCCAGAATCGTTCCCGCCAGAATGGATCTGATTTTCATATTGACCTCGTGACTGGAAGGCCGACGCCCGCAGGCGCCGGCCTTGACCCTTCTCATCGAACCGGCTTGGCTTCCGCCTTGGGTCCGTTGACACCGATCGACAGGTAGTCGAAGAACAGCTGGAGCGGCATGGCGGCGACCGTGTCTTGGCTTACGAATCCCGTGACGACCCACTTATCATTCCAGGCGAACCCTAATTACTAGCAGCGGACATTACTATTCGCCCGATTACGTAGGCTACGTACGTAGCCCGGACAGGCATCACCCGTTCTCGTTCCCATCCTGCTCCCCCGGCGCGATCCCCATGCGCCCGAGCAGGAGCCAGCTCCACAGGAACTTTTTCAGGACATCCGCGGCGATGCCCTCGATCGCGCACCCGACGTATGAACGGGGTGTCGCTGCGGCCGCCCCCGCCCCGGCGACCGAACCCGGCGCCAGAGGCCGCTGCAACCGCAGCTTCAGTGGCCGGGCGCCTCGAGATCCCGTACCAGCTGATCGACAGATGGGTTGTCCGGCACCAGCCGCTGCAGCTGCCGCGCGTACTGGAGCGCCTTGTCTCGCTGGCCGGCCTCGCGGCTGAAACTCACCAGCGCAGACAGGGCTTCTAGGTCGCCGGGATGCCGCCGGTGGCTCGCCTCCAGCACTTGGATTGCCTCGTCCAGCCTTCCACTGGATTGCAGGGCAACCGCATAGACATAACGGTAACGAGCGTTGTCCGGTGCAAGCTCGACGGCCATGGCAAGGGCGCCCATCGCCTGGTCGAGCTTTTTCTGACGAACCAGGGAAAGACCGAGCGCGTGCTGAAGGTCGGCGCTCTGCGGATTGAGCTGCAGGCCGCTTCGCAGAAAGCCCGCCGCCTCAGGCTCGCGCTGGATACGGCTGAGCAGATGGGCCATGTTCACATAGGCAGGGACGAATCTGGGCTGGAGCCGGATGGCCTTTCGATACGCGCGCTCTGCCTCCGGATAGCGGTCCTGGTCCGCATACAGGGTTCCGAGGTTGAGCTGCGCCTCGGGGCGCTCCGCGTTGAACTCCTGTACCGCTATGTACTCCCGGATACCGCTCGCGAGCTGTCGTTGCACCGCCTCGGGCAGTTGATCGGTAGGCAAGGCCGCCAGAAGCCGTGCAGCGGCGATGCGTACGGCCTTGAGGTCGTCCCAGAGAAGAGAGATGGCAAATACCCGCTGGGCGGCCCCGAGGGAGTCGAGGCCGTCGAGCGCGCCGAGCCGCTGAAGCGGGTCCTCAGAACCGAGACCCTGTTGGATTAGGGCCAGCGTTGCCGAGTCCGGATAGGAACGCAGCGCCTGCAACGCGGTCGCTCGGGCGATCGCGGGTTGATCGGCATCGGTGGCGATCGTCTGCAGCAACCGAGGAGCCCCAGGTAGCTGTTCGCGGGCCGCGTGATAAGCCGTCGCATACTGCTGATACCCCTGCACCGGCTCACCGTACCAGGTCTTGACTTGTTCCGCCGCCCACTGCGGCGCCTTGTCCGGATGGCACTTGTTGCAGGCATTCGGGGTACCCATGGTGACCGATTGGTCGGGGCGCGGGACACGGAAGCTGTGATCGTGCCGGGCATCGACCACCATGTAATTGGTCGGCGGCATGTGGCACTCCACGCAGCTTGCCCCCGCCGACCCCTCGGCGTGGAAATGATGCTCCTTGGTCGCGTAGCGGTCGGCCAGGTGGCACTGGTAACAGACCCCATCGCCCGGAGCTCGGACGTTGGCAGCGTGGGGGTCGTGGCAGTCAGAGCAGGTGATGCCCGCCTGGTACATCTTGCTCTGTAGGATGGAGCCCCACACGTAGACCTCGTCCTCGATCTGTCCATCCGGGAAGTACAGCCCCTCGGTAAGCAAGGCGGGGCGGAAACCGTCCAGAAAGGGCTGCCCGGCAATCACCTCATCGGTTATCTGGCTGCGCCGACTGTGGCAGCGGGCGCAGACCTGGATCTCTTTGCTGGTTGTCCTGGGCTTGGTGCGGGATGCCCTCCCAGTGGCGGGGTCGATCGACCAACCCGCGCTCGCGCGCTCGTCGAGACGCACCGTCAGACCCCTATCAGGCAGGCTCGATGGCTCGCCCTTCGCCGTCGCATCGGCCCATTGCACGTGATGCGAACCCGGGCCGTGACAGGCCTCGCAAGAGACGTCGATTTCGGACCAGGTGGTGTGGTAGGTGTCACTCGATGCGTCGTAGCCCTTCCTGAGATTGGTGGAGTGGCAGTCCGCGCACATGTAGTTCCAATTCAGGTTGGGTCCCGTCCAGTGGAGCACGTCGTCGTGACGCACCGGGTCGTCCGGGTGGAGGTGGAACCAGCGCTGACCGCCCTGCTCCTCGGGTCGGCTGTCCCAACCGATGTCCAGCGTCTGCAGGCGCCCCCCGGGGAACTCGATCAGGTACTGCTGAAGGGGATAGACACCGAAGGTGTACTTGATCGCATAGTCCCGGAGCTTGCCGTCGGGGCCGTCCGTCCGCACCATGAATGTGCCGCCCTTGCGGTAGAAGCGGGAGACGACGCCAAATTGCTCAAATTCCGCATCATCGAAGTCGCCGAGGACGGAAGACTCGCTTGCCTCCTGCATCGCCAGATCGTGGTGTGACCCGACCCAGAGGGTGTTCTGCTCCGCGTGGCAGGGAGCGCATTGCGCTCGCCCCACATATTCGGGCACCGCCTCGACCGCATTGGCCAGTGCCGGCCACAGGAGCGCGACACCGAATAGTAGCTGGTTGATTCGCATTATTGACGAGAGAAACGGGACACTGC
>CAVOQO010000072.1:0-46475 GCA_963698355.1 uncultured Gammaproteobacteria bacterium | reverse complement strand
GTACTTTCAATAGTCGTTTGGTGCGGGGTACCATCCCACCACCAATCACCAAACCCCAACCGCACACGCGGCTGGGGTTTTTTCTTGCCTCAGATATTCACCTCACGCCCTTCCCTCGCACGCGCCCCCTACTCGGGCCGGACTCATTGCGGACCTTTGCCGGCCCCCGTCGGCGGCGGATAATGACCGACCATCGCCACCGAGCCGCACCCATGGAGCATCGAGCCTTGCGATTAACCGGCCTGGCCGCCGTGACCGCCGCTCTCGCACTCACTGCATTGGGACCGGCAAGTGCCGAGACGACGGACCCTCCACTCGAGGTGCCGCCGGTGGATGCGCCTGCGCCGGACGCCGGCGCGCTCTTCGATGAGGCATTCTTCCTGACGCTCGGCTTCTCGTTCCTGGTGGGGCTGGCCGTGGGGTTTGCCCTCAAGGTGGCCTTTAAGATCGCCCTGGTCGTGTTCGGGGTCATGTTCCTGGGCGTCTTTGTCCTCCAATACGCGGGGCTGGTGGACGTGAACTGGACGGGCGTCGAGACCCACTACGATACCTGGGCGCAATGGCTGAGCGTCCACCTCAGTGCCGTGTTGGACTTCATGGGCGATAACCTGTCGAGCGGCGCCTCCTTTCTCGGCGGGCTCGCGCTAGGACTACGCCTCTGAGCTGCCCAAGGGCGGTGAAGCAGGCCCTGTCAATCCGCGCGGGCCGACTGGGACTCCGCGGCGACCCAGAGTGCGAAGACCTCCCGCAAGAGTCCCCGCGACTGCCCCTCGATACCGGGCGCAGCGGATTAGCGAGGCCCGGCGCAGTTGAGGACACGCACCTGATTGACCCTGAGCCAATCGGCGGTGGCTCGCGCATCGACCGGATTGCCCAGGTCACGCACCAGGAGCGGCCGCCCATGGCGGCGGGCCAGGTCCATGGTCAGGCGCGTGCCGCCGGTGAGCGCGCCGCGATGCGGGATGAGGGTTGCGTCGCTGTCGCGGACGTTCCACTCGGTACGCTGCGCAGACTTCTGACTGGGGGTCTCGACCAGCGGATAGCGGCTCGGGATGACGCCGTCCTCCGCCAGATGCCCGGCCGGGCACCAGCCGCGGAGTTCCACCCCCAGCGCATCCGCCGCATCCAGCGCTGCCCGCGGTCCACGCCCGCCTGCCCGCCTGAGACGACCCCGAGGCCGGGCCGGCCCCCGGCTGTTTCAGATCGCCCCCGGCGCACCCCCGCGATCAGCTCCCGCTCGCGGCGGGCGAAATACAGGTCCTCCTCGGCCATCTCCTTGCGCTTCACCGTGTCGGTGAAGTCGCTCATGCGACCAGTTCTTCCGGTGCCTTGGATCAGTCCCCAGGCTTGCTGGTATCCGGGGAGACTTTGGCCCTCGGGCTGAGAAAAAAGCCGCCCCAAACAGAACGGGGCCCGAAGGCCCCGTCTGCATCGCGTCCTGGCGAAATTGCTACATCATCAGAAGCTGTGCATCATGCCCAGCGAGAAGCCGTCCCAGTTCTGCTGCAGCGGGCGGTCGTCCGTGACGCTGCTGTAAACCATGTAGGCCTTGGTGCGCTTGCTGAAGTTGTAGTCAGCGCCAACGGCCCAGGTATCCAGGCTCTTGTCCTCCAGGAAGGTCCGCACGTTATTGGCCACTTGGCTGTAGCCCTCGTACTTGATGTCGTTCGAGAACTGACCGTACATGCCTTTGAGCATCATGTTGCCAAACGCATAGCCGGCCTGGACCTGCCACATATCCGGGTCGTTCGGCCCCCAGTTGTAGTTGCTGTCCTTCTCGTAGATCGCGGTCAGGGTGAAGCCGTTCCAGTCCAGCAGGCCGAGGCCAAGACGCCAGTGGCTCCAGTCGTCGTTCGGAGACACCAAGGCGGTGGTAATGCCGGGAGCCGGCTGAATGTTGTAGTGGTTGCCATTGACATCGACATAGGCGCCGGCCGGGTCCGCGACGACCACGTATCCATCAACAGGGTTCAGGAGATCGCCCGTAGTATGGTCGTAAAGGAGACCCTCGCCTGGGGACAACAAATTCTGGCTGGCGAATAGATCTCCGTTGGTTCCGGTGGTCACATTTCTAGCGCCAAGCTGCTTACTGAAGGCCTCATAAGCGGCGCTGGCATAGAAGGGGCCGTTGCTGTAAATGAGCGCCAGGGAGTAGCCCTCGGCGATGCTGTCGGACTGGACGTTGTAGTCGCCGCCGACGGTGCTACCGCCGCCAGGGACCACGGCGCCGGCGAACTGCAGGCCGGCCCAGCTCGGGCTGATGTAGGCGATGGCGTTGTCGGCGCGGACGTCGACGAACCCGACGGTGCCGTTGTAGTCGGCGATGGTGTCGGCGAAGAGGTCCAGCTTGGCGCTGGAAATCTTCATGGGGGTGTCGTGACGGCCGACCAGCAAGGTGCCCCAGCCGCCGGCCAGGCCGACGAAGCTGTTACGCATGGTGACGGCCGAGTCGGCGTCGCCGTTGTTAAGGTCGTTGTCGGCCTCGTTGGCCATCCGGACACCGAATTCGATCTGGTAGATGGCCTTCAGGCCGTTGCCCAGGTCCTCCGATCCCTTGACGCCGAGGCGGTTGGCACGGCTCTCGCCAGCGCCGTTGCGCCCATTGAGGGTCCAGCCCTTGAAGCCTTCCTGCTCGATGAGGACGTTACCCTCCGGCCCGGCATACACATTGGTCTTGATGTCGAAATAGTCGATCGACATGTTCAGCTTGCCATACATGATGGCCTCGGCTGAGGCGATGCCGGGCGCGGCCATGGCGGCGGCGACGGCCAGGGTAAGTAGCTTCTTTTTCATCGTGTTCTCCGCTGTTGTGGATTAAGCAACAAAGACTGCAGAAGTTGAGAGCAATCGTGCTTTGCGGGTTGAACTATAGTGGACGCAGGAACTGTTTGCAACAGTTTCGAGAAAAAAAGAGACACCGGCGCGAGATGTGGTGTTTTTACAACCTGATCGCATGCGGTCCGAGGAGTATTGCCCAAGTCGGGCGGTGCCGGTGCAGGTGCGACTGATGGCGGGCGCGAGTCTTGGGTAGACGACGTGGTCGTCGAGGCGCGCCAAAACGCTGCCGCCAAGGGCGGGCCCCTTGCCGACCCTAGACGCGCTCCTCAATACATTCCGACTCGCGCTGGGTCTGTTCTACACCGCGGGTATCTGGCTGCCCGAAAAGGATCGGCCCGAGCTGGCGGCAGCCGTCCGTCTGCGCTGCGATGTCTTGGTCACTGGAAACCGGATTGCACGCTGGCACTGCCCGGCGGGACATCGCACCTTCAGTCTGCTGCCGGACTGTGCGGCGGTGCGCTCCATTGCGCAGGCGCCGAGCTTGGAGGCGGCGTGTGCGGCGCGCTCTGCGCATCCGACACTGAGCGGAGCAAGGGGTAGCCCCGACTAGTCCCTCACTCCGATCCGGACCCCGGCTCACCTCCGACGGTCAGGCACTCGACCAGGTAGTCGACGAACACCCGCACCTTGGCAGGCACATAGCGGCGCGACGGCCAAACGGCCCACAGGGTCAAGGTCGGGGCACCGAACCGGGTCAAGATGACCTTGAGCCGACCGGCTGCGAGGTCCTCGGCGGCGATGAACTCGGGCAGGGCACAGATTCCCATCCCGCCGACCGCCGCCTTCCGCAACAGGTCCCCGTTGTTGGCGCACAGGGGTCCGGTCACCTCGACCGTCTCGCTCGCATTCCCCCCTCCCGCGGTCCCGAAGGCCCATTCCTCCTTGAGCGCGATGTTGCTGTAATGCAGGCAGTCATGCCCCGCGAGGTCGGCGGGCGCGAGTGGCTCACCGCGACGCTCCAGATAGTCCGGCGCGGCGCAGATCACCCGCCGGTAGTCGCAGATGCGCCGCGCCACCAGCGTCGAGTCCTCCATCGGACCGATTCGCAGGGCAAGGTCCGCCCCGCTCCCCAGGATGTCCACGATGCGGTCGTCCAGATCGACGGAGAGACGCAGCCCGGGGTAGCGCTCGGTAAACCCGGGAAGCAGGGGGGCCAGGGTCCCTACCCCGAAGGACAGCGGCGCCGCCACACGCAGGTTACCGCGGGGGGCGTCGCTGAGATGGGTGATTCGGTCCTCCGCCTCCGTGAGGGCCCGCAGGATGTTGCCCACGTCCTCGTAGTAGCGCTCTCCCGCTTCGGTGAGACCGAGCTTGCGGGTCGTTCGGTTGATGAGGCGCAGGCCCAGGCGCTGCTCCAGCGCCGCGATGCGCCGGCTCACGGCACCGGTGGTGGTCTCCAACCGCTGAGCGGCCCGGCTGAGGCTGCCCGACTCGACCACGGCGACGAAGGTCTGAAGGGTGGAGAAGTCCGGGTTCTGCATGGAGCGCGGCAGTCTTCGACACTGGTTGCCGACTGTTTCGGCGGACGGGGCCATTTTCATTCGGCTCACCCAAGTGCTGATACCCCTCGGTGGCCGACTGCTCCCGACAACAAAAAACCGGCCAGGGGCCGGTTCTTGTCGCCTTGCCAGCCGCGTCGCTGCCGCTGGGCGAACGCGCGCGCGATCAGGCCATGGCCTTGATATGCGCGTTCAACCGGCTCTTGTGGCGGGCCGCCTTGTTGGCGTGGATCAGGCCCTTACCGGCGGCGCTGTCGATGCGCGGGACCGCGTCCTTGTATGCCTGCGCCGCTGCCTCCTTGTCGCCCAGCTGGATGGCCTTGACGACCTTCTTGACATAGGTGCGCATGGTGCTGCGTTGGGAGGTGTTCTGCTGACGGCGGTCCTCGGCCTGGCGGGCGCGCTTGCGGGCTTGTGCTGAGTTGGCCAAGTGGGTCTCCTGAAATCCTTGTTTAGCGGTGTGCTGCTCCGAGCAGGGCCAACTGCCAGGCTCGGATAAAGACCGAGCATTTTTCACAGGCCACCGGGCCCTGTCAACCTCATTTGCGCCGAAGGACTTTCGCAGCGCCTGAACTGGGGGGGTGTGGCGGCAGGCGGCCCAAGCGTCGCGGTTATACTCCGCGCCTTTCTCCGGAGCCCCATCTTGGCCTCTCTCAGTGCCTCCATCGCGACGGTCGGCGCGAACACGCTGGTCTCACGCATCCTCGGCTTCATCCGCGACCTGGTGGTGGCACGGATCTTCGGCGCGGATGCGGCGACCGACGCCTTTTTCGTCGCCTTCCGCATTCCGAACGTGATGCGGCGTCTGTTCGCCGAAGGGGCCTTCTCTATGGCCTTCGTTCCCATGCTGAACGAGTACCGGGAGCGACGCGGCCAGGCCGCCCTCAAGAGCTACGTGGACGACATGGCAGGCACCCTGTCAGCGGCGCTGCTGGTCGTCACCGCGGTGGGCGTGCTGGCAGCGCCCGTTCTGGTGCTGGTGTTCGCCCCCGGTTTCGGGGATTCCGCTGGGCAGCGGGAGCTGGCCGCCGAGATGCTTCGCCTGACCTTCCCCTACGTGCTCTTCATCTCGCTCACGGCCTTTGCCGGCGGAATCCTGAACACCTACGAGCGTTTCGGCGTACCCGCCTTTACCCCGGTGCTCCTCAATCTGTCACTGATCGGCTGCGCCTTGTATCTGGCCCCGATGCTGGACAGCCCTATCGTCGCCCTTGCCTGGGGCGTGCTGATCGCGGGCATTGCCCAGCTCGCCTTCCAGCTACCCTTTCTGGTCCGCCTGGGGCTCCTGCCCCGGCCACGCTTCAATCTGCGCAACCCCGGGGTGCGGCGCACGATACGGCTGATGGGACCGGCCCTGTTCGGCGCATCCGTGGGACAGCTCAACCTGCTGCTCGGCACCGTGCTGGCCTCGTTTCTGGCCAGCGGCAGCATCTCCTGGCTCTACTACTCCGACCGGATGATGGAGTTCCCCCTGGGCATCCTTGGGGCGGCACTGGGCACCGTGATCCTGCCCCGGCTCGCCCAGCGCCACGCGGCAGAGGATGCGGACGCCTTCTCTCACACCCTCGACTGGGCCCTGCGCTGGGTGCTCCTCATCGGCGTACCCGCCGCTGTGGGCCTCGCCGTGCTCGCCGGACCCGTGATCGGCGCCCTCTTCTACTCCGTGCACCCCGAGGGCGGCGCCAGCGGTGCCTTCACCGCCGACGATGTACGCATGACCAGCCTGAGCCTCATGGCCTATGCGGCGGGGCTGGTCGGATTCATGGGGGTACGGGTGCTGGCGCCGGGCTACTACGCCCGGCAGGAGATGCGGGCGCCGGTGCGGATCGCGGTCATCGCCGTCGCCGCCAACGCGGCCCTGAGCCTGGCACTGATGATCCCTCTCGGACACGTCGGACTGGCTTTGGCCACCACGCTATCCGCCTTCGTCAATGCAGGACTGCTACTGCGTGGGCTGCTCGCGGCGGGGATCTACCGACCGGCGCCTGGCTGGGGCGCCCTGCTCGTCCGGGGTCTCGCCGCCAGCCTGATCATGGGGATCGCGATCCTGTGGGGGAGCGGCACGACGATCGGCGGGCTCGACGCCTGGCTCGCCCTGGAGGACGGTGCCCGCGCGGGACACCTGGTTTTGTGGATAGTGATCGGGGCCGTCGTGTACGCGTCGTCCCTGCTCCTGACGGGGGTGCGCCCCGGACACTTTCTGGATCGCCGGTAGGTCGTCGCCGGGTGGTGCGCGCGCGGCGTGGGATCCGAAACCTCGCGGCTCGATGTCCTTTCAGGCCGAGACCCGCACCGGCCGCGCCATGCTCGGAACCCAAGGCCCGGATGCGTATACTTGCCCGTTGGTTTGCCCATCCGTCCGTCCCATGAGGCTGATTCGCGGTCTGCACAACCTGCGCCCCGAAGACCGGGGCTGCGTCGCCACCATCGGCAACTTCGACGGGGTGCACCTCGGGCATCGCGCCGTCTTCCAGTGCCTGCTCGCCAAGGGCCGGGCGCTCGGCCTGCCGGCGACGGTGATCACCTTCGAGCCGCAGCCCATGGAGTTCTTCGCCCCCGAGGCGGCCCCGGCACGCCTCACCCGTCTGAGGGAGAAGCTCAAGGCCCTGCGTGAATGCGGGATCGAGCGGGTGATGCTGCTCGAGTTCGGTCCTCGGATGGCGGCCATGGCGGCGCGAGACTTCGTGCAGCGGCTCCTGATCGACGGGCTCGGGATTCGCTTTCTACTCGTGGGGGATGACTTCCGCTTCGGCCACGGCCGAGCGGGTGACTACGCACTCCTACGTTCCATGGGCTCGGAGGCCGCCGCGACGGACCGGGGGTTCCAGGTGGAGGACCTGCACACCATCACCCACGGGGAGGAGCGCATCAGCAGCACACGCGTGCGCGAGGCCCTGGGGCGCGGCGACCTGGAGCAGGCCCGCCATCTGCTGGGGCGCCCGTACCGGATGCAGGGCCGGGTGGGTCACGGGGACAAGCGGGGGCGCGCCATCGGCTTTCCAACCGCGAACATCGACCTGCACCGCCGGGTCAGCCCACTGCGCGGCGTCTATGCGGTCCGGGCCCAAGGGGTCGGCGATGCGCCCCTCCCCGGGGTGGCCAACATCGGCACCCGCCCGACGGTTGACGGCCAGGGCTACCGGCTGGAGGTACACCTGTTCGACTTCGACCGGCAGATCTACGGCCTCCACCTGGAAGTGGAATTCAAGCTCAAGCTGCGGGACGAGAAGCGCTTCGGCTCCTTCGACGATCTGCGCCGGCAGATCGCCCTGGACGCCGCGGCCGCGCGGGAGTATCTGCGTGTGCCCGGCAAGCGAGCTCCGAATGCCTAGACTCCCCAGGTCCAGTCCGGACACAGTCACCCGGCACTGCGCGGTCACGTCGGGTACAGTGAGCGTGCGGCCAGGAGCGTGTTCCGACATCCCGGCGCCGCCCACTTGAATCCCGACCGGGGTTTAACGAGCCCCGGCGATCGACACAGGCCATCACCCATTGGATAAACACGCAGTGGCTGACTACAAAGACACACTCAACCTCCCGAATACCGGCTTTCCGATGAAGGCCAACCTGGCCCAGCGGGAGCCGGAGATGCTCAAGGCATGGGAGGCGATGCGCCTGTACGAGATGATCCGCGAGGCCCGGGCAGGCGCGGAGCAGTTCATCCTCCACGACGGCCCACCCTATGCGAATGGCGAGATCCATATCGGGCACGCAGTCAACAAGGTGTTGAAAGACATCATCGTCAAGGCCCACACCCTGGACGGGATGGACGCGCCCTTCGTGCCGGGCTGGGATTGTCACGGTCTACCCATCGAGCTGCAGGTCGAGAAGAAGAAGGGCAAGCCGGGGCACAAGATCAGCGCCGCCCAGTTCCGGGTCTCCTGCCGGGAATACGCCGCCAAGCAGGTGGACGGTCAGCGCTCCGACTTCAAGCGCCTGGGCGTCCTCGGCGACTGGGAGCGGCCCTATCTCACCATGGACTTTGGCTTCGAGGCGGAGATCATCCGCTCTCTGGGGCGCATCGTCGCCAACGGTCACGTGGTCAAGGGCGAGAAGCCGGTCCACTGGTGCATCGATTGCGGCTCGGCCCTGGCCGAGGCGGAGGTCGAGTACGCAGACAAGCAGTCCATCGCCATCGACGTACGCTTCGAGGTGCTGGACCCCGAGGCCCTGGAGGCCCGCTGTCACGCCTCCCCCAACGGCTGCGGCGAGGGCCCGGCCCATGTGGTGATCTGGACCACCACCCCCTGGACCCTCCCCGCCAACCAGGCGGTGGCCCTGAACCCCGAGCTGGAGTACGTGATCGTCCAGGTGGAGTCCGGCGCCCACAGGGAGCGCCTGATCGTGGCCGAGGGGCTGCTGCGCGACACCATGGATCGCTGGGGCTTCGAGCACTACCGCGTCATGGGCTATGGTCGCGGCATCGACTTCGAGGGGCTCAAGCTCCGCCACCCCTTCTACGATCGGGAGGTCCCGGTCATCGTCGGCGAGCACGTGACCCTGGACGCGGGCACGGGCGCCGTCCACACCGCCCCCGGACACGGCCTCGAGGACTACATCGTCGGCCAGCGTTATCACTTGCCGGTCGACAACCCGGTGGGCGGTGATGGGCGCTTCCTGCCCGGCACCCCGCTGTTCGAGGGCGAGAACGTCTTCAAGGCCAACGAGCACGTGGTGGAGACCCTCAAGGCCCGCGGGGCGCTGCTGTTGGAGCAGCGCTTTACCCATAGCTATCCCCACTGTTGGCGCCACAAGACCCCCATCATCTTCCGGGCCACCCCTCAGTGGTTCGTAAGCATGGACAGGCACGGGCTGCGCGCCGCCGCCCTGCGCGAGATCGGCCGGGTGAGCTGGATGCCGGAATGGGGTCAGAGCCGTATCGAGGGCATGGTTCAGGGCCGGCCCGACTGGTGTATCTCACGCCAGCGCACCTGGGGAGTCCCCATCCCGCTCCTGGTCCACAAGATGAGCGGCGCGCTCCATCCCCGCACCCCGGAGCTGATCGAGGAGGTCGCCCGCCGGGTGGAACAGAAGGGCATCGAGGCCTGGTTTGAGCTGCACCCGGGAGATCTGTTGGGCGAGCAGGAGGGCGCCGAATACGACAAGGTCCACGACACCCTGGACGTCTGGTTCGACTCGGGCGTCACCCACGCCTGCGTCCTGGAGCACCGTGACGGCCTGCGCTCGCCAGCGGACCTCTATCTCGAGGGATCTGACCAGCATCGGGGCTGGTTCCAGTCGTCCCTGCTAACCAGCGTGGCCATGGTCGACCGCGCGCCGTATCGATCCGTCCTCACCCACGGCTTCACGGTGGACGCCAAGGGCGAGAAGATGTCGAAGTCCAAGGGCAACGTGGTGCGGCCCCAGGACGTCATGAAGACGCTCGGGGCGGACATCATCCGCCTGTGGGTGGCGGCCACCGACTACCGCGGCGAGATGAGTGTCTCCGACGAGATCCTCAAGCGCACCGCCGACGCCTACCGGCGGATCCGCAACACGGCCCGCTTCCTTCTCGCCAACCTCAACGGCTTCGACCCCGCCGAAAATCTGGTAGCCGCCGCGGACATGATCGAGCTGGACCGGTGGGTCGTGGACCGGGCGCTCCGCCTCCAGGAGGAGATCGTCGAGGCCTACCGCGGCTACCAGTTCCACCTGATCTACCAGAAGATCCACAACTTCTGCGTGGTCGACCTCGGCGCCTTTTACCTCGACGTCATCAAGGACCGCCAGTACACCGCCCAGACCGACGGCCTGCCGCGGCGCTCGTGCCAGACCGCCATGTACCACGTCGCCGAGGCCATGGTGCGTTGGCTCGCCCCCATCCTCTCGTTCACCGCGGACGAGATCTGGGGCAATCTGCCTGGCCAGAGGGGCCAGACCGTCTTCACCGAGACCTGGTACCCGGGCCTGTTCGCCCTTCCCGAGAACGACCCCTTCGACCGCGCCTTTTGGGACCGGGTGCTCGCCGCCCGCGTGGCCGTGGGTCCCGCCCTGGAGGCCGCACGCAAGGCCGGCCTGATCGGGTCCGGCTTGGACGCCGAGCTGGACCTCTACTGTGACGACGCCCTGCTCGACACACTGGGCCGACTGGGGGAGGAGCTGCGCTTCGTGCTCATCGTCTCGGCCGTCCGTCTCCACCCCCGGGCGGAACGCCCGGAAGACGCGGTGGACACCGAGATCCCCGGGCTCGCCATGCGGGTGCGCGCCTCCGAGCACCCCAAGTGTGTCCGCTGCTGGCACCACCGCCCAGACGTGGGCAGCCACCCCGACCACCCGGAGCTCTGCAGCCGCTGTGTGGAGAACGTCGCGGGCCCAGGCGAGACCCGACGGTTCGCGTAGGGTGCGCCGCGCGCACCTAATCCCTAAACTCAGGAGGAACCGTGGAACTGTCCGCCATATTGACCCCCGCCCCTGAAGGTGGGTACGTCGCCTACAATCCGGAAACCGGCACCACCACCCAGGGTGAAACGGTCGAGGACGCCCTGGCGAACCTGCGGGAGGCCACCGAGCTGTATCTGGAGGAATTCCCGCTCGTCGTCACGGCCCGCCCCTTGGTGACGACCTTCCAAGTCGCCGATCATGCCTAAACTGCCCCTGGTCTCCGGCGCGGAGACCATTCGGGCATTGGAGCGGCTTGGCTTCGTGGTGGCCCGTCAACGGGGCAGTCATATCGTTCTTCGCCGGGAGAGCCACGGCTGCGTCGTGCCCAATCACCGCGAGATCAAGCCTGGCACCCTCGCGGGTGTCTTGAAACAAGCCGGCGTATCGGCAGACGAATTCATCGGTGCGCTGTCGATTCGATCAATGACATGAAACACTGGCTCTGGCTCTCGCTGATCGTGGTCCTGCTGGACCAGGCCACCAAGTGGCTGGTGATGGCGGGGCTCGAGCCTTTCGAGGTCGTCGAGATCGTCCCGAACCTCAATCTGACCCTGATGTTCAACACGGGGGCGGCCTTCAGCTTCCTGGCGGAGGCCGGCGGCTGGCAGCGTTGGCTGTTCGCGGCCTTCGCGCTGGGGATCAGCGGGGTCCTGGTGGTCTGGCTGCTGCGGCTCGAGGCCCAGGATCGGAGCCTGGCGATTGCCTTGGCCCTGATCATCGGCGGCGCGCTCGGCAACCTGATCGACCGGGTGCTCCTGGGCCATGTGATCGACTTCATCCAGGTCTACGTCCCCTTCATCCCGCTGGCCACGTTCAACCCCTGGCCGGCCTTCAATATCGCCGACAGCGCCATCAGCCTGGGCGTGGTCCTGCTGTTCATCGGCACCCTGTTCTCGGACGACCGGCGCCAGCCCGCACCCTCTTGACCCCGCTCGGGGCTGAGCCCGGGCTAAAGGCCGCTGCGTCATCCCGCGGCAGCATGCGCCGCGCCCGGATTTGGTTATCATGACGGCCGGCCCGCGGCGAACCGGGGGCCGGAATCCACGCGGCATCAAGACCCCTGGCCCGAGCGATAACGAACCTTCATGAGCGAACTCTGGGAACGCGTCGGACGCTTCGTCCGCGACTGGTGGGGCAGCCAGCAGACCGCCGGGGCCGATCGCCGTCGCCACGACGAGGAGGTCGAGCGCACCATCGAACGGGTGGTGGACCACGCGAACCCGCGCATCCGCGGACTCCCCGGCTACCGGCGCAGGCTGCGCGACGCGGTGGCCCGTAGCCTGGACTACTGCGATGAACTGGCCCAGCGGCTCCCGGGACCGGTTCGCCTGGACCGACAGACCTGGTCCAGCGACCCCCAGGTCAACGCGCTGTTCGCCAGCGCTGACCGGATGCGCTGGGCGCTGACCAGCCCCCAGGTCCGCGCCTACGTGAAGGAGACCCCGCTCGAGACCGGCGACTGCTACGCGGTGCTGGCCGCCATGCCCCAGGTGCGGAGCCAGCTCGGCATGGAGCTCCTGGGCGATGCCATTCAGCGCGACGTCAAGCAGACCACCGTGAGCTTCGCCAATCACGAGGTTGGGCTGCCCGCCGGCGACCCGGAGCAGGTCCGCGTCCTGACCGCACATGCCGTCATGGACACGCTGGTCGGGACGGCGGTCCAGGATATCGCCGCCCAGGAGGAGCGGATCGCGGGCCTGGACGAGCGCCTGCGCATGGTGCGGATCAAACAGAAGGCCCTGTCCCCGACGGCGCGGAGCGTCGACCTGCTGGGCACGGGGGGCGAGCCCAAGTCCGCAGAGTACGAGGCGCTTGGCAAGCGCATCCAGGAGTTGGAGATGGACCTCGCCGATGCCCGCCAGGGTCTCTCCACCCTGGACGACTATCTGGACCGGCTGGTAGCCGTGCTCCGGCACCCGGAGAACCACGTGGGCGCGCGGCTCGAGCGCGTGCGGTTGGACCGCATGAACGTCGTCCGCCAGGACCGCGGCGACGACGATGCCCAAGTGCTCGAATTCCTCCGCGGTTACCGCGGCGACCGCCCGGGCCGGGTCCTGCTCATGGTTCGCTTTCCCCGCTCCGAGCTGGTACCGGACAGCGAGCGTCTGGCCGAGGTGGAGCGCTACGTTAATGCCTGAGGTGTCAGCTCCGGAACGCCCCATCGACCCGATTCCGTCCTCCAGCGCGCAGGCACCGGCACGATGAAGATTGCCATCCTCTCCAGGGACCCCAGCCTCTATTCCACCCGACGGCTGGTCCAGGCGGCGCGCGCCCGCGGCCACGAGGCACGGGTCGTCGACGTGCTGCGCTGCTACATGAACATCACCTCCCACGCCCCGTCCATCCATTACAGGGGCGAGGATCTCCGGGACTTCGACGCGGTGATCCCGCGCATCGGGGCCTCGGTCACCTTCTATGGGACCGCTGTGCTGCGCCAGTTCGAGATGATGGGTGTCTATCCGCTCAATGAGTCGGTGGCCATCGCCCGCGCACGCGACAAGCTGCGCTCGCTGCAACTGCTGGCCCGCAAGGGGATCGGGCTCCCCATCACCGGCTTCGCCCATGCCCCCGACGACCTGGAGGACCTGATCAAGATGGTGGGCGGCGCGCCCCTGGTGATCAAGCTCTTGGAGGGCACCCAGGGGATCGGGGTGGTGCTGGCGGAAAACGAGAACGCGGCCAAGAGCGTGATCGAGGCCTTCATGGGGCTCAAGGCCAACATCCTGGTCCAGGAGTACATCAAGGAGGCCCAGGGGGCGGACATCCGCTGCTTCGTGATCGGCGACAAGGTGGTGGCGACCATGAAGCGCCAGGCCAAAGCCGGCGAATTCCGCTCCAACCTGCACCGGGGCGGCACGGCGAGCCTGATCCGCATCACCCCGGAGGAGCGCTCCACCGCCGTGCGCGCCGCCAAGATCATCGGGCTCAACGTGGCGGGCGTGGACATCCTGCGCTCCAACCACGGGCCCGTGGTCATGGAGGTCAATTCCACACCCGGCCTGGAAGGGATCGAAGGGGCCACCGGCAAGGACATCTCCGACCTGGTCATCAGATTCCTGGAGAAGAATGCGGCGATCGGCAAGACTCGAACCCGCGGCCAGGGCTGATTTGCCCCCCGGGGGTCGAGCGCCGGCGGCCTGCCGCCTGCACAGGACATCAGCGCCCCGAGGCGCCCGAGGAATCCAGACCCCGCCGTGAGCGACCCGACACCCAGCCCCACCTCTGACGCCTGGGCGCCCCTGCGCCGGCCGGTGTTCCGCAGCCTCTGGATTGCCGCCCTGGTGTCCAGCATCGGCACCTGGATGCAGAGCATGGGCGCGGGCTGGCTGATGACCGAGCTCACGCATTCCGCCTCCCAGGTAGCCCTGGTACAGGCCGCCCAGTCCCTGCCCATGTTCCTGCTGGCGCTGCCCGCCGGTGCCCTGGCGGACATCATCGACCGCCGCCGCCAGCTCATCGCCGCCCAGGTCTGGATGCTGGTCTTCGCCGGCCTGCTGACCGCCACCACCTACGCCGGGCTCACCACCCCCGCGTGGCTGCTTCTCTCCACCTTCCTCATCGGCTGCGGGGCGGCGGCCATGGTCCCCGCCTGGTCGGCCTCGATCCAGGAGCTGGTGCCGCGCCCGGAGCTGCAGTCCGCAGTGGCACTCAACGGCATGTCGATCAACGTCTCACGGGCCGTGGGGCCGGCCCTGGCCGGGCTGATCGTGGTCTGGAGCGGGACGGCGGCCGTGTTCCTGCTCAACACCCTGTCGTTCCTCGCGGTGATCCTGGCCCTGCGCGCGTGGAGGCGGCTGCCGACCCCGAGCGACATGCCCGCCGAGCGCCTGCTCGGGGCCCTGCGCACCGGCTACCGGTATGCCCGCCACGCCCCGCTGCTGCAGCGGGTGCTGCTGCGGGCCCTGGCCTTCTTCCCCTTTGCGAGCGCGGTGTGGGCCCTGCTGCCACTGATCGCGAGCCGTGAGCTTGGGGGCGACGCGCGACTCTACGGCGCCCTGCTCGGCTGCATCGGCGCCGGTGCCGTGGCCGCCGCATTGCTCCTGCCCCGCGTTACACGGCGAATCTCCCGGGACCGGCTGGTGGCGCTCGGCACGCTGGTCTATGCGGGGGCCGTGGCCTCCGTGGGGGCACTGGCCAACGCCTGGGCCGCGGCGCTCGCCATGCTGGTGATCGGCGGCTGCTGGATGGCGGTCCTGTCGTCCATGCAGGTGGCGGTCCAGACCGCCCTGCCGCCCTGGGTGCGTGGTCGCGGGCTCGCCCTCTACTGGGTGGTGCTCATGGGCTCCATGGCCGCCGGCTCGGTAGGCTGGGGCCACCTGGCGGAGTGGATCGGGATCCGTGAGGCGCTGGCGGCATCCGCGACGGCAGGCGCACTGGTGGTCCTCGCCACGCTGCGACTGCGGATCGGCGGGCACGAGGACGTAGACCTCAGCCCTTCCATGCACTGGCCGGCGCCCATGCCGGCGGCCCGGCCGGAGCTCGACGCCGGCCCGGTCCTGGTGACGGTGGAGTACCGCATCCGCGCCAGGCACGTGACCCGCTTCCTCAAGGCCATGCGCACCGTGCGGCGCATGCGGCTGCGCGACGGCGCGAGCTACTGGCAGATCTTCCGCGACACCGAGGACCCCGAGCGCCTGGTCGAGCACTTCGTCACCGAGTCCTGGGCCGAACACCTGCGCCAGCACGGGCGCGTCACCAAGGCAGACCGGGACATCGAGGCGCGCATCCGCACCCTGCACGCCGGGGACTCACCGCCCAAGGTCACCCACTACATCGCCGGAGGGGCGCGCGTGGGTCCGATCGCCGCGGACGGACAGTCGGATATCTGAGCGCCGGAGCACGCCGGTTTCTCCCTTCCCCTGGCAGGGGGTGTCGCAAAAGGTGAGGCCCGGGGTGCATGTGGATCACTGGCGGGCTGTGCCCGGACCACGCCAGTATCGGGCGCTTCACCCAACAGCAACGATGCGTACAGGAGCGGGGAGCTCCTGGAGGGGCTGACCCGCAGCGTGCTGCGGGCGAGCGCCAGCAGGGTCGTGACGGTGGTGCAGGCGGCGGCCTCGCGCTTGCGCGCAGGCTCACTGTCCGGCAATGGTCATCTCGTCGATCAGCCATGAGCCGGTGCGCACGCTGCCGGGATAATCGCAGTCGTTACCCACGGCCACCAACCCGGCGAACATCCGCTTGAGATTCCCCGCGATGGTGATCTCTTCCACGGGGTACTGGATCTCGCCGTCCTCCACCCAGAAACCCGAGGCGCCCCGGGAGTAGTCCCCGGTCACCGGATTGACCCCGTGACCCATGAGCTCGGTCACCAGCAGACCCGTTCCCATGGCCGCCAGCATGCCCGCCCTGTCCTTGTCGCCCAGCTCGATCTTCAGGTTACGCACGCCGCCGGCGTTTCCGGTGGTCGGCATGCCGAGGCGGCAGCCGGAGTAGGCGTCCAGGACATAGGTCCGCAGCACCCCGTCGCTGACCAGATCCTTGGGTCCTGTGGTCACTCCGTCGCCGTCGAAGGGCGCGCTGGCCAGGCCCCGCGGCAGGAGTGGATCCTCGTGGATGCGCACGAAGGGGGGGAAGATCGGCTCCCCCAGGTGATCGATCAGAAAGCTCGCCCGCCGGTAGATGCTGCTTCCCTGGATGGCCGACACCAGGCTGCGCAGGATCCCGGTGGCCACCTCGGCACGAAAGAGGACCGGCGCCTGGCAGGTGCCGAGCCGGCGGGCGCCCAGGCGGGCAACGGTCCGCTCCGCCGCACGCTCGCCGACCGAGTGGGCGGAATCCAGGTCCGCGGAGGAACGGCCACTGGTCCACCAATAGTCGCGCTGCATGGCGTCCCCTTGCTGGCCCACCACCGCACAGCTCAGGCCGTGGCGGGTGCTGGGGTAGCCGCCGACGAATCCGTGGCTGTTGCCGTAGACGTGAAGCCCCGTGTGGGTGGTCAGGGAGGCGCCCTCGGAGTTGACGATTCGGGGATCGAAGGCCCGGGCCGCGTCCTCGCAGGCGGCGGCGAGCGCGATTGCGTCTTCGACGCCCACGGACCAG
The DNA here is from genome assembly GCA_963698355.1 of uncultured Gammaproteobacteria bacterium. GTDB lineage: Bacteria > Pseudomonadota > Gammaproteobacteria > Chromatiales > Chromatiaceae > Thiodictyon. The sequence goes on along the minus strand of CAVOQO010000072.1, from coordinate 29,715 downwards.
GGGTGATAGAGGTCCAGGTCAGGCAGCTCAGTGGCCATCAGCTCCGGGTCCGCCAGGTGGGCGCAAGGGTCCTCCTGGGTGTGGCGGGCGATGGTGCAGGCGGCCTTCACGGCGTCGCGCAGTGAGCCGGCGCTCAGGTCCGTGGTGCTGGCTGAGCCCTTGCGGTGGCCGAAATAGACGGTGATGCCCAGACCGTTGTCGCGCGTGTGCTCGACCGTCTCCACCTCGCCCAGCCGGACCGCGACCTCGAGCCCGGCGCTGGTCCCCACCGAGGCCTCGGCCGCGCTCGCGCCGAGCCGCTTTGCCTCCCTAAGTAGGTCCTCGATGTTCTGCTGCAGACGCGCCAGACGCTCTGCGGTGTCCACGGTGGCCGTGATGGACATAGGTGGTCCTGAAAAGTCGGGAGTGGATAAGGATTCATTCAGCGCGTCTGGGCCCGTTGGACAAGCAGCGGACCGAGCCGGGAATGGGCGCGCGCCGGTGTTTGCTCAGGCCCTGCAATCAGGCATTGGTGCCGCCCACCGTGAGGCCGTCCACCCGCAGGGTCGGCTGGCCCACCCCGACGGGGACGCTCTGCCCCTCCTTGCCGCAGGTGCCCACGCCCTGGTCCAGCTCCAGATCGTTGCCGATCAGGCTGACCCGGGTCAGCACATCGGGCCCGTTGCCGATCAAGGTGGCCCCTTTCACCGGGGCGCCGATGCGCCCGTTCTCGATGAGATAGGCCTCGCTCGTGGAGAACACGAACCTGCCGGAGGTGATGTCCACCTGGCCGCCGCCGAAGTTGACCGCGTAGAGCCCCCTGTCGACGGAGGCGATGATCTCACCTGGGTCGCGGGTGCCTGCGAGCATGTAGGTATTGGTCATGCGCGGCATCGGCAGGTGGGCGTACGACTCGCGCCGGCCGTTGCCGGTGGGCTTGACCCCCATGAGCCGCGCATTGAGCTTGTCCTGCATATAGCCGACCAGGATACCGTCCTCGATCAGTACCGTGCTCTGGGTCGGGGTGCCCTCATCATCCATGTTGAGCGAGCCGCGCCGCCCCGGCAGGGTGCCATCATCCACCACGGTGACGCCGGGTGCGGCCACTCGTTCGCCCAGGCGCCCGGCGAAGGCAGAGGTGCCTTTGCGGTTGAAATCGCCCTCCAGACCATGTCCGACGGCCTCGTGGAGCAACACGCCCGGCCACCCCGGGCCGAGCACCACGGTCATGGTTCCGGCGGGGGCGGGCTGAGCCTCGAGATTTGTCAGGGCCAGACGCACCGCCTCACGGGCAAATCCCAGGGCCCGGTCTTCGACCAGGAACCAGCCCAGGTCGGCACGCGCGCCCCCGCCGCTGCCGCCCTGCTCGCGGCGACCATTCTCCTCGGCGATCACGCTCACATTGAGCCGGACCAGCGGGCGCACGTCAGCGGCCAGGGTACCGTCGCTCGCGATCACCAGCACCGTGTCCTGAACCGCCACCACGCTGGCGACGACCTCCTTCACCCGGGGATCCTGGCGCCTGGCCTCCGCGTCGACCCGTTTGAGCAGCTCCACCTTGTCCTGATCCGGGAGGCTCTCCAGTGGGTCCAACGGCTCGTACAGACGGTGGGGGGCCGGCAGATCGCCGACCCGCACCCGGTCACTCTGGCCGGCCCGGGCGATGGCGCGCGCTGCCTCCGCGGCCTGGGCCAGCGCCGGGAACTGGAGCTCTTCCGAGTAGGCGAATCCGGTCTTCTCGCCGCTCACCGCCCGCAGGCCCGCACCCTGCTCGATACTGAAGCTGCCGTCCTTGATGATGCCGTCCTCCAGGACCCAGGACTGGAGCCGGCTCGACTGGAAATAGATGTCGGCCGCATCCAGCGAGGCGCTCGTCAGCTGGCCCATCAGCCGCTCCAGATCGCTCTCGGCGAGACCGGCCGGGGTCAGGATGCTGTGGCGGGCGATGGCAAGGGGATCGTTCATGGGGACTCAGTGGCAACCAATTCGTGGTCAGGGTCGAAGGTCGGGGTCGTCGCCTCACGCAGGTGCGGACGGGACGCGTCGAGCAGCGGCTCACGGGGAGCGTGCGGTCTCGGGCGCCTCATTTCAAACGGCGGTGCTCGATGGTCGGGAAGTTGCGGCGCACCGATGCCTGGAAGTCACGATCCACGGGGCAACAGATGAAGCCCGTGCCACGGGGCACCTGGGCCAACACCGTCCCCCAAGGATCCACCACCATGCTGTGTCCGTGGGTCTCGCGCCCGTTGAGATGGAAGCCCCCCTGGGCGGCGGCGGCCACATAGGCCAGATTCTCGATGGCGCGGGAACGCACCAGGGTCTCCCAGTGGGCCTTGCCGGTGATGGCGGTAAAGGATGACGGGATGGCCAGCATCTCCATCCCGTCATCCAGCATCCGGCGGAACAGCTCGGGGAAGCGCAGGTCGTAGCACACGGCCACGCCGAGCCGGCCGAAGGGGCTGTCCAGCACGACGACCTGGTCTCCGGCCTCGATGGTGGCGGACTCCTGGTAGCGCTCGTCCACCCCGGGGAGGCTCACGTCGAACAGATGGATCTTGTCGTAGCGAGCCACCTGCCGGCCATGGTCGTCGAACACCAGGCAGGCCGAGCGCACCCGCCCGCGATCCTGGGCAACCATGGGGATGGTCCCACCCACCAGCCAGATGCCGTTCTGCTCCGCCGCCCGGGCAAGGAATGCCTGCAGGGGACCGCGGCCGACCTCTTCCCGCAGGGGCAGCTGATCCTCGCCCCGCTTACCCATGAATGCGAAGTTCTCCGGCAGCACCACGAGGCCGGCCCCGCCTTCCGCTGCCTCGCGGATCAACCGCTCGGCCTCGAGCAGGTTGGCATTCACGTTGGGGCCGGTCGCCATCTGGACCGCCCCCACCTTCTTTTTGGTCTGCATCACTGTCACCGCTGCCGCGCGCCCACGCGGCCTCAATCGCCCGCTGTTATCGGGGCCGCACGATAGCATTGGCCCACGGCCGGAACAAAGACGACCCAGGTCTTCCGCGTTCACCCGGGCGATCCAGGGGGTCGAGACCCGGCCGCTCAGTCGAGAAACAGGTTTCCGCCGCGCGGCTCAGGGGCCGCGGGCGGCGCACTCGTGGGCGAGCCCGGGACCTTACCGCCCTCGCTCGTCCCTTTGGCTGCAGTCCCGGGTGACGCCGCACCGGTCCCGCCCGACGGCGCCTGGCCCGAGAAGGGTTCCCAGGCCAGGCGCCGAAGCTCCGGGTTCAACCAGGGACCGGTCACTTGGTAGCGATAGCTCCCGAGCTTGTCGATGGCCCCTCCGACCACCTTGTCCACCAGAAACACCGCCGCCCCGGCCAACGGACCGCCGGCCACCGCCGTGGCCAGGGCCACGCTGGAGCCGATCTTTGGCTCCACTGTCACTGTCTGGTCGAAGGTGCGGGCGCGCAGATCGGTGAAACCGCTCACGCGGATGGTGCTTGCGGGGCCCTCGATGTCGAACCGGCGCAGCTCCGCCTTTCCACCGCCGACTCGAATGTCGGCCTCGATGCGCTCAAAGGAGAATCCCTGCTGATAGAGATCAGTGAAATCCAGGGACAGGCGGCGGCTCAAGGCCCCCAGATTCAGGAACCCGAGTACGCGTCCGACACCGGGCTCCACCTCGAGCAGACGGCCGGCACCGACCTTGAGGTCAATCTGGCCCTGGGACTGCGCCAGGCTGAACTCGGTCAAGGGTGCGGGCCAGTCGAGGCGCAGGCCCGCCTCCAGCGGTGCCTGGCTCAAGGCGGCCGTATAGTCCAGGGCGCTTAGGAGGGGTCCCGTATCTGCCGATTTGATCTGCAACGCAAGCCGCGAGCGCCCGCCGCCCTCGTCCTCGACCCAGGACGCATCCCCAATCACCTGTGTGTCGCCCGGACCCAAGAGCTCGATCGAGGGGACGCGCATCCCGCCCGGCTCCGGCCGCAGCGCCAGGTTCAACCGTCCGAGGCTCGCCTCTCCCCAGCGCAGGTCGGCCACCCGCAGGTCGACCGCGGGCAGGTCCTCGCCCCAGCCGTTGTGCGTGCCGTTCGGCGGCGCCGGCGAAGTCCCCTCCCGGGGACCCATCAGGGCTGCGACGTCCAGCCGCTCCAGACCCAGATCCAGCGGGACCTTGGCCCCGGGCGCCGGAAGGGTGAGCCGCCCGGCGAGCTCTTTGGCGTCCACCCGCAGATCCCATCCGCCGACTTGGGGGGCCGCCTGCAGCCGGACGTCGGTCAGCCGGGTCTCGCCCAGGCGCAGCTCGGCGATGCGCAGATCGGCGGAGGTCAGGCCCGCCGCCACCGGACCCGGCGGGGGATCCGCCGGGGCGGCCGGCGCAGCGGTGGGCAGGAACCGCGGTTGCACGCCCTTCCACCAATCGGACCAGGCTGTCAGGTCCAGGACATCGAGTGCACCGTCAACCGACCAGACCCGAGGATTCCGGCGCGGGCGCCGCTGACCCCAGGCGGACCCGCCCGCGCTCCAGACGGGGCGCGCCGCCGCGCAGGTCCAGCTCGAGGTTGAGCCCGACGTCCCCGGCGTCGCCGCTCAGGACCAGTGACTGGCCCGGCACCACCGAGCCGTCAAGCGCCATGGCGCGCTTCTCGGCGGCCGCCTTGCCGAGCGGCGCCGGCAGATCGAGGGCGAGGCCGCTCAAGTCGGAGGCGAGCTTCAGACCGAGCGGTGGACTGGCCTGCCTGAGATCCGCGTTGCGCAGATCCACCCCGAACGCCCAGCCCAGCTCACCGCTGGCCAGGCTCCACGCCGGTGAGTTGAATCGGGCCGCCAGGTCCTCCACCGGCGTCCGACCCTGAGCCCGGATCTCCGTGACGGCCGCGTCGGCGTCACCGGCGTTCCGGGTCGCGATGGCCAGGCTGACGGGCCGTCCCCACAAGCGGGCGGAGATGGCCTCGGCGCTCAAGGAGTCGACGTTGAAGCGCAGGGCGCCCTCCAGGTCCGTGAGGCGCAGCGGCGTGCCCTTGAGTGCGACCTCAGCCGGGCCAGGCCAGGTGACTCGACCGTCCACGCGCAGGGGCTCGGCCGGGACCAACGGAATGTCAAGATCCAGGGCCAGATGCGAGCGACCCGCGACCTCCAGGGCCTGGGCAAGCGGGCCCAAATGCGCCGCCAGGGGCGTCTCGCCGAGCACGCGCAGCCCGTCGCTCAGCGGCCCTTCGGACTCCCCGCGGACCTTCATGCGGCGGAGCCCCCAGAGGTCCGGGATGACGGACTCGCCGGCGCTGAGCGTGCTGTTCAGGATGCGTCCGGACTCCGCCTGGATGCTCAGACCCTGATTGAGGAAATGCAGGGTACCGGCCAGGTCCTCGATGGGCGGCCAACCCTCAAGGTAGTCGAGCACGCCGCCGACCACGTCCAAGATCAGCTCGAAGCGGCCTTGATGCCCGCGGAACGGGTAGTCTTTGAGCGGCCCGCGCAACACCAGGTCGGCCTGTGTGACCCGCCCGTCCACCACGGCCCGGCTGAGCCACTTGGTCAGGTCCGGGTGGATGATTCCGACCGGCAGATAGGGCCGGATGTTGCGCCCGTTTCCGTCGTGGAGTGTCGCCCGGAGATCCAGGAATGGGCCGGGGTCAGACCCGTTGCCCGAGGCCGGCAGGTCGAGGGTAAACCGCGCCCGGCCGGCCAGGTCGGGGTTCTCCAACACCAGGTTACGACCGCTCAGGCGCAGTGCCCCATCCGGCCCCAGTGCCCAGCTTAGGACCCCGCTGAATTGGTCGAGCGACAGGACATGGTCGAATACGGGGGCCAGGTCGAGGCGCAGCGCCTCGGAACCCAGGCGCAGGGTCCCGCCGCCCTGGTCCGCACGCAGACTGGCCCTCAGTCCCTCGACACCCGGGTTCCGACCCGCCTGGTCGAGCCCCAGTCCCTCGCCCAGCGCCAGCACCCGCCAACGCGCCGGCCCTTGCTCCGGAACCGCCAGATCAAGGTCCAGCCGGTTCAGGCGCCCGCGGGGGTGCCGCGCCAGGATCTCGGCGGCGGCTGGCGGGAGTGGGGCCGGGAAGACCTGGGCCAAGTGCTGGATCAGACCCAGATCGAAGTGTCCAGCCGCGAGTGTCACGCGCCGGGGCCGGCCCTGCTCGGACACCTGCAGATCGAGATCGAGATTGGGCAGATCGGTCCCGCCCAACGACAAGGCCAAGTCGCGCAGGCCGATGCGCCATCCCCCTTCGGACGGGGCCAGGCGCAGCAGGCCGCCGAGGCGGTCGATGGTGATCTGCCGACGGTCGCGGCCACCCGACGCGGGCTGCGCAGCGGCTGCGGCCTGCACGGACGCTGGGGTCTGCGAGGCCGGAGCCTCCAGGCGCAATCCGCGCATGGCGACCCGGGCCAGGGCCTCCTCCAGGGTCCCCTGAGTCACCCGGATCCAGGTCTCGACGACCACGCTTTCACTGCTGGCCGCGCGGGGGTCGAGCAGCGAGGGGGGCACCAGCGCGGTCAGGTCGGCGGCCCCCAGGTCCAGGTACAGGGTGCCGTCCCAGGCGGAGGGGTCCAGCCCTTCGCCGCGCAGATCCGCCGAGATCCGCACTTGGGCGTCCGCCGGGCAGTCCTCTGAGCTCCCCGCCTGGACCGCCACGGGGCGGGCGGAGAGCTCGAGCCGATGGCGCCCCCCCGCGTTGTGCAGGCGCAGGCGCACGCCCGTGAGCCGGGGCAGCTCACCGGGCAGGCGGTCGTCGATCAGGCGGACCTCACTGTCGTCCAGGTTGAGCCGGCCCCGACGCAGAAAACGCTCCAAGACCCGAGGGTCTCGCGTCTGCAGGGCGGAGAGACCCTCGATCCGGAGACGCCCGTCCAGGAGCCGCCGCACCGCCAGGCGCGCCCCCACCAGGGTCAGCGCACGCGCCTCCAGTGAACGCGATCGGATGGACCCAGCCAGATCGAGGTCCAGCTCCAGTGCCCGGAGCCGGAGGACGTCCTCCCCTCCCCCCGCGTCCCCGACCACCACCTCGTCCAACCGCAGTCGCGGCGACCAACCCGCCAGGCGAAGGGACAAGGCCCCTACCTGCACCGGACGGTTCAGGCGTTCGGAGAGGGTCGCCGCAACCGACTCCCGATAGCGGTCGGCCAGCGGTAGTGAGAGCCGCGCCACGCTGATCAGGACCGCCAGCAACACCAGGACCAGCACCCCGGCCGTGACGGCCCGGCCGAGGGCCCCGCGGAGTAGACGGATCATCGGGGAGGTGGCGAGTCGCGAGCCGCGAATAACGACGGGTTGGACGGACAAGCGGGCGGACGACGCTCGCCACGAGGAATTGCCATGGGATCAAGCACGTCCGCCCCTCGGCACTCACCACTCATATCAACACCACGTCGTACTGTTCCTGACTGTAGAGCGCCTCGGCCTGGAGGCGGATCGGGCGTCCGATGAACTCCTCCAGCTCCGCCAGGTGCGCGGACTCCTCGTCGAGCAGGCGGTCCACGACCTCCTGGGAGGCCAGGACCAGCAACGTCTCCACGTCGAACTGGCGGGATTCGCGCAGGATCTCCCGGAAGATCTCGTAGCAGGTGGTCTCGGCGGTCTTCATGGAGCCGCGCCCGCCGCAACAGGGGCAAGGCTCGCAGAGCACGTGCTCCAACGATTCGCGGGTGCGCTTGCGGGTCATCTCCACCAGCCCGAGGGACGACACCTCGGTGATGTGCGTCTTCGCATGGTCCCGGGCCAGGCACTTCTCCAGTGCGCGCAGCACCTGTCGCTTGTGCTCGTCCTCGGTCATGTCGATGAAGTCGATGATGATGATGCCGCCCAGGTTGCGCAGCCGCAGTTGGCGGCAGATGGCCTGAGCGGCCTCCAGGTTGGTCTTGAAGATGGTCTCTTCCAGATTGCGGTGACCGACGAAGGCACCGGTGTTCACGTCGATGGTGGTCATGGCCTCGGTCTGGTCGATCACCAGATGACCGCCGGACTTGAGCTGCACCTTGCGCTGCAGGGCCTTCTTGATCTCCTCCTCGACGCCGTAGAGATCGAACAGCGGCCGCTCCCCCTGGTAGTGCTCGATGCGCTCCTGGATCTCGGGGATGTACTTGGCGGCGAACGGCAGGGCGTTGTCCACCATGGCGCGGGAGTCGATGCGCACCCGCTCCACCTCGGGCGTGACCAGGTCGCGAAGCGCCCGCAGCGCGAGCGGCAGGTCGTCGTGCACCAGGCCGATCACCGTGGCTTGGGCGCAGCGCTCCTTGATCCCGCGCCAGAGCTTGATGAGAAAGTCCATGTCCTTCACCAGCGCATCCTCGGTCACGCCTTCCGCGGCGGTGCGGGCGATGAAACCGCCGTGGCCCTGATGGGACTCCACGTAATGGCTGAGGATGTCGCGCAGGCGCCGGCGCTCCTCCTCGTCCTCGATCTTCTGGGACACCCCGGTGCTCCCCAGGGCCGGCATGCAGACCAGATAACGCGAGGCCACCGAGATGTTGGTGGTGAGCCGGGCCCCCTTGGTGCCGAGCGGGTCCTTGACCACCTGGACCACCAGCTCGTCGCCCTCGCGCACCAGCTCGTGGATATGCTCGCTCCGGGCCTCGCCCTCGGCGCCGATGATGTCGGAGGCGTGCAGGAAGGCGGCCCGTTCCAGGCCGATGTCCACGAAGGCGGCCTGCATCCCCGGCAGCACCCGGCACACCCGGCCCTTGTAGACGTTGCCGACCAGGCCGCAGCGCTCCGCCCGCTCGATGATGATCTCCTGGACCACACCGTTCTCCACCACGGCGACCCGAGTCTCCGGGGGGGTCACGTTGATCAGGATCTCCTCGCTCACTCAATCACCTCGATGCCCGCCTGAGCGAGCAGACGGCCCGTCTCGAACAGGGGCAGCCCCATCACCCCGGAATAGCTGCCGTTCAATCCGGAAACGAACAGGGCCCCGTAGCCCTGGATGGCGTAGCCGCCCGCCTTGTCGCGCGGCTCGCCGGTGTGCCAGTAGCCCAGCGCCTCAGACTCGTCCAGCGTGCGGAAGGTCACCCGGCTCTCGCTCAAATCGGTCCGCTCCCCGTCCTCCGAGATCAAGGCCACGGCCGTCAGGACCCGATGGGCGCGCCCGGAGAGGAGCTGCATCATCGCCAGTGACTCCTCCCGGGTCTCGGGCTTGCCCAGGATCTGCTCGCCAATCACCACGGCCGTGTCGGCCCCCAGCACCGGGCGGCGATCCTGGTGCGGGATCGTTTCGCGCGCGGCCCGAGCCTTTGCAACGGCCAGCCGCAGCACATAGTCCTCCGGGTGCTCACCCGGGAGACGGGTCTCGTCCGTGTCGGCCTCCACCACGGCGAAGCGCACCCCGATCTGGCCCAGCAGCTCGCGCCGGCGGGGGGAACGGGAGGCCAGGTAGATCTGGTGGTCGGCGTCGTTCATGTCCAGTCGTTTGATCGTATTTCGTCGTCCGGGCTCCGTGATCGCAACGGCGTCCGGATTGCGCCTGGCCCCAACTGTCAGCCCCGGTGGTAAGGGTGTCCCTTGAGAATGCTCCAGGCGCGGTAGATCTGTTCCGCCAGGATCACCCGCACCAGAGGGTGGGGAAAGGTCAGGTTGGAGAGTGACCAACGCTGATCGGCCCGAGCCAGGCAGCCGTCCGCCAATCCGTCGGGTCCGCCCACCAGCAGGGCCCGGTCGCGCCCCTCGGCGAGCCAGACCGCGATCCGCTGCGCCAACTCCTCCGTGCTCCAAGGCTCCCCGCGCCCATCCAGGGCGGTCACGCCGGCCCCCTTGGGGATGGACTTGAGGATGCGCTCGGCCTCGTCCGTGCGGGCCTGCTCCGGGCCGAGCGCTCTTGCCCCGGCGCGGGGGCTCCACCTCGATCAGACTCAGTGAGCACTCCGGCGGCAGCCGCTTGGCGTATTCACGGTAACCCTGCTCCACCCAGTCGGGCATGCGCCGCCCGACGCTGATCAGATGGATTCGCATGGGTCCAGTCGCATCCGAGTGTTTGCCCTTGGTCGGTCGGGCATCAAGCGAGGCCCGGGGCACCGCCGATGATATCCGCCCGGCGGGCAACCCCGCCATTCCGGCCAATTCGGCAGGGTATACTGACGCGCCCCCGCCACCCAATCGATCCCACACGGACCCGTCATGCCAGCGACCCCCCAGCCCCTCCGCGACTCGCCGATCTCCTCGCCGAGCGGATCCTGATCCTGGACGGTGCCATGGGCACCATGATCCAGCGCTACAGGCTGTCCGAAGCGGATTACCGCGGCGAGCGGTTCAAAGACTGGCCCACGGACCTCAAGGGCAATAACGACCTGCTGGTGCTGACCAAGCCCGAGGTGATCCGCGAGATCCACGAGCAGTATCTGGAGGCGGGGGCCGACATCCTGGAGACCAACACCTTCAACGGCAACCGGCTCTCCCAGGCGGACTACGGCCTGCAGGACTACGCGGCGGAGATCGTCACCGCCGCCGCCCGGCTGGCGCGGGACTGTGCGGACCGCTTTACGGCGAGGGATCCAGCCAAGCCCCGCTTCGTCGCCGGGGTGCTCGGGCCCACCAGCAAGACCGCCAGCATCTCGCCGGACGTCAATGACCCGGGGGCCCGCAACACCAGCTTCGACGAGCTGGTGGAGATCTACACGGAGGCCACCCGGGCCCTGATCGCGGGCGGCGTGGACGCCATCCTGATCGAGACCATCTTCGACACACTCAACGCCAAGGCCGCCGCCTTCGCCGTCGACCAGGTCTTCGAGGAGGACGGGGTGGTGCTGCCGGTGATGATCTCAGGCACCATCACCGACGCCTCCGGGCGCACCCTCTCGGGCCAGACCGTGGAGGCCTTCTACAACAGCCTGCGCCACGTGCGTCCACTCTCCATCGGGCTGAACTGCGCACTCGGTCCCGACAAACTGAGGCCCCACGTGGAGGATATGGCGCGCATCTCGGAGTTCTACACCTCCTTCCACCCCAACGCCGGGCTCCCGAACGAGATGGGCGAGTACGACATGACACCCGATCAGATGGCCGACCACATCCGCGAGTGGGCGGACTCCGGCTTCGTCAACATCGTCGGCGGCTGCTGCGGCAGCACCCCCGAGCACATCCGCGCCATCGCCGCCGCAGTCGCCGGCAAGGCCCCTCGGCGCCCCAAGGAGAACGATCACCGGATGCACCTGTCCGGCCTGGAGGCCTTCAACGCCTGAAGGTAGGTTCGCGGGCAAGCAACGAGATCGCTCCCGGGCGGGGTCACGTGGCGGATCCTGTGAGCGCCCTTCCCACGGTTCCGACAGCCGCCACTCTGGCCGGCGTCGCCAACCGCCAAGGAGCCGGTCTCGCCAACTCCGCTGCGTCTCCACGCCCGGCAAAGTCCGTCGCATCCTTGCTGCGGTGTGGCAACAGGCGCCGACAGGGCGGAAACATCGCCAAGAACCTGAAATGGTCCGAAATCTGGTCAAGGTCTAATCGGTTCATCGGGATAGGATATGACGACTACCGCTACAGTTCCTACCTCAGTACACGGGAAAGGCATCATCGTCGGCCTTTTAATCTTGCTTGGAATCGAACTGTACCTGCACAACGATGATTTTCTCCACCGTTACCGCTCGGTCTTCGATGTGGGGCGCGCAGTCGACAAGATCGCCTACGTCGCAAAAATGCAGCCCCCAATCGTGCTCCTGGGAAACAGTCGGCTAGACAATGGAATTGCACCTACTGTGGTCTCTACCACCCTTGGCATGCAAAAGGAGCAGGCATTTAACCTTGGTGGATACCAGTCGCCCAGAGTCCTGGGTTCACCTCTCGGAGAGCAATGCCGTTGGAGGCGGTGATCAACGCCTATCCGGCGGGGCGACTGAAGCGGTGGTTACTGTCCGCACTCGCGGCCAATGGCGAGATGCGCCTTGCAGTTCCGCGTTTCGGCATCGTCGCGAAGAAGCCGGGATAGGCCGGTCAGATGAGCGTTGAACGGATCGCTAAACTCGTTGCGCATCAAGTCCTGCGCGAGGACTCCGCCCGAACTCGTGCATTCCCATACCGGTTCAGTGTCCCTCCTCGCTCGTGCATCGCCTTGAGTTCTCGGTCGCGGGGTCGCCAAAGGCAGTTTTCGTAAAGCTCCCGCACGACAATAGGCGACAGAGCTTCGCCGAGCGCCTGCGCCATGAGTTCAACGTGACAAAGAGGGTGTTTAGCGCCTTCCCCCGCAAGCCCCGAGTTGAACACGGTCGTGCCGGCAGGCTTCGTCGACGAGGTCAGCGGATTGGTGACGTGGGAAATCCGCGGGACGTCGCTGCAGGCCATTGTGAACAGCGAGCTTCGTTTCCGCGTCGGAAGCTCGGCTCCGCGCCTTTTGCACTTCTGCCAGCTGGCAGGCCAGTGGTTGCAACAGTTCCACAGCCTCGACCTCCTGGAGGCCGACGGCGACCTGCTGAGGGCTCTCACGACTACTTTCACTGGCGCCTCGAAACGCTGAGTCTACGTAGGCAGTGAAGTGCCGAGAGCACTTGCCGCCGCCTTGCGTCGGAGACTGGAAACCTGGATTGACCAGTCGCTGAAGGGGCCGGACGCGAAGACTGTTCTCTGTCACAATGACTTCTCGCCTCACAATATCATTGTGAGTGGGACACAGCTCCATGTACTGGACTACTCATTCGCCGGACCTGGCCTGCCCGCGTTTGATGCGGCCTGTTTTTGGCACAAACTAGAGGACCTCAAGACCTCGCCACTGCACTCCAGGCGCTTGGAACTCTCGTGACAAGGGGCTTTCCAGCGCGTAATGGGGGTACTTTGAGCTTGGCACGGCCGGAGGCGAAGCTGGGCCTTGCTCGGCTTGTCCTCAGTAAGATGATCACCTTGCTCAGCGAGCGCTCTCTTCGCCCGGACACTGGATCGATGCCAAGCGCCGCTATGCACGCTACCTCGCGTTACTCAAGTCGGGGTTCGAAGTTAAATGACCTCCGACGAAGCCGGCGGCTCATTGAGTGAGCGCCTCAAAGGCGCATTATTACGCGTGGCGCAGGTATTGTCAGACCGAGTCGATGTGGCGGATTCTGCAGGCTGTGGTTGAACAACATCGGTCACCGAGCACAGTGAGCCGCGTTGTCACACTCGCCCGGCATGGTGCGTGAGCTGATGAGCGGCCTCTGGTTTCATCCCATTGGTCTGGCTGGCCGGGATCGCGGGGATCATCGTGTACTACTGGCGCGAGCTGGTCGCTGTGTGGCGCGAACCGGTTCTGCGGCACCCTGTCCTGATCATCGAAAGCGACGACTGGGGCGCGGGACCAGTCGAGGCCCAGGCAGCAGCGCTGCGCCGACTCGCGGACGTGTTGACTCAGCATTGGGACGCGACCGGCCGCCATCCGGTCATGACCCTAGCCCTGGTGCTGGCCGTGCCCGACGGACCGGCGATCCGGCGGGACGGGCGATACCACCGACTGTCGCTGGACGCTCCCATGTTCGCCGCGGTGCGACAGGCCATCGAGCGCGGTCGTGCCGCCGGCGTGTTCGCCCTGCAACTCCACGGGCTGGAGCACTACTGGCCGGACGCGCTGCTGGCCGCGACTGACCCGGCGGTCAGAATCTGGCTCGAAAGTGAACAGCCCGCGACCACGGAGCAGCTGCCCTCACATCTGCAGAGCCGCTGGGTCGATGCCTCAGTGCTACCGTCTCGACCGCTGCCAGCAGACCAAATCGACAAGGCAGTGACGGAGGAGATTTCCCTCTATGAGGCGATCTTCCGCGACAGGCCGCGGGTGGCGGTGCCTCCCACCTTCGTATGGAACGAGAGGGTCGAGGCCGCCTGGGCGCGACTAGGGGTCGAGCTCGTTGTGACCCCGGGGTTGCGCAGCGCCTGTCGCAATGCGGAGGGACTGCCCGATTGCGACTCAGGGCCGCTCCGAAACGCCCAGACCGGCCATGGCGTCACCTACATCGTCCGCGACGATTACTTCGAGCCTGAACGGGGACACCGCGCAGAGCGTGCTCTGACGGCACTGGGGAAGAAGCTGAACGAGGGGCGCCCCTGCTTGCTGGAGACGCACCGCAGTAACTTCATCGGCGATCCAGCGACCTGCGAAGCCGCTCTCACTGAGGTCGACCGACTCTTCCGCGCGGTCTTGGAGCAGCATCCCACGGTGCGTTTCCTGTCCACGGCGGAGCTCGGTCACGCGATGCGGACGAATGACCCCGACTGGATTGACTCCCGTACCCTTGCACGGATGGCCGCATGGCGTGAACGCGTCCGCTCGCTCAGGGGATTCTGGCGCCTGGCGAGGCTCACCGGCCTGTCCTGGTTGGTGTCCATTTTTCTGCCGCGCTTGCAGACGCTGCAAGGCAGAGTGCCATGAGGCTGCGCCGCTATGGAACATCAGCAGGTAGGAGCCCCCTTGAACGCGGTTCGCCAGCCAAAGCGGAAAGTTGTGGAGGTCCTAAACGGCCGTTACCATCCTGACCCAATGCCAACCGGCTGAATTTCCGTTTTGCGTGTAGAAACGTGACCGACGACCTAGCCTCACCGGCAAAAGGGGATTCGAAATGATCATCCGAGCACGCGCTCCCCTGCGTCTTGGGCTGGCCGGCGGCGGCACCGACGTCTCGCCCTACTGCGACCTGTACGGCGGGCTGGTGCTGAATGCCACCATCGACAAGTACGCCTACACCGTGCTCGAGCCGCGCGAGCCGCAGATGGGCGGTGAGATTCGTCGGCTGCCGACAAGCAGGAAACCTGGGCGGGCGATGCCGCTGCCGGCATCTGCCGCTGGACGGCCAGCTCGACCTGCACAAGGGCGTCTACAACCGCATCGTGCGCGAATTCAACGGCGGCCGGCCGCTGCCGCTGCGCATGACCACGCACACCGACGCGCCGCCCGGCTCCGGCCTGGGCTCGTCGTCGACGCTGGTGGTGTCGATGATCAAGGCCTTCGTCGAGTGGCTGAACCTGCCGCTGGGCGAATACGACATCGCCCGGCTGGCCTTCGAGATCGAGCGCCAGGACGTGGGCCTCTCCGGTGGGCGCCAGGACCAGTACGCCGCCACCTTCGGCGGCTTCAACTTCATGGAGTTCCACCCGCAGGAGCGCGTGGTGGTCAACCCGCTGCGCATCAAGAACTGGATCATCTCCGAGCTGGAGGCGTCGCTGCTGCTCTATTTCGGCGGCGTCTCGCGCGACTCGGCGCGCATCATCGACGAGCAGACCAGCAACGTGAAGCGCCAAGGACAACGCCGCCATCGAGGCCATGCACGCGCTGAAGGCAGGAGGCCGTCGCGATGAAGGAGTGCCTGCTCAAGGGCGACTTCGACGGCCTGGTCGAGTCGATGGACGCCGGCTGGCAGGCCAAGAAGCGCATGGCCAGCAGCATCTCCAACCCGCAGATCGAGGCAGAGCTACGAACTGGCCAAGCAGGCCGGCATGCGTGCCGGCAAGATCTCCGGCGCCGGCGGCGGCGGCTTCATGATGCTGCTGGTGGACCCGGTGCGGCGCATGGACGTCATCCGCGCGCTGTCCACCACCCAGGGACAGATCTACAACTGCCACTTCACCGAGATCGGGACGCAAGGATGGAAGATCTACTGAACGACGGCATTGCGGGCCAGTTCCGCGACACGGCGCGACAACCTGCGGGCGATGAGCGAGGACCCTGCGCTTGCACGCGGCCATGGCGCGGGTGGCGGCGGCTGTGCATCGACGCGCTGCGGCGCGGCAACAAGATCCTGTTCGCCGGCAACGGCGGCAGCGCCGCCGACGCCCAGCACCTGGCCGGCGAACTGGTCAGCCGCTTCAACTACGACCGCCCCGGCCTGCCGGCCTTTGCGCTGACCACCGACACCTCGGTGCTCACCGCCATCGGCAACGACTACGGCTACGAGCGCCTGTTCGCGCGCCAGATCGAGGCCGTCGGCGATGCCGGCGACGTGCTCTTCGCCATCTCCACCTCGGGGCGTTCGCCCAACATCCTGAGCGCGCTGCAGGCGGCGCGCGACAAGGGCTGGTCACGGTCGGGCTGACCGGACGCGGCGGCGGGCAGATGCCGGAGCTGTGCGACCACTGCCTGCGCATCCCCTCCGACTCGACGCCGCGCATCCAGGAAGGCCATATCGCCATCGGACACACCATCTGCTGGCTGATCGAGCAGCAGATCTTCCCGCGCGACTCGGCGACCGGCCAGCGGCTCCTAGATGCAGGCCATCGTGCTGGCCGGCGGCCTCGGCACGCGACTGCGAGCGTGGTGCCCGACCTGCCCAAGCCCATGGCCCCGGTGGCTGGGCCGGCCGTTTCTGGCGTGGATCCTGGACCGCCTGGCGCGGTGCCGGCTGCGAGCGCGCCGTGCTGGCCGTCGGCTACCGCCATGAGGTGATCGCGCGAGCATTTCGGCACGGACTATCGCGGCATGCCGCTGTACTACTCGGTCGAGAAGACCAGCCGCTGGGCACCGGTGGAGCCATCCGACTGGCGGCGGATCAGATCACCCGCTAGCCGGTCTTCGTCCTCAACGGCGATACCTACCTGGAACTGGACTACCAAGTGATGCTCGACGCGCACCATGAGGCGACCGGGGCCGACCTAGCCGTGGCCGTGTGCCAGCGTGGCCGATGTCAGCCGGTACGGCGCGCTTGGACCTGGACGACGGCGTGGTCCAGCGGCTTCCTGCGAGAAGGGCGGCGTCAGGTCCGGGCCATCATCAATGCCGGCATCTACCTGCTCGCCGCAGCAGTCATCGAACGAATTCCCGCCGGGGAGCCATTCTCTTTCGAACAGCAACTGCTGGTCCCCGAGGTGCGAGAGCATCCGGCCGCGCCGCGTTCCTCACCGACGGCCTGTTCATCGACATCGGAGTGCCCGAGGACTACGCGCACGCTCAAAGCCTGCTTGCGCGGGACGGCGCAGCCTCCCTCAGGCAATCGTCAGGCCCCCTCGTCCCCCGAGGGGGAGAGGGCTGGGGTGAGGGGGCTCACACCCTGATTGGGCGTTGATTAGGCGTGCCCTGCGCCCGGCCTCTCACTCTACAAGGGTCAAGGTGCTGAACGGATGCCCCCTCAGACATGAGCGACCCAAGTGCAACCACCTCGCGCCGTGCCCTGTTCCTGGATCGCGACGGCGTCATCAACGTCGAGAAGAACTATGTGCACCGCATCGAGGACTTCGAGTTCGTGCCCGGCATCTTCGAGCTGTGCGCCGCGGCGCGCGCAGCTTGGCTACCTGCTCGTGGTGATCACCAACCAGGCGGGCATCGGCCGCGGCTACTACACGGAAGCGGACTTCCAGCGGCTGACCGGCTGGATGGTAGGGCGTTTCCGACGAGCGCGGCATCGAGATCGCGCGCGTCTACCACTGCCCCTATCACCCGACGGCGGGCGTCGGCGAGTACCGGCGCGAGTCGTTCGACCGCAAGCCGAACCCCGGCATGCTGTTGAAGGCCCGCGACGACCTCGGCCTGGAGATGCTGGCGATCAGCGTGCTGATCGGCGACAAGGACTCGGACATCGAGGCCGGGCGGGCTGCCGGGGTTGGGTATTTGGCCAGGTTGACCCACGGCGCGCAGAGTCCCATTTGCGCGGCGACAGAGGACACACGCGTATTCAGTGATCTGAGAATGGCGATGAATTGGCTGTGCAGCACCTTCCAATGACAGCTTCTCCGCTCATGACGTGCGACCTTGGCCCAGGGCTCTGACATGGACAGCGGGTCCCGGGACGTGTCCCAACGAGGGCAAGCATGGTCATACGCTGTCCTCTGGTTCGTCATTGTGGTGGCGTATGGCGGGATCTGGACACGCGGCATCCAGGGAGATGACCTGTGCATGTGCGAGCTCGCCAGTACCCGTGGATATTGGGAAGCGGTCCGGTATTGGTTGGAGAACTGGCAAGGCAGACTGTTTCTTGCCCTGACTCAAATCGGCACCTACCACCTGCCCTGGTTCTCGACGCCGCTCCATGCTCCCTGGTTCATCCTCCATGGGTTGGTCGTCCTCGCGCACATGGCCGTCTGCAGCCTGCTCCTGAGCCTCTTGTCGCGCGCCGGGATCGCGACCGGGGCAGCGCTTGCCGCCGTCCTGGTCCTGGCCATCCACCCCATCACCTTCGAGCCGGTGTTGTGGCTGGCGGAAGGCTTTGGCTATGTGTTGGGCAGCCTGCTGGCCATTCTTTCCGTTAAGACTTGTCTCGAATACGAGTGGGGCGGCCACCTTGTCTGGCTCATACTGACGGTTCTGCTGGCCCTTGCCGCGGTCATGGGCATCGAGCAATACCTGCCCGTGCTCGGTGCCCTGGCCGTCATACACCTGCTCAGGTCACGATGGCACAGTACGAACCGCCCCGCCTGGCTCCCACTCCTGATCATTGCGTGCTGTACCCTGGTGTTCTTGGTCATCCATTTTGGATTGTTCTCGGGCACGAGTGACAGACTCGCCAGAGTCACCAGCGAATCCAGGTCCGTCTCGGGACCTGGCCTTTTGTGGAGCCTGGCCTGGTGGTTGAGCTTGCTTCCTGACGCCTCGCCCTACGGTGGCGTGCTTCAAATCGGTCTGGACATCCTGAAAGCCCATCCATGGCTGGTCGTATTGCTCACTCTTGGAGCCCTAGGCGCGGGGTGGCAGATTGCAGCTCGCGGCTTCCTGGCGGAGTTCATTCGGGGATTCGCCGAAGCCGCGCCTGTGGCTCGCTCTCACTGGACTGGCAGCCTTTGGCGCTGCCTTTGTGCCGTTCCTTTTCACAGGGAAATATGGGTTCGCGAGCCGAAACATGTACATTGCCTTACCGGGCCTGCTGATCACTGCCGCCGCGGTGCTGGACCGGCTCGAGGAATCACTGGCCTCGCGGCGGCTATCATTTCGCGTCATGCTCGCACCAGTCGTAGCAATCTGCGTTGCGACCAGCTTGACGATGGACATCGGGGCGCAAGGGCTCTTTGCGTACAGCTGGCGATTTCACCGTGAATTAATCGGTGCGATCGACGCGAATGCGGAGGCCATTCGTGCAGCGCGAGCATTGACGGTGACGGGCATCCCAGCGGTGCCCTACAAGGCAATCTCACAGATCGATAATGCCTGGGCTTTCCCTTGCCTTGTTCGCTGGGTCGTGGGCGACAGCGAGATACGGGCCTGGAACAATCTCATGCAGCGAAAAGACCGGCTCCCTGCCCCCGAAAGCAGTTTCCGCATTCATTTGCGAGGAGACTGATGGCGTAATCGTTTGAAATCCCTGGTTGGAGCTAGACAATCAGCCGACGGATGATCTCCGCACGCTGATCGGAGGTGAACTGGGAGGCGGTGCGCTCCCGCCCGGCCTCGCCCATGCGACGGGCCTCCTCGCGGTTGAGCAGCAGACGGGCGAGCCCGTCCTCCACCGCTGCGACCTGCTCGCCATCCACGCGCAGGCCGTTGAGTCCGTCCTTCACCGCCGAGCCCGTGCCGCCCGCCAGCCCGGCGATGACCGGCTTGGCGCAGGCATTGGCCTCCATGAACACCATACCGAAGCCCTTCGGTGTCGCCATTCGATGTCGCGGTTGGGCATGGCGAACAGGTCGCAGGCGTTGTACCAGCGCGGCAGGTCCTCGGGCTCGACGTGCCCGAGCAGGTGCAGCCGGTCGCTCACGCCCATGTTCCCGGCCAGGCCCCGCAGGTAGTCCCTGTCCTCACCGATGCCGACGATGGCGTAATGCACGTCGAGACCCCGCGCGCAGCAGTCCGGGCAGCGCGCGGACCACCTGGTCGAAGCCCTTGCGACGCTGCAGCCTGCCGACCGACAGGATGAGTCGCTGCTCCGGCGTCGAGTCCGATGCTGGCGACGCAGGTCGTCGAAGGGCAACCCCGGCCGAAAGCGCTCCACGTCCACGGTCGGGATAGGTCATGACGATCGCTCCGGGCTGCACGCCGATCAGCGAGACCAGCGTGTCGCGGGTGAAGTCGCTGTTGGCCAGGACGTTGTCGGCGTGGCGCAGCGCGAAGCACATGGTCCTGGAACTTCCGCCCGCGGCCCCAGCCCGTCAGCTCCTCGCCATGGGCATAGATCACCACCTTGCAGCCGCGCAGCCGTCCCACCACCCAGGCCACCAGACCCTCGGGCAGGGCGCGGCCGGCAAGCACGGCGACGAATCGGTGCGTCAATGCCAGCCGCAGCGATTTGGCGAACAGCTTGGAGTACATGAGCCAGCGACTCCGGCCGCAACCACGGACGGCGCTAGCCGGAGCCGGTGGACCGTGTTGGGATGGTCACGGTCGAACTCGGCGTCGCCTGGGACGTCCGCCGTGACGATGTGCACCTCCTTGCCCGCCCAGGCGCCGAAAGTCGTCGTCGAACGAAACCGCCGTGCCGCCCTTGGTGGGCAGGAACAGCTCGGTGATCATCAGCAGCGGCTGCCAGGCACATCGACCGGCTGGCTGCTCAGCCTGCGACGAAGCAGCCGCAGCAGGTGCTCGTAAAGCGCCTCATAGCCGTCGGCGATCGCCTGGATCGAGTAGCGTGCCTGGGCTACCTCGCGCGCCCTTTTCCCCAACCGCGCACCCTTCGGCGAGAGGCATTGCCGCAACGCCTCGGCCATCTCTCCCACATCGTCGGGGGTCGTAGGTGTAACCGGTTTCTCCCTCGACGATCAGTTCCCGGCTGCCGCTCGCCCGCGCCGCCACGCAGGGCAGGCCGCAGGCCATGGCCTCCAACACCACGTTGGGCAACCCCTCCTTGAGCGAGGGCAGGATCAGGGCGTCCGCGCACTGGTAATAGGGCACGATGTCCGCGGAGAAATCGCGCAGCTCCAACAGATCTGGGTTGTCCTGAGCCAAAGCGGCCAGTCGCCCGCGCAGCGCCCCGTCCGGGTCGTCGCGGCTCTGCGGACCCACCGCCAGCAACAAGCGCGCGGGTGTCGAAGGCCCGCTGCGCCACCCATTGGTCGGCCAGCCATTCGATGTTCTTGCGCTCATCCAACACCCCGACATACAGCACGACGGGTCGGTCGAGCGGGAGTTCCAGCTTGGTGCGCAGTGCCGCGCGCTGATCGTGGGGGCAAGGTCGGAACCGATCGGTGTCGACGCCGTTGGGCAGATGGTGGATCTTCTTGGCGTCCAGGCCGCCGGCGCAAAACTCCCGCTCTAGGTCCCGGCTGATGGCGACACAGGCGTCGACGCGGCGCAGCATCAGGCGATGCAGAAAGCCGACGACGGGGCGCTGAAGGTCTTGCAGATCGTCATTGGCGAGGCTGGCCTTGACGAGGGTCCTGAGTCCCGTGATTCGCCCCAGCGGGCCGATGAAGGCATGCGTGTAATAGGCACCGTGGCTGTGCAGGACGTCGAAATCGCGGCGGCGACGCCACACGTAACGCGCCAGGTTAAACCACAGCGAGCAGCTCGCGGTGCTTGGTCCAGCGCCCGCGCTCGACACGCCACACCGCAAAGCCGTCGACCTCGCCGCGCTGCGCCAGCCCAGGCCAACGATTGGTGACGAACTCGACGTGGTGGCCCCGCCGCCGCAGCTCCCGGGCCAGCGTCAGGGCCTGCAAGGCGGCGCCGCTGTACTCCGGATCGAAGTAGGCGGTGTACATCAACACCCGCAGGCGGGCGGATTGGTCAAACTGCTCATTCCCCACATCACTCCAGCATCAGGTTCCGCGTCGCCCGTAGGCAGCAGGTCCTCGATTAGACTTGTCGCAAGTGCCCGAGGGTAATCGTTTAGGCCCCGTCACCCCTTGCCCACTCAGGGCGGGTTTTTGGGTTGCTCCGGCTGGCGGGTCCTGTTCCTTCCCCCTGGCAGGGGAAGGTGAGGATGGGGCTCGAGAGGCGATGCTCACTGGTAGTCGAAAAGCCATTGCGCAGCACCTGCCGCGGGAAACACCCTACAAACCCGACGACTCCCCGCTCTCACCCGCGGACGGTTTGGAGCCCGGGCAGGATAGTGCTTGCCGAGCCGTTCCGTCGCCGACGCACGCGCGGAAAGGTGAGCAATCGACCGACAGAAGCGGCGCATCGCGGCTGCCTAGAATCGGGTAGCTGCTGCAATTCCCGGAACCCGATTCCTGAAAAGTATGCGGGCCCCGGGTAAACTAGCGGCTCGTTCGGGCTGGACGCGGTCGTTCGGACCCGTGCGGACCAGTTCGAATCACCATCCCGGGGATTGCCGATCTGCCTTCGGCCTCAATTGCATCCCCAGAACGCGTTAGCTCCCCTGCTCGCAAGCATGAACCCCTCAACCCCAGCGAGCCGGTCATGATGTGCGGAGCCTCCGCGAGCGCCTGGAGAAGAACCTGTACCGGGAGCATAAGAGGCGCAGCCTACGGCAACGGCTGCACCGTTCGTCGTCACGCACCCATGTGTTCGTCGCAGGCATGCAGCGCTCCGGCACCAGTATGTTGATGATCGAAGCGCCTTCGCTCGACGACGATTACAGCATGCGCGAACGGAGCCCAGGTTGAAAAGCCTGTGCCGCATTGCCCTGTCTGCCGGGGTCCGGCCCCTGGTTCATCCGCTTCGACGCCCTGGAGTCCCTGTGATGCGCGCCGCGTTCGCCAAGCACGTGGTCTATCCGCTGCACGAGCGGCTGATGCATCGCCCGACCTTCTCCTATCTGGCGGAACTGGAGAAGACCCAGTGGCTGAGCCGAGCCGAGATCGAGCAGTTGCAGTTGGAGAAGCTGCGCCAGTTGCTGCAGATCGCCGCCGCTCACTGCCCCTGGCACGCGAGGCGCATCCGCGAGGCCGACATCGACCCCACCCGTCCCTTGACGTTCGACGACCTGCGACGGCTGCCGACCATGACCAAGCAGGATGCCATCGCAAACGGCGTCGACTTGGTCTGGCGCGACGTGCCGGGAGGCGTCTTCAAGTACAACACCGGGGGCTCCAGCGGCGAGCCGCTGATCTTCTACTACGGCCGCCGCCGCCAGGCATCCGATGCCGCCGGACGCATCCGCGCGCGCCGCTGGTGGGGCGTCGACGTGGGCGACAAGGAGGTCTACCTGTGGGGGGCGCCGGTGGAGCTCGAACAAGACCGATCGGGTGAAGCAGATCCGCGACCGGCTCCTCAACCAGCTCGTCCTGAACGCCTTCGACAATGTCGCCCGAGCGCATGGACGCGTATTGCCAAGCCATCCAACACTACCGTCCCCGATGCATCTACGGCTACGCCAGCTCTGTCGCCCTGCTCGCGGCCCACGCGCGGGAGCAGGGTTTTCGCTTCCGGCTGCCGGAGCTTAAGGTCGTGTGCACCACCGGCGAGCCGCTCTATCCCCACCAGCGCAGCCTGATCCAGGAGGTCTACGGCGCGCCGGCGGCCAACGAATTCGGCAGTCGGGACATCGGCTTCATCGCCCACGAGACCCCGCAAGGCCAGATGCTGGTCATGTCCGAAAGCATCCTGCTGGAAGTGCTCGACGAGGCGGGCAATCCAGTGCCCCCCGGCGAAACGGGCGAGGCGGTGATGACCGGGCTGGAATCCGACGCCCAGCCCTTCATCCGCTACCGCACCGGTGACGTGGTGACGCTCAGCGACGAGCCCTGCAAGCAGGGACGGGGCCTGCACGTCATCGGCCAGGTGTTCGGCCGCACGACCGACTTTCTGGTGCGCCCGGACGGCACCATCATGCACGCCCTGGCCGGCATCTATGTCCTGCGGTGCCGTCGAGGGGGTCGCCGAGTTCAAGTTGATCCAGCACGCAGCCGATCGACTGGAGGTCCAGGTAGTGCGTAATGATCGTTGGACCGATGAATCGGGCGCGGAAGTGGTCAGCGGGCTGCAACAGCGCATGGGCGACGGCGTCCGCATCGAACTGCGACTAGTCGAGCAGATTCCCCCCGAGGCGTCCGGCAAGCACCGCTACGTAGTGAGCCACGTGCCCCTGCCCGCCGGGCCCAACGCCGCCGCGACCGAGTCCGATTGACAAAAGCACCCGATGGACGTCGCGATAAGGTCCCATCGTTATTGTGCCGTCTGCATGCTATTGATTTCTTTAATCGTAATTTGCCGTCTTTCATCCTTCCTCCCCCACAAATTCCTTCTGGCTTCTATCTGCTTTTTCGCTAGACCATGGCACATCGGAGATTTTACTCTCTTACGTGCGGCGTTCTTCAGGTCCAAGGCTTCCGATTGACAAAAGCCCCGATGGACATCGCGAAGTACCTCAGTCTACCCCTGCGCTATAAACCCTGGCGGCCGCGGCACGCCCGGCTGATCCTGGCGGACATCACCCGCCCGGCCGCCGAAGCACAGCAATCGCACGCCGTTCATCTGGCAGGTGCCATCGACTGGCTGTGCCGAGCCCAAGATGTGCGCAACGATCAACCGGATGCCGGCGGCGTGTCTGCCGGCTGGAGCTTCGAAGACGGCTGGCTGCCGTCCTATCCGGAAACCACCGGTTACATCATCGAGACCATGCTTGCCGCCGCCAAGGTCCTCGACCGACCGGATCTGGTCGGACCGCGCGCACCGCATGATCGACTGGGAGCTGTCGCTGCAGCAGCCCGACGGCGCCTTTCCTGGGCATTTCGGCGAGCCCGGCTCCCATCCGGTGATCTTCAATCAGGGACAGATTCTGCACGGCATGGTGGCCGGCCACACCCAGCTTGGCCGCCAAGACTGCCTGGAGGCAGCCGTGCTCGGCGGTCGCTGGATGGCCGACCAGCAGGACGACAGACGGCTGTTGGCGCAAGTTCGAGCACAATGGCGTGCCCCACGTCTACAATACCCGCGCCACCTGGGCCCTGCTGGCCACCGGCTTGATCGCCGGGGAACGGGAATTGGTGTCGGCGGCGCGCCGCAACCTGGACTGGGCGCTGACCCAGCAAACGGCGTCCGGCTGGTACGCCACCAACGCCTTCGTCCCAGGCCGCTCGCCCTTCACGCACACCATCGCCTACGCCATCCGCGGCTTCCTGGAATCCGGCGTGCTGCTCAGTGAAGCGCGCTACATCGACAGCGCCGTGAAGGCAGCCCGCGGCGTTGCCCTGGCGCAGCGCCAGGACGGCTGGCTGGCCGGCACCTACAAGGACGGCTGGGTGGCCGATGCGGGCTACGCGTGCCTGACCGGCATCGCGCAGATGAGCCTCAACTGGACCCGCCTGGCCCAAGTCACGGGCGACGACGGCTTCCGCGAGCATGCGCGCAGCGCACTCGCCTATCTCAAGACCACCCAGAAGCTCGGCGACACGGATGATGCGGTGCGCGGCGGCATCGCCGGCTCCAGTCCCATTTGGGGGGACTATTCCCGTTTCGAATACCCCAACTGGGCGGCTAAGTTCTTCGCCGACGCCCTGATGATGGACCTGGCCGACATCGCCATTCCCCCAGTGCCCCAGGTGAACGCACATGGCCACTGAACGCTGCGCTCCGCCACCTGTAGGAGCGGCTTCAGCCGCGACCCAAAGACCATTTTGACAACTATGGTTACCCTCCGGCGCCCCACAGACCGGCTTGCGCCTCATGGTCCTGTGCGGCCGCAGCCCGCGTCACCTGTACGTGGCCAATGCGCTCACCGAGGCCGGCGAGGTGCTGGCCATCGTCCAGGAGACCGGCTCGGAATGGAACGTCAAGAAGATCAGAAGGCTGCTGCGTCCGGATAACTTCAGCCGCAAGGTCTGGCGCTGGCTGCGCGACCGGCGCCGCTACACCGGCAATCAGGAGGCCCGCTTCTTCTTCGGCGACGAGACGCCGAAGCTGACCCGGCCGGACCTGCAGGTGGAGGTGCCGCACATCAACCATCCCGACGTCGTCGCACTGGCTGACAAGCTGCAACCCGACCTGATCGCCGTCTTCGGCACCTCGCTAATCCGCGGCGACCTGCTCACACGCGGCCGGCTCGGCATCGCCAACCTGCACGGCGGCCTGTCCCCCGAATACCGGGGCGCCGACTGCACCTTCTGGGCCCTGTACAACGGCGAGCCCGAGAAGATCGGCTGCACCCTCCATTGGATCGACGCCGGGATCGACACCGGCCGCCTCATCGCCCACGTCAGCCCGGAGATACGTCCGGACGACGACGAGCTGACGTTGTTCTGGCGCGGCGTGCGGGACAGCGCGGCGATCTACGCCGAATTCGTCAGACGCTTGGCGGCCGGCGAGCAGTTCGGTCAGTCCCAGCCAGGACGCGGCCGCCTCTATCAGGTCAAGCAGCGGGGGCTACGGCACGAGCTCAAGGTGGATCGCCTGCTGCGGGGAGGTCTCCTGAAGAATATCGCTGTGGGCGGCCGCGTGCGATGGTTCCCGACTAAGGTCACCGGATCATGAGGGACATCTTCGTCGCCGCCATTGTATTCGGCCTGCTGCCATTCGTCCTATCGCAGGCCGGTATGGGGAGTCTACCTATCGGCCTGGCTGGGCTACATGAATCCCCACCGCCTCTGCTGGGGCTTCATGATGAACTTTCCCGGTGGTGCTCGTCGTCGCGCTCACCACCATGGTCGGAATGCTCATCTCCAAAGAGAAGAAGCAGATAATCTGGAGCCGGGAAATCATCCTGCTCCTCATCATGGTCGTCTGGATGGGGATCACCACCACACAGGCGTTCTTCTTCGATCTCGCCCTGGAGCAATACGACAAGGTCGTAAAGATCCAGATCCTGACGTTCATGACGCTGATGCTACTGACCTCACGGGAAAGAATCCACGTATTCGTGTGGGTCATCGCCCTTTCCCTGGGGTTTTATGGCGTCAAGGGCGGAATTTTCACCATTGCCCATGGCGGCGTCTATCGCGTACAGGGCCCGTTCGGCTCTTTCATTGGCGGTAACAATGAAATGGCTCTGGCCTTGGTCATGACGATACCGCTGATCCGGTACCTGATTCTACAGGAAACACACAAATGGATTAAGATCGGCCTAACAGCAGCCATGCTGCTAACCGCCATCGCCGCCATCGGAAGCCAATCCCGCGGCGCCTTAGTCGGCATCGTCGTCATGGGCACCATGTTCTGGCTGAAAAGCCGCAAGAAGCTCATAACCGCGATCCTGATCGTGGTGGCCATTGGTGCGATCGCCAGCATCATGCCTCAGGAATGGTACGACCGCATGAATACCATCAAAGACTACCAGCAGGACGAGTCGGCCCTGGGACGCATTAACGCATGGTGGACCGCCTATAACGTAGCGACTGACCGCGTCACGGGCGGCGGCTTCCAGATGTTCCAACCGCCGGTTTTCAAAGCGTATGCCCCAGAGCCCGATCGAGTGCATGACGTGCACAGCATCTACTTCGAAATGCTTGGCGAGCATGGCTTCGTCGGACTGATTCTGTTCCTGTCGCTACTGGCGCTGACCTGGCTGAAATGCGGCAGCATCATCAGACGCTCGAAACGAGACCCGCAATTGAAATGGGCCCAGGATCTAGCGGCGATGATCCAGGTAAGCATGATCGCCTACATGACATCGGGGGCCTTCCTCGGGCCTCGCCTATTTTGACTATATTTACCACCTCATCGCGATCACAGTGGTAATCTCACATCTCATCGCCAAGCCCGTCGTGGCAGCACCGTTGTACGCCCAATCTGCTCCCAAGCGGACGCTGGCGGTCGGCCCGCGCCGAGGCATTCACTAGAACAAACCGCCCTATGAGCATCAATGGCGGCATACGTAGTGGTGTCACCTGGCTGGTTAGCGGGCAACATCGGCCGGCGCTTGCTGGAGTTCGCATTCGGGATAATCCTTGCCCGACTACTGGTGCCAGCGGATTTTGGAATGATCGTCACCATCTCGGCCTTCACGGGAATCGTGAGCATTGTCTCCAGTGGCGGCATGGGTCAATCACTTATCCGCGCGAGGGACGCGGATGACAACGATTTCAGTGCCGCGTTCACCATGCAGCTCACACTGGGGGTTGTCATCTACGTGTGCTTTTACATAGCTGCGCCGTTGATCGCGGTATTTTTCAATAACCCCTTGTATACGGATTTGCTTGCGCGTCTCGGCAGTTGTCTTTTTGATGCGCCCTTTCGCGCTCATTCGAACCGCCTGGC
The DNA here is from genome assembly GCA_963698355.1 of uncultured Gammaproteobacteria bacterium. Classification (GTDB taxonomy): domain Bacteria; phylum Pseudomonadota; class Gammaproteobacteria; order Chromatiales; family Chromatiaceae; genus Thiodictyon. The sequence continues at coordinate 1,897 of CAVOQO010000072.1, read as the reverse complement.
TGAACCGCGCCATGGAATTCAAGAAACGATCGCTAGTGGACGTAATTTGCAGATACTCTCGGGCGCTTCCAGCTGCCTGATGGCGTGGCTTGGCATGGGGGTCTGGAGCCTCATCCTTTCTGGTCTGTTGGGGTCGTTAGTCAACAATCTTCTCTTAACCCGAATTACCCCGGTCGCCTTGCGGATCAACTTCGACTGGACGAAGATCCGGGCACATGGCGGCTACGGCTCCAAGATTACCGTAAATGACCTGCTTACATACATCACCAGAGAAAGCAAAAATCTGCTGATTAGCAAGCTCGCGGGTCCCACTTTCATGGGGCTTTACAACAAAGCGGAAAGCCTGTCTCGCCTACCCAACCAGCTGGTCATGCCGCCCACCATGCAACCGGTGTTTCGGGCCATGAGCATGATCCAACATGATCTGGGACAAACGAAGGCCATGTACAATCGTGCCATCGCATTGCTGATGGTTTATACGACCCCCATGTACGTCGGTCTCTGGTGGGTGGCCACCCCCTTCATCGGCTTGGTTTATGGCGAAAAATGGCTCGCAGTCGCTGAGCCCATGCAGGTTCTGCTTATGTCGGGCTTGTTTACCAATATCGCTGCCCCTTCTGGCGCGTTGTTAGATGCGCAGAACCGCCTCACTCAGGAGATGGTGGCGTTGATCGTACGCTTGGCGGTGACGATTGCCGCTGTTTTTGTGGGACTCACCTGGGGTCTGCAGGGCCTCGCCTGGGCCATATTCTCAACTCATGTCTTTAGTGCTGCGTATTATTTCGTGCTCGTACGCAACACCATCGGTACAACACTTGGCGAATTGCTGCAATCGGCTACGCCTGGGTTAATATTGAACAGCCTGCTTTTCGCCGTCCTCGGAGTGGCGAGCCACGCCCTGGGGAGCCTACAGACATCCCTGCCGGCCATCTACTTGTTTGTCATGTTGTTTGCGGGCCTCGCCAGTTATGTTGCTGCGTTTGTGCTACTCCCCATCCCCGCCCTAAAATCGGAGTCGGAGCGCTGGAAGCACGAGATTGCAGTGCGTCTGCCTTTCCTCTTTCAGCAGCGGCGTTAGACATCACCAACTCGACCCCGCGGAACCCATCCCAACATGACGAAAAAGCGCTACTCGCGGTAGCTTTCCTGTCCCTCGCCACAGCCCTCCTCTATTCGGTCCGCGTTGACGTCACACCTAGCATAGCGCGCATCCTGTCATCGGAAAGCAAGTGGTTCGCTGAGGACAAATTGCCGATCCAAAATATCGTACAGATATTTGACATGGGCGTCGTCGACGCGAATCAGGACGGCCACTTGGACCTCTATACCTCCAACCATAACTATCAGCAGTTCCTGTGGATTGCCGACGGACAGGGCGCTTACAACGACGAGCTTTCCACTGGGGGCTCGACCAAATCATTGAGTATCCGGCCGGGAACAGTCCATGCGTCCCCCAGTAATGGAAAACCCGGTATCTACATCTATTGGCTGGGCGACTCGATCCATGTCAGCGCCCGTCTCGCGGGTCCGCCCGCCCGAATCGCGATGCACATCTACAGCACACTTGAAGTCCCCCGCAATGACGGATTTGAGATCGAGCAAATGGAGTCAAGGCCGCTGAAAATCGGAGCTGGTAACGGAAACCGCCCTAACCTTCAACACGCCCGATAACGGAACCCTCGCCCTCTACATCCCCACCCGGGGCGGTCCGATAAGCTTTACGATTGCTGACGCGATGCCCTTGTCCGAACTGTTCGTCGGCGAGCAGGGGAATCCCCGCAAAATCCCGCGCCTTTTCGCTCGCACTGCTGGATCGGCACGCCATGGTTTGGGCTGACTACAACGGAGATGGAAAACTCGACGTGTTTCTTGAATCGCGGCGCACTCGGCGGCGGAC
>CAVOQO010000071.1:0-3988 GCA_963698355.1 uncultured Gammaproteobacteria bacterium | reverse complement strand
CTTCAAGCGAGAGGTCCTCCCGCACACCCCGGACCTGCCTGCGCCGCGCCCGCGACCAGGGGAGTTTGTGCCTACGTTCTCATGTGTAGCGACGGATCTTTATACATCGGCCAGACCGATAACTTCGCGCGACGGCTTGAAGAGCACGAGGCCGGCAAAGCAACTTGGACCGCACCTCGCCGTCCCGTCGAGCCCATCCACTGGGAAATCTTCCCGACCCGGGAAAAGGCCGTCACCCGTGAGAAGGAGCTCAAGACAGGATTTGGCCGGGATTGGCTGAAGCGAAAGTATGCGAAGGGAGACCTTGCCGCAGCGGCGCGGCAGGCAGGCGCCTGGATCGACCATGACAAGACCAAGGTCGGCTTCGAGATCCCCTTCGACCGGCACTTCTACGTCTTCGAGCCCCCGCGGCCCCTGGAGGCCATCGACGCCGATCTCGCCCGCGTCACCGACCGCATAAAGGCCATGATCGAGGGGCTTTCGGCATGAGCTTCCCGCGCTATCCGGCCTACAAGGCCTCAGGGGTCGTGTGGTTGGGGGAGGTGCCGGAGCATTGGGGTGTCAGCCGCGTTGGCTACTTGTGTGAGCGCATCGGAAGCGGTAAGACACCACGAGGTGGCTCTGAGGTCTACACCGAAGCGGGAGTCCTATTTATCCGTAGCCAGAACGTCTATGACGATGGACTGCGGCTAGACGATGTGGTTTTCATCGACGACGTTACAGACGCGGAGATGAAATGGTCTCGCGTTGAATCAGGTGACGTTTTGCTGAACATTACCGGAGCGTCAATCGGACGAACTTGTATCGTCCCGGGCGACTTTCCAAGCGCGAATGTCAATCAGCATGTTTGCGTCCTCCGTTCGCGGGATGCCGCTCTGCGAGTGACTCTGTCGCTCTTTCTCAAGTCGTCCTACGCCAAGGCACAAATCGAGCTGTCACAAACCGGCGCGGCCCGCGACGGATTAAACTATTCGCAAATCTCGGCGATCCGTATCCCAGTGCCACCGGCCAGCGAGCGTGGAGCCATTGCCACCTTCCTCGACCGCGAGACTGCCAAAATCGACGCCCTGGGAGCGGAGTACCGCACCCTGATCGAGCTGCTGAAGGAGAAGCGCGAGGCGGTCATCTCCCACGCCGTGACCAAGGGCCTGGACCCGACGGTGCCGATGAAGGACTCCGGGGTGGAGTGGCTGGGGGAGGTGCCGGAGCATTGGGAGGCCATTGCCTTATCGCGCATAACATCCGAGCGATGTGACGGACCATTCGGCACTGCAATCAAGAGCAACCACTACACGGATGAAGGGGCTCGGGTCATTCGCTTACGGAACATTCGTGCCGGCCGATTCGACGGGACCGATGAAGCCTTCCTGGATCTCGGTTACTTCGAGAAGGAGCTATCGGGACATGATGTTGTGGCGGGAGATGTATTGATTGCCGGCCTCGGAGACGAAAACAACCAGGTGGGACGGGCCTGTGTTGCACCTGGAGACCTTGGTCCGGCACTCGTCAAGGCCGACTGTTTCCGGTTTCGTCTCGACAAAATAGTTTCCGTGCCGAGTTTCATCGCCATGCAATTGTCAGCCGGTGCGTCCTTCGATGGGGGGTACTACGCAACTGGAACTACTCGACAAAAAATTCCTTTGTCCGTGACAGGACGACGCCGAATCGTGTTACCTCCAGTAGCGGAGCAAAGGGCAATCGCGTGCCACATCGACGTAACCGACAACTGAGTGGCGTTCTTCCCGCCGCGCGCGAGACGCGGACAATAGTCCCCATCATTCACCACGCCGATGGGGACCTCCGATGGCAACGACCAAACGACGGGCGCGGCGCGGCCACGCGCAGTGGCAGGGGCTGGTCGAGCGAGCGGCGCGTAGCCCGCTGAGTATTGCCGCGTTCTGCCGGGCTGAAGACGTCAGCACGGCGAGCTTCTACAGCTGGCGCAGGCGCCTGGGGGCGGCGACGTCGGGTGGGGTCGTGGCAGAGGACGCTGCCGAGGACGGCACATTCCTCGAGCTCGGCACGCTCGGGCCCGAGGTCGGTGAGGCAGCGCCCTGGGACGTCGAGCTGGAGCTGGGTGCGGGCATGGTCCTGCGCCTGCGGCGGCACTGATGTTCTTCCCCGAGGGCGGGGTGCGGGTGTTCGTGCATGGGCGCCCGGTGGACATGCGCAAATCCTTCACCGGCCTGATCGCGCTGACCAAGCACACCCTCAAGCAGGATCCGCTCTCGGGTCACCTCTACATCTATGTCAACCGCCGCGGTGACTACCTCAAGGCGCTGTACTGGGACCGCAGCGGCTTCTGTCTGTGGGCCAAGCGTCTGGAGCGGGGGCGTTTCATCAGCAACTGGCACCAGGCCCGGGATCGGGAGCTCGACGTCACCGCCCTGAAGCTGCTGCTCGAGGGCATCGAGCCGGCACGTCGGCGCCTGCGTTATCAAAGTGCTGCGACTCCATCGATATCAGGGTAAAATTGACGCATGTCATCCCCCGCTGCTGCAACCGCCTCGCCGCCGCCTGACTGGGCCGCTGAGCGTGCCGAGCTGATAGAACGCATCGCCCGGCTCGAGCGGCAGGTGGCCTGGTTCCAGCGCCAGCTCTTCGGGGAGAAGTCCGAGCGCCGTCACCTCGCGCCCCCGCCCGAGCAGATGAGCCTGGGGGAGGTCCTTGCCCCAGCCCCCGGGAGCGAACCGGCGCGCCGCACGGTGGCCGCCCATGAGCGGCGTCTCACCGCCAAGGGCACGCCCGATGCCGAGGAGGGTCGCCTGTTCTTCAATGAAGAGCGCGTGCCGGTAGAGGTCATCGCCGTGCCCAACCCGCAGATCGCCGATCTGCCCGCCGACGCCTACGAGGTCATCGGCGAGAAGGTCACCCACCGCCTCGCCCAGCGCCCGGGCAGCTACGTCATCCTCAAGTACGTGCGTCCCCTGATCAAGCGCAAGGACACCCAGACCCTGCACTGTCCGCCGGCCCCGGCCGCGATCCTCGAGGGTGGGCGCGCGGATGTCAGCTTCCTCGCCGGGCTGATCATCGACAAATTCCTCTACCACCTGCCGCTGTACCGCCAGCACCAGCGCCTACTGGCGGCCGGGATCGATGTCAGCCGCCAGTGGCTGACCCAGCAAGTCCTGGCCGTGGCCCGGCTGCTTGCCCCCATTGTCGAGGCGCAGTTGGCCGCCGTTCGCGCCTGTCGGGTCAAGGCCATGGACGAGACCCCGATCAAGGCCGGACGCAAAGGCAAGGGCAAGCTCAAGACCGGCTATTTCTGGCCGGTGTGGGGCAACACCGATGACGGAGGAGGTGACATTGTCTTCCTCTACCGGCCCTCGCGTGCGGCCATCCAGGTACGCGAGGGGCTCGGGGAGAACGTGCAAGACGGTGCGGTGCTCGTCACCGACGGCTACGCGGCCTATGAACGCTATGCCGAGCGCACCGGTATCACCCACGCCCAATGCTGGGCCCACACGCGCCGTGGCGTTGAACGTGCCAAGGACATCGAGCCCGCGGCGGTGGCCGAGGCGCTTGCGCGCATCGGTGAGCTCTACGCCTGCGAGGCGGCAATCCGCGAGCACAACCTCACCGGCGAGGCCAAGCGCGCCTACCGCCTCACCCATGCCAAGCCCGTGGTGGAGGCCTTCTTCGACTGGGCCGAGCAGCAGCTCACACACGCCGCCCTGCTGCCGAGCAACCCGCTGACCAAGGCGCTGCACTATGCCCTGGAGCGTCGCGAGGGTTTGAACGTCTATCTCTCGGATCCCGACGTGCCCATCGACACCAACCATCTCGAGCGCGCCCTGCGCCCGATACCCCTGGGCCGCAGGAATTGGCTATTCTGCTGGAGCGAGGTCGGGGCCGAGGCGGTGGCCACCCTGCAGAGCCTGATCGTGACCTGCCGGCTCCACGACATCGACCCCTACGACTACCTGGTCGATGTCCTGCAGCGGATCGACCGTCACCCCGCTGCCGAGGTCCACCTGCTCACCCCCCG
>CAVOQO010000070.1:0-9045 GCA_963698355.1 uncultured Gammaproteobacteria bacterium | reverse complement strand
GCGTGGAGCGCGGGCGGCGAGGATCGGCGTCCTGCACCGTCTCACCACAGAACCCCGTGATCATCGCAGGAGGGAGTGTCGATTGGACGGCCGAGTATTCCGATTTTCCCTCGGTCCCCGGTTATCGCTGGACCTTCGAGGCGGGCACACCTGATAAGTCTGGAGCGGCAAAACGCCGAGTCATCTACATGAGCCCTGGCATCTACGACACTTCGCTGATCCTCACGCGCGGAGGTGTCAGCGCCAACTGCGCCACGCGAGTGACCGTCAGCAAGCGGGGGAGCCGATCGGACCGTGAAGCTCCTGACAAATAGCCTTTTCTTGATCGCAGCTTCGAGTCGTACATCGGGCGGCGCGGTTTGCGGGAGATGCCGCGCTCAACGTTGGCGCGGCGCAGACCGCTCTTGCGGGCGTGCCGCAAGCGACGCCACATCCATTTCTTGATGGCGTGATGGCGTGAGCAGACGGGCCGGCATGGCGCGGCGGCGGCAGGTCGAGCAAGGTGCTGAGGAATCTCGCCGAGACATCCTTCTCGGGCATGGACGATGGTGTGGGCCAGGTGCATGCGCGTTCTCCTGTTTTCAGCCGCTGCGCGGCAGCACCACGCGGCCAGGCGATGCCGCGGGTGTGCGTTCGGGCACCGCGCCGATGCCGTCCGTGACGAAGTGCAACGTCATGCCGCCCCGCCAGCCTGGCCACGCGTCGTTCGGCCATGGGAGCGATCCACGCCGCGTTCATTACCCGTTCCCTGCCGTCGCTCACTTGCGGCCTTGGATCCAGCGAAGTTGATCATCCAGGGCGTACCGAACTTGTCCGTGAACATCGCGAACCGTTCGGCCCAGAAGGTCTCTCCCAAGTGCATCATGATCGACTTCGCGTCCCTGGAGAGTTCCCGTTAAACGCGATCCACCTCGGCCAGCGACTCGGGCGAGATCGATACCGAAAAGCCCCGCGGCTCCCGGTACCAGTCCGGCGGCGCATGCGACGCCATGATCCTCGCGTCATCCAATTGCAGTGACATGTTCATGATCAGGTCGTCGCCGCCCGGCATCCGGCTCTCGGCATCCGGGGCATCGCCGTTGCGAAAAACATCGAGCGTCTTGCCGCCGAGCGTTTCGGCGTAAAACGTCATCGCCGCCAGGCAATCGCCCCGGAATGTCAGGTAAATGGTCGGTTTCATGTGAATCTCCTTACAGATTCATTGGTTCGGTCCTGCCGCCGATTCCTTCAGCCTCACGCCCTGACTTGCTTTGCCTCGACGTAGCGGGCGAAGCGATTGAGGATGGCGTGCCAGCCGACGCGCTGTTGTTCGACGGGGTTTGCGGTCTCCGCGTCGAAGGTCACCCGCACCAGGACGTCATTCTTGCCGGGGATGAGCTCGACGCGACCCGATCGATCGCCGAACGTATATTCGATGAGCTTGTTCTCCTCGATCCTTGTGTAGGTACCTGCGAAGTCGAAGCCCATGCTGCCGTCCCTGGCCTCCATGCGTGAGCTGAACGCCCCGCCGACGCGCAGATCGACAGACGATTTTGTGGTATGCCAATCATCGGACGCCGTGTTCCATTGCTTGATGTCTTCCGGTGTGGTGTAGGCATGCCAGACGTCGGCGATCGGGGCGTTGACGCAGGTCTCTACGGTAATCTGCATTGTTTGACTCCTGATCTATTGATCGGGTATCTCGGGCTCTACGAGCCGTGCCAGGTTCCGTAGCATCGCAGCGATCGTCGACGTCGCCCGCTACCAAAGGCGTGCGAGCACCGGTTCTGTGATCTGGCCACGCTGTCGTCATCACCGGAGCTCAAGTGACACTCGGTCCTGCCTGTCAGACCATTTCCGACCCATACGTGGCACTTGGTCGCTGGTGACGCCTAAAGTCTTGCGCGGTCCCCTGGCTGCCAACGTGCTGCCTCCTGGCGGTTCTTGAACGACGGGCCCTGTCGCTCGGGGCTGCGAAACGCTGAAGCGCTAATCGAGCTTGATCTCCCCCTGGAAGGTCGACTCGATTCCTAGTTCGGGAATACTCAGGGTCATGGTCGCCTTGAAGGTTTCATTGCCCTCAATTCTCCGGTCAGTGATGGCCTTTGCCACCGCCCGCTCGATCTCCCGTTGCGATGTAACCCCGATGGTCTTTAGAAATTTTCGGATGCTGAGGTTCAGGGTCTCTTCGTTCATGGATCTCTCCCGTATCGGTCGCTTCGTTCGAGGGTATTGTCAATTCGCCATTAGGGACGCAGTGATGACGCGGTTGTGGATCCGCGATCTGAAACAGGTGCTGGCCCTCGAAGGCCGTTCCTGCATGCGCGGGAACATCGGGCGCAGTGTGGTCCCGCTCGCCGACCGGACTCGGATAGCGTAACCGACTGCACCACTGTTCGCCTTCATCCTGCAAAGATCCCGCCGTGCGCGGCGGGGACTGGATCAGTCCTTCCCTGGTAGTACGTCGGCAACTCGATGTCATCGCGCACCGCGCGGCCCATCAATGCATTCGCGATGAATGGGATGCGCAACCACCGGGTTGCCTGGTTGCGCACGAAGATGCCAAAGCGGCTCTTGGGCGCGAACGACGACGCGAAGCCGCGCGCCGCCTCCTGCTTGCGCAGCAGAAAGGGCATTAAGCGATTCTGATAGCGCGCGAAGGCCGCCGCGTGATTGCCGGCGCAAGCGTGCAGCTCGCCCGCCAGCACATAGGCCTCGGCCATCGCCAGCCCGGTGCCTTCGCCGGCGAGCAGGGAAACGCAGGCCGCGGCGTCGCCGAGCAAGGCTGTACGCCCCGTGGTCCAGTGTTGCATCCGAATTTGGCTGACCCGATCAAAATAGATGTCGCCGGCTCCTTCCATCGCCTCGAGAATCTGGGCCCGCTCCCAGCCGACACCGGCGAAGGCGCTCCGTAGCGCGGACTTGCGCCCCTGCTCGCTGGAGGGCGTCGCCGCACTCAAGTACTCGTCACGAAAGACGAAAAGGAAGAGCGTCCTGTCGTCGCGCAGCGACAGTCGCGTAATCTGCCGTCCGGGAACCGCGTGGCTGACGGCAACGAGCTCTTCACGCGGGCGATAACCCTCGATTTCGAACGCGGCGACGTGATAGCCGAGTGGCACTTCGAAGTCCTGCTCCGGGCCGAACCTGAGTCGTCGTACACGTGAATGCAGACCATCCGCACCGATCAGTAGATCGACCTCCCGGGGCCCGGCGCGCTGGAGCTCGATGTGCACGCGTCCGCCATCATCTACGATGTTCACCACCGAATCGCCGAAGATGGTCTCTACCCCATCATCCAGAGCCTCGTAGATCACCGCGGCGAGGTCTGAGCGGCGCAGCTCCGTGAAGCGACCCTTGGTCATGCGCGCGAGGACAGCGACCGGAAAGCCGCCGCGTTGATGTCCCTGCTTATCGACGAAGCGTAGATCCTTGGGCTGGTATCCCAGTTCCAGGATCCGCGGGATCAGCCCCATCCTCTCGGCGATGTCGAAGCCGATCCCCCAGAAGTCGATCGCGTAACCACCGCTGCGCAATCGCGGCGCCTGCTCGACCAGCAGCACCTCGTGCCCGGATTGTCGCAGCCAGTAGGCGATTGCCGTGCCGGCTATGCCTGCACCGTTGATGGCGATCTTCATCCGTAACTCGTCTTCAGGTTCAGAAGATCACAGTCCCGTTGCTCGACCCGGTGTCGCGCTAAAAGAGCTTCACGGCTTCGACCAAAAAGCTCTTTTGTTCGACCTTGGCTAAAGTGGACCCCATGTCCAGGACGGTTTTGCCCCGAGTTTAAGCTGGTCCACCTTCTTCAATCGCAGCGGTTTGGCGCTGCCCCAAGTTGAGGGGGTCCCCTCCGACAGGAGGGGCCCGACCCAGTTAAGATAAAAAGCCTTTTGTCGTTGCGCCGCAGGCGTCCTCAGCCCGCGGCGTGGTCGGCGCGGCGCAGTGTGGTCAACGGGTGACTGAGTGGGGGCAAGGCGGGGGCAACGCGCCCCGGGCCTCCCGGCCGACGCTTGGTGGCGTTGTCCCCGGCTTGTCCACACGGTCGCTGGCGACATTCACGCGTTGTCCATATATGGTCCGCCCCGCGATGCAAGAGCGACCCGCTGATCGACAGAAAGAAGCAGTTGCGGCCATATATCCGGCATCGTTGAGAGGTGCCGTCGCCGGCCCTCGTGCCCTGATGGAATCCGCGGGCATTCCCGTCCTTATCACACGGTCAGTCTCGGCCAAGCCGGCTGGTGGACAACGCAGGGTCTCGGGAATGCAGGACGTGCCTTTCATGCCATCACAGTGAGGTTCACTCTTTGCAACTCGTGGGGGTCGTAACGCTGTTGTCCGCGCGGACGTTGCACGCGCCTGTCTTCGCCTTGGTCGGTAGCTCAGCCGTTTGCCAGGGCGGCCTTGGCGGGATCGTACGGCTTGCCGGTGACGATCACCGCGTAGGCCACGCGGGCGATCTTGTTGGCCATGGCCACTGCGGCGACATTGGTGTGGCGGCGCGCCTTGAGCGCCGTGGCCCAGCGGCTCGTCGGGTCCTCCTTGCCCGCGACCACGCGCAGCACCGCCCGGGCGCCGTGGATGAGCAGGTTGCGCAGGTACACGTCGCCGCGTTTGCTGATGCCGAGCAGTCGATCGCGCCCACCGGTGGAATGCTGACGCGGTACCAGGCCAAGCCAGGCGGCCAGGCCGCGGCCGTTCTTCAACAGCCGCGGATCCTCGCCGACGGCGGCCAGCAGCGCGGTGGCACCCTTGGCCCCAAGGCCGGGGATCGTCATCAGGGCGCGTGCCTGGGCATCGCCTTGGGCGATCTGCTCCAGTTGCTCGTCGTAGTGGGCGACCCGCTCATTGAGGTGACGCAGCTCCTCGGCAAGGCCGTGCAACTCGGCGCGGAAGCGTGGGCTCAGGCCGTTGTCAGCATCCTCCAGGATCTCCGGCAGGCGCCGCTGGATCGCCGCACGTCCTTGGGCAATTTCGATGCCGTATTCCAGCAGCAGGCCGCGGATCTGGTTGATCTGCGCGGTGCGCTGCTGCACCGCCAGGCTGCGCATGCGGTGGATGGCCTGGATGTCCTGCTGCTCGACCGTCTTGACCGCCACGAAGCGCATCCCCGGGCGCTGGGCGGCTTCGCAGATGGCCTCGGCATCGGCGGCGTCGTTCTTGTTGGATTTGACATACGGCTTGACGAACTGCGGGGCGATCAGGCGCACCTCGTGGCCGAAGGTGCGAAACAGCCGGGCCCAGTGATGCGCACTGCCGCACGCCTCCATCGCAATCGTGCACGCCGGCAGCTGGGCCACCACCACACTCAGACGCGCCCGCGTCAGCTTCCGGCTCAGCACCGCCCGACCCTCCCCATCGACCGCGTACAAATGGAAGCTGCGCTTGGCTAGGTCGATGCCCACGAACTTGATCACGCGCACTTTGCTAAGCTCTTTCATTGGTCTGCTCCGCTACCTCGGTGTCGCCGACGTTTGCTCAACGCGTCGATTGTGCCCCCATCGGGCCCTTTGGAGGAGCGGGGCGGACCATCCCATTACACGGAGTCCGCCGGCACTTGGCCTGCCGCGCTCAGGCCGCCAGGGTGGGGGCGAGCCCCTGCCCGAGGGCACAAGATGCCACCGGGGAGGGCTCCGGCGCGCCGCCAAAGCGATCCACGATGCTCGCCCCGCCGCCTTCCCCCGAGTGGTACACGGCATCCGGGGTGCGATTGCCCAGGGACTGGTGGGGCCGCTCGCCGTTGTAGAAGGCAAAGTATTCGGTCAGCCCGAGCAGCAGCTCCGACAGACTGGCATAGCCCTTGAGGTAGACGTCCTCATACTTGACGCTGCGCCACAGGCGCTCGACGAAGATGTTGTCCAGAGCACGTCCGCGCCCGTCCATGCTGATGGCTACCCCCGCGCGTAGCAGGACCCTCGTGAACGCCTCGCTGGTGAACTGCGAGCCCTGGTCGGTGTTGAACACCTCAGGCCTGGCGTGGGTACGCAGGGCGTCCTCTAGGCAGTCCACGCAGAATCTCGCCTCCAGGGTGTTGGAGATCCGCCAGGCGAGCACCCGACGGGCGTACCAGTCGACGATGGCCACCAGGTAAGCAAAGCCGTGCTCCAGGCGGATGTACGTGATGTCGGTGCTCCAGACCTGGTTGGGGCGCACCACGGCCACCCCGCGCAGCAGGTAGGGGTAGATCTTGTGCTCGGGGTGGGGCCGGCTGGTGGCAGGCCCTGGGGCCATGCCGGTGAGGCCCAGCACCCGCATCAGGCGCTGCACCCGCTTGCGGTTGACCCCATGACCTTGCTCCTTGAGGTACACCACCATGCGCCGACTGCCGTAGAACGGCCGGCGGGTGTACTGGGCGTCGATCAGGCCCAACAGCAGCAGGTCCGGCTCGTCCAACGCCTCGCCCACCACCGCCCCGTAGACCCAGGAACGCGCCACCCCCGCCAGCGCACATTGCCGGCTCACCGCCAGCTCCGCGTCGCGCTCGATCCAGGCGCGCCGGGCGATCACAGGCTCATCCCGGACTTTTTTTTCAGCCAGTCCAGTTCCACCTTCAGCCGCCCGATCTCCCCATACAAGCGATCCGGCTCGCCCGGACCGTCCTCCTTCTTCGGCCCGCGCTTCTTCTCAAACAGCGTCTGGGCCTGTTCCTGGATCTCCCGCTTCCACTGCCCCACCTGCGCCGGATGGACCCCATAGTCCTGACCAATCTCGTTGACCGTCTTGACCCCGCGGATCGCCTCCAAGCCCACCTTCGCCTTGAAGGCCGCCGTGTAGGTCTTGCGCTTCGCTTCACCCATCTCTATCTGACCCCTTAGATTAGGCGGCTAGCCTAAACTACTGTCCGGTTTTCGGGGTCCACTTTAGGGACCTGGAAGCGCCTCGGATCGTCGGGATGAATCCGCTCTCCCGATCGAGGAGCGACGGAGCGAATGGATCACTCGCCCGCTCTTACGTCGGCGCGCATCAAGCTCGGTGAACCCTCAAGTCCCTGCACGCTTCTCAATCCAGCGCAAGGCCGCATTCACAAAACGGACCATAGTGGGGAGCCCAGCGCGGGATCTCGAAGGTTACGCGACAGCGTCCGGGTCCGACTGGGTCTACGCGATGTCCGGTCTCGTCGATGCCGGCGACCCGCCATGCCCAAGCGTGCTAGGGCTCCCAGCGGGTGATCAAGAAGGGGAGCCAGAGGCCGACCGGGGTCTCGATCCGACCGCGCATGCCGAGGCCGGTCTGAAGCGCGCGGGCCTCCACGGCTCGCACGCTCGCACTCCAGCGTGGCCATTGACGCGGATCGATCAGGATGCGCCAGGCGACACTGGCGGGGGCTTCGATGATGCGGCCGACTTGATGAACCGAATCAGTCCTCGGCGGGTTTCTCGAACACCATGAAATGCTGTGTGGGCAGGATGTCGAGGGTCTCGACCCAGCGCAGTCCGACGGCTTCGAACTCGGTGATGGCCTGCGCTTGGGTCATCTTGTGCAGCGGTTTGATGGGAACCCGCGGATCCTCGCCCACGGTACTCGATCAGTACGACCCGTCCGCCGGTCGCAGCGCACGGCGGAATGCCCTGCATCATCTCGAGGGGATGGGCAAACTCATGGTAGGCATCGACGAGCAGCACGGCATCGAGACGACCCGACGGCAGCTTAGGGTCATCCTCTGCGCCGAGGACCGGGGTCACATTGGTGATGGCGCGTCGCTCGATGCGCTTGCGCAGGATCTCGAGCATCTCCGGTTGCACGTCGACCGCATAGACTCGACCCTTCGGGACGGCCTCGGCGATGCGGAAGGTGAAGTACCCAGTGCCTGCGCCGATGTCGGCGACCTGGGCATCGAGCGCGAGCTCCATGCCATCCACCACCCGGTCGGGCCTCTCCTCGACGACACGAGTCCTTCGTTCCAGCCAGGCGGCGCCTTGGTGACCCATGATTTGGGAGATCTCACGGCCGAAATAGGATTTTCCGATGCCATCGCGGCTTGGCGCGTGGAACCTGTAGATCTCATCGGCAGAGAGCGCCAGGTTTCGGCCTGGGCGGGCACGGCTGCGAGCAGGCACAAACCGGCGAGGAGGAAAATCGGTCTTCCGGCCGCTCATCAAGGCGTTCTCCCGGGCGTGTCGCGTCAGTGCGGGCGTCCCAGTGCGGATGCGGGGCCCAATGCGGGCGTTGGCCCGCGAATCAACTCTTCCTCGCTTCCGGCCAGCGTAGGCGATGATGCTGTCCCTGGCACACTCCCTGCCGAAAGGACCAACCCAGGGGGGCGCGGAGCGTCCTTGTGCGCCAGTCAGCGTCTTGCCACGGAGTGCGTGTGCTTACCCAGCATGGGGACCGGGTTGGATGAGCTTGCGATAGGCCGCGAAGGCGTCGTCATCGCCGCGCCGCCAGAACGCCAACTGTATCCCCGCGCCTTGGCCCTGAACCCGGCGAATCGTGATACCGCGAAGGCAGTGCTCGACTCCTTGGGCTTGAAACCGCAGGCGAACGATTGTGTCACTCAGGCGCGTGGGGTCATCTGCCTCTTTCCAGGAACAGACCTTCTTGGCTGACGTCACGGGCTCAGAAGCGCCCCAAATAGTGGCGCCTGTCAAAGACGTCGAAGGCCAGACACGCAGGAATTCGCTCGCGGCGGCGGCGCTCCACGCGAGTATCTCCCTCGGCCTGAGCTCTCGGGGGTCGACGAACGGACGGTCTTCGTTCGGCCTACACAGCGCATCCGTCGTCGTATAAGAGAGCGCCACTTAGCGAGGGTTGATTGCAGACGGTGTACATTGGTGCGTCGCTTCCAACAGTGGGTCCGTTTGTTGAGTTCGGACCTCACCTAGAAGTCTACACGTCGCGTCTACTGCTGAAGGTCCCATCAATCCCGGCAGTCAACCCGTCTGTCAGCTTGAGGACTGAAAACAACCGTGGTTGAGGGCGCGAGGCGGACCCATGTCGACCCGCGCTCGTCAGCGAATCGGCCAGTTCCGCCACCGGCCTTTTCCTTCCCGGTTGCTACTGGTGCCCAAGTGAGCGATGGCAGAGCCACGGACGCATTCCAGCCTCTCGCAGCTGACCGGCCGGGCGTCTCCA
>CAVOQO010000069.1:0-16042 GCA_963698355.1 uncultured Gammaproteobacteria bacterium | reverse complement strand
GCAACGCCTCGGCCTGCGCCAGGTAGGCGCGATGGGCTTGGAACAGCCTCCTGCTTGGCTGCCCGCTTCTCAGGATCCTGGGAGGTGGAGGCTGGGCCTGGACCGGGAAGAAGGCCCCCAGGTACTCGTTGAGGCTCGCCCGGTGGGTGTCGTAGAGGGCCGCGGCAGCCTTGGTGGCCGACGTGAGCGCATCCGCTCGGCCTTCTCCGCAGCGTCGTCCCACACTTCGCCGAGTCGCTCAGCCGTGAGCCGGTGGTGCGCAGCGCCTCGCTGACCTGGGACGCCTTTTTCTGCCTGCCCGGCCGCGTAGTGGGCGCGCTTGCGCTGCCGAACTCCGCCGACTAGGCACGCCAGCGCCCGGCCTCCACGCAGGAAACGGGGATCACGATGGTCTGATGGGCCGGAACCAGCACCGTGAGATTGAGGATCCGGTTCTGCTTGGCGCCCACCAGCTCCTCGCCGTCGAGCAGAAGGACCGGGCGCTCGCAATGATTGACGAAGCGCAGCTCGGGCACGCTACCGGCCTCGGACACCTCGGCTACCGGGCGCAGCCCTGCTCCAGAGCCTGGTCGAGCAGCAGGTAACCGGTAGTCGCGACCCCATCGCCGAGCAGGGGAAAGAGGCTGAGGTTACGGCGCATCTGGGGCATGCCGAAGGTGGGCTTCGACAGACACTCGGCAACGGCGGACATGTCGGCCTCCTGCGGTACGGTGTGATCCGCGCGTACCAGTGGCTCAGACTGTGAGTCCGCGGACGTGTAGCCGAGTGCCTTTGGTCGGGACGGCCGTGAACCTGCACGGGGTGCCGCCGCCCTGCTCAGGGCTAAGCGTTGCCGCCGCGGGAAAGGCATGTGGCCCCTCGTCGTCGCGCCTGTCCACAGGAGCGCCAACCGGAACGGGGCAAGGAGGCTGTCGGACGGAGCCAGCGGGCGGCTACCCTATCTCCATGGTCACCGGCAACACCCTCGACGACTTCCCCGCCGGGGCGTTCACCATCATCGCCTTCTGCGAGGACCTGCGGCAACAGCGGCCCACTCGATCGATGAGGTGTCGGGGCGTTCGAGCGTCCCGGGGCTCGTGAAGCGGCTTTGCTGCTCGGCGTGCGGCGCGCGCGAAGCGTCGCTCCGGATCGTCTACACCGGCGCCGGCGGCTTCCACTACGGCACGCCCTAGACCCCTGACTGAAGGAGTTTCTAAGCCGACGGGCCCTCAGCGTCACCTTACCGCCAAAACTGTCAGTCAAGGTGGACCGGCCGAGTGACGGTTAGCGAGAGCGGACGGTCAGGAACCTCTAGACGAGCGGCTGCTTCACGCATTGCGGACGCTGGCGGTCACGCTCGGGATAGGCCGGTTACGACCCGAAGCCGACATCGGTTCTTTGAATCTCAACGGCAGCAGTCCAAGGGACAGCGGACGTTCGCCTTAGCCCCTGCGGGTGCTGCGCCTAGGTGCCACCGCCTACGGGCGCGGCGCCAAACATCCGCTCCCCAGCACGTTACCTGTGGGCCGTCCTACTCCGCGCGTCTCTTCAGAGATCCCTGTCGGTAGTCTGCCCCACTGCGGCGCCGAAGTGCCCGTCCTCGTCTTCATTACCGCGGCCTCCCCAGTGAAGCGGATTCTCAACCACATCGGCGAGCCGACCGGGCCGCCGCCGATTGCACCGCACGCGGGCCGCCCATGTGGGACGACGGACTCGATGCTCTTCCGGACTGGGACGGATGGCTCCGGCCCCGGAGCCCGTATATGTCCTCGACCAGCAGGTGCAATGGTAGGCACACGGGAATCCAGCGCTAGGAGGGAAGACCCATGGCCAAAGGCCGGCAACCGTCGGCCTGGCGTGAATCGACGTCCTTACCGTGATCGGACGCCCCTCTCGCCATGATCGGATTTTCCAAATGGATCGGTCTTTCTCAATCGGTTTACGTTCCGTGAGCGTAAAACCCCTGCCGAGACAGAGCCGATCCGGGTTCAGACCACATCGTTTAGGTGCATGCTCCAGACCGGCTCGCGAAAACAAGAACGGGACAGGGGGTTTTGCGCCCGATAGTTGAACCCACCAAAGAGAGGTGACAAGTCCATGATTAGAAAAGCGATCCCCGCAGCCATCCTGGCTACCCTGCTCGCCGCGCCGGTGGCTGCAGACCCAGCCATGGCGCCCGGCAAGCCGAGGCCCAATCAGTTCTGGTGGCCTGACGAGCTCAACCTCCAACCCCTGCGCGACCACGACCCGGCGTCCAATCCCTACGGCGCGGATTTCGACTATGCCGAGGCCTTCGCGAGCCTGGACCTGGAGGCCGTCAAGAAGGACCTCAAGGAGTTGATGAGCACGTCCCAGGACTGGTGGCCGGCCGACTTCGGCCACTACGGCCCGCTGTTTATCCGCATGGCCTGGCATAGCGCTGGCACATACCGCGTGGCTGACGGGCGCGGCGGGGCTGGCGGCGGCCAGCAGCGCTTCGACCCGCTCAATAGCTGGCCCGACAACGTCAACCTCGACAAGGCGCGGCGCCTGCTCTGGCCCATTAAGCAGAAGTACGGCCGCAACATTTCCTGGGCCGACCTGATGGTGCTGGCCGGCACCGTCGCCATGGAGGACATGGGCTTCAAGACCTTCGGCTTCGCCGGCGGCCGGGCGGACGACTGGGAGCCGGATCTCGTCTATTGGGGCCCGGAAGCCGACATGCTGGGGCGGCAGCGCTTCAGCGAGGATGGGAAACTGGAAAACCCTCTCGCCGCCACGCAGATGGGCCTTATCTACGTGAATCCGGAAGGTCCCGCCGGCAACCCGGACCCGCTCGCGGCCGCCGAGCAGATCCGCGTGGCCTTCGGCCGCATGGCCATGAACGATGAAGAGACCGTCGCCCTGATCGCCGGTGGCCACACCTTCGGCAAGACCCACGGCGCGGGCAAGCCGTCCGAGTGCGTGGGTCCCGAGCCAGCAGCTGCCGCCATGGAGCAGCAGGGCCTCGGCTGGGCCAACAAGTGCGGCAAAGGCAACGCGGAAGACACCATCAGCAGCGGCCTCGAAGGCGCTTGGACCGCGGCGCCGACGCAGTTCACGATGCTGTACCTGACGAATCTGTTTAACTTCGAGTGGGAGCAGACCCGCAGCCCTGCCGGCGCCATCCAGTGGAAACCCAAGGGCGGGGCTGGCGCCGACACGGTTCCCGACGCCCACGTCGAGGGCAAGCGGCACGCGCCGATGATGTTCACCACGGACCTGGCGCTGAAGTTCGACCCGACCTACCGCGAGATCTCCGAGCGCTTCCTCGAGAACCCGCAAGCGTTCGAGTTGGCCTTCGCCAAGGCGTGGTTCAAACTGACCCACCGCGATATGGGACCCCGCGCACGGTACCTGGGCGCCGAGGTGCCCAACGAAGTGCTGATCTGGCAGGACGCGGTACCGGAGGTCGACTACCAACTGGTCGACGCGAAGGATATCGCGGGGCTCAAGAAGAAGATCCTCGACTCCGGCCTCTCCACCGCCGAGCTGGTGCGGACCGCGTGGGCGTCGGCCGCCACCTACCGCGATACGGACATGCGCGGTGGCGCCAACGGTGCGCGCATTCGCCTCGCGCCGCAGAAGGACTGGCCGGTCAATGACCCGGCAGAGCTGGCGCGGGTGCTGAAGACCCTGGAAGGCATCCAAAAGGGCTTCAACGACTCGATGTCCGGCGCCAAGAAGGTCTCGCTCGCCGACCTGATCGTCCTCAGCGGCGCGGCGGCCATCGAGCAGGCGGCGAAAGAAGCCGGCTACGCGGTGGAGGTACCCTTTACGCCCGGCCGCGCGGACGCGACCCAGGAACAGACCGACGTCGAGTCCTTCGCCGTCCTCGAGCCGACGGCCGATGGCTTTCGTAACTACTTCGGTAGCGGCAACCGCCTGTCGCCGGCAGAGATGCTGGTGGACCGCGCGGACCTGCTGGGGCTGACCGTACCCGAAATGACCGCACTGGTCGGCGGCATGCGGACCTTGGGTGCCAACGCGGGCGGTGTCCAATACGGCGTGTTCACGGACCGTCCCGGGACGCTGAACAACGATTTCTTCGTCAACCTGCTCGACATGGCAACGAAGTGGTCCAAGGCGAAGGATGCCGACGGCATCTACGAGGGACGCGACCGCGCGACGGGTGAGCTGAAGTGGACGGCTACGCCGGTGGACCTGGTCTTCGGATCAAACGCCGAGCTGCGTGCCGTCGCCGAAGTCTATGCGTCCAAGGACGGTGATGAGGAATTCGTCCGCGACTTCGTCGCTGCATGGACCAAGGTGATGACGGCCGACCGCTTCGACCTGAAGAGGGGGTAGGGAAAAGCTGCTCGGGTCGTGGCTGGTCTCAGCCCGGCTCGAGCGCTCGCCGCCAGACAATAGCTGCGAGTCCCGGTCGCGCCGTTGGAACACGGACGGTCAACAAGGGCGGGGGTCTTGACTTGTGCCTCTCAACCCTGATCGCGGTCGGCCGTCGCGCCTGATGATCGACCAAGGCACCGATGGGGTCAACAGCGCGTAGGTTGTGGTGACGAAGGAACCGCATCGTTCGCGATTCATGCGGTTCGGGTACTCACCGCATCCCACGCGCTTCGGAACTCCACCGTCGGCTTTGGATACCACTGCGATAGCCTAAGGGGCATCCATCAGTGACCGCAAATGGCCGAATTGAGTCGCTCACAGGGTTCGGTGCGAGAGGCAGCAATGCGTCCTTATGCAAAGCTCGCGATTATGCAAAGGGAAGCTTCGCAGGGCGTGCCGACCGCCGTTGAATGGCGGCCAGACAGCGCCAGAGGCTTGTCATAATCTTCGGGTCTTCGGGACCTCGGTCAGGCGGCGAGTTGCCCGGTATTGTTGGAGCGCCATGTTCGGTTCGTGTAATTTGACCGGCGCTTACTACTTCATCGGCCTTCAGGAAGTCATACTGTGGAGCATCCAGGTCACCCGGCAGGGCGCCGAGGCGCTGCAAGCCGCCTTGCCTGAGTGTGATGTGAGCACGGCCATGCTTGAGTAATGCATCGTCCCAACCGCGCGGCCAGCCGCGCGCCGGCATGCAGTCTCGGGTTCGATGTCGAGCGTAGAATCGCGACGGGCGATTACGTCCTCCCGCCGGTTTCCCCGCCGATGGGCGACGCACACGGGCCCGAGGATTTCCGGCAGAGGCGAGGCGAGATGAGCACGGAGGTCGACATCCGGCCGGTCCTGAGGGGGCTGCTTCAGTCTCAGCGCTTCGCCGTGCTGGCGACCGATGACCACGGGCAGCCGTTCGCGAGCCTCATGGCCTTCGCCGCGACCGACGACCTGCGGCACCTGGTTGTGCTGACCGAGCGGACCACACGCAAGTACGCCAACCTCCAGTCCAACCCCCGGGTCGCCCTGCTGATCGACGACCGCGAGAACAAGGGCTCCGACACAGTGGATTCCGTGGTGGTCACCGCGATCGGGGAGGCGCAGGAGCTAAACCGTGACGTCGGCGCCCCCCTGCTGGAACTGTTTCTCGCGCGCCACCCCTACCTGGCCGCGTTCGCAGCCTCTCCTTCCTGCGCCATCGTGCGCGTGAAGCTCAGTTCGTACCAACTGGTCAGCCGCTTCCAGCAGGTCGTCGAATGGCGCATCTCGGCGTAGCGCAACCGGAGATCACTTCAAGCCCTTTCCGCTCAAGGCGGTCGGTGCCGGGGTCGGCATCAATCGTCCACCGCTAGCACCAACGCGGAGGCGCGGCGTGTCTCGCCAGGTGGAACCGGTATGGTTGCAAGAACGTCGACGGGTCATGGTGGTTCCGGAAGTTGCCGCGGACGCGGGCGGCACCTCGACCGGATAGGTCGGCAACGACCGGATCGCACGATGCTTCGAACCGCCATCAAGGGCGCAATGCTGGTCGCGGAAACTCTATGGCTCCTTCCGACAGCATTTCCCCAGAAGAATGCTTCAGCGCCAAGACCATTGGGGCGATGGCGGCGATCCAACTGCCCGCCGCGCGCACGGCAATGGCCCGCCAGGATGCACGTGCCGCCGGCGCAAGAGACGAGCCGAGCCAGGGTCCATTTACGCGCATGGGTTGCCATGATCCGCCGAAGGCGGCAACAATCAGACCAGCTCAAGGGGCTTTCTTTACCCTGTCTTGTTCGCTGAAACGGGTCGACCGTGATGGATTCGTACTCAATGGCCCTCGGACCTCGACGGAGCCCTGACTTTGGCTGCGGAGCTGATCAAGGGTGCAATCGTTCAGCGCCCGGAAGGCCTGCGCCAAAGGCGCCGAGCCCCGACCCCCAGGCAAATTCGAGACGCCAGAGGAGAGCTAAACTAACAGCGCTGCCGGGGGCGATGGCGTCCGGTCGATACCAGTCCGCGTCGTAAGCGCGCCCCGGTAAACGCCTTGGATCGAGTGGCATTGCCCGGAACGGCAGTGCTCTAAAGCCGAACCCCCATCCATTCCATACCCTGGGCAGCGTACGGACCCTTTGTTCTGCCGCCCGTAACGAAAGGGAGGCCACATGAAACGCCGCCAGTTCCTGCAGACCTCGCTGCTGACCACCGCCGCCTCGACCATCGGCGTCGCGCCCCCCCCGACCCTGGCCCAAGCCGCCCCGGAGAAGGCACGAGTTCAGCGCTACCAGCGGCTTGGGCGGACAGCACTGGAGATCAGCGACATCTCCTTCGGCGGCGGCCAGATCCCGTCCGCGTCCCTGGTGTTGCGCGCCATCGATCAGGGCATCAACTACTTCGACACGGCGCCGGACTATGGCCGCAGCGAGTCGGTCATCGGCGAAGCCCTTGCCAAGCGCGGGCAGCGCGACAAGGTCTACATCGCTTCCAAGTTCTGCCGCCCGGTCGGCTACGAGGAGGGGGTCAGCCATCTCCAGCTCGGCAGCTCGAAGGCGGACTACAAGGCGGCGGTCGATGGCAGTCTCAAGCGCCTGCGCACGGACTATCTCGACGTCGTGTTCGTGCACGCCATCGGCGGCGTCAGGGACACCGAGGGCGAGCGCCGGCGGCTCCTGGACGAGGCGATGCTGAGCGCCTTCCAGGAGCTCAGGCAGGAGGGCAAGGCCCGCTACCTGGCGGTGTCGTCCCATGGTCCCTATCAGATGGAACAGCTGCTCACCGAGGCGGTCGCCTCGGGGCACTACGACGTCATCATGCCGGCCTTCAACTTCCTCAAGTTTCCGCGCGTGCCCGAAGTCCTGCGCCTCGCCCAGGAGAAGGGCGTCGGCGTGGTGGCGATGAAGACCCTGGCCGGGGCGCGCGACGCCGGCGTGGTCGCCCAGGACACGCCCTTCGAGCAGGCCGCCTTTAAATGGGTCCTCAAGCACCCCGAGGTCTCGGGTCTGGTCGTGACCATCAAGCGTGTTAGCGACCTGGAGCGGTTCCTGCCGGCATCGGGCCAGGCCTTCACGGCGCTCGATCAGCAGGCCCTCGACCGTTACGCGGGCGCCTATGGCAGCGACTACTGCCGCACGGGCTGCGGCGACTGCGAGCCGGCCTGTCCCTATGGCGTGGCCATCGCCTCCATCCTGCGTTTCGAGATGTATTTCAGCGAATATGGCGATCAGAAGCGGGCCATGCAGGAGTACGCGCGTCTGGGTGTCAAGGCGGACCCCTGCCGGGACTGCGCGGATGCGCCCTGCAATTCGGCCTGTCCGCACGGCCTGCCCGTCGCCGCCAAGCTGCGGGCGGCGCATCGCGACCTTGGCATCTGGACCTGACCCGTGGCATCCCCCCTGCCGGTACCTGCGCCCGCCCGCTGGACCCTCCTGCTGCTGCCCCCGCTGCTGGCGGTGGGGCTGTACTGGCAGAGCCGGCACTACGACCACGGACTCGTCGACCTGCACGCGCCCGGCCCCGGGGTCGCCGCGACCGGGATGGCGGCACTGCTGCCGGCGACCCTGCTCGGTCAGGAACGGGTCGGCAAAGTCCGCACCTTCTCCAAGGACAACCTCTACGAATACGTCGACGGGCATGCGGAGTACTACCTCAGCGCCGGCTTCCAGGGACTGGCGGTGGCGGAGTACGGGGCCGATGCCCAGGACCAGCCGACCCTGGTCGTGGATCTCTGGGACATGGGCAAGCCCCTGCAGGCCTTCGGTGTCCTTATGGACCAGGCAGGCCCGGATGCGGTGGCCGTGGGTGGGGACCTGCTCGGCTTTCGCACGAGCGGCGGCGTGAGCCTCGCCCACGGGCGTTTCTACCTCCAGCTCAGCGCCTTCGGTGGTGGCGACCCGACCTCTGCCGTCCAGGCCCTCAAGGCGGCTCTCGGGCCGGTGTCGGAGACAGGGCCGGCCCTGGCGGACTTCCCGGACCTGGGCAAGGTCGTGGCCACCCGGTTCGTCAAGGAGGCCTACCACGGCCTGGACCTGCTCGGGAATGTGATCGAGCGCCGCTTCGCGCGTGACGGCACCGAGGTCGAGGCCTTCGTGATCCAGGGCAGCACCGAGAAGACCAGGGAGCTGGAGGGCCGCCTCCTCGCCTTCCTCGACGGCGACGGCATCGGCCATGACACCATCACGATCGCCGGCCACGCGGTCCACCGGGTGAGCGACCCCTACGAGGGGGACTGGTTCTTCGTCGCCGCGGGCGGCCGCCTGGTGGGGGCCTTCGCCCCTCTGGACACCGCGCTGCAGGCGGCGGTGCAGCATTATCTCGAGCGAGGCCCGAACCCATGAGCGACGAGGCGCCCGGGCGGCAGACACAGGGACGGCATGGGGGCTCCCAGCACGGGCGGCCCGCGCGGCGGCTCACCCGCCGTGAGCTCCTGCGAGACATCGCGGCAACCACCGCCGCGGCGGCAGGCGTCTTGACCCTGGGCCACCTCGCCTACAGCGACCAGCCGGTGCGGCGCCGCGAGGAGACGGTGCATCGCCTGCAGGACTTCCGGGTCGAGCCGTCGGCGGTGCGCCCGGTGCTGGCCGTGGTGCGCGGCCAGCAGGCCGAGCCCATGGTGCGTGAGGCGGTGGCGCGACTCGGCGGGATGGGCCGCTTCGTGGGCAAGGGGGAACGTGTCCTCATCAAGCCGAACGTCGGCTGGGACCGCCAGCCCGAGCAGGCAGCCAACACCAGCCCCGAGGTCGTCGGCGCCCTGGTGCGGCTTTGCCGGGAGGCGGGCGCGTCGCAGGTTTGGGTGACCGATGTCTCCCTGAACGACCCGGCACGCTGCTTCGTCCGCTCGGGCATCCAGGCCGCGGCCCAGCGGGCCGGCGCTGAGATCCGGCTGCCCGGGCCCGGCGATTTTCTCACCACGGACATGGGCGGTAACCTGCTACGGATCTGGCCCGTGTCGCGCTTCTTCCACGAGGTGGATCGGGTCATCAACGCCCCCATCGTCAAGCACCACTCCCTGTGCGGCTGCACCCTGGCGATGAAGAACTGGTATGGCGTGCTGGGCGGGCGGCGCAACCAGCTCCACCAGGACATCCACACCTCCATCGTCGACCTGGCGCAGGCCGTGCGGCCGACCCTCACGGTGATGGACGCGGTCCGCGTCCTCAAGCGCAACGGCCCGACCGGCGGCAGCCTGGACGACGTGGCGGTCGAGAACACGATCATCGCCGGCCTCGACGAGGTGGCCATCGATGCCTACAGCCTGCAGCTCCTCAGTCTGACACCGGAGCAGGTGCCCTACCTCGCCATGGGCGAGGCACGCGGGCTCGGCGTGGTGGAATGGAGGTCGGTGAATTGGGTCGAGTCCCAGCTGGGTTGAGACCATGCGCCTGATCCCAAGCAGCCTGCGCAGCTACCGCCGCTACTGGGCAATGTTCTTCCTCTCCCTGTTCCTGTTCCTGCTCTGGGTGGCCGATTACGGGCGCATGCGGGGCTGGCAGATCCCCCTGTTCCTGGAGCTCGACCCCCTCACCGCCCTCGCCGGCTTCCTCACCAGCGCCACCCTGTACAAGGGCCTTGCGCTCGCGTTGTTAGTCATCGTGCCGACCCTGTTCCTCGGGCGCTTCTTCTGCTCTTGGATCTGCCCACTGGGAATCACCAGCCAGATCCTCGGCCGGCTCTTCAACCGCCGCAAGCCTCTGGAAGAGCAGCATCTCAATGCCTACCGCCCCCTGTTCCGCATCAAGTACTACCTGCTGGTGGCCCTGCTCGTGCTCACCGCGTTCGGCTCGCTGCAGATCGGGCTGCTCGATCCCATCGCGCTTATCTACCGGTCCTTCACGGTGGGCGTGCTCCCGGGACTGGACCGCATCGGCCTTCCCGTCCACCTCCATGCCCCCGTCTTCCAGGGCGGCGTGCTGGTGGCGCTGCTGTTCGCCGCCATCCTCCTGGCCAACCGGTTCTTTCCGCGCTTCTGGTGCCGGGTACTGTGTCCCCTGGGCGCGCTGCTCGGGGTCCTGTCGCGGCGGGCGCCCTTGCGCATCCAGCGCGACATCGACAAATGCACCGACTGCGGGAAGTGCGTGCGCCACTGCCCGGGCGCCTGCGATCCGGACAAGGAGCTGCGCATCGCCGAATGCCACGTGTGCATGAACTGCATCGAGGACTGCCCGGAGGACGCCCTGCATTTCGGGCTGAGGCGCGAGCGCAGCTCGGCCCACAGGCCCATCGACATCAGTCGGCGGCGCGTGGTCGAGACCGCCGTCGCCACCGCGGTCCTGCTGCCCATGGCGCGCAGCTCCGCATCGGCGCTCAATCTGCCCACGGCGGCGGTGATCCGGCCGCCCGGCGCACTCACCGAGGACGAGTTCCTCGGGCGCTGCATCAAGTGTGCCGCCTGCATGCGGGTCTGCCCGACCAACGTGCTGCAGCCCGCCCTGCTCGAGGCGGGGCTGGAGGGGCTCTGGACCCCGGTGCTGATCAACCGCATTGGCTGGTGCGAGCAGTACTGCGTGGCCTGCGGCCAGGCCTGCCCCACCGGCGCCATCCGCCGCATCGGCGTGGCCGAGAAAACGGGCCAGGCGCCGTACGCCCAACCCATCCGGCTGGGCACCGCCTTCTACGACCGCGGGCGCTGCCTGCCCTGGGCCATGCACACCCCCTGCATCGTCTGCGAGGAGATGTGCCCGACCTCGCCCAAGGCGATCTGGTTCGACGTGGTCCAGGTCGCGGGGCGCGACGGCCGGCCGATCGAGCTCAAGCAGCCCTATGTGGACCCAGGCCAGTGCATCGGCTGCGGCATCTGCGAGAACAAGTGCCCGGTGGAGGACCTGCCGGCGATCCGGGTGAGCTCCGTGGGAGAGACGCGCTCGGCGACCAACCAGATGCTGCTTAAGGGCTCTTCGGGGTAGGGGCCGCAGGGGCACCATGGCGGGCAACGGGCGGCATCTGCACTTCGACCCAGTCGGCGGACTCGCCGGCGACATGGTCTGTGCCGCCCTCCTAGACGCCTTCCCGGACCAGATCGAGGGGCTGCGCGCGGCCATCGCGTCCCTGGAGCCCCCCGCCGGCTGGGCTGTCTCGGTCGAGACCGTGCGCCGACCCCTGCGTGGCAGCCGGTTTCGGGTCCTGCTCCCGGAAGGGCCGGACCACCGGCACCGGCACTGGCGCGAAATCCGGGGCCTGCTGGGGCGCGGGCTCCAGGACCCGGGCGTGCGCCTTCGCGCCCTGGCCATCTTTGAGCGCCTGGCGGCCGCCGAGTCGCAAGTACACGGGGTGCCGGTCGAGGCCGTCGAGTTTCACGAGGTCGGCGACTGGGATTCCATCATCGACATCGTCGGCGCGGCCTACCTCCTGGAGCGCCTCGCGGTGCAAAGCGCAAGCTGCGGACCCCTGCCCCTTGGTGGCGGCACCGTGGCCACCGCCCACGGCGAGCTGCCGGTGCCGGCCCCGGCGACGCTTGAGCTGCTCCGAGGCTTCGCCTGGCAGGACGACGGGCTGGCAGGCGAGCGCGTCACCCCCACCGGCGCGGCCATCGCCTCCGCGCTGCCGCCCGCGCTGACCGAGGCCGCGGTGCTGCGCGCCACCGGGGTCGGCTTCGGCACCCGGGATCTCGGCAGCAGGCCGAACTGTCTGCGCCTGCTGTGCTTCGATGCGCCGCCGCAGTTAACAGCCCTGTCCGAGCGGCTGATCAAGCTCGCCTTCGAGGTCGACGACCAGGCACCGGAGGACCTGGCCGCGGCGCTGGACAGGCTGCGCGGGACAGAGGGGGTGCTCGACCTGAACACCCTCCCCGTCGTCGGCAAGGCGGGCCGGGTCGCCCAGGGGGTGCGCCTTCTGCTCCGCCCCGAGTTGCTGGCCCATGTCATCGCCCGCTGCCTGCAGGAGACGACCACCATTGGCCTGCGCTGGTACCCGGTTGAACGCCTGGCCCTGCCCCGCCGGCAGGTGGTGGTGGAGGTGGAGGGCCGGCGCCTGGAAGTGAAGGTGGTGGACCGACAAGGGGTCCTGACCGCGAAGGTCGAGAGCCGCTCGCTCGCGGACCTGACCGATGCGGCCCAGCGGGCCAGGCTGCGGCGCCTGGGGGAAGAGGCGGCGCTGCGGCTGGCGGCGGCCGCTTCGATGGAGCCCAAGTGAGCCCTGTGCCGGAGTGCGCCGCTGCCGAGGATCGGGGACAATTGCCCGCAGGTCGTGCGGCCCCGACCGGCTCGTCTGGGATGGCTGGCCCCGCGGCGGTCTATCTGGCCCAATATAAGCCACACCATGCGTGAGATGCCCGAAGACACCCGATCCACCCTTGAGCGCCTCCTCCGGCAGCTCGCCCCCGTGCGCATCGCCGTCAGCGGCGGGGTGGACAGCATGACACTGGCCATCCTCGCCGGCCGCACCTTAGGGGATCGGGCGACCATGCTGCACGCCGTCTCGCCGGCGGTGCCGGCCGAGGCCACGCGGCGCGTCCAGTCCGTCGCGGAGCGAGAGGGCTGGGTCCTGCACCTGATCGACGCCGGGGAGTTTGGTGACGAGGCCTATCTCGCCAACCCCTATGACCGCTGCTTCCATTGCAAGACCCACCTCTATACCGCGCTGGCCGGCGTCGGCCACGGCACGACCCTGTCCGGTACCAATACCGACGACCTGGGCGACTACCGCCCCGGCCTGCGGGCCGCGAGCAACCACGGCGCGCGCCACCCCTTCGTCGAGGCCGGCGTGGACAAGCGCGGCGTGCGTGCGCTGTGCCGCTCGCTCGGCCACCCGGAGATCGCCGAGCTGCCCGCGGCCCCCTGCCTGTCCAGCCGGGTGGAGACCGGCATCCGCATCGAGGCCGGGATGTTGGCCTTGGTGCACCAGGTGGAGCGTGAGCTCGGCGAGACGCTGCGACCCGAGGTCGTGCGCTGCCGGGTGCGACCTGACGCCATCGCCGTGGAGGTCGACGAGCCGGCGCTCGGGCGTCTGTTAAACGGCGATCGCCAGGCCTGGCGCGAGCGCATCGCCGGCCTCGCCCGCGCCCTTGGGCTGCCCGAGGCCGTCCGCTTCGAACCCTACCGGCGGGGGAGCGCCTTTGTCCCAGGTCCCTGAGCAATGGCCGCGGGCCGTGGTCGACTTCAGCCGTGGCGAGCGCATCGGCATCGAGGAGGCGGTGTACTGCGCCAACAAGCAACCCGCCCAGATCGAGGGAGTGCTGGCACAGCACGCCTCGCGGAGTCACCCCTGCCTGCTGACCCGGCTCGCCCCCGCACAGCTTGCGGCTCTGCCGGACGGCTGGCGGTCGCGGCTGGATTACGACCCGGTCTCGCGCACGGCGTTCTTCCTCAATGGCCGCCCCTACGCCCCCGAGCCGCGGGTGGCGGTGGTTAGCGGGGGCACCTCCGATGCGCCGATCTGCGGTGAGGCGGTCCGCACCCTGGCCTTCCACGGTGTCGCCAGCACTCGGATCGAGGACGTGGGCGTCGCCGGGCTCTGGCGGCTGATGGAGCGCCTGGAGGAGATCCGACGACACCCGGTGGTGATCGCCGTGGCTGGCATGGAAGGCGCGCTGTTCAGCGTCCTGGGCGGCCTGGTGGGGGGGGTCATGATCGCCGTGCCCAGCTCCGTGGGCTACGGCGTGGCCGCGGCCGGGGAGCTGAGCCTGAGGTCGGCCCTGGCGAGCTGCGCGCCCGGGATCGTCACGGTCAACATCGACAACGGCTATGGCGCCGCCTGCGCGGCACTGCGCGTGCTGGGGCTCGGCGGGACAAGGCCCGGCTGAGATTGTAGGCCATCATATGCAGGGCGAGTTTTCGTCTCGCCCCGGCCAGACCACAGCAGCGAGGGCGCGTGAGCCCTTGCCCGAGAGTCGCCCCTGCTCGCGATAACCGGCGGGACATCCATCCGAGTCTCCCCCGGGGACTCGCCGGGCCGACCACGGTTTGCGCCCCCGGTACGCCCCGCTCCGGCCCGCGGCTGCCGGACCCTCCATCGAGGACCCTCAATCGAGGCCCCTCCGCGCTCCGCCAGCAGACTTGCAGCGCAGTGTGCGCGCACGGCAGGCTCAGTCGGCGAGCCCGCCAGCCGGATCACTGGGGCAAGCCGAGGGGTTCCGCTCGACCTTCAGCGTCGCTCCCCCTGCCAGGCTCTCCAAGGCCTCCAGGACGACCGTGAGGCACTCCTGGAGGGTGTCCCCACCCCTCGGGGACATCGTCGACGACGAGCCTGGAGACGGCGTCCCAGGAGGTCCTGAGGCCATCAATGAATTCGGCTTTCTCGCCGAGGCCAAGGGCTTCCGTCTCCCCCCGAAGACGCTCAAGCGTTGCATGCTGCACCCACAGACTGTAGGTGACGGCTGAGCCCGGGAACGGACCAAGCCTCTCGCAGAAGGTCGCCTTGGCCTTGAGGCGCAGGGTGTGCTCGGCGATGTCGTTGTAGTAGCGGATATCGGCGCGCAGATCGGGATCGGTGATGCGGTCGAGCTTTCGTTGTGTGGGGGTCTCGCTCCAGTTGAGACCCAGAAGATATCTGCGGTCGGCGTCGAGGGGTGGGTAGGTCTCACCGTTCATTGCCTCCAGAATGCCCTTCCAGCCCAGTGAGGTGATCGTGTCGGCGGCGGCTATGTGTGGGATGGCTGCGATCCTTGCCCGGTAGAAGTCCTGCTCGTTCTGTTTCTGCTCTATCGCCAGGCGGAAGTGTTCACTGAGCTTAGGCGGCTTCACTGCAGCCCCAAGCCATCGAGGATCTTGATCACCGCGCCGGCAAAGCCGGCGTGCCATCCACCAATCCTGGAGCCGACTTGTGAGAACCCTGACCACGACCGCCGTCCCTGCCCGACCCGCCGCCTTCCTGCTTCTTAGCGTCATCGCTCTTGCGCTCTACGGCGGTGTCGCCGAGGCGCGTAATTGCGGGATGATGAAACCGCCGATGTTCATGGGCATGCCCATGTCTCCCATGCCCTTCCCGATGCAGCGTGGAATGCCGACGGGTGCCGCGTACGGTCCAGCGGCTAAGGCGGGCCCCAGCGTGGTCGCCGTGTTGAAACGGTCCGGCGAGTTTTCCATCCTGCTCGCGGCAATCGATGCTGCGGGCCTGGCCGGTCTGCTCGAAGGCGATGGCCCCTTCACCCTGTTCGCCCCGACCGATGCGGCGTTCAAGAAGCTGCCGGAGGGGGCCCTCGAAGAACTGCTGGCTGACAAGGCGAAGCTGACCGCGCTTCTCAAATACCACTTGGTGCCGAAGCGCGTTACCGCGGTGGAGATCCTGTCGAGCCGAACCCTCGAGACCGCCACAGGCCAGGAGCTGCCGACGGTGGATCTGAGCGTCATTCGCGCCGATATTGCCGCCCGCAACGGTGTCGTCGATATCGTGGACACGGTCCTCCTACCCACAGGTTGAGCCGAGACCGAGGAACCCCCTACCGTCCGGCGGAGCGTCAGCAATACCGCTCGCGCGGCGGGGAGCCCCGAGCCGATTCCACGGTGCCAATGATCTACCCGCTGCCGAATACAGGTTTCGCGCCGATGAAACCGTGGCAATGGGCGGTCGCCGCTTCACTTTTGGCGTTTTTTGTTCCTGGGGTTGGTCTGGCGGAGATACCGCTTGCCTCTGGGGGACACTACAGCTACCAGGAAGCCTCCCGCGACGGCACCGGCAAGCACTATTTCGGCCGCGAGATCGCTCAAGTCATGGGTCACCAGGGAGCCGCCTGGCTCGAGCGAAAGAGCCGAGCGACTGAGGAGCTACCGGACAAGGTGGTGAGGGGCATGGGGCTGGC
>CAVOQO010000068.1:0-118285 GCA_963698355.1 uncultured Gammaproteobacteria bacterium | reverse complement strand
TACCGCCGCGGTAGTCGTAGACGGGCGCGAGATCCTGACTGTGAGGGGGATAGCCGCCTATCCCGCCGAAAGGCGAGCCAGGGAAATCCGCAAGGCGATCATCCTGGTCGCGGAGGACGAGACCATCCCCTCCGGTGCCATCACGCTGAAAGAGAAGGACGACCGCACCGACATCATGGCAGGCGAGCGGTTCCTGCTCGATCTATTCGACGAGGACGCGGCCCTGGACGGGGTCAGCCGCAAGGTGCTCGCCGAGACGGCCCAGCTGCGTCTGCGGGAGGCGATCACGGACTATCGTCTCGACCGCACGCCCCGTGCCCTGACGATCAAGAGCCTCTATGCGCTCGCGGCCACCGCGGTGGCGGTCGGGCTGTTCTTCGGTTTCCGCAAGGGATTCCGCAGCCTCGACGGCGTCATCGAGCGGCGTCTGCAGGATCATCTCAAGGCATTGGAGGCCCAGTCGGCGCGGTTCGTCAAGGCCCAGCAGATTGCATCCGCACTGCGCGGGCTCACCAAGGCCCTGTACCTTCTGCTCGGGGCGCTGATCCTCTATTTCTATCTCAACTTCGTGCTCGGTCTTTACCCCTGGACGCGTGGTATCGCGGTGTGGCTGTTTGGCCTAATACTGGACCCGCTCGAGTCCATGGGGGCGGCGGCCCTGGCCACCGTCCCCGACCTGGTGTTCCTGGTCATCCTGTTCTTCGTAACCCGTTACATCCTGCGGATGATCCAGGTCTTCTTCCGCAGCATCGACCGCGGCGCCATCCGGTTGAAGTCGTTCGAGCAAGAGTGGGCCTTGCCCACCTACCGCATCCTGCGCCTGCTGGTGATCATCTTCGCGGTGGTGGTGGCCTATCCTTACATCCCCGGTTCCGAGTCCGAGGCGTTCAAGGGAATCTCCATCCTGCTCGGTCTCATCGTCTCCCTGGGCTCCTCGTCCATCATCGCCAACATCATCGCCGGCTACAGCATGGCCTACCGGCGTCCGTTCAAGGTCGGTGACCGGGTGAAGATCAACGACACCGTCGGCGAGGTCATCGAGATTCGGGTCCTGGTCACCCGCCTGCGCTCACTGAAGAACGAGGAGGTCGTGATCCCGAATACCACGATCCTCAGCGGCGAGGTCGTCAACTACAGCACCCTGGCCGAGCAGCAGGGCCTGATCCTGCACACAAGCGTGGGGATCGGATACGAGACCCCCTGGCGGCAGGTGGAGGCCATGCTCAAGCTGGCCGCTTCCCGGACACCGGGCCTGCTCGAGCGGCCAGAGCCCTTCGTCCTGCGCAAGGAGCTGGGGGACTTTGCCGTCGTCTCCGAGCTCAATGCCTATTGCAGCGATCCAGCCAACATGGCGCGGATCTACTCGGCACTGCACGACAACATCCTGGACGTCTTCAACGAGTACGGTGTGGCGATCATGACGCCCTCCTACATGGCCGACCCCGCGAAGCCCAAGCTGGTGCCCAAGGACCAATGGTATGCGGCGCCGGCGAAGCCGCCTTCCGAACCCCACCCTGGATGACGGTTTCCAATGCCGAAGCGCAACAGGATTCCATGATTTGAAATGAACCAACAAGCAAGCACCACGGACGAACCCATCTCAAGCTGGCGCCTCAAGTCGGGAGTCGCCGTGTTCTTGCTCAGCATCGTCCTTCCGATTGTCGGTCTAATCGTCTTGCCGAGCCTCGGCTTGTCGGGGGCGATGACCGCGTCCGTGTCCGGGGCCTTGTTGCTGGTCGCTGAGGCGCTCGGTATCTGTGGCGTTGCGATCATGGGGAAACCCGGATACCTGTACGTCAAGAGGCGGGTATTTGGCTTCTTGAAGCAGTACGGCCCTCCCAAAGAGGTCAGTCGGCGCCGCTACAACATCGGATTGGTGCTTTTCTGTGTACCGATCGCGTTCGGCTGGTTGTCGATCTACCTGGTCGACTGGATCCCCGGCTTTGCCGACTATCCGTTAGCGTACGCGCTTGGCGGCGACTTCATCCTGCTACTGAGCCTCTTCGTTCTCGGTGGCGACTTCTGGGCGAAGATCAGGGCGTTGTTCGTTTATAGCGACAAGATTTGTTCTTCGACGGCGCGTCAAGCGGAGTAGAACAGCCAGCGGGGGTGCTCGCGCTGCTCGCAGAATGGTAGGTCGTTACTGCGCCTCCGACATCTATCTGTCCGAGGTTACGGGTGTCGCGCTGCGGCGGTGCCGAAAGCGTTCCCAAGGGTTTGTCGAGTGGCACTGAAGCGAGGTTAGCTCACCGGAACCGTGACGATCGGGGCGGTCTGCCCCTCCCTGGTCTCGACCAGGCTGAACAACAGCATGAGGAACACGAAGTCGACCTTGGACGACTCGTCGTTCTGCGCGATCCAGAACCAATGGTCCAGGTAGCGCACCGCCGTGTAGGCATCGTCCGGTTTGGTGGTTCCGCTCTGGACCCGAAACTCAACGTCCGCGCCGGCCGTGTCCACTGCCGTTACGTAGCCTTTGCGCAGGTGCTCCGGCGGCGGTTGGACGCGAGCCGAGAGCTCAACCATGATCTCGAAGATCGAGCGCGTTTGGATGGCGATTTCCCGATTCGACCTGGCTACCGCGCCGTAGGTGGCCCGATATTCGGGAGCTCCTGGATCGATGCCGAGGAGCCTGGCCACTTCTCTGGCATCCTCCCGGCCTACCCGCTTGCGCCGCAGGGCCATGACAATGGCATCACCATCGTCTCTTCGCTCGACGCGCATTGCGATGCCACCCCCCCGCTGCATCCTTTCGAGCACATCGATGAGACGCTCGAATTCGGCGTCGGCCGCCCGGGCCCAGAGTGGATCAACGGAGCGATTGTCCAGATCGTTGATGGTCCGCACGCACATGCCGAACACGAGTCGGACGGGATAACCTGCCTGGAGTAGAGAGAGCACCGCGGAGGGCGGCACGGGGGTCATCAGGCTCTGGGTGAACTTGGCACCCGCGATGGGCGAATAGGTGATCGTCGGCCGCTCAACGTAGCGGCCGGCGGCGCCCAGGCTTTGGGAATTCGATCCGGGCTCCGGTAGGCCCCAGCCCAGGCCGGCGCTGAGCTCGCCGGCGAACTCGTATTGGCTGATGACCGAGCCGACGTCCAGGAAAGCGGGCGTATCGGCATATCGGAGCTTGACGATATTGAGCAGCATCTGGCTCTTCCAGGAGTCCGAGATGGTCGAGACATAGTCGAAGCGATCCCGCGGGATGGTGGACGGGCCGAGGCTGACGCAGCCGTTCAGAGGCAAGGTGGACACGGCGGCGAGCATGACTACGAGCTGTCGCATCGGTCGGCGAACCACTTGCCGTACTAGGTCGGCAGGTACATGCTGACGATCCAGGAAAACACGAAGAAAAGCGGGAAGCCCCAGCGGGAGACCCGGTCGATATTCTTCGCCACTTCCGGCTGACCCTTGTTGTTGAATGTTGCCGTGGTGACCACCGTAACCAGGGATGCGTAAATGAGGATGGTGGAGAACAGGATGAAGAGATCCATTCGGGTCAGGTACGAGATCTGGGGCAGCGCCGCACCGATCGCGAAGCGATAGGCGATGAGCGTCAGCATGGCGGTGATGGTGATGCTGATCTTGGTGCCGATGTCCTTCGGGTCGATCCAGTTCACGGCCCAGGACATGGCGACGATCAGGATCAGGGGCGCGATGACCTTGATCCAGTAGTAGCCCCGGAGCCTTTCGGCCTCCAGCACCATGGCGACGCCAGCCTCCCGGGCGCCCTCCGCCCCGGGGATCGCGACTTCCGTGGTCATCTGCCAGTCTGCGATTTTCCAGTCCGCGATCGAGAACTTCTCGCCGATGCCGCTCTGTGGACCCGGTGAGAGCGTTACCTCGTCCGAGGTGTAACCCGCTGCCACCACCGGGATTTCGATTCTCTGGCCGTCGAAGGGGAACTCGCGCAGATCCAACGGCTGCGAGAAATCGCCCCAGACCCGGGCTCGCTGGGTGACCGTGCCGTCCGGCGCAATCTCCGCGACATCGGGCATGCTCGACCAGATTCTCTGCTGGTTAAGAATCTGCAGGCGTGGATGCCAGATCTCCTCCAATGGACGGGTGACACTACCGCCGCGGGATGCATCTGCAAAGCGAGGATCCTTCCAAGTGGCCTCGAAATAGACATTCGCCTGAAAGCTCTGGCTGGCACTGTCGATACCGTCCAGGTCGAGCAGGAAGATGCTGAGCTCGACCGGCGTCGGCCCCCGCTCGGGATTCGGCCGACCCGTCTCTGCGCCGACGGACACCGACATAAACGCGCCGACCAGCACGAGAAGCGGGAATATCCGCGAGAGGGGCCGGATCGGCATAGCTTTCTTCATCTGTTTCGTTGCCTGTTCCGAATCTGTACGCTCTTCGATTATGCCAGATTACGAGTACCGTGCAGCGCGGTACACGGCTGGGACGAGGAAAAATCCGGATGGTTCGCCTACCGCTTTCTGGCCCGGAATCATCCTATGTCCGGCATGAGCCACATTCCTGTCCGTCCGATCGGCAGCCGGCCGATCTGTGAAAGCACCGTTTTTGACTTGCCGTTTCTCCGTAAGAAATGGCCGCTTCCAGCGTCTATGTGAAGCGCCAAACTAGTGCCTAAAAGAAAACTCGGTTTTCAGCGCGTCGCCTATTCCCCGGCGCCAGGCGATCGCGGGCGTTTTCATTGGGCTGTGTGCGATGATCAGCGATTGGCACAAATCAATGAGAACGGCTCTCATTGTGGCCGACCGACAGGCAGACCGATCCCGCGAGGGTCACTGTCTGACCCCTTGGGTGACTGGGGCGTTCAGGGCGTGCTCGGGCTGACCTACGCGTTCACGGATCGCCTGCTGCTCGGCATCGTGTATCGAAGCGAGACGGACACCGACCTGGAAGGCGACGTCAAGTACGAGGGTCTGCGGAACCCGCAGCTGGCACTACTACTGCCTAAGGACGTCAAGATCAGCTGGACCAATCCCCAGTGGTTGGAGGCGGGCCTGCGCTACCGGCTGGATGACGAGACCCAGCTGTATTTCAACGCCGGCTGGCAGGAATGGTCCAAGTTCAGCGAGAACGTGCTCAGCTTCACGAACGATCGGGTCCAGACACTGGAGAGTTATGGTGATTTCTGGTGTACGGGATAGCCCGGAGGGAGGTGGCGTATCCTGCTGACTGATCACCGCCAAGATCACAGTCAACAGAGGTGGATACGCCATGCCCGAGTCTACGCTGGGAGTTCTTTCACAACCAGGGATCGAGGATGCAGACCCGCTGCACGGGCTGCTGCGTGCCGGTGCGCGGGAGTTGATCGCCAAGGCCGTGGAGGCAGAGTTGGCCGAGTTCCTGGAGGGCTTCGCCGATCGGCGTCTCAACGACGGTCGCCGGGCGGTGGTGCGCAACGGCTACCTGCCGCAGCGCACGGTGCAGACCGGCATCGGGGAGGTGCAGGTGCGCGTGCCCAAGGTGCGCGATCGCAGCGGCGGGGGTGTCACCTTCCACTCCAGCCTGCTGCCGCCGTACCTCAAGCGCGCGCGCAGCATCGAGGAGCTGATTCCCTGGCTGTACCTCAAGGGAGTCTCGACGGGGGACTACCAGGAGGCGCTATCGGCCTTGTTGGGCGATCGGGCCAAAGGACTGTCGGCGAACACCGTCTCGCGGCTCAAACAGCAGTGGCTTGAGGAGCATCGCGCCTGGTCACAGCGCGATCTCAGCGATCGGCGCTACGTCGACTGGTGGGCCGACGGGGTCTACAGCAACGTGCGCCTGGACGATCGGCTGTGTCTGCTGGTGATCATCGGCGTCACCGAGCAGGGGCACAAGGAGCTCATCGCCGTGGAGGATGGCCACCGAGAGTCCGAGGCGAGCTGGCACGAGCTGCTCACCGGCCTGCGCGAGCGCGGCCTCACCCAGGGGCCGAAGCTCGCCGTCGGCGACGGCGCCCTGGGCTTCTGGAAGGCGCTCGCCAAGCTCTACCCGGACACCGCGCACCAGCGCTGCTGGGTGCACAAGACCGCCAACGTGCTCAACAAGCTGCCGAAGTCCGTGCAGCCCAAAGTCAAGGCCGACCTGCACGAGATCTAGATGGCCGAGACCCGCGAGGATGCGCACAAGGCCTTTGATCGCACGCTCAAGCGCTTCGAGGCCAAGTACCCGCAGGCCATGGACTGCCTGGCCAAGGACCGTGATGCGTTGCTGGCCTTCTACGACTACCCGGCCGAGCATTGGGTGCACATCCGCACCACCAACCCGATCGAGTCGACCTTCGCCACCGTGCGCTTGCGCACCAAGCGCAGCCGCAACTGCGGCTCACGTGAGACCACCTTGGCGATGGTCTTCAAGCTCCTGCAGAGCGCGCAGAAGCGCTTCAAGCGGATCAAGGGATTCAGGAAGCTCGAACTGGTCGTCAACAACGTCCAGTTCCGCAACGGAGAGCAAGTCATCGATCAGTCAGACAGGGCCGCCGCCTGAGGGCTGTACACCAGATTTGACAATAACTCGCGGCAGGGACAGGGCCTGGTCCAACCGCTCTACGGCCCTTGCAAGCGATTCCAGACTGTACGATTTCAAAGCCTGACCCCCTCGTCGCGAATCTGTCGGCGCATGCGCTCGCCCACTTCTTCGAGGTTCACTAAGTCAATCCGATACAAGGCTGGGAGCTCTTCTTCGATCCAGTCCTGGAAACGAGCCAGTTCGGGTGTCGGTGCACCACCCTCGACCTGGATCGCCAAATCGATGTCAGAGGTCGGTCGTGCAGTCCCCTTTACCCAGGAGCCGAACCAGATGAGGTGTCCTTTGGATCCGATGCGTGTTTTCGCCTCGGCCGCGATCCGAGCAACGATTTCCTTTACCCGCGGCGTTGCGTACACCATCGACACCTCTCGTCCAATCAGTTGGTTACCCAATGCGTCGAGTAAAGTCTACAGACAAGTCCGTTGTCCTGTCGCCCCGAAGAACAGGCCTCCTGCAGAAAGCCAGCACAGGTGTTTCCTTGTGGGAGGACGCTCTGCGCAGCGACCGTTTCCGCTGCTGGTGGGGTTCCTGTCGCCCCGCGGGGCGCGGGCCTCACACAGATGTTTCGAAGTCCCTGTCAGGCGGCGGGAATGAGCTGGTGCTGGGAGATAACGACGCGGTTGGTGCGCCCGAGGAGCTCGAGCAGCAGATGAGCTCGCTCCGGGCCGCTGGCGGCGAGGAAGATCGCCCGGAGCCCCGCCATCGGCCCGGAGACGATTTCCACTGGATCGCCGGGCCGGAACAGGTGCTCATGGTGGATCGCGGCGTCGCCCTCACGCTGCGCGGCCCGCAGGCGCTCCACGAACTCATGGGGCACGGGCCTTAGATTGCCGCCGAAGCGCACCAGACCGATCACCCCGCGGGTGGACCCGATGGGTGCCACGTTATGGCGCCGCGGGTCCAGACGGACGAACAGATAGCTGGGGAACAGGGGCTCGACTACCTCGCACCAGCGCCCGCGCAGGCGCTTCGGCAGGCAGATCAGCGGCAGGTAGGTTTCGTAATGCTGCCGCGTGAGGTGCTCGACGGCCACACGCTCCTGGCGGGCCTTGGTGTGTACCGCATACCAAGCTTCCATGGTGACATGCTCCTGCGTGTCTCGACTCGGCCACCGCCGTCAGGGGCGGTCGCACCCGGACGACGTTCAAGCGCCTATTAGGCTACTGTGGTTTGGCGACGGCCGACAACCTTTCGGCGTCACATCTCACGTCGATTCATCGACGCACGGTCAGCGATTCGCCGACGAAAAGATTCGCGCAAACCAGCGTCCGCGCGTTGCACGCTGCGGTTTGCTGAAATATCGGCCGTTGAGCGCGGGAGGCGGGGCCACGTCAGTTGGATCGCGGTCGTCGATGACGGCCCGGGGGCGTTCATCCACGAGCCTGTCCGCCTCTTCCGCGCCGACCCAATTGGCGGCGATCTCCCGGCCCTCTGCCAACAGCGGCGGCCGGTGGTTGGGCGAGTGCGCGTCGGTCGCGAGCAGGTGCACGATGCCGTCGTCGAGCATCCGCTCGCTCCAGTACCTGGCACGGTCGCGGAAGCGACCGGTGAGCGCTCCAGCGGTCAGCTGAAGCCAGGCCCCCTTGCGCGCCGCCTCGACGAACCAGCCGTAGTGCTCTTTGTCGAGCCAGGTGAGCCGCTCCGGGTGCGTGATGACAGGCACGTAGCCGCCCGCGAGGGCATCGAAGATAGACTCCAGGAAGCGCGCCGGGACGGCATGGTGCGGGGGCTCGAAGAGAAAGTAGCGGGAACCGTGGAGCGTTGGATAGAGGCCGGACTTGAGACGTTGGACCAGCTCAGGGACGAGCTGGATATCGGCGCCGACTGTCACCTTCAGCGGTATCCCGGCCTCATCCAGACTCTGCCTGAAGCCCTCGACGGCTTGCCGGATCCGTGCCGAGTCGTTCTCGTAGAGGCCGGGATAGATGTGCGGTGTGCAGGCCGTCAGCGTGATGCCGTCGGCGGCGGCAATGCGCGCCATTGCGAGCGCCGACTCGAGGTCAGGAGCGCCGTCGTCGATGGCGGGCAGCATGTGGCAGTGGAGGTCGATCACGCGGGGCAAGCTCTCCGTGTTGCTGGCCGCGATGCCCGAGGTGAGGCCGCTGAGGAAACGGCAATGTCCCGAGTCGCGCCGGGTCCGATTGTAGGCCGGCAGGCAACACCGGGACACCTCACCGGACCTCGGCCGGTTGAGGTGATGCGACGGAGGTCTCAAGCCTGGGTGGCTGGATCAGCGGTCCAGCTCGTCGGCGAGGGCTCGCAGGAGGCCGGCGCCGTTACCGCGCCAGGCGCTGCCGTGCATGCACGCGAGCGTCGTCGGATTCGCGGAGGCGAGCCGCTCCAACATCGCACGGGCATTCCTGGTGTGCGAGAAGTAATCCATGGCGCGGCGGAAGGCCTCGCTCGGACCGAGTATGTCGGACTCGGTGGTGGCCGGAAGGTCCGCGCCGCCCTGGGTGAACAGATCCCCGCACAGGAGGGTACGCGTCGTCTCTTCCATCAGAAAGCCGCATTCCCAGGCGTGCGGGAGGTGCGGCGTGTCGAACCAGCGCACCGTATGCGTACCCAGGCGAAGCAGCCCACCGTCGG
The DNA here is from genome assembly GCA_963698355.1 of uncultured Gammaproteobacteria bacterium. Classification (GTDB taxonomy): domain Bacteria; phylum Pseudomonadota; class Gammaproteobacteria; order Chromatiales; family Chromatiaceae; genus Thiodictyon. The sequence continues at coordinate 109,204 of CAVOQO010000068.1, read as the reverse complement.
CAAGGGCCGTCGGCGCCCGGTCGGCCAGGTCGTTGATGGATACCATCGCCGCGACGCTGCCGCACACCGGGACCGACTGAGGTGCGACGGCAAGCCATTCGTTCAATGAGCCGCATTCATCGGCTTCCACGTGCGAAAAGGCGAGATAGCGAATGCTGGCGGGCGGCAAAACGCTCGCCACCGCCTCTCGCACCAGCGGAAACATCTTGCGCAGACCGGTGTGGAAGAGCAGTGGCTCATCGTCCACGATGAGGTATTGGTTGAATGAGAATCCGCCTGCCCCCTCGATCATTACCGGTGTATTGATGCGGTAGATCCCATCCGCAACCTCATGTACGTTCGTGCCGGATTGCCTGTTGGTAACGGTCATCACTCACCCCTTTCCATCCAACGATGGTGTTTGACCCAAAATGGCCCTGTCCCCAGATGCTTTGGCGCGGAACCCCGGCTTTCGTTCAATCCGCGCCTCTCGGCTGAGTGAAGTCGATGGCAGACCTCACGCGGAGACACGGGCCGGGGGCGGCCGCGAGCACCGCCCCATGACGGGGCAACTGCGGGCGCTGTTTCAGTTTGTCGCCGATCACCCGCGGCTGGTCGTCTTGACCGGCGCCGGCGTGAGCACCGGCTCGGGCATCCCGGATTACCGGGACGTTCAAGGCCGTTGGAAGCGAACGGCACCCGTTCAGTACGGCGACTTCATCGCCAAGCCCGACACACGCCAGCGTTACTGGGCACGGAGCCTGGTTGGCTGGCCCTGGTTCCAGGACGCCGAGCCCAATGCCAGCCACCAGGCCCTGACGGCACTGGAAGCGGCTGGGCGGGTCCGGCTGATCATCACCCAAAACGTGGACCGCCTGCACCAGCGGGCGGGGTCAGAGCGGGTCATCGACCTGCATGGCCGCCTGGACCGGCTGGTGTGCCTCGGCTGTGGGGCTAAGAGCCCGCGGGAGCCGCTGCAGCGGTGGCTCGCCGAGGAGAATCCCCGGTTCGCGGCACTCGCCGCCGAGATGGCGCCTGACGGCGACGCGGACCTCGGTGACCTCGATGTCTCGATGTTCCGGGTATCCGGCTGCGACGCCTGCGGCGGCATCTTGAAGCCGGACGTGGTGTTCTTCGGAGAGACGGTGCCGAAGACGCGGGTCGAGGCCGCCATGGCCGCCCTACTGGCGAGCGATGCACTGCTGGTTTGCGGATCCTCGCTCATGGTCTATTCGGGTTACCGCTTTTGTCGGGCGGCCGCCGAGGCCGATCTGCCCATGGCGGCGGTCAATCTCGGGGCCACGAGGGCAGACGACCTGCTGGACCTCAAGGTGGAGGCGCCCTGCGAGTCCATCCTGCCTGCCCTGGCGGATGCAGTGGCTCCACCGTAACCGTCGTCATCACAGGACCTCTGACCGCGTCCGGGTGGCGATGACGGCGCGCACAGCGCACCCTTGTATGTTCTGTCCCCAGGGATTGACAGGGAGGATCGATAAACGGATTTAATGGAGAGTGTCCGGGAAGCCGTCGCACCCTGAAGCTTCGAGCTTGCACGTAGATTGGCTCCCCGCCCTCTTCGCCGATACCGAAGAGTATCCGAGGCCTTGGGCTTGGCCCTTGAGCCTGCATACACAAGGTCGGTAGGCGAGGGTGCAGGGTCGGGGAACCGGGGCACGATGTTACAGCGACTGTCCTTGGAGACCTAGAACGATGAACGTGGCGGGAATCGATGTGTCCCACAAGACCCTTGGGGTCGTTGTGAGCGTGGCCGAGAAGCTCGGCAAGGCCGAGGAGTATGCCAACACCCCCAGTGGCCACGCGGCCCTGGCCAAGGCGCTCAAGGCGGCGCGGGTCGAGCGCGTATGCCTGGAGGCGACTGGCTCCTACCATCTGGACCTGGCCTTGGCCCTGCAAGGGGCAGAGCTCGCGGTGATGGTGGTCAACCCCAAGGCGGCCAGACGCTTCGCCGAGGCGTTGCTGACCCGCACCAAGACCGACGCGGTGGATGCGGCGGTGCTGGCGCAGTTCGCCCTGCGCATGCCCTTCGAGCCGTGGCAGCGTCCCGACAACCAAGCCCTGGCGCTGCGCGCCTGCGCCCGGCGCCTGGAGGCCCTCAACCGCGCCAAGACCGAGGCGAAGAATCAGCTCCATGCACTCGCCCAGACCCAGACCACCCCAGCGGTCGTACTGGCCGACGTGCGCCTGACCATCACCCAGTGCGAGTCCCAGATCAAGGACTTGCGCACCTGGGCCGAAGGACAGATCCAGGCCGACGCCCACCTCAAGGAGATCTTTGAGTTGCTCGTCAGCGTCAAGGGCATCGCCACGGCCAGCGCTATCCAACTCATGGGCGAGTTGCTGGTGTTGCCCGCCGACATGCGCGCCAAGCAGTGGGTGGCGCTGGCCGGGCTCGACCCCCGCCAGAGCGTCTCCGGCACCAGCGTCCACAAGAAGCCGCGCCTGAGCAAAGCCGGCAACCGCTACCTGCGCCTGGCCCTGTATATGCCCGCCTTGAGCGCCGCGCGCCATGACCGCTATGTCAACGGCTACTACCGCCACCTCATCGAGGACCGCGGCCTGAAGAAGATCCAGGCCGTCTGTGCGGTGATGCGTAAGCTCCTGCATGCCATCCACGGCATGCTCAAGTCGCGCCGACCCTTCGACGGCAGCCGCTTCTACGCTCTCGTCGAGACCCCGGCCTGAGGGCACACCAAGCGAGAAGCCCGTTGATCGACGCCTTAAAAAACTTGATTGTTGTTGCGCCGCAGGCGTCCGCCACCGCCAGTGTCCTCGCCGCGGCGCAGTGTGGGCAAAGGGTGAATGAGTGGGGGCAAGCGGGGGGCAACGCGCCGCCATTGACCCGCGCCCCCAGGAATGAGGCCCGCGGCGCGTTGTCCCCCGCTTGTCCCCACGCTCGCTTGCGACATTCACGATTTGTCCACACGGAGTCCGCTACCCGCACCCCTCAAGCCGCTCCAACTAGCCCCCTCAACAGGCACCAACGGGGGCAGAACAAGTGGCTCGCAGGCCGTCCGTGAGCCCGAGGACCTGATAAGACTGGTTTATGGATTGGAGGCAAATCGGACTTGCAACGGAACAGAGTATCTACGACACTGGCCCTATAGTCCCAGGGCTCTGCACCAGACCTCTCACCACGGCCTTTCAAGCCGGTGCGCGCGGCGCACCCTACGATAGGGATCGATGCAGCGTCAGGGTCCGTCGGTGTTGGAGTAGATCCGCACGCCCGTGTCCCCGTCGAACAGGATGATGCCCTCCGGGTCAACCGCGAGGTCGATGGCTTCGCCGGCGGCGAGGGTGCGATCGGCGCCCAGTCGGGCGGTCAGCCGGAGACGTTCGTCCCGGAAGGACTCCGGCAGAAGCTCCCGCTGCAGGGCGGAGAGCTGCTCACCCGGCGGTACCGCGACCTCGAACTGCAGGTAGAGATCGGCCCCAAGCCATTCTACCGCCACGACTTCTGTGCGGAAGGTGCCCTCCCCGCCCCTGCCCGGCTCACCGATGTGCTCGGGGCGTATCCCAGCCACACAGTGACGTGGCCCGGCCGCACCGGTCCCACTCAGGCGCGCCGGAAGCGGGAGCTCGGTCATGGGCAGGACGAGCCTGTCCGCCTCCACCCGCGCGGGCAGCAGGTTCATTGCCGGAGAGCCAATGAACCCGGCGACGAAGAGGTTGGCGGGCTCCCGGTACAGCTCCCGCGGCGTGCCGACCTGCTGCACCTCGCCCCGATTCAGCACCGCCACCCGATCCCCCAGGGTCATGGCCTCGGTCTGGTCGTGGGTGACGTAGACGGTGGTGGTGCCGAGCCGGCGCTGCAGCCGCGACAGCTCGATGCGCATCTGCACCCGCAGCTTGGCGTCCAGGTTGGACAGTGGCTCATCCATCAGGAAGGCCGCGGGCTGGCGCACGATGGCCCGCCCCATAGCCACGCGTTGGCGCTGGCCACCCGAGAGTGCCGCCGGCCGGCGATCGAGTAGATCGTCCAGCCCCAGGACCGCCGCCGCCTGCGCCACCCGCTCGCTGATCTCTGCCCCGGGCAGACGGGCGAGCTTCAAGGGAAAGGCCATGTTCTCCCGCACCGTCATGTGGGGATACAGGGCATAGCTCTGGAACACCATGGCCATGTTGCGGTCCTTGGGGTCCAGGTCCGTGACGGCCACGCCGTCTACCAGCAGCTCACCGGCGGAGGGTCGCTCCAGACCCACGATGAGCTTCAGCAGGGTCGACTTGCCACAGCCCGAGGGGCCGACCAGGATGAAGAGCTCGCCGTCGCGGATGAGGAGATCCGTGGCACGGACGGCCTCGGTGCCGTCCGCGAAGCGCTTGCTGATGCCCTGAAGTTGGATCTCGGCCATGACTACCCCTTCACCGCCCCGGCGGTGAGCCCGGCGACGATGCGATGCTGGAAGGCGAGGACCACCGCCGCCACCGGCAGGGTCACCACAACCGAGGCGGCGGCGATGGCGCCCGTGGGCAGCTCGAAGCGCGAGCTGCCGGTGAAGAAGGCGATGGCCGCGGGAACCGTTCTGGCGGCGTTGGTAGAGGTCAGGGCTGCGGCGAACAGGAAGTCGTTCCAGGCAAAGATGAAGACCAGGATGGCGGCGGTCACCACCCCGGGAGCGGCCAACGGCAGGATCACGTACCGGAAGGCCTGCCAGTGGGTCGCCCCGTCCACCCGGGCCGCCTGTTCCAGATCCCAGGGGATGTCGCGGAAGAAGGCCGCCAGGACCCAGATGGCGAGCGGCAGGGTAAAGGTCATGTAGGGCAGGATGAGTCCGGCCCAGGTGTCGTAGAGCCCGAGGGTCCGCCACAGGTCGAACAGGGGACCGATGATGGCGACGGCGGGGAACATGGCGATGGAGAGCGCCGCGCCGAGGATGAGCCGCCGCCCGCGAAAGCGCAGCCGCACGATGGCATAGGCGGCGAATACCGCGAGCAGGACGGAGAGCAGGGTCGCGATGGCGCCGATTCCGACCGAGTTCCACAGGGCCGCCGGGAACTGGGGATCCGTGAAGACGGCGCGATAATGCTCCAGGCTGAGATTGCGGGGAACGAATCGGCCGTCGCCCAGGTCCGACGCGGGCTTGAGCGACAGGGACAGGATCCAGGCCACGGGCAGCAGGGCATAGCCGATCACCAGCAGGCTGCCCAGGCGCCAAATCAGGCCCTCGCCACCGTCGGCTCGGGCGCTCATGCCCCCTCATCCTCCCGTGCGAGGCGCGCACCGAGGCCCTTTACGAAGCCCACCGCGATGGCCGCCACGCACACAAAGATGAGCACCGACACCGCCGAGCCGAGCCCCAGATTGAGCCGTGTGACCAAGGTGTCGTAGCCGAGGATGCTGACCGTCTCCGTACCCTGGGCGCCGCGGGTCTGCACATATACGGTGTCGAAGATGCGGAAGGCGTCCAGGGCCCGGAACAGCAGTGCCACCAGGATGGCGGGCCTCATCAGGGGCAGGGTCACCCGCAGGAAGCGCTGCACGGCCCCTGCCCCATCCACCCGGGCCGCATCCAGCAGGTCGCGGGGCACCAGGGTCAGGCCGGCGAGCAGCAGCAGGGCCATGAATGGCGTGGTCTTCCACACCTCGGTGGCGATGATGACGAGAAAGGCCGACCAGCGCTCGGCGAGCCAGGCCTGATCCAGTCCCAGCCAGGGGTTGACGAATCCGGTCACTGGATCGAAGGCGAAGCGCCAAGCCAGGGCGGCGACCACGGTGATGATGCCGTAGGGCACCAGAATGGCCGCCCTCAGGGTGCGCCGCAGAAAGAGCGCTCGATGCATCAACAGGGCCAGGGCCATGCCGAGAATGAGCTCGATGGAAACAGAGCCTAGGGTGATGATCAGGGTGTTACCCAGGGACTGCCACCATAGCTCCGAGTTGAGAACGGTCGCATAGTTGGCGAACCCCACAAAGGCGCGCTGATCCGGGAAACGCAGGTCGTCGCGGAAGAGCGAGAGCCAGATGGCGTAGAGCACCGGGTAGGCGGTCACCAGCAGCATGGCGAGTACCGCCGGGGCACATAGCAGCCATCCTAGCCGTTCTTCGGACCGGTCCCGCGTGCGACTCACAGCAGTCCCTCCGAGCGCAGGGCGCGCCCGACGGCCTCGCGCAGCCGATCGACGTCCCGCTCCGGGTCGATTGCGGAGAGCGGGTGCAAGGTGCGGCTGATCGCCAGGGAGACGTCGCTGTAAACCGGGGTCTGGGGCCTCTGGACGGCGTCCGCGAGGGTCTCGCGGAGCAGGTCCGCGAAGGGAAAGGTCGTCCGAACCTCGGGGTCGTCGTACAGCGCCTTGGTGGTGGGAGGCAGGCCGCCGCGGGCGGCGGCGATGCGCTGATTGTCGGTCCCCGCGATGCAGGCGGCCGCACGGAACGCGAGCTCCGGGTGGCGGGAGAAGGCCCCCACCCCCAGGTTGATTCCCCCGATGGTCACCCGGCTCCGCCGCCCCGGGTCCACCGCGGGCCAGCGCGCCCAGCCCATGTGCCGCGCCAACTCCGGAGCATTGGCCCGGGCGCTCGGCCAGACGTACGTGTAGTTGAGCATGAAGCTGGACCCGCCGGACTCGAAGGCGAGCCGGGTCTGGTCCTCCCGGGCGTTGGAGAGCCCGGGATCAGAGGCGGGGGAGTCGGCGAGCCGGCGCAGGATGCCCAGGGCGCGGCGGGTGGGGCCCGACTCCAGGGCCGGGACGTCGCCCCCCGCGTTGAGCACGTGACCGCCGGCCGAGGCCAGCAGGGAGACGAAGAAGACGGTGAGTCCCTCGTAACGCTCGCCCTGGACCTGGATGGTGCCGTCCTTCCCCAGGGATTCGGCCATGTCGATCATCTGGTCCCAGGTTTGGGGCGGATGCTCGACGCGATCGGTGCGGTACCAAAGCAGTTGGGTGTTGGTGGTGAAGGGCACGGCCCAGAGCAGGTCTTCGTAGGTGGCGCTCTCCACGGTCGCCGCGAGCCGTCCCTCGCGGCCCTTGCGCGCCGCCTCCTCGGGCCAGGGCAGGATCCAACCGGCCCGGGCGAACTCGGCGGTCCAGATCACGTCCATTCCGATGATGTCGATTGCCTGGTCCTGGGCGGCCAGGCGGCGAACGAGCTGCTCACGCTGCTGGTCCGCATCCGCCGGGAGCCGCTCGATTGCCACCCGGAAGGCGCCGTCCGAGGTATCGGCGCAGCGCCGCGCCGCCTCGGCGAAGGACCCCGATGGTTCATCGAAGACGAACCAGCGCAGCTCAGGCGGCCCGGTCGGTTCTTGGCTGCAACCACCCAAGCCGACCGTGAGCGATGACAGGAGGATCGCGAACACCGCCGCCGCTGCGGTTCCCAAACCCGACTGCTTGACCATTGCCGTCTCTCCCATTGGATGAGACCCGCCCGATGGGACAAGCCGGTTACCAGTCTAACCCGATCTCCGTCTGATCCAAGGATTCGATCGCGCTCATTCGATGGCCCGTGGCTCTGCATCCACGGCCGTCTCCGGGGTGAGATCCTGCGCGAGGATCCGCTGGACCACGATCCCTGCCAGGGTCAGGCCAAAGAGTGCCGGCATGTAGCTGACGGTGCCGTTGACCGCGCGCGGACGGCCGCGGCCCGTCTCTTGCGGCGGCAGCGGGGCGCGCGAGGGCTCATCCGACCACACCACAGTGACGCCGCGCCCGATCCCGCGGCGACGCAGCCTTCCCCGCACCGCGCGGGCCAGGGGACAGACGCTGGTGTCCATCAGGTCGCCGACTTGAATCCGGGTGGGGTCCAGACGTCCGCCAGCGCCCATGCTGCTGACGATGGGGACGCCCTGCTCCGCCGCCGCGGCGATCAGCTCTACCTTGCTGGAGAGGCTATCGATGGCGTCGATGACCTGATGGAAACTCGCCGACAGGAGCGCTGGCATGGCGTCGGGCTCCAGGAAGCACTCGATCAGGGTGAGCTGGCAGTCCGGGTTGATCTCCCGGATGCGCCCGGCCATGACCTGCGCCTTCGGCGCTCCAACCGTCGACCCGAGGGCGACGATCTGGCGATTGAGGTTGGAGGGTGCCACGACGGCGTGATCCGCAAGGGTCAGGTCGCCGACACCGGCCCGCGCGAGTGCCTCCGCCACGAACGAACCCACCCCGCCGAGGCCCGCGATCAATACCCGGGCCGTGCGGAGACGCGCGACCCCCTCGTCGCCCACCAGGATGCGGGTCCGCTCGAACAGGGGGGCGATGGCTGGTTGATCCACTGGTGGCCTCTGCGGCTGCCTGACTAGCGCACCCCGCGCAGCCGCGGATCGAAGGCGTCGCGCACCACGTCGGCGAACAGGTTGGCCGAGAGCACGAGGGTGAACATGAACAGGAAGGCCGCCGCCAGGGACCACCACACCACCGGGTCCCGAGCCATCTCGAGTCTGGCGCTGTTGATCATGTTTCCCCAGCTGTTCATGGTGGGGTCGACGCCGATGTTGACGTAGGAGAGCACCGCCTCGGCCAGCACCAGTCCGCTGAAGTCCAGAACCAGGGTGATCATGACGATGTGCAGTACGTTGGGGAGGATGTGCCGACCGATGATGGCGAAATGGTCGACGCCCAATGCGACCGCGGCCTGCACGTAGTCCGATTCGCGCAGCTTGAGTGCGTCGCCCCGCAGCAGCCGGCACAGTCCCGTCCAGCTGGTCACGCCCAGGATGATGCACAGGAACAGGAGCCGCAGGTCCGCCCGCTCCACCAGGCTCTCGAACTGTTCGGCGTTGTTGCTCATGTAGACCTGGAGCATGAGGATGGCGGCGGCGATCAGCAGCACCCCGGGGATGGAGTTGAGGGTGGTGTACAGATACTGGATGACGTCGTCCACCCAGCCGCGGAAGTAGCCGGCCATGATGCCGAGCAGGATGGCCGCGGGCAGCATGATCAGTGTGGTCAGAGTGCCGATCACGAGCCCCGTTCGAACGGACTTGAGGCCCTGATAGAAGACATCCTCCCCCACCTTGTCCGTGCCAAGAATATGGTATTTCAGAGCCAGCGCCCCGGCGGCGAATGCAACGGCGAGCATGACGGCCAGGGTGACCAGGACCACCCGCCAGGGCACCGCGGTGCGCCCGCCGACGATGGCGGCACGGGCCGCGGCGAAAGACTCGCGACGGCGGCGTGCACGCAGCGCGATCAGCCCCGCGCTGACCAGGATCCAGACGACCAGCCCTTCGGCGAGCCCGCGGAGGCCGGTGAGCAGGATATCCGTGGCTTTTTGCTCCGGGTCCGCCAGATGGCTGCCACCATAGACCAGGCGCGGATAGTCCCGCACGACGCTGCCGTCCGCGGCGGTCACCGCCTCCTTCACGAAGAGATGGGTGGCGAAGGGGGCCGAGTAGCTCTTCTCCTGGCGCTCCCGCAACGGTTTGAGCCAGAGATCGAGGAGGCTCAGGACCTCGGGGCCATACTGGGTCCCATTCTGGGCCTGGGTGCCCGGCGCCTGCTCCGGGAGACGCAGCCGAAAGTGGACCGTGTCGAGCAGCCCAATCACGACGTAGAAGCTCAAGACCACCACGGTCGCCACCCCGACCCGGGAGCGGGCGACGCGCCTCCAGGGCGCACGCAGGTGCTCATGACGGCTGGCATAGACTCCGAAGGCGATGCCGAGCACCACCAGCAGAAACACCAGGGCGTCGGTCCATAGGACGACCGGCATCACCGGCATGACACCGCCCCCGTCATTGCAGCCGCACCCGCGGGTCCACCAGGGTGTAGGAGATGTCGGTGAGGATCAGCCCCAGGATGTAGAGCACGGCCCCCAGGAAGACCATGGCGCGCACGATGGCGAAGTCCTGGTTGTTGATGGCGTCGATGGTGTAGCTGCCAAGCCCGGGGATACCGAAGAAGGACTCGGTGATGAGGCTACCCATGAAGAGCAGGGGCAGCACCACCACTACGCCGGTCAGGATGGGAATCAGTGCATTCCCCAGGACGTGGCGGAACAGCACCCGCCACTCCCCGAGCCCCTTGGCTCGGGCGGTGCGCACATAGTCCTTGGAAACCTCCTCCAGGAACAGGGTGCGGTACCAGCGGGTGCCCGAGCCGACGCCCCCGATCACCCCGACGATGACCGGCAGGACCAGGAACTTCCAGGCCTCGAGCCCGGTGTCGTACCCTGAGATAGGCACCAGGTGGAAGAGCTTACTCAGGATGAACTGGCCGCCGATGATGTAGAAGAGTCCGGAGATGGACATCATGGCCACCAAGAGCACCACGCTCCCGATGTCCACGTAGGTGGCACGGAAGAAGACGATGAAGAGGGCGAAGCTCACGTTGATCGCGAGCCCCACGATCAGCACCGGCACCGCGATGGCCAGGCTGGGCCACATGCGCTGTGAGATGTCGTAGCCGATGTCGCGGCCATCGTCCGACGATCCGAAGTCGAAGGCGAAGAGCTTCACCGAGCGCTCGAAGAAGATGGTGTCCGTGAGCCTGCCCAGCCCCATTGCGGAGGCGTTGTAGAGCAGTGGCTTGGCGTAGCCGTGCTCCTGCTTCCAGCTCTCGATGGCCTCCGGGGTGACCCGCTTCTCCCCCAGGTGCATCCGCGCCATCTGGTCCGGGGAGTTGAGCACGAAGAAGAGCACGAAGGTCAGCAGGTTTACGCCGATCAGGATCGGGATCGCGTAGAGCAGGCGCCGGATGATATATGCAGTCACAGGGCCGTGCTCCGCTCGCGCAGGCGGACCAGCCACAGGGCCGGCAGCACCAGAGTCGCGACCAGCGCCAGCAGGGTCCAGATGGGCCAGAGCACGGGCGGGTTCCACTGGGTACGCAGACGCTTGCGCAGTTCCGGTTCCAGGCGCCGATACTTGAGGGTGTTGTTGGCCATCTGGTTGGGAACGGCGTTGTGCAGCCACTGGTGATGGAGGCTGAAGGCCTTTGGATTGAAGCCCCAGACCCAGGGGGCATCGCGGCGGGCGATCTCCACCATGCGGTCGAGGACGGCCTGGCGCTTGTGGTCGTCGTCCATGTACTTCATCTGGTCGAACAGCCGGTCGAACTCCGGGTTCTCGTAGTTGGCGGCGTTCTCCCCCTGGTGCTTGACCTTGCCATTGGGGCCATAGAGCAGAAACAGGAAGTTCTCCGGGTCCGGATAGTCCGCGTTCCAGCCCCACATGAAGACCTGGCCCGTGCCGTTGGTCATCTTCTCCTGGAAGCGGTTGTAGTCGGTGGAGCGGATTACCAGCTCGATCCCGAGCTTGGCGAATTGCTTGCGCATCCAGGTGAGCCGGGCCTTGTCGTCCGGCCCGGTGGCGACCGCCTCGAAGTTGATGCTCAGGCCGCGGCCGCTCTCCCGGTCACGCCCGTCGGGATAGCCCGCCTGCTCCATCAGGAGCCGTGCCTCCTCGAGTCCCCGGCGTTCCGCCCGTCTGTTGCGCCACTGGTAGACAAAGGGGTTGATGCCCGCCTCGCCCTCTCGATAGCCGAAGATCCCGGGCGGGATGGGCCCCTGGGCCGGCAGACCGCGCCCGTTGGCGAAGATGGAGATGAACTCCTCGTAGTCCATGGCGATGGAGATGGCCCGGCGCAGCAGCCGGGCGCGCTCCGTGTCGCCCCCGACCACCGGGTCCAGCATGTTGAAGCCCATGTAGAAGATCGAGGTCTCCACTGAGGTCAGGAGCTCGATACCCTTGGCCTGCATCTCCTCGGTCAGGATGGGTTCGCCGTCCGCGCCGATCCGCACCGCCTGATCGAAGGCGTCGGAGGCGATGCCGGAGCTGTCGTAGTAACCCTGGAGGAACTTGTTCCAACGCGGGATATCCTCCTTCTCCAGGCTGTAGACGGCGCGATCCACCAAGGGCAGAGGCCGTCCCGCGTCGGCGAGCCAACCCGCCTCCCGGTCGCCGGGCATGCCCTCGGTGGGATAGGTCTCCCGGCGGAAGTTGGGGTTGCGCGTCAACACCATCCGCAGGTTGGGATTGTTCTCGCCCAGCATGTAGGGGCCGGTGCCGACCGGGTACCAGTCGAGCACGATGTTGCGCTCCTTCATCCCGGGCTGCGCATAGAACAGCTCCGCCTCCCAGGGCATGGGGGCGAAGAACGGCATGGCGAGCCAGTAGTTGAATTGGGGGTACTTACCGATGACGCGGATACGCAGGCGATAGCGGTCGATGGCCTCGGCCCCTTTCAGAGCCGTCTGGCGCAAGGTCTGAACCCGCGCGACGGGATCCTTCGGATCCTGCTGCCCTAAATGCTCGGACAGGGCGGCGAAGCCGAGGATATGGGTCTGCATGACCCCGGCGATGGGCGAATGCAGCCAGGGGGCGGCGAGACGCTTGATTTGGTAGACGAAGTCGTCCGCGGTCAGCTCCCGAGTGCCGGTCTCGGAAAAGTCTGCCAGGCGGTTGATCCCCGACAGGTCGACGTCGGCGAGTTGGTGGTAGCGGTAATCACCGTCGGATTTGAGGGCGAAGGCGGGGTGCGGTTGGAAGCGGATGCCCGGTGGGATCCGGATCAGATAGTCGCTGTAGGCGATTCGCTCGGCCGGCGCATCCGCCGGCAGGGACGCGCCATCCCGATCGAAATAGTTTGGGACCGGCACCTCCGCGGCAGCGAGGGGCACCAATCGATAGGGCCTGAGTAATAGATGATACTGGAGCGGAGGTTCGTAAATCTGGGCCAGAAATGCGTACTCATTGGCGCTGTATGAGCGCACCGGGTCCAGATGCTTGGGGCGCTCAGCAAATGAGCTGTAAACGGTGCTGTCGCCGGCCTCACCTTCGGGATAGGGGTCGTTCCAAGGGGTGGGACCGCAGCCGGCGGCGCCCATGAGCCCGATGAGAGCAAACACCGCGGCCACTGCACCGGACCAGCGCCCCCTGCTCGCCGCGCCCGTTCGCTCCCGGACCCCGCCGTGGGTCCCGCACGCCGGAGGCCGCACTTTCGCCTGAATGCGAGTTTCTGTAGTGTTGGCGCTCCGCATGAGGGGCCCATGATCGCATGGTGCCCAGGCTTGCCGAAAGCCGAGCATCGTGGCGCCGGGCGCCGCCCTTCCAAAGAAAGAGAGACGAACATCCATGGGATTTCTACAAGACAAGCGGATCCTCATCACCGGCGTGGCGAGCAACCGCTCCATCGCTTGGGGCTGCGCCACGGCCATGCAGCGCGAGGGGGCGCAGATCGCGCTCACCTACCAGAACGACAAGCTCAAGGGCCGGGTCGAGGAGATGGCCTCGAAGCTTGGCTCCGACATCGCCCTTCCGCTGGACGTGGGCAGCGATCAGGAGATCGAGAACCTGTTCGCGGGACTCGCCGAACGCTGGGACGGGCTCGACGCCATCGTCCACGCCATCGCCTTCGCGCCCCGCGAGCAACTGGAGGGGGATTACGTGGATGCCGTGACCCGCGAGGGTTTCGCCACCGCGCACGAGATCAGCTCATACAGCTTCGCCGCCCTGGCCAAGGCCGGGCGAGACCTGATGGCGGGACGCAACGGGGCCCTGGTCACCATGACCTACCTGGGTGCGGTCAGGGCGGTGCCCAACTACAACGTCATGGGGGTCGCCAAGGCGAGTCTGGAGGCGAACGTGCGCTATCTGGCCGCCTCCCTGGGTCCACACGGTACTCGGGTCAACGCCGTATCCGCCGGACCCATCCGCACCCTCGCCGCAGCGGGCATCTCGGACTTCCGCTCGATGCTGAAGCAGGTGGAAGAGCGCACACCGTTGCGGCGCAACGTGACCATCGAGGAGGTCGGCAACGCCGCCGCCTTCCTGTGCTCCGATCTGGCGAGTGGGATCACCGGGGATGTGCTTTACGTGGACACCGGCTACCACATCCTGGGACTGGGCTGACCGCAGAGAGAAAAGGGCCCGTTCAGGGCCCTCTTCGACATCCACTCCGCCCCCAGGGGGATCAGCGCTCCGCGATCAGCCCTCGGCAGGGCTGCTCAGGGGCTTGCGCTCGACATCGGCCCGCCGTTCCATGTCTTGCAGCACCGCGTCGTAGGCCTGGCGGCCCATCAGACGCCCGAGCATCGAACGGGCCTGATCTGGGCCCTGGGTCGCAGGGGCTGCGACCTCGCCGGGCTCTATCCTGGTCACGCGCACCACCGCCGCATCGCCGTCATCAAAGGTGGCCGTCCCGACGCTGGGTTTCCCTTCGGCCGGGGCCGCCAGGGTGAATGCAACGCTGCGCACTGGCGCCGGGAGCTTAGCGTCATTGCGGCCCACCAGCCCGGACTCTTCCACCTTGACCTCACCGGACACGTTGGCCCAGTCGGCACCGTTACGAAGCTTCTCAGCGGCGGCGGCGGCAGCTCCGGCCGCGGCCTTGCGCGCCCGCTCCTGGCGCAACGCGTCCACAATCTCCCCCCGCACCTCCTCAAGGGGCCTGACAGCGGCCTCCCGATGGTCCGTGACCCGCACCACAATCGCCCGCAGGACATCCTTCTCGGGTTCGATCACATCGCTGTTGCGCCCCTCGTTGAGCACTTCCTCGCTGAAGGCGGCGGCAGTCACCTTGGGATTACCGAGCAGGCCCTCACCGCCCTCGCGGCCAATCCAGTCGCTGTGCTCAATGGTCAGCCCAAGCTCCTTCGCGGCTGGCTCCAGACTGTCGGACGATTCGTAGACCACGTTGGCAAGACGCTCGCCCATGTCGTAGAAGAGGGCCTCGGCGCGCTGCTTGGCGAGCTCCTCCCGCAGCTGGCCGCGGACCTCGTCGAAGGGCTTGATGGCCGCAGGGGTAACCGATTCCACCTCGATCAGGTGATAGCCGAAGCGCGTCTTCACCGGCTCGCTGAGCTCACCCGCCGCGAGCGAGAAGGCCGCCTCGTCGAAGGCCGGATCCATGATCCCCCGCTCGATCTCACCGAGCGAGCCACCCTGAGTGGCGCTGCCCGGGTCTTTGGAGACCTCCTTGGCGACCTGGTCGAATGGCGCCCCGCCCTGGATGCGCTGGCGCACGGCCTCGATTTCGGCCCGCACGGCCGCTTCCGCGGCCTCATCGGCGCCGGCTGGGACGGTCAGCAGGATATGGCGGACCTTGCGGCGTTCCGGTTGACCAAAGCGCGCCTGGTCGGACTCATAGGCGTGGCGCAGGTCCTCCTCGCTGACCGCCGTCTTGGACGCGAGGCCCGCGACATCCAGGACCAGATAGTCCAGCTTGACCTGCTCGGGGGTCTGAAAGCCCGCCGCATTGCTCTCGTAGTACGCGCGAATCTCCGCATCGTCGACGGGCGCATCGTCTGTGAACCGGGCCGCGGGAATCCGCAGCCAGTCGACGGCACGCTTCTGGCCGCTGAGCCGGAGGAATTGTTCCCGCTCCACGCTGGTCACAAGCTCACTGTCGACGACCGCCCGGGCCAGCTGTGTGCCCACCAGACGCTGGCGCAGCTGCGCCTCGAACATGGGTGGGGACATCCCCTGAAGCTCCAGCACGCGGTCATAGGACGGGGAGTCGAACTGGCCGTTGCGTTGGAAGGCCGGCTCCGCAATGATCTGAGCCCGCAGTTCCTGATCCGACACCCTTAGGCCCATCCGGTTGGAGACGTCGACCAGCAGGGCCTCCCGGATCATGGCGTCCAATGCGTCCTGACGCAGTTGCTTGGCGTCGAACTGCGTGGCGTCGTAGGAGGCGCCGAGCTGCTCACGCAGCCGCATGCGCGCCTGCTGCACACGCCGGTCGAGGTCGCGTTGGGTGATCTCGACCCCATTGACCTCGGCCGCTATCGGCTCACCACCGATATCCAAGTACGATTGGATGCCCCACAGGGCGAATGGAACGCTGATCAAAAAGACGATGGCCCAGGCAATCCAGCCGTGGGCACGGTCGCGAATGGTTTGCAGCATGGCTTCGACTCGAATGGGAACTGGCTGTCGGGGAAACGCCGATTCGAGCGGCGCTCCCCCGGTAGGATACACCGCCCCAATTCACCGGCAACCCCCACGCAACAAGGGACGTTAAAAAAGGCGATGCCTCATCGCATGGGCGCCGATGACATCCGGCTTTGGCTTCACTCCACTCCTTTGATGGGGTGCGGATGAAAGGCGGCGGCGCACTCGCTTATCGGGGACACCAAAGAAAAAGGGTACCCGTGATGGATACCCCGTATTCACAGAATTGGCGGAGCGGACGGGGCTCGAACCCGCGACCCCCGGCGTGACAGGCCGGTATTCTAACCAACTGAACTACCGCTCCGAACGTCGCGCCCTGCGACGGTCAGCGTCCTGCGATCTTCGGTATCTTGTGCGCTTGGTGGGTGCTGCAGGGATCGAACCTGCGACCCTCGCCTTGTAAGGGCGATGCTCTCCCAGCTGAGCTAAGCACCCCGGCTTAGGGGCCGCGCGGACGAACGACTATTGTACGGCGTCCTTGAGGGCTTTGCCAGCCTTGAATGCCGGCGTCTTTGAAGCCCCGATCTCGATGGTGGCCCCCGTCTGGGGGTTGCGCCCGGTGCGGGCCGCCCGCTCCTTCACCGAGAAGGTGCCGAACCCGATCAGAGAAACGGTCTCCCCCTTCTTTAGTGCAACAGCAATCACGTCCGTGAGAGCGTCCAAAGCCCGCCCCGCTGCGGTCTTCGAGATATCTCCCGCATCCGCCATCGCTTCAATCAGATCCGATTTATTCATTGTTCCCCCAATTTCGTGGCCACTTGAATCGCAAATACACGGTCAATGTCCGTGTCCAATGGAAGGTCCCGAGACCTGCCGAGAACGCCCGGCCCGCCGCCCCTCATGAATGCTTTGCGGATTCGAATGCTAATGCGGAGCGAAGCACGGAGCAACCGGGTTTTGTCCCCGAGACCGGAAAATAACCCGCCTTCACTGGTCCGTCGGTGACGTGTTGAACAAAAACGGCTGACCAGGACGCACTGAACGCCCGGCATTGTACGGCTTTAACGGACAGCGCCGGCGCGGCTTCTGGCTCTCACTCAGTGACGGGTCCGCACGGCCTGGTCCCGGGCAGGCTCTGCCGGCTTCTCAGCCGTGTCCTCCGCGACCAAGGGGGTGTCGTCTCCACCTTCGGACTTGATGTGCCCGACCTCCGGTCTCTGGGTCAGAGCGATGTCCAGCACCTCATCGATCCAACGCACCGGCCGAATGTCTAGATTCTGTTGAATATTCTTTGGAATCTCTTTGAGGTCCCGTTCGTTTTCACTTGGGATGATGACCGTCTCAATGCCGCCGCGATGAGCCGCCAACAGCTTCTCCTTGAGCCCCCCGATTGGCAGGACCTCGCCCCGGAGGGTGATCTCTCCGGTCATCGCAACAGCGGAGCGCACGGGGATCTTGGTCAGGGCCGACACCAGCGCCGTGCACATCGCCACGCCCGCACTGGGACCATCCTTGGGGGTAGCACCCTCTGGCACGTGGATATGCACATCGAAGTTGTTGTGGAAATCGGGGGCAATCCCCAGCGCCTCGGCGCGCGACCGCACCACGGTCATGGCGGCCTGGATGGACTCCTGCATGACTTCACCGAGCTGACCGGTGTAGGTGAACTTGCCCTTGCCCGGGACCAAAGCAGACTCGATGCGCAGCAACTCCCCTCCCACCTCGGTCCACGCCAATCCGGTGACCTGTCCGATCTGGTCGTGCTCGTCCGCGCGACCGAATCGGAAGCGTTGCACCCCCAAGTACTTCTCGAGTGACTTAGCCGTGACTGTGGTCGCCGCGTCCCCCCGGCTCTTGAGCAGAACATCCTTGACCACCTTGCGGCAGATCTTGGAGATCTCACGCTCCAGGTTGCGCACCCCGGCCTCCCGCGTGTAGTAGCGGACGATGTCGCGGACGGCCGCCTCGCGCATCACCAACTCGCCCTTCTTGAGACCGTTGTTCTTGGTCTGCTTGGGGATCAGGTAGCGTTCGGCGATGGCAACCTTCTCGTCCTCTGTGTAGCCCGAGAGCCGGATCACCTCCATACGGTCGAGCAACGCCGGTGGGATGTTCAGGGTATTGGCGGTGGCCACGAACATCACCTCTGAGAGGTCGAAGTCCACCTCCAGGTAGTGGTCGTTGAACGTGTGGTTCTGCTCGGGATCCAGCACCTCCAGCAGGGCCGAGGCCGGATCGCCGCGGAAATCCATGGCCATCTTGTCGATCTCGTCAAGCAGGAAGAAGGCGTTCCGAGAACCGACCTTAGACAGGTTCTGAATGATCTTTCCCGGCAGAGCGCCGATGTAGGTCCGCCTGTGGCCGCGGATCTCGGCCTCGTCACGCACACCCCCAAGGGACATGCGCGCGAACTTGCGATTGGTGGCGCGGGCGATCGACTGCCCCAGGGACGTCTTACCCACACCCGGGGGACCGACCAGACACAGGATGGGACCCTTGAGCTTGCGCACCCGCTGCTGCACGGCCAAGTACTCCAGGATCCGTTCCTTCACCCGCTCCAGTCCGTAGTGGTCCTTGTCCAGCACCTGCTCCGCCACCCGGATGTCGTTGCGGATACGGGTGCGCTTGCTCCAAGGCACGCTGACCAGGGTGTCCACGTAGTTACGGACCACCGTCGCCTCGGCAGACATGGGCGACATCAACTTGAGCTTGTTGAGCTCCGCCTGGGACTTGGCCTTCACCTCCTTGGGCATGCCCGCGTCTTCGATGCGCTTGGCCAGCTCCTCGATCTCGTTGGGCGCCTCCTCAAGCTCTCCCAGCTCCTTCTGGATGGCCTTCATCTGCTCGTTGAGGTAGTACTCGCGCTGGTTCTTCTCCATTTGGCGCTTGACTCGCCCGCGGATCCGTTTCTCCATCTGCAGGATGTCGTTCTCCGACTCCATGAGCCCCATGAGGTGCTCCAGGCGCCCTTGCACGTCGATCATTTCTAGCACGTGTTGCTTTTCATCGAGCTTAAGCGACATGTGCGCCGCCATCGTGTCCGCGAGACGCCCCGCGTCGTCGATGCTGGAGAGCGAGGTCAACACCTCGGGCGGCACCTTCTTGTTCAGCTTGACGTATTGATCGAACAGCGTGACGGCGGAGCGCATGAGAACTTCCTGCTCACGCTCGTCCGCCTCCAGGGTCTCCACGAGCGTCTCGATCACCGCGGAGAAGGACTCGTCAGTGGTCAGGAAGCGCTGGATGCGGGCCCGCTGATTGCCCTCGACGAGCACCTTCACGGTTCCGTCGGGCAGCTTGAGCAGTTGCAGGATGTTGGCCAGTGTCCCGATTTCATGCAGATCCTTGACCTCGGGGTCGTCCACATCGGCACTTTGTTGAGCCACCAGCAGGATTTGCTTGTCGTTGGCCATGGCCCCGTCGAGGGCGCGGATAGACTTGTCGCGACCGACAAACAAGGGGATGACCATGTGAGGGTAGACAACGACATCCCGCAAGGGCAGAACCGGAACCTCCTGCAAGGCCGGGGGGAAACTCGGATTCGAAGATTCGTGTTGCGCCATGAACGATCTCGTGTGGCGCCGACTCACTTCGGTCTCGACCATGCCCGATCCCGCTGTGCGGTATCCAGGCTGCGAGGCCAGCGGCGGGCTCGGCTGGGTGACGTGATTAAGAGACAGTCAGGGCAAACAGGCCCCAAGTCAACGGCCCGGGGTCCCAATTCGCGATAGCGGGGCGCCGGTACGAGATGCCGGCGGTGTCTTTTTGGGATTCAGTCGCCGGAAGCGGCCTGCTTCTCGACGCCCTCATAGATCAGGAATGGCTTGTTCTCTCCGGCGATGACCGAGGCATCCACCACGACCTTTCCGACATTCTGCATGGAGGGCAGATCGTACATGGTGTCGAGGAGCACTTGCTCCATGATGGTGCGCAGCCCCCGGGCGCCGGTCTTGCGCTCCATGGCCTTGCGGGCGATGGCGCGCATCGCGTCATCGCGCAGCTCCAACTCCACCCCCTCCATCTCGAAGAGCCGGGCATACTGCTTGATGAGGGCATTCTTAGGCTCGGTGAGGATGCGCACCAGAGCGTCCTCGTCCAGCTCCTCCAGGGTGGCCATCACCGGCAATCGGCCCACGAACTCCGGGATCAGCCCGTAGCGGATCAAATCTTCGGGCTCGACAGCCGCAAGCAGCTCGCCGATCTGACGCTTGTCATCCTTGCTGTGGACATCCGCAGAGAAGCCGATGCCGCCTTTGCGGGAGCGATTCTGCACGACCTTGTCGAGGCCGGCGAAGGCTCCGCCCACGATAAACAGGATGTTCCGGGTGTCGACTTGGAGGAATTCCTGCTGGGGGTGTTTGCGCCCGCCCTGTGGCGGCACCGACGCGACCGTTCCCTCGATGAGCTTGAGAAGGGCCTGCTGGACACCCTCGCCGGAGACGTCGCGGGTAATGGATGGGTTGTCCGACTTGCGGGAAATCTTGTCGATCTCGTCAATGTAGACGATGCCGGTTTGGGCCTTCTCGACGTCGTAGTCGCACTTCTGCAGGAGCTTCTGGATGATGTTTTCGACATCCTCGCCGACGTAGCCGGCCTCGGTCAGCGTGGTCGCGTCGGCAATCGTGAACGGCACGTTGAGCAGCCGCGCGAGGGTCTCCGCGAGCAGCGTCTTACCGGACCCCGTCGGCCCAATGAGCAGGATGTTACTCTTCGCGATCTCTATTTCGTCTTTTGAATCAGAAGATTCCAGGCGTTTGTAGTGATTGTATACCGCGACAGAAAGAACCTTTTTTGCGTGCTCCTGGCCGATGACGAACTGGTCCAGGCTGTCGTTGATCTCACGGGGCTTCGGCAGGTTGTTCGTGGCGTCGCCAACCCCCTCCTGCATTTCCTCCCGGATGATATCGTTACAGAGCTCGACGCATTCGTCGCAGATGAAGACCGACGGCCCGGCAATGAGCTTTCGTACTTCGTGCTGACTCTTGCCGCAGAAGGAACAATAGAGGAGCTTGCCCTCGTCGCTCTTACCGTGATTGCTTCCACTCATCGGGCGTGGCTCTCCGGGGGGGCAGGTGTCGGCAGGGTCATAACCGCCCCTGCCGTAGCTGTTTCAATCATAACCTTTTGCGCTTGGATGGCAAGACGGTTAGTGACTAGGGAACGCGGCGCGCCCGAAGCAACCGGCGGCAACGAGAAATACGTCGCTTTTCCGAGAGTTGCGGGGGCGAAATCCGGTTGTTTCTAGGCCGATCCAGCGGGACCGCGCTCACTCAAGACCTTGTCGATCAGGCCATAGGCCTGAGCCTCTTCGCCACCCATGAAACGATCGCGCTCGGTATCTTCGGCGATCTTTTCAATGGGTTGGCCGGTGTGATGAGACAAGATCTGATTCAACCGCTCGCGGATGTACAGGATCTCGCGGGCGTGGATGTCGATATCTGTCGCCTGGCCCTGGAAGCCGCCCAGGGGCTGATGGATCATCATCCGTGTATGGGGCAGACAGAAGCGCTTGCCCGCGGCGCCCCCCGCCAGCAGCAGGGCGCCCATGCTGGCGGCCTGACCGACGCACATGGTGCTCACGTCCGGGCGAATGAACCGCATGGTATCGTAGATCGCCAGCCCGGCCGTCACCGAGCCACCCGGCGAGTTGATGTAGAGGTGGATGTCCTTGTCTGGGTTTTCCGACTCGAGGAACAGGAGCTGGGCCACCACCAGGTTGGCCATGTGGTCCTCTACCTGACCCACCAAGAAGATCACGCGCTCCTTCAGCAGCCTGGAATAGATGTCGAACGAGCGTTCTCCGCGAGCGGTCTGCTCGATCACGATCGGCACCAGACCGAGTCCCTCAGGTCTCCATCCGTAATCGCCGCCGTTGCTGCTTCGGGAATTGCTCATGGGTGCATGCGTACCTGTTGGGACTGAGGGGCGGGGTCCTGATCGGACCCCGCGTAAAAAAACGTGCTCCGCCCCCCGGGCGCCGTCAGGCTTTGGGGGAAGCCGCGCCTTTCAAGCCGCCGAGTCCCCCCGACTCAGGAGGCAGCAGCGGTCTCGGTCAGCTGCTCGAACGTCATGGCCTCGTCTTCCACGGCCACCTGTCCCAAGACCCAGTCGACCACCTGATCCTCCAGCACCAGCGACTCGACCGGGGCCAGCCGCTTGCGGTCCCCATAGTAGAAGTCGACCACTTCCTGGGGCTGCTCGTAGGTGGACGCCATGTCCTCGACGGCCACGCGAACGCTCGCCGGGCTGGCGGTAATGCCGTTCTTTTTCACGATTTCCGCGATGATCAGACCCAAGGCGACGCGGCGCCGCGCCGAAACTTCGAACAGGTTGTCGGGGAGCTCCATGCGTCCACCGCCCAGGTTCTGGCGCATCTGATCCTTGAGGCTGCGCACCTCCGCGCTCACCAGCACCGATGGGATGTCGATGGCGTTCTCCGCCACTAGGACGTCCATCGCGGCCTCTTTAATGCGGGCCTTGATGCGCTGTTTCAATTCGCGCTCCATGTTTGCTCGCACATCGGCGCGGAACCGATCGACGTCTCCGTCCTCCACACCGAAGCTGCGGGCAAACTCGGCGTCGACCTCAGGGAGCATGGGCTCGTCCACCGCGTTGACCGTGACCTCGAAACGGGCCGGCTTGCCCGCCAACTGTTCGGCGTGGTAGTCCTCGGGGAAGGTGATTTCGAGGTTGCGGGTCTCGCCGACGCTCGCGCCAATGAGTCCGTCCTCGAAGCCCGGGATCATACGGCCGGAGCCGAGCTCCAACTGCCTGCCGGAGCTCGACCCGCCCTCGAATGCCTCGCCGTCTACGGTGCCCGTATAGTCGACCGTTAGACGATCACCGCGCTGCGCGGGACGCTCCGCCGGCCTCCAGGATTTACGCTGGGTGCGCAGTCGCTCAATCATGGCCTCGAGGTCCCCGTCGGTCACCTGCGCCATGGGCCGCTTCACCACCTTTCCGGAAAGGGAGGCGAGCTCGAACTGCGGAAGCACCTCGAACACGGCGGTGTAACCAAAACGATTCTCGGCGCGGTCGATTTCAGGCTCGATTCTTGGCATACCGGCGGGGCGCAGGGCCTCGTTTGCCACCGCCTCGGAGAAGCTCGACTCCACCAGCTCGCCGAACACCTCCTGCTGGACCTGCTCACCGTAACGCTGACGCAGGAGCTTCATTGGTACCTTGCCCGGGCGAAATCCGGGAAGGCGCGCGTTGCGGGCAATCTGCTGCAGGCGCTTGTCCACTTCACCCTGGATGCGCTCGAACGGCAGATCGATGCGCATTTTCCGTTCCAGCCCCTCTCCCGTCTCCACCGATACTTGCATGCTGTTCGTCTCCAAGCGGGAGCGGACCCGCGCCCGACTCCGATCTTGCCAAGCAGAGCCTGGCGCAAAGTTCGTTCGCCGCACGGACAGCCCGCCCGGCCTCTGGAAAGCCGGGCAGTATAGCCGCCCAGGGGTTATGGGTCCAAGCCGCCGCGGCTGGTCGTTACCCCGCGCTCGTACTCGCCGGTCGCGCGTAGCTCGCGCTTGAGGATCTTGCCCGCCGCGTTCTTCGGCAGGACTGCGTGGATCTCAACGCGGCGCGGGATCTCGTGGCGTCCCAGACGCTCGCGGCACCAGTCGCGGATCTCGGCGACACTGGTCGACGCCTCGGGCCTCAGTGCGATGTGGGCGACGGGGATCTCTCCATGGCGCGGGTCCGGATCTCCCACTACCGCGGCCTCAGCGACCGCCGGGTGGGCGTAGAGCACCTCCTCGATGACCCGCGGATAGACGTTCATGCCGTTGACGATGATCAGGTCCTTGATGCGGTCCACCAGATAGAAATAGCCCTCTGCATCCCGCATCCCCAGGTCACCGGTACGAAACCAGTCTCCGAAGAAGGCATCCCTCGTGGCCTCCGGCAAATTGAAGTAGCCCTTCATGACGTTGGGCCCGCGAACGCAGACCTCGCCGGCGGTGCCGTCCGGCACCGGCCGACCCTCGGGGTCGAGGATCTGCATCTCCACCCGCGGCACTGGCAGGCCGACGGAGCCGGGCTTGCGCACACCGTCCAGCGGATTCACACAGGTCACGGGGGAGCACTCGGTCGGACCATCCCCCTCGACGATGGGCACGCCGAAGCGGCCCTCGAAGGCCTCCATCACCGCCACCGGCATGGCTGCGCCGCCGCTCACACACAGCCGGATACTCGCCCATTGGTCGACGGTGGACTGGTCCAGGCGCAGCAACACCCCGTACATACTGGGCACGCCCAGGAACAGGGTGACCCCATGATCCGCGATGGCCTGACTCACCAATTTGGGCTCGAAGCGCGGCACCGGAACCAGAGCGGCGCCCTGGAGCAGGGGCGTGAGCATACCGACTGTCGCCGCGAAGGCATGGAACATGGGAAGCACCACCAGCACCCGGTCCTCGGGCGTAAACCGCAGGGCCTCGGCGACACTCTCGACGTTGGCCACCAGGTTGGAATGTGTGAGCATGGCCCCTTTAGGTCGGCCGGTGGTGCCGGAGGTATAGAGGATGGCCGCGACGGCCTCCTGGGGATCGAGAGTGAGGATCGGGGCCTCACCGCCCTCCTCGATCAAATCCGTCAGGGTCAGCGCATCGGCAGCGGCAGTGCCGATCCGCAACCGCACACGCAGGTCCAGACCCTCGGCAGCCTGGGCCGCAGCGGTGTCGAAGGCCGGGTGATGCAGCAGCGCGCAGGCGCCGCAGTCCACCAGGATGAAGGCCAGCTCCCGGGGATTCAGCAACAGATTCAGCGGCACCACGGTGGCGCCCGCCTTGAGGATACCGAGGTAGGCAACCACGAAATCGGTGCCGTTCGGGCACAGCAGGCCGACGCGGTCTCCGGGTTGGACGGCACGCGCGGCGAACGCCGCCGCGAGTGCGTCCGAGCGGCGGTCCAGTTGAGCAAAGGTCAACCCCCCCGCCCCATCAAGGACGCAGCGCGCGTCGCGGACTTCGGCGGCCACAGACCTGAAGAGGCCCGGAATATGGGTCGTCGGAATCACGTTGTTCATGGTCGCGGGCATGTCGGTGGAGCACCGCCTGGCCTTCGCTCGGCGAGGACTTGCATCGATTCCATCACTTGCCACGCAGCAATCGTCGACCCGCGTGATACCGCAGCGTCAGATGACCTTGGAGAAGCCGACGGGCCCCGTCTTGGCGGCCAGATAGGCGTCAAAGGCCATACAGATGTTGCGGATGAGGAGTCGTCCCCTCGGCAGAACGCGAATCGTCGCGGAATCGAGGTCAAGCAGACCGTCATCGGCCATCGGAGCGAGCCGCCCCAGGGAATCGGAGAAATAGTCGGCGAAATCGATCCCCCACTGGCGCTCCACCGCCGGGACCGAAAGTTCGAAATGACAGATCAGGCGGGTGATGACATCGCGGCGAATCTGATCGTCGCGACTGAGCTCGATGCCCCGGAAAACGGGTAGCCGTCCCGCGTCGATGTCGCCGTAATACTCCTCCAGGGCACGGCGGTTTTGACCGTAGGTGTTGTCCACCTTGCCGATGGACGTGACTCCAAGCCCGATCAGGTCGCAGTCCGCGTGGGTGGAATAACCCTGAAAGTTGCGGTACAGGGTGCCGGCTTGCTGGGCCTGAGCCAGCTCGTCGTCCGGGCGGGCGAAGTGGTCCATGCCGATGTACACATAGCCGGCATCTGTCAAAAACTGGATGCTGGACTGGAGGATATCGAGCTTCACCTCCGGCGCCGGTAGGTCGGCGGCATTGATCCGCCGTTGCGGCTTGAATCGCTCCGGCAGGTGGGCATAGTTGAAGACGGAGAGTCTGTCGGGGGCGAAAGCCGCCACCCGCCCGAGGGTGCGAAGGAAGGTCTCCACGGTCTGAAACGGCAGGCCGTAGATCAGATCCACGCTAATGGAACGGAAACCCTCGGCGCGGGCGGCCTCGAGGACCTCGAGGGTCTCTGCCTCGCTCTGGATGCGGTTGACCGACGCCTGCACCCGCGGCTCAAAGTCCTGGACGCCGAGGCTCATGCGATTGAAGCCGATCCGGCGCAGGAGCGCCACGGTGGCCGCGTCCGCCTCCCGCGGGTCGATCTCGATGGAATATTCACCGACGGCGTCATTGGCAAGGGTGAAGCCCCGGCGCGTCTCATCCATCAGCCGCGCCATCTGCTCGTGGCTGAGGAAGGTGGGCGTGCCCCCGCCCCAGTGGAGCTGCTCCACCGTGCGCCCGCGGTCGAAGAGGGCCGCCTGAAGGCCAATCTCCCGATGCAGCCGCTCGAGATAAGGCGGGGCCAGTGACCTGTCTTTGGTCGCGATCTTGTTGCAGGCGCAGTAGAAGCACACCGTGTCGCAGAAGGGGATGTGGAAATAGAGTGACAGAGGCCGCGCGCTCTCGTTGCTCCGGGCACAGGCCGCCCGGTAGGCGTCCTCTCCGAAGGCGTCCGTAAATTCCACCGCGGTGGGATAGGAGGTATAGCGCGGGCCGCTCTGGTCGTAGCGACGGATTAAGTCAAGGTCGAAGTCGATCCCCTGCTCCACGACTCACGCCTCCACGCCGGCTGCGCTTGGCCATGCCCCAAGCTGACGATCAAACATCTTCACCCTCGACATCCAAACCCCGGCGGTGGGTCTCGTTAATCTGCTTGAGCAGGGTGTGGAAGGGGATCTCCTCCGAGTACTTCGCGGCCAAATCTATGAACGGCAGATCTTCCCGTCCGAACACGTAGGTGCCGGACTTCATGGACTCGGAGATGGCTGTGATCCCCGCCTCGAGAGGGTCGAGGAAGGCAGGAAACTTGGACATGTCTTCGATCTCGTATTCCAGGCAATTACGCAGGTCTCCCACCTCGAACACCGCCTGGCGCACCCATTCCACATACTCGTCGACGCTACGCGCCCGTCTCAGGCTCATTGCCCCACGCCTCCTCGAATTGCTGCTGGTAGAGGTCGATCTGCTCCCGGGTCAACAGTAACACCCCCTCCCCGCCACGCTCGAACTCGAGCCACGTCCAGGGCACGTCCGGCAAACGGCGTTCCAACTCCGGGGCCGAGCTACCCACCTCAAGCACCAAAATGCCCTCGTCAACGAGATACCGTCCGACATCGCGCAAAATGCGCAACACGATGTCGAGCCCGTCCTCTCCAGCCAGCAGACCAAGCTCCGGCTCCCGCCTGTACTCCATCGGAAGCTCCAAGTACTCGGGCCGAGCGACATAGGGTGGATTCGACACCACCACGTCGTAGCGATTGCCGGTTAGCCCTGCGAACAGGTCCGACTCCAGCACCCGAACCCGATCCCCCACTCCGTGGCGGGCCACGTTGCGGCGCGCCACCTCCAGCGCGCCGGGCGAAACGTCCACCAGATCCACGTCCGCGTCCGGCAGATAGACGGCGGCGGCGATACCGATACAGCCGCTGCCGGCGCACAGGTCCAGTACCCGACCAACACGCTCCCCGTCAATCCAGGGATCGAAGCCCGCCTCGACCAACTCGGCAATGGGCGAGCGCGGGACCAGAACCTGCTCGTTGACATCGAACTCAAGCCCCGCGAACCAGGCGCGGCCCGTCAGGTAGGCGGCCGGCAAGCGCTCGTTGACCCGTCGCTCGATCAGGTCCGTCACCGCCACCCGTTCCCCGGGGGTGAGCCGGCACTCGCGAAAGCTGGCGGGGAGACCCGGCTCCAGGTGCAGGCAATGCAGCACCAGTTGGGCCGCCTCATCCAAGGCGTTTTCCGTCCCGTGACCGTAGAAGAGGCCCGCGGCATTAAACCGGCTCGCACCCCACCGGATGTAGTCCTGGATCGTGATCAAGCCGTCCGGCTGTTCCGACATCGCGATGGCTTTCCTCGAGCACCCAACGGGCCCTGTCCGCGCAGGCACGGCCCGCTGCAGCACAAAGGCTCCACAGCATAGCATCCCGCCGGGTCTGCGATCAGTGGCCGCCGACCATGGCCGAAACTGAGGGCGTTGCTGCGGCTCGCCCCGGCGGTCGAATCGTTGCCTCGGGGAACGCCCACGGGCAGCGGATGGCGCCAACAACGTACAAGCCCAAACCGCAAAGCGATGCGCAGCCGGCAACGTGCTTTCGCCTGAGAGCCAATGACGCTGAACGCAAGGAGGCAACGGACGGGGCAATTTCCTAGACGTCGCGCGACTGAAACTCGAGCTGAGGATAACGAGCCCCGGCGATGTCGCTGCTGGCCTGAATGCTATCGGTCACTACGCAAGCCGATCAGATCTTCGACATCCGTTCGAGCCGTTCTCGCAAGTTTGCACACGCCACCGTTCCCGGGCCGGAGGTTTAGGGAGAACCGCGCCCCTCTCAGCGCCAGGCTCAACCTCACCTGCCTCGCCGGCCCAAACCGAGCAGCCCGCTCGGGCAACACCGATGCAGTGCCAAGGCGCGGTCGCGGCCGCACGCGAACCAAGGGCCGAGTGAACCCCACGACCCCGAAACCGCTTCGCCGGGATCTCAGGCCGCTCGGCGCTTGCGATCCGCCCCGATCAGGTCCGGGCGGATCCGGGGCTTCTCGGACTTGCCGCGCTCCACGAGGTCCGCGAGTGTGATTCCGCTCAAGAACCGGAAGATCTCGTCGCTCAGCTGGTCCCAGAGTTGATGGGTCAGGCAGCGCTGGCCATCGCGGCAGTTCTCCCGGCCCCCGCATCGCGTGAACTCCACCCATTCATCCACGGCGCAGATGATATCGGCGATGGAGATATCTCCCGAGGGCCTTCCAAGGTAGTAACCGCCCCCCGGACCCCGAACGCCACGGACGAGCTGTTTGCCGCGCAGCGCCGCAAACAGTTGCTCGAGGTAGGACAGGGAGATGCCCTGGTTGACCGAGATGTCCGCAAGTGTCACCGGGCCGCTGCCTGAATGCAGGGCCAGGTCGAGCATCGCGGTGACCGCGTATCTGCCTTTGGTGGATAGTCTCATCGTTGATCCTGCCAGGTGGTTCCGGGCCCCGTTGAGCGCCGCGGGGCCTAAGCGACTTTGAGTAAAATAGTCAACATTTTTTCCATTTCAATGGTTTGATCAACTCGACGCCCACTCCTTTTTCGTCGGGCTCTGTCGAACATAGCTCCCGCATCTAACGGATCAAGGGGAGATATCGAACATGGTATCGATTCGGATGAACGGGCAATGGCCCGCCCGTTCGAACGGAAGACCCCGAAACGCCGACAGCGCCGGTCAGATGCAGGAAAAGAGCAAGTCGCCGTCTGCGGTAAACGGGACCTCGATCGTCTCGGAGCCGAAACGGTGTCCCTGGTGCAGGCAGTAAGCGAGCCATTTCCACAGGAAGAGGTTGGCCCGCCATTTCGAAACCAGTGCCGGGGCCTGGTAATTGGCGAGTCTGGGCAAGGCAGTCTGGCGAAGGTCGAGCAACTCCACTTGGCGGGCGTCGTGATAGACCCTCAGCCGCGCGTCGGGGTCAGCACCAAGGCCTGAATTTCCGCCCGCGCCATCG
Source organism: uncultured Gammaproteobacteria bacterium (assembly GCA_963698355.1). GTDB lineage: Bacteria > Pseudomonadota > Gammaproteobacteria > Chromatiales > Chromatiaceae > Thiodictyon. Next base: position 79,989 of record CAVOQO010000068.1, on the reverse strand, counting down.
GCAAAGAGGTAGGTCAGTCGCAGCAGGGTGGTGTAGCGGGCCTGCTCCTCGATCCTCAGATGCAGATCGACGCCGTCTTTTACGCGAGACACCAAGGGTCCCCGGCGGGTCCGCAATTGCGGCGCCAGACGCGACAGAAGATGGAAGTTCTCCTCGCACAGCGCCAAAAGGGCGCCCACGGTGGGGCGCCCCGAAAAGAGCTCGGACTGGGTCAGGGGGCAGCGCAGGTTACCTTGCATGGACCTGACCGGATTGCGGTGACAGGCGCGTCAAGCGGTACCCGTCTGTTGCTCGGCGATCTGACGCTTGACCTCCGCCATGTCCAGGGCCTTGGCCTTGCCGAGCAGATCACGGAAGCTGCTCTCCGGCAGGGCGCCTGGCTGCGAGAAGATGATGATCTGCTCGCGAAAGATCATGAGCGTTGGGATGGAGCGAATCTGGAAGTGGGCGGCGATCTCCTGCTCGTTCTCGGTATTGACCTTCGCGAAAACGGCGTCGCCGAAATCATCCGAGACCTTGTCATAGACCGGGGCAAAGGATCGGCAGGGACCACACCAAGGCGCCCAGAAGTCCACGATCACGAAATCGTTGTCCTTGATCGTGTCTTCGAAACTCTGCTTGTCCAGCTCTACGACGGCCATGGTACTACCCCTGCTTGAAAGTGTTTGGCGGATACTACCAGAATCGTCCGGGAGCGGCAGTCACGCCCGCGCCCGGCGACCCGTTAGCGTGGCCTCGGTCGCGCTCGCTAAAAGCGAAAAACCGGGCTGGCGCCCGGTTCCTCGATCGCCGCGTCGCGTGAGTCTCAGACGGACTTGAGCTGGCCGATGATCTGATTGCGAATCTCATCCACCGTTCCGATTCCGTGGATCTTGATGTACTTCGGAGCGCCCTCCCCGCCCTGCTCCGTCCAGGACGAGTAGTAGGCGATCAGCGGCTCGGTCTGGTCGTGGTAGACCTTGAGGCGCGCCTTCACGGTGTCTTCCCGATCGTCGTCACGCTGGATCAGGGGCTCGCCAGTCACGTCGTCCACGCCCTCCGTCTTGGGCGGATTGAACATGATGTGATAGGTGCGGCCGGAGGCCAGATGCACCCGGCGTCCGGACATCCGCTTGATGATCTCCTCGTCCGGCACGTCGATCTCGACCACCGCGTCCACGAACACCTTGGCGTCCTTCAGTGCATCTGCCTGGGCCAGGGTGCGGGGGAAGCCGTCGAACAGGTAGCCGTTCTTGCAGTCGTCCTCGGTGATGCGCTCCCTGACCATGCCCATGATGATGTCGTCGGACACCAGACCACCTTCGTCCATAATCTTCTTCGCCGCCTTGCCGAGCTCGCTGCCGGCCTTGACGTGTGCACGCAGCATATCTCCGGTGGAAATCTGGGGGATGCCGAAGGCCTCCTTGATGAAGCCGGCCTGAGTGCCTTTTCCGGCCCCAGGGCCGCCAAGCAGAATCACGCGCATGTAAATCGCCTCCTCGTCGTATGGAAAGACGCGGCAGTGTGCCACAAGGGCCGAGTCCCGGACCAGTCCAGAGAATCCATGGGCGGATTGAGCCCGCTTATCCCCGGCGAAGTCGCGAGTGGCGAGGCCGAAGGATACGGCATCGCCACTCGCCGCCGTTTCAGCGACCTGAGAGCAGCATGGTCATCATCAGGCTGTTCAGGCGTCCGACAAATCCCGCCGGGTCGTCGAGCTGCCCCCCTTCGGCCAGTTGGGCCTGATCGAGGAGGATGAGCCCCAAGTCCTTGAACCGGGTCTCATCACTCTCGCTCTCCAGGCGCCGCACCAGGGGGTGGTCCAGATTGAGCTCCAGGATGGGCTTGGAGTCCGGGGCCTCCTGGCCCACCGCCTTGAGCACCCGGGCCAGGTTGGCGCTCATGTCGTGGGCGCCCACCACGATGCAGGCTGGGGAGTCCACCAGGCGGGTCGAAACCCGCACCTCCTGCACCCGATCATCCAGACAGTCCTTCAAGCGCTTGAGCAGATTGCCGTGCTCCTTGGCGGCCTGATCGGTCTTCTCCTTCTCTTCCTGGTCAGCCAGGGCGCCCAGGTCCAGGTCACCCTTGGCGACGGACTGCAGATGCTTACCCTTGTACTCGTGGAGGTTGTTCACCAACCATTCGTCGACCCGATCCGAGAGTAGGAGCACCTCCACGCCCTTCTTGCGGAAGACCTCGAGATGGGGACTATGGCGGGCGGCGGCGGGGCTGTCAGCGGTGATGTAGTAGACCTTGTCCTGGCCGTCCTTCATGCGCTCGATGTATGCGTCAAGGGATACCGTCTGGTCTTCGCTCTCGCCGACCGAGGTGGCGAAGCGCAGCAGGCCGCCGATGCGCTCCTTGTTCGCGTAGTCCTCCGCCGGCCCTTCCTTCAGCACCCGACCGAACTCCTTCCAGAAGGTCTGATACTTCTCCGGCTCGCCCGAAGCCAGGGTCTCGAGTAGCCCGAGCACCCGCTTGGTGTTGGCCTGGCGGATGGTGTCGATCTTGCGGTTGTGCTGCAGGATCTCTCGGGAAACGTTGAGCGGCAGGTCGTCGGAATCCACCACGCCCTTCACGAAGCGCAGATAGTGGGGCATCAGCTTGTCGGCCTCGTCCATGATGAAGACGCGCCGCACATAGAGCTTGACGCCGTGCTTCTGGTCCCGGTCCCACAGGTCCCAGGGGGCATGCTTGGGCACGAAGAGAAGGGTCGTGTACTCGTTGGTGCCCTCCACCCGGTTGTGGACCTGCGCCAGGGGCCCGTCGAAGTCGTGTGAGAGGTGCTTGTAGAACTCCTGGTATTCCTCGTCCGTGATCTCCGACTTGTTGCGCATCCAGAGCGCCGTTCCGCGATTGACCTGCTCCCACTCGGGTGCCTCGGGCGCCTCCTTCTCGTCGCCGTAGTGCTCCTTGAGCATCTCCACCGGGATGGCGACGTGGTCGGAGAACTTGCTGATGATGGCGCGAAGCCTCCAGGGATCCAGGAACTCCTTCTCGTCCTCCTTCAGATGGAGCGTCACGTCGGTTCCGCGGCCGGCCTTCTCGACGGTCTCAAGGCTATAGCTGCCGCGCCCGTCGGACTCCCAGCGCACCCCGTGCTCCGCCCCCAGGCCGGCCCGGCGGGACACCAGGGTGACCTTGTCCGCAACGATAAAGGCGGAGTAGAAGCCCACGCCGAACTGGCCGATGAGCTGAGTGTCCTTGGCCTGATCTCCGGTCAGGTGCTCGAAGAAGCGGCGGGTGCCCGAGCTCGCGATGCTGCCGATCGTGTCGATGACCTCCTGGCGGCTGAGACCGATGCCGTTGTCCGACACGGTCAGGGTGCCCGCGTCCTTGTCGAGGGACACGCGGATACGCAGATTGCCGTCGCCCTCGTAGAGCGCGTCGTCCGAAAGGGACTCGAAACGCAGCTTCTCCGCGGCGTCGGAGGCATTGGAGATCAACTCGCGCAGGAAGATCTCCTTGTTCGAGTAGAGCGACCGGATCACCAGGTCCAGAACCTGGCTTACCTCGGCCTTGAACTCCAGTGTCTCCTTATGGGCTTCGATAGTCATATCGCCTCATTACCTCTTGGGATTCTTGAACTTTTCTCACAGGGCCAGGCTATGCGGGAGACCCGTGTGGAGTGGCTCGCGGGGCATGCGTGGCGCAGGCCGACACTGCGTCGTCACCGATCGATTATCGCCACAGGCCGCGCAAGGGCTAGAATCGGCGCCTCGCGCGCGGCATGGTCCGCGGCCCATCAATGTAGGCAATCACACGAGACTCAAGGGGTTGAACATGGAACCGCAGGTCATCGCCACCACGCCGTTCGAGGGTCAGCGACCCGGAACCTCCGGGCTGCGTAAGAAGGTGCGGGTCTTTCAGCAGCCGCATTACCTGGAGAACTTCGTCCAGGCCATCTTCGACACCCAGACCGATCTCGCGGGTGGGTCCCTGGTCGTCGGCGGGGACGGTCGCTTCTACAACCGCCAGGCGATCCAGGTCATCCTGCGCATGGCCGCCGCCAACGGGGTGAGCCGGGTGCTGGTGGGCCAGGGCGGCATCCTGTCCACCCCCGCCGCCTCCTGCCTGATCCGCAAATACAAGACCCAGGGCGGCATCGTCCTCTCCGCCAGCCACAACCCGGGCGGCCCGGACGAGGACTTCGGCATCAAGTTCAATGTTGCCTCAGGCGGACCGGCGTCCGAGTCGGTGACCGACGCCATCTTCAGCACGCACCCAGACCATCGACAGCTACCGCACACTGGACTGTCCCGACACGAATCTGGACCAGATCGGCTCCGCGCGCATCGGTGCCATGGAGGTCCAGATCCTCGACCCGGTGGCAGATTATGCGCAGCTCATGGAGTCCCTGTTTGACTTCAACGCCATCCACCAGCTCTTCAACTCCGGGCTGTTCCGGATGCGCTTCGACGCCATGCACGCGGTCACCGGCCCCTACGCCATGGAGATCCTGGAGAACCGCCTGGGGGCGCCGCCCGGCACCGTGATGAACGGCATCCCCATGGAGGACTTCGGCGGCGGCCACCCGGACCCCAACCTGGCCCATGCCCAGGAGCTGGTTGCCCTGACCCAGGGCCCGGACGCACTTGACTTCGGCGCCGCGTCGGACGGCGACGGTGACCGCAACATGATCCTGGGCAAGAATTTCTTCGTGACCCCCAGCGACAGCCTGGCCGTGCTCGCCGCCAACGCCCACCACGCCCCCGGCTACAAGGCCGGGATCCGCGGGGTGGCACGCTCCATGCCGACCAGCCAGGCCGCGGACCGGGTGGCCGAGGCCCTCGGGGTGGAATGCTTCGAGACCCCCACCGGCTGGAAGTTCTTTGGCAACCTGCTGGACGCGGGCCGCATCACCCTGTGCGGCGAGGAGAGCTTCGGCACCGGCTCCGACCACGTTCGGGAGAAGGACGGGCTCTGGGCCGTGCTGTTCTGGCTGAATCTGCTCGCCGTGCGGCAGCAGTCCGTCGCCGATATCGTCCACGAGCACTGGCGCCGTTTCGGGCGCAATTACTACACCCGCCATGACTACGAGGCGGTGGACTCCGCCTGCCGCCGAAGGGCTCATGGACCACCTGCGCATCCTGCTCCCCGACCTGCCCGGCAAGCCTCTCGGCGACTACACCGTCAGCTACGCCGACGACTTCGCCTACACTGACCCCATCGACGGCAGCGTCTCCAGGAACCAGGGCATCCGCGTCGGCTTCGAGGGAGGCTCACGCATCGTCTTCCGCCTTTCGGGAACAGGAACCGAGGGGGCCACACTGCGGGTCTATCTGGAGTTTTTCGAGCCCGATCCGGCGCGTCATGACCAGGACACCCAGGAGGCCATGGCCCCCCTGATCCTGATCGCCCGCGAGCTGGCCCAGATCGAGCCTCGCACCGGCCGCGCACAACCGACCGTCATCACCTGAAGGTCTCGGCGCGGCGTCATACCGCCACGCCCCCTGCACAAGATCAAACCTGCTTCGGCCCCCCGGCTCGCCGTGATCACGGCGAGCCGGGGTATACTCCCGTGCCTTGCCGACCACCCTCCCCGCGGACCGACGCCATAGCCATGTTGGATAAGAATTACGACCCTCAGACCCTGGAGCAGACCTGGTACAGGCGCTGGGAAGAGCGGGGCTACTTCGCCCCCGGGCCGGCCCGACACGCTGCGGACAAGACGACCGATGGGGCCGGCAACTATTGCATCATGATCCCGCCGCCCAATGTGACCGGCATCCTGCACATGGGTCACGGGTTCAACAACACCATCATGGACGCCCTGATCCGCTACCACCGGATGAGGGGCGACCTCACCCTATGGCAGCCGGGAACGGACCACGCGGGTATCGCCACCCAGATGGTGGTCGAGCGTCAACTGGAGGCCCAAGGAAAGACTCGCCACGACCTGGGCCGGGATGCATTCATCGAGCGGGTCTGGGACTGGAAGGCGGAATCAGGCGGCAACATCACCCGCCAGCTTCGGCGGCTGGGATCATCGCTGGACTGGGCCCACGAGCGTTTCACCATGGATGACGGGCTTTCCGCTGCCGTGCGGGAGGTCTTCGTTCGCCTGTATCAGGAGGGTCTGATCTACCGCGGCAAGCGGCTGGTGAACTGGGACCCGGTGCTGCACACCGCGGTCTCGGACCTGGAGGTGCTCTCCGAGGAAGAGTCCGGGCACATGTGGGACATGCGTTACCCGCTCACCAACGGCACCGGCCATCTGGTGGTCTCCACCACGCGACCGGAGACCATGCTGGGGGACTGCGCGGTGGCGGTGAACCCGGAGGACGAGCGTTACCGGCACCTGATCGGGGAGCTCGTCGAGCTGCCCCTGACCGGACGGCGCATCCCGGTCATCGCGGATGAGCACGCGGACCCCGAGTTCGGCACCGGGTGCGTCAAGATCACCCCGGCCCACGACTTCAATGACCACGAGGTGTGGCTGCGACACCGCGACGAGACCGCCATCGCCGGGCAGGCCCACGGCGGGCTGATCAACATCTTCACCCCGGACGCGGCCATCCGCACCAACCTGCCCGAAGAGGGAGAGCTGATCCCCGCCGACTATATCGGGCTCGACCGCTACGAGGCGCGCAGGCGCATCGTCGCCGATCTCGAGTCCCTCGGACTCCTCGCCGCTGTCAAAGAGCACCGGCTCCAACAGCCCCGCGGCGACCGCTCCGGGGCCGTCATCGAGCCCTATCTCACCGACCAGTGGTACGTGCGCATCGCCCCGCTCGCCGCGCCCGCCATCGAGGCGGTGGAGGACGGGCGCATCCGGTTCGTCCCCGACAACTGGAAGAACACCTATTTCGACTGGATGCGCAACATCCAGGACTGGTGCATCAGCCGCCAGATCTGGTGGGGCCACCGCATCCCCGCCTGGTACGACGCCGAGGGCAACGTCTACGTGGGCCGCACGGAGCAGGCCGTTCGCGCGGCCCATGGATTCGGCCCCGAGGTCGTCCTGCTCCAGGACCCGGACGTGCTCGACACCTGGTTCAGCTCCGCGCTCTGGCCCTTCAGCACCCTAGGCTGGCCGGAGGACACCGAGCGCCTGCGCGCCTTCTACCCCACCTCGGTGCTGATCACCGGCTTCGACATCATCTTCTTCTGGGTCGCCCGGATGATCATGATGGGCATCAAGTTCATGGGTGACGTGCCTTTTCGGGACGTCTACATCCACGGGCTGGTGCGCGATGCCCACGGCGACAAGATGTCCAAGTCCAAGGGCAACGTCCTGGACCCCATCGACCTGATCGACGGCATCGACCTGGAGTCACTGGTCGCCAAGCGCACCGGCGGCCTGATGCAGACCCACCTCGCGGACAAGATCGCCAAGCAGACCCGCAAGGACTTCCCGGACGGAATCCCGGGATTCGGCACCGATGCACTGCGATTCACCTTCGCCGCGCTCGCCACCACCGGGCGGGACGTCAAATTCGACCTCGGTCGCATCGAGGGTTACCGCAACTTCTGCAACAAGCTCTGGAACGCCTCCCGCTATGTGCTGATGAATACCGAGGGGCAGGATTGCGGCGCTGCGCCCGGCTCTTCCATGCAGTACAGCGCCGCGGACCGATGGATCAGCGCCCGTCTGGATGCCACCGTTGCGGCCGTGACTGACTCACTGGACGGCTACCGCTTCGACCTGGCCGCCCAGGCCGTCTACGAGTTCACCTGGAACGAGTTCTGCGACTGGTACCTGGAGCTCTGCAAACCGGTCCTGACCGGAGCGGATGCCTCGGAGGCCGCCAAGCGCGGCACCCGCCACACCCTGGTGACCACCCTGGAGGCCCTGCTGCGTCTCGCCCACCCCTACATGCCCTTCATCACCGAGGAGATCTGGCAGAAAGTCGCCCCCTTGGCCGGGGCAAACGGCGAGACCGTCATGCTGACCCCCTTCCCCGTCGCCGGACGCGCCGCCGCGGATGCGGAGGCGGTCGCGGAGATCGACTGGGTGCGCCAGTTCATCCTCGGGGTGCGCCGCATCAAGGGCGAGATGAATATCCCCCCGGGCAAGCCGCTGCCCGTCCTGATCGCCAACGCCTCAGACCAGGACCGCGCCTGGATTCACGCCGCCCGCCCCTATCTGGACTTCCTCGCCCGCACCGAGTCCATCACGGTCCTGGACGACGAGTCCCAGGCACCCGAGTCCGCCATGGCCCTGGTGGGCGAGATGAAGATCCTGATCCCCATGGCCGGTCTCATCGACAAGGATGCCGAGCTCAAGCGCCTGGACAAGGAGATCGCCCGACTCACCGACGACGTCGCCCGCACCGAGTCCAAGCTCGCCAACCCCAGCTTCGTGGACAGGGCCCCCGCCGCCGTCGTCCAGAAGGAGCGCGACAAGCTCGCGGACAGCGCCACCGCAATCGCCAACCTGCGTGCCCAGCGGGAGCGCATCGCGGCGATCTGAGCCGGGTTGCAACCGAGCCCCGCGCAAGCACATTACAGACAGCGGGGACCAGAGCGCGTCTCCAGCCGTGCGGCCCGACCGGCGGGGTTCCGACGGCGCCAACATGCCCCCACCAGCAAATCGGACCGCCTGGCACCGACTCACTGCGGAGACTACGGAGATGTCTGCGGCGACTACGGACTGAAATGTTGGGCTGGGCCACCCTACACTGGGTCACCCTACACTGGGTCACATCTCCCCGGGAGCGAGGCTCGGCGACGCTCCGAAAGAGGCCGCGCAGGGAAGACCACACACACTTGAGGGATCGCCCATGGGGCCCGACCGCTTTAGGATCCTGTTCGACCAGGCACCCGTTTGCATGCACGAGATCGACGCCGATGGGCGCCTGCTCACGATGAACCGGGCGGGCCTCGCCCTGGTGGGGGCCGACAGCGAGGAGGCGATTCGGGGACGCGACTACCTGGATTTCGTGGGCCCCCGCGACAAGGACAGGATCCGGCGCCTCATGGCCGATGCCTTCGCCGGCCAGGCCTGCGAGTTTGAGTTCTCCGCTGCCGGAGCCGCTCGCCCTCGCCATTTCACCTCCTGTTTCATCCCCTGCCCGAACGCCGAGGGCCACATCGAGCGGCTGATCGGCATCTCCGGGGACATCACGCTGCACCAGGAAACCGAGGCGGAGCTGCGTCTTGTGAGCCGCACCCACGCGCTCCTCTCGCGCTGCAACCACAGCCTGGCCCGCGCGCTCGACGAGCGGGAGCTCCTGAGGGCCTTCTGCGCCAACCTGGTGGAGGTGGGCGGGTACCGCTTCGCCTGGGTGGGCTACGCGGGCAGGAAGACTGAACCGCGGGTGCGCATGGTCGCGCACGCGGGTCAGGAGCATACCGACTTCACGGCGGAGGCGCTGGCCTGGGCCAACGTCGGCGACCGCCCGAGTGCCTGCCGCGCCGCCATCGAGGGCGGCCGCCCGTTGATCCTGCCCGATATCGCCAACGCGCCGGACCTGGCACCCTGGGCAGACACGGCAGGGCGCTACGGCTATCGCTCCATGATTGCCCTGCCGCTCATGGCGGACGAGGCGCCCTTCGGCAACTTCAGCCTCTTCTCCGCCGAGGTGGACGCCTTCAACGAGCCGGAGGTGGCCCTGCTCTCCCAGCTCGCCCAGGACCTCGCCTGGGGCATCCGTACCGCCCGCACCCGGGCGGCCGAGGCCCAGCGGGTGCGCCAGCTCCGGGACGAGGTCGAACGCGACGCGCACAAACGCATCGCGGCGACCCTGCACGACGTGGTCGGCCAATCCATGCAGGCGGTCAACCTGGGCCTGAAGCGGGTCCGGGCCTTGGCGGCAAGCGATGCGCAACTGCCCGCCGAGCTGCTCGACCCGCTGATCGCGGAGGTCGGTAGCGCCATCGGCGAGCTACGCGCGATCAGCCAGGAGCTGCGGCCGCTCTTCCTCGAACGGCTGTCGCTCCTCGATGCCCTGCGCTTCCACTGCAGCGAGACCAGCGCACGCGCCGGGGTCGCGATCCGCGTGCTCGCCGATGAAGCCCCGTTTAACCTGGACAAACGGGCCAAGGAGCAGTGTTTCCTGGCCTCTCGCGAGGCATTGAGCAACGCCATCCGGCACGCCCACGCCAACCGGATCGACGTCGTGCTGAGGATCTGGCCGCCGGGCCGGCTGTGCCTGACGATCATCGACGACGGGGTCGGCTTCGATACCCAGGCCGCCTTTGAGCGGCCCGCCGGGCTCGGCCTGTGCATGATCCGCGAGCGCGCCGAGAGCGTCCTCGGCCACGCCCGCATCCGCAGCACACCCGGCAAGGGGACCCGGGTGCGGATCAGTGTCCCGCTCGCCAAAGAGCCCGCCCCATGCCCATAACCGTCATCGTCGCCGACGACCATGCCATCTTCCGCCAGGGGCTCGCGTCCCTGCTCCAGGCGGAGGCCGACATCGCGCTCCTCGCCCAGGCCGTCGACGGGGCGGAGGCCTGGGGGCTGATCGAGTCACTGCGGCCCGACATCGCGATCCTCGACCTCAGCATGCCGCAGCTCACCGGCATCGAGGTCGCCCGCCGGGTCGAGGCCGCCTGCCTCGACACCCGGGTCGTGCTGCTCACCATGCACGAGGACCCCTCCGCCGTGCTCCAGGCACAGGAGGCCGGTGTCGCGGGCTTTGTCCTCAAGGACAACTCCTTCGAGGAGCTGGTGCAGGCGGTGCATGCCATCGCCGCCGGCGGCACCTTCGTCACCCCCTCGATCCGCGCCAAGCTGCGCGCCCTGCAACGCAACGGCCGCCCGGTCGTTGCCTTGTCGCCGCGCGAGCGCGAGGTCATCCGGCTGATCGCGCTCGGAAACAGCAGCAAGGAGACCGCGCGCATCTTAGGCGTAAGCCCGCGCACCGTGGATACCTACCGCAACCGCTTGATGGAGAAGCTCGGGCTGCATTCCCTGGCCGACGTGGTCCGCTATGCGGTGCAGGCGGGGATGGTCGGCTGAGCGCGACCCGCGTCCGCCATCCAATTGACTGGCGTCGACCTGCCTTCCTGTTGCGGCTTCCCTGCCTACCGCCCCAACAGCCCCCGATCCAGACAGCGCCGACGTGCCCCCTCAGGCATCCGCTACCAAATCGTCCAGATCTACCGACAGCGCCGTGGCCAACCGCTTCAGCACGGCCACTGACCCGACCTTGCGCCCGGATTCGAGCCGCGACAGGTAAGTCTTGTCGATCTCGGCCTGCTGGGCGAGCTGGGTCCGCGTGAGTCCGCGATGCTCTCTCCAGAGGCGAATTGGCGACACGCCTGCGACCAGTCGGCGCATCAGCTGATGCGGAACCGCCTCGCCCTCGTCTGCGAGTGCGGCGTCGTAGGCATGGATGTCGCGCATCGCCTCGGACAGACGGGACATCTCCTCATACTCGGCATAGGGGATGACGGCGTACTCCGGTTTGCCATCACACTCGATGATCTGTGGCTTGGATCTCATTTGTACACGCGTTGCATCTCGAACATGCCGGGAGGCCGGCAGACTAGGGTGATAGTGTCTCCGGGTCAACAATGGCGCTAACACGCATCGTATCGACCGGCGTCGACCTGCCTTCCTGTTGCGGCTTCCCTGCCTACCGCCCCAACAGCCCGCTCGGCGGCTCCCTGTCCGTGATTTCACCGACAGGCGTGTCCGCTCATAGGCGGACAGCCGGACCCCGGTCGATTGCGTAACCTTGCATCGACGCTTCCACTGGCACTTTCCATGAGGCCCGGCGGCGAACCATCCGAGACATAACAAAGGAGCAGGACATGTACACAGGCGACATCGTGATTCACATCAACGAGGCGCTGGATGACAACCGCATCCACGACCTGGAGCAACGCATCGGCGGCGAGCACGGGATCTTGAGCGCGTGCATGCACGAGCGGACCCGCCACCTGATGGTGGTGGACTTCGACGCCAGGCAGGTGCGCCCGAGCGGGATCGTCCAGTCGTTCCGCGGTCATGGGTTGCATGCGCAGATGGTCGGCTTCTAGCGGCCGGCCGATCGCCGGGATTCCCGGCGCCTCGCCCGGCATCTGGTGAGAGGGCGGCCCCCGCGGGCCGCCTTCTCTATTTTCGTGGCGGCGAGGAGTCACCTCGATGGAAAGTCCGCGCGGCGCCGCCCGAGAACGGCGCCTTCTGATCCCCATGGCCGGTGTCATCGACAAGGACGCCGAGCTCAAGCGCCTGGACAAGGAGATCGCCCGACTCACCCAGAACGTCGCCCGCACCGAGTCCAAGCTCGAGCGCGACAAGCTCGCGGACAGCGCGCCCGGCGGGACCGGATCGCCGCCATCTAAGCCGAAGTTGCGATCCGCGAGCAGATTCCGGCAAGTGGCGCCCGCGCCAGCCGCCCGGCCGCCCAACCGCTGCTCACGGTGCTCCATTGCACATCATCGGAGCGGCCGAGCCGATCGGCCCCTCTGCCAAACCCGCCCGGTCGGGGCGACTATCAGAAGATTGACGGCCCCACCAATGCCTGCGCAGAGGCTATCTTGGGAACCGTAGACCACATCTTTTCGGCCGAGTCGCGCGGTCGTAGCGGGAAATGATCAATGGCGTCGGCATCCGCCAATCAATCCGAAGCCTCGGGTAACGCCCGGCTCCAAGGCCTGCTCGATGGGTTCCGCCCGGATTCGGCGTCAGGCGTCCCAGAGCCGCTCGAGAAGGCCATCTATCTCGCCCGCATCCTCCAGCAGCGGGCGTCCGAGCTGCAAACGGCGCAGGAGCGCCGCCAGCAGGACGAGCTCGAGCGCATCATGCGCAGCCCCCACGACAAGGCGACCCTGGTCCAGATCACCGATCAGGCCCTGCGTTCGCGAAGCGCCCCGCGGGCGGCCGAGCAGCTCATCCATATCCTCGACGTGCAAGGGATCCCGCGCTTCTTTTCAGCCCTGGACAAGGCCCTGCTCCAGGGCTTCCGGTCCTTTGGCGGCTATCTGCCGGAGGTGACCGTGCCGATGGTCCAGGAGAAGCTGCGCGAAGAGACCGCCAACGTCATCCTGCCCGCAGAGGAGGAGCACCTGCTGGCCCATCTTCGGGCGCGCCACCAGGCCGGGCTGCGCATGAATCTCAACCTGCTCGGCGAGGCCTTGCTCGGCGAAAAGGCGGTAGCGGAGCGTCTCGCGACCTACCTGGAGGTCCTGCGAGCGTCCGGAGGTCGAGTGCCTCTCGGTCAAGATCTCCACCATCGACTCCCAGATCTCGGCGCTGGCCTGGGAGGACACGGTCGAGCGCCTGTGCGACCGCCTGGAGCTCCTGTATCGGGAGGCGGCGCGGGCGCGGTTTCGGCGCCCGGACGGGGCCGAGACGCCGAAGTTCGTCTACCTGGACATGGAGGAGTACCGGGACATGCGGATCACCGCCGGGGCCTTCATGCGCACCCTCGAGCGGCCCGGGCTGGAGGACGTCGGAGCCGGGATCGCCCTGCAGGCCTATCTCCCGGACGCCTACGCGGTCCAGCGGCAGATCAACGAATGGGCCCAAACGCGGGTGCAAGCGGGAGGCGCCCCCGTCACCATCCGGCTCGTCAAGGGCGCCAACATGGAGATGGAGCGGGTGGACGCGGCCCTTCACGGTTGGCCCCAGGCCCCGTTCCGGACCAAGCGCGAGACCGATGCCAATTTCAAGCGCATGCTCCACGAGGGCCTGCGCGCGGAGAACATCGCCGCCGTGCGTCTGGGGATCGCCTCTCACAACCTGTTCGACGTGACCTACGGCCTGGTCCTGGCACAGGAGCGGGGTGTGCTGGACCGGGTCCAGTTCGAGATGCTCGAGGGCATGGCCAACCACCAGCGCCGGGCGCTGGCCGAGGTGGCGGACAACCTGCTGCTCTATGCCCCGGCCACCCGCCGCGAGCAGTTCGTCCATGCCGTTGGCTACCTGGTCCGGCGTCTGGACGAGAATACGGGACCGGACAACTTCCTCGGCCACGCCTTCAAGCTGCGGGTGGACAGCGACGCCTGGGAGCGGCTGACAGAGCAGTTCCTCGCCTCGTTCGGGCCGATCGCCTCGCTCCCCGACGCGCCGCGCCACACCCAGGACCGGCGTCAGCCTCCGGAGCGACCGCCGGCGACGGCCGATCTGACCCTGGACCGTCTCGCCAACGAGCCCGATACCGACTTCGCCCTCCCCGGCAACGTCGAATGGGCTCGAAAGATCGTTGCGGACTGGGGTCCACGCTGTAGCGAACAGGCCGCCGACATACCGCTGGTACTCACGGGACGCGAGATCCGGTACGGGAAACAATCGCACGACTGCCTCGATCCCTCGCGCCCCGGCACCGTGGTCGGGCTCTACCGGGAGGCGACCGAGGAGGACCTCGCGCAGGCCCTGGACTGCGCCCGCTCCGACCCAACCGGCTGGCGCCGCCTGAGCCCCGAGGGTCGCGCCGAGATCCTGGGGGACGTGGCCCAGGTCTTTCGCGAGCGGCGCGCCGAGTTGATCGGCGCGGCCGTGGCCGATGGAGGCAAGATCGTGCCCGAGGCCGACCCCGAGGTGTCGGAGGCCATCGACTTCATCGAGCTCTATCGGCGAAATGCCCTCTTCTTCCAGCGCATGGAGACCCTGAACGCGCGGCCCAAGGGGGTGGTCGCGGTGATCCCTCCGTGGAACTTCCCCATCGCGATCCCCTCCGGCGGTGTCGCGGCGGCGCTGGCCGCGGGAAACTGCGTGATCCTCAAGCCCGCCTCCGATGCGGTGCTGGTCGCCTGGGAGGTCGCAACCTGTTTCTGGCGAGGCGGCGTGCCTCGGGAGGCCCTTCAGTTCATGCCCTCCTCCGGGAGCGGCGTGGGTGCAAAGCTCGCCGAGAACCCCGGGGTCGACGCCGTCATTCTGACCGGCGGGACCGAGACGGCGCGGCAAATGCTCAGGGCGCGGCCGGACATGCAACTGATGGCCGAGACCGGCGGCAAGGACGCGACCATCGTGACTGCGCTGGCCGACCGCGACCAGGCCATCAAGCACGTCCTGCATTCGGCCTTCAGCCACGGCGGACAGAAGTGCTCCGCCACCTCGCTGCTGATCCTCGAGGCCGAGGTCTACGATGACCCCTGGCTTCAAGGCGGCCCTGTGCGACGCCGTCGAGAGCCTGCCCCTCGGTTCCGCCTGGGAGCGGCGCATGCGTGTCGGACCGCTGATCCGCCCGCCGACCGGGGTCCTGGAGCGGGGCTTGAAGGAGTTGGAGCCCGGGGAGTATTGGGCGGTGACGCCCAAACCAAACGAGGACAATCCGCAGCTCTGGTCTCCCGGGGTGAAGTGGGATGTGCAGCCCGGCGGCTTCACTCACATGACCGAGCTCTTCGGGCCGGTGCTCGGTGTCATGGGTGTCATGCGGGCGGGCGACCTCGACGAGGCCATCGACCTGGTGAACCAGACCGGCTACGGCCTGACGTCCGGGATCGAGAGCCTGGACGAGCGCGAGCAGCAAGTCTGGCGCGAGCGCATCCGGGCCGGGAATCTCTACATCAACCGGGTCACCACGGGGGCCGTGGTCCTGCGTCAGCCCTTCGGCGGGATGGGGAAGTCGGCGTTCGGCCCGGGCATCAAGGCCGGGGGGCCCAACTACGTCGCTCAGCTCATGGACTTCGAGGACCGCGACCATGGGGCCAGTACTGATACCACCGGTGCCGACCGGCAGGACGAACCCATCGCGGACCAGCTGCTGCAGGGGCTGGCCGAGCGGCTGCGCGGGGACCGTTCACACATCGAGGGCGTGACGGATGCACAGACGGACCGCGCCCTAGCCGCAATCGCAAGCTACCAACGCGCCGCGACCGGCGAGTTCGGGCGTGAGCACGACCAGGTCCGGCTGCTCGGCCAGGACAACATCCGCCGCTACCTGCCGGGTCGGGACCTCAGGATCCGCCTCCATGGCGACGACACCTTCTTCCGCTGCCGGCCAGGGAGAGCGAACGCGAAGGCCGGGTCGGGATAGAAATGCGATGCGCGCAACCTTAGGTCCGGACTTGGCTGTTTCAGTGTTTCCACGGTATGTGCCCGTTTAGCCCAAACCATAGCCCACGTTTCCGCAAGCCCCCCTACGATCCCACACGGTCGGTTTTCCCGAGTGCGGTTCTGACCCTGGCATATCCTCCTGCTGCCTTCCCGACGCCGAGGAAGCTTAAATGCTGGCGCATATGCACCCCTCTCGACGCCGGTTTACATGCAGGTCCAGGCCTGGCTACCGAGCTCCTCCCATTGCTGGTTGGCTCAACCAGACCACCAGGTGCCCAGAGCCCCTTTGCCCGCAGCAAGGTGTTACCTCCTGCGGTATGGCGTCCAGCACCACATCGGAGGGCATTACCCCTCCTTCATCGCTCCTATGGGCTCATGCGCCAGACCAAATCCCTCCCCCCGGCTTCGGATCAACCTCCTCCGGCGGGTCTTTGCAGGTTGTCACCAGTCCCTGCTGGGAGATGGCCTTTCCCGACGTTATCTCTGCAATCCTTACCCAGGTGCCTGGACCCCTACCCCGTGATGTTCTCCCGGTGCACATGCTCATTTCTTCCCGGCAGACAACGGCCTCACGTAAGGACTAAGACGTTCGGCACACCAATCGCCCCTGCAATGCAACTTCAACAGGGCCTACATTTCGAGGCTGCAGTCAGTTCGTTATGTTCAGGCTCCCACGTTCGCTAGACCCCCCGGTTGCACCCACCGCTGTGACTGAACGTCTCAGGGCGGCCGGGCCGTTTACACCACGCAGAACTTGGTTGGTTACCTGCCCCAAGCAGTGGTATCGCTACGTGTCCGTCACGAGCAACTGACACGACTGGACTTTCACCAGCTGGATTGCAGCCTTGTCGGCTGCTCCTAGTCCCCGGTAGCCGTCGGCGCGGGCGTGGGCCCGGAGTGGCGAAGGGGCGCGAGACCCGAAGCTGCGTAGGGAACATGCAAAGCGCATCCGACACGGCGTCAAGCCACCGTCGAAGGGCTGTGGCGCAGGCCGACCGCCCCCGCAGGGGGCAGGTCGTGCCGAAGCCGCGGCCCGGAGCGGGGCGCACCGGGGCACCAAAGGTTGTCGCCAAGGAGCGAGTCCGTCCGGCGGCAGGAGCCCCCGGACGGATTCACGAGCGACACGCGACACTCCTAGACCTGGTCGGGCGGGTCGCGGCGGCCCGCAGCCTGGGCTGCCGGATCACCCTCAGCGTCCCGCCCGGAGGCGTGACGGCGGGCCTCACCTGGCTCGTTCAGGCGACCGAGAACTGGGGAGCCGCGATCGAGACCTTGGAGGAGGACGATGCGGCCCTCGCCGAGGTCATCCGCGCGGGCCGGACCGAGCGGGTCCGTTACGCGGCTCGGGAGCGGGCGCCATCGGCGATCCACTCAGCTGCGGTTGAATGCGGCGTCTACCTGGCCGTCTCGCCGGTGCTCGCCGAGGGCCGGGTCGAGCTGCTTTGGTACGTTCGCGAGCAAAGCATCAGCCACGACTACCACCGCTACGGCAACCTCGGTCAGCGAAGCTCGGAACCCCGCGCTCCGGTTCCATGATCAGAATCCGCCGCCGTAGAGCGCGCGGAGACCGACCCGGCAGTGCGTCGAGCGTCCCTGCCGTGGACGACCCCGGGATTCCGGATGCAATGACCAGCAACTGGTTCGTCGGCCACTCACGGGCGAGACGCCGTTGCACCTGCGCCCTTGCCGCCGCGCAGATTCAGCTGTCCGAAGGCGGCTCCCTGTCGTCGTCCAGCTCCAACGGCTGAGGATTGGCGCCGCCGGTTCCCCTCTTTGCCTTGAACACGTCTGGCAGCTTCTCCGCGCCGGACCCGCCCTCGATGTAGAGATGGACGTCGCGCTGGGGGAAGGGAATGCCGATGCCCTCGGCGTCGAAGCGCTGCTTGACCGCCTTGGTCACGTCCCAGTAGACGTCCCAGTAGTCGGCGGTCTTGGCCCAGGGCCGGCAGATAAAGTTCACCGACGAGTCGGCGAGCGTGTTCATGCGGATGGTTGGCGGCGGATCCTTCAGCGCCTTGGGGTGGGCGTTGACGATCTCCTCCAGGATGGTCTGCGCGCGGTCGATGTCATCGTCGTAGCCAATACCGAACTCCATGTCCACGCGGCGGGTCTCCGCGGCGGTGGCGTTGGTGATGACGTCGTTCCAGACCTTGTTGTTGGGCACCACCATGTCCTTGTTGTCGAAGGTCTTGATGGTCGTCGACACCAGGTTCATTGAGGTCACCTTGCCGGACACGCCACCGGCATCGACCACGTCACCCACGTCGAAGGGACGGAAGAACAGGATCATCAGGCCGCTGGCGAAGTTGCTGAGCGAATCCTGCAGGGCGAAGGCGACCACGAAGCCCGCGGCACCGACGATGGCCAGGAGCGGGCCGATGCTGACCTCGAGGGCCGCCAGGGCCATGATCATTCCAATGATCATGACCACCCAACGCACGGCGCCGACCAGGAAGCTCTCCAGCAGCTTGGAAACGCCCCCTGTCATGCTCAGACCACGGTGGACGGCGCGGCTGAAGATCTTGGAAAGGATCCAGGCGGCAATCAGGATACCCAGGAACAGGCCGATGTTCTTTGCCCAACGCAGCCCGCCTTCCTCCGAGCTCAGCCATCCCTTGATGGCGACCCAGGCGGAGGTAGTGTCCTTGACATCGAGCGTGATGCCGGTGACCGAGCTGACGTACAGGCGGTAGTCCCTGATCTTGGCCAGGGTGTCGGCGTCCTCCTTGTCGGTCTTGGTTTCCAGCTCGTCCAGGACGGCCTTCATGCTGATCGATGATCAGCGTTCGTTCCTCGCGAAGCGCATTGACCGTCTCCAGCAGCTGGACCTTTTCGTCCGTCTTTGCCGCCTGGGCCTGCTCCATGACCTTCGCCGTGGAATCGACGGCCTGCTCTTCCACGGCGCTTCGCTCGGCCTTGGCCGCTGCCTCGGTGGTTTTCGCTTCAACGGCGTCCGCGGCCTTCTGGGCGTCGCGCGTTGCCTCACGCGCATCGGCGACAAGGTCAGCGGTCGACTCACCGCTGTCCTGACTCGCTCGATCAACCACGTCCTGCACACGTTCCAGGGCCTCTTGGGCCTTTTCCGACGCCGCCGCGGACTCGTCCAGGCCCTCCCGTGTCTCCGGTGCCAGCTGTTTCTTCATCTCGGCGGTCTTCTCCGCGGCCGTCGCCGCCTCCGCCACGACTGCGGTGACCTCGTCCACCTTCTCCTTGGCGTCCTTGGCGGCGGCCTCCGCCTCCTTCAGCTGATTCATGTCGCCGGAGGCCTTGGCCGCCTCCGTCTTCTCCTTCACCTCGCGCAGCTGGTCCTTGGCCTGCTCCGCCTTCGCCTGTATCTCCTTGGCCTTCTCGATCTCCCGGTTCTGACGCTTGACGGCGATCTCGGCCTTGGCGATCTCCTCCGCCTTCTCTTTCAGAAGGCCCTGCCAGGCGTCGGCCTCCGCCAACAGCTCCGTCTTGGTTAATGGCTTGAGCAGAAGCGCCAGCTCGTCGGCTGGGATGGCCGGGTCCGACGTGGTCACCGGCTGTGGTGGCGGTGCCTTCTCCTCGGCGGCCAAGGAAGCGGTAAGTCCAAAGGCCAGCAGCACGCAAAAAGCTGCCGCCAGCGTGATCCGAACACGCTGCATCATTTCGTGTAATCCTCCTCGACTGGAGATGGACCTGAGTGGTGCGGGACACCCTGTGCAGTCCGGGGTCCCACCGAAGCAGGGGCGCCATTCTTTCACGTTTGGGCGGTGACTCCCACCCCGGGCCGGGCCCTGCGTTCCCACCGTCGCCGAGTGCTATTGTCAGGCCAGCAGTGGCGGGAAGGGCCGCGGACTCGCGGATTGAGCCACCCGACCGTCGACAATGACGCGCTCCCGCAAGTGCTGTAGCGGGCTCCCACGCGGACTATTTGGGGGGACAAAAATGGCCGGCAATGAATTCCTCGACGGCGACCGCATCCGCAAAGCCCATTCGGTCAGGCGCGTCCAGACGATCTTCAAGCGTCTGGCGGTGGGTCTCTCCGGGATCCCGGAGCTGAGATATATCAAGATCTTCCCCGACCGGCTCACCGCGTCGAACCAGCTCTCCAGGGACGGCAAGAAGAACCCTGTCGTGCAGATCAGTGCCGACGGCGTCGTCGGCGTCGAGCTCCTGGTCGACGAGTCGGCGAAGGTCGTTCAGTTCTATGCGCTCACGTCCGTCGTCAAGGGCTGCGGGCGAAAGATGGTCGAGGCGGTCGTCGGTGCAACACCCGAGGACTGGCATCTGGCCGTGGTCTTCGACTGGAGCGGCGGGTTCTGGCGCAAAATGGCTGAGGAAAACCCGCGGATTGTGGTGTTCTGAGCGGAAAGGGGTGAGCGCTCCAGCTGAATGGGCCTGCGCTCCCGGCGTTGGCGGCCGTCTGAAACCACCAACGCGCGCCACAGCGTCCAGGCCGCAGGACGATGAAGGGTACTGTTCAAAAGCTCACGCGGCGTCCGGTGCCTGGCTGCTCCCCTCGCGGTTGCCCATGCCACCGATTGGCATCCCGATTCGGCGCTGCCCCGAGCCCCTGATCGCCCGATCGAGGGCCGCGTGGGCGCCAGCCGGGGGCGGCCCGGCGGGCGTCTCGATCGGAGGTCGCCTGCTCCCGATTCGAAACCTCGTCCGTCGTGGGTACCACGGGCCGACGCCGGGCGGGCGCCGGTCTCTCACCCTGGGCGGGGTACGAGCGCGGATCGACCGGTGGGCCGCCCGGGCCCCGACGGGAATTTCTGGCCTGTTCGGTGCGCTCGAAGCGTGGCGCGCCCGGTCCTTGCCGAGGCTGATCGGGGGCTTGATTGACCACCGCCGGACGCGATCCGCGCCCGGTTCCCGGCGGCGGATTCACCCCGAAAGGTCGAGCGCCGTTCCAACTCTGAGGCGGCCCGGAGAGCCGAGGGCGCTGAACCTCCCGATTCGGGCCCGTGCTCAACGGGACCCCATTTGGCACGCGGGCGCGCTCGACCCAGCGCGTTTGGGGGTCGGGCAACCGCTCTCCATAGCGGACGTGCTGCCGCGGCCCACGCACGTTCAGGCCCCCATCGCGACCGGACGGAGGCCGCTGAAAGGGCTCACCTTGCGGCGAACGGATGACCGGACCTCTAACGGATCTTCGATCGGGGACGACGGCCCCAGGCGGAATCTGCCGGCCTGGCCGCGGCTCATTGCGAACACTGACCCGCGGCGGCTCATGTCGGTGGACCGCCCAGGGACCGCGATGGTGCCGGCTCCGCTCCCAATGGCTGCCGTGCCGGCGGTAGTAGTAGCCGTCGTTCCAGTAGAGGTTTTGGTAGCTCACCACGGCATACAGGCTGGGCCCCGGATCGTAGGCGACGATCAGACCGTCGGGGTTACGGTAGCGATAGTCGTAGTCGTAGCCATAGCCGTAGCCGGAATAGGCCGGGTATCCCGAGGACCAATAGCCGCCGTACCCGTAGGTCGCGCAACCACCGAGGAGCATCAGGCCAGCCAAGGCTGGGGCCAGACCCATCATCGCGGCGTTACGGCGCATCGTCGTAGTCACAGTCGCGTTCTCCATGGTTGAACCGCGCCCGGTGTCGGGTGGGTCGCCGACCGTTTTTATCACGGAAGCCATTGTCCAGGATGTCTGCTGAACGGCCGCTGAACAGCCGGCGCCCCCGTGCTGACGCCGGCTTGGCTATCCGCTCGAATCCCGGAAGCCTTGCCGAAGGGTGTGTGGGACCCGGTCCGGCCCATGGACGCGGTATGGGAGCTGACGCGAACCTCTAAACTCACGAAGACGGGCAACGGTTCGGAAGACGGCGGTACCACCCCGGAGGCTTGGCAACGATGACCACGCCGATCGCAGTGGACGACGCCATGGGCGAGGGCGGCGGCCAGGTGCTGTGCAGTGCGCTCAGCCTGTCGCTGCTGACCGGGCAGTCCCTTTGGCTCTCACGCATTCGCGCCAACCGCGAACGCCCCGGCGGGCTGCGTCCCCAGCACTTGACGGCCGTGCAGGCCGCGGCCAGGTGTCCGGTGATCACGGCTGCGGCTTTGCGTTTCACCGGGATAAGCTGCACAAGCCCAGCAAGTGCCCGCGCTACAGGGGCACCTGGGTCAGCGAGCCGCTGATTTCACAGGAGGAGAGACGATGAGCGACGACGCGCCCGAGGAAGACGCCGGTGCCGAAGAGGTCCCATTCGTCCGTGTCGAGTGCTATGCCGGCCACCGCGCCGACACCGAGCCCCGGTGCCTGCACATCGGGCCACGTGAGGTCGTGGTGACGGAGATCATCGACCGCTGGCTGGACCCGCGCCATCGCTACTTCAAGCTGCGTGGCGATGACGGCGGCATCTACTTGATTCGCCAAGATACCGCCAGCGACCGCTGGGAGCTGACCCTTTTCGACAGCGGCCGTCTTGAGGAGACCCGGCTATCCTCCACCTAAGCGGAGATAATCAGAGAACAACGATGCGTATCTACCTGACTCAACACGGCCTGGCAGTCCCAAAGGACGTGGATCCGGAGCGCCCGCTGAGCGAGCAGGGCCGCGAGGATGTGCGGCGCCTTGCGGAGTTCTTGGGGAACACCGGCGTCCGCGTCGAACAGATCCTTCACAGCGGCAAGTCCAGGGCGGAGCAAACCGCCTCGCGGCTCGCGGAGACCGCGCTGGCCGCTGGGCCGCCGCAGGCCCGGCCGGGACTCAGCCCGAACGACGCAGTTGAGCCGCTCGCCGCCGAGATCGAGGCGTGGTCTGCCGACACGCTGCTCGTCGGCCACCTCCCCTTCCTCGGGCGGCTGGCGTCGCTCCTGCTCGTGTCAGACCCGGATCGGCCGATGCTTGCGTTTGAGCCGGGCAGCACGGCCTGCCTGGAGCGCGATGGCGCGGGGCATTGGGCTCTGCTCTGGATGATTCGGCCCGAGTTCCTCGCCCCGGACCGGGACTGAGGGATGCGCCGCCCCCAAGGAAAGGGAATGCCGGGTTAGCGTGCGTCCAGCGTGTTGCTCAGTCTGGCGGTGGCAAGCTTGTAGCGCAGCGCTTCATCCGGCGTCAGCCATCGAATCTCCTCCGCTGCTGTCTTTGCTCCGAGCAGCGCGAGGTCGTTGTCGATGCCCATCGCCTCGAAGAACTCTGCGGTTTCCGCGGTAACCTGCTGGCCACCCGAAAAAGATCCCCCTTCAACAGCGCTGAACTGATGCAGGCCGATCCGAGCCCGCGGCCCCACATACCGGTCGACGCCCCCGGCAAAGGCCAGCACACAGGCGCTCGCGCATTGCCCTTGAACCGCAGTCGCAAGATTGTTCTGACGTATCCACTGAGCCAGCTGCAGGGCCTCCGCGACCCGGCCTCCCTCGCTGTTCAATAGCACTCCGCGCAGCGGCATCGCGGCTGCAAGGCGATGAATCTGCTTTTGCGCCCAGCCGCCACCGATCTGTCCATCGACAAGCAGCCACCCGCTCCCGGACACGGAGCGGCTCGACGATCGAGTCCCCGACTCGCCCATGCACGACAGCAGACGCCCCCAGGCCTCATCCGCCCCCTGGAGACTGATCTGCTGATCGCCGAGGGAGAGCCACTGAGACGAGCGAAATGACTGGTCCAAATCCGGGGTCAGGAGCGATGCCCCGCCCTGCTTGGTCCACCGCACGCGGGCGTTGACATGGGTGCCGTCACTGAATTGCAGCGGGATGACTTGCCGGTACCCGCGCTCCTGGGGCTCGACCCCCCAGCGGTCGTCGAGCACCCAGTGCAGTGCCCAGCGGTCAGGAGCGCCACGGATGCTCCGGCTGGCATGGAGCGTGACGCCTGCGTCACCTTCCCGAAGAAAGCAGCCATTGTCAGGCAGGAGTTGCCAATCCGCGTGCGCGCTGCCAATGACGAGTGCAGCCAGGGCCGGCCAGCCGCTCAGTTTCATCGTCCGCTTCTCCAACTTCCCATCGTTGACGCCCCAGTCTAGGTCGGCTGTCGCACGGGTTTCAATCGGCCGCCGTGTGACGGCTTGGATCGAACCGCCGAAAGACCCGGGACAACAGCCAAATCATTGCCAGGGCGTTCAACACCAGCACGACCCAGGCGGTCGCAAGAAGCCAAGAGAGACTCCGAATACCGATTGCGAACAGTCCGGCGGCGATCGCGAGTGCGACGGCCACATTGATCAGTAGCAGGACAAGCCTCGCAAAAAGCAGCAGCATCTGGCGGCCGATGAACTGGAAATCCCCCGGACCTCTGCCGCCGAGGCCGATCGGGTAGAGCAAGAACGAGATGTTCTCCACCGCACACCAGATGGTGTTGATCGGCGGCGCGAACACGGCGGCAACGATCAACGGCCGGACGTTGCCGGCGCGAAGCGGCACAGCGGCGAACACGAGCTGAAACAGCGTCGTGATGAGCACCGGGGTGACGAGCTGCCCCAGGCAGATCGCCATGCTCGGGAGTGGCAGCACTTTGAGCAACGGGATGTGCTCCACGCCGGCACGGAAGTCGAACCGAAGCAGGTAGGAGATGACGACGGTCGTCCAGAACGCGAGGTAGCCCAGCAGCACCAGGTTGTCCCGACCGGTCGGATCCGAGGCGACCGATGTGAGGTAGACCCCGCCCGACACGATCAGGACCAGGAGTGCCAGCTCGCCCAGCGTCTGCAGACCGCGCAGCGCCGTGGTCAGCTGCCACCAGGCGACGGTTCCCGCTCCCTTCAGACGGGGCAGCAGGGGCAAGCGGTACCGTGCTGCCGTCAAGCCTGTCTGGAGGCGGCCGGCGCGCATGCGCTGCACCCGCGTATACAGACGCTGGCTGACCTCTGTCGCGGTTTCCAGATAGTTCGCGTCCAGGCGCATCAGGGCCAGGAAGAACCCCCCATTCAAGAGCAGGCACAGGCCGGCCCATGCCAAGGTCTCGGCGCCCAGGTTGGATGCGGCGACAACCTTTGCGAAGGGGAGGAAGGGCAAGAGCAGAAGCTGCATGCCCCAGGTCGAGTAGGTCACACGCAGCACGGCGACGGGGCCCTGCCCCGCTTCCGCCTGCAGACCGTAGCCAATGCTTGCGGCAATGACCGCAAGAACGGCGAACAGCGCCACCCGGCGCCCGGCGGAGAAGGCCCGTTCCTCGAGGATCTCGCGCACGACGGCGAGGCACATGGAGAGCAAGTTGATCATCAGGAACGAGAGGAAGGCCCCGATGAACACCGCCGGCCAAAAGCCGCCGAGGGCGACGAAGACCAAGGAGAAGACGAGCGCCGTGAGCAGGATCCCGCTGAGGCCCGAGATGACCCGGTAGGCCAGGAGCTCACGGCGCTGAAACGGGGCGGGGAACAGGAAGTCCACCTCGCTCGGGGAAAAGTAGATCGCCCGCTCGCCAAGCGCCTTGATCTGCCCGACCAGGATGATCGTGAGCAGGCTGGACTGCCAGATCCGCAGCAAGGACTCGGGATTGTGGCGAGTCTGCGGAAAGTCCCCGCCGAGGAAAGGGACGAACAGGAACGCGGTGAGGCCCAGGCCGAAAAGGTAGACCGCCGCCCCGCGCAGAGTCCTGAGATCGCGCACGACGCGCCGCAGCCGGGCGCGGTAGCGGAGTCCGATCAGGAGCCAGAGCGCGGGGTGCAGCGGCCGCATCGGTCATCCAGGCCCCGCGCTGGGCGCGGAGGAGTCGCCGACGATGTGCAGGAACGCCTCCTCCAAGGTCGCGTCTCTGCCATCGGCGACCGCCACCGCGCGGGCGCCCGCCATGGTCCCCGCGAACAGGCAGCGACCCTTGTCCAGAACGAGCAGGTGCGTGCAGAGGTCCTCGATGAGCGTGAGCAGATGGGAGCTGATCACGATGGCCGCCCCTCTCGCGGCTTGCGCGCGAATCGAGTCCTTCATGACCCGGATTCCGTGGGGGTCCAGACCGGTCATCGGCTCGTCGAACAGGATCGCCTGCGCGTCATGCATGTAGGCCGCACAGATGGCGACCTTCTGGCGAACGCCCCGAGACACCTCCTGGGCCAGCCTGTCGCGCTTGTCCGCAATCTCGAACTCGCGCAGCAGCCGCTCCGCCCTCGCCGCGTAGCCCGTCACGCCGTAAGCACTGGCCGAGAATAGGAGGTGTTCATAGACGGTCAGGGAACCGAACAGGGCGGGGTCGTCGGGGACATAAGCCAATGCCTGCTTGGCTGGCAATGGGTCGGTCTGAACATCGTATCCCCCCACCTCCAGTGCGCCCTGGGTCGGCGGGATGATCCCTGCGATCGCACGAAGCGTCGTGGTCTTGCCCGCCCCGTTGGGCCCGACCAAGCCGAGAACCTGGCCTGGATGGACGTCGAACGACAACCCCGTCACTGCCGGCGTCCCCCGGTAGTGCTTATGAAAATCCCTCACCCTGATCAAGGATCAATCTCCTGGCCGCATCCGACCCCGTGAGAAAACCCGGCCTGCTGTCTCTCGGGCACATGATAAAGCGACAGTCCATCGCAGACCGTGCACAAGCGCCGCAGTGAATGAAGCGCGTCGGGAAGGCCGCGCCGACTGTCCGGCCGGGTCAGCTTTCGAGCGTAGAATCCCCACATTCAATCACTGACGCGCCGCCCCCTGGCGAGTCACCCAGCGTGCCGAGTCAAGGTCCGCTCCTTGCCCGGGTTTGCCGCCAAGCGATCGGTGGCAAAGGTCGGGACTGGGCCGATCTGACTGGACGGCGCAACCCGATGTCAATGAGGTTAACCATGCAAGCACCCGGCCGCGCGCTCGAGCACATGCGTGCCGTCGCGCCACTCGTTCAGAACATTACCAACTTCGTCGCCATGACCCCGATGGCGAACATCCTGCTGGCCGCGGGGGCGTCGCCAGCCATGGTCCACGCGCGCGAAGAGGCGGCCGAGTTTGCGGCCATCGCCGATGCGCTCACCATCAACATCGGCACCCTGTCCGCCGACTGGTTGGAATCCATGGTCGAGGCAGCGGCGGCGGCCAACGCAGCCGGCAAACCCTGGGTGCTGGACCCCGTCGCCGTCGGTGCGACCGCGTTTCGGCGCACCGCCGGTGAGCGGTTGCTCGCGCTGGGGCCGACCCTGATTCGCGGCAACGCCTCGGAGATCCTCGCACTCGTGCACCGCGTGGACACCGGCAAGGGGGTGGATGCCGCGGACTCCGTTTCGGTCGCCGAGAGCGCCGCGGGGGAGCTCGCCCAGGCGACTGGCGCCGTGGTCGCCGTGACTGGCCCCGTCGACTTCGTCACCGACGGCAGGCGCGCCGTCCGCATCGCGAACGGCCATCCGCTGATGCCAAGGGTCACCGCGCTCGGCTGCGCCCTGACCGGCGTCGCGGGCGCCTTCCTTGGGGCCGGCTGTGAGCGCTTCGACGGCACGGTTGCTGCGCTTGCCTATTACGGACTCGCTGGCGAAATCGCCGCCGCGGACGCCACCGGCCCGGGCACATTCGCGGTCCGCTTCCTCGACGCGCTCGCCAATGTGGGCCCCGATGCCCTCGACGCCGGCGCGCGCATCCAAAGCGGGGGGTAATTCCGAGGAAGGCGCGCGATGAAACTGAAGCTCGACCTCTCGGTCTATCTGGTGACGGATCCGCTGCTGTGTGCCGGGCGCGAGCTGGTGGAAATGGCGCTGGCCGCGGTTCGGGGCGGCGCCACCGTCGTGCAGCTGCGCGACAAGACGGCCCCGGACGAGCTGCTGATCCAACAGGGCCGGGCCCTGAAGCAAGCGATGGCCGGCTTCGGGGCCCTGCTGATCGTCAACGATCGCGTCGAGGTCGCGGCCGCGATCGGGGCCGACGGCATCCACATCGGCCAATCCGATGGCTCGCCGGCCGCCGCTCGGGCGCTGCTGGGTCCCGACGCCATCGTGGGCCTATCGGTTCAGACCGTCGAGCAGGCGGCGGCGCTTGACCCGGCCGTGATCGATTACGCCGGCGTCGGGCCTGTCTTTGCCACCCCGACCAAGCCCGATCACGCGCACCCCATCGGCTTCGCCGGCCTGGCCCGCGTCTGCGCCGCCTCCCCCGTGCCCTCCGTCGCCATCGGCGGGCTCCGAGCGGAACATGTGGAGGATGTCTTCGCCGCTGGGGCCGACGGCGTTGCCGTCGTCTCGGCGGTCTGCGCCGCGTCCGATCCCGAGGCGGCGACCCGCGATCTGGCAGTCGCTGCGGAACGTGCTCGCCGCACTCGGGCGTCACGGGGCGCCTAGCCCGCGGCGGCATCGACCGCTACCGGATGGGAACCGTCCGGATCAGACCCCAATGGTGATCAAGGTGGCAAACCGTGAAAGGCACCATGACCGGCACCTTGCTTAACCTGGTCGTCATCCTGGGGCTGTTGACGGGCGCGCTCTATCTGACACAGCCGTCGCTGGTCTTTCTGCCCACCCGGGAGCTGCAGGAGACGCCCGCGGACTGGGGCCTGGAGTACGAGGACCTCTGGCTCACCGCCGACGACGGGGTACGGCTGCACGGGTGGTACCTGCCGAGCCCCGGTGCTCGCCGGGTATTGCTCTTCTTCCACGGCAATGCGGGCAATATCTCTCACCGGGGGGCGTCGATCGAGATCTTTCACCGACTCGGGCTGGACGTGCTGATCCTCGACTATCGAGGCTACGGACACAGTGAGGGACGTCCAAGCGAGACCGGGCTGTACCGGGACGCGGCCGCGGCCTGGAACTACCTGGTGGAGAGCCGCGGCATCGCGCCCGACCGCATCGTCGTCTTCGGCCGCTCCCTCGGCGGCGCCGTGGCGGCCCACCTGGCCGCAGAGACTCACCCAGGCGCATTGATCCTGGAGTCCACGTTCAGCTCGACGCGAGACTTCGTCAACCTTGCCTATCCGGTCCTGTCCTGGCTAATCGTGCGCCGCTTCGCCTTCAACACCGAGTCACGGCTCGAGGCGATACGCTGCCCAGTGCTGGTGCTGCACAGCCCAGACGATGATGTCATCCCCTACAGGCTGGGCCAACAGGTCTTTCAAGCAGCCCGGCCGCCCAAGCAGTTCGTGGATCTGCTCGGCGACCACAACGGCGGCTTCCTGCTCAGCCAGCCGCGATACGAGCGGGCCCTGGCAAGCTTCCTCGACGAGCACATGTCGCGGGAATAGCCGCTCCATCCGCGTCCCCAGCGGGTCGACGGACACGGGCCCGCTACCGGGGAGGTCGCCGGACCGGTCAACCCTCCGGATTTTCGTCCGGGTCTCCCCGTTCGAACTGCACCAGGGATGAGATTGCGGGTCCCGAAGAGCCCGGATGTCTGGTGGATTTTGGATACCCGCTGACGGCCATTTCGTCCGGATCACCCATCTCGAACTGGTCCAGGGAATCGGTCCTCGCGGCCTCCGAACCCTTGTTGGCGGCATCCGGGGCGATGCGCTGATACACATCCGGATCGCCCTGCTCGAAGGTAGAGAGCGAGCTGTGCCAACCGCGCCCGTCATCGGACCCCGCGAAGGCCTGGTGACTGATCAGGGCGAACAGCGTGGCGGCGAGAAATCTCTTCATTGGAATCTCCTGTTCAGTTGCTAGAGAGCGAGCCAAATTCGACTCACCAACCGTTCCGCAAGACTCGCGCCAGCCAGCCGGGGACCCGGCGCACAGGCAGATCCAGCGCTGGGCAACCGACCTGCCTTCGCAGGCTGGCCCAAATTCACCAAGCCCATGGTTGAAGGCGTCCGCGGTGGTTGTAGCACCCCAGATGATGCGTCTGAGGCGTCGCGGCTCAGGCCGAAAATCGGTCGATTAGCACCCCATGGCGTAGACCCCGGTCGCTGACCGCGAGCCGGTGCTGCCCGAGCTTGTCCAGGAGGGAGAGGACGATGAGGGCGCCGGCCAG
This sequence comes from uncultured Gammaproteobacteria bacterium, assembly GCA_963698355.1. GTDB lineage: Bacteria > Pseudomonadota > Gammaproteobacteria > Chromatiales > Chromatiaceae > Thiodictyon. Next base: position 50,348 of record CAVOQO010000068.1, on the reverse strand, counting down.
GATGACCTCGGCGCGGCCCGGTTGCAGGCCCGGCATAGAGCGCCGGGCGTCCGCGTCACGGTCGGCATACCAGGCGATTTGGCGCTCCGCCTCGGCCCGGGTGAGACTGGCCCCCTGAATACGGTCCGGGTCATAGTGGGTCATGGCGAGGCTGACCGCCGCCAGGTTCGGGACGGCCCCACCCATGCCCACGAGGGCGTCCGGCCGCTCGACGCCGTCCAGGCGGCCGAGCTCACCGGCGATGGCGGCGCGGGACGCAGCCAGGGTCTCACCGGAAACCGGCCCGGAAAGCCCGAACTGCTCGGTGAGACGCGCCGCGCCAAGGTTGATGCTGAAGCGCTCGCGAATCTCCCCGCTCTGACCAATGGTGACTTGCGTACTGCCCCCACCGGTATCGAAGACCACCGCGACGCCGCCGGGAATCCCCAAGGCCTCCTGAACCGCAAGATAGGCAAGCCTCGCCTCCTCGTCGCCGCTGATCACCTCGATGGTGACCCCGCAGGCGGCGCGCACGGCGGCGATGAATGCATCGGCGTTTCGGGCGTTGCGCATCCCCATGGTGCCCACGGCAGCGACCTCGCCCGCACCGGCCTGCCGCGCCTCCTCCACCATCCCTTGGATGGCGGCGACGGTGCGCGTCTGCGCCGCCGGGCTGATCGCGCCCGATTCCTGTAGACCGTCCCCGAGACGGGTGACCTCAGCCCGGTCCGAAACCCGGCGCCAGTGCCCCAGACGGTCCCGTTCCGCGACGTGGAACTTGACCGAGTTGGTGCCCACGTCGATGACGGCGTAACGGGGACCGGCCCGCGGGGTCGATTCGTCACCGGTCATGCCGATGAGCGACTTGAGACCGCGTGGATAGCTCTGGTTCGCGGCATTCTCCAGCCCAAGCGTCCGAACCGCCGCGATCGCGGCGGCAGGATCTTCGCACTCCACCGCCAGGGTGGTCACGGTTAGGCCCTCGGCAGCCACCTCCGTGAGCTCCGCCGAGCAACCTGCGAACCGATAGCGGGTGCGTGTCTTGTGCACGTGGACGGCGCGAAGCCGCGGCTCCGTCTCCACCAGCTCGGCAATCATCCGGTCTTGACCGTATTCGGACCGCGGCAGCTCGGGGACCGGCAGGCCCAGGGCCTCAAAGACCTGCGCCAGCGTCTCCGCCGGCAGCGGGAAAGCGGCCTTGAGGACCGGGCGCCACTGCTCGAGTCCGTCCTCGTTGACCTGCTCGAGTTGCTTGACGTCCATGAGTGCATCGCGAATCTTGACGTTCGCGTCGCACAGGGTCGAGAGCAGATAGATCTCGTCGCTTACCTGAACCGCGGTGGCCATCGGGGCTCGCAGGGACTCGGATGGGGCGCGCAGGTCCCCCCCCAAAGGTCCGCCACTCCCAGCGTGGGATGATGGTACCCATCGTTAGACCTTCGGTAATTGCCAAGGACGCGGGAACGGCACTCAGGCTGAGCCGGCCTCGGTGGCCGGCTCAGCCTTCACTTGCTCCATCACCTCCGCCTTAGCCTTTGCCTGGGCGACGGCGAGCGCCGCGTAATGGTCCAGGGCCCAACGGGTCTTGGTCTGTTGCTCGAGGTCCTGCTCCGCCCCGACCTCCGCCAGGAAGGCCAAGAATCCGGCGATGGCGACCGCCGCATGGCAACCCGGGGACTTGATGGATGCCTCCATCAGACGCGCCCCGTCCTCCCGCTTCCAAAGCTCCGCCGTGACACGCCAGGGACAGGCCGAGTCCTCGAATTTCCAGCGGCGGGCCTCGAGCGGACCAAAGATCGTCAACGTATCGAAGTCGATCGTCTGCCCTCCCACTGCCTCGAGGAACTTCGACTGCTCCTTCGTGAACAGATCGCGGAACGGTTTCTCCCCGGCTAGGACCTTTTTGATCAGCCCCTTCTCCACCGGCATGGTGAGGGACGCAGACTTCACCACCCCCTTCTCACTCGCGTCCGCCTCAAGCTTGAAACCCTCGAGCTTGGCCCAGTCCTTGGATACCTCGGCCGGCAAAACCGGCCGAAACTTCACGGTGCTGTCGTGCTGATCGCCGACGATGCGCCGTGCACGTGCAATGACCCCGGCCTTGAGGAGGTCGAGCCCCGGGGTGTCGAAGAAATAGATGTAACGCTCCTCGTCGTTGTCAACGGTGAGGTTGTAGCGGGTCAGGGCGCCATCGATCTGGGAATCGGGGATGGTCACCTTGACCTCGATCGCGTCCACGCCGGCGACCAGGTTGCCGATCTGGTTGCGGGTGGCCGCGCCCCGCTGCTTTACGCTTCCGGTGGGGGATTTCATGGTTGGATGCTCCTCTGTTGGTGGTTCTAGACGGGTTCCATACCAGCCGCGACCGGCAGTCCCGATCGGCAGCAGCCTACGATCTTTGTGACCGTTTTGTGGAGCCCTGATGACGAGATGGGCCTGGCGGGATTTCCGCCGGTGCAGCTTGGGACAGACCTCCAGGACCTATCCGTCGATCGATCCGCGCTGGACAGGAGATCAGATCGACGGCGACAGCGACGACAACACCGCAATGGGTCTGGCGACGGCGCGGTCGGCGTCAGCGGCCGGTGCGCAGGGGCTTCAATGGATCGAAGATCTCCATCAGCCCCAAGGGCAGCAGGCCGGCCGATCAGCGCCCGGCCGAGCAGCCCAGGCGTCACTCGGCTGGGTCCCGGAATTTCAAAGACGCCCTGGCAAGGGACTCGCGAAGGGCGTCCATCGCCTCGCCCAAGCCACCCCGACCACGGAACCCGAGCAGCACATGGGGGTTCTCCCCAAGGTGGGGCAGGCTGAACAGCTTAAGCCCAGGGAATCGGGCACCCAACTCCTCCATGACCGGGATCAGTCGGCTCTCGGGCACATCCAGCACCTCCAGCCCGTCCTCTTCGATCGATGCCGCCCGGACGTAGTGCTGGTCGAGCACCCAGTCCGCCATAGGCCAAGCCATTTGGGGGAAGCCCGGCAAAAACCAGTGACTCTCCAAACAGAACCCCGGGATCTGATTGACCGGGTTGGGGATCAGGTTGCAGCCCGCCGGCAGGTCCGCCATCAGGATGCGGTGGGGATAGGCTGAGTCACCGAAGCGGCCCTCGATCAGAGCACGGGCCTGGGGGTGCCGCTCCAGGCACACGCCGGCCGCGGCCGCAGCGCAGGCCCGCGTATGGTCGTCCGGGGTCGCCCCAATTCCGCCACACACGAAAACCGGGTTGTCCCGTCGCATGGAGAACCGCAAATGCTCGGTGAGCACGGCCGGGTCGTCCGGCAGGACCCAGTACCACGCCAACCCGTGCCCGCGCGTGCCGAGCCGTTCCTTGAAGGCAGCGAGATGCTTATCGATGCGCGACCCGTTCAGGACCTCGTCGCCGATGACGATCAATCCAAAGTCGACGGGCGTGTGAAGCTTCGGGTCGCGGTGATCCATGGGGCCTGACACTCAACCGGATGGAACGTGGTGGCGCGCGAATCGGGCCTGGAACCCCGATTAGGGTGCAGCCCCCATCAGCTGCGCCGCCTTGCCGGGGGGCAGACCGAACTCCTCCTCCACCATGCGGTTCCAGGCGTTTCGCTTGAAGGTCTGCTCATCCGGGACGGGGCGGTGGACCAGGTTGTAGTGGCAATCGATGCAGGTCTTGCCGCCGGTCTCCTCCTGGTGGATGGCCGCGGTGCCCCCGCGCTTGCCCTGGATGGCCTCCATGGTGTGGCAGCGCTTGCAGGTGGCGGAATCCCGGTCACGGAACCACTGGCGTGCGGCAAAGGCGGCCTCAGGCAGGTGCAGGAGATTGAGCACGGGGTCGTCATAGTTGGGGCCGAGCAACTGACCCTTGAGCTGCTTCAGCAGGTCCTTTCCACCGACGGCGTGATCCCAGGTCGCGGCGAAGACACCCTCGGAGACGTGGCAGTCCCCGCAGGAGGCGCGCACCCCCGAGGCGGAGTTGTAGTGGGAGGACTGCTGGTAGACATCCTCCGCATAGGTCATCGAGTGGCAGGTGGTGCAGAAGACGTTGCTGCTGGTGAAATGGTCGAACTCGATCAGGAAGGCCATGAACAGCACCCCGCCGATCCCCCCGGCCACCAGAGCGATCAGAACGTGCCGCGTAATGAACAGCGGCGCGCGCAGCTTCCCCATCACCCGCCCTCCGCCGGCGGCTGTGCGGCCGCCTCGGGCTCGGCCGGTGCGGGCTGGGGCAAAGGGAAGCCCAGGATGGTGCTGTTCAAGCCCGGGTTAGACAGCCATTGGTGGCCCTCGCCCTGGAGGTGTGCGTCAACCACCGTCGCCGCCTGATCCCCCGCGAGGGCCCGCGCCTCGGGAAGGAATCGCCCGTAGAAGTTGCGTCCCACCAAATACATCCCCTCCCACCAGGCATGGTTTGGGCTCGCCATGGAGGCCCCGTGGCGGGCCCGGGCGCCCTCGTCATGCCAGAGCTCCCAATAGGTGAGCTCGATGGGCTCGTCGAAGGGCGTGGGGCTGAGCAGGCCGCGGCCGTAAAGGTCACCCATGATCGCCTTCGCCGGCAGGGCGAACTTGGTGTTGAAGAGCTCCACCACCGAGTCGAACTGCTTCATGAATGCCTCGGTAAAGGCCTTGCCGTGGCATTCCTGGCAGACCAGGTTCATGGCCTGGCGGCGGCGCTGCGGGGTGGCCACCGCCTTGACCTTGCCCAATGTCCCGTCGGCCTTGGCGATCTCGCTGCCGCGCTTGGGAGGCGGCCCTCCGGCCGGCAGCTCCAGCTTGTCGCCGTCCTCCAGGATCACCAGCAACTGGCGCTCTGACACCGGGCTGTTCAGGCTCCACGCATCGCGCATGCCCACGTCATGGGTCGAGGGGAGCTTGCCGGCGGCGCCCATATGGCAGGTGACACAGGTGGGGGCCGCCGTGTAGTCGCGCCCGGCCACCCACTCCGGCGCCCCCAGGTTCATGCGGTCGCGCTCGGCGACATAGATCATGCCGTGCTTGGACGCCTCGAAGATCTCCTTGTCCGGCGAATCGGGCCCTGAGTGGCAGCGCACGCAGGCCTCCGGCTCCCGGGCCTGGGCCTTGGAAAAGCGGTGGCGGCCGTGACAGGCGGAGCAGGAGCCCTTGGAGCCGTCGGGATTGACCCGCCCGATCCCGGAGTTGGGCCAGGTGGCCGGGTCCAGTGTGCCGTCGCCGCGCACCTTGACCCGCGAGCCGTGGCACTGGTCGCAGCCCGCGGCCTGCATGGCGTCGCCGGTGAAGTTGTGGGCCAGTGCCGGGACCCGCGATTCAATGATGGCGTGGGCCTCCGCATGAACCGAGCCCTTTTGCTCCTCGAGCTCTTGGGTATGGCAGCGGCCGCAGTCCTTGGGGGAGACGATGGTGGCGATGATCTGGCCCTCATGCTCCCGGGCATCCGACTCCGCCCGGTCCGCCTGGTGGCAGTCCATGCAGTTCACGCCGGCCTTTTGGTGGGCGCTCTCCTGCCACTGCTGGGTGAGCCCGGCGGACGCCTTGGCGTGGCAGCTCACACAGGCCTCCCCGGCCTCGTGCCCCCAGTGGCCGGAATCGAGCTTCACCTTGGCGGCGAACGCCGGCGCGGCAAGCACCAGCGCCATCAGGCAGGAAAACCATAAGGCGCCCAGGCGGCCTGGAGACGTCATGGTGTCGAACATAACCGGCATCCTGAAACAATGACCGTCACGGCTCACGCAGTGTTCAGAGCCAGAGGCCTTGGTTAACTCGGCAGACCCCGTCCCAGAAGGGGTTCGCCGGCCCGATTATAGGGAGGCCAAATGGCCCCGCAACGTCCTTCGTTCTTTCATTAATTACTAAAATACTTTCTTGACGAAATTCAATTGGAACGTACTGCCAGGCGTCAAGTGAACGGGCCCGATCGGGTCAAAGCGCCCTTTTCTTGATCCCGCTCACTTCCGGTGCAAGAGCCGGTGACCAACAATAAGCGCCCGAATACGGAGCGGATGACATCAAGCCCTGGACCTGAACCTGAGCTCAGAGGGCCATGCCAAGGTAGGCCAATCGCGCCCCATTCGAGAATGGTTTACTCAGGTCCATCAAAGAAGATGAAGGAGCGACAGTCCATGCGTCACCAGCACACCAAGCACTACCGATTCGGCGGCATTCTCGTCGCCGTCTTGCCCGTCCTTGCGGCCCTGACAGCGCCCGCCGCGCTCGCCGAGCAATCAGGCCCCGTCCATCAGGTCCCCTCTGAGGTGTGCAAAAACTGCCACCAGGAGATCTTCCGCCAGTGGCAAGGCTCGATGCACGCCCAGAGCACGGCGCTCTCCGACCCCATTCACGGCACCTTCTACAAGCAAGTCGCCGGCGAGCCAACCGAGGAAGGGGTTCTGCACAAGGCCTCCGGCAAATACCCGGTCTGCCTCAACTGCCACGCCCCCAATGCGGCCCGCGACAAGACCACCAAGCTCGACACCATGGCCGCCTATAGCGAAGGCGTGAACTGCGTCGCCTGCCACACCCTGGGCAGCTACAAGGGCATCAAGGCGGAGGGCGGCAAGCTGCGCCTTGGCATCGCCGCCTATGACCTGAGCGACACCCTACAGGGCCCCGCGGGCTTCCCCAACGCCGTCCAGAAGCTCACCGCGGCCGGCGACATGTTTGGCGGAGCGGTCGAGGAATCCGCGGACAAGAAGCCGAACCCACATCTGGGGGAGCCCGTTGACTTCCAGGGAAAGTCCATCCCCGCCCTCCCCCTCGAGTCCAACCCGGTTCAGCTCAAGTCTTCCGACGCCTGCATGGGTTGCCACGACCAGCGCAACAACCCCCACGGCGTCCCCCTGTGCCAGACTGGTAACGAGTTCCTGTCGAGCGGTTCCCAGGTGAATTGCCAGGGCTGCCACATGGGCGTCTCAGACGGCCTGTCTGACCACTCGATGGGGGGTGGACACAACCACGCCATGTTAAAGCGGGGCATCATCTTCGACGTGGAAACGGCGGCCGCTCACCCAAAAATTACGGCCAAGGTCCTGGTCAAGAACCTCCAGCCCCACGCCATGCCGACCGGCGCGCCCTTCCGTAACATGTACATCAAGGTCATGGCCTACAACGCCAACGGCGAGGTGGTCTGGCAAAACGCTGAGGGACACCCGGCCAAGTCCGATCCGCAAGCCTACTTCAGCTATGCCTTGATGGACGACAAGGGCATGCCGGCCCCGCCTCCCGTGGCGACCAAGGCGGGGGACGACACCCGTCTCAAGCCCCACGAAACCCGCGAGCTGACCTACGAGATCCCCGCCGAAGGCGTGGTCCTGGTGCGCGGCGAGCTCTACTACAACCTGCTGTGGCCGGGGCTCGTGGAAAAGTTCGCACACCTGCCGGAGGAAGTGAAAGCGCCCGTCCTGATCGCCGCCTCCGAACGGGGGATCGCGACGCCCTGATTGCAGGATCAAATCGGCAGCGCAACCGTGAGCCGCCGCACCGAGCAACAACAACGACAAGCGAGACCTGACTGCGCCGCGGCACCCGCCGCGGCGTTTCTTTTGGTCCTATTCGGCTCGGCGCACAACTGACGTTGAACAGCCTTGTGGGGCCCTAGCGAGGTACCGGCGGTCACCACCAGCACGGACCGCCTCCGAGTCACGAGCCAAGAGCGCCGCTGGCAGCCAAGCGCGGACTATCGCATCATCGGACGCAAGCGCCGATCCCCGCCGCGCCGATTCCACCCCTCCCTTCCATCGAGATCGCCTCGGGCAGCCCCCCATGGATACCGACCAGATCCTATTATCTGCTGCGCTGGTAATCATGGCGGCTGTGATCGCCCGCGGCGTTGCCCAGCGCCTGTCCCTCGGGCCGATCGTCGCGCTGCTGGTGGTGGGTGCGGCGCTGGGACCCCACTCGCCCTACCCCTTGCTCGCGGATTACGCCGACGAGATGCAGGCCGTCGGCGAGATCGGCGTCGTGCTCCTGCTGTTCCTGGTGGGACTGGACACACAGCCGGAACGGCTGCGCTCCATGCGCACCCTGGTCTTCGGCACCGCCATCGTGCAGTTCCTGCTCACCGTGGCCGCCCTCGCCGCGGTCTTCGTGCTGCTCGGCTTCGAGCCCTGGCAGGCCGCCCTGATCGTCGCGCTTGGGCTCGCGATGAGCTCGGACGCGGTCGCGGTCGGCACGCTGGAAGAGCGCGGCGAGTCTGCGACACCCCATGGGCGGGCGGTGATGGCCGTGGTGATCTCGCAGGGCTTCATCGCGATCCCCGTGCTGGCCGCGATCCCCATGCTGGAGGCCGGCCCGAGCGGGACGCCGGGGCTGCCGACCCCGGGCCAGGTGTTGATGGTGCTCGCCGTTATCGGGGCCGTCTATCTGGCCGCCCGCTACGCCCTGCCGGCGGCACTGGCCTGGAGCGCGCGCCGCATGGGGTCCCATGGCTTCGGCATGGTGATCCTTGCAACCGTGTTCGCCGCCGCCTGGATCATGGACAGGATCGGGGCCTCCATGGCGCTCGGATCCTTCATGATCGGCATGATCCTCTCGACGTCCCCGTTCGCGGAGCAGGTCCGCGCCTCGGTGGCGCCCCGCAAGGGCATGCTGCTCGGGATCCTGTTCATGGCGATCGGTATGTCCATCGATCCGCACCAGGTGGCCGGCGTCGGCTGGGAGCTGATCGCCGTCTTGCCCCTGCTGCTGCTGATCAAGGTGGCCATCGTCGCGGCGCTCGCGCGTCTGTTCGGGCTGGCACTGCCGCAGGCCCTGCTGGCAGGGCTGCTGCTGGCCCCGTTCGACGAGATCGGCTATGTGATCTTCGCCAGCGCCCACGCCAGCGGGCTGCTGAAGTCGGAGGCCTATGCGCTGGGCCTCACCCTGATCTCGTTCTCGTTCATCCTCTCGTCGCTGATGATTAACTTGGGCTACCGATTGGTCCGCCGTATCCAGGGCGAGCCGGCGCCCCTGCCTCCCGCACCCATCGGAGATAAGCTCGAGAACCATGTGGTCGTGGTCGGGTACAGCCACACCGGGCGGGTGATCTGCTCCTTGCTGGAACGTGCCCAGATCCCTTATATCGCCTTCGATCTGGACCTGGAGCGGGTCGCCGAAGGGGGACTGTGGGGACACCAGGTCCATTACGGTGACGTCAACGATCCGAACATGCTGGGTGCGGTTGCCGTCACCAAGGCCAGCGTCGCGGTTGTCACGACCCGCGACTACGATCAGACGAAGCGCGCGACCGGGAACCTCCGCCATTTCCATCCCAGCGTGCCCGTTCTTACGGCCGTTCCATATCTCTTCCAACGCGACGAGCTGCGCGCCATGGGCGCACGGCAGACAGTGGCACTGATGCCCGAGGGCACACTCGCGTTCGGGGCACTGGTGCTGCACCGCCTGAAGATCGACCCTGGAGACGTCGAGCGTCTGACCGCCGAGCTGCGGGCCGACGACTACGCCCTACTGCGCAGCGTCGGCGGTGCCGTGCCGACCGCGGAGGCGGGCTGATCGCCTCGCTTTGGCCACGCTGGCCGGCGTTGCCACGGGTCTGAGACACGCGGCCGACCCTGCCAAGTGCGCTATGATGCGGGCGCGTCTCCCGCCGCGATCGCTTGAGTCCACCGGTTTCCTGGCAGCGACATCACTTCTGGTCATCGTCACACGCGGGTCCGTCAGGCGCGAATGCATCCGTATGGCCCGCAAAGAAAGAATGGAGTAGAGAGAGCATGCCAAATGCCGACAAACCCGACACCGCCGCCCAAGTCCAACAACTGGTTGGCGCGATCGACATTCTCGATGTGCTTCGGGAAGAAATGGAGCAGTGGCTCGAGGAGGCTCAGGACGAGTCGAAGCTGGAGTGCCTGGAAAACGTCGTGGGACACATTCGCGCAATCCAAGTGAGCTACCGCGAGCGGCTAGCAGAAATGCGGGGCAAGCTTGGGAGCTGACAAGCTCGGGCGCGAGCTCCGCGGAACGTATCCGCAAGCGGTCAGTCGCTTGCCTCCACCGTGTGACCTGGCTGCACTGGATCAGCAACATCACGCCACCCCGACTGGCAAGATATTCTCGTCGCCGCCTAAATCGGCATCCCTGGCTGCCGGAGTTCTTGCGCCAGCTCGGGAGCGAAGCGCAGTGTGAGGCGGCGCGCTGGAGCGCAAGCGGCGGGCGGGGCTCGGAGTGGTCTGCGACGGGCTGGCCTGTTTCGCTGCGCTCCTGAAGGCCGGCTGTCAGCATCGGCCCATCGTCGTGGGCGCGTGCAAACCCAACGCCCTGCCGGATTTTCGCGGGGGTGAATAGCAGGCTTGGTCGTTGAGCCGGGCAAGACCCGCGGTCCGCGGATCCATCCGCGGCCCAGGGCGATCGCGCGTAGAATCGCGCGATGAATCCGAATAGCCCCACCGAATCTCGAACCGGCGAAGTCGCCATCGGGTCCAAGCCACACGCCGAGAGCCCGACTCCCTATGCGGACTTGAGCCCGGACCTGATCCTGGACGCCGTGGAGTCCATCGGGCTGCCCACCGACGGGCACCTGATGGCGCTCAACAGCTACGAAAACCGGGTCTATCAGGTGGGCCTGGACGAGGCAGAGCCGGTCATCGCCAAGTTCTACCGGCCGGGGCGCTGGAGCGATGCGGCCATCCTGGAGGAGCACGGCTTCACGCAGGAGCTGGCGGACCAGGAGATCCCCGCCGTCGCGCCCTTCGCGACCGAAGGCCGCACCCTGCACAGCCACCGCGGCTACCGCTTCTCCTTGAGCCCGCGCCGCGGCGGGCGAACCCCGGAGCTCGACGACCCCCGGATCCTGGAATGGATCGGACGCTTCATCGGCCGCATCCACGGCGTCGGTGCCGTGCGGCCCTTCGCCCACCGGCCGACCCTGGACATTCAGGGGTTCGGAACCGGCCCTCGTGACTTCCTGCTCTCAGGCGGCTGGATCCCCACGGACCTGCTGCCCGCCTACGAGAGCGTCGTAGACCAGGCGCTCGACGGCGTGCGCGCGTGCTTCGCCCGCGCCGGCGACGTCGACATCATCCGTCTGCACGGGGACTGTCACCGGGGCAACCTGCTGTGGACCGACGCCGGACCCCACTTCGTCGACTTCGACGACGCCCGCATGGGGCCCGCCATCCAAGACCTGTGGATGCTGCTCTCCGGCGACCGCCCCGACATGAGCCGGCAGCTCGCCGACGTGCTCGCAGGCTACGAGGACTTTCGCGAGCTCGACCACCGGGAGCTGCACCTGATGGAGGCACTGCGCACCCTGCGCCAGATCCACTATGCCGCCTGGCTGGCCCGTCGGTGGGAGGACCCCGCCTTCCCTGCCGCGTTCCCCTGGTTCGGCACCCAGCACTACTGGCAAGACCACATCCTCGCCCTGCGCGAGCAGATCGCCGCGATGGAAGAAGGCCCCCTGTGGTCCGCTTGAAACAGCGGTAGCGCTCGTGGAGAGCGCATCAACGCGAATGGCTGCAAACGCAAGGCAATGAGCCTTGCGTTCGCGAAGTATCAGATAAGATCCCGAGGCGCCCGGGTGACTGAGCTGACCGCCATCGAAAATGCCTTTCTACCCGTCTTGAAGCTACCGAGCAGGAAGAGCCCCAATGCAAGCAAGAGAAGGGACCCCGGTGTGGGAACAGCTGCAGTACTCGCGTCGCCCTGGTCCTGCCCCTCGTTCGGGCCTGCCCCTCGTCCGAGGTCTTCTCGTCGACGATCGTCAATTCATCATCTAGACCTGGCATCGGCGTTGTTCCTGCCTCTACGATTTGCAGAGGCGGCAGCTCCACGGGGTCGTTGTCTTCAGGGGCCCCGACGACCGGCGTCTCTTGCTCGCCTCCCGCATTCTTAATAATGTCTGGAAAAGCTTCGCTCCCAGCTCCCTTGGGAGGAGGCTGCGTCCCAGTCGGGCTTCCCGCAACAGGTGGCTCACCCGGCCCTGCCGGCTGTCCGGCATTACCCGGTCCGGGTTCCGGCCCTGCCGGCTGTCCGGCATTACCCGGTCCGGGCTCCGGCCCTGCCGGCTGTCCGGCATTATTCGGACTTGCCTCAGTTGGCCGATGAGTCGACTCGGCTGGTGCATTACTCGGTGTTGGCAGTTTGGAAGCGGCCGTCTGTACCGGGCGATCGAAGCCGCCATACGCGTTGATGCCCGTCCAAGACGAGGGAAGCTCCGCCAGGGTCAGAGCATTCGAGGCCCCCGCGCGCTGGGACAACCCAAAGGTGCCAAAATGCTTCGACAACTCATCCGGCGATTGATCGTCGGAAGACAGTTTCCCGTCCGTAAACCCATATGCGCTCCCTGACCAGAAGTCCTGAATAGCGGCCCAGGGTGGTTCCCCGATGCTGAGCGGGTCCACCGGGCCACGTCGACTCGCGAGCTTTGGGGGGCTACCCGAAGAGGCAGAGGCCGGCTCGCCAACATCCCGTCGGCCCATCGCCCCTGGGCCGAGACGCGGGACCGGCTCGCCAGGGGGCGAAACGATGCGCTTCAGTTGAAGCGAGGCAATCGTTATTAGCTTCTCTAACTCCGGGGTACTGCCGCTTTGCACCATGTACTCTGCGGATACTCCGCCCGCGGCGATCGCGGCAAGCGCAACCAGACCCGAAGCGACCAAGCGCGTCTTGCGGGGATCACTCACCAACCCACGCACTCCCAATGCCGGATGTTCCTTCGCTGGGTTTGTCATCTTTTTATGCCCTTGATTTACGGCAACGTAACCGTGCTGCTTCTCTACCTCAGCGGTCTGCAACAACTATGCCACTGAGCTTTTTCTCGTATTTTCTGTGACATGGGTTCGTGGAGCATGTTGACGTGTAAAAAAAGCTGACACTCCAGAGCCCTCTAGAATCATCGCATTCGGCGTCCAAACTGCCCGAGATTGCGGATATCGGATTGCTGTCCCTGCATCCGATTGGGTCAATTTTTCACTACAAGCGTATCTGCTTCGTCGTTCAGAGGAGTGGCTCGGTTGTCATCAGAGCGCGCCTGACGGCATAGACTCGCATGACAAGCAAAGGCGACCGTCTTTCGCCCGCGCTAACTGCTAACTGATCGCACTGGGAGCCGACTGGGAGCCGACTGGGAGCCGACGACGCGGAAGGTCATTACGATCTCCGTCCTCTGCGACAGTGCCCACGGTCCGGTCCTAAAGTGGTTCACGACTCCCTGCAGAACTCAGTTCATCCTGCTCGCCAGCGCAAAACTCGCACGGCACTTTATTCCACTCCGAGTCATGGCCGAATCAGTAGCATTCGCTACGCGATTGTTGTTCCGGCCATTCGATGATACCAAGCAACAACCCAAAACCCGACGAGAAACAATACGATAATTATTGCCGCTACTGAAGGAATTAATGTATACCAGTTAATGCCAGTATCAAGCTCATAGTCTTTTCCATCCCAACGGTATGTCATTATGATCCCATTGTTTGTCGTGGGTAGTATGCCTGTATCGTGACGAATCCATTTCTTCCGGCCTGCCGCGCTGATGTTCGGCTGATAGGGGCCCTCCAGTGTATCAACCTCATCAACCTCCGACTGCGTCCAAACGCTGAATGCTCTGGCATCGCCATCTCTCTTCCAGGTATTCCAGCCAAAAAGCAGAAACTCATGGCGCTTTTTGACCTCCCGAATGGACTGCGCCCCCCATTGGCTATACAAGCCGAAGTGCAAATTATAAACCCTGAACTTATATCGTCGTTTGGAACCCTTTTTATGCGTCCGGCTCGATACGCTCATCTCTTCTGATGTCCCGCTATTCGTCGTTTAATCCAGATACTCGGCCCCATGGACGCCGGCACAGTCCCCGTCCTGCACCCTTTCCCGCATTTTAAGTGCTAAATCTCAGAATTCCGAGCACCGCATTTCGCGACCGGTGCCTCGATCCCGGCGGATCCGCAACCAGACGCAGGGCCCCGCACCGGTGCGCAGGCATTGGCGCCCGAACCATCGGCTGGCGGCACGCGCACCGGAGCGAGCAGTGCGGGAAACACCGAGATAGGCCAGCCACCAAGCGGTGCGACTATGAGCGCGTCCTAGCTGCCGAGCCAAGGCCCTTGTCGGCCGCCGTGCGCGATTCCCTTACCTCTGACGTGATGCGGGCACCGCTTCACGGGCATCAACTCAACTGAGCCACAATGGTCCGGTCGGTGGCCCCTCACGGCCGACCGTTCGTATCATTCTGCCAAGAGCACGTTTCCCATTCACCATCCCTTCTCGCTGCTTACCTGCCGGATATCCCGATATATCCCATGACAGACCTGCCCCCCTGCCCCTGCGGCTCCGGCCGGCCATACGCAGACTGCTGCCACCCTTTCATCGAGGGCACCACTGTGCCCGCAACTGCGGAACGGCTCATGCGTTCCCGCTACACTGCCTATGCGCAGCGCAACGCCGCGTGGCTGTGGGAGACCTGGCATCCCCAGACCCGCCCGTCGCGCCTAGATCTGGGGGAGTCGGTACGCTGGATCGGCCTCAAGATCGTCGCCACCGAGGCTGGGGGCCCGGACGACGACCGGGGCACGGTGGAATTCGTCGCACGCTACAAGGTCGGCGGTCGCGCCCATCGAGTCCACGAGCGGAGCCGCTTCGAACGGATCGACGGCCGGTGGTGCTACGTGGACGGCGACCTGAAGACAGACGTCGCCGGCCAGCCGCCTTCCAGCCATATCGATCGCTGACACCTCGCGCGTACCGGCAGAATTAAAGGATCGGCTAGGCAATCGGGTTGACGGTCCAGCAGGAATGCCGTTAGCTGAACCGCGGCCCGCGCGGGCCGTGACCGCGAGCACGCGCCCGCCAGATCGCGCATAATTGCCCCCCGGCATCCCGCCGCGCCCGTCCGAACGAGGTATCCAGGATGAATCGCGCACAACTGCCCAAGCCCCTGCAGATGGTCGTCGACGCGACCCACTCGGATCCCTTTTCGGTGCTGGGCCGGCATCCCGACGGCGACGGAATCGTCGTGCGGGTGCTGAACCCGCAGGCGGAGACGGTCACGATTGCCGACGGCGGGCATGCGATGACCCGCATCGAGGGCACCGATCTCTTCGAGTGGCGGGGACCCGCCGATGCGGTCCCGGAGCGCTACCGGCTGATCTGGCGCGATCGTGACCACCGCGAGCACATCGGACACGACCCCTATTGCTTCCCCTACCAGCTGCCGGACTTCGACCTGCACCTGTTCGGCGAGGGGCGCCACTGGCACGCGTACCGGATGCTGGGCGCCCGCGTCCACGAGACCGAGGGCGTGGGCGGCGTGCTGTTCTCGGTGTGGGCGCCGAACGCGGCCAGGGTCAGCGTCGTCGGCGACTTCAACGACTGGGACGGGCGCACCCATGCGATGCGGTTGCACGGCAACGGCGTCTGGGAGCTGTTCATCCCGGACCTGAGCCCGGGGGGCGTCTACAAGTTCGAAGTCCGCACCCCGAGCGGGGCAATCCAGCTCAAGTCGGACCCGTTCGGACGGCGCTTCGAGCTGCGCCCCAAGACCGCGTCGGTTATCGAACCGGACAGCCGCTTCCGATGGTCCGACCAGACCTGGCTGGAGGCGCGGCAGGAGCTGGACTGGCTGCACACGCCGATGTCCATCTACGAGGTCCATCTGGGCTCCTGGCAGCGCGGGCCGGAGGGTGAGATGCTCGGCTACCGGGACCTGGCCCGCCGGCTGGTCGAGCACGTGCTGGACCTGGGCTTTACTCACATCGAGCTGATGCCGGTCACCGAGCACCCCTATGACCTGTCCTGGGGCTACCAGACCACGGGCTACTATGCCCCCACCAGCCGCTTCGGCAGCCCGGACGACTTCCGCTGGTTCATCGACCACTGCCATGCCAACGGCATCGGGGTCATCCTCGACTGGGTGCCGGCGCACTTCCCGAAGGACGCCCACGGCCTGGCCCGCTTCGACGGCACGGCGCTTTACGAGCACGAGGACCCGCGTCTGGGCGAGCACCTGGACTGGGAGACGCTGATCTTCAATTTCGGGCGCACCGAGGTGAAGAACTTCCTGCTTTCCAGTGCTCTGTACTGGCTGGAGGAGCTGCATATCGACGGGCTGCGGGTCGATGCGGTCGCCTCGATGCTGTACCTGGACTATTCGCGGACCGAATGGGTCCCGAACCGCCATGGGGGCCGTGAGAACCTGGAGGCCATCGACTTCCTGCGCGAGCTCAACGAGGTGGTGCACGTCCAGGTCCCCGGAGCCCTGATCATGGCCGAGGAGTCCACGTCCTGGCCCCAGGTGACGCGCCCGACCTATGTCGGCGGGCTCGGCTTCGACCTGAAGTGGAACATGGGCTGGATGAACGACACCCTGGCCTACATGGAGCGCGAGCCGGTCCACCGCCAATATCACCAGGGCTCCCTGACCTTCAGCATGCTCTATGCCTTCACGGAGAACTTCCTGCTGCCGCTGTCCCACGACGAGGTCACCCACGGCAAGCGATCGCTCCTTTACAAGATGCCCGGGGACGAATGGCAGCGCTTCGCCAACCTGCGGCTGCTTTACACCTACATGTTCACCCACCCGGGCAAGAAGCTCTTGTTCATGGGCGCGGAGCACGCGCAGGGAGAGGAGTGGAACAGCACCCGAGCCCTCGACTGGTATGTCGTCGACTATCCCTTCCATCGGGGCGTCCGGGAGCTGGTGCAGCGCCTGAACGGACTTTACCGGACCGAGCCGCCGCTGCACGCCCAGGACTTCGACTGGCAGGGCTTTGAGTGGATCGACTGCAACGACGCGCAACGCTCAGTGCTGGTCTACGAGCGCAAGGGCCTGGAGGAGGGTCAGCACCTGGTCATCGCGCTCAACTTCACACCGGTGCCGCGGGAGGGCTATCGTATCGGCGTCCGCGCCGAGGGCCCCTACGAGGAGATCCTGAGCTCCGACGCCCAGATGTACGGCGGCAGCGGGGTGGCGCGGGGCAGCGAGCCCTTGATCACGGAGCCGGTTGCCTGGATGGATCGCCCCCGCTCCTTGCTGGTGACGCTGCCGCCGCTGGCCGGCATCGTCCTAAAGCCGATTGCGGCGGTGGCAGCACCTGCCGAGACTGCTGAAACGGACTCCGAGACCGGGGAGACCAAGGTCACCGGCGATACTGTCGAGCAATAGGGCCTGAATGACGGCTGTCGCGCCTCCCCGGCGGCTCGACCACGACGACCACACCAGGACGCGAAACGATGGCGAAGAAGCGGATCCCACCCACCGAGACACCGACCACGCAGCCGCGCGCCGGCGACGCCTCAACTGAGACGACGGCACGAGAAGACGGGCGGAAACCGGAAGCCGGCGGGGCGAAGGCACCGGCGCGTCGGGAGACGGCGGCAGGGGAGACGGCCAAGTCGACTGCACCGGCGGTCGCGCAGCCGGCAACCCAGACCCCACCGATCGTGCAGTCCTCAAAGCCCGTGCCCGCCAAAGGCGAGCCGGCAGCAGAGGGCAAAGTCGGGGACCACGACTCGGGCAAAGACGCCGTCGCCGCCGAGCAGACTCCCGCTGAAGGGAACGGGCAGCAATCGGGCGCGAAGGCCCGGACGCCCCCGCCGGGGGCCACTGCCGAACGTACGTCCCCTGAGCCGACACCTGTCCCCGGGCAGCCGTCGCGCCCGGAGACGCCTGCGAGCATCAAGCCCGAGGCCACGCCCGTCGAGACCCCGAAGCGCACGGCTGTCCCGGACGCGACTGTGCGGACGACGGCGGCGGAGGCCGCCACGCCCACCCCGCCCACCGGCGCGGCCAAGGCACCGCCACCGATTGCCCAGCCAGAGCGGCCAGCAGCACCCGAACCCTTCTCCGAGAAAGTCACCGAGCCGCCCGAGCCCAGGGCCCCCGAGACCCCGACCTACCCGACCGCTCCGGCGCAGACACCGGAGACACCACTGGAGGCGAGAGCACCGCAACCGGCGCCCGAGCCGCCGCCGGTTCGTTCACACGAGCACCGCCCGAGCCTGTACATCGTCCATGTGACACCGGAAATGGCCCCGATCGCCAAGGTCGGCGGGCTCGCCGACGTGGTGTTCGGCCTGAGCCGCGAGCTGGCCATCCGCGGCAACCATGTCGAGATCATCCTGCCGAAGTACGACAACCTGCGTTACGACCACATCTTCGACATGCACGAGGTCTACCGCGACCTGTGGGTGCCCTGGTACGAAGGGGCCATCCACTGCACTGTCTATTTCGGCTTTGTGCACGACCGCAAGTGCTTCTTCATCGAGCCCCATTCGCAAGACAATTTCTTCAATCGCGGTAGCCTCTACGGCTTCAAGGACGACGTGCTGCGCTTCGCCTTCTTCTCCCGGGCCGCGATGGAGTTCATGTGGAAGGCGGGCAAGCAGCCGGATGTCATCCACTGCCACGACTGGCAGACCGCCCTCATACCCGTCTTCCTCTACGAGCTCTACCAGCCGCTCGGCATGCACCACCCGCGGGTCTGCCTGACCATCCATAACTTTCTGCACCAGGGCGTCACCGGCGTGGAGCTGCTGCGCGCCACCGGGCTGAATCGGCCCGAGCGCTTCATGACCTACGAGCGCCTGGGCGACAACAAACACCGCGGGGCGCTGAACCTGCTCAAGGGCGGCATCGTCTACTCGAACTTCGTCACCACCGTCTCCCCGCGCTATGCCTTCGAGACCAAAGACCAGGGTCAGGGCTTCGGCCTGGAGCCGACCCTCTTCACCCATCACATGAAGTACGGCGGCGTCGTCAACGGCGTCGATTACGACGTGTGGAACCCCGAGATCGACAGCCACATCCCGGCGCGCTTCGGCATCGACTCGATCGACGGCAAGTACGACAACAAGCGGGCGCTGCGCCACCGTTTCATGCTCGCCGACAGCGATAAGCCCATCGTCGCATTCATCGGCCGGCTCGACCCCCAGAAGGGCCTGGAGCTGGTGCGCCACGCAATCTTCTACGCTCTCGAGCACGGCGCCCAGTTCGTGCTGCTCGGCTCCAGCCCGGACCCCGGCATCAATGCCGACTTCTGGGGCCTGAAGCACATGCTGAACGACAGCCCCGACTGCCACCTGGAGATCGGGTTCGACGAGGACCTGTCTCACCTCATCTATGCCGGCGCCGACATGATGCTGGTGCCGAGCCAGTTCGAGCCCTGCGGGCTGACCCAGCTGATCGCCCTGCGCTACGGCACGGTCCCGGTCGTGCGCAGCATCGGCGGCCTGGCCGACACCGTCTTCGACAAGGACCACTCACTGCACCCGCTGCACGAGCGCAACGGCTACAGCTTCGAGACTTACGACGCCCAGGGCCTGGAATCGGCGCTAGGCCGCGCCATCGCCTGCTATTACAAGCACCCGGATCACTTCCGGGAGCTGATGAAGAACGCGATGCGGGCCGATAACTCCTGGAACCACCCGGGACAGGACTACCTGAACATCTACGACTTCATCCGACATCGCTAGGTGCGGCACGGACCGGACCCGATGCAGCCGGATCGCGACGCCGATCGTGCGCCCTTGCGATCAGCGGCCATCCGGTTAAAGTGGACAACCCCGACGACAGAGGAATCACGAGAGTGCACGACCAGGAAAACCGCTCGATTACCGAAGAGATTCAGGTCCGCGGCTCCGAGCTGGTGGACAAGGTCCGGGCCCTGATCGAAGAGGGCAACGTACGCCGTGTGGTGGTGCGCCGCCCCACCGGCGAGGCCATCATAGAGATACCGCTAACCGCCGGGGTCGGCATCGCTGGGTTGCTGACCCTGATGACCCCGGTTTTGGCTGCCCTGGGGGCCATGGCGGCCCTGATCGCGGACTTTCGGGTACAGATCGAGCGCGACCACCCGAAGAACGATCCGCCGGAGCTGCAGAAGCAATCGGGCGACGAAGACGCCGACGGCGAGGGCGGCTACATCTCCCGAGGCGGCGACGGGGGCGACCGCCACTAGCCCCGCGGGACCATGGGCGGCGCGCTGCTCTACTCGGTCATCGAGTCCCCCGGCCATCCGAACCTGTCTGCCCTCTACCGACGGCTGGGCATCGAGGAGCTGCGCCTCCCCTCCCAGCGCAAGGCCGTCCAGGCACTCAAGACCCGGCCACCGGACTGGGTGGTGGCCGAGTTCTTTTACGGCTTCGGGAACAACTATGCGGGCGCCAACCTGAGCAACCTCGACGTCTTCCTTGGAAGCCTGCAGAAATATGCACCCCGGGCCCGCGTCCTGGTGCTGGTGGCCAAGGAGCAACGCAACTACGTCGATCGACTGGCCGAGCGCTTCCCGCTCCACGCGGTGCTGGTGCAGCCGGTACGCGAGAGCGATATCCGGGCCCTGATGACGGCGAGCCGCGACCAGGACGCAGCCGGCGGACAGATCGGCCGCGACTAACTGCAACCCAAAATCCACTGACCACACACCGACGGAAACACTGAAGACATCATGCAACAAGTCAAGAAAACCGCCGACTACACCATCTACGAGAAGAAGTCCGGACGCTATGCGATCAAGGGCAAGGACAAGCAGTGGCTCCACGGCGAAGACAAGACGCGCATCCTGACGGCCGAGCAGCTGGTCAAGCTGCCTGAGCCCAAGGCAGCAGTACCGGAGTCCGCTCCCGAGGCCGCGCCCGAAGCTGTAACTGAAGCCACGCCGGAGGCGACGGCCGAAGGGCAACCCGAATCCTGAGCCCGGCCTTTCCGGGAGCGCCGCTGCCGGTCGACTCGGCGCTCCCCCCACTCTCCGCTGCCCTGGCGCTGGGCCACGCGGTCCTGACCGCCCCGCCCGGTTCCGGCAAGACGACCCGGGTCCCGCTCCTGCTGATGGATGCCCCCTGGCTCGGGGGGGCCGGAATCCTGATGCTCGAGCCGCGCCGCCCGGCAGCGCGCATGGCCGCCGCGCGCATGGCGGACCTGCTCGGCGAGTCACTGGGCGAGACGGTTGGCTACCAGGTACGTTTCGAGCGACGCATCGGTCCGCGCACCCGAGTCCAGGTCCTGACCGAAGGTATCCTGACACGCCGGCTCCAGTCGGACCCCGGCCTCATCGGGGTCTCCTTGCTCATCTTCGACGAGTTCCACGAGCGCAGCCTCCAGGCCGATCTGGGGCTCGCGCTGGCCCTGGACGCGGCCGCTGCCCTGCGCCCGGACCTGCGCATCTTGATCATGTCGGCGACCCTCGATACCGAGGCCGCCGCGCGCCTGCTGGGCAGCGCGCCGGTCATCACCGCCGAGGGGCGCAGCTACCCCGTGGAGGTCCGTTACGCGACGATCGCGCCGCGGGACATCGTGTTGGCCGCCGAGTTGGCCGTTCGACAGGCCTTGTCGGACGGGGACGGCGACCTGCTCGTGTTCCTGCCCGGCGTCCGGGAAATCGAGCGGCTACGCCGGCGCCTGGCTGAGACCTGCGAAGACGGGCTCGACCTCCTCCCCCTGCACGGGACCCTGCCGGTGGAAGAGCAACAACGGGCCCTGGTGCCCGCACGGGGTGGCCGGCGGCGGGTGGTTCTCGCCACCGATATCGCCGAGACCAGTCTCACCATCGAAGGGGTCACCACGGTCATCGACAGCGGGCTGGCCCGCAAGCCGCGCTTCGACCCCGGCTCAGGGCTTACCCGCCTGGTCACGGAGCCTATCCCGCTGGCCTCCGCCGAACAGCGCGCGGGACGGGCCGGACGCCTCGCGCCCGGCGTCTGCCACCGGCTCTGGACCCGCGCCCAGGAGGTCGGCCGGCCCGCCCATAGGCCCGCTGAGATCCTGGACGCCGATCTGGCCCCATTGGCGTTGGAGCTGGCCCTGTGGGGCATCAGAGACCCCAACAGCCTGAGCTGGTTGGACCCGCCGCCGGTCCACCATTGGCGCCAGGCGGTCACCCTGCTCCAGGACCTGCGGGTCCTGGACGGCTCGGATGCCATCACCGCCCTGGGCCGGCGGCTCGCGGACTTTCCCCTTCACCCGAGGCTCGCCGTCATGCTGGTGGCGGGTCAGGAGATTGGTGCAGGCCGGCTCGCCGCCGATCTGGGTGCCCTGATCTCGGAGCGCGACGGCTGGATCGGCCAGCCCGGCGAGCCGCGTCCGGCGGACCTGGGGCTGCGCCTCGCGGCGCTGGAGGCCTTTCGCGAAGGCCGGCGCGAGCCCGGGATGGAACGTTCCCGGCTCTCTGCAGCCGACCGGCTGAGTCGCCGGCTCTGTCCACAGCGCCCGCCAGACCGAAAACGGACCGCCCACGACGCCGGGCTGGGACCCATGCCGCAGCCCGAGCCCGGTGCCCTGCTGGCCGTCGCCTATCCGGACCGGATCGCCCAGCGCCGCAACGGACGGGACGGCCGCTATCTGCTTTCCAGCGGAACCGGGGCCGATCTGCCCCAAGGCGATGCGCTCGCCGTCCACCCCTACCTGGTCGCCGCGGAGCTGGACGTCCGCGGGCGCGACGCCCGCATCTTGCTTGCCCTGCCAGTGAGCGAGGCGGCGTTGCGGCAAGTCCTCGCCGCGCGTATCCGCCAAGAGGATTTGGTGGCGTGGGACCCGCAGCTCGAGGCCGTCACCGCCCGCCGGGAGACCCGCATCGGGGCCCTGGTGCTGGACTCCCAGGCCCTGGCGCTGGCCGACCCGGAGCGCGCACTGGCTCTGCTGCTCGATCAGGTGGAACGTGACTTCGAGCGCGCCCTGCCCTGGGACGGGGCGGCCCGCCAGCTTCAGGCGCGGGTCGCGCTCGCCCGCAGCCAGGACGGCGGCAGCTGGCCGGACCTGTCTGATGCCGCCCTGCTCCGTGACCTCCGCGTCTGGCTCGCCCCCTGGCTCCAGGGTAGACGCAGCCTCGCGGAGGTCAGCACCCTGCGCCTCGCAGACCTATTGGCAAGTCGTCTGGATTGGCCCCAACGCGCCCGCCTCGACGACCTAGCGCCCGAGACCCTGACCACCCCGGCCGGCAATCGCCGCCGACTGAACTACCTGGCCGGTCCGGAGCCGGTGCTGCCCGTGCCCCTGCAGGAGCTGTTCGGCGCCCGCGAGACACCGGCCGTCTGCGACGGTCGAGTCCCCGTGTTACTTCACCTGCTCTCCCCCGCCGGCCGGCCGGTGCAGGTCACCCGCGATCTCGCCGGCTTCTGGTCCAGAGGCTATGCGGAGGTTCGCAAGGAGCTGCGTGGGCGTTACCCCAAGCACGCCTGGCCCGAGGACCCCTTGAGTGCTGCCCCAGTTGCACGTGCCGGGCGCCGACGGACCTGAAGACCCGAGCGCGCTTCCGTCCGCTTTCAGCGGCCGAGCACCCCAGCCGCGAGGCCCAGCACCGCCCAGGTCATGGCACCGGCGGCCAGATCATCCAACATGATCCCGAGTCCCCCAGTGATCCGTTGATCCAGCACCCGAATGGGCCAGGGTTTGACGATGTCGAAGACGCGAAAGACGACGAAGCCCGCGAGCACCCAGCGCCACCCACCCGGGGAGCCTGCCATGGCCAGCAGATAGCCCACCACCTCGTCCCAGACGATGGCCGACGGGTCCTTGGACCGCAGCTCCCGAGCCGTCCGCCCGCAGGCCCAAACGCCGATGCCGGAGAGCACAACGAGCGCTGCCAGGTAGGCAGTCAGGGGCAGGGGCTGGAGCAGCCAATAGAGCGGGACGGCGGCCAGGGTCCCAAAGGTGCCTGGGGCGCGTGGCGCCAGACCGGACCCGAAGCCGAAGGCGATCCAGTGGTGAAGTCGGCGCGGATCGAATCCGGCAGGCAACTCAGACATCCGGCGTACCGAAGTGGTCGAATCCGGTCCGAGCCAGTTTGACCGCTCGGCCGTCAGGGCCCAGGCAGATCAGCCCTTGCCCCGAACGGATTTTGCCGATGACAGTCAATGGGCAGCCCGAGCGCTCGGCGAGACCCGGCAGGGCCGCAGCCCGCTCGGCGGGCAGGCAGAAGCAGAGCTCGTAGTCGTCCCCCGAGGCCAAGGGCAGGGTCCAGTCACCGTCCTCGACCACGGCCCTTGCCACCGGCGCGGACAGTGGGAGCGACCCGAGGTCCAGCTCGGCCCCCACCCCGCTCGCCTCCAGGATATGCCCCAAGTCGGCGGCCAGACCGTCAGAGACGTCGATCATGGCGGTCGCCAGCCCCCGCAGGGCCAGCCCAAGGGCCACCCGCGGGACCGGGCGGTCCAAGCGGGAACGCAGAAACCCCTCCGGGGCTCGGTCGGCGAGCAGTTCACGCAGCGCGAGCCCCGCATCCCCCAGGGTACCGCTCACACAAATCAGGTCGCCGGGACGTGCGCCCGACCGGCGCACCTCCAGGCCATCGGGAACGAACCCGTGGACCTGAACCGTTACCGAGAGGAGTCCGCAGGTGGTATCGCCCCCCACCAGTCGCACACCGTGGGTCTGGGCTAGGGCGCCGAAGCCTCGCGCGAAGGCGGCGACCCAGGGAGCGCTGCCCGGCGCCAGGTCGGCGGGTAGGGTCAGGGCCAGTGTGGCCCAGGCCGGGTCCGCCCCCAGGGCGGCCAGATCGCTCAGACCGACCGCAAGCGACTTGTAGCCGAGGGCCTCAGGGTCGACGTCAGGGAGGAAATGGGTGCCGCTTACCAGGGTGTCGATGCTGACCGCGAGACGCTGGCCAGACGGGACCGCAAGCAGGGCGCAGTCGTCTCCAACCCCAAGCACGACGTCCCCGCGCGGCGGACCCAGGTCAGCGAAATGGGTGCGAATCAGGTCGAATTCGGACGCCATGCCGACCCCGGCGGGTTCAGAGGCCAGGAGGCGCCGCTGCGGCCCGATGGCGAGCGATCTTGTCGAGGACGCCGTTGACGTAGCGGTGGCCCTCATGGGCCCCAAGAAGCTTGGCAAGCTCCACCGCCTCATTGATGGCGACCCGGTCGGGGATCTCCGGCGTGAACAGGATCTCGTAGGCGCCCAGGCGCAGGATCGCGAGCTCAACCGGGTCAACCTGGCTCACGGGCCTGTCGAGGACCTGATCCAACTCGGCGTCGATCTCCGCCACCCGCGCCGGCACCCCTTTGAGCAAGGTGTCGAACAGCTCTTGGTTGAAGCGGAAGCGGAGCTTGGGGTCGATGGGGGCGTCGTCCTCGGCGCCGCTCAGGGACGCGGCCAAGGCATCCAGCCATTCCGGGTCGTCGAGCATGTGGCGCTTGATGCTCGCTGGGTCCTCGCGGGTCAGGTTCCACTGATAGAGCGCCAGCGCCGCGTAGCGGCGGGCCTGGCTGCGGGGACTGACGGCGCCCTTCCCGGATGCCACGACCGGCGCTCAGTCAAGCTCACGAAGCAGGTTCACCATCTCCAGGGCGGACAGGGCGGCCTCGGCCCCCTTGTTGCCTGCCTTGGTTCCGGCGCGCTCGATGGCCTGCTCGATACTGTCCACTGTGAGCACACCGAAGGCCACCGGGATACCGTGCTTGAGGCTCACCTGGGCCATGCCCTTGACGCACTCGCCGGCAACGTATTCGAAGTGGGGGGTTCCGCCGCGGATCACGGCCCCCAGTGCAACGATGGCGTCGAACCCGCCCTTCTTGGCGACCCGATCGATGGCGAGCGGCATCTCGAAGGCGCCTGGGACGCGCACGATGGTGAGGTCCCCGTCGGCCGCCCCGTGGCGCTTGAGGGCATCGACGGCGCCCTTCTCCAGGTTCTCCACGATGAATCCGTTCCAGCGCGATACCACCAGACAGAAACGGGCCTTGTCGGCGCGCAGGACGCCCTCGACGGTCTTGATGCTCATGATGCGGGTCTCCGCTGCAAATCGTTGAAGTCTGGAGAAGGTCGCCGCAGAGGATACCGAGGACACGGAGAGATTGCAGGGTCGCCGCTCGTCGAAACCCCGCGTTGCTGCAGCGGGGAGGCGCGACCGTTGTTGATCTGACGCCTCCGAGGCGAATCCTCCTCAGCGCCCTCCGCCCACATATTCGACCACCTCCAGATCGAAGCCGGAGATGCCGTGCATGGCCTTGGGGGCGCTCATCACCCGCATCTTGCGCACACCCAGATCCGCAAGGATCTGGGCGCCGATGCCGTAGGTCCGCAGCTCCGCGCGATCCTGTTGACGGCGCTGCGGCACAGAATCCTCCGAATCATGGAGCTGGAAGTCCCTGAAGCGGCTGAGCAAGTCTCCTGCCGAGTCGCGGTTTCGCAGCACCACGATTACGCCCTCCCCCGCCTCCGAAACCTGGCGCATCACGTCGGAGAGGGGCCAGCCGCAGGCCGGATGCCTTGTGCCGAACAGGTCGCAGAGGGTGTTCTGCAGGTGCACCCTCACCAGGGTCGCCCGTTCCGGGGCGATGTCGCCCATCGTGAGCGCGAGGTGCAGCTCATTGTCGATGGTGTCCCGGTAGGCCACCATCCGGAAAGTGCCGTGCTCGGTGGGCAGCTCGCACTCGCACTCCCTGAGCACCGCCTTCTCGTGGCGCACCCGGTAATGGATCAGGTCCGCGATAGTGCCGATCTTGAGCCCGTGGGTCTCGGCAAAGGACTCCAGGTCGGGACGGCGCGCCATGGTGCCGTCCTCGTTCAGGATCTCGACGATCACCGCGGCGGGCTCGAAGCCGGAAAGCCGGGCCAGGTCACAGCCAGCCTCGGTGTGGCCGGCGCGTACCAGCACGCCGCCGGGCTGAGCCATCAAAGGAAAGACGTGCCCCGGCTGGACCAGGTCTCGCGGCTGGGCATCCGGTGCCACCGCGGCACGCACCGTGGTCGCCCGGTCCGCTGCGGAGATGCCGGTGCTCACGCCGTGGGCGGCCTCGATGGACACGGTGAATGCGGTCGAGTGAGGAGCGAGATTGTCGTTGACCATCAGCGGAAGACGCAGCCGCTCGCAGCGCTCCTTCGTCAGGGTCAGGCAGATCAGTCCGCGGCCGTACTTGGCCATAAAGTTGATGGCCTCGGGCGTGACCCGATCCGCGGCGAGCAGCAGGTCGCCCTCGTTCTCGCGGTCCTCGTCATCCATGATGACGACCATACGGCCAGCACGTAGCTCGTCGAGGATCTCTGCGGTGGTGTTCAGGGCCATGACCGGGACTGCTGGGCGTAAATCGGAGCGGGCAGAATCGGCAGCCGCGCCGACCAAACCTAGACGACAAGTCCGGCGGCAAATTCCAGCGCCGCCGAAACGAAAAGAGCGGTAACGGATGGCTCCGCTACCGCCCCTAGCGGTTTGGTCGGGGCCAGAGGATTTGAACCTCCGACCACCTGAACCCCATCCCGTGCGGTTTCGCGGAGCTCATTAACTTCAACAGCTGGCGGCACCTGCCCTGTGCCACTTTGAGCTTCAACGCGCCCCAACAAGCGTCAGTGGCATCTCGTTCTCGCACATTTTCTGGCACACCGGCACAAGGTAACGAACGGCACCTTAGGCATAGACAACGGGCCAGTTTGAAGAGACGCCGGCTTGATACGGGCCACCTTCGCCATCCCAGCTGGAATTCCGGTCTCTGGCGAGGGATCGAGCGAAAATCTGGCAAGGGGGGTCAAACGAAAACTCCCCCCAACACGCTCAAGAGTAACTTGGTTCCCCGGTTTCCACAACACGAAGCCTTGTCCAATGACAGATGAGCCTGAAGGAGGGGCGGCGTTTCCAACGTGAGGTGAGCCTGAAGGCGGGGGAGAGGGCATCATGCGAGGATGATCGTGATGCTTCAGACCCAGGGGCTTAAGACCCTTGACGACGTTCGTGGCTTCCTGGCGGGCAACCAGGCGGTCGAGATTCAGACGCCGAACCGCGAGGCGGCCTACGCCTTCATCGCTCAGAGCCTGAGCCGCTTTAGCTATCGCCGCCTGGGCAAAGCCGACAAAGGGCTGATGCGAGCCTATCTGGCCAAGATGACGGGGTTGTCGCGGGCGCAGCTCACGCGTCTGGTGGCGCGTCACCAGGGCGGGGAGCGGTTGGACGACCGTCGGGGGCCACCAGCGCGGCCCTTTGCGCGGCGCTACACGCCCGAGGACGTGCGTCTGCTCGCCGAGGTCGATGCCTTGCACGGCCACCTCTCGGGGCCGGCCAC
This sequence comes from uncultured Gammaproteobacteria bacterium, assembly GCA_963698355.1. Classification (GTDB taxonomy): domain Bacteria; phylum Pseudomonadota; class Gammaproteobacteria; order Chromatiales; family Chromatiaceae; genus Thiodictyon. The sequence goes on along the minus strand of CAVOQO010000068.1, from coordinate 22,510 downwards.
GCGCAAGCTCTGTGAGCGCGCCTGGCGGGTCTTTGGCGATGCTCCGTATGAACGCCTGGCGGGGATCTCCAACGGCCACCTGTACAACCTCAGAGGCTCCAAGACCTACCAGCGATGCTGCGGGCGGGTGGACAAGACCCGGGCGGTACAGATCCGCATCGGCGAGCGACGCCGCCCACGCCCCGAGGGCCGTCCCGGCTTCCTGCGCGTGGACTCCGTCCACCAAGGCGACCTCGACGGCATCAAGGGGCTCTACCACATCAACCTGGTCGACGAGGTCACCCAGTTCCAGTTCGTCGGCAGTGTGGAGCGCATCAGCGAGCACTTCCTCCTGCCGGTCCTGGCTGCCCTCCTGGACGCCTTCCCCTTCGCCATCCTCGGCTTCCACAGCGACAACGGCTCGGAGTACGTCAATCACCGCATCGCCGCTCTACTGGAGAAGCTGCGCGTGGAGTTCACCAAGTCCCGCTCCCGGCGCACCAACGACAACGCCCTGGCCGAGAGCAAGAACGGCTCGGTGGTGCGCAAGCACTTCGGCTACAGCCACATCCCCGGGCGCTTTGCCGAGCAGGTCAACGACTTTGCCCAAGGGGTCCTGTCTCCCTACCTCAACTTCCACCGCCCGTGTTTCTTCCCCACCGAGGAGATCGACGCCAAGGGCCGACTGCGCAAGCGCTACCGCTACGAGACGATGACGACCCCCTACGAGAAGCTCAAGTCCCTGCCCGAGGCCGCCCAATACCTCAAGCCCGGCGTGACCTTCGATCAGCTCGATGCCATCGCCTACGCCATCAGCGACAATGATGCTGCCCAACGCCTCAACGCAGCTCGGGCCATACTGTTCCGTTCCATCAACCAGGCCCAACAACCTGCCGCTTGAACTAGGCGCTCACCCTCCCCCCTACAGGCTCATTTCTGGATTGGAAAGGACTCACGAGGCACCGCTCGCCAGCTTTCTCGATCGGCCAAATGTTTCTGATGGAGGTTCCGGACGATTCGTCGGAATCGCGACGTAACCGATAAGGCCAAATGACCGCAAGGCACCTCAACAGGCCGTGTCTCTTCGAGCCCTGAAATTCAAAGCGACCGTTACACAGCATGGTGCCCCACGCGCAGGTCCCGTAAGCCCAATCCGACGCGTGTGTTTTGGGCTCCTGCCAGCCGGATGGATTCCCACAGAGCGTGGTCTTCAATCGATCTAGGTCCCCGTCCGAGAACAGATGGATGGGGACACCCAGCTGTGAGCGACTCTGCCTGACCGACCGCACATGGGACACTGCCGCCACTCGCGTCCAAGGCCAGATGTCAGGAGGCGCCGGTTGTCGCGCACAATAAGCCCTGTCACGGCATCCGCGCAGGATTGGATAAGACCCTCCAACCCTGGATAGGCGACTACATTCGCCGGGATTCCACCAGGCCGGCGATAGGCGCCGCGGCCTCCGCGCCGTGGCGGTGGTACAGATCGAGCATGCCGTGGGCGACGGACTCCCAATGCCCACGTCCACGTTCGGCGATGGCTGCAAATATGGCGGTGTCGCCGCCTCGGTTGGCGCCTCGCTCCCACCAGGCCTGGTAGGCCGCGAGCAGGCCCGGGAAGACCTCTTTCCGCATGGCGGTGAGATTTCCCACGTAGAAGTGCAGCAGCGCGGGATCGTCGGCCTCGGCCAGCGCAGGAAGGGTAACGAGGCAATCCGCAAGATGGTCACGCACCGCCCGGGCCATGATCTCCGCCGGAGTCTGGCTGAGGTCGAGCAGCATGGGGTTCCAGTCGTCCCCCAGCCGCTCGCCGACCGCGAACTCCCCCTGCTCGTGGAGAAGCGCGGCGCGGATCTCGTGGTCTGTCATCTCGTCCAGCGAATCGTCCAGGTCGCCTTCGAAGTCATAGCAGGCGAAGGCGCGACCCAGAGCGTTGTCCGGGCGGCTCCAACGCCAGCTCTCGAGCTTCTCCCACAGCATGCGCCGCAGGGACTCGCGGCGCAGGAAGATGGTCTGGCCCAGGGTCATCGCGGGCGGGGCAGTGAGGTCTCGGGCGTACTCGTCGGCGGAGACGTAGACGGCACAGTCTCCACTGCGCTGCTCGCACTCCAGGTTTCCAAGGAAGAAGTGGGGCTTGGCGCGGCTGCCGAGCCCCGCGCTATAGACCAGGCCCCGGGCACCGAGACGGGCGTTGATGGCATCCGTGTCGAAGGGGTCGAAGATGTCGCCGTCGATGGGAAGGGGCTCGAACTCTGCGCCCTCCAACTCCTCCCAGAGCTGCTCCCGAGTCGCCAGCCAGTTGCCGACCTGTTCCCGTTCCAGGCAGGCTCCATAAGGGAGGCCCTTCTCCCAGCGGTAGTATTCCCGCATCTTCATGAGATAGACGCAGAGTGAATAGTCCGCCCCGTGGCGCGCATCCGAGATGTTGCAGTTGTGCTGCACGGTTTCGGCCAGGAACTGCAGGGCTGAATCGGTCATCGACGTGCCTCGGGACCGCGTCCCGGCGAGTTGTCCTGCCATCAAGGCTAAGGTCTGCGGGCCGCGATTCCAAGCGCTGGCAGGTCCGGGCCGGAAAACCGGAACCGCTCATCCCACCAACGGGAGGATGCGATTGGGTCCCAGGCGTCCCCATATACCCGGACGCGGCCGCGGACCGATTCCCGGCCGAACGTACAGACAATCAGGAGAGACGCGTGGCGCTGCGCATCAAGAGCCATTGGTGGAACGACGAAAGCACCCGTTCCCTACCGGAAATCGCCTCGGCACTGGCCTTCATCGCCTGGAGGGTGTCCATGGAGAAGGCCATCAACCTGCACTGCGAGCGCTTCGTCTACAGCGACGACGCCCAGCGCCTGGCGGTGATCCAGGAGTATCTGGTGTTCCTGATCCAGATCGCGGACCGCCTTTCCCACGAGCGGCTGGAGGACGACGACCGCCGCACCCTGGTCACCGCCTTTGCACGCAAGGTGGTCGAGCACGTGCAGGACAATTCACAGGACTTGCTGGGGCCCGGAGACTACGGCAGCCCATTCATCGCCCTACTCAACCAGCGGTCCGAGGAATACGCCGAGTACCGGCTGGCGGACGACGGCCCCAGCTACGCCTTTCTGCGCCACCTCGGGTTCGAGATCCAAGGACTGATGGGCGAGGGGCAGGAGAACCGCTGGGTGATCGACCAGGTGATGGACAGGGACGGGTGGGACGCCTACAAGACCTTCGCCAAGGCGTTCCGGGATCTGTTCGAGTAGGTTCGCGGACACGCTCGCCAAGCGAAGTCCGCCGTTCCGGTGCGTGGGCGGACGGCCCTTCTGGGCCCCCGTGACGTCAGTGCAACCGCGCCTTCGGGGTCATCCACCCTTGGAACGACCAAGCGTGAGAACCCCCTCGGCAGAGCCGTCGAGCGTCAGTCCCGTCTCGCCTACCTTAAATTTCAGATCCGTAATCCGCAGGTTCGATAGGTCCGGCGCCAGATCCGGAGGCAGTCCCTTGGCCAAGTTGGCGCCCAAGGCGTCCTGAAGCCCTTGGCTGCGTTCGGCCAACAGGGTGTTGGCCTGGGTCTCGATGCGGTCGCGGATCTGGTCGTAGAAGAGGCTGGCCGCCATACCGTGGTCCGGATTGGCCGCGTCGTAGACGAAATCCACCTCCTCCAGTCTCAGAATTTGGGCGGCAGTGTCGAAACCGGGCAGGGCCATGAGGGTGAGCCGCCCGGCCAGATCCCCGGAAAGTTCGGCTGTGAGGAACAGATCCTCTCCCCGCCCGGTCAGGTCGACCTTCCCGATTCGTGCCTGCTTGCCCGCGATCTCCAGGGTCTGGCCCGCCAGCCGGTCGGTCAGGGCAGACGAGATCCGGGGGTAATCGATCGTGACTCCAATCGCGAACCGCAGTCCGGGCTGGGCGGGTCGGTAGGGGACCAGGGGCGGCAGTGGGGTGGCGGCGGCGGTGGGCGCGCCGTCTCCGGACAGGGCGGCGCGGAAGGCGAGCCACACCGCCGTGTGCACCCGGGACCCGGAGCCCTGGGGCGGGGCCAGGGCCAGCCCCAGGGGTTGAACCCGCAGCCACAGACTCGGGGCGAGCTCCCGGGGCGCCTGCATGGCCTGCCAGGCGCGGGCCGCCCCGGTACGCAGGTCTTGAAGCCGCGGGGCCAGGACGACCACGGCCTGACGCAGACTGCTTTCGATCCGCTCCTCGAAGGCCCGGCCCACCAGGGGCGAGACGTCGATGTCCGCCACGGTGACCTCACAGCGGTCCAGGAAGCGGGTGGGTAGGACCCGGAATCGTGGGTGAAGGGACCAGTCCGGCCCCCAGTCCAGCCGCGCGAGGAGCCCGATCAGTGCCTGGCGGGGCGGCTCATCCACCCCGCAGCCGGCGGACAGACCGATGCCGCCGATCAGCCCCTTACGGGCCTGGAGCTGGTAGCGGACATGGGCTTGGGCCTGCAGCACCTCACCCTGCATGGAGAGCCCCAGGGGCCCGCGCCAGGCACGATAGCGAGCGTCGATGCCGTGCCAGTTGCGCCAGCCCGGCCATTGGCCCGCCTGCGTCGGGAGCGCCGACTCCGCGGCCCGAAACAGTGGCCCCAGGTCCAGCTCTAGGGGGACCTGGATGACCGAGACGGGCGCGGCGGCCGGGGCAGACGCGGCCAGGTCCGCGCCCCAGGCCGAGTCCAGGCCCAGGGCCAGGCTGGCGATCAGGACGATACCGAACCCGGGGAGAGGACCAACCGCGCCCCCGGGCGCGTCCATCCGCCGCCCGGGCACGTGCCGACTCGCGGGATCCAGGTCCAGGATGGGGCGACTGAGACGGTGGCGGCGGGTCAAGTCAGGCTCCTTCAGCTCGTAGGCGCCGGCAAGCGACGGACGTCGCCATTGTATCCCCCGAGGCAACGCGCTGCCCCGACGCTACCCCTACCGGTCGGGCCCGCGGCCCGCCGAGGCGCGCCCCGATCAAAGGGCGCGCGCCAGAACGATGGCGTCCTCGCGCCCGTTCCGGGCCGGGTAGTAGCCGCGGCGGGTGCCGATCTCGCAGAATCCTTCCAACGCATAGAGCTTGCGTGCCAGGGCATTCGACGCCCTGACCTCGAGAAAGGCGGTGTCCGCCCCCTTGTCACGGGCCAACACCAAGAGCCGGCGCAGCATGCGCCGCCCGACCCCCATCCCCTGCCAGTCCGGGTGGACGCAGATGTTGAGCACGTGGCACTCGTCGGCCCCGATGGACATGATGCCGTGGGCCACCACGAGCCGGCCCATTTCGGCAATCCAGCAGTTGTAGCCCACCCGCAGACAGTCCCGGAAGATATCCTCGCTCCAGGGAAATTCATAAGCCGCGCGCTCGCTCTCCATCACCGGGCCGACGTCGGCCTCCCGCATGGGTCTCAGGGTGAAGCCTGGGTGCACCGCCACCGCGTTCATGGCTCACTCGCCGCTGGTTAATGACTCGGGATAGCGCCCACCCCTTTCGGCTGGGCCGCCGCCTCTTGCCGCGCCCGGCGCGTGGGCCAACAGTAGCAAATGACGGGGATCACGCGGGTGTCGAATGGTGTCTTGGGGCGATTGTGGCCAACACGCCCGGGCCTCCGTTTGGGGGTATAGTTGGCCCCGGTACGCTCGCCCCGGAGGCACGCCCAAGGCCGCCGGCGCCTGCCAGATCCTCAGCGTGGGAGAGATCCATGTCGCAGCCGCAGATGGTCACCCTCGACGGCAACGAAGCCGCCGCCTATGTGGCCCACATGACCAACGAGGTCATCGCCATCTACCCCATCACGCCCGCCTCGCCCATGGGCGAGTGGTCGGACGAGTGGTCGTCCCTGGGGATCAAGAACCTTTGGGGCACGGTCCCCGACGTGATCGAGATGCAGAGCGAGGCCGGTGCTGCCGGGGCCATCCACGGGGCACTCCAGGGCGGGTCCCTGGCGACCACCTTCACCGCCTCCCAGGGGCTTCTGCTCATGATCCCCAACATGTACAAGATTGCCGGGGAGCTGACCCCGACGGTCCTGCACGTGTCCGCACGCTCGCTGGCCGCTCAGGCCCTCTCGATCTTCGGGGATCATTCGGACGTCATGGCCTGCCGTGCGACCGGCTATGCCATGCTGTGCTCGGCGTCGGTCCAGGAGGTGATGGACTTCGCACTCATCAGCCAGGCGGCGACCCTGGAGAGCCGGGTGCCCTTCCTGCACTTTTTCGATGGGTTCAGGACCTCTCACGAGGTCGCCAAGATCGAGCGCCTGTCGGTGGACCAGATCCGCGCCATGATCGACGAGCGCCTGGTCAATGCCTGCCGGGATCGGGCCCTGAACCCCGACCACCCCGTCATCCGCGGCACCTCCCAGAACCCGGACGTCTACTTCCAGGGTCGCGAGACCGTGAACCGGTATTACGACGCGGTGCCCGGAATCGTGCAGCAGGCCATGGACCGCTTTGCGGCGCTGACGGGCCGCCAGTACCGGTTGTTCGAGTATGTCGGTGCCCCTGACGCCGAGCGGGTGATCCTGCTCATGGGGTCCGGAATCGGGGCGGCCGAGGAGGCCGTGAGCCGTCTGGCCGCAGACGGCGCAAAGGTCGGACTCGTCAAGGTGCGGCTCTACCGCCCCTTCGACCCCTCCCATCTGCTCGGCGCCCTGCCGGTGACGGCCGCGCGACTTGCGGTGCTCGACCGCACCAAGGAGCCGGGCTCCGACGGAGAGCCGCTCTACAAGGACGTGATCGCGGCGCTCACCCAGGCGGCGGCGAACGGCGACATGGCCATTATGCCGCGGGTGATCGGCGGGCGCTACGGACTCTCCTCCAAGGAGTTCACCCCCGCCATGGTCAAGGGCGTTTTCGACGAGTTGGGCAAGGACAAGCCGCGTCGGCAGTTCACCGTCGGGATCGTCGACGACCTGACCCACACCAGCATCGACTGGGACCCCGCATTCAAGCCCCAAGCCCAGGACGTGACCGCGTGCGTCTTCTTCGGCCTGGGCTCGGACGGCACCGTCTCCGCCAACAAGAACTCGATCAAGATCATCAGCGAGGAGACGGCCAACTACGGTCAGGGCTATTTCGAGTACGACTCCAAGAAGGCCGGAGCCGTGACCGTGAGCCATCTGCGCTTCGGCCCCAGACCCATCCACAGCACCTATCTGATCGGCGACGGTGAGGCGAGCTTCGTCGCCTGTCATCAGCCCACCTTCCTCGACCGCTACGACATGCTGGACAAGGCCAGCCCCGGTGGGGTCTTCCTGCTCAACTCCCCCACCCCGCCGGAGCGGGTCTGGGACGACCTCCCCAGGCGCATGCAGCAGCAGATCATCGACAAGGGGCTCAGCTTCTACTGTGTCGATGCCTACTCCATCGCCGAGCAGACGGGCATGGGGCGACGCATCAACACCATCATGCAGACCTGCTTCTTCGCCATTTCCGGAATCCTGCCCCGCGACCAGGCCATCGCCCACATCAAGGAGGCGGTGAAGAAGACCTACGGCAAGAAGGGCCAGCGCCTGCTGGACCGGAACTACGCGGCCATCGACGCGACCCTGGCGGGGCTGCACCAGGTGCGGGTTCCGGGGCAGGTCACCAGCTCGTTCGACCGCCCGCCCGTGGTGCCGGCGACGGCGCCGGACTTCGTGCGCAGCGTCACGGCCACCCTGATCGCTGGCAAAGGGGACAGTCTCCCCGTCAGCCTAATGCCCGCGGACGGCACCTGGCCCACCGGCACCACGCGCTTCGAGAAGCGCAACATCGCGCTGAAGCTTCCCAAGTGGGAGGATGACCTCTGCACCCACTGCGGCAAGTGCCCCCTGGTCTGCCCCCACGCGTCAATCCGTGCCAAGGTCTATCCGGCAGCACTGACGGAGTCGGCTCCGGCCAGCTTCCAGCATGTCCAGATCAAGGGCAAGGACTTCCCCGCCGACCATCACATTACCTACCAGGTGGCACCCGACGACTGCACCGGCTGCGGACTGTGCGTGGAGGTCTGCCCCATCCGCGACCGCAAGGATCCCCAGCGCAAGGCGCTCAATATGGTGGATGCCGTGGAGCGCCACGCCGTTGAGCAGGCCAACTGGGACTTTTTCCTGACGCTTCCTGAGTACGACCGCCGACGGCTGGATGGCACCAAGATCAAGCACGCCATGATGCTTCAGCCCCTGTTCGAGTTCTCCGGCGCCTGCGTCGGATGCGGCGAGACCCCCTACATCAAGCTCGCGACCCAGCTCTTCGGCGACCGCATGCTGATTGGCAACGCCACCGGCTGCTCGTCGATCTATGGCGGCAATCTGCCCACCACCCCCTATACCACCGACCCCCAAGGGCGCGGACCCAGCTGGAACAACTCTTTGTTCGAAGACAATGCGGAGTTCGGCCTTGGGCTGCGGCTTGCGGTGGACAAGCAGGCCAGCCAGGCCCGGGAGCTGGTCCAGGCACTGGCGGACCGCATCGGCGGTGAGCTGGCGGACGGGCTGCTGACTGCCGATCAGTCCGGCGAGGCCGGCATCTATGAGCAGCGAGAGCGGGTGGCGGCGCTCAAGGCCCAGCTCGCCGGGATCGACCTGGCCCAGGCCCGCTCCCTGGAAGGCGTCTGCGAGCAGCTGGTCAAACGCAGCGTCTGGATCATCGGCGGGGACGGCTGGGCCTACGACATCGGCTACGGCGGCGTGGACCACGTGCTCGCCTCCGGACGCAACGTGAATCTGCTGGTGCTCGACACCGAGGTCTATTCGAACACCGGCGGTCAGACCTCCAAGGCCACGCCCCTGGGGGCCGTGGCCAAGTTCTCGGCCGCCGGAAAGCCCACCTTCAAGAAGGACCTGGGGCTGATGGCCATGGCCTACGAGAACGTCTACGTGGCCAGCGTGGCCTTCGGGGCCAAAGACGTTCAGACGGTGCGGGCCTTCCTGGAGGCCGAGAGTTACGACGGACCCTCCGTCATCATCTGCTACTCCCCCTGCATCGCCCATGGGGTTGACCTCTCGAACAACCTGCGCCAGCAGGACCTGGCGGTGAATTCCGGCCACTGGGCCCTGTTCCGCTACGACCCGCGGCGTACCGCACGGGGCGAGAACCCCCTGCACATCGACAGCAAGGCCCCGAGCATCCCCTACCGGGACTTCATCAACACCGAGACCCGGTTCAGCGTGCTGACCCGCACCCATCCGGACGCCGCCGAGCGCTACCTGCGGCAGGCACAAAAGCACGTGGCAACCCGCTTCCAACTCTATGAGCAGATGGCCCACCTGGCGGTGCAGCAGGCGGGCGCCCCGGAAGAACCCAAGCAAAGTGAATGACCAGAGCAGGTCGGGCTTGGGCCCGACGAGGACGCCCAGATTCGCCGTTGGCCCCCAGCCGGCCGGCGATCCAGAACACAGCAACGTCGGAGCACGAACGTGGACCTAACCACCGACTACCTCGGCCTCACCATCAAGAACCCACTGGTGCCCTCGGCCTCTCCCCTGTCCAAGAGCGTCGACATGGCCCGGGAGCTGGAAGACAACGGGGCCGCGGCCATCATCATGTGGTCCCTGTTCGAGGAGGCCATCACCGCGGAGTCCGAGTCCATGGTCCGCTTCCTCCACCACCAGGAGATCGGATTCGGGGAGGCGGACGACGGATTCCTCCCGGCCTGGCAGGACTTCGACAGCGGCGTCGAGCTCTATCTGGACAACATCCGACGGCTCAAGGAGGCCCTGGACATTCCGGTCATCGCCAGCCTCAATGGCGTCACCCCGTCCGGCTGGATCAGCCACGCCCGAGAGCTCGAGCAGGCCGGCGCGGACGCCCTGGAGCTCAACGTCTACTATGTCGCCGGCGACATCGCCCAGACGGGCGCCCAGGTGGAGGCGCGCTACCTGAACCTGCTGCGGGAGCTTCGGGGGCACATCGGCATCCCCATCAACATGAAGCTGTCTCCGGCCTTCAGCTCGGTCGGCAACGTGGTCACCGAAATGGCCGCCGCCGGTGCCAACGGCGTTGCACTCTTCAACCGCTTCTATCAGCCGGACATCAATATCGACAGCCTGAGGCTGCAGCCCAGCCTGCACCCCTCCACCTCCGCCGAGGCCCTGCTCGCCATGCGCTGGATCGCCATCCTCTACGGGCGCATCAATGGACTCTCGCTGGGCGCCACCGGCGGCGTCCATACGCCAGAGGACGCAATCAAGCTGCTGCTCGCGGGCGCCGACGTGGTGCACCTCTGCAGCGCACTGCTCGCGAGGGGTCCTGCCCATCTCAAGCACATCGAAGAGGGCATCACGGACTGGATGGAAGAGCAGGGCTTCGAATCGGTCTCCGATTTCCGCGGCCGGGTCAGCGCACTCTCCGTGCCCAACCCGGCGGAGTTCGAGCGCGCCAACTACATCAACATCCTGGACAGCTATAGCTTCTCGGCGGGGGTGATGGTCTAGCCCGCACCAAGACGGTCGTCTGGCCGTCGACCTTCGGATAGGCCAGAAGTTGATCCGAGCGACGTGGTGACACCCCGAATCGCTTGGCACCAAGACAAGCCGGCAGGCACCTGCACAACGGCAGACGGGGCCCGCAGGCCCCGTCCACGTTGCCTCATACTCCCGGCGACGGGCCGGGGCTAAGCGGGCTAGGCCAGGTCCGGATAGTCCGCCAGTCCCGGGTTGCCTGCCACACCCTTGAGCTTGGGGGTATTGAGCTTCTTGATCTTCACCGTCTTGACGTCACGCAGGTAGTCCGCGACGGTCTCCCAGATCGGCTCGCCCGGAGACTGGCTCCCCACCGTGGCCCAGCCGGCCACCATGTACGTCTTGTCCGCGTCGATCTTGGTGCCGTCGTTCAACTGCATGTCGATGATGCGTTTCCCGATGGTTTCGTTGGGGTCGCAGACATAGTCCAGACCGCCGACCCGAACCATGTCCCCGCCCTGCTGGACATAAGGGTCCTTGTTGAACAGGTTGTCGCAGACGTCCTCCAGGATCGCCTTGATCTCCGCCCCCTTCATCTCCCGCCGGTAGGTCTCCGGATAGGTGATGCAGGTCTGGTCCATCACATTGTCCATGGTGATGGTCTGGCCCGGGAGCACGGTGGTTCCCCAGCGGAAGCCGGGCGAAAGGCTGATCTGGGCGCCGTTCACCGCCATCAGGGCGTCGCAGATCACCTGGTCGAAGGTGCCATTGAAGTTGCCGCGCCGGAACAGGGTCTGCTCGGCGACCGCCAGCTTCTCCTCGAGCTTGTCCTTGTAGGGGGCGCGCACATCGGCGATGTATTTGACCATCTCCGCATTCGGCTCGAGCAGGTTGGAGAAGACCGGGAGCAAACGGTAGCGGTAGTCGCGGAGCTTCCCGTCCTTCACGTCCAGATCCATAACGCCGAGGAACTTGCCGTTGGATCCGGCATTGGTCACCAAGGTCTTGCCACTTGCGTTCTCGACGACGGTGGGGGCCGGCATACCGTCGTGGGTGTGGCCGCCGAAGATGACGTCGATTCCCGTGACCCGGGAAGCCATCTTGAGATCCACGTCCATGCCGTTGTGGGAGATGACGACGACCAGGGCGGGCTTCTCCTCCTCGCGTACCTTATCGACCATCTCCTGCATGCGCCCGTCTTCGATGCCGAAGGTCCAGTCCGGGATGAAGCGCTGGGGGTTGGCGATGGGGGTGTAGGGGAAGGCCTGACCGATCACGGCCACCTTGACCCCGCCGACCTCCTTGACCGTGTAGGGCTTGAAGGCCAGCCCCATGTCCTCGTCGAAGCCGCCGAAGTCCGCGAACTTGTAGTCGAAGAGCGCCTCTTCGCGAACCTTCACGTTTTGCGCCACGAAATCGCCCTTGAAGGCGCCGACGTTCTTGATGACCTCCTCGTCCAGATAGGTGAACTCCCAGTGGCCGGTCATCACGTCTACACCCAGCAGGTTACAGGCGCCCACCATGTCCATGCCCCGGGTCCAATAGGCGGTGCCGGATCCCTGCCAGGTATCGCCCCCGTCGAGCAGCAGGCTGTTGCCGTCGCCACGCTCGCTGCGGATGCGGTCGACCAGGGTCTTCAGATGCGCAAAGCCGCCGACGCTGCCGAACTTGGCCGCGGCCTCGTCAAAATTCAGGAAGGTGAAGGCATGGGCCTCGATCCCGCCGGGCTCGATTCCGAAGTGCTTGAGGAAGGCGTCGCCCACCACGTGGGGAGGCCTGCCCAAGGCGTCACCCAGGCCGATGTTGACATTCGGCTCGCGGAACCAGATGGGGTTGAGCTGCGCGTGGGTGTCCGTGATGTGCAGGAGCGTCACATTGCCGAACTTGGGCACCTCGTAGAGGTCGCTCGGTTGGCGCATGGCGGCGAAGATAGAGCTTGGCAACATGCCAGCGGCGCCGGCGAGGCCCATGAGACGCATGAATTCACGACGGGATATGGACATTGTTATCATCCTCCAGCTTGTATCGGGGAGCATCGGAGCGGAAAGCGACCTTGCGCCGCCAGGTGGTCAATCCCCAGTAGTATGCCCGGACTCGGCGCGCCTGCGCCATTGTTGAAAACGTCGCCGAAATTTGGGGTTTTCACCAACTTCCGTTGTCGGCGCCGGCTTGCCGACTGACTCAGGGGCCGGCGCTCCAGCGCTGCAATCGACAAGTAAAGCGACCTGACCGCCAAGGCAGAACCAAGCCCCGGGCCCGCTCCAAACGGCGGTCTACCGGGCTTTCCCCGGAACCCTCAGACATCGGGCCGCGTCCCGGCGCGGCTGCTCGGGCGCATCCTCCTGCTGACGCTCTCCCTGGCGTCCGGTATCGCCTGCCCCGACCCTCCACCCCGAGAGATTCGCTTCGGCGTGTTGAGCCATCGGGGGGACGCCGTCACCGAGCGCATGTGGACGCCCACCGCAGGCTATCTGGATGAGGCGCTACCGAGGTTCCGCTTCCGCATCGTTCCCCTCGACTTCTCCGAGGTCGACGACGTGGTGCGTAACGCCGAGGTCGACTTTGTCCTGGTCAACCCCGGGATCTACGTGAATCTCGAGGTGCGGTACCGGGTCTCACGCATCGCCACCATGCGCAATCGCATCGGCCAAGCCGAGCGAAATGTCTTCGGCGGCGTGCTGTTCACGAGAACTGATCATCCGGACCTGACACGTCTGGAAGACATCAGCGGCCGTTCAATGCTGGCCGTCGACCGCGACTCGCTGGGAGGTTTTCAGATGGCCTGGGGTGAGCTGGCGGAGCACGGCGTCGACCCCTGGCGGGACCTGGCCCGGCTCGAGTTCGCCGGCACCCATGACGCCGTGGTATTGGCGGTGAGCCGCGGCGAGTACGACGCCGGCACAGTACGCACTGACATCCTTGAGCAGATGCAGGCCGAGGGGACGATCAGGCTGGCGGACTTCCGCATCCTCAATCCGCAAGAAGATCCTGACTTTCCCTTCGTCCGCAGCACGCCACTATTCCCCGAATGGCCCTTCAGCAAGCTGCGCCATACAGCAAACGATCTCGCACAGCAGGTGGCAATCGCCCTGCTTGGCATGCCCTCGGACCACCCGGCGGCCCGTGCCGGGGCCTACGCCGGCTGGACCGTGCCGCTGGACTACCAGCCGGTCCATGAACTGCTGCGGAGACTGCGCCTCCCGCCCTACGATCGAGCCGCTCCATTTACGCTGAGGGAGGCCATCGCCCGCTACTGGTTCGGGCTGCTGCTGGGGGGTTTGGCCCTGCTCGTCATGGCACTGCTTACCGCCTGGGTCACCCGGCTGAACAAGCGCCTGACCAAGGCCAAGGCGCGTCTGGAACAACAGCAGGAGCTGATCCTGAACTCCGTGGCCGACGGCATCTACGGGGTCGATATGGATGGACGCACCACCTTCGTGAATAAGCCAATGTTGGACATCACAGGTTGGCACGCCGACGAGCTGATCGGCGCCAACCAGCACGAGGTCCTCCACCACACCCATGCAGACGGCCGACCACACGCGGCGGAGGATTGCCCTGTCTATGCCACTTTCAGGGATAACCAGCCGCGCTTCGTGGAGGACGACCTGTTCTGGCGCAAGGATGGCACCAGCTTCCCAGTGGAATACAGCTCCACGCCGATTCGCGATGAGCACGGCGGAACCGTCGGCACCGTTGTGGTATTCCGTGACATGACCGAGCGCAAAGAGGCGGACGAGCGCATCCGCCGGCACCAATCCGAGCTGGCCCATGTCGCGCGCCTGAGCACCCTGGGCGAGATGGCCTCCGGCATTGCCCACGAGCTCAATCAGCCCCTGACCGCCATTGCCACCAATGCCCGCGCATGCGTGCGCATGCTCGAGAGCGGCCGCAGCACGGATGAGGACTGCAGCGACGTCATGGAGCGCGTCGCCGCCCAGGCAGAGCGGGCCGGCAAGGTGATTCGGCAGATACGCCACTTCGTGCGCAAGGAGCATCCAATCATCCGCCCGACCCGGCTGCGGCAGGTCTTCGACACGGTATTGGGTCTGGTGCGCCAGGATGCCCGGCGGGCCGGCGTCGAGTTGGTGATCGACCAGCCAGTGACCGAGGTCTGGGTGATGGCCCAGGAGATCCAGATCGAGCAGGTGCTGCTCAACCTGACCCGCAACGCCATCGAGGCCATGTCGGGGCTCGAAGGGCAGCGCCGGCTCACAATCTCCGCCCGCCCAATCGGACCGCAGCGGGTGGAGCTCGCGGTAACGGACACCGGTCCCGGCCTCGATCCCGACGTGCGGGAGCGGGTCTTCGAGCCTTTCATCACCACGAAACCCCAAGGCATGGGGCTCGGACTCTCCATCAGCGCAGGCATCATCGAGGCCCACGGCGGAGAGCTCACGGTCGTATCCGAGCCCGGCGCCGGGGCCAGTTTCCAATTCACCCTACCCGTGACCCAACCGGATGACCAAGATGACCGCTGAGCCGACCGTATTCGTCGTCGACGACGACCGGGAGGTCCGCGAGGCCATCGAGCTGTTGATGGACTCCATCGGACTTGCGGCGGCAAGCTTCGGCTCCGCACAGGAGTATCTTGACCAATTCGACCCGGCGCGGCCTGGCTGCCTGGTGCTCGACGTGCGCATGAAGGGCATGAGCGGACTTGACCTGCAGCAGCGCCTCGCCCAAGAGCCCATCCACCCGCCGGTGATCGTAATCACCGGTCACGGCGACGTACCCATGGCGGTACGTGCGGTCAAGGCGGGCGCGGTGGATTTCATTGAGAAACCCTTCAACGACCAGACTCTGCTCGACGCGGTGCACCGGGCCCTGGAGAAGGACGGTGAGAATCGCGGCGAGGCGTCACGTCTGGCCAGCATTCAGGAGCGGCTCACCCGCCTCACGGCGCGCGAGCGGGAGATCCTGGACCAGGTAGTGGCTGGAAAGCGCAACAAAGTCATCGCCGCCGACCTCAGCATCAGCCAATCGACGGTGGAGGCCCATCGCGCCAAGGTCATGGAGAAGATGGAGGCTCGTTCCCTGTCTGACCTCATGCGAATGATGTTAGCCCTGCACCCGAGCGTATGAGCCGACCCGGTTGCTCATGGAAAACCCCAATGCCTGTTGCCGCATCTCGCAATTGTGGCAAGAGACTCGAAAGCCCAGTATTGCTCCCCGTCGCGTGCGACGGACATCGCGGACGCCGCATAAAGCCGCAGCGGCGGACGGCCGGGCCACCTTGGGCAGGGAGGAACCGCAGGCAACCAAGGCGGCCCGGGCGCTCACCTGCGGCCCGCGACCCACGTCGAGAACCAGCTGGCGGGACCCTTGTCGCACGGCCCTGACGCAGGGGCTCCGAACAGCGATGACCGGCGGATCACGAGTGCTCGTGGGTTAAGCGCCTGTAGGCACGGCCTGGACACCGCTGAATGACCGCGATCGCGAATCGGACTTGGCGCCTCGGCCGTGATAGGATTTGGTGCGCGGGAGCTTGCGGATTCATGGAATCGGAATCGGTCCGCGCCCTGCCTTGCTGGCGGTTCTTCACCGACCGCACGCAAGGCCCAAAGAAAAACGAGTCGGGCGGGGGAGCAAGTCCCTGCCCCTCCGGGGCCCGCGAGGACCCTAAGAGACGACCATACTAACCACCCCCTCAGGAGGTTTCGACATGCAACATTCCCGTCCCTCCCGGCGCGGCTCCGGCGCGCTCTGGGTACGCGGCCTAGCCCTTGGCGCCATGACGCTGGCGGCTTCGAGCCCCTGGGCCGAGATGCCCAAGATGGACCTTAGCGGCGACGCCGAGGCTGGCAAGGCCATCGCCATGGACCGTTCCAAGGGCAACTGCATCGCCTGTCACATCATTCCCGGCGGGGAGAGCCCCGGAGCAATCGGCCCGGCGCTGATCGCCATGCAAGGCCGTTATCCCAGCAAGGAGGCGCTTGCCGCCCAGATCTGGGACGCGACCGTTAAGAACCCAGAGGCCGTGATGCCGCCCTTCGGCAAGCACGAAATCCTCACCCACGAGGAGTTCGTCAACGTCGTCGAGTTCGTCTGGTCCCTCTAAGCGACCACCACCAGAGGCCCTTCCACCATGAATAAGACCATTGCCACGCTGGCCGCGGCCGGACTGGTTTGCACCCTGGCATCCCCCTTCGTCGCCGCCAACCCCCAATCGGACCAGGAGACGTTCCAAAAGTATTTCACCGAGCGTTTCCCCAACGTCCCAATGGACGACTTCAAGAACGGCGCCTACGCGATTGACCCGGCCGGCCGCGAGAATTGGGAGGCAATCGAGGAGTTTCCACCCTACGAGGCCGCAATCGACAACGGCAAAGCGATGTGGGATACCCCCTTTGCCAACGGCAAGACCTACAAAGACTGCTTTCCGGACGGCCCCGCCCTAGGCGCCAAGTATCCCTATTGGGACAAAGAGCGCGGCATGGTGATGACGCTGCCGCTGGCCATCAACGAGTGCCGCGAGGCGAATGGCGAGAAGCCCCTCAAGTACATGAAGGGCCCCATTGCGGATCTGCTGTCCTACATCGCCATGGAGTCTCGCGGCCAGATCACCAACGTGGTGATCCCGGAGGATGATCCACGCGCCTTGGAGGCCTACGAAAAGGGCAAGCAGTTCTATTTCGCCCGGCGGGGGCAATTCAACTTCTCCTGCGCCTCCTGCCACCTGGGCAACTCCGGCACCACGCTTCGCACGGAAATCCTGAGCCCAGCCCTGGGTCACACCACCCACTGGCCGGTCTATCGTTCCAAATGGGGTGAGATGGGCACCCTGCACCGTCGCTTCAAAGGCTGCAACGAGCAGGTCCGGGCCAAGGCCTTCGAGCCTCAGGGCGAGGAGTACCGCGACCTCGAGTTCTTCTACACGTACATGAATAACGGCCAGGAGCTGAACGGTCCGGGCGCCCGCAAGTAGCCCCATCTGCAAGCAATCAATTAACGGCGCGGCCGCCCTGAAACGGCGCGGCGGCCTTCGGAGCATGAGAGGAGTTTCCAAACGATGAGAATTCGGAGTTACGCAGCGGGTTTGATGGCCGCGGCCCTGATGGTCGCGCTCCCCATGACCAGCGCCTGGGCCGCCCACAGGATGGAGGCCGATCAAGCCATCGAGCAGGCCAAGGCCGCCCACGAGAAGGCGACGGGTGCCGGGGCCGACGTGAGCGAATCGGCCAGCCTGATCAAGCAGGCGGAGGAGCTCCTCCCCTCCCGCCAGTACACCAAGGCCATCGAGCTTGCGAACATGGCCAAGAAGCAGGACGAGTTCGCCTTGGCCAAGTCGGCCGGCGGTGCCGCAGCCGCCTCTTCGGGATCGAGCACCGCGGCGGAAAAGGCCATCGCGGACGCGGAGGCCGCCCGCAAGCAGGCCGCGTCAGTCGGCGGAGAATGGCGCGACACCGGAAAGATGATCAAGGATGCGCAGGACCTGGCCAAGGCTGGAGAATTCGACAAGGCCATCCAGCTGGCGAACCAGGCCAAGCGGCAGGGCGAGCTCGGCTACGAGCAGGCCATGCACGAAAAGAACGCGACCTTCCCGTCTTACGTGCACGCCAAGCCATGAGCGGTGCTCCGGCGCCCGCCGTCAGCTTAGGTGCCGGCATCACCCGACGCACAACGCATCCCTACGCCCAACAAGCCTGTTGAGGAGGTTAGAACCATGAGAATTCCCGCCCTGTTCACGGCCGCCGTCGTTGCCGGACTCTGCGCCGCCCCTGCACACGCCGAGGACAACAAGATCGCCCCCATGATCGATTCGGTGCAGGTCATGCACAACGGCCAGCCGGTCACGATCAAGCGCGGACACAACCCTGATGCGCATTTGCCGGAGGCATTCCAAAAGACCGACCGCGGTTGCCCACCGTTCTGCGTCCAGCCCATGGTCGTGGTCCCCGGCGTGGACACCATCGGTGAGCTCGAGATGCTCGACTATCTGAATCGCTCCGCCCACGGCGACCAGTCCATCCTGATCGTGGACTCGCGCACCCCCGACTGGGTGATGCGGGGCACCATTCCCGGTTCGGTGAACGTCCCCTGGAACAAGATCAACATCGATACCGGCGGCACCTTCGAGACCCCGGCCGAGGCCGATAGCCTCAAGCACATCCTGGCCGACGAGTTCGGGGCCAAGCAGATCGCCGACGGCAAATGGGACTTCAGTGATGCCAAGACCCTGGTGCTGTTCTGCAACGGGATCTGGTGCCCCCAGTCCAGCACCAATATCAAGACCCTGGTGGAATACGGTTACCCGGTCCACAAGCTCAAGTGGTACCGCGGCGGCATGCAAGACTGGGTGAGCGTCGGGCTAACCACCGTCAAACCCTGAGCCGGCCCAAGAGCGGCTGCAAGCGAGGCGCCTGCAGGCGCCTCGTTTGTTTCTGCCGCTTGGAGCCATCCCTGACGCCGCCGATCCGGTATAGAATCCCCGCCGACGCGCGGATGGCGGAATTGGTAGACGCCCTGGATTTAGGTTCCAGTGTCGCAAGACGTGGGGGTTCGAGTCCCCCTCCGCGCACCATTCCAATTCAAGAGCTTAGACCCATACATCCGGGCGTTAGCTCTTACCCTCTCGACTCAACGTGACTAAAACGTGACGCATCGAACCGCGCAACGGTCGCTCGGAGATTCTCCGGCGCCAGATGCGCATACCGCTCGGTCATCAGAATCGTGCTGTGCCCGAGCAAGTCCCGGATCTCCGCGAGGGGTGCTCCCGCCGATACCAACCGCGCCGCGCAGGTATGGCGTTTATTCCGAACTCGGAATAAACGCCATAATTCCGCGTCCCGAATTATTTCGAGTAGACCTTCTATGGTCGGATAACTGGCTGTTTTCCTTGTTCTTAAACTCAGAAAGCGTCTGAGCACTCGGAATAATCCGGCTGTCTTCTTCCTCTGGCGAACTCGCCAGAATCACGAGGAGACAGCCGATGATCGAAAGCCTCTTCCCCGACCCCCTTGCGCAGCAGCACCTCTACGCACGCCCGCTCGGATCCTACGTCGAGGGGTTTGCGGCGCATTTGGACATGCAGGGTTACGCGGAGGCGACAGCCAAAGAGAAGCTGCGTTTGATCGCGCACCTGAACCGGTGGCTAGCACGACACGACCTTACTCCAACGGTCCTCGACGCGGAACGCATCAGGCAGTTCTTAGCCGATCACGGGCCGACCCACGTCCGGCGGGGCGATGCGCCGACGTGCAGAATGCTACTGGATTATCTGCGTGAGCTTGGCAGTATTCCGCCGCCGAGCAAGGTCGTCGACAGCACACCATTGGGACGTATCAAGTCCGACTTCACGCATTATCTCGTCGCCGAGCGCGGGCTCTCAGCCGCGACCGTCATCAACTACAACCCCACTGTTCATCGCTTTCTCAAAGAGCGCTTCAGTGTCGAGGAAGTAGAGCTCAGCGAACTCTCCCCGCGCGATGTCCATCGCTTCCTGCTACGACACGCTCCCCGTGTCAGTAGAGGACGGGCCAAGTTGATGGCGACGGCACTGCGCAGTTTCTTCCGTTTTCTCCGTCAGCGTGGGGACATAACGAGCGATCTTGCCAGCGCGATCCCCGCGACGACCAACTGGCGCTTGACGGGGTTACCCCTGTCACTCGGGCCAGAGCAGGTCGAAGCCTTGCTCGACAGTTGTGACCAAGACACCGCGCTCGGGCAACGTGACTACGCGATCTTGCTCCTGTTGGCCCGCCTGGGGCTGCGTGCCGGTGAGGTCGTCGCTCTAACTTTGGATGACCTCGATTGGGAGACGGGTACGCTGATCGTGCACGGCAAGGGTAAACGGCAAGAACGTCTGCCGTTGCCCGAGGATGTCGGCGCGGCCGTGGCGAACTATCTCCGCGGGAGTCGACCCCGCTGTGCCTCGCGGCGTGTGTTTATCCGCCTTCAGGCACCCCACCGCGGGTTCAGCAGTTCCGTGGCCATCGACAATGTCGTCCGCCGCGCACTGGCGCGTACCGGACTGGACCCCGAGAAGAAAGGCGCGCATCTGCTACGCCACTCGCTGGCCACCCGCCTGCTCGGCAGCGGTGCCTCATTGGAGCAGATCGCTCAACTGCTGCGTCACGCCCATCCGCAGACCACCGAGATCTACGCCAAGGTGGATCTGCGGGCCCTGCGCGCGCTGGCCCAGCCTTGGCCGGGAGGTGGCGAATGAGCGAGTTACACGCCGCCTTGGAAGAATATCTCTCGGTGCGTCGAGCACTTGGGGTAAAGCTCCTTCTGACAGGCCGTCTCTTAGAGAGGTTCGTCGACTTCGCCGAGCGCGAAGGGGCCGCCGTGATCACCACCGATCTGGCCCTGCGCTGGGCGACCCAGCCGGCGGACGCGCAACCGGCGCAATGGGCCAATCGCCTGGGGATGGTGCGTCGGTTCGCGCAGTATCGAAGCGCGGCGGATCCGCGCACCGAGGTGCCCCCGCCCTACCTGCTGCCTTTTCGGACCCAACGGCCCGCCCCCTATCTCTACAGCGACGAGGAGGTCTCGCGGTTGCTCGTAGCCGCCCGGCAGCTGCCCGCAGTCACCGGCCTTCGGCCCCATACCTATGCCACCCTGTTCGGTCTGTATGCGGTCACCGGGATGCGCACCAACGAGCCGCTGCACCTCGATCGCGAGGATGTCGATCTGACCCGGGGGGTGCTCACCGTGCGCGGCACCAAGTTCGGCAAGTCGCGCTACCTGCCGATTCATCCCTCGTCCCAGCAGAGACTCCAGGCATACGCTGAGCGGCGCGACGCCCTTTGCCCGCACCCGCTCGACCCGAGCTTCTTCCTCGCCGAGTCTGGAAGCCGTCTGACGGAATGCAGCGTGCGTTGGACCTTCGTGAAGCTGTCCCGGCAGGTCGGTCTACGCGGGCCGCAGGATTCCCGCGGCCCGCGACTTCATGACTTTCGTCACCGCTTCGCTATCAAGACCCTCCTGCAATGGTATCGGGATGGGCAAGCCGTCGAACACCACCTGCCTGAGCTTGCCACCTATCTTGGTCATACCCATGTCGCGGATACCTACTGGTACCTGACCGCCGTCCCGGAACTCCTGCAGCTGGCCGCACAGCGGGTGGAGCACGCCAAGGGAGGGCGCACCCCATGACCGCTGCCGCCGGTTTCCCCGCACTCCTCGAGCGCTTTTTCACCGAACGGCTCCTGCGGCAACGTCAGGCCAGCCCGCACACCGTCGCCAGCTATCGCGATACCTTCCGTCTGCTGGTCCAGTTCGCCCAGGCGCGGCTGCACAAAGCCCCCTGTGCCCTGGCGATGGAAGACTTGGACACCCCCTTTCTCGGCGACTTCCTGGAGCATCTGGAGAAGGCGCGGGGCAATGGGGAGCGCTCGCGCAACGTCCGCTTGGCCGCGATCCACTCCTTCTTCCGCTACGTCGCATTGCACGAGCCCGGATACCTTGCCCTGGCGCAACGGGTATTGGCCATGCCGAGCAAACGCTACGTCCGCCGCCCGGTGGAGTTTCTCACAGCAGTGGAGGTCGAGGCCCTGCTGGCGGCGCCGGATGTGGCCACCTGGGGTGGACGACGCGACCGCACCCTGCTGCTCTTTGCCATCCAGACCGGCCTGCGCGCCGCAGAGCTCATCGGGCTGCGCTGCCAGGACATCACCTTCGGTCCCGGCGCCCATGTGCGATGTCGCGGAAAAGGACGCAAGGAGCGGTGCACGCCGCTGCGCCCGGACACCGTCGCCGCCCTGCGGACCTGGATGAAGGAACGGCAAGGTCAGCCAGAAGACCCCTTGTTCCCGAACGCCCACGGCGCCCCCATGAGCCATGATGGGCTGGCGTATGTGCTTGCCAAACATCTGGTCACGGCACGGGAAGCATGCCCCTCCTTGGAGAACAAAAGGGTCACGCCTCACACGCTGAGGCATACCGCGGCGATGGAACTGCTGCACCACGGCACCGACCGTGCCGTCATCGCCCTTTGGCTTGGCCACGAGTCCCTCGAGACGACCTACATCTATCTCCACGCGGATCTGGAGCTGAAAGAAGAAGCCCTTGCCAGGACAACGCCGTCCAATGCGCGACTGCCCCGCTACAGGCCCGATGATGAGCTGCTGGCCTTCCTGAAGAGCCTCTGATTCCCATGCCCGTAGAATCTGCCAGCACTCTCAGGATCCCCCGTCAGTCAGTGCTTGTCAGCCAAGGTACTCGAAATAATTCGGGACGCGGAAT
>CAVOQO010000067.1:0-42848 GCA_963698355.1 uncultured Gammaproteobacteria bacterium | reverse complement strand
CACGCTGGTCATCGATTAATTGGACCGAAATACGCCGCCATGTCAGCCGACTTCAAGCCCGTATCGTGAAGGCGGTCAGAGCAGGCAAGTGGCACCGCGTGCGGTGTCTGCAACGTCTGCTCGCCAACTCGTTTGCCGCCAAGCTCTTGGCGGTGAAGCGGGTCAGCTCTAATCGGGGCAAACGCACCGCGGGGGTCGACGGCATCGTGCTGGAGACACCCGCGCAAAAGTGGCGACAAGCCCAGCAGTTGAATGCGAAGGACTACGAGCCAAAGCCACTCAGACGGATCTACATCCCCAAGAAGAACGGAAAACGCCGCCCGCTCGGCATTCCGACGCAAGCCGACAGGGCCGAACAGGCCTTGGAGCTGCTTGCGCTGGACCCGGTATCTGAGAGTCTGGCCGACAAGTGCTCCTACGGTTTCCGCAAGGAGCGCTCCACGCAAGATGCGATGGCTGGATGCTTTCTTGTGCTGTGCCGACGACAGAGCGCCGAATGGATTCTGGAAGGGGATATCCGGGGCTGTTTGGATCGCTGTTCATACTACCCCCCGGCTGATTCAGGTTCGTCAAAGAGGTCTGGCAGGGTGTCTGGGAGCTGTATTTTCAATCCTTTACGATTGCCTTGGGAGACATGGATGGCATTGAGCTCACCGCGCTTGACACGCTGCAACACGGTTTGGCGCGACACGCCGAGGATGCGCATGGCGTCGACGATTGGAACATATCCGGCGGGTGCATCGCCGGCAAAGCGCGCGCGTAGCGTATCGGTGACAATGATGCGCCAGGGTGCGCCTGGTGTGAGTTGTTCGCCGGCGATGAGCCCATCATTCAGATGCCGGTGCAGCGTGGATGGTGCCACACCGAGCATCTCGGCGGCTTCACGGATGGTTAGCGGCTCGCCAATGACGGGCTCTGCCGGCGGGACGAAGCACGGAATGCCCCAATGGGTTCGCAGGCTGCCGACGCGATTGACGGTGAATGGCAGGCCAGTGACGGTGGTGCGCTGCTGGCGATTGAGGACGCCGGCGATGATGGCGTCGGGATAATGCACGGCCAAGCGGCGAATGAGCGCAATGGTGTCTTCGTCGGTGCGCAGGGTGGCAGGACGTGATGGGGGCAACGCGATCGGGATGTCACTGGTCAAGCCACCCTGCCAGCGTAACGTCAAGCGCACCGCGTGCGCTGAGGTGTCGCGTGTCACCATGACCTCTTGTATGAGTGCGCGCAGCAGCTCCTTGCGGTCGCGATCGGTGGTGGACGGTGCCGACCAGACGGCGTCGAGATCATCGGCAAGGCTCAGAATGGTGTCGCGTTCAGCCGGCGTCAGCGTGCGCGGCTGTTGCTGCTGGCGTCGTTGCAGCTCGTGCTCGGTGGTATGGACCGCCTGCAACGCCTGTTCCCAGGCGGCCTCCAGCCCGCGGGCGACGAGGCGGTTGTCGGGATCGACGTTGTGATAGCGTCGCTCGGCGAGTTGGGCCTGATAGCGCGCCTGCTCGAGTTGATGTTGCCACTGCACCAGAGCGGCATCCGCCGCGCTGTCCAACGCCTCGGCCGCATCCAAGGCCGCTTGCAAGGCGGCTGGCTGCACCGCGGCGAGGACGGCCGCGGTGACTGCCTGTTGGATTTTCTGGCCGCCGATGCGCAAGCAGGCCTCACCCCTGCCGTTGGCGATGTTGTCCCCGGGGCAGTAGTAGGTCGGCACGGCGTTGCGCCCGCTGTAGGCCACCAAGAGCTTGCGCCCGCAATGCCCGCACAGGGCCAGGCCTTGCAGCAAGGCGGCGCCCTCGCGTAGCGCGCCGGCACTGTCATGGGGGGTGGGTCGGGTATTGGACGCTAGGCGCACCTGATTGGCCTCGAAGGTGGCCCAATCGATGAAGCCTGGGTGGTGATCATGAATCAGCACGCTCCATTCGCCGGGCGGTAAGCGTTTGAGGCGCTGGCGCACATCGCCGTGGTCATCGATGTAGCGTTCTTGGCGGGTCTTGCCGTAGACGTAGGCGCCAGCATAGACCGGATTGGTGAGGACCTGATGGATTTTCGTATAGGTCGGGGTGAGCCATTGGATCGCGCTGCAACCGGGGGCTTGGGAGGGGAAAGGCAAGGCCTCGCTGCGAAACCACAGCCACACCCGCCGCGCCGAGCCCATCTCGCGGAAGCGCTCGAAGACGGCGCCGAGGGCGCCTGTCACCGCCGCGTCGGGGTGGAAGCACACCTCGCCATCGGCCTCACCCCACACCAGCCCAATGGGCAGACCACGGCGCAGTTCTCCACGGGCGGCCTTGTTGCGGATGCCGCCGTTGAGGCGGGCCCGCAGCACATGCAATTCAGCCTCGGACATGGTGCCCTTGAGTCCGAGCACGAGCCGGTCATTGAACAGCCCGGGGTGGTAGAGGCCGTCGGCATCGCCGATCAGCGTATCCGTGGCCCCGCACAGATCCAACAGCCGGTACCAATCGGCATTGTTGCGGGCGAGTCGCGACACCTCCAAGGCGAGCACGATCCCCACCTGGCCCAGCGCGACCTCCGCGGCCAGTTCGGCGAACCCCTCGCGGGCGCTCAGGCCCGCTCCGGAGGTGCCGAGGTCCTGGTCGAGCACGCGCGTTCGTCCCGGCGGCCAGCCGAGCTGCGTGGCGAAGGCCTGCAGTTGATACTGCCGTTCGGTGGATTCGCGGTTGTGCTCGACCTGCGCGCTGGTGGATTGGCGGATGTAGACAATGGCCTGGCGAGCCAGATGAGACGGGGTGATCTTGGTGTGTTCAGTCATTTGGATGCCCCTCGGCCGGGGGCGCCCGCTGGGCCAGGACGACCTGACGCATCAGGCGCGCCAGAAGGGTGCGAATCGCCTGCTGTCGATCGGCTTGGAGGGTCTCCCACACCGGTACCGCGCCCGCGGGTGGTTCCGGTTGGAGAAAGGTCAACTGTTGGGGCATGGGTGCACTCCTTCGGTGAGGTTCGAGCGGCTGGATCAACCGTTTCCGCCCGGCGAAGGAGTGCATTAACAACGGCGCGCGCCTGGAGCAACTGCGCCACGGAGGCGAGCACCGCCGGCCGGGGCTCGGGCGTGCCATGCAGATCTGTCCAAGCGGCGGGAACCCGCAGGCGCGTCCCGTCCGGAAGCACCAAGACGAGCTTGATTTCGCCTTGGTGACTGACGGCGCTGAAGACCTCAAGTGACTGACCATCAAAGGGATGGCGCGGGCGTACCACGGTGACCCGCTTGGGGTAGCCGTCTAGGGGGTGGTGATGGGTAGTGTGTCGTGGTGTCCTTCGATCATCTCGACCACAATTGGCTGGTCGAACATATCCCCACCCATCAGGGAAAATTGCGCGCTTGGCTCAAGGCCGGGTATCTGGAACGGGAGACGTTCCACACGACGGTAGAGGGAACCCCGCAAGGAGGCATCGTGTCCCCCACGGCGGCCAATATGGCCCTGGACGGTCTGGAGCGGCGCCTACAAACGCGCTTCAAGGGTCGTTGCAAGGTCAATCTGGTCCGTTTTGCCGATGACTTCGTCATTACTGGCGCCTCTCAGGCGCTGCTTGAAGACGAGGTCAAACCCTTGGTGGTGCAGTTCCTCAAGGAGCGAGGCCTGGAGCTGGCAGAGGAGAAGACCCGAGTCGTCCATATCGCCCAGGGCTTCGACTTCCTTGGCTTCAACATCCGCAAGTATCACGGAACGCTGCTCATCAAACCGGCCAAGTCCAGCATCGCGGCGGTCAAGGAGAAGGTGCGGGAGACCATTGAGGCAGGCACCAGCCTACCCCAAGGTGTCCTGATTGGTCGTCTCAATCCGGTGATCCGGGGATGGGGCAACTACTACCGCCACGTCGTGAGCAAGGATGTCTTCGACGGCGTTGATAACGCGATCTGGCGCATGACATGGAACTGGGCCAAACGGCGGCATCCCAAGAAAAGCAGCCAGTGGGTCAAAGATCGCTACTTTGCTCACAAGGACGGCCGCGACTGGGTGTTCACAGACGGATCGGCTACGCTCTTTCGGATGGCGACCATCCCGATCCGACGCCATGTGAAGATACGCGGGGAAGCCAACCCCTATGACCCGCAATTCGCCAGCTACTTCGCTGAGCGCCATGCGCGTCCGGGGAAACGCTTGCCAGCGGATCCGCCCGCATGGCTCGTCTTGTGAGGCGTCACAGCCACCCCCCGTTGACCACCGGGTACCTCACGGTGCCTTCTCAAGGCTTGAGCCCGGTGCGGGGAAACTCGCACGCCGGGTTCTTAGGGGAGGGGTAGGCCGTAAGGCCTGCTCCTTACCCGACTCAAGCGCGATCGCCCGTCCTGGACCTTGACCAGCGATGACCCAGCACCGCAGCCGGCGCCCTCGGCGCTGCGCTTGAGCGAGCTGCCGGATCAGGCGCTCGACACCGGCTCCGAGCCAGGGGAGGACGGCTGATGTACTGCAAGCACTTTGCCCTGACGGCCTTCCCGTTCGATCTGACGCCGGAGCCCGATGCGCTGTTCGCTTCCAGCTCACTGGCCGAGGCCGAGGCGCGACTCAAGCACCTGTTGGAGCTGCGCGGCATCGGTCTGGTCACCGGTGAGGCTGGGTCCGGTAAGACGACGGTCTGCCGCAAGGTGGCCGCCGCCCTGCATCCGGGGCTCTACCGGGTGTTCTACGTGCCGCTGTCGACCGGTAACGTGATGGATATGTACAAGTCCATCGGCTGGGAGCTGGGCTTGCCGACCGAGCGCAACCGCGCCTCGGCCTTCCGCGTCATCCGTGGTGAGATCACCCGTCTGACGCTGGAGGCGAAGCAGCGACCGGTGTTGATCGTCGATGAGGCGCATCACCTCAGAAACGAGGTGCTGGAGGATCTGCGGCTGCTGACCAATTACCGCATGGATTCGGAGAATCGGCTGTGTCTGTTGTTGGTGGGACTCACCGAGCTGCGCCGGCGTCTGGCGATGGCGGTGCACGAGTCGCTCGCCCAGCGCATCGTGGTGCGCCATCACTTGACCGGGCTGACGCGCGAGGAGTTGCCCGAGTATCTGACGCACCGGCTACGACTGGCTGCCTGCGAGCTGGCGTTGTTCGAGCCGCCGGCGGTCGAGGCGCTGTTCCAGGCTACCCAGGGCATGCCGCGTAAGGTCAATCGCCTGGCCCACTATGCGCTCACCAGCGCCGCTATCGACAAGGCCCGCACTGTTTCCATCGACCATGTTCAGACCGCCCGCGAGGAGGTGGCGCCATGACGACGCTCCACGAACTGTTCTCCTGCCAACTCCCCGACCACTGGACGCCCGAGCAGGCGCTGGCGGTGCATGAGGCGCTCGAAGCGCTCGGTGACGCGCTCTGGCGCTGCTACGGCACACAGATGCAGCAGTTGCTGCTTGAGGATCGCTTCACCGAGACCGACATCCCGCAGCGCGATCTGTTCGACCCCGACGATCCCTGTCCCTTCTAAACCCTGCATGGCGGGCGCTGCGGCCCGCCGCTGACACCACCTCCCCTCAGCTCGCCCTGCGCGGCCGCCCTAAACACGCCCTTCAACGCCCTATCCGCGAACCAACGCGCTCCGCGCTGTTCCACCTGCCCACGCTTGACCACCGGGGTGGTCAGTGTGGGAAGCCTGAACTATCGGTAAGTGTCAAGGTAGTTGTCGCATCAGTCATGCCGTACCCGCGTGCGGTTAGTGCTTCCCAGGGACAGGTTTTCCGGGATTGAGCAGGACGGAAGCCGGGGGTTGCCAGTTGCGCGTTGAGCTGGACCAGCGAGCCGGATGCGCGGCTCTGGCGGCTTGGTAGAGGGCGTCGCGTTGGGCCAGTAGATCGGTATCCTCGCGGCGATGGCGCTGGGCTGGGGTGACGAACTTCAGGGCGCTGTGGAGATGCTCGTCGTTGTACCAGCGGGTAAATTCAGCCACCCAGATGCGTGCCGCCTCGGGAGTCTCAAAGGGCTTGGTGGGGAAGTCCGGGCGGCCCTTGACGGTGTTGAACAACGACTCCGAGAACGGGTTATCGTTGCTCACCGCCGGGCGGCTAAAGGAGGGCACCACGCCCAGGCGCTGGAGGGTGGCGAGCATGGTGGCGCCCTTCATGGGCGCGCCATTATCCGAGTGCAGGACCAGCGCATCGGCGCGGACACCTTCGCGCAGGTGGGCCTTGTGAAAGACGCTGGCGGCGTGCTCAGCGGACTCCTCAGCGTAAACCTCCCAGCCGACGATCTTGCGGCTGTAGACGTCCATGATCAGGTAGAGATAGAAGAAGGCCCCGCGCACGGTGCTCGCCAGATAGGTGATATCCCAACTCCACACCTGATTGGGACCGGTGGCCTCGACGGGCTGCGGACGGACTCGGGCCGGGGCCTTGGGTCGGCCGCGGCGGGCGAGTTGGTCGGCGGCGCGCAGCACGCGGTAGAAGGTGGATTCCGAGGCGATGTAACGCCCCTGATCGGCCAAGGCCGGGACGATCTGATGCGGGCTGAGGTGGGCAAATTCCGGCTGGTTGGCCACCGTCAGGATCTCCCCCTGCTCCGCGGGCGAGAGGCGATTGGCCGGGGTGCGCACCGCCTCCGCGGCGCGGTGCTCCCGGCGGCGTGCGTCGCCCTTGACGGCGCCCTCCTGGCGCCAGCGCTGCAGGGTGCGCTCGGACAGTCCCAGCGCGGCGCAAGCAGGCGCCAGGCGAGCACCCTCGGCGCAGGTCTGGGCGATCGCCTCGCTCACCGCCATGCGCCGTGCTTGGGTGGGGGAGCGTCCTCTGACTCCTCCCAGATTGCCCGCACTTTTTTTTGGAGCACCAGCAACGCCGCCGCCTCGGCCAGGGCGCGGTCCTTGCGCTGCAACTCCCGGTTCAGGCGCTGGATTTGCTCACGCTCGGCGCGCTGTTCGGCCCGCTCTGTTTTGCTCGGCAGGGGAGCATTGGCTTGGCGGCAGGTATCCCGCCAGGCGATGATCTGCTCGGCAAAGAGCCCCTTGCGTCGGCAGTACGCGCCAAGCTCCAGCTCGTTGAGGGTCGCCGTCTCCACCACGACAGCGAACTTCTCCTCGCTGCTCAGCACACCCATGGGCGTCGCCGAGGTGGCCGGCCGGCGTGCCTGGCCACCGGCCTGGCGGCGCCAGCCGTAGAGGGTGTCGCGCGGGATGCCCGTGTCGCGCGCCAACTGCGGCACGCTGACGTTGTTCGGTGGCAGCATCTTCGCCACGGTGCTCTCTTTGAGTTCGGTCGAATAGGTCTTCAATGTTTGTCGCCTTGCTCGGGTCCCGGAGCGCTCGCGCCGCGCGCTGGGGGTCCGCCGTCCAGTCGCCCTATGGGCTCCTTACCGGCGGACCCCCAGCGCGCACCAGGCCTCGGGTCAGTGATGCCCCATCCTCACACAAATCCTCCCAGGGGGAGACGACATCTATCCTGACACCTGGGGCTGGTGCGCCAGACGACTTGGGTGTAGTGGCCGCAGACCTTCCCCGGCGCACAGCTGTTGGTTCTGTCATCGTAATCGGACTTCTCGCTGCCCCAGCTATCCACCACCTGCTGCGGTGTCACCCTTTGCAGCTCCTTGCGGCCATCGGACCACCGCATCGCGCTGGCCCAGTACAGATTCTCGCCGTACCTGCCATCCGTTTTGCTGTGGCGCATCTGGCAATGGTTGGTCGTCTTCAGGTGGTCAGCCCATGCCTGCGCCTGATCCGCCAGTGCTGTTGAGTAACCGAGCTTTTCTGTCATGCCCACGTGGGCGCGCCACTTGTTGTGCGCGGTGATGAACGCTGTGGGGTCGAAGTCAGACGCGTGGGTTGGCTGGCTTGCCAGCAGGGCGGCCCCAAGAACGGTGAGCGCTCTAACTGTCATCGGCAGATCCTGGGCAACCGCTCAGCCCCTGGCTGTGTGTTCCGCAAACCTTGTCGCCTGCACCCCGAGCCGGAGCCTTCATCGCACCGACACGTGATCCACCGAGACCGAAATCTGCCCGTAGACCGTGGGTCCGTCAGAGACCTCCTCGGTGTCCGTTACAGGACGGTCGGTCGCACACGCAACAAGCCCCAGTGCGAGGACCGCAAGCAGGAGTAGCAGGGGGCTAATGACGCGGCTCATCGTCGAGATCATCCGTCAGCCCGGTAACTTCAAGCAGGGCGGACACCAGGTTCTGCATCCCATCTGCGAGCAGTTCCAGCGCTTCCTGATCCAGGCTCTCCGCCCTGATCATCTTGAGCAGTGTCTCTTGGGGCACATCACCGTACTTGCGCTGATACCAGCCGATGTTGATTGCGAGCAACCGGGCCACGTTCCGCGAGCTGCTCCTTGGTGGCGCGCTCGATGAGCTGATCGGCCAGCCTCGCATAGGCGGGAAAATCGGTTGCGTCGGACAACACGGGGTGCCTCTCAGTCCAGCGACCCCCAGGGTCAGCGGTTGACAGACATGGCGTTATATTAGATAATGATGATGTACTGAATCTCCCCCAGGTTCAGTGCACTCCTCCATCCTCCTTTGGTGGTAACTTTCAAGCGCGACTTCCCGTCGCGCTTTTTTTCTGCCCGCCAATTTTTCCAGGTACTTGGCCCAGGGGCGCTCGGTTGTCGATATTCTCGCCGATTGGGACGCGCCCCTCACCTCTTGGCCCGTTGGGTCGTCGAGGGGGATCGACCAGGCCCAAGCCACTTGTGCAGGGCTGCCCCAGACGAAATCGGCTTGCGCGACAAGGTCATGATCCCGCTCGCTCCGGCAGGAGCTACAGCTAACTACCCGTACCACGGACATGGACCAATATGAGCCGGGCGGCCGCCCTCAGTGGGGGCTGCCAGCGCATCCTTGAGGGTCGCGCTGTGATCGATCGTATGGGAACCGGACACTCCCACACCGACGAGAATACTGCGTGGCTTGAGGTGAGCCTGATCGCCGCCCGTCAAGGTCCGGATACCTTGCGCGTGCTATCTTTGCACCCGGCCCTGGGACCTTTCGGGGTGCCCAGGCTTCTTCGTACCTGAACTTAGGGGGAAATGGCGTGAAAGAAATTGCGACCGCTCTCGCTGGTATCGGACTGCTCGCCGCCTTAGGCACGTACGTGCCCGCGGTCGCCGCCGACACATTCTCGGTCGAGTTCAAGTTGGACTCCGACCAGGCATCGGTTCGTGATGCCAAGCGCAACGATACGTTCACTATCGACCTGACCGACCCAAAGGTGAAGACCCATTTCGAACTGACCTGTCAGGCTGGCAGGTCTGCACTGCTGGGCTTCGCTCGTCAGGACGAGGCTTGTACGGTCAAGGGCAACGGTTCGGTCGTCGGCCCCAATGGCCAGGACTACCCTCGGACTATGTATAAGGGTGGGTTCACCACCGAGGCGGCGCGCGACGGCGACACCGACATGAGCACGCTCCTGGTGAGCTACCTCGCGATCGGTCAGGTGCAGCCCTCCGAAGGCAAGTTTGGCGGCGTCGTTGGCATGAAGCCTGAGAAGCCGAGTGAGAGTGCCTCCAACATGGCGGCTGCCATTATGCGTGACCTCGAGAAAAAGGCCACGGGCGGTGAAAAGGTGGTCGTGAACACTGCCATGGATACCGTTGACCTCCGCAATTTCACGACCCCGTCGGCCGGATTCACCACAGACAAGGGGTGTGTGTGGAATGGCACCATGGCGTTTGCCTACGCAACGGATAGTTGGGTGATGGACCTAAAGGCCCAATGCGGTGACAAGAGCTACACGCTTCGCGGCAACATGCCATGGATCGATGTCGCGGATGCACAGGACCACAATGTCGAGTACACGATTGCGCTCACTGTTCCCACGGACACGACGGGTGACGACGCGATGTTCACCGCAGCCGCGGATGATGCCATGTTCGCGGGGGCCGATGGCCTGTCTGGCACCATCAAGATGATGGGTACGGACAAGGTAAAGACGGAGATCGAGCCCGGTGTCTATGACGACGTCGCAAGCCGCCTCAAGGCCTGGGGTACGATCACTGGCACCAATGTCCCGCCCGAACTGGTGCGCTCATTCGCACAGATGATGGCGATCTTTGCACGCACCTTCTTCGGTGCGTAAGGAGATGGCGGGTTGTCACGGGCGCGATCCTCAATCGATCGATAACACTTCGGGTGCTGCTTGACGATTCGCTAGAGGGCTATCGTTTCCCGGTGGCGGCGGGCGGAGGGTGCGGATCGACATGCCGCTCCCATAACCGCCATGTCGGCAGCGAACTCCAGTCAGCGGAAGGCTGCGTTTACAAAGGCATGGCAGGGGATTCCGGCGTTCTACGGCAGCGTCCGTTGCTCGGACGCTGCTGTTGGGCGTTGAAAGACTGGTGTCGGCTGTGCGCGTTGACCCGTCACTCGACAGGCCCAGGTTGACCGGCAGTTTGGGACGGCGAAGCGGTCACGCAGACTGGGTTCTGCGATGGCTGCTGTGCGAAAGGACGCGGGCGGTACGGCGGCCCGCTACTTGAGGTGTTAGGCGTGCGCCTGAACCTCGCCGTGTGTGATCTCGGGACTGCTGAAGCTCATCCCAGCCAAGTGCTGTTGCACAAAGTCGGCGGCGATGCGCACCGATTCCTCGGCGCCTGCTTGGTCCTCAAAAACGGTGAGCGAGGCTCCCGTACCCTCACCGGTGTCGAGCCAATAGCGGTAAGTGTCAAGGTAGTTGTCGCATCAGTCATGCCGTACCCGCGTGCGGTTAGTGCTTCCCAGGGACAGGTTTTCCGGGATTGAGCAGGACGGAAGCCGGGGGTTGCCAGTTGCGCGTTGAGCTGGACCAGCGAGCCGGATGCGCGGCTCTGGCGGCTTGGTAGAGGGCGTCGCGTTGGGCCAGTAGATCGGTATCCTCGCGGCGATGGCGCTGGGCTGGGGTGACGAACTTCAGGGCGCTGTGGAGATGCTCGTCGTTGTACCAGCGGGTAAATTCAGCCACCCAGATGCGTGCCGCCTCGGGAGTCTCAAAGGGCTTGGTGGGGAAGTCCGGGCGGCCCTTGACGGTGTTGAACAACGACTCCGAGAACGGGTTATCGTTGCTCACCGCCGGGCGGCTAAAGGAGGGCACCACGCCCAGGCGCTGGAGGGTGGCGAGCATGGTGGCGCCCTTCATGGGCGCGCCATTATCCGAGTGCAGGACCAGCGCATCGGCGCGGACACCTTCGCGCAGGTGGGCCTTGTGAAAGACGCTGGCGGCGTGCTCAGCGGACTCCTCAGCGTAAACCTCCCAGCCGACGATCTTGCGGCTGTAGACGTCCATGATCAGGTAGAGATAGAAGAAGGCCCCGCGCACGGTGCTCGCCAGATAGGTGATATCCCAACTCCACACCTGATTGGGACCGGTGGCCTCGACGGGCTGCGGACGGACTCGGGCCGGGGCCTTGGGTCGGCCGCGGCGGGCGAGTTGGTCGGCGGCGCGCAGCACGCGGTAGAAGGTGGATTCCGAGGCGATGTAACGCCCCTGATCGGCCAAGGCCGGGACGATCTGATGCGGGCTGAGGTGGGCAAATTCCGGCTGGTTGACCACCGTCAGGATCTCCCCCTGCTCCGCGGGCGAGAGGCGATTGGCCGGGGTGCGC
This sequence comes from uncultured Gammaproteobacteria bacterium, assembly GCA_963698355.1. Taxonomy (GTDB): domain Bacteria; phylum Pseudomonadota; class Gammaproteobacteria; order Chromatiales; family Chromatiaceae; genus Thiodictyon. Next base: position 31,345 of record CAVOQO010000067.1, on the reverse strand, counting down.
ACCGCCTCCGCGGCGCGGTGCTCCCGGCGGCGTGCGTCGCCCTTGACGGCGCCCTCCTGGCGCCAGCGCTGCAGGGTGCGCTCGGACAGTCCCAGCGCGGCGCAAGCAGGCGCCAGGCGAGCACCCTCGGCGCAGGTCTGGGCGATCGCCTCGCTCACCGCCATGCGCCGTGCTTGGGTGGGGGAGCGTCCTCTGACTCCTCCCAGATTGCCCGCACTTTTTTTTGGAGCACCAGCAACGCCGCCGCCTCGGCCAGGGCGCGGTCCTTGCGCTGCAACTCCCGGTTCAGGCGCTGGTAGTACGCCACAAACCCCGGCGCCTTCTTGACGAGTGGCACGAACACCTCTCGGACCTTGCGATCCACTTCCTCACCATCACTCGGAGCGAATTGGTACTTCCGTATCACAGCGTACATGGCTGCCTCCTTTGTTTAAGGCAGATTGCGCCCCAAAGAATTGCCAGGCCACTCGGGGCGAAGAAGCGGCCTAAGAGTTCATTGACTGTCGGTGTGATCAGCGAATCTGGCGGGCTTCAGGCCCACTCATTGCGTGGCTATCCACAATCTTCTTTGCTCTTCCGGCCTGGATTGTCGGGATATCAAACAGCGGAGGCGATGAAGCCCCTCGCGTGCCGGTCGGCCCGGGGAGCCCTGGCGCGGCTACGGAGGCGCTGCGCCTGAGGTCCTATGTTCTGGTTGTTGACGAAAATACTAGGCGGCATTAAGGGCCTTCGATGGGAATTTTCTTGATCGCGCCGATTACTTCCCTGGCGATCTAACCCCCTATCGGGGCGTGGTTATCTGGGTTCTTATAGAAATTCCCAGATTGACGATACGATTTCGTGCAACCACCTGTTTCAATAACAATTCCAGGAAAGGCCAAAACTAAATTCCCCCGTTTTCGTTGACCTTGGCTTGACGTTAGCTTGACGTTGTTCTGGTCTCCTTGACCCGGCCTTAACCTCTAAAGAAGTGTCTGCCCAGGGACTACACGACCGCCGACGCTGGCACGCAGGAACGGGTGAGACGGTTGAGTTTGTCTCTGCAATAGCCGATCAATGCGCGATGCAAGGCAACTCGGCTGCAGGTGTATTCAATGGCTCTACCGGGCTATAGGAGCCTCTGTGCGCCTTTCACGAGTCTCAATGCTATACCCACTGGGAAGGGTCGTGAATCGAGTGCAGGGCGTCTGGAGGCGTTTTGAGGGGGCTTGTGGGGACGCTGACTTGGTGCCTTTCTAACGGAGCGTTGATGGCTTTACAGGGTTCACGCTCCTTGTCGCATTGCCCTGCACCGAAGCGTCGGAACTGGCGAAAAAGGAGGCGTCAGGGACTCCAAGCGTCGGATCCGTGGTTCAGTCCAGACACTCGCGCTTCCTCCGGCTCGGACCACCAGCGGCAACTTAACGTTGATTGCTATCGCTCAAGGCTTGCCTTTTGACCGACCGCTACGGACGCATTGCAGGCCCCCGCTTTCGACCCACCGGGTGGCCGCAATATCCCAACCGGCCCATCTGGAGCATGGCCGCCAGTGTCCGCTTTGCCCTGTGAATTAAATCGGTCGCTGCCAGTGGCGTCGGCCGCTGCGGGGGACAATCATGGCAGCTGGACACCTCAAGGGACTCGCAGCGGCCCCTCTGAGTTGACGCTCTGGGTCGCCGTGATGTCTCACTTTAGGACGCCTGCACCGAGACGCGGGGAGCTGAAGCTTTCGGCTCGAAGGGGCACTGAGGCCTCGCTCGTGCCGACCGCAGGTGCGCTGTTGGACGTTTCCGCGCCGCGTCGCATGTGGTTTGATGGGCACCCATGGAACTCGACAGCCACTTCTTGTTTTCCGTCGTTTGGCTCCTGGTCGCGGCCACCTTGGCCGTAAGCCTGTTCAGTCGGGTCGGACTGGGGTCGATCCTGGGGCTGCTGGTCGCAGGCGTCGTCGTAGGACCTTACTCCCCGGGGCCCGTCTTGACGGACAACGTTGAGGCGGTGCGTAGCTTTACCGAGTTCGGCGTGGTGCTTCTGCTGTTTCTGATCGGCACCGAGATGCACCCGACGCGGCTCTGGTCCATGCGCCGCGAAGTGTTCGGCCTCGGGGCCCTGCAGATCCTCGTTACCGGGTCCTTGATTGCGGCTTATGTTCTGTTCCGGGCATTGAGTTGGCAGACGGCGCTGATCACCGGACTGACCCTGGCCCTGTCGTCGACTGCTCTCGTGTTGCAGATGCTCCACGAACGCGGGGAGACCGCCAGCCCTCACGGCTCGGCCGCCTTCGCGGTGCTCCTGATGCAGGACCTTGCGGTGGTCCCTTTACTCGCCCTCGTGCCCATCCTGTCGGACCGGGGCACCCTTTCGGCCGGGGTCCCGTTGTGGCAGCAGTTTGGCGTCGTCATCGGGATGATCGGGCTCTTGTTGATCTTGGGGCGCTACCTGGTGCCGAAGGTGCTGGATCGCCTGACCCACGATCAAAACCGCGAAGGTTTCCTGCTGGCAATTCTGCTGTCCGTGTTCGTGGCCGCCTGGGCCATGGCCCAGGCTGGGCTTTCCATGGCCCTCGGCGCCTTTGTCATGGGAATGCTGCTATCCGACTCGCGCTACCGTTACCAGATCCAGGCCTTGGTCGAGCCCTACAAGGGCCTGCTTATGAGTCTGTTCTTCGTTGCCGTTGGCATGTCCATCGACTTGCGCGCCGTTGCGGAGCATCCGGGACGGTTGGCGGTCGACGTGGTCGTGATCGTACTCCTCAAGATCTTGGTCCTGGTGGTGCTGGCACTGATCTTTCGCCTCGGCCGGGCGACGGCGGTGCGGGTGGGATTTCTGCTGGGTCAGGCCGGGGAGTTTGGTTTCGTACTGCTGGGATCGGCCAAGGGATTGGGCGTGATTTCGGATGACAACTTCGTGGTCGGTGCCGCGCTCATATCCGTGTCGATGATGCTAACGCCGCTGTTGGTGGGTGTAGGCAACCGGCTGGCGTCTCGTCTCGAGCCGACCAGGAAGTCCGAGGAGAGGGAGCCAGCAGCGATCACGGCACCGGGACAGGTGGTCATCGGTGGCTACGGGCGCGTCGGGCACAGCGTGGCCATTCTTCTGCACCAGAGCGGTGTCCCCATTGTGGTCTTCGAGAAGGACCCGGAGCGCGTAGCCCAAGGGCGCAAGGACGGGTTGCCTGTGTACGCCGGTGACATCGGTGACGCGCACCTGCTCACCGCGAGCCGTGTCGATCAGGCCGCCTTGGTCATCCTGACAGTGGACCACCCCCGCACCGCCCTGCGCGCCTTGAACCACCTGCGCAATGCTTGTCCGGACCTGCCGGTGATCGCGCGCGCCAAAGATCTGGAGGGGGTAGGACATCTGCTCACCGCCGGTGCCACGCAGGCTTACCCGGAGATCTTGGAGAGCAGCCTGCGCTTGGGTGCCGAGGCGCTGCGGATCGTGGGTTTGGGTGGCGACGAGGTGGACCGGCTGATCGAGGGGGTGCGCTCCACCCGTTATGAGGTGCTGCGTTGATTCCGGGCTTAAGGGGCATCAGCCGAATATGTGGAAGCCGCTTCCACCAACCCCCGCGCCTGACCCCCACCCAATCGACGTCATTCAGAGTTGGAGCAGCCATTCCCCCAAGCAATCCTGGGAGCCCTCGTTGACCGGCAGCTCCGGGCCGAAAACGAGCGGTCGGGTCGCCAACCTGACTGGCCTCACTGGGACCTTATAGACGCTCACACCGGCTGGCGGCGCACCCAGCGCCACGGGAATCAAGTCTGATTCCCATCGAGTTCAGGTAGGGATAAAGACAGTCAGGGACGCATCGGCTCCGTCGGGAGGTCACGCGGATGAACCCATGGCCAAGGCCGGGGCACGTGCTCCGCCCACTCGCAACAATGCGTATCGTCCGAGAAGTACCCGGGCCGAGTGACGCTGCCGAACGCAGCGTCGATCTGTTCCAAGATGCGGAATTCTGGGTTCATGGCGGATGCAGGAGCACCAGGGCCGATTCGTCTGAGACCGCCTGTTGCGGGAACAGGAGCTACCATAAGGGCCGTTGGCGAGCTGGAGTGGCCCTTTAGGGCTACCCCACTTCCGATGGAAGACACCTCGGACGCGGGGCCGCAAGGTCATCGCAGCCCTTCAATGTAGCGCGGGAGGAGATCCATGCGAAGCTGTCGCGAGTGCGGGCATCAGATCAGCGAACAGGCATTCTCCTGTCCCCAGTGCGGGGCACCGTATCCGGCACGCGCCGGGTGGGATGGCTGGGGTTTCGAGTACAAATCCAAGACGGAACTCTTCGGACTGCCGTTGATCCACGTCGCGTTCAAGTGGCGGCCCAACTTCCGACCCGTCGTCGCAAAGGGGGTCATTGCCATCGGCCAGTTCGGTGTAGGGGTGTTCAACATCTCCCAGTTTGGGATCGGCCTGTTCAGCCTGAGCCAGTTCACCATCGCGGGCTATGCGCTCGCCCAGTTCGCGATCGCGTGGTCGCTGGTCGCCCAGATCGGCCTGTATGTTGACAAGGGGTACGGGCAGCTCGTCTACCGTGTCTCCGACCTATTGGGGCGTCTGCTCTAGCGATGCTTGGACACGTCCGGCCAGTTGGCGGCACATCCAAGGCCGCGCGAGACAAGTCGACCTCGTGTCGATCTGAGGGCCGTTCTCGGTAGCGACTCTCCCCCCCTCCACCTGTCCTGGTGGTGCTGGCAAACTCTATATCCGCGACTACAGCGGTAATTGCTGAGTCACTTCGCAGGCAATAGGACCAAGAAAACACCCGGCATGCAGGGAGCTGGTTTGTGTGGTTAGCCCTCTCCTCACGCCGCCATCTGCCTCCCGCACCTGAGCTTCCGAACTGGCAACAAGGACTGCGTCAGGCACCCCATGCGTGGGATCTCTCTGTCCGGCTGAGACCACCAGAGGCAGCCCAATGCTGGCTGCTGTCGCTCAGGGCTTGCCCTGTGACCGACCGCTACGCATGCAAAGCGGGTTCGGTCACCCGTCCCTCTGAGCGACCCCGATCGGACGCAAGCGGGAATATCGGTGGTAACGCCCGCTCGGGCGAACGACTCAGCCACCCTCGATGGCGGCCAGCGGCACCTCGTAGACCTCCCCGTTGTCGAGGGTGAGGGTCCAGGTGTCGCCGTCGAGCTTGGCGTCTACCTGGTGGTCGGTGGCGTTCACGTAGCCCGTCATGAAATTGACGGTGAACTGCTTCCCGAGCTGGCTCTGGATGGTGATTGAGGCTTGACGGTCTTCCATGCGCATGATGCCTGCGGGGCAGTTGCCGTACGCGGAATCCCCCGCCGCCTTGCAGCGCAGCAGCGCCGTGGCATCGAAGTCGCCACCGTCGCGCCTGGTGGAGAAAGGCGCCGAGGGGTTGTCTTCCTTTGACGGCTTGTGGGCCGAGGTGTCCCAGTACACGAAGATGCTGATGTCCTCGAACCGGAAGATCTGCCCCTCGCTGCCGAGCCCGCTCTGACGGTGGACGGGACGGCCTTTCTGGTCGCGGAAGTTACCTGGCGCGTCACCGACCGGTGTCAGCTCGTAGGTGACGCCGTCCTCGCGGGTGATGGTGATGAACCCCTGGCGCTGGCCGAAGGTGCAGGGGATCATCTTCTCCAGGCGGTCGGAGCCCTTGGGGTAGATCTCGCAGCGGGCCTCGGTCCAGTCGGCGGTGCCGGGGATTGCCCAGACCGCCGAGGCGATGAGGGCGAGGGTAGCCAAAGTGTTCGATTTCATCGGGTGAATGACATCAGCAATGGAAACGGATTGCCACGCGCCCCGCGTAGGGGGTGACTTTGAGAACCCAGGTTATGAACGCGTTTAGGCCCCGGATCACCTCGGGTCCACGCCGCACCCCAGTCTATGTCGGGATTCTCACCGACGCCTGCCCGCCGGGTCTAGCTAGCAGCCGGAGTGACGTCGGCGGCGGACAGGGTTCCGCGCGCCGTCGCTGCGAGCCGCAGCTGACTGCTAGGCCAGCAGCAGACTTTAGTGGGCGACCGCAAAGGGCGCCTTGTCGTCGGTCGCACGTGGTCGCCCGGTGGAGGCCCTGCAGCAGAACGGCCGGGGCGCGGTATACGCGTACCGACCCGCTTTTCCGTTATTGCGTCAGTGCCCCCTTGATGATCGCGCTCATATCCTCGCCCGCATCGGCCATGACCTCGGCAATCGTGCCGCCAAACATCATCCCCATGAGCCCAACATTGAGTTGAGACACGTACACGTCGCCTGTCTTGTCCTCATAGACACCGATGCCCAGTGGCATGAACGCCGTGACCTTACGGTCCTTCGCATCCGCCAGGATTCGGGAGGCGTAACGCGGATTGCAGAGGGCTACGCTCCCCACCCGGTCGATAGGGCCGTGCCCGGACTCCGTGATGGTCTTCTGGAAATCGGAAACTGCCGGGACCTTCCAGTCCTGCTTGCCCGCAATGGCCTCCTGCAGCGCGGAAATGGTAGCCTGATAGTCGCGCGGGCTCTTGTATTCGATCAGCATGAGCGACGGCATCGTGAACCAGACAATGACGCCCATTAAGAGCATGCCGATGAGCACCCATGCGACCGCACGAAATGGATGGCCTGCCATGGTAGATCCTCCTCTTTTTGACGAGAGCTTGGCCCGGACACCCAGATCGCGGCAACGAAACCGCCCGTCGAACTATCGAATACTCCTGTCTCGCGTCCAGGTGGGGAACCTTCACCAAAAGTCTAGACGATGCCAACCTGGGATGTTCTGGGGGCCAAACGACCTCTCGCCATGGATAGAAAATCCAAGCGACCCTGCGAGTCCAGGGCGGTCTGCGATGTGACGCGAGCGAGGGGCTGGCGGGTCGGTCAAGGCGCAACCGTGGGAGCTGGTGGACCTCTCGGGGGTGCAAGAGCGAGCTTCGGCGAGCTTTGGGACGAGCTTTCGAGGCCCAGCGGGCAGGCGCGAGAGAGGGGTCAACGGTGCCAACTGCGCCAACGGGGTGGCCAGGTCCGACGAACCCAAGACCGCCAGCAAGAGCTGAGCGAGTTACGCGGACCGCCGTGGGCATCCGGGCAAACTCTATAAGAACCTCCCTCTCCCCCGGTTATTGTCCATGGTCCCCGAAGCGCCGAAGGCTCCGTGTTCTAGGACTACCGGCCCGTCACCCCGTGCGCCCCCTTCGGAACCCTCCCGATGCAAGCCGCCCTGTCCCCGCGCACCCCTTTACGGGAACCCTCCCGATGCAAACAGCCCTGTCCCCGCACACCCCGTTACGGGACCCGTCCCGATGCACAAGGCATCCCGCCTGCCCCCATTTACGTCAAGCCTCCCGATGCAGAGGCCCTCGCCCGTCCCCTTTACGTGAGGCCTCCCGATCGGGGGATTTTGCGGCCAAGTCGTGAACCATGGCCGTGGACAATCCCAAGGAGGCCAGGCGACGGCAAAAAGTGCACGCCGCCAGCCCCCTGACCCCGAGATGACCTTTACCCCGCCAGCGCCTTGGCCAGCCGCTCCGCATACTTGCCCGGAAGATCCTGTTTCCAGGCATCGAGCAGTCGAAAACGCCCGGTCTCGCAGGTGACGTGCGGACCGATGGTGGGATGCGATGGCAGGGGCTTGCGCCAGACCTTGAAGCGGATGCACCCGGTCGCCCTCGGGTCGGCGTAGACCACGTAGTCATCCGTCTCATCGACCCAGCTCCGCGTCTTGCTCTCGACCACACAGTGGAACCCGAGTGCCTGTAGCCGCTCCTCGGCCCATGCCAACTGGTCCGGGGAGCGCGGCTGATCGCCCAGCATCTGCTCGTCATAGAGCAAGGGCCCCCCTCCGGGTGCCAGGCGATAGCGCGTCTCGCTTCTGCGCCGCTTTGCCAGCACTTCCGGGCTGTCCCGCCGACCGAGGCGCAGTGGATCGTGCACGTGGTCATCCAACAATCCGAGCACGACCTCCATGACGAAACACCGCGTCGCCTGATAGCTGCCCTCCAGATGGCGCCGCAGACCTTCAGGCAACGCAAACCCTGAACCACCCGTACTCCCCTCCTTACACAGCGGACACCAAACACGGACGTCGCCGCGCCGAGGATCGACAAAGGCCGTGTGCTCCGCCCGTTCAACCAGGACATCGATCACATCGTCGCGCCAGCGCTTCGCGTCGTCATCGGATTCGCAGCTGAGGTGACCGTCCAGCAGATTGACAATGTCGCTCGGCATCAACGCGAGCAACCCGCGCCGGGTCTTCCACACCAGATTCTTGAGCTGCTTAATCTCCATTTCCGCCTGTTGCATATTCCGACCGCCAGTGACTCGCATACTCGACCTCGTATTCATCTTGAGCGCTTGTCTGGCGACCGGTGATTCGGCCGTCGAATGCATGCTCCATGGATTAAGTATGCGACTCTATGATCGGTATTGCTAGGCGATGGAAGATTAATTTTTCGCTATACGTTTGGTCGGACTATGTGGTTCCGCATTGCTATGAATGCTAATCAGACCGGAACCATCTGATACGTGTTCTGGTCGGTGTCCGACGGTCTTCATCTAACCCCGTTTTTCGCCCGTTTTGCGCCGGTGAAATGGTTCTGAACGTGAGCCCTGACTGCCAGGGGACTTTGTAAGAATTTCCATGGTCAGACGGCACAAAAGAAGCTCTTGCTCACGTCCCCTACATCAGCGGCGCCCCAATTCAGATCCCCTATAGTGACTCAGTCATGAGCAATGACGCACGACGCAATCACGCGTTCTACCTTCCAGCTCAACGATCGGGAGTCCTATCTGATGAACAACGTCTCGACTGTTACGCCCGCGAGTCCCACTGCACAGCTGTTCTCCAACTATGTGAACATGAGCCACCTGACGCAGCGTGAGATCGGAAAACTGGCCGGGTATCCACGCGCCAACATCATCACCATGTTCAAGACCGGCGGGACCAAGATCCCGATCGAGAAGATCCCGGTGTTTGCCGAGATCCTGGGCATTGACCCCAAACGCTTCCTGCGCGTCGCCCTGGAGGAGTATCACCCGGGAGTGCTCGAAGTGATCGAGGCCCATTTCGGTCCGCAGGTGTCCAGGAACGAGCACGAGATCCTGCGTGAGATGCGCAAGCGCTCCAACGGCGCCGATCCCAAGCTCACCAACCAGGCGCAACGCGATGCAATCGGAGCGTTGGTAGCAAGGCTGTTGAGTTGAGGGGGTTGATCAGGAGGGAGCCGGTCGGGGTGATGCCAGGGATGGCGTCCGGCTCCGGTCACCGCAAGCCTTGTGCTTCTCGAAGGTCAAGCCTCGCCCATCGCGGATGGTTGGGTGGAGGCTTGATCTCTTCCTGGGTGTTCCTCGGGAGACGGGCTTGACCTGACTTGCGCCCCGCTTGACGTTCGATAGAAGTTTTTTTGTGTGCCGGGTTCTGATAAATGACTTTGGCTTGACGTTGCAGTCGGTCGAAAAGATTCGCCCAAAATAACCAATTACCAAAAATCAACCAGACGCCAGGAGCTGCTTTGATTGACGTTCAGTTGACGTTAGCTTGACGGACTACGCAAACCCCTCGCCAAGACCGTGGGCAAGCGTCGCATGGCATGATGCGCGGCGCTCTGGGACAGTAACGACCGTCGTCTGGCTGAGCGCTGGTTGCTTCCCCTCTGATCCTCCCCTCTGGGCGGCTCAGTTCCTGTCACTTGTCCATTGGGTTGAATCGCGGATCAATGCGGGGAAGCAGACACTCGCGGGCAGCGTCACCCTCCGAGATCCAACGTTGGCCATGCGCTCCCCTTGGCTCGGCTATTTGCGTATATACCCCCTTACCTTGGGCTGGTCAGCGACGATGAGCTAGCAGGTTCGACCACCACGCGATTCTTGCCCCCCGTTTTTGCCCGATACATCAGTTGATCGGCTGCATGCAACGCTTCCGCCAATGGCTGATACGGCGGACGGGCGACCAAGACGCCAACGCTCACCGCAATGGGCCATCCGCGCTCCTGTGCGAGGTGAAGCACGCGCTGCTGGACCCTCTGCAATGCGCAGGCAGCTCCCTCAGAAGAGGTCTCGGGCAAAAACACGGCAAATTCGTCGCCTCCAAGCCGTCCCACAACATCGGTGGAGCGCACGGATTCGACCAACGTCGAGGCAACCACCTTCAATGCGGCATCGCCCTCGGCATGGCCGTAGATATCGTTCAGGGCCTTGAAGTTATCCAGATCGAGGTAAGCGAGGCTGGTGGTGTGCCCATGCCGCACGGCAAGATCCCATAGGATCTCGGTTTCAGATAAGAACGCTCTCGTGTTCCTGACGCCTGTCAGCGGGTCGATACGGGCGTTGTCGGCCTCTCGCCTCAGCTGGCTGCGCTGGAAAGACAGAAGATACGAGACAATCACGAAGAATCCGAACCTGACCGTCGCGTTCCAGAAGGGGACGATCGCGTAGGCATAGTCGTGGCCCGCCGTGACATCAGTCACCAACCACACGATCGCCGAGACCAGGGACAGCCAGAGCCCAAGTTTCCGATCGCCGTACCAGGCGGCAATCCCAATGGGCATCAGGTAGAAGATCGAAAACGATGTCTCGTAGCCGGTTACCCGATCGAGAATACCGACAAAGCCAACGAGCCAGAAGCAAATGGCGATGAGAATGCCTCGCCGCATTTTCTCAAAGTGCCGATCTAACGCCGGGAGGAACTCTTTTCGCATTTTGTATCGGAGCAGACCGCGGCGTACTGCCGATCCATCGAGATTCGCGGCGCGATGATAGCGGCGTCGCACAACGAAAAATAGCGACCAGTTTGTGGGTTCGAACGTCTCCGAGCCCGCCTCCATGACGCGGTTGTCGCTTCGGTCGGGCAAAGAGATCGACGTCGCCGTGCCGCACGAAGCGGAGCCTGCCGCTGATGACGCCACTCGCGCCTTTCGACACCAGCGTTCGCCGACGTCGGCTGTTTCGCAGAGTGGGGACAATTGACTGGAGGGGATCACGGGCAGGTTTGGGTCGGAATCGGCTCGTCAGCTGGTTGCAGATGGGTGATGCCAATCAGCGTATTGGGGCCAGCGCCGCAAAGAATGCTAACCGACCGCTCTGCGCGTAGAGCTGCCGCCGACGACCACTCCGATCGCCAGGCCGTGGAAAGCACAGCCGGGCGACCGCAATGAACGCAATGCAGCCTACCCCGTGAGCGACTCTGGACGACCAAGTCCGGTCTCTGAGCCCCCTGTGCGCTGATTCCCCGTGAGCCGAGAGGAACGGCGCCCGCACCGTTTGGGTCGGCGGCTGCAAAGGGTCATTCTGCCCCTTTGACCGAAACGCCACAATGCCGATCTCAGAGGCCATCTAGCTTTAGTCGATGCCGCTTACGTCATTAATTTCAAATGGCGTGCGGTCGGGTGGGCGAGCACGCTGGAATTGTCCGCCCCCGAGGCCATGACCCTGTTCGCCGTGGCCAATCCGGTGATCCCCAAGAAGCACCTGCTCGCCTCAGACCGGGGCGGTGGGTCCGAAATTCTGGCACACGGAGTAAATCTCGGAAGAAAACAGCCATGTGCAGCCAAACATGCCGGACAAACCGAGTTTTCGCCCAAAATCACCGAGCAGGCAGCGTGATGGCCACGAATGAAGGCAATAAATCAATGTTCTTAAAAGACGATCTACAGGCTCGCTCATGACGACCAAATATTATCATCGAAAGCGTCCCTAGCTTTCCCGTATGACCTCATCTAATGTTGATTAAACTTGTCAGTAATTCCTTTGACCGCTGTTTGTGTAGAGGAACGCCCCTTAACGGGCGGTTCAGGTCACGGGGGTGTCGTGGTTTCGGCTGTTCCGCGTTTGCGGACAGCAAAGCTTGCAGAAATTCAATCATAAGGTGGGACCCAATGGGCGATACGATTACATTCAAACCAAATACTGGCGTGAACCCGACCTTTACTGGCCGGGGCAGCAAACTAGAACACCCCGATTTACTTCCGATCTTTCGTGGGGCCTATTGGCCTGGCGGGGGGGGTCTGTCTTCCAATGACATTATGAAGGCAATCTATACGATCACATCAAGTCCCTACCTGAGTGGACTGACGCAGTACGGGTATGTCGGCCCTGTCAATGTCCGCAACGCCATGATTGACAATGATCTGCTAAACATACCCTTCCCGGCGGCTGCCCCGGGGGTCAGGCAGACGACTGCCATTGACAACGCCGTCCGCGCCTATGTGAAATGGCTGGTCGATAATGACAGGATCGACAACGTCGACGATAACCACGAATTGCTGGTGATGGTCTTCCTGGACCCCGGCGTGCCCCTGCCCGTGGACACCGATGCGGCCGGCAACGTATCCGGCGCGAACGGGGCTAACTCATCAGTCGAAATCTTTGAATTTCTGGATGACAACATCCGCTTTGAATGGGCCTGGGTCAACACCTCGCGGAACGATCTCGCCGCGATTACGAAAACGTTTTGCCATGAGCTGGTCGAAGCCGTTAGCGACCCCTTCGGTTCGGGCTGGGTCCAAACCTCGCCTGCAGCCGGAGCAAACGCGGGCCAAATCGGTGATGTCTGCAATCAGCCGGGCATCCTGAATGGCTTCACCGTCTCGTCCTACTGGTCGGTGGCAGACAATGCCTGTATCATTCCGACCTCCGGCTCGCGCCGCTTGGCGCTTTCTCAATCCCTCGACCAGCACGCGCCCCATGACGGACCTAAGCGGCAGGGCTACGTTGATTTTCCCATTATTTGCGGGGGCGGGCGCTATTTCGATTATGTCGAACGAACCTACCGCAACCTTCTCAACGTTCACGCCAAAATCGACGGGTACGAATCGCCGCGCATCGAATATAAGATCAACGGCCAGGCTGTGCCCCTGCTGCAGGGCGCCGTGGATGTCGATGCGAATTGGGATGAGCCGCAATCCAATCCAATCTTCCCGGACGTTAATTATCGATCTCCGCTGGCTCACCTGACCACCTGGAATCCGGGTGCGACGAGCGATTCTTTTGCGATTACCGTGGGCCAAGACGCGGGCAATGTCTCGCTGCGGATCGAGGCGAGTGTATCCGAATCGTTCGACAATCCAGACGCCGGTGGAGGCTCGACGAAACGGACCGCCATTTTAGAGGTTGACCTGAAGAATCAAGAGATCCTATGGGGGTCCGGCTATGACTCCGCCAAGAAAAACTGCCAGCATAATGAAGATCTGGCGAACCAGGTGGGCGTCGTTATTGGCCCCCCGCAGCCGGGCGACCCGGCCAACCTGGCGGATATCATCACCCAGGCGGTGAACGATCAAAGCGCGAGCCGCGCCAAGTATTTGCGGCATGCCGCGAAGATTGTAGAAGCGTCCCGCCCCGAAGTCGCCCATGCGCTCAAATCGCTCGCTGACCGGTCGGTGCACCATCAATGACCGCAGGGATGCGGGCCCACGGCCCGATCCATCCCTGAAATCACGTAAGCGTTCGCGGACATCCGGAGACAGTATCTCGTCGGATCATGGGCCATGCCCGGCTCCAAAAAGAAGCCCCACGGAATCGGCCTGCTCGTGCCGGTTGGCGCGCGCCATGCGGATGGGGTGACGCCTGTCAGGGCGTACCGGGTACAGCGGTTGTCGCCGAGCACAAGGCGAAAGGGGGACTGGGACGTCCCGTTTCGCATCCTGAGCACGCGATACTCCCGACTGGCGCCAGAAACCTCCTACGCTGCTATGCGCTGCTGCCGACAAGAGCCCACGTTCTGGGGCCAGGGGGGAAGGACGTAACCCCTGACGGCCGGGTGAGGAACCGCTTTCGAGTCCTTTCCTGTCTCATCCACCGCCTGATCGATTGATGGTGCTTCGAGGGGGCTTCGACGGGTCAAGCTCCGCGTGGGCAAGGTCCGCAGCGCGGAGCGATCGCTGGAGCACGCAATCCTCGGAGTCCGCTTTGCGCGTGAAGCTGTCCCTGCCGAACTTGGGCCAGCGCCGGGTCCTGTGGCTGGCTGAGAGGTCCTAGTTGGGACTGGACGGCCGCTTGGACTAGCCCCTGCGACGGACCGCATCTCGCCGACACGGCTCGGTCTGGGATTCGCCTGCTACTGGAGACACTTGGGACATCGCAGACGCCCAATGGGTTGATGGAGTCAGGCAGCCGGATCGACACCTGAGGCTTATTCGACCCGCCTCCTCGCAATCCGGGGCGGCCATGATGAGCGCCCCGTCTCCGCCGATCCCCACAAGCCAGGCGGTTGGTTCGACATCTGCCGTATCTCCTATGTCATGGAATGCAGGCCGATCCTGTTCCCTTCGGTGTCGTTGACGATGGCAATGAAGCCGTACTCACCAATCGGCATCTTGGCGCGGAAGATCTGGCCCCCAGCCTCGGCGGCACGGGCGGCCTCCACGGCACAGTCCTCGCAACTGAAATACACCATGGTGCCGCCGCCACCCGAGGGCACACCCTCCATGCGGACCAGTGCGCCAGACGCACCGTAATCCTGTTGCGACATGGGGAATGCCCACAATTCCATCTCACCTTCGCAGGGCTCGCCTTCGGGTGCGGGCGGGGCAGCCAAATGGGCGAGCGTGACCTCAAACATGGTCTCGTAGAAGGTCTTGGCACGCGCCATGTCCTGAACGTAGATCTCGAACCAGGCGACGGGGTTGGCTTTCAACGCGTGTCTCCTGTGGGGACTGGGGGCGGCTGATCGGACGCACGGAGGCGGGGTAGCGCCCGTGTCGTCCGGCATTGCCCTGATCCAGTGATTATTCTTACGGGGATGCCCGGTTATTGTAGGGCACGGGCGCCGCATGCACTTGACCGCTCAGTGACAGATGCCCAAAGTCCCAAAGGCATCCCGGCGTCTCGAAGCGCGTGATCTCCTGGTCCAGGCAAGCACGGTTTGCGAGATGCCGGCTTGCTCCTCGGAGACACCCCGACAGAAGTGGACCAACTTCGCTAGCTGTCGCGTCCCAGTACCTGTCTACTGCCAGGTGGACCAAGTCGGCCGCCAGGGCGCGTCGTTACTGACTCAAGACACCGCATCGAGGGTCGAATAAGCCCCTTGCCGCTCTCGATGACATAGCCGCGTATCCGCATTTGGCATCTCCCGGTAGCACCGGCCTATAACGAAACGTCGACAATGGCTCTGCGTTATGAGCGTTCGAAAAGGCACTTCGACATCGTATAGCCTTTAGACCTCATAGGAAGCTCTTTGAGCGCACGTCATTCTGAATGCTATCCATGTAGCCGAATTGCACGTCAGGCACTCACAGACGCTCCTATCGGGCTCTGAGGGCATTCCCGCAATAGGCCGCTCCCATTCAGCGAGATCTATCGCGGGGAATGCCCGCTCCCGATCGGAATGGCTTTGCGGCTGGAGCAATTCCGAGATCAAATTGGTTTTACAGCCACAGCCTCGATCAGACTGACACGTTCCTCATCGAGATTGCGGTGCAGGTTATAAGCCTTGGTCAAGATGTCGCTTCCGACCAGCAGATGCACACCCAATTCCGGCAGCTTCGGCTCGCCCACGGGTTCGGTCATGCTTGCGAAGGCTTTCTGTGCTAGATCAGTCTTGTCATCTCCAGACATTGATATCAAAACCGGCGCGTGCAATTACATCGCGGAATGCTTCCGGCGGCACCAGATAGCTCATGGTGTTGTCCTGCGCCCAAGGCACCGGATAGTAAATCGGCGTGTTTCTATTACCGCATACCTCATACAAGATAGCGCGCCCGCCTGGTTTGAGCACTCGATATACTTCCTTTAGCCACCAGAGTTTGTCTTCGACATTCATGTTCATCTGGATCGACCACACACCGTCAAATGTGTTGTCGTCAAAAGGCAGGTCAAGAGCGCTTGCAGCGTGGAACGCCACACGCTCCTCCATGTTGAGTAGTTGCGTCAGTCTTTGTGCGGTGTCAATGTATTCATCGCTCAGATCGATGCCGGTGACGCGACAACCTGTTTCATGGGCGAGACGGCGTGTGGAACCGCCAATGCCGCAGCCAACATCAAGGATATGCATGCCTGGCGTGAACTCAGAAAGTTTAATCAGCTCGCTTGTCGCGACACTACCACGGATATGAAACTCATCCACCGGCTGAAGATCATCGAGCGTCACCTCTGACAATTCGGTTCCGAGACTATTGAGCCCGTCAATGATCCTGTTATACAAATCATTTGGCGAATAGTAGCGATGAATGTGTTTCATGTTTTTATATTGGATGGGTCAGGCATTTAGACGGCCCGGGGCACCTATGCAGGCTCCCACTTTTTAAGGGATGCGACTTCCTGTAACTCCGTTGGGACGACGGTGGTACTAGCTCGGTTGAACGCCAATGCAACGGCTGAGAGAGCCTAGGAAGAGGGGCAGAAGAAGTATAGTAGCGCACTCGGGTATGGGCGGATCTTGGCGAGGCGAGCTGGCCGCCATTGGGACAGTTCCGACGGTCGCGGCTGCGTCTCCTCGGTTCGGGTGGCATACGGGGACGTGTCTACGCGCGCACTTCCTTCGGCGTGAGTAACCGTCCGTGATCCACTGGCGAGTGGGACGTGCGCTCCCCCAACTGCTTGCCCCTCAAAGGGCGGTCTAGGTGGCCGTCCGCAGGCGTATCATGGACCTTGGTGTGCGCTCATCCTCTCCGTTGGTCAGGTCGAGAGCACTCCATTGCCTCAGCCTGCTTCCGCCGTCACGTCAAGACGTTATTCCGCCAAAGGATTACGAGGATTCGACAAGATGAAGCTGCGCTGGTGCCTGCTGTCCTGGATCATTCTGCCCCTTACCTGCGCGTCCGCTCGGAGCGGCAAAGACGAGTTGGCTCGGTGCCTGTCGTCCCGCGTCAAGGACTGCGACTATGCACTCATCGCGCGTGCCTACGACAACCTCGTTCCCGCAACCGTAGCAAAGCCAAACAGCGCGGCAGAGGGCGTCGAAATCTTTGTCACCTGCCTGATCCTCAAGGGGCCGGGTCGAAAGTCCTACAGCGATAACTATTCGCTTCTTATCGCTACAAAGGCCCTGCGCCGGGGCGTGTGCAAAGGCGACATCAACAACTTCAATTACAAGCCGCCGGACTAACGTCTTTCGTGGGGCAGGACACCGCTGCCGTGCATCCGACTCCGTCCGGTCTGGTGCTGCCCCGACCCGAGTGCAGGATCGATCCCGTACTGCCTGACCGTGAGGCCCCTCAGGGCGCCGTGGAGCGCGCTCGAATCGAACCAGGACCAAGAGCTGGGACAGCGAACACAGAAAAGGGGGTGGGCGGTTAGCTCCTCCTGGGTCTATATGTGGCTCGCAACGGCGCGAGTCAGGTTACGCGGACGGCCCCTTACTGATTGTTTATAAGTGCGATTTGTCGCCAAGCGGTCGACGATGCCCCGGCAGCAGACCACAGGATGTTGTGGCTGGAGGAGCTAACCGCCCACCCCCTCGCAGAAATAACGCAGACGCCCGCAGTTCAGCACCCGGTGGGCTACCCGGCACTGGCCGCCGTGGCTGGGTCAGGTCTCCACTCAATTTCTATGGTGCTTCCTCAGGAGTCTCGGTGTCCTCCATGTCCCAGATTTAGGCTCCCGTTTGCGCTGGCCGCCGTCACAATCGTCCTGCTGGCAATCGGCCCACTGGCGCACGCCGAATCGCCCAGTCAACTAAACGAGCAAAGTACAGCGGGGGCACAGTCCGTTATCGGCTGGGCCGAGAAGGTACGCCTGCCAGAACTTGGCATAGAGGAGGAGGCGCGCATCGATACGGGGGCGAGTCTCACATCGATCGACGGCCACCATCCTGCGCGTTGCGCGCGCCGACAGGCCATCGCAGCCCCAGCAGGTGGTCTTCGCAATCGACGACGGCAAGGGCGGTGTGGTGACTTTGGAGCGGGAGATCGTTGACTGGGTCAGCATCAAGAACAAAGGCGCGCGTGGGTCAACGCAACGGCCCGTGGTGATGTTGAAGGTATGCCTGGCGGGGAAGATGATCGAGGGTCGCGTCAACCTCGCCGAGCGCCACGGCTTTGAGTACCCGATCTTGATCGGCCGCAACATGTTAGCCAGCGGCCATTTTCTGGTCGATTCTGGGGTTAGCTTCGGGCACGAGCCCCAGTGCCGGGAGTAAGCGGCTCTGAGGAGCGACCTGTTGCCTTCCAAGAGCCCGGAACTTGGCCAAGGGGAGCGTGTGAACAAGAACCAGGGCCTGAGGCGCGGTGCCGCGATGTGCGGCACCGGCACGTCAGCTTACGAGGCCATTGCAGTGGTGTCCTCCTGGGGGTGTCCGGGGGCGTCGCTATCCGTCAGGTAACAGCTGTTGTTCGGCTCCGCGGCCATATCCGCAAGAACAAGTTCGCGCCACTCCTTGATCTGCTCAGACGTTGCCTTCCAGTGCACGCCCAAACCGCGTCTGCTCGTTTTGCCCCGAGTATGCGATTCGATGTGGAGACCCTCATGGCGGAGTCGATGGGTGAGCTTGGTCTTTGTCCTGGGCATGTTGCCGACGAGCAGCTCGAGAACCGCAAACACCAGCTCGTGCTGAACCACGTGCTTGTTGGCTGCGTCCGCGACGTTGAGGGCTTCGACAAGGAACGCACGGTACAGCTCTCGAATCGGCGCCTCGCGTCCCTCGAAGACCGGCGAGCGGAGAAGGCTGCGGAATGCCGGTGAGGGGCGGTTGTCGATGAAATACTCCAGATCACCATTGCGCAGCGCTGCTGCCACCTCTTCGATGGCGGTCTGCGTGACCGCCTGCAATAGCCGCTTGGGTTCGTTGTCCAGGGCCTGCCGGGCCTTGGCCTGGTCGGCCTCGTGCGACATCAGGTAGTCGGCGAAGTCCTGAAGCTCGGCTCGGATCTGCGCGACCAGGTCTTCACCCGACTCCCCCGGGGCCAACAGTTTCGCCTCCTGCCGTGGGCAGACGTTGAAGCGGCGGTCGTTGGCCTCGATGC
This sequence comes from uncultured Gammaproteobacteria bacterium, assembly GCA_963698355.1. Taxonomy (GTDB): domain Bacteria; phylum Pseudomonadota; class Gammaproteobacteria; order Chromatiales; family Chromatiaceae; genus Thiodictyon. The sequence goes on along the minus strand of CAVOQO010000067.1, from coordinate 12,521 downwards.
GCATCGAGTTGGGCTGGTTCGACGACAAGATCAGGTTGAGGTGATTTGGCACCTCCCGGAGATCTTGACGCATCGCACGGAGGGGGATCGCCGACTCCGTAATCCAGGTCTTACAGCGGGCGATGAGCCTCGCGCCGTTCTTGACCTGATCGGTATCGACCTCGTCGATGAACAGCACGATGGTGCCGTCGGTGAACCCGTTGAACTGCTCTTCGAGATTCGCCAGGTTGACCAATCGGCAGTATGAATCGCCGATAAGTGGTCGGATGACCTGGCTGACGAGCAAGCCTTTTCCGGTGCCGGTCGTGCCCTGAAGAATCCATCCCGTCTGGGTGCGGATGCGGTAACGGAACAGCACCGCGAACCAGTTGATGAAGTGCTCGACCACAACAGGGTCCTCGCCGAGAACATGCCAGATCACCCGGAGAATCGCGTCTGGTATCGCAGCGTTATCGCGGCGCTGCGCCTGCCTCAGGTACCGCGATGGCGTGTAACGGTTGATGAACCCGGTTTCCAGGGCATACAGGGCATCGTTGGACGGCTCGAAGCGGAGGTCGCAGGACGGGATCGTCTCGATTCTGGGATAGCCATTCTGGACGAACAGGTCCTGGATGCGTCCCTTGCTGCCAATCGCGTGCAGGTCGTGACTCTGGTCCTGCGTATCGATCCAGCCAGCGTAGTACTGATCGGAGCGCTTATCCCTGAAGGCCACAAGGAAGGGACGGCCCTTTGCTTCGGCCTCTCGGATGAGCTGCGTGTGCAGATCGATGTCAGCCCGCTGGCGCACCAGTGCCTGACCCGTTTTTACCTCGGCGGCGCGCACCAACGCGTGCGGATAGTAGTCGGGCAGCAGCTCCTTGATCAGATAGTTCGGCTCCCCTTTGAAGTTGTAGAGGAACTCCGGTGAGCCGATGGGGTGGTAGTAGCCCCAGCTATCGCCGCCGTTGAGATTGACATAGGCAAACCCGCGCTCCTCCATGGAACCCGTGATCTCGGCCTGATCCGGATTCTTCAGGACGATCTCGCCTTTGACGGTGCGGGTCTCCAACTTCTTCGGAGGGCGCCCGGCGGCTTGCCGGAGTTGATCCAAGACCGCGTTCTCCCGCTGCTTAAGCAGGTCCTCGGGTTCGGTTGGAGCGGTCAAGGTGGCGACGCGGCGGCTGCCCTTGACGAGCCAAATCCGCTCGCCCGTGAAGCTGTCTTGGACACCTGGACCGAGCACAGGGGGCGCGATGTAGGTCAACCTGTCGTTCTGGCAGACGGTGATGTCCAGCGGCCAGAGCAGACTGTTGTACGTGCCGCTGAGCTGTAAGCTCTGGCGGATCGGGGGCATGTCAAGGTTCCAGGCCCGCAGCACGAGCTTGAGATCCCCTGGTGACCAGGGTCGGTCCAGCAGGAAGAAGATGTGATAGCCGCACTTGCCGGGGACGATGCCCGCGGACGCTGAGTACTGGACGATGTAATCCACATCACTGAGCCCCAGCAGTTCCATGAGCGCCTGAGGCTCCACGTCATGCAGATGATCGTTGTCCAGCACCATCCACTGCGTGGCCATACTGGGGTGGGTATGCCCGGCACGGCTATCGCTGTTTAATTCGCGATCCAGCTGACCTTTGAGGAGGCAGTGGCCATAGGAGGCATGCATCGTCACATACGTGTAGAAGTCCTCGATGTCGCTTACATCGACGGTGAACGAATTGAATGTGGCAACCTGTGGATAGCTTTGCTTCACGAGTTGACCTTCTTCGATGTCGAAGCTCTTGGTCAGGGGTGTCCCGTCAGCCGCGGCCAAAAAGTGTATCGTGTTCATATCAATTCTCCGGATTCAAGTAATTAAATGAATGTGCGCCGTTGATGGCGAGGGCGTCGATACGGGGAAAAGCGTATCGCCGATACGTTTTCTTCAGGTAAGTGTATTGGCTGCAACCCGCGTCATTACTGGGCTTAAGCACTGTCCGATACGGAATTACACTTTTTTTAAGTCTCGGCAGATACAACAACAACACACCTGTAGAACCAGGCGCGGGGTGTGCGCTGCGGAACAAGCTCAAAAGTGTATCGGGGTCAGACGTCGAGGCAGGGCGGTTTTGGTTCACTTCGTCCATGATGTGACCTCACGCTGCCTGACGGCCGTTCATCGCGGCGACGCACTCAAAGAATGCGGTCTCGTCCACAAGGACGCGCCGGCCTACTCGAACGAAGGCGCGCGCAAAACCATTGGTAGCGGCATGAAAGATCAGATGCCGCATACCCCCGAGCGGGGGCCAGGCGTGATGGTCGTTCCAGCGTGGAACGGGGATCAATCGGGTATCGGTCGGGGTCATAGTTGGTGCCTCTTGGTTAGTGCATGCCACGGGCTGTGGCTTGCTGGACACGACTATGAGAGATCCCTGTGGACGTGTCTTCCCGCCCGGGAAAGACGGGAAAGACGGGAAAGACGGGAAACGCCGGACGGTCAGTCGTCCTCTAATGCGCGGCCTATGTGATACTCAAGGGCAGTGGTTTTCAGATCGGTAAACTTACCTTCCATCAAAAACCCGACTATGCCGGCAAGCTCGCCGGATTTTTTCACGTACCCCAAAAGGGGGCGGCCGTCCTTCAGAAGCCTGTCCGGATGGGCTTTAACAAGTGCCAGGGTAAGGGCGCGAATGATGCTATATAACGTCTTCTCGGAGGGTATAGCGCTCTGGGGCGTGCTCTGGGGCGTGCTCGGGGGCGTGCTCTGGGGCGTGCTCGGGCGTCTCGGAAATGTCCGATTTGAGATTCTCTGGAATCGGAATCTCCGCCTTCATGGCCAATTCGAGCCATTCCCAAGGCTCGGGGTCAAAAATAGACTCCGAAGACGCGGATAGGTCGCGAAGACCAAGCTCGATCGGATCGGAAATATGGCGAATTTGCTCTAGGATCGACTCAACATCGTCGCTTTCGTCGTCACTCAAGGGTTCCCCCGGTCCGTAGTCTCTGGGGTCGCGTCCCGAGAGCAGAAGCCCAGCCGTTCGTGGGTGCCATACTGCGGCCTTCAGCCAGTGTCGCGCGCTCTCATCGGATAAGCTCATGATCCCACTCCGAAATACCGCTCGTTCATGCGCTCGACGATCGAAGCCGTGTGCGCCTCGCTTAGGTGGGCGTAGCGCTTCACCATGGAAAGTGTCTTGTGTCCAAGGACTTCGGCAATCTCCGCCAGGGACGCGCCGTTCATCGCCAGGTAAGACGCGGCGGTATGTCTGAGGTCGTGCCAGTGAAAGTCCTCAATCCCCGCGCGCTTCAGAGCGGTCTCGAAGGGGGTGCGCAGGTCCACGGGTGCCTGTGGTTTAGGCGCTTCGCCAGGGCGGTTTCGCCGTGCGCGCCCCGGGAACACCAGGTCCGTATCCACGCGGCGCAGCTTGGACCGCTCGCGCATCAGCTCCAGGGCAGGACCAGCCAGGGGCAGGACGCGTCGCTCGCCGTTCTTGGTCTCGTGTAAGACCGCCACGCGACGGGCAAGGTCGATCTGGGACCAGCGCAGCCCTAGGACCTCCTGGGCTCGGGCGCCCGTGCTAAGCGCCAGGATCACTGCCGGGTAGAGGTCGGGGCTTGCTGACGCCTTGCAGGCGCTCAGGAGGCGGTCGCGCTCATCGTCGTCCAGGAATCGCACCCGGCCGCGGGGCTCTTTCGGTTTGGTGACTTTCAACACGGGGTTGTCATCGACCCAGCCCCATTCCTTCACCGCCACGGTGAAGGCGTGTGACAGGGCCGCCAGATACCGAACCACGGTGGCCGGGCTCGTGGGTTTACCTCGCTTGGTCACCTGGGCACCGAGCTTGTCCCGGGTCTCGGCGATGAGGGCCGGTGTGACGTCGGCGAGGGTGCGGGTCCCCAGCTGCTCCTTCCACCAGTCGAGCTGTCGGCCCTGGTGGGCACCGTCTTTCTTGCTCGGCAGGACCTCGCGGGCATAGCGGTCCACCAGATCGGCCATCGTGTGGCGCTTGGCCTCAGTGGTCTTGAAGTGCCGCCCCTCGCGGATGGCGGATTCGGTCGCGCTTGCCCACCTGCGGGCATCGGTGAGTCGGGCGTGAGTTGACCGCTGGGGCGGGTAGCCTTTCAGCCGGATTTCAACCTTGTACGAGACGCCCCCGGTCTTGTCGGTGCGCTTGGTGATGGTGGCCATGGGTCAGGCTCCCATGGTCCGAGCGATGAGCTTGGCGGTATCCAATGCCGAACCCCCAGACAGGTTGGCGGATTGCAGGGTCTCGGATCGGGGTCAGGCGATTCGGGGCCGGAGTTTTCGACCGTTTAGTCTAAGGTAAATGGCGATTCTCTACAACAAATGAATTACAGTCCTTTGTGTTTGTAACGTATGTCACTGTGTAAACAGGCTTCAAAAAGTGCGCCACGTCCTTACGGCGCATTCCTGGCGCAGCTCGAAAAGCGACCTGCGCCAGACTTCAGGCGATTTGTCCTTATTCTCGGGGGCAAAGCAAGGATCTAGCGGGCGCATCAGACGCCTGTTCTCGTTGCGTCTTGTTGTGCGCCGTTGTGCGTTAGTGCGCCAAGAGTGCGCCACGGAAAAGAAAAATGGCCTAGCATTTCTGCTAAGCCATTGTTTCTTTGGTGGGCCGTCCAGGATTCGAACCTGGAACCAAGGGATTATGAGTCCCCTGCTCTAACCGTTGAGCTAACGGCCCGTGTCGGCCTGAATCCATCCCTGATGCGCCCATCGACTGGATTGCAGATAGATCGTCGGCCGCGGCGCAACGGCTCCGGTCACCAGGTCTACCCGGCCGCAAGGTCCATTCGCGGCTCGAGTTCGTGACCTTGCTAGCGCCGGACTTCAGTCGGTGTCCAGGAAGCTCCGGAGCTTCTCGGACCGAGTCGGGTGGCGCAGCTTGCGCAGGGCCTTGGCCTCGATCTGGCGTATTCGCTCGCGGGTCACGTCGAACTGCTTGCCGACCTCTTCCAGGGTGTGATCGGTGTTCATGTCGATGCCGAATCGCATGCGCAGGACCTTGGCCTCCCGGGAGGTAAGGCTGGCCAGCATGTTCTGAGTGGCCTCGCGCAGCCCCTCCATGGTGGCGGACTCGACAGGGGAGACGACGCCGGCGTCTTCGATGAAGTCGCCGAGATGCGAGTCTTCGTCGTCCCCAATCGGGGTCTCCATGGAGATCGGTTCCTTAGCGATCTTGAGGACCTTGCGCACCTTGTCCTCCGGCATCTCCATGCGCGCCGCCAGCTCTTCCGGGGTGGCCTCGCGGCCCATCTCCTGGATCATCTGACGGGAGATGCGGTTGAGCTTGTTGATGGTCTCGATCATGTGCACCGGGATGCGAATGGTGCGCGCCTGGTCCGCGATGGAGCGGGTGATGGCCTGACGGATCCACCAGGTCGCATAGGTCGAGAACTTGTAGCCGCGACGGTACTCGAACTTGTCCACGGCCTTCATCAGGCCGATGTTGCCCTCCTGGATCAGATCCAGGAACTGGAGCCCGCGGTTGGTGTATTTCTTGGCGATGGAGATCACCAGGCGCAGGTTGGCCTCGACCATCTCCTTCTTGGCGCGACGGGCCTTGGCCTCACCGATGGACATCTTGCGGTTGACGTCCTTGATCTCGCTGATGGTCAGGCAGTTTTCCTTCTCCACCTCCTGGAGCTTGCGCTGGGCGCGGCGCACATCCTGCGCCAGCTCGGCCAGGTGCGCGGCATAGGGCTGGCCGCTGGCAAGCTGCTGCTCCAGCCACTCCGCATTGGTCTCGTTGTCGGGGAAGCTATCGATGAACTGCTTGCGGGGCATCCGGGCCTGCTCCACGCACAGCCCCATGATCGCCTTCTCCTGGCTGCGGATGCGGTCGATGGTTCCGCGCAGAATCCCGGCGAGCTCCTGGAAAAGGCTCGCTACCAGCTTGAACTGGAGGAAGATCTCTGAAACCTCGGTCATGGCGGCACGGGAGCGGGGATCGTCACGGCCAAACTGCTCGAGGTTGGACTTGAGCACGGCGTAGCGCTCGCGCAGGAGCTGCACGCGCCGCGCGGCGTCCTCGGGGTCTGGCCCCGTATCCGGCGCCGCGGCAGTGTCGTCTTCATCGTCCGACGAGGCATCGTCACCCTCTGCGCTCGCGCTCGCGCCCTCGGCCTCAGCAGCGGCCGGTTCCTGCACCGCCGGCGCAGCCGCCGGGACCACCGGCACCTCCTGTTCGGGGTCGTTGAAGCCGGAGATCACGTCGGTGAGCCGGACCTGGTCACGCTCTACCCTGTCGAAGATCTCAATCAGCTTCTCGATCGAGCGGGGATAGACGGACAGGGAGGACAGGACCTGGTTCAACCCGTCCTCGATGCGTTTGGCAATCTGTAGCTCACCTTCGCGGGTGAGCAGCTCAACCGTACCCATCTCGCGCATGTACATGCGCACCGGGTCGGTGGTGCGGCCGAACTCGCTGTCCACGCTGGCAAGCGCCGCGGCCGCGGCCTCCGCGGCGTCGTCGTCCGAGACCGCCGAGTCGCTTAGGGTCTGGTCGACCATGTCCGGGGCGGTCTCGTGGACCATGATCCCCATGTCGTTGATCATCCGAACGATGTCTTCGATCTGTTCGGGCTCGACGATTCCGGGCGGCAGGTGGTCGTTGACCTCGGAGTAGGTCAAAAACCCTTGCTCTTTTCCCTTGGCGATCAGTTGCTTCAGCTGGGACTGTTGCTGTTCTTGATCCATTGGATACCTTGACTTGGTCGAGCGGTTCGGGCTGGCGATGAAAGGAAGCCGGCGCAGCGAACTCACGCATTGTAGCACAAAAAATCGATTCTTCTCGATCCGCCCGAGTCAGCGGCGGCGCGTGCGGGCGGGATCGAAGGCCCGATCCAACTCCTCGCGTACCTCCGGGGTCCAGTCGGCAGTGCTGCGCCGATTCAGGGGGCGCAGCCGCTCGGCGTCCCTGACGTCCTTGCTCAGGCTACCGAGGGCACCGGTCAGCTCGTGGGCGGCGCCGCCCTCGGGAATGTCCCGCAGGAATGGCTCCACGCTCAGACGTTGGAGATACGCGAAATGCTCATGGTCGCGCCAGCGCTCGATCAGTGCGGCCTTGTTGATGCCGGGATAGGCCGCGATGGTCTCCAGGAGTTGCGCCAGGATCGTGACACCAGGGTTGTCAAGGCGACGCCAATCGTCATCGATCGCGTCGACCTCAGCGGCCAGGTCGGGTTGATCGAGCAACAGGGCGATGACCTGGGCCACCCGACTGGGGCGGTTAGGGCGGCCAACCGGCACTTGCTTTCGCCGTACGCGCCCGCCCGCCAAAAGGGATTTTCTAGCAATCCCGGCCCGCTCCTCGCGTTCGATCAACCCGCCTTCGAGCTTGTCGCGATAAATGCCGGCGGGGACTTTCTCTATCAAGGGCTTGGCGAGACCCGCGATTCGGAGGTTTCCATCTCTTGAGATCGTGTCGCCAACCAGTTCCCCTAACTGGTCAAACAGGAAATCTGGAAGGGAGTATGCGCGCTGCATGCGATGTTCGAAGGCACCCGGCCCCTCAGAGCGGACCAGGGTATCCGGGTCCTCGCCCTCTGGCAGCAAGAGAAAGCGCAGTGATTGGTTTCCAGTGGCGAACGGCAGGGCCGTCTCCAGTGCCTTCCAGGCCGCATCGCGGCCAGCTCGGTCTCCATCGAAACAAAACACCAGCTCAGGGGCGCAGCGCAGAAGGAGCTGCAGGTGCTCCGGAGTGGTAGCAGTCCCCAGCGTGGCCACCGCATAGTCGATCCCGAATTGGGCCAGCGCGATGACGTCCATGTAGCCCTCGACCACCATCAGGCGGTCCAGCTTGCGGTGAGCTTTCTGAGCCTCAAACAGGCCGTAGAGCTCGCGCCCCTTGTGAAAGACGGGGGTCTCAGGCGAATTGAGGTACTTTGGCTCCCCGTCCCCGAGGATACGCCCACCGAATCCGATTACCCGACCGCGGCGGTCGCGGATCGGGAACATGACCCGGTCCCGAAAGCGGTCGTAACGCTTACTTTCCTGCGCGACGATCAAGCCGCACTCGATCAACTTCTCACGCGCTCCGGCGTGGCCACCCAGGCGTGTGAGCAGGAAATCCCAGCCCGGCGGGGCGTAGCCCAAGCCATAGCGAGCGGCGATCTCGCCGGTGAGCCCGCGGTCCTTGAGGTATTCAACGGCCCGGGACGCGCCGGTGTGCCCGCGCAGTTGGCGCCGATAAAGGTCCGACGCCTGCTGAAGCAGATCATAGAGTGGGCGGCTGTCGGGTCCCTTGGGCGCACCCGCCTCGCCGTCCGGAATCTCGATGCCCGCGAGTAGGGCCAGTTCTTCCAAGGCCTCAACAAAGGACAGGCGGTCCAGTTCGATCAGGAAATCGATGGCATTGCCGTGAACGCTGCAGCCGAAGCAATGGTAGGTCTGACGAGACTCGCTGACCGTAAAGGAGGGGGTCTTTTCGGTGTGAAACGGGCAGCAAGCCTTGTGGACGCTGCCGGCCTTTTTGAGGGGCACCCGACCACCGACGACATCCAGGATGTTCGTCCGCGTCAGGATCTCTTCCTTAAGCTCAGGGGTAATTCTGCCGGCCATGGGTGAAAGCTAGCAGACGCGGGGGGAATTGGAGCGTGAGACTCAGCCCGCCAAACGACGCTTCACCAAGGTGCTCACGGCGCCCATGTCGGCGCGGCCCTGGAGCTGGGGGCGCAACACGGCCATCACCTTGCCCATGTCGCTCATGGCGGCGGCGCCGGTCTCCGCCAATGCGGACTCAAGCAGGGCGGAGAGCTCCGCCTCGGAGAGTGCCGCAGGCAGGTAGCCCTGGATCACCTCCAGCTCGAACTGCTCCTGGTCCGCGAGGTCCTGACGGCCGGCCGCGCTGAACTGCGTGATGGAGTCACGCCGCTGCTTGACCATCTTGTCCAGGACGGCCAGCACCTGGCTGTCGTCGAGCTCGATGCGCTCGTCCACCTCGCGCTGCTTGACCGCAGCCAGTATCAACCGAATGACGCCGAGACGGGGTTTGTCGCCCGCCTTCATCGCCGTCTTCATGTCGGTCTGGATCTGGGACTTCAACATCGGGTCGGGGCCTCGTCCGGTAGCAGGATCGGCGACACATGCCCTCGGGAGACTGCCGAACCGAGTCGGCGGATCCCCGCTCAGTCCGGGATTCAGTACGGGCGTTCCCAGCGGCGGGACTCGCGCTGCAGCTTCTTGTGGTGACGCTTTACGGCGGCCGCCTTCTTGCGCTTGCGCTCGGAGGTTGGCTTCTCGTAGAACTCACGGCGACGCACTTCGGCAAGCACACCTGCCTTCTCACAGGAGCGCTTGAAACGCCGCATGGCGACCTCAAAGGGCTCGTTTTCTTTGACGCGGACGCTGGGCATGGAAGGTCCTTGTGTCTCCAGACGATGGGGTTGGCCAAACAAAGATCGCGGATTTTAGCCCAAGCCAGCGCTCGATTGCAAAGTCGGCGGGCACGGGCTCGAGGTTCGATCCGTGCGTCCCTAGCGCCAGGCTGACCCGCCGATTTCGCACCGCTCGCTCGATGGTTCCGCGGGCGGTGCGGGCGGCACCAGCGCCTGTAACCAGGGGGCCTGCCGAAAGCGCTAATTATCGGCCAAGATACGTGTAACCTGCGGCTCGGCCAGACTGCCGGCGGGTCTGCCAGCAGGTCCGAGGCCCAGGCCAAGATGCACAATACAGTCTCAGATTCTCGCCCGAAGCTGGACGCCGCCCCGACGATGAAGCAACGAACCCGAAACGCGTGCTCGGCATCGAGACCTCCTGCGACGAGACCGGCGTGGCCATCTATGACGGCGAGGCGGGGCTCCTGGCACACGCGGTCTACAGCCAAGTAGCCATCCATGCCCGCTACGGCGGGGTGGTGCCGGAGCTCGCCTCGCGCCGCCACCACGTGCGCAAGACCCTGCCGCTAATCCATCAGGTGCTGGACGAGGCGGGACTCGACCCTGCCCCGGACATCGACGGCGTTGCCTACACGGCCGGCCCCGGGCTGATCGGCGCACTGTTGGTGGGCGCGGCGCTTGGCCGCAGCCTCGCCTGGGCCTGGGGGGTACCTTCCATCGGCGTGCATCATATGGAGGTGCACCTGCTCGCGCCGCTGTTGGAGGAGCCATCCCCCGAGTTCCCTTTCGTGGCGCTGCTGGTCTCCGGGGGCCACACCCAGCTGGTGGACGTTGCCGGCGTCGGGCGCTACCGCATCCTGGGTGAGTCAGTAGACGATGCGGCCGGCGAGGCCTTCGACAACACCGCAAAGATCCTCGGCCTCCCCTATCCGGGCGGGCCCGAGCTGGCCAAGCTCGCCGAGCGCGGGGACCCCGACCACTACCGCTTCCCCGCCCCATGACCGACAGGCCCGGGCTCGACTTCAGCTTCAGCGGGTCCAAACACTTTGCACTCAACACCCTGCACCAGGAATTGCCGGGCGCCGCACTGGCGGAACAGACCCGGGCCGACATCGCCCGCGCCTTCGAGGAGGCGGTGGTGGACACCCTGGTGATCAAGTGCCGACGCGCCCTGAAGGAGACCGGCCACGGGCGCCTGATCCTGGCGGGCGGGGTGAGCGCAAACCGCCGCCTGCGTGAGCGCATGGATACAGCCATAGCGGCCTTGGGCGGTGAAACCTATTACCCGCGCCCCACCCTGTGCACCGACAATGGGGCCATGATCGCCTATGCCGGCTGGCAACGCCTGCGCGCCGGCCAGCATGAGTCCCTGAGCTTCGCGCCCCGGGCACGTTGGGCCATGGAGTCGCTCCCACCCGTGTAGCCGGCGCTGACTGCCGGATCTAGAGGCGCTCCTGGTCGACCGCCTGGATCTTGCCCTCCGTCCCCGAGATCAGGTGCGGATGTTGCTGCGGTGGCGCCAGAACAAGAGACCGCTAATCACAAGCTGCATGCCAATCAGCACCCTATCCGGCCAAAACAACCAGACGACCAGCGGAGCGAGGGCCATGGAGACCAGGGCCGAGAGGGAAGAGATCCTGAGCACCTTGGCCACGAACAGCCAGATGCCCGCCACCGTGAGGCCGATGGGCCACCAGAGTCCGATCTGCACCCCGAGCGCCGTCGCCACCCCCTTGCCGCCGCGGAAGCCGAAAAAGACCGGGTAGAGGTGCCCCAGGAAGGCCGCGAGTCCGGTGGCCGCCAGCACCGCCGGCCCCACCCCCAGCAGGTGACCGACCGCCATGGGAATCAGCCCCTTCAGGCAGTCACCGACCAGCGTGATGGCCGCCGCCCTCTTGCCGCCGATCCGCAGCACATTGGTCGCACCGGACTGTTGGACCCCTGCGTGCGGGGGTCCGGCAGGCCCATGGCCCGGCACACGAGGATGGCGCTGGAGACTGAGCCGAGCACATAGGCGGCGACCACAAGGAGGGCGGCGGTGAGCATGGGGGCGCATTGGAACCGGGACCGGACCCGCGGGTCAAGGCACGGCGACGGGTGTTCTCGCCCCCTCAATTTGAGGCATGATCAGGCGCATCGGCTGCCGCTATCACGTTCCCCCGGAGGCCCTGTGGACATCGTCTTCATCCGCGGTCTCGTCATCGAGACCATCGTCGGCATCCACGACTGGGAGAAACACACCCCTCGCCCTGTGGTTGTCAACGCCATCGAATGGGCAGCGATTGCGCAAGGGCCGCCGAGAGCGATCGACTCGCCGCCCGGCGCTGACCTACAAGCGGATCACCCGACGCCTAACCGAGTTCGTCTCTGGGAGCCGCTTCGGCCTCGTCGAGACCTTGGCGGAGCGATGTGCATCGATTCTTCGCAATGAGTTTCAGGTCCCGTGGGTGCGTCTGACGTTGAACAAGCCCGGCGCTGTCGGGGCAGGTGTGGATGTGGGCGTGGCCATTGAGCGCGGCGCCAGACATGACTGACCGCGCAACCGCCCGCGCCGCAGGCGGGTGTTCAGAGGCCGCTCGGGGGTAGGCCACCGATTCGGAGCAATTGGTTGACCAGCTCGCCGGTCTCATCCGGGTCCAGGCCCGGTCGCCGGAGGTCCAAGAGTAATCGGCCTCCAGCCGGTAGGACCCCAGGTGTTCCTGGGGAGGGCGACCGCCCCAGTCCGCGGGCGAGAGCATCGAGAAGAAGGTTTGCCCGTCGGGCTTGCGGTGAGACGGTAGGTCTTGCCGGTAATGCGCTTGAAGGCGCACTGGGCCTGGGTCAGGGCCTGCTCCTCGCGGGCCTCCGCCAGGACCTTGCGCGCCTCCCGCTGGAGTGCCTTCATCTGATCCGCGATGACCCGGAGCTTGGCCCCGGTGCGTGCAGACAGCATCGGCCTCGGCCTTCGCGACCTGTTCCGCCAACTCGCCCCCATGGAAGGCCGGGGCGAGGCGGCTCACCGGATAGGGCGAACTGTGATCTGGACCCCTGTGCCGGGGCGCCCAGGCCTTGGGTTCGTTTTTCTCTGTCATCGCTGCCTGGATCGTCTTGGGACAATTCGGAGACGGGCCGGACCAGGGACGCGGGTACTTGGGGGTTGCGTCTGCGGACTGGACCCAGGCGGCCGCCGTTTGCGTCTGAGGCCCGGGGCCATTCTAATCCAA
>CAVOQO010000066.1:0-105044 GCA_963698355.1 uncultured Gammaproteobacteria bacterium | reverse complement strand
CCCACTGCGATGACATCTCGGTGATGCACGGTCCGTCTCTCCTTTGGTAACAGCTAATTCGCTTGAATGGTGAGGGAATTCGACCACAGCCGCAACTCATCACGGGGCCTGCCGCTCAACCCCCATCCTGGCCTTCCCCCTGCCAGGGGGAAGGGACCTCAGCTTCCTCCCCCGGGCAGGGAGGGTTGGGGAGAGGGTCGAGACCTGCCGCCGGGACTGGCGTCAGGGGCCAGCCGTGATATCCGCCGCCGCAGCCAAGCCGGTCGGTCTTCGCCTCGGGGCCGACGCTCAACCCCCATCCTGGCCTTCCCCCTGCCAGGGGGAAGGAACCTAAGGCTTCCTCCGCCAGGGCGGGGGGAAGGGACCTAAGCCCCCTCACTCGGGAGCGGGAAGGGGGCCCCTGGCGGGATGAACGGGATGGGTTAGCTGGAACGACATCCCTCACATGAACAAGGCCGCGCATCGCACGGCCTTGTCTTTTCTGTCCATCCGGTAAGCATGTCCGGCGCCCGATCTTTGTTAGTATGCGCGGCCTTATTCCGCGACCAATCCACTTTGGAGTCATACGTTCATGAGAGTTACCACCTTGATGGGGATTGCACTGCTGGCCGCCCCGCTGTACATCGCTTCCGCCGACGAGGCCTTGAGCCTCGACAACGAGACCGCGCGCATCAACTACAGCCTGGGGCACCAGATCGGCAGCGACTTCAAGCGCCAGGGGATCGAGCTGAGCGCCCCGGCGATGGTGAAGGGCATCGAGGACGCCCTCTCGGGCGCCGAACCCATGATGAAGCCCGAGGAGATGCACACGACCCTGATGGAGCTCAAGCGCAAGATCGTCGCCGACCAGAAGAAAAAGGCCGAGGAGCAGGCGATGGCGAAGGCGGAGGAGGGCAAGAAGTTTTTGGAGGAGAACGCCAAGAAGGACGGCGTGGTCACGACGGAAAGCGGGCTCCAATACCAGGTCGTCGAGGAGGGGAGCGGCAAGTCACCGAGCCCCACGGACAAGGTGACCGTGAACTACCGCGGCACCCAGGTCGACGGCACGGAGTTCGACAGCTCCTACAAGCGGGGGAAACCGACGTCCTTCCCGCTGAACGGGGTGGTGAAGGGCTGGACCGAGGGTCTGCAGCTCATCAAGGAAGGGGGCAAGATCAAGCTCTTCATTCCGGCCGAGCTGGCCTACGGAAAGCGCGGTCCACTGGCGAACCAGACCCTGATCTTCGACGTGGAGCTGATCTCGGTGGGCGAGCCGGAGCAGGCACAGGCGCCTGAGACCCCTGAGGCCCCTGAGGCGAAGAAGGCGGAGCCCAAAGCGAAACAGTAGCGGCTGGTCATGCCGTCAGCGAGACCGGGCACGGATGCCTGGCTCCGGGCCGTCGGTGAGCTGGCGGCCGCCAAGTCACTCTGGGTCGCTGCCCTGGGTCGGCCGCCTTCCGGTCGCCGACGAGCGACCCGCCTCGACAAGCGACCAGATCGCCGCTGGTCGCGGTCCGGCTCGTCCGTCGCCGGTCGGCGGACGCACGACCCTCCCGTTCATTTTCGCGGACTGGAATCGACAACGCCCTCGGTGGGGCGAAGCTGCGGCGGCACCGTGGGCTGGAGCTGGCGCCCCTCACCGGTGAAGAACCGGGCGAAGAACTCGAAGAGCACCAGCCGGGTGGTCTGGATGCTCACGACCACGGTCTCCAGCACGATCACCAGCAGGTTCCCGATCAAGACGATCAGGATGGCCAGCCCCGGGATGGTCGCGTCCCCGGCCAGGATGACGACCGTGGACTCCAGGGCGGAGTGGGCCAGGGCGAAGGCGCCCACCCGGGCGAACGAGAGCGTGTTCAGCAGCATCTCGAAGGTGCTCTGGGCGAGATGCCCGAGCCCTCCGGCGAAGCGCGCCGGGTTGGGTCGGCCGCGCAGCTGATTAGCCGCGCACAGCAACAACCCGGCGACCGCCAGCCAACCCCAACGCGGCTCGACGATCAGAAGCAGTACGCCCCAGTAGACGAGCAACTGGGCGGCATCCGCCACACCCTGGGAGCCCCCCTCGCCGCGCCAGCAGGTCTGGACCGCGTGCAGCAGGACCCCAACCGTGAGCACCACAGTCCCCGCCGCCACCGGTGCCATCAGGATGAGGAGCGGCTCGTCGAGTGGTCTGACCCACAGGGGCTGGATCACGCCCTCGAAGCCGAAGATGTCCCCGTAGACGAAGCCGAAGGCGGTGGCCGCCAGCCCGCAGAAGATCAGCAGCGGCCAGAGTGTCGTCCGGCGCCGCAGCAGGAGCCCCGCCAGCATGATCACCATTCCGTGGCCCACGTCTCCGCACATGTAGCCGAAGAGCAGGGGCACCAGCAGCGCGACCCAGGTGGTCGGGTCGGCCTCGTCGAGCGCCGGCACCCCGATGGCGCGGGTGAAGACCTCGAAAGGCCTAAGCCAGATCGGGGTGGTGCTGACGGATGGTGTCGTCGCGGCCCCGGGCGGATCGCGGAACTGGACGGGCGAGTGGACGTTGACCTCGTGGAGGGCGCCCTCCAGCAGTGACCGGTCCGGCTCGCTGGTCCACCCCGTGATCCAGCACACCTCACCGTCGCATTGGATGTCCCGGGCGGTGTCGAGGAACCAGTCGATGCGCTCCAGCACCGCGGCGGCCCGATCCACGCCGTGCTCCAAAGCAAGGGCGCGCAGCTGGCCTTCCAGGTCCCGGATCTGACGCGCGATCTCCGAGCTTCGGGTCGCGACCCGATTGGTGCAGGTCGCGGCATGGCCCAGGAAGCAGTCCTGGATCCGCAGGCATTGCCCGCCCTGGGTGTGCGCGCCGGCGCAGAAGCGGTCCAGCTCTGTGGCCGGCACCAAGGCGAGGCCCGCGCTTCCATCCCCGTAGGGCACCTGCACCTCGAGGCTGGTCGCGCCACCCGGCCACCGGGCCTCGCCCGGCAGGACGGCACAGACGCCGCTCAGCACCGGACCGGCCCGGGCCAGGCGGCCGAGATCGATGCCGGAGCCCTCCAGGGCCTCCAGGATCGGGGGCCAGGCCTGCAGGGCGGTTTGCTCCTCCTGAAGCTGGGCGTGCTCGTCCAACTTGGGTTGGGCGGTGGCGAGCCAGCTTTCGATGCGGTCCAACGCGGCCTTCGCCGCGACCTCGATCGGGGGGTCGCAGCAGCGCTTCTGAAAGACCAACGGTGGCCAGAATCGGGCGTACTGGCCCGAGAGTGCCCGGTAGCGGGCAACGGGCTCGCGAAGGTTCTCGATCTGCTCCCCGGCCCGATTGTCCCCGTGCCACTCGAACATCACCTGGGCGCGGCGCGCAAGCGCCTCCATAGTGTCCTCCGCGTCTCCGTGGGGGACGACAACCTCAAACCAATAGGCCGCGAGTGGTCTTAGCTTCATAACCGAGCTCCCTTTCTGGCCCATCTCCTGGGAAGGGGCGCCTGCAAGGGAAGCGGAGACTGGGTTCGGTTCCGGGTCGGGGCTCGAAACCCCCTGGCAATCGGGTCTCCCGCTCCCGCGTAGCGCAAGCCATTCCGCCCGCGCTCAATGGCGTCACTGCTACCTTAACTGTAGTCCGAAGCGGGACGAGGGACGGCAATCCAGAAGGTCAGGGTGTCGGGGCTCAATCATTCCGGTATCGAGTTCGCCGGGGAGCGGGGAAACGAGCTCTCAATGACGATCCGCATGGTTTTACCACCCGCAGGAACGAATCCCTGGTTCTACTGATCCAGAGCAGTTTCGACCCCTTTCTTCTCCCAAAAACCTTGTGTTCTGGTAGAGTTTTTTAAGGACAAGCTGTGAACAGGAGGTGCGAAATGTTCCGTCGAATTTTGCTATTGGTCGCCGCCGGCCTTTTCGCCATCACTGGCGCCGCTCATTCGTATGACGAGGGACTGGCAGGAAGCTACGCTCGGCTCTTCAGTCCGGTCATGGGCGAGAGCGCGGGAAAGGCCCTTCATCTCATGAAGCCGAGGGTCTTCCTTGATAAGATCAAGGCGGGCGAGCGCGTCGTGCCGCTCGATATCCGGACGCCGGCGGAGACGTCCATCTTCACGGCGTCGCTGCCGGGTGGTCTGGCGATACCGATGAACGAGCTGTTCATCGCCGAGAACCTTGCCCGCGTCCCAACGGACACTCCTGTCGTTGTGCTCTGCAAATCCGGGACTCGAGCGACGGCGGCAGGCACCGCGCTCAGGCACATCGGATTCGACAACGTGTTCATCCTGAAGGGGGGCTTCAAGGCTCTGAACGACTATCTGGATGCCAAGACCGCAAACGCGCCGCCCGCGCCCGGAAACAGTCAGTGACGGTCGTGAGGGGCAATCGTCAATTCAGCGGTGAGAGTTCGCTGTGATTGACGTTTGTCATTGCCACTCTAAGCCAATCGCCGACTCCGCTTTCCTTCACCTCTATCCCCGTCGGGGATAGAGGATGACCGTTTTGGAACGGTTGAAGCGCATGGCGGAGTGGCCAAGACCCGCGAAACTCCGATCCGGTGGAAGGCAATGGGGCATTTGCCGTATGGGCGCGTCAATTGGCTGAGAAGTCTGTCTGCCGATCCCTGGTAACAGTGTGCATTTTCTTAGGAAATGCGCGTGGCCGCACTCCGCGCATATCAGGTCTGCGCTAAGATGTGAATGTGGTCGGAGCCATCCTCCCGCGATGTTCCGGCAACACGTTAACCCAAGCCTCTACAGCCCTGCGGCGACGCGGGATTCGATTCGGGTCTCGGCCGGGTAAGCGGCAAGCAGTTGCGGAGAAGTATCATGAGCAAGCTCCCGAAAGTGGGCGAGGTCGTACAGCTCTTTGGAATCGGCTGCGAGGGTTGCGGTCACTTCCGAGGCCAGTTTGAGGTTCGCTCCGTCGCCGAGGGCGATGACGTGTCCCTTGTCCTCGATCCGCAGGACATCCAATGCGAGGGCCCGGTGGAGAAGGGCGCCTTTGCTGACATGACCCTGTCGTGGAACCGTGATCTGGAATGCTGGCAGACCAGTTGCGGCGATCACGAGATCGTGGTCCACATCTCGGGGCATTACAACGGCCCCACCAGGCAAGCCGCCTGAGCACCGTCCGCGCAGGTCCTCTGCGCGGGCTCGTCACACCGACCCGGTCGCTCCTCGCCGCCTTGTGAACAGGCGGCGAGGGGAAATTTGGTTTCCGAATGAGTGGGTGCTGCTTCGCGCCGGTCTCGCCGCGGGACCTTCGTCAGCCGCACGTTGCTTCCAAAGATCCCGTCGCCTTCTTGGTCCTGACTGATAACACTCAGCCGCTCATCCCAACGCCCGGAATGGTCGTCCCGCAATCCGGACAGCCTTCGTTCCGTATCCGATTGGCGATCACGTAGAAACCGTAGCGCTCGATCAACAAGGCGCCGCACTGGTGGCAATGAGTGCTCTCTCCCTGGTCACCGGGGACATTGCCGGAATAGATGTAACGCAGACCGGCCGCTTTGCCGATCGCCACGGCCTTGTGCAAGGCCGCGACTGGAGTCGGTGGCCGATCCATCATGTCATGGGCCGGATAGAATCGGGAGACGTGCCAGGGAATGTCGGCGGAAACGGACGCGATGAACTCGGCGATCGACTTGAGCTCCTCGTCGGAGTCGTTGAGCCCCGGTACGATGAGGGTCGTGACCTCCAGCCACACGCCGAGCTCGTGATACCGTCTGATCGCGTCGAGAATGGGCTGGAGCCTGACCCGGCTGATCCGCTTGTAGCTCTCGTCGCGGAAGAACTTGAGGTCGACGTTGGCCGCATCCAGCACCTCCGACAGCTCGCGCTGCGGGGCTTCGCTGATGTAGCCGCTGGTGACGAAGAGGTTGTGCAGTCCTTGCGCCTTGGCGAGCCGGGCGGTATCCAGCGCGAGCTCGTAGAAGATGGTGGGCTCGGTGAAGGTGTAGGCGATGGATGCCGCGCCGCTGTCCAGGGCCGCCTTGACGATCTGTTCCGGCGTGACCGGCTCGCCTGGGATCTCCGCCTCCAGGTTGGTGAGGCGGGGGCAGATCGGCTCGCCGTCCTCCTCCTCGCCCTTGAGGTTCAGCCGCTTGGGCAGGTGCTCCTTCGGCCACTGGGAGATCTGCCAATTCTGGCAGAAGGCGCAGCGCAGGTTGCAGCCTACCGTGGCGATGGAATAGGCGGTGGAGCCGGGGTGGAAGTGGAAGAGCGGCTTCTTCTCGATGGGCTCGACGCCACGGGCGATGACCTTGTCATAGACCAGGGTGTAGAGCTTGCCGCCGTCGTTGTACCGCACAGCGCAGGCACCACGGCCGCCGTCGGGAACGCGGCAGTCGTGCGGGCAGAGGGTGCACAGGACCTTGTTTCCCGGCAAGGGCTCGTAGTAAAGGGCTTCGCGGGGGGCTGTCATGATTAGAAGTCTAGCCCGCCTGGGCGGTGCCGCTGGCATAGCCTGGGATGATTTGATTCCCGGTCCTGATCGCCGCCTTCTGGGAAAGCGGCACACGGGACCCGCGCTGGGTGAGCGCGGCCGCTGTAAAGGAGCAAGTCCGTGGGAACCCTGATACTCACCTATCCGGCCAAGGGTGACGCCGAGGGGCGGCTTGAAGGCAAGTTTCTCCAGCTTCGGCTGGACGGACGTGACTGCCTGCTCTTCGCCGCTTCGGCCCGATTTCGCTACCACAACCAGATACTCGCGCGTTTCCTGTCCGACCGGGGGATCCTCCATCGCTGGGAGGACGAGACCCGACTGGTCTTGGACCAGGCGGACCTTTCCGTGACTGGCGGCGGCCGCTTCCAGCTCGATTCGGACCGGAAATCCCTGTATGTCTGGGACAACTCGAGCGTCTACGGGCGCTTCGATGCCGCCCAGCTGGCCGAGCAGCTGGCCTCGGCCGGTGCGCCCTGGAGCGGGTTGGCGTTGAGCGTCGGCTGAGCGCCGCGGAGTATCCGGTCCCTTCGATCCCCACCCCAGCCCTTGCATGGCGAGGTGTCTTGGGTTCCTTCCCCCCGAGAGGGGGAAGGTTAGGATGGGGGTTGAACGCCGGCCTCGAAGCGCAACGCAACCGACTGGCCGCGGCGTCCCGGCGATCATTCCGCGGGACCGTTTCCGGAGTCTAGCTGCAGGGTGACCTCGAGGGTCCCGGGCTCGTCCGGGCGCCGACGCTGCTTGAAGCCTAGGGTCTCGCAAAGCCTGAGCATGGTGCGGTTCTCCTGCAACACCTCGCCGTAGACCTCGCGGATCCCGCGCGCGCGCGCATAGTCGAGGATGTGGCGCATCATCAGGACCCCTAGCCCCATGCCGGTCATGTCGTGGTGCACGAGGATCGCAAACTCGGCCCGCTCGTTGTCAGGGTCGGCGATGACGCGCACCACGCCGTGGATCTCGGTGCGCCCGGGGCTGCCGGGCTCGGTTAGGACCAGGGCCATCTCGCGGTCGTAGTCGATCTGTGTGAGGCGGGCGGCCGCCGCGTGGCTCAAGGCATGCATAGGCGCGAAGAACCGCAGCCTGACCTCCTCAGTGGTGAGCCGGGCGAAGGTGCGCTGGAGGGACGGCTCGTCCTCCGGCCGGATGGGGCGCAACAGGAGCCTGCGCCCGTCGCCGAGCTCCACTGTCTCCTCGAGCTCCCGCGGGTAGGGACGGATGGCGAGACGGCGTCTGCCGGGTTGCGCGGCCTCGCCCAGGGCGATGCGCGCGTCCAGCGCCATGACTCCGAAGGCGTCCACAAGCAGCGGATTGATGTCCAGCTCGCGGATCTCGGGAATGTCGATGACGAGCTGGGACACCTGCACCAGGGTTAGAGCTATGGCCTCTAGGTCAGCGGCCGGCTGACCCCGAAATCCCATGAGTACACGGTGGATACGCGTGCGTGACAAAAGCTCATTGGCGAGGCGCATGTTCAGCGGCGGCAGGGCGAGCGCTCGATCGGCCACAACCTCGACCTCGGTCCCGCCGTGGCCGACCAGGATGACGGGGCCGAACTGGGGGTCCTCGGCGGCGCCGACGATGAGCTCGCGCGCCCCCGGCCGCCGCACCATGGGTTGCACCGCAAAGCCCCGAATCCGGGCCTGTGGGTAGGCTTTGCGCATCCGCTCGAGCATGCCGCGGGCGGCCTCCAGCACGGCCCCTGGGCCGATCAGGTCCAATACGACGCCGCCGACGTCGCTCTTATGGGTGATGTCGGAGGACAGGATCTTGAGTACCACGGGTCCGCCAATGTCCGCAGCGGCGGCAGCCGCCGCTTCGGGGGTCTCGGCCGTCCGGGTGGCCACGGAAGGCACGCCGTAGGCCGCCAGCACCTGCTTGGCCTCGGGCTCGGTGAGGTTGCTGCGGCCCTCGGCCAGCACCTGGGCAACCAAGGTCCGCACGGCCGCTGTGTCGGGCTCAAATTCAACGGGAATCGACGGCGGGGTCTCTGTCAGCAGATCCTGACTCCGCCGGTAGCGGACCAGGTACATGAAGGCGCGGACCGCCTGCTCAGGCGTGTCGTAGCTCGGGATCCGGCGCTCGGCGAAAAGCTCGCGCGCGTCTGCGACGGCGTCCTCACCGAGCCAACTGGTCAGGATCAGCGGACCCTCCCGGGTCTCGGCGGCTTTCGCGACGGCTTCGGCGGCCTCGACGGGCGATGTCACAGCGGTCGGGCAGTGGAGCGCGATAATCCCGTCCACGCCCGGGTCCTTCCGCACGGCCGCGAGCGCCTCGCTGTAGCGCTTCCCGGTGGCGTCCCCGATGAGGTCGACCGGGTTGCCGTGGGACCAGGTCCGGGGTAAGGCCTGGTCCAGCGCAGCAAGGGTGTCTCCGGACAGGTCGGCGAGCCGCCCCCCCTCGTCGACCAGTGCATCGACGGCGAGCACTCCGGCCCCGCCTCCATTGGTCACGATCGCCAATCGGTCACCCTTGGGCGGTCGGGCCAGGGCGAGTATCTCCACCGCATCGAACAGCTCCGCCAGGGTGAATACGCGCAGGATGCCGGCGCGGTCGAAGGCCACCTGGTAGACGGCGTCGCTGCCTGCCAGGGCACCCGTATGGGAGGCGACCGCCCGGGCACCCGCCGCGTGGCGCCCGGCCTTGACCACCACGATGGGTTTGATCCGGGCCGCGGCGCGGGCCGCCGACATGAACTTGCGCGCGTCGCCGACCGTCTCGATGTAGAGCAGAATGGCGCGGGTGGCCCGATCCGCCGCGAGATAATCGAGCATGTCGCCGAAGTCCACGTCGGCCATGTCGCCGAGTGAGACCAGGTGCGAGAAGCCGATCCCTCGGGCGCCCGCCCAATCGATGACTGAAGTGATGATGGCGCCGGACTGGGCGACGAAGGCGAGGTTTCCGGGTCGTGCTTGACCTCGGGCGAAGCTCGCGTTGAGCCCGATGCTGGGGACCAGGATGCCGACGCAGTTCGGACCGACGAGCCGCATGCGGCTGGCACGTGCCGCCTCCACCAGCTCGCGCTGGAGCGCGCTGCCGCGGGCCTCCCGATCCTCGGCGAATCCGGCGGTGATGATGACCGCCGCCCGCGCGCCTTGTCTGCCGAGGGCGGAGACGACCTCCGGGACGGCCGCGGGGGGTGTGCAGACGACGCCCAGATCCACCGGATGGGGCAGGTGGTCCAGGTCCGGATAGACCTCGACGCCGGCGATGCGTCTGTGCCGCGGGTTGACCGGCAGGACAGGCCCCTTGAACGCGCCACTCAGCAGGTTGGCGGCGAGCACGGCCCCAATGGACCCGGGCTCGTCGCTCGCGCCGACCAGCGCGATTGAGCTGGGCTTGAAAAGGGCGTCCAGATGTCTGATCGTCATGGCGTGTCTCGCTGCCGCGTCACCGTGAGTCCGACAGCTCGAAATGGCCCGGGTGCTTGCCATCCCCGGCACCGTCTCCGCCGCATTGCCGTGACCCCGAGATCGAGCGCGCCTCAGGATGCCGGCGGCGGCCTACTCGCCAGCTGCGGCGCTTAAGGGGTCCAGTGCGATGGAGACCGAAACCCTCGAACAATCCATCGAAGCGGCCCTGAACCGGGTCGCGCCCGAGGCCGATGTGCGGGCGCTCGATCGCCGCGTCGCCCTGCGAGACCAGATCGAGATGGACTCGGTGGACTTTCTCGGATTCGTGCTGGAGCTCGAGCGGCGTTTGGGCGTCACGATCCCGCAAGTCGACTACCCAAAGCTCTCGAGCCTCGCCGGGTGTGCCGCTTATCTCGGTAACCTCAAGAACGCGTCCTGATACGCGACTTGTTGCGAACCCGTCGGCGAGGCCGGCGGCACGCACATCGATGCTTTGGCTCCGGGAGTTGGCAATCGGGTCGTCCGCGTCGCAGGTCCCAGTCGACGACGACCGATCGCTAGGCTGCAACTTGCTCGTAGGAGAATGCGGGTATGTCGGCGCGTTCGCTGGCATGCTCAAGGGTTATGGCGCATAGAGCGCCCTGCTCGTCAAGGTCGATCAGGGTGTCCTCGTCCAGGTCTCGGGTTTCCGACACTTGGGCCGCGCGAAATTCGATGTACAGCGTGTCCGTGTCCTGGAAGTAGCGGATCTTCATGGCTTGAAGCCTCGATCAAAAAAAGGCGTTGTGGACGGTCTCTCCGTCAGGGAGCAGGACCACGCGGAGTGCTCGGCCTTCGGCCTCGGCGATCCGTGCCCAGCGGCGAATACGACCGTCGGCCTGAATCTCTTCTCGCTCTGCGTCGGCGATCACCCGCTGAACCCATTCTTCCTTGATCTCGCGCCGGTCCGGACGACTGCGCATCGATTCGAAATACTTTGTGTATTTCACGACACCGGCCAATCGCACTCATTTGGCGGCGCGATCATCGTCGGTACTCTTTGCGAGATTGTAATCCAAGCCCTAGAGCTCAATGTCCATAGCCCCCGTCTCGCCCTCGTTCCTGAGCGTTCGCGCCAGATCATCGACCCGCTCCGCCGCGTGGTGGAGTGCCGCGGTGACGACCTCCGCGACCAGCAGATGGAGGCGCTCGAACTGGGGGTGGCCGATCTGCTCGATCAGCGTTTCCCCAAGCTCGGCCCGGAACGCGGCGACCGCCTCTGTGGCCAGTGTTTCGCTGAGATTCGACATCGATGCGTACTCCTCTTGGTATGCGAGAAACAGAACATTCGGACTCAGTGACGGCGCTCAGGAGGCCTACCGGCCGCCTGGGCCTGCCTCGACGATATCCCAATAGGCGTCGACCCGCCCCTGGATCTCGTCGATCAGGTTACCCTGGCGGCGCGGATCGAACAGGTGCCGGAACCGACCCTGGGTCTCCAGATAGCGCTCCACCGGCACCCGGCGCAGCGGCGGCTTGGTGTGGACGATGCGGCCGTCGCGGTACTCCTTGAGCGGCCAGATACCAGTCTTGACCGCCAGCTTGCCGATCTCGACGGTGTGCCGCGGGTCGAAGTCCCAGCCGGTGGGGCACGGGGCGAGCGCCAGCAGCAGCCGCGGACCCTTGATGGACATGGCCGTCTCCACCTTTCGCGCCAGGTCCAAGGGCTCCGCCCCGATGATGGTCGCGGCATAGGCCGGCCGATGGGCGCACCAGATCGCGAACAGGTCCTTCTTGTCGCCCGGGTAGCCGCCCGCGCCCCGGCAGGTGGCGGTACGCGCGCCGTGAGGGGTAGCGGGCGAGGACTGCTGGCCCGTGTTCCCGTAGCCCTCGTTGTCGTAGACGATGTAGAGGAAGTCCAGGCCCCGCTCGATCGCACCGGACGTGGCGGACAGGCCCATGCCGTAGGCGGCGCCGTCGCCGGTCAGCACCACCACCTGAAGATCTTCCTCCGGAGGGATTCGCTGCTGTGCGAGCAGGATGTCCAGCGCATCCCGAACACCCTGAGCACCAGCCGGCGCCGAGGCCATGGCGGTGTAGAGCCAGGAGCCGCGGAATGGCGTGAAAGGGTAGACCGACAGCAGGGTCATGCAGCCGGCGGCGTTGACGAAGACCGTGCGGCCCCCCAGCACGTCGTAGATCTCGTGCAGCGCCTGGAGTCCGCCGCAGCCGGCGCACATGGGCGTGCCGGTGCCCAGCAGGCGCGCGGAGGGCAGGTCCTTCACACTGCCGAATCGGGTCTCGTGGTCTGTCACGGCGCACCTCCAAGGCCGTCGCGCTCCGCATGGGCCAGGGTCTGGAGCTTGCGGATCTCCCGCAACTCGTCGCGCGTGTAGAGCAGTCGCGGCGGCGGTGCCTGTCCCCGATCCGCCGACTCCGCGGCGATTCGGGCCATCTCGAAGAGCTCCTCCTGGGCGATGTCCCGACCGCCCAGGCCGCCGATGAAGCTTAGGAGCACTGGTGCATCGGTCTCGCCGTAGAGTGCGGAGCAGAGCTCTCCATGGAGCACCCCTCCGAATCCGAACGAGAGATTCTGGTCCACGACCGCGCAGGCCCGTTTGCCGGCCAGGGCCTCGCGCAGGGCCTCGGCCGGGAAGGGCCGCAGCAGCCGGGGCCTGACCAGCCCAACCGGTTGGCCGGCCGCGCGCAGGGCGTCCACCGCCGCCTTGGCCTTGGTGGCGAAGGAGCCGATCATGACGAAGCAGATCTCCGCGTCCTCACAGCGATAGCACTCCAGTGCCGCGTAGGGACGGCCGAGGCGCTCGCCCAGCTCAGCCCCCACCTCCGCGTAGACCTGGACCCCGTTCAGGGCCGCCAAGTGGGTTTCGTAGCGGAAGTAGGAGTACGGGCCGCCGCCGAGCACCGCCACCGCCTGGCTCTCCGGCTGGCTGGCGCGCAGTGCGATGTCACGCGTCTCGAAGGCCGGCAGGAAGGCATCGACCTCTCGCGGGTCCGGGATCTCCACCGGCTCGCGGGTGAAGGACAGATAGAAACCGTCCAGATTGACGATGACCGGGAGTCTGACCCTTTGGTCCTCGGCCAAACGGTAGGCGATCAGGACGCTGTCCATCACCTCCTGACAGGTGGCGCAGTGGATCTGCAGGAAGCCGCAGTCCCGGGCGGCCAGGATGTCGTTATGATCGGGCTCGAGCGTGATCGGGGTTGCCAGTCCTCGGGAGACGTTCACCAGCACGAAGGGTGCACGCCACCCCGCGACCGTGTAGAGCATCTCCATCCCGTACAGCAGACCCTGGCTGGAGGTGGCCGTGAAGACGCGCACCCCGGTCGCCGCGGCGGCGCCGGCGGCGGTGAGCATGGAGTGCTCGGACTCCAGGGTGACCAGCCGGCCGGGCATTTCACCGCCGTCCATCCAGCCGGCGAGCGTCTCGATGATCTCGGTCTGGGGGGTGATGGGGAAGGCCGGCACATAGTCGGCGCGTGCCAGCCTCGCCCCCCAGGCGGCGGCCCCGTTTCCGGTGAGCAGGGTCCTGGTCATGCGGGCTGCGTCCTCAGGTCCGATTCGAGCCGGGTGTCGATGGCGTGGGGCGGGCATTGGGCCACGCACACCAGGCAGCCCTTGCAGTGGTCGTAGTCGATCCGCGGGGTCCGGTCCTCCACCAGGATGGCGCCGTCCGGGCAGAAGGCGGAGCACACCCACCAGCAGCGGTTGCAGCGCTCGTAGTCGATGACGGGGCGCAAGGTGCGCCACAGGCCGGTCGGGACCGCCTCGCTGGTCAGGGCGCCATGGATCACGGGTGCGCTCACCCGGGCCTCCTCGAACGGCAGCTCCACCCAGTCGGGTGCGGGGTAGCTTCCCGCATCGGGTTCAGCGCCGGGGCTCACGCAGCCGGCATGGGCCGCGACCTGCTCGAAGGCGGCCCTCGCGGTGGTCAGGTTCTTGTCGATGATCGCCTCACCAAGCTCGGCGAGCTCGGCGCGGATCGCCTGCTCCAGCCGCTCCAGCGGGACAAACCCGAGCAGCCGTGCGGCCGCCGCGGCGCAGGCGGTCCCCACGAAGGGCAGGTCCGACCGATCCTGCGCCAACCCCCCAGGCTGGAAGCCGATCACGGGACCGGCAAGGCCCAGCCGCTCGCGCCAGATCTCCGGGGCATCCGGGCTGTCGATGAGCAGGACGCTGTGGCCATCCAGCCCGGCCAGCACGCCCGCGGCCGGAATCGGCACCAGGGAGGGGTCCGACACCACCACCAGGTCGGGTCGTCGGATGATGCCGCGTTCCTGAATCGGCCGGTCGTCCACCCGCACATAGGCGAAGATCGGGGCGCCGCGTCGCTCCGCGCCATAGCGGGGCGCATCCTGCACCTCATAACCGGAGAGGAAACAGGCGCTGCCGAGGATGCGGCTCGCGGTCTTCATTCCCTGACCGCCCCGGCCATGGAAGCGGATGCGCAGCATGGGTCAGACGTAACCCGGCGCCGAGGAGAAGAGCGAGTAACGCCTGAACCCCATCGCCTTGCGCACCCGCGCCTCGGCCATCGCCACCGCGGCCTGGCGAGGAGGTATCCTGCGGTCCCTTGCATCTGCCAGGACCAGCTGGGTGTTGCGGCGGACCTTCTCGCGGATCGCCTCCAGGGCGGCGGACTCGGTGGAGCCGCGCCACTCCATGGCGGCGCAGATGACACCGCCGGCATTGGCGATGAAGTCCGGTACCACCAGGACACCCCGCTCATGAAGGATCCGCTCGGCCCCCTCCGTGAATGGGATGTTCGC
This sequence comes from uncultured Gammaproteobacteria bacterium, assembly GCA_963698355.1. GTDB lineage: Bacteria > Pseudomonadota > Gammaproteobacteria > Chromatiales > Chromatiaceae > Thiodictyon. The sequence continues at coordinate 90,564 of CAVOQO010000066.1, read as the reverse complement.
ACCCTGGACCACCAGACGTGCCTGCAGCCGGTCCACGTTGGCCTCGTCGACCACGTCCGGGCGCGCCGCGGGGATCCAGATGTCGCAGGGCAGGCCGACCACGGCGTCCCGGTCCAGCCGCTCGCCTTCCGGGTAGTCGGAGACACTGGCACCTCCATCCTTGAGCCGAATCAGCGTCTCCACGTTGAGCCCGGTCGCCTTGTGGACAGCGCCCTGCGAGTCGGCCGCGCCGACCAGGCGGGCGCCGTGCTCGACCAGGAAGCGTGCCGCGTGCCGGCCGACCGCCCCGAATCCCTGCACGACCAGCCGTGCACCCTCCAGGGGGAAGCCGCAGAAGCCGAGCGCGACCTCGGTGGCATTGAGCAGCCCCCAGCCGGTGGCGCCGATCTCGTCCAGGGGGATGCCGCCAACCTCGCGGGGAAGGGCGACCACACGGCCGATCTCGTCCTTGATCCAGGCCATGCACTCCTCGTCGGTGCCCATGTCCGGGGCGAAGATGTAGTCCTCCTCGGTGCGCAGGGCCTTCGCGAAGGCGCGGATCAGTACCTGTTTGCGTGCCTTGTCCATCTTCGGGTCGGCGAACAGGACCGCCTTCCCGCCCCCGTGGGGCAGGCCGGCGGCCGCGTTCTTGAAGGTCATGGCGCGGGCGAGTCGAACGCATTCCTCGACGCTGACATCCTCGGCCATGCGGACCCCGCCGATGGACGGACCCCTGGCCACGTTGTCCACCACCAGGATCCCGCGCAGCGCAATCGACGGCTCGTAGACATGCACGATCTTGGTGGGCCCGAGCTCGTCCGCGAAGACGAAGCAGTTTTCCATCGGTAACTCCTGCGCTATCGGTACGGAATGCCCCGCCGGCCCTCCAAGCATAGGCCAGCCGGCCGGCTTCGCCGCACAGGCACTGGGCCGCACAGACCCCCGAGAGCGGTTGATCGCGCTGCGGGTCCGGTCCCGTCGGTCTCGCTGACCCGGCGAAGCGACTGCGACGACGCATTGCAGACCCCCGGGCGCCGGGGTGCTAGCCTTCGCTGTGACCGGTGTGGAGGAATGAGCCGATGACCGCTTCGCAGCACGACATCGCGGACCCCGGCCTGGCCGGGCAAGGCCGAGGCCGTATCGAGTGGGCGGCCGCCGAGATGCCGGTGCTGGGCGGGATCCGCGCCCGCTTCGAGCGTGACCGACCGTTCTCGGGCTTGCGTCTGAGCGGCTGTCTGCACATCACCACCGAGACCGCGAACCTGGCCCGTACCCTGAAGGCCGGCGGGGCCGACCTGGTCCTCTGCGCCAGCAATCCGCTCTCGACCCAGGACGACGTCGCCGCGGCGCTGGTCGAGGACGACGACATCCCGGTCTTCGCCAGGCGGGGAGAGGACACGGAGGTCTATTACGCCCACATCCGCGCGGCCCTGGACCACCGCCCCCAGATCACCCTCGACGACGGCGCCGACCTGGTGAGCGAGCTCCACAAGCACCGCACCGACCTGCTCCCGGAGATCCTTGGGGGCACCGAGGAGACCACCACCGGCGTCATTCGCCTGCGTGCCATGGCCGCCGCCGGGGCCCTGCGCTGCCCCATCGTGGCGGTCAACGACGCCCTCACCAAGCACCTGTTCGACAACCGCTACGGCACCGGTCAGAGCGCGCTCGACGGTGTGATTCGGGCGACCAACATACTGCTCGCCGGCCGAGTCTTCACCGTGGCCGGCTATGGCTGGTGCGGGCGCGGGCTCGCCATGCGCGCCAAGGGACACGGGGCGCGGGTCCTGGTCGCCGAGGTCCAGCCGCTGCGCGCCCTGGAGGCGGCCATGGATGGCTTCGAGGTGATGCCTCTCGAGCAGGCGGCCGCCCGCTCCGATTTCATCGTTACCGTCACCGGCGACAAGCACGTCCTCGACCGCCGGCACTTCGGGGTGATGAAGGACGGCTGCGTCATCGCCAACGCCGGGCACTTCAACGTGGAGATCAACATCCCGGCCCTGGAGGCGATGGCCGTCCACAAGACGCGCCCGCGCCGTCATGTGGAGGAGTATGTGCTCGGAGACGGGCGCCGCATCCGGCTGCTGGCCGAGGGCCGGTTGGTGAACCTCGCCGCCGCCGAGGGACACCCCGCCGCGGTGATGGACATGAGCTTCGCCAACCAGGCCCTGTCGGTCGCCTGGCTGGCCGGCCACGCTCCGGGGCTCGCGGCCGCCGTTCACCCCGTTCCCCGGGAGATCGACGAGGAGGTCGCGCGGCTCAAGCTCGCCGCCCTGGGCATGGCGATCGACACCCTCACCCCGGAGCAGGCGGCCTATCTCGGCACTTGGGAGGAAGGGACCTGAGCGAGGGACCTCAACCACCCGGCGGATTCCGTCAACTGGTGGGACGCCATGGCCTTCTGCCACTGGCTGAGCGCGCGCTCAGGGCTCGAGGTGCGGCTGCCGACCGAGTTCGAGTGGCAGTGCGCGGCCATCGGGGCCGACCCTGGGCAGGGCGAGCCCAGGCGGGTCTATCCGTGGGGCCGGGACTGGGACCCGAAACGCCAGCCCTGGCGTGCCAACACGATCGAGAGCGAGCTAAACCACTCGACGGCCGTCGGGCTCTACCCCCTCGGGGCCGCCCGTGTCACCGCCTCAGCCGCATCGGTTTTCGGGTGTTGTGTTCGTCCCCCATCTTCGATCTCTGAACACTGACGTGCCGCGTGAGCGGCACCAACGTCGCGCAGCGCCGTCTACGCGCGATTTTTTGGGCGTCGGCGCTGGCTCAAGGCAGGACCGGCCGCCGAGGGCGCGGCGGTGCTCAGCTGGGCGAATCACCAGTGAGTCGAGCACCTTGGCCCGCAGCCCCCAGCTGTCGGCGTGGCGGACATGGGCAATCCAGCTGCGGATGGCGGCGTCCAGCTCCGCGAAGCTGATCTCCCTGGCGTGATGGGCAGCAGACGTAGGGTCCGCTGTGCGGACCGGACCAAGACCAATCGCAAGGGATACCACCATGACCGACTGGCGCCGCGCGTACATCCCCGGCGGGACCTTCTTCTTCACGCAGGTCACCGCGGATCGTGCGCCCATCCTGACCACACCGCTCGGTCGCTCGCTGTTGCGCGAGGTCACCATCGAATGCCGACGGCAATGGCCGTTCGACATCGAGGCGGTGGTGCTGATGCCTGATCACCTGCACACGCTTTGGCGGCTGCCGGACGGTGATACCGAGTATTCCAAGCGGTTGGGCTGGCTGAAGAAGGAGTTCACCAAGCGGTGGCTTGCCGGCGGCGGATCCGAGCGGCCGGTATCGGTATCACGGGAACGACACCGACGGCATGGCGTCTGGCAGCGCCGGTTCTGGGAGCACGCCATCCGCGACGAGCAGGATCTCGAGCGTCACCTGGATTACATCCATTACAACCCGGTCAAACACGGTTTGGTGCAACGTGCCATCGACTGGCCTTGGAGCTCATTTCATCGTTTCGTTCGTGAGGGCCAGTATCCGGCGGGTTGGGGGTACGGTAGGCTGGATTTTGACGATCTCGGGGGTTCGGTCGGGGAATAGCCGAGCTGTGTTGGTCCGCGCAGCGGACCCTACGCCTTGGTTCGTGCCAGGCAGGTAGGGTCCGCCGTGCGGAGCATAGGGATCTCGTGTGCTCAGGCGACATTCATGACCCATTCGCCCGTCTCGCAGTTTGGATGCGGTGCGGCCGGCGTCGCCGGTCGCGCCCCGCGGATTGCGCGTCGTTTACCTGGACCGCTCGCCGCGTCCAGTCCCTCAGGCGATGGTCACCTCCGGGGACAGATAGACATCCTGGATGGCGTTGAGCAGACGCACGCCGTCCTCCATGGGCTTCTGGAAGGCCTTGCGTCCGGAGATCAGGCCCATGCCACCGGCGCGCTTGTTGATCACGGCGGTGCGCACCGCCTGGTGCAGGTCGTCCTTACCGGACGGGCCGCCGGAGTTGATCATGCCGATCCGGCCCATGTAGCAGTTGGCCACCTGGTAGCGGACCCAGTCGATGGGGTGGTTGCCGGAGAGCTCCGAATAGACCCGCGGGTGGGTCTTGCCGAACCCGATGGCGGTGTAGCCCCCGTCGCGGGTGGCCTGCTTCTGCTTGACGATGTCCGCCTCGATGGTGACCGCGAGATGGTTGGCCTGGCCGGTGAGGTCCGCCGCCTCATGGTAGTCGACCCCCTCGTGCTTGAAGGCGGAGTTGCGCAGATACGCCCAGAGCACCGTCACCATCCCGAGCTCGTGGGCGCGGGCGAAGGCCTCGCTCACCTCCCGGATCTGGCGCCTGGACTCGGCGGAGCCGAAATAGACCGTGGCTCCCACGGCGACCGCGCCCATGTCGAACGCCTGCTGCACCGAGGCCCAGATCGTCTGGTCATAGATGGTGGGATAGGTGAGCATCTCGTTGTGGTTGAGCTTCACCAAGAAGGGGATCTTGTGGGCGTAGCGTCTCCCCACCGAGCCCAGCACGCCCAGGGTGGAGGCCACCGCATTGCACCCGCCCTCCATGGCCAGGCGGACGATGTTTTCCGGGTCGAAATAGATGGGATTGGGCGCGAAGGAGGCGCCGCCTGAGTGCTCCACACCCTGGTCGACCGGGAGGATGGAGAGATAACCAGTGCCTCCAAGACGGCCGTGGCCGATGAGGGTCGCAAGCCCGCGCAGCACCCCGGGCCTGCGGTCAGAATCCATCACCACCCGGTCCACGAAGTCGGGTCCGGGCAGATGCAGCATGGACCTCGGGATGCCCTTGCACTCGTGTCCGAGCAGCGCCTCGGCCTCGTCACCCAACCAACCAGCGATGTCACTCATTGCATCCTCCATTTCGGTGTGTGATCGACGATCGGCCCGCCCAGACCCTCGGGACCCCGCCGGCAGCGGGGTCCCAAGCTTGTGGCTAGCGGCCGAAGTGCCCGTGGCGAACCCCGCGCATCAGCTCGGCAAAGGTGTCACCGTTGACACGAACCAGGTGGGAATGGTCGCCCGCCTCGAAGTAGACCGACGACAGACTCCCCAGTGCCTCGTCCAGGAAGGTCTCCATCTGATAGGCGGGCCCGAGCGGCGGAACCGCCCCGGGCGCGCAGTCGGGGAACAGGGCCTTCAGGTCGGACTCGTCGTCCAGCTCGAAGGACCTCCCGGTCTCGCTCGTCAGGGCCTCCATGTCGAGCCAGGTGTCGCCCGGGATCACGGCCATGGCGAAGCCCTGGTCGTCCCGGACCACGACTGCCTTGGCGATGTGGTCGTCCCGAACATGGGCGGCCTCGGCCGACTCATGGGTCGAGCCGCTGATCCGGTGCGGGATGAGCTTGTAGTGCGCCCGGTGTTCCCGGAGCACGTTCTCGACGCGTGTTGCGATTGACATTTGAGATCTCCAAGCGTTGCTCGATTGGGCGGCCGATCGGGCGGCTGGGCCGTGCCTCGTTTAGGAGACGGTCGGTCAGTTATGGGCCCGGGTCCGATCTGCGTAGCCTGCCGTCACGGAGTGCCTTCACCGTCTCCACAGATAACAGTGGTTCAGGTTGGGCAAGTCGTCAAATAGTCTGGTTAAAGTGTCCGATCTACGGTTCGTATCCGCGTCGTTGTCGTTGTCCGGCCATCAAGGACGTTTGTCGTCGCTCCCCGTCCACGGACCCGCGATTTGAGCCACCGCTGCCTGTAACCTATGGGATGCCAGACCTGGGTCCGCGGCCCGGGACTGAACCGCGCCGGACACTTTGCCGAAGCCCAACCCAAGCCGCGCCGCAAAGACATGCTGACAATCATCCGTTCGAATGCCGTGGAGGCGCTTTTGGACCAGCTGGCGTGGCGGGTGTCCGATCAGCCGCTGTCTTCGCCCCTCGCGAGCGAGGTGGTCGTGGTACCGAGCCCCGCCATGGCGCGCTGGGTGAATCTACAGCTGGCGCGCCGCTTCGGGGTGGCGGCGAACGTGGAGTATCCGTTGCCGGCGTCCTTCGTCTGGGCGACCGGCCGGGCGCTGCTCGACGACCTGCCCGAGACCGACCCGCTCGGTCGGGACGCTTTGGCGTGGCAGGTCTTCGGGCTGCTCCCGGAGCTGCTGCCGGAGCCCGCGTTCGAGCCGCTGCGCCGATATCTGACCGAGGACGCGGATGGGCTCAAGCGCTGGCAGCTCGCGAGCCGGATTGCGGACGTGCTCGACCGCTATCAGCTCTACCGCCCGCAGCTGATCCGCCGCTGGCAGGACGGGGATGGAGAAGACTGGCAGGCCCAGCTATGGCGACGGCTCGTCCAGGGCGTGGAGGGTCGGCATCGTGTGGCCGTCATCGACCGGCTGCTCGGCGTCCTCGGCGGAGCCGCGCCCGCGGCGGGTCTGCCCGGGCGCATCAGCCTGTTCGCCCTCTCCAGTCTGCCCCCGCTGTTCGTCCAGGTGATGCATGCCCTGGCGGCGCACGCGGCGGTGGACCTCTATCTGCACGCCCCCACCGACGCCTTCTGGTCCGACCTGATCTCGCAGAAGGCGCTGGCGCGCAAGCGGCTGGCAAAGCCGGAGGAGGCCGACCTGTGGGAGGTCGGCAACAGCCTGCTGGCCTCCTGGGGCCGCCAGGGCCAGGCCCTGCAAGACCTGCTGCTGGAACAGGAGGGCCCGATGGAGGAGATCGACGCCTTCGTCGAGCCCGCCGCTGACACCCTGCTGCACCGCCTGCAGCGGGACATCTTCACGCTGCGTGCCGTCGCCGCGCCTGACGAGCGTGAGACGGCCGTGGCGGACGGCTCGCTCCAGGTGCACATCTGCCACAGCCCCCTGCGGGAGTGCCAGGTCCTGCACGATCAGCTGCTCGGCATGCTCGAGGCGGACCCCGACCTGCGCCCGGAGGACATCCTGGTGATGGTGCCCGGAGATCAGCCGCTATGCCCCCTACATCGAGGCCGTCTTTGGCAAGCCGCGAGCCGCGGCCGGCCCTTCATCCCCTGGAACCTCTCCGACATCGCGATCTGCGCGACGAGCACCCGCTGGTGCTGGTGTTCCTCAGTCTGCTCGACCTGCCGGACAGCCGCTTCACCCAGTCGGAGGTCCTCTCCTACCTGGACGTCCCGGAGCTGGCCGAGCACTTCGGCCTGGACGGCGAGGCGGTCGCCCAGATCAAGGCCTGGCTCGCCCAGGCCAACCTGCGCTGGGGGCTGGACGCGGACCACAAACGACGCCTCGGGCTTGCCCGCCGTCGAGGAGAACACCTGGGCCCAGGCGGAGGCGCGCCTGTTCGGGGGTTATGCCCTCGGCGAGACGGATCTCTTCGAGGGCATCGCCCCGATCGGCAGTGTCGAAGGGGCCAAAGCGGAGGTGCTCGGCCGGTTCTGGCGCCTGTTCTCCAGGCTGACCGAGACGGCCCGCCGCCTCGCGGCAGCCGCGCACCGCCGGTGAGTGGCAGTCGAGCATCGGGGCCCTGCTCGGCGACTTCTTCGGCGAGCGCGACGACGAGGACGGACGGCTCCAGAAGATTCGCGACGCGGTGTCCGACCTGGCCGAGCAGGCGGCGGGCATCGGCGAGCCGCTGCATCCCGCCCTGGTCCGCGACTGGCTGCGCGAGCGCCTGGGAGCGGAGTCCAGGCTCGGGCGTTACTTCAGCGGCGGGGTCACCTTCTGCGGCATGCGCCCCATGCGCAGCCTGCCGTTCCGGACGATCTGCGTCCTCGGCCTGCACGACCTGGCCTTCCCGCGGCGGGACCGCCAGCCCGAGCTCGACCTGATGCGACGGGACTGGCGCCCGGGCGATCCGCGCAAGGGCGACGAGGACCGCTACCTGTTCCTGGAGACCCTGCTGTGTGCCCGGCGAGCGCCTGTATCTGAGCTACGTGGGACGTGACATCCGCAAGAACACGGAGCGCCAGCCGTCCGTGCTGCTGCGCGAGCTGCTCGACTATCTCGACCAGCAGTATCGGCTCGCCGACGGAAAGGACGGGGAGAAGCTCAGCGGCCGGCTGACCACGGTGCACCCGCTTCAGCCCTTCAGCCCGCGCAACTACGAGGTGGACAGGCGAGCTACGACGAGGACTGGTGCGAGATGGCTCGGGCCATGCAACGGCCGCTCGCCGTTGGGGCTGGGCAGCCACTGCACTGGAGCGAGGCCCGCCTCGGGGAGGCCCCGGAGGCCATGCGGGAGGTGACCCTGGTCCAGCTGGAGCGGTTCTTCCGCCACCCGGTCCGTTACTTTGTCAACACCCGGCTGCAGGTCTATCTGCAAGAGGAGGAGACGGAGCCGGACGAGGAGCTGTTCGCCCTCGATCGGCCTGCGAGAGCTTCGACCTGAAGTGGCGGCTGGTGGAGGCACGTCTCCAGGGGCTGGAGCCATCCTTGCGCCAGCTCAAGGCGGAGGGCAGCCTGCCCCACGGCGCCTTCGCCGAGCTCGCGCTGGAGCGGGAGGCCGAGAAGGTAGCGGCCCTTTCCGGGCGGCTGTCCCCCTATATTGGGGTGCCGCCCAGGCAGGTGGCGGTGGATCTCGACTTCGGCGACGGACCGGGGCCGCGCCGGCTCTCGGGACAGGTCAGGGGGATCTACCCGGGGCTCGGCCTGCTGTGCTGGAAGCCGGGTTCTCTCAAGGGCGCGGACGTCCTCGGCCTGTGGCTCGCGCACCTGGCCTGGTGCGCGACCGGCGAGGATGGAGACAAGCACGCCACCCTTTGTACCAGCCGCGGGGACTACGCCATCGGCGAGTCCCTTTCAGTCGATAGCGCCCGCGGCAGCCTCGCCCGTTGTCTCGATTTGTACTGGCAGGGGGTGCACCGGCCGCTTCCGGTGCTGCCCAAGGCGAGCTTCGCCTATGCACGCAAGCTTCGCGACGGTGGCAAAGCCGATCCCATGAATGCCGCCCGGTACGAGTGGTACGGCAACGACTTCAACAAGATCCCCGGCGACAAGGACGATCCCTATATCCGCCTGGTCGTTCGCGGGTTGACAGGCCACCCGCTGGAGGGCGGTGAATTCATTGAGCTGGCCGCAGCGCTCTATGGCGAGGCCCTCGACAGCGGGGTGCTGCAGTGAGCTACAGAGCGCTCGATACAGACGCGGTGCTCGGGTTTCCGCTGAACGGTATTCGGCTGATCGAGGCCAGTGCCGGCACCGGCAAGACCTACACCATCGCCAATCTCTACCTGCGTCACATCGTCGAAGGGCGCCAGGTCGGCGAGGTGCTGGTGGTGACCTTCACCGTGGCCGCCACCGACGAGCTGCGCGGGCGCATCCGCGCCCGCCTGTTCGAGACGCTGGGCTTGCTGGAGCAAGGGACTGCGACCAAGGACGCCTTTCTGTCCGCCCTGGTCGAGGGGATCCGAGCCGCGGGCCGCGATCAACTGGACCTCGCCGTCAAGCGACTGCGTCTCGCCGTGCGCACCATGGACGAGGCGGCCATCTACACCATCCACAGCTTCTGCCAGCGCGCGCTGACCGAGTTCGCCTTCAACAGCGGTCAGCAGTTCCAGATGGAGGTCCTGACCGACGACAGGGACCTGTGGCGTCAGGCGGTCCAGGACTGGTGGCGCGCCACCGGTTATCCGCTCGACGCGGCGCGCTCCCGGCTCTTCAGCGCCAGCCTGGGGACGCTCGAAGACTTTCGGGCGCTTCTGGAGCCTCTGCTGGGTCCCCAGACCAAGCGGCTGCTGCCCGAGGTTCCGGACCTGGACAGGGTCCTGGATGGCTTCGGCCCCATTGAGACGGACCTCGCCGCCATCGCCAACTGGTGGTCGAGGGAGGCCGAGCGGCTCTCCGACATCCTCCAAGACTCCAAGGGCCTGAGCCGTGCCCAGAAGTGCCCCTATTGCACGGAGGCGCTGCAGATGGCGCTGGGCGGCATCGACGCCTATTTCGCGACGCACGAGATCCTGCCCCCGCCGAAGCCATTCGCGCTCCTGACCGCCGGCTGTATCGCCACGAACAGGCTGAAGAAACCCGACCCGGAGCTGGACGACCCCTTCTTCCTGGAATGCGACCGGGTGTGGACGGACCTGCAGCGGCTGCAGCGCGACCTGAAGGCGGCCGCCCTCGCCGAGGCGGCGGCCTATGCCCGGGAGAAGGTCCGGGAGTCGAAGCGCAAGGTCCAGCTGCTGTCGTTCGACGATCTGCTGACCGAGATGTACGGGGCCCTGCAGGGCCCGAGCGGCGACGCCCTGGCCGACGTCATCCGCGAGCAGTTCCCGGTGGCCATGATCGACGAGTTTCAGGACACCGACCCGGTCCAGTACGGGATCTTCCGCCGTCTCTATCACGGGCAGCCCGAGTGCGGGCTGATCATGATCGGCGACCCCAAGCAGGCCATCTACAGCTTCCGCGGCGGCGACATCTTCACCTACATGCAGGCCAAGGAGGACGTGGGGGAGGACAGCCTCTATACCCTGGAGACCAACTGGCGCTCGACCCCGCACCTCATCGGTGCGGTCAATACCCTGTTTCGCCAGCGCGATGAGGATGCCTTCGTCTACGGCGAGACCATTGCATTTGCTCCCATCGGCGCGGCGGACAAGCCCCATCGGTTCCTGACTCGGGACGGAAAGTGGCAGACTGCGCTCACCCTCTGGACGCTTCCCTGCGAGACGGACCGGAAGGGCGACGAGAAGCCCCTGTCGAAGGACGACGCCCGCGCCCTGACCCATGGGGCGGTGGCGGGGGAGGTCGCGCGCCTGATCGAAGGGGGCAGACAGAACAGGGTGCATCTCGGAGAGCACCCGCTGGCGCCCAAGGACATCGCCGTGCTGGTGCGCACCTCCTACGAGGCGGCCGAGCTGCGCCGGGCGCTGGCGAGACTCGGCGTCAGCGCGGTCTCCGTGGAGCGCGAGGGCGTTTTCAAGTCCGAAGAGGCCGGCGCCCTCGAGCTGCTGCTGCAGGCGGTGCTGAGCCCGCGCGACCGCGAACTGGCGCGCCTGGCGCTCGCCTCGCCCCTGCTCGCCCACGACTACGTGGAGATCGAGCGGGTCACCCAGAGCGAGGACGACTGGATGGCCTGGGTGGACCGCCTGCTCGAACTGCACGAGACCTGGCAGCGCAAGGGCTTCATGTCCATGTTCCAGCAGATGCTGCGCGGCATGGGGATTGCCAGCGCTCTGAGCCGCGGCGACCTGGCGGAGCGGCGCCTGACCAACCTGCTGCACCTCGGCGAGCTGCTGCAGCAGGCGTCCAAGGCCCATACGGGCATGGACGCCCTGCTCGCCTGGTACCGCCAGCAGCGGGAGGAGTCGGCCGGCGAGGAGTCCGAGCTGCGCCTGGAGAGCGACGAGGACCTGGTGCAGATCGTCACCGTTCACGCGAGCAAGGGACTCGAGTACCCGGTGGTGTTCGTTCCCTATCTGTGGAGCTGCAGGCCCCGCAGCAAGGACGGGCTGCTCAGCTTCCATCAGGGCAGGGAGGCCTGCCTCGACGCTGGCTCGGACGCGATCGACGCCCACCTGGCGCTCGCCGAGCAGGAGCGGCTGGCAGAGGACGTGCGCTTGGCCTATGTCGCGCTGACCCGGGCCGAGTCGGCGCTCTACCTGGTGTGGGGGCGCGCCGGCTCCAGGCCGGGACACGCCGGGCAGACGGCGCTCGGCTACCTTCTGCACCCGACGCAGCACAGCCGCCAGCTCGCAACTGAGATGCCGGACGCCTTTTCGGGGCTCCCCAGTCTCGAACCGGACCTCAGGCGTCTGGCCGCCGCGGCAGGCGGCGACATCGCCGTCGAGCCGCTACCCCAGGAGACCGGGGACAGGACGCTGATGACGGGCCAGGCGCCGCTTCAGCTGGCCCCGCGGCCCTTCACCGGGCACATCGCCGCAGATTGGCGTGTCAGCAGCTTCTCCGCCCTCACCCGGGAGCTGCACTCCGGCCCCGCCGCACCCCGCGCAGAGGCGGGGGACGACCTCGCCCTAAGGTTCCCCGCGGGCAGCCACGTGGGATCCTATCTGCACCTGCTGCTCGAGCGGCTGGACTTCCAAGGCGACGTGACCGGGCAGGTACTGGCGCGCAGCGCCCAGATCGCCCCCCGTTTCAACCTGGACCACGGGCGCGTCGGCCCAGACGCCGCCGCCTTGCTTGAGCGGGTGGTGGGCACGCCGCTCGATGGCGATGGACTGCACCTGGCCCAGGTCGCGACCGGCGAGCGGCTCAACGAGCTGGCGTTCGACCTGGCGACCCGATCCGTCGACATCGCGTCGCTGAACGCGCTGCTGAGCGAGGCGGCCGGCGAGCCACTGCCGCCGTTGGAGGTCGAGACCTTCCAGGGCATGGTCACCGGCGTCATCGACCTGGTGTTCGTCCATGACGGGCGTTTCTACATCGCCGACTACAAGAGCAACCTCCTCGGCGGCCGTTTCGAGGCCTATCGCGAGGACGGACTGAGGGCGGCGGTTCACGAGCGCCGCTACGATCTGCAGTACCTGCTCTACACCCTGGCCCTGCACCGTTATCTGGGCGCGCGGCTGTCCGGCTACGACTACGGGCAGCATTTCGGCGGCGTCTACTACCTCTTCCTGCGCGGCATGCGGCCGGAAACAGGGCCGCGCTGCGGTGTCTATTTTCGTCGGCCCGACCGCTCCCTGATCGAGCGGCTGGACCGGCAGGTCTTCGAATGGGCAACGGAGGGTGCGTCATGACCGAGACCCTGCACGGATTGATGGAGGCCGGCCGGCTCCCCGCACTGAGCTACTACTTCGCGCGCTTCATCGCCCGCGGCAGCGGCGTGGACGAAGGCGCCATCCCCGCCCTGAGCGCGGCGCTGGTCAGCCTGCGCAACCTGCAGGGGGACGTCTGTGTGGACCTGGAGCGCTACGCCGGTCGCCCGCTTCTCGACGAACAGGACGACCAACCACTCGCTTTGCCGCTTGCGCCGGACCTGGACGACTGGCTGGCGGCGCTCAGGGGCGCGGACTGGGTCGGCCCCCCGGGCGCCGCGGCGCCGTTGATCCTGGACGGCAAGCGCCTCTACCTGAACAAGTACTGGCGCTTCGAGCAGCAGGTGGCTGAGGCCCTGCTCGACCGCATGGGTTTTGTCGAGGACCTGGATCGGGAGCGGCTGTCGGTGGGACTGGAGCGGCTGTTTCCGGGCAGTGCGGCCGGGGCCGTCGACTGGCAGAAGGTCGCCGCCGCGATCGCCGTCAGCCGGCGCTTCGCAGTGATCTCGGGCGGGCCGGGCACCGGCAAGACCACCACGGTCGTCAAGGTGCTGGCCCTTCTGCTGGAGCAGGACCCGCACCTTCGGATCGCGCTCGCGGCCCCGACCGGCAAGGCAGCAGCGCGGTTGAGCGAGGCCGTGCGCAAGGGCAAGGGCTGGGCCGCGGCGGATGCGGCGGTGCTGTCGCTGATACCCGAGCAGGCGCGCACCATTCACCGGCTCCTTGGGGTCGATCCGCTCAGGGGTTTCAGGCACAACCGCGGCAATCCACTGATGGTGGACTGCCTGGTGGTGGACGAGGCCTCGATGATCGACCTGCCGCTGATGGCCCGCCTGCTGGAGGCCCTTCCCGACAGGGCCCGCCTCATCCTGCTCGGCGATCGGGACCAGCTGGCGTCGGTCGAGGCCGGGAATGTCCTCGGCGACATCACCGGCCACGGGCAGGAGGTCCGCTACAGCCGCGCGCAGCTTCGCCTGCTCGATCAGGTCGGAGCCGCGTCCGCTGGTGCGCTTCCCGGCGCCGACGACCCGCCCCGGGCCGCCGACGCCGTGGGGTTGCTGCGGGTCAGCCACCGGTTCAAGGCGGACAGCGGAATCGGTGCCCTGGCGAATGGGGTGAACGGGGGGCAGGGCGAGACCGCGCTGGAGATGCTGGAGGGCGGCCGTTACGGCGACATCGAGTGGCTGGATGCCCGTGAAGGCGGCCTTCACTCGGCCTGCATCGACTGGGCCGCCGAGCGGTACGCCCGGATCTCCGAGCACGGCGATGTTGTGGAGGCGTTGCGGGCCTTCGAGCGGTGCCGGGTGCTCTGCGCCCTGCACCGGGGGCCGTTTGGGGTGGAGGAGCTGAACCGCCAGATCGCGGCGCGCCTCCAAGCCAGGGGCCTGATCCCGGGCGGCACTGAGTACCACGGAAAGCCGGTCATGGTCACCACCAACGATTACGAGCTCGGCCTGTTCAACGGTGACGTCGGCCTCCTCTGGCGGGAGGGTGAACGGGGGCTCCGCGCCCACTTCGCGCTCTCGGACGGCGAGGTGCGCAGCGTCTCGGTGCGGCAGCTACCGGAGCACGCCTGTGCCTATGCGCTGACGGTTCACAAGAGCCAGGGATCGGAGTTCGACGAGGTGCTGCTGGTGCTGCCGTTCGACCGCGGTCCAGTCCTCACCCGGGAGCTGATCTACACTGGCATCACACGCGCGCGGCGGAGGGTCAGCATCCAAGGCAGCCGGGCCGCCTTCATCGAAGGCTGCCAGTCCCGCGTGCAACGCAGCTCCGCGCTGGCGGAGAGGCTGGGCTGGGGGGCGGGTCACTGATCCAGCCGGCCGGGCGGCGCCGGCACCGGGCGGTGTAAACTTCGCGCCGCCATGTTCCGTTTCATCCACGCCGCGGACACCCACATCGACAGTCCCCTGATCGGGCTGGAGTCCTACGACGGCGCACCGGTGGATGCGCTGCGGGGCGCCACCCGCCGGGCCTTCGAGAATCTGGTGCGCCTGGCCCTGGATGAGTCGGTCGATTTCGTGGTCATCGCCGGCGATCTCTACGACGGCGACTGGAAGGACTTCAGCACGGGCCTGTTCTTCACCCGCCAGATGGCCCGCCTGAACGACGTCGGCATTCCCGTCTATCTCATTGCGGGCAACCACGACGCCGCCTCGGTGCTGACCCGGCGCCTCAGCCTGCCGGGGAACGTCCATGTCTTCTCCACCCACGCGGCGGAGTCAATTCGCGTCCCGGACCTTCCGGTGGTCATCCATGGGCGAGGCTTTCCACACCGCGCGGTGCCGGAGAACCTGGTGCCGGACTATCCGGCGCCGGTTCCCGGTCTCTTCAATATCGGACTCCTGCACACCAGCCTGACCGGCGCGCCGGGCCACGACACCTACGCCCCCTGCGCCCTTCGCGATCTCACGGACAAGGGTTACGGCTATTGGGCCCTGGGCCATGTCCATCAACCTCAGGTCCTGTCACGCGACCCCTGGGTGGTGTTTCCCGGCAACCTGCAAGGCCGCCACATCGGGGAGACCGGTGCCCGGGGATGCCAGCTGGTCCGGGTCGACGACTCCCTTGAGGTCACGAGCGCCGAGCACCGTCACCTGGACCTGGTGCGCTGGGAATGGGTCAGCGTGGACCTGTCGGCGACCGAGTCTGTCGACAGGGCCCTGGCCCGCGTCGGCGACGTCCTGCACGATGCGCTGCCTCGTGCCGATGGCCGCCTGCTGGCCGCGCGTATCGCGCTCACCGGGGCGACCGTGCTGCACGGGCACCTCAAGCGCGACCTTCCCCACCTGCGGGCGGAGTGCATTGCCCAAGGGCAGATCGCGGGAGGCGACGGGGTCTGGGTCGAGGAGGTGGTGGTCGCGACCTCGCCCCTGTACGACCTCGCCGAGCTGGCCGCCCGGGACGACCTGACGCGCATCGTACTGGAGACGCTCGATGCCGCCGGTGCGGGGGACCTGGAGCTTCCCGGCGAGGCAGCGGAGATGCTGCGTGTGCTTCCCGCCGAGATTCGTTGCGACCTGGAGGCCGAGCTGGCGGCGAACGGGCGGGCGGCTGTCCTCGACGACGTGCGCGCCATCCTGCTGGACGCCCTGGCGCAAAAGGGCGGCGAATCATGAGATTCGAGCGTCTCGCGGTGCCGGCCTTCGGACCCTTCACCGGGTTTGAGCTTAACCTCAGCCTCCCCGCCGGCGGCCCGGACTTCCATCTGGTCTATGGCCCCAACGAGGCGGGTAAGAGCTCGCTGCTGAGAGCCATCCGGGACCTGCTCTACGGCATCCACGGTCAGACCGCCGACAGCTTTCTGCACGATTACAGGACCCTGCGCATCGCCGGGACCGTCGTCGCGTCCGGTGGCCGGCGCCTGAGCTTCCAGCGGCGCAAGGGCAACAAGGACACGCTGCTGGACGAGCATGGCAACCCGCTCCCGGACGAGGCGCTCGCGGGCCTTCTGGGGGGCGTGGACCGGGATTTTTTCTGCACCCTCTTCGGACTCGGGTCGGCTGAGCTCCGTCAGGGCGCCGACGCGTTGTTGCAGGGAAAGGGCGAGGTGGGCCAGGCGCTGTTCTCGGCCAGTCTCGCCGGTACGCCGGTGCACCGGATCCTCGACGCCGTGGACGCCGAGGCCCGGGCGCTGTTCAGCGGTCGGGCACGCAGCAACGTGACCATCCGCCCGGCGGTGAGTGCCTACGAAGAGTGTCGGCGCAGAAGCCGCGAGGCGACGGTTCGCCCCGAGTCCTGGGAGGAGATCCTCCAGGCAGTGTCAGATGCCGAAAAGGAGCGCGACGGTATCGACCTGGCCCTGAATGAGCGCCGCAAGCGCCGCGACTGGCTGCAGCGCTGCCTGGACGCGCTGCCAACGATCGGACGGCTCAGCGAGCAGGAGAAGCGGCGCGCCGAGCTGCCGCAGATGCCCGAGCTGGGACCGGAGTTCATCGAAGCCGCCGAGGAGGCGATTGCGCGAAGCGCACAGGTCCGGGTTGACCTGAGCGGGCTGACCCTGCGTGTCGGGCAGCTCGAGGCGCGGGTGGAGGCCAGCCAGCCGAGGCGCGATGTGCTGACCTCCAAGGCGCAGATCGAGTCGGTCCATCAGCAGCTCGTGGTCTATCGACAGTGGAGGGACGAGCACTCAGGTCTGGAATCGGACCTCGTACGGATCGATTCCGAGCTGCGCGCCGGAATGCGCGCACTGGGACTGGAGGGCGACCCAGACGCGGTGGAGTCGCTTCGGGTGGCGGCGGCGGACGAGCTCGCCCTGCGCGAGGCGTCCGCCCGCTTGGATTCGGCGCTGGAGCGTCTCGAGGAGAACCGGACCAAGATCGCCGATCTCGACGGAGAGCTTGAGAAGGTCGGGAACAAGCTGGCCGTACTGGCGGCCGCCGACGTCTCCGCCCTGCGCTCCGCGTTGGCGCGAACCTCCGGCGCGGCCGAACGCGTCAAACGGCTGTCCCAGCTCGAGTCCGACCAAAAGGCGGCCCTGAGGCGGTTGGAGGCCCAGCATGGACTGTTGCGAGGCGTCCCAGAAGACCACCGTGCGACCTTCGATCTGCCGGTCCCCGCCGCGGCCACCGTGCGGCAGTTCGATTCGGAATCGTGCGGGATCGAGGCGGAACGGACCGGGGCCGAGAGCGCCATCGCAGAGGCGAATGAACGGCTCCTGGACCTTGGCGGGCGGCTGGCACGGCTGGAGCGGGGCGGTGCCCTTCCGACGCTTGAGGCGCTCCAGAAGGCCCGGCACACCCGGGACCGGTGTTGGGATCGGGTGCTGGCCGCCTGGAAGGACGGTGTCGAGGAGGGCGAGGTCGATGGCCGGCCCTTGGTGGAGGCTTATCCCCGAACCGTGCAGGTCGCCGACGAGATGGCCGACCGATTGCGCGAAGACGCCGAGATCGTCGCTCAGGCGGAAGAGCTGCGCCTGCAGCGCAAAGACGCCGAGCAAGCGGCGACCCGGGGGCAATCCGATCTGGTCCAGGCTCAAGCGGCTCGCGCCGACTGGCAGGCCCGTTGGGGTTCGGCGTGGTCGGCCTGCGGCATCGATCCGTTGACCCCGGCGGAGATGCTGGAGTGGCGTGATCAGTGGCTGGAATTTCGTAACCGGTACGAGGCCCGGCAAGCGGCCGACGAGGAGCTCGCGGCCGCGCGATCGGACGTCGAAGACGCCGTGGATACGCTCGGCCCCCTGTTGCCGGACTGCCGCGACCGCTCGCTGCCCGGACTGCGTGAGGAAACCGCGCGCAAGGTCAGTGAGGCCGACAGGGCCCAGGGTGCCCGGACGGAGCTGAGCGCCCGGGCAACCGACTGCCGAATGGAGCGGGACGAGCTTGCCAGGGTCCGTCCCCAGCTCGAGGAGGCCGCGGCCAGCGCCCGCACGGCGTGGCGAGCACAATGCCGCCTGCTCGCTCTCCCCGCGGACGCAAGCACCGAGATCGGCCTCGCGCTGCTCGATCGCCGCGATGATTTGATCCGCAAATACGACGAGTGGAGAGCTCTCCGGGGGGTCATCGTCGAGAAGCGGCAGGCGATCGGCCGCTACGAGGCGTCGGTCAACACGCTGGCTGACGAGTTGGGTCTGCCCCACGCGGTGGTTGAGGTTCGCGAAAGCGACCTGTGGGCCGCGTTGGAGCGCGCCCGAGATCTGCAGACGTGTCAGGCCCAGGCCGCAGCCGACCTGGAGCAGGAGCGGGAAAGGCTGACTCAGGCGCAGCAGCGTCTGGCCGAGGCGGAGCGCAAGGTGGCGGACGCCGTTGCCTCGTCCGGCAGCCCCGACGCCGACGCACTGCAGACGCTGTTGGTCGGCCTCAAGTCCCGGCAGGTCATGGATTCAGAGATCGGGCGCCTGCGCGAAGCACTCCACGTTCCGGCCCGGGGAGACCCGTTGGATGCCTTCATCGAGCGCGTGCGAGCCGAGCCCGCCGATTCGCTCACCGCCGAACGGGATGCCCTGGACCAGGAGATCCCCGTCCTTGAAGGCCGGCGCGACCACGCGGTCCAGCGGCTGGCCATGGCCGAGGATGAGAAGGCCCGGCTGGAGCGCTCCGGTGCCGAGGCGGCCGAGCATCTGCAGGCCGCCTTCGGCCAGGCGGTGGCCATCCGTCACGATGCGTCGCGCTGCTTGAGGCTGCAGCTTGCGACGCACTTCCTGCGTCAGCAGATCGAGCAGTTCCGCCGACAGAACCAGGCGCCCTTGCTGGCGAGGGCCGGTGAACTCTTCGGTGCAATTACGCGAGGGAGCTTCAGCGGCCTGGGTACCGCCTACGCGGCCGATGACACCCCCGTGCTCGTCGGGCTTCGCGGTGCCGAAGGGGTCGGAGTCGACGGCATGAGCGAAGGCACCCGGGACCAGCTCTATCTGGCGCTGCGGCTCGCCGCCATCGAGCGCCACCAGGAACACCATGAGCCCATGCCACTGATCCTCGATGATCTGCTGGTCACCTTCGACGACCAAAGGACCGGCGCCATCCTACCCATCCTGAGCGACCTGGGCAGAAAGGCCCAGGTGCTGCTCTTCACTCACCACCGGCATCTCGTGGAACTGGCCCGCACGGCACTGCCGACAGACGCGCTCCAGATACATGAGCTGGCGGATCGCGCCGCTGCCTGATCCAACAGCGATGCCCATGACCATTCGGAGCACCGGACAATGAATTTACCTGCGCGTGTCACCTGGAGTTTCGTCCCTACCTGTTGTCTGGCTGTCGCCGCACTGACCGGCGCCCCTGGCTGGGCGGCCGATTCCGGGGCCGACGCCGGAAATGGTGCGCCGGCCGTGCGTGCGGTGCTCTTCTACGACTTGGGCTCGCCTCAGACCCGCGACCTGTTTGCCTTCTATCTTCCTGCGCTGTTCGAGCGTTACAGGTCGCGGCTCGAGGTTTCAGGGGTCGACGTCTCCCAGGAACAGGGTGCGCAGGCCTACCGCGCGGCGGCCGAGCGCTGGGGTCTCCCGCCGCAACCGGCCGGGTCGCCCGCCGCCGTGGTCGGTGATCGATCGCTGGTCGGCTTGCTCGAGATTGCCCAGGGATTGGGAGACCGCTTCGAGGACCTTGCGAAGGACCCCAATGCCGCACACTGGCCAGCGGTTCCCGAGTTGGAGGCGCTGTTGCCCGCCGGGATCCAGGACGTTGCAGCGCGGGTGTCCAGTGAGGGAGTGCCGCCGGCCGCCGAAGGCAACGCGCCGCCCACTTCGGGGGGGCGCTCGATGGGCGACCGCATCGCCAACGCCCTGGCCGTGCTGGTGCTCGTCGGCATGGTGGTCGCGCTTGTCCACGCACTGATGAGACTGCGGCGCCAGGACGGCAAGACCGGCGCGGTTGCCGCCTCCGTCCTGATCGCCACCGTGCTGGTGGGACTCGGGATCTCGGCCTACACGGCATACACCGCGCTGGCGCACGTGTCGCTCGTGTGTGGCCCCATCGGCAGCTGTGCGGAAGTGCAGGGTAGCGAGTACGCCAAACTGTTCGGTATCCCCATGGGCGTGCTCGGCCTCGGCGGCTATCTGCTCATTCTGGCGACCTGGCTGATGGCAAGACGCCTTTCTCCCCGAGGTGGAGGCTGGAACTGGCTGCCATGGGGAATCGCCCTGTTCGGGGTGCTGTTCTCCATGCGTCTGACGGCACTCGAGCCCTTCGTCATCGGCGCGACCTGTCTGTGGTGCCTCGGCTCTGCGGTGAGCATTACGATCGCGCTCTGGCTGCTTTCGGGATTTGCCCGAGCAGGGCGCTAACGGCCGCCGTGACCATTTCAGGCTAGACTTCCCCGACGATTCCGGGCGACTAAATCCCTGCGTGTACAAGGTATCCTGCTGGATAAAGGCAATGATTGAAGAACTTTCCGACGTCGTTCTGACCACCGATATCGACTCTTGCGGCTTGCGGGCGGGGGACATCGGGACGGTCGTGATGGTGAACGCTGACGGAGCGGCGTTCGAGGTGGAATTCACGACGCTTGGCGGTGACACGCTTGCCGTGCTTACCCTGCCTCGGGGCCACATCCGTGCGGCGGACTCCCGAGAGATCGCGCATGTGCGCAAGGTCGCCTGAGCAACCCACTCCACCTCGACCGCCGCTTCAATAGGTCTGACAAGAACGCCGACTTGGCCTAGATATAAAACTTCCGATGCTTCCTACAGTCCCACCCGCCGACACCGCCCGACACCTCGCCCGACGCGCCCAGCAGGCGCGCGAGCGGGCGGCCGAGCGTGCGCGCCGGCTGCGTCAGGGCCTTCCAGGCGCGGTACGACTGCTTAGGAGCGAATACGGGGCCCAACGCGTCCTGCTCTTCGGATCCCTGGCCACCGGCTCCTGGGGCGAGAGCACCGATGTGGACCTCGCCGTCGAGGGGCTCCCCGGCGCCCTCTATTTCGCCGCCCTGGCGGACCTGATGGCGCACTTCGGCGCCCCGGTGGACCTTGTGCGATTGGAGGAGGCGCCCGAGAGCCTGCGGGATCGGATCGCGGCCGAGGGGGAGCCTTTGTGAACGCCGCCCTCCAGCGCCTTAGGGCCGAGATCGGCTTCGATCGCGATGCGTTTGCAGCCCGCATCGAGGAGCTCGCCGGGTTGAGCCTGTCACCCGATCCCTCTGGCGCCGACCAGCGGGCCCGGGCTGCGTTGGCCCTTCATCACGCCTATGGTGTCATCGAGAGCCTAATGTCGAGAGTTTCTCGCTTTCTGGAGGGCGATGCTCCCCAGGGCGCGGACTGGCACCAGGAACTGCTCCAGTCCATGGGCCTAACTATCGAAGGCGTCAGACCCGCGGTCTTCTCGGGCGAGACGGTCACGGTGCTTCGGCACCTCCTTGGGTTTCGCCATTTCTTTCGGCATGCATATGCGGTGGATCTGGACGCGAGCCGCCTCGATGCCCTCAGGCGGGAGATCGTCGGTAACGCTCCCGGGATCCTCGCCGAGTTGAATGACCTCGACGCATTCCTCGCACAGGTGTCCGCCGGGCGTTGAGCCTTGCCGATGCCGCAGAGCGGCCATCCGGCCGGAGCGCTCTCCAACGCGGCTCACTGCTATACTCTAACGACAATTCACGTTAGTAGTAGAACGTAGCGATGATTGATCGGAACCTCCAGGCGGTGCTGCAGGCTCACGGGATCACGCTCTCGCCGCGCCAGCTCGCCGTCTATGTGGCGGAGTCGGTGGAGGCCATGGAGGAGGGCGCCCTGATCCCGGCGGCGGAGGAGCTGCCCGACGCGGAGCTCGCGGTGCTGCGCGGCGGCGGATTCGATGTCGATGCCGGCCCTGCGCCGGGGGACGACCCCATCGGCCGGGCCGCGGCCGCTTACTCCGCCCTGATGGAGACCGCGCTGACCATCAAGGCGGTTGCCGAAGGCCTTGGGCGCAACGAGAGCCGCATCCGCCAGCGCCTGCTCCAGCGCAGCCTCTACGGCATCCGCCGCGGGCGCAACTGGCTGCTGCCCCTGTTTCAGTTTCAGGTGGAGGACCGTCAGGGGGTGCGAGCGGTCAGGGGTGTGGTGCCGAACGTGGAGCAGGTATTTCCGGCGCTCAGCCCAGAGCTGCACCCGGTCTCCGTGTGGCGCTGGTTCACCTCGCCGAGCACGGAGCTGGTGACCGACGAGGCGCCGGTCCGACCCATCAGCCCCCGCGACTGGCTGCTCGCGGGCCGCGATCCCAAGCCGGTGGCCGAGCTGGCACGGGACATCTGAGCGCTTGCCCAAGTTTCCGCTGCCGCCGCCTGCCGATGCCCTTGAGGACATTGCGCCTGAGCTCAGGCGTCTGACCGCGGGAACCCTGGTGTGGCGGGTCTACTTCCGGGGCGGACCGCGCCCGGGGCGCTGGAACCAGATGCGCGCCTTCGGTCCCACCACGGCACGCTTCGATCATCACCTGCCGGATGCCGCCGGACAGCCCTGGGAGCAGACGCGCGCCATCCAGTACCTGGCCCTGGACGGCATCACACCGCTCGCCGAGGTGTTTCAGGACACCCGTGTCATTGACCGCACCGCCCGCTCACCCTGGCTGGTTGCCTATGAGCTTGCCCAAGACCTGGCGCTGCTAAACCTGACCGGCAGCTACCCGACCCGCGCCGGCGCATCCATGCTCATCAACTGCGGCTCCAGGCCCAGAGCGCGGCTCTGGTCGCGCGCCTTCTACGAGGCCTACCCGAGGATACAGGGCCTCTGCTACGCCTCTTGCATGCACCGGAACAGCCCGAGCCTTGCCCTGCACGAGCGTGGGGCCGGGGCGATTCCCGCCCACCCCTCCTTCCATCGCGCGCTGTCCGACAAGGCCTTGAAGATGACGCTGCGCAACGCCGCGGTGGAGTTGAATTATTTGCTTCTTTGAACGCGCGGGGCGGATTTGCGCAGCACTCAGCCTGACCTGGAGAGCCGATGATCCGAATCCTTCCCGAGCGGCCGGAAGACCACCCCGCTGTTCGCGCGGTCAACCTCGCGGCGTTTGGCCGCGACGCCGAGGCCGACTGCGTCGATGCCATCCGCGCCGCCTGCCCCGAAGCGCTCTCCCTGGTCAGACGGATCGGGGATGAGATCGTCGGCCAGATCTTCTTTTCCCCGGTCGAGATCGGGGGCAAGCGTGCCGCCCGCGGCATGGGCTTGGCGCCGATGGCCGTGCTGCCGGAGTGGCAGCGGCAGGGGATCGGGACCCGCCTGGTGGAAGCGGGACTGGCCGCGTTGCGGGAGCAGGGCTGGCCCTTCGTCGTGGTCCTTGGTCACCCGGGATTCTATCCCCGCTTCGCCTTCGAGCCCGCCGCGCCCCTCGGGCGCGTCTGTCCCTGGGAAGGCGTGCCGCCGGAGGCATTCATGGTGCGCGCACTGGACCCCTCGGTCCTGGAGGGCGTGGCAGGCGTGGTTCGATTCCGAAGCGAGTTTGATGCGGCCATTTGAGGCATGGACGCGCGCCAGGGCTTCCTGCGTCTCCGGGTCCTGTCGCGCCCAGCGCTCGCGCTCAAGCGAACGAACCGCTGGAGGGAATGCCAATACTGGTTGCGGGACATGCCCCCTGCTGGCAGCCCGTCGAGGAAGCCGCCTAAGTGCTGCTTTTGGGCGGTGTTAGTGTTGTCTGGCGCCTAGCGCCGGCGAAGCTCCAGCGTCTGCAAGTGGCCGTCAGCTTGCCGCAGAGGAGACTCAGGGGATAGAACATCCCCACGCCATGCGGCATCTCGCGGTTCTGTGACGCTCCAAGAGGTCCCCGACTGACGTGTTGCTCGAGGTCCGGCCCTCGGGATGCCGGCATCTCTCAGCCCGGGAGCGGTTCGAGCGTGCGGACGGAAAATTAAACCGGCCCGGACACATTATGCAGGGGGGAGACCCTGTGCAATACTGAGGCCCTCGACCTCGTGAGCTGATGACTGACCCGATTGTATTTGGCTTTACAGGCGTTTTTTACGAGAGCCATGTTCGAAAAAGATCCCAGAACCTTCGAAGCTGACGTTAAGGGTCTGTCGCCAGAACAGAAGGCGATGGTGAAGCTGGAAATCACCCTTACCCAGTTCTTCAGATCATTCAATACAAGCATCACCCGCTGGGAACGACTTGTCTACCCATCGCTGCTTGTCATGGCCTTACTCGGGCTGTCGGGCTTCTATCTCATCTATAATATGACGAATGATATGAAAACACTCACTAGGAATGTGGACCCGCAAATGGAGTTCAATCTTGCATCAATGTCGAACCACATGGCCGAGCTGTCGAAAAATATTGGCACCATGACTGGCCAGATCACGGTGCTGGTGGAGAAGATAGACAGCATGGACTCTCATATCATAAGCATGGATCAAAATATCGGAACGATCACGGGAACAATTGGCCAGGTGAAGCTCAGCATGGACACCATGACTGCGGACATCACGGAGATGAACGGCTCCATGAGGGGCATGTCGATAAATATCGCCGACATGGACAGCTCCATGAAGGGTATGTCGCTAAACATCGCCGAAATGAGTCACGCTATGCGGGCCATGACCGTCAATACCGGGTCAATGACTAGGGACATCAACCAGATGGGTCGACCAATGGACTTCATGAACTCTTTCACTCCCTGGTAATGCGGTCAGTCGGCGCGGGTTCCTGGAGCGCCCGGAGTCAGCCACAAGGAGTAACCGCGGTTGCCGCAAGGAGTGTCTTGCGTCTCGGGGACCTTAGTGATCTGGTGTCCGGAACGTGCGCCAGCAATCGCACTCACCCGAACGAAGCGCTGGCGCGATTGCCGATACTGTCCCCGGAAATGCCCTGAGGCGCCGACTCGAGGGTTCACGACGACCATCGGCAAGCCCATGAAACCTGAGTACGACATGAAGGCGTGCGGCGCCCATGGTTGCTGGACGCAGCCCCCCCAGGCTTCGCCCATGATCAAGAACATCGGCAGATCGCGCGGAGGGCGCCCAGGCCCATGACAGCCAAGCTGCACAGACAGGATCCAGAAGGGGCTGAGTTCTACGACACCGACATCGTCGCCTGGGCGAACGAGCAGGCCCGGCTCTTGCGCGCGGGCCGCCTGGACAGGCTCGACATCGAGCATATCGCCGACAAGATCGAGGACGTGGGAACGAGCGAGCAGCGAGAGTTGGCAAACCGTATGGCCGACTTGCTGGCCCATCTGCCCAAATGGCAGTTTCAGCCCGAGCGCCGGGGGCGTGAGCTGGGAGACGACCATCCGGACACAGCGCGCGAGCATCGGCCGCCGCATCCGTCGTACTCCGAGCCTGGCGGCCTTCCCGAATGAGCTCGATTGGTGGGCCGACGCCAGGGATGACGCCCTCGACATCGCCACCCGAGAGACCGGCATCCCCGATCTCCCGCGCACCTGCCCCTGGGGTCTGGACCGGGTACTGGACACCGACTGGCTTCCCCGCGATTAACCCAATGCGGCGCGGTTGCGCTCGCCAAGTCGGAAGGAGCGGGAGCGCCGTTACAGGGGTCCAAGGGGCCAGCATCCTAGGTCGTACATGGCGCGGTCGCTCCCGATCCGCTGTCCGCTGCCGTCCCCTTGCCGCTCCGGTGCCAAACGAACGACGTTTGTGCCCCGGCAAATTCTGTGACGCCGAACTGAATACATATACTGTCCCCGTAACTCCCCCAACTCCCCCGTAACTCCCCCGTAACTCCCGCGGCATGGGTCTGGCCCCGATGGCCGTGCTGCCGGAGTGGCAGCGGAAAGGGATCGGGACCCGCCTGGTGGAAGCCGGACTGGCCGCGTTGCGGGAGCAGGGCTGGCCCTTCGTCGTGGTCCTCGGTCACCCCGGATTCTATCCCCGCTTCGCCTTCGAGCCCGCCGCGCCCCTCGGGCTCGACTGTCCCTGGGAAGGCGTGCCGCCGGAGGCATTCATGGTGCGCGCACTGGACCCCTCGGTCCTGGAGGGCGTGGCAGGCGTGGTTCGATTACGAAGCGAGTTTGATGCGGCGATTTGAGGCATGGACCCGCGCCAGGGCTTCCTGCGTCTCCGGGCCCTGTCGCGCCCAGCGCTCGCGCTCAAGCGAACGAACCGCTGGAGCCAATGTCAATGCTGTCCCGGGAAATGCCCGGAAGGGATCGGATGGCCGAAGCGCAAACTTCGGTCAATGTTTCTTCGGCGGCTCTGGATCAATGGCTTCCTGTTCCAATGGACCGAGTAGCCGGACTACCCACTCCTCCGCCAAGCGCCCCGCCGTGCCACCTTTCGATATCGCTTGGTTCAAAAATCGGAGCTCTTCTTGACCCCACTGAATCGGACCCGAGTCCTTAAGTGTCATGAGGTGAGGGCGGACGCCGTGGACGGGGCAGGCGGCGGCTACCTTGGTATAGATGCGCAGGCCTCCCAAGTCGCGGTCGCCCCAGTGGTAAAAGCGGCAATCGTCCGCCAGCTGGCTGTCCAGCTGACCGAGGACACGGGCTAGCGCCGGGGCGGGAAAGCCAGCGGTGTATACGACAACGCCCCCGTCTTGGATCTCTCGGACATGACGCTGGAAGCTGGCCAGGTTCTCGATGGTAAGCAGGTAGGGGACTTGAGTCGTCGGCTGGATGTCGCCTACCGCGTCCGGGGACAGGGCGACATAGGGTCGCAGGGACGTGAGGTCCCACCGGATGCCGCCATAGTCCAGGGCGAGAGGCCCCTTGATGAACAGCGGCGGCGGGAACTTCTCCAGCCCGAGGGTCCGGAACAGGTCGGAGTCGTCTACCCACTGGGCCCACTCGGGATTGCGGCGCAGGAGTCCGCCCAGGCGGCCCAGCATGGACTCGACGGCCTTGGAGTCGCCCAGCAGCTGGACGCTGAAACGGCGAAGGTCGAGCCCCTCCTGCTCCCCCGCGGCGACGGCGTGGGCGATGCGAAACAGCCGGGTTGCGGCGGCGGAATCCGAAGCGGGAACGCGAAAGGGGCTGCCGCCCAAGCGCCACTGATTCAGGGCCTCGGCGTAGGCGTCCCGGAGCCACTCGGGGGCATCGGCCAAGCGGGGGTCAAGCTTCTGCTCGATAGCGCCGGCCTGGGCTGAGGCACGGGAGACGCCCAGCCAGGCGGCCAGCCGATCCGCGTCCTTGACTCGGATCCGTTGCAGGTCCTGTGCGGCGGCCCGGCGGCCCCACTCCAGGGTCACCCCGCCGTCCGCCTCGGCATTGGCGAGATGGGCGTGGATGGCATCGCGCCCGGCCAGGTCGGTGACCGCGAAATAGTCCCGGGCGGAGCGCTCCGTGATGGGCAGGGTGTCCCTGCCGCCCCGGTCCACCTGGGCCAGAAGCTTGAGCAGCAGGGCGCGAGCGACCTCACTCACAGGTGGCTCAGGGTGAACCGGAGCCGCCGTCCGGGCGGATCACCGGGTTGTCCCCGGCCAGAGCCCGGCGGGCCTCGGGCTTGATGTATTCGGCGTCGATGTGGACGCTGCCGCCGTCGCGGTAGACATTGACGATGGTGTCCACGTGCTCGGCGATCTGGCCGTATTTCTCGTCCGGCGCGGCCAGCAGGACCTGTAGCCCCAGCTCGTCGAGGAAGCCCAGGGCGCTCACGGTATTCTGAAGGTCCAGCTTGGAGAATGCCTCGTCGAAGACGGCGAGCGCCATGCCCCCGCGATAACCGCCGTCCTGGTCCCGCTCGATGCGGTAGGCGGCGGCCAGGGCCGCGCCGATGGCGACGTAGAAGGGGGACTGGTGCTCGCCCCCGGAGCCCTTGCCAAGCCGCCGGGAGAGGAGCTCCGGGTTGCCGCCGCCCTCCTTGTCGTCGCTCATGCGCACGTCGAAGTGGTAGTACTGGCGATAGTCCGCCAGGCGCTCGTCCCAGCCCGTGCCGCGGCCCTCGCCACCGGCGGCCTCCATGAGCAGATTGCGCACCCGCGCGATGGCCTCCCGGTGCGGGTGGTTGGGGTCGTCGGCGGCGTCGAACAGGCCGCCCACGTCGCTGCCCTGCTCCGGGGTCCAGGCCAGGACCCAGTCCAGGACCTGCTTGAGATCCGGCTCCGGCTGCTTGACGAAGCTGTAATACTGGCCGTGGAAGGGGCGGTGCCGGAGGTTGCGGTTGAGCTCCTTGCGGCTGTCCTCCAGCAGTTGCAGGTTCTCCTGGAGCTTGCCGACGAAATCGGCGCGGAAGGCGTGCTCCGCCTCCCGCAAGGCGTTGTCGGCCTCCGTGACATAGCGGGCCAACTGGGTCTCGCGCACCTGGGTCAGCTCGCCGACCACCCATGCGGCCAGGGTCAGGTGATCGTCGGCGGCACCGATCGCGGGCCTATGCTCGGATGACCAGGCGGCCCAGTAGTTGGTGAGCCCGTCCCTGGCCTGGGCGCGCTGGTTGATGACGGTCCTCTCCTGGACGCCGGCCCGGCGCCCGGCCTCATCACCGAGCGCTCGCCAGGTCGCGGGACTCTCCTCGCCGAAAAGCTCCTGGGACTGCAGCTCCTCCAGGCGCTCGGCGGCCAGTTGGGCGTCGAAGCCGGAGGTCTGCTCGATGACCCCACGACGCTCGGCGACGGCGTGGGCGTCCGTGTCCTTGCGGTCAAGCACGAGGCGCTGCGCTTGCTCCGTATGCTCCCGCTCTCTCAGGTCCTTGGCGGCCTGGTCCGCCTCAGCCTTGATCCGCTCCCG
This sequence comes from uncultured Gammaproteobacteria bacterium, assembly GCA_963698355.1. Classification (GTDB taxonomy): domain Bacteria; phylum Pseudomonadota; class Gammaproteobacteria; order Chromatiales; family Chromatiaceae; genus Thiodictyon. The sequence continues at coordinate 61,975 of CAVOQO010000066.1, read as the reverse complement.
CTCGGCGCGGCAGCGGGCGACCTCAGCCTGTAGGCACCGATAGTCCGCGTCGTCCAGGAGCGCCTGCTCCTCGGCCTTGAGCCGGTCGAGGCCGGCCTGACTTTCTTGCCGCGTGGCCGCCAGGGCGACCAGATCCGGGAAGACCCGCAACCGATCGTTCAGCGGCATCAACTGCCTTTCCCGCAGGTCCTTGATTGCCGACTTCTCTTGCTGCTTGGCGTAGTGGATCTCCCCGTCCCGGATGAACTGCTCTTGCAGGGCGGCGAGCCGCAACCGGCGAGCCTTCCGCCCCAGCATGGGCTCGTCGGGGCGCAGCCGCAGCACCGCGCCGCCGGTGGCCAGCATGCCGTCGGCGGTGATGGCCCGCTCGTGGCGGAGCAGCTCGTCCTCGGTCTCCACCCGCAGGACATTGCCGGCGCGCTGGTTGACGTAGGCCAGGGCGTGGGGGTCGTCGCTGACGGCCATCTCCGCCAGGCTGCCGGGGCTGCGGCGGTCCCGCCACTCGGCGGTCTTGAGCGTATTGATCACCCGGCTGCCGTGGATGTTGAGCCGCCTGCCCTCCCGCCGGTAGAGCCCGACGGCCTCGCGTACCTGCCCGGGGTCCACCAGCAGCGCCTCCCGGTGACCGCCCAGGAAGGACTCCAGGGCGTCGCGCCAGTGCTCGTCCGCCACGTCCACCCGGTCGCACAGGGGGACGGCGGCGATGCCGTGCTCCGCCAGCAGGGCGATGAGGCGCAGGGTGGCCGGCTGCAGGTCGCTGTCGCCCCGCTCCAGGCGGACGATGCGTCCGCGCAGGTCTTCGAGGGCGCGGGCCATGTCGCCCTCCTCCCGGACCAACTGCTCGAAGTGCGCCAGCATCCGGTCCACCGCCTCCGCCACCCGCGGGGCGATGCGGGCCACGGCGGTCATGACCCCGCGGGGGTCCGGGGGCCAGGTCGCGGCGAGCAGCCCCTCATCGCGGCGCAGCAGGGGTGGGAGGGCTTGGAGCGCCTGGACCAGGGTGCCATCGTCGAGCTGGGCGGCGCTGTCGAGCAGCCGGTGCACCGCCCCCAGGCCGATCCGCGCGGCCTCGATGTCCCGGATTGCCGCATCCAGGTTGGTCTGCGCCGTGCGTATCTCGGCGCGGATGCGTTCCCGCTGCTGCTCCACGTTCGTCGCGGCTAGGCGTCGGTTGGCCTCGGTCAGGGCGTTGTCGGCGAGCTGCCATTGCCCCTCCAGGTCGGCGATGCGGGTGCCGAGCGCCACGATCTCGGCGGCGATCCGCTCCAGGGTCCCGCGCAAGGGCTCCAGCTCCGCCTCCAGGGCGTTGAAGGCGGCCTCCTGCTCCACCCAGCGCCAGGCCAGACCCAGGCGCTCGGCCTGCTCGGCCCGCTGGTATTTGTGGTCGATGGCCGCCAGCGCCTCCTCACGGCTCCGCGCCTCGCGGGTGCGCGTCTGGATGTCCCGGTAGTGCTGCAGGGCCTGCTGGAGCGAACGGACCTGGATGGCACGCTCCTCCAGGATGTGGCTGCGTACGAAGTCCGAAACGTTGCGGATGGGGGCGAATGTGATGGCGTTCCTGAAGGCGCGCAGGAAGCGGGGCGGGTCCAGATGGCGCCGGCCGTCGGAGAGCAGGGCGCACAGGTGGCGCTGGTACTCGCCGACCTGGGGGAAGACCTCGAAGGGTCCGCCGACCCGCATGCGCAGCTCCTCCCTCAGCCGGCGCCAGGGCTTGGGTATCGGCCCGGCCGGCGTTCGGTCCACGAGGTCCGACAGGACCAGGTCGAGCCCGGGGGCGAGGAAGCGCCCATCGATCACCTCCTGGGCCTCGTCCAGTCGGGCGTGCAGGGCGAGGCCGACGCTGGTGGCAGCATTGCTCGCGTCGTCGCGAAACACCAGGGCCAGGTAGGTCACTGCCTGGTCCCTGGGGCGAAACTCCTGGGACAGATCGGGGTTGCTGGGGTCGCGCACCACGCCGAGACAATAGTCGCGCAGGCTCCGGGTGCTCTTCTCCCCGGCGCTGGCATTGGGGTTCCACCAGCGCTTGTCGCCGCCCACCAGGACCGCCTGGATGGCGTCGAGCAGGGAGGATTTGCCGGAGGCATTGGGGCCGATCACCGCCGTATGGCCGACGATGTCGATGCTCGCCTGCTCCAGGCGGTACCAGTTGATCATCAGCAGGCGGACCAGGCGCTTCATGGGGTCGAACCGCCCTGATCCGGGTCTTCATCGGCCGCCTCGTCGGCGTTCGGGGCGTCCTCGTCTGGGGACTCACCGGAGGCATCGACGAAGGCCGCGATGCGCGTCTGGACCTGGTCGCCGGTCACGAGCCGCACCGTGGGCAGGATGCGCAGCATGGGCAGGCCGTCCTCCGTCTCGTCCCCGATCTCGATCAGGGAGTAGCGGCGCAGCCGGCGCAGCGTCTCCCGATAATCCGTGATGGGCGGCAGCTTGCGCCCGAGTAGGGTCTCGTAGCGCCCGAGCAGGGTCTGCGACTGGGTGTAGACGCTCCCCTCCCGGGCCTCGAAGCGCTCCATCCCCTCCTCGTAGATGAGCCGCAGACACAGCAGCATGAGGCTGTCCACCAGGCGCAGGTGCCGGAAGCCCTCCGCGTCCCCGGGCAGCAGGCCGATGAGCCCGAAGGTGTCGTCCCGGTGCAGGGTCCAGCCCAGGGCGTCGAACAGGCTCACGAAGTAGTCGAAGTGGTTGACGATCAGCCGGTAGGGGTCGCGGTCCCCGGGGCGCTCCAGGAGCAGGAATTGGCGCTTCAGCACCGCCCTGGCGGCCGAGCGGAAGTCGTCGGGCTCCGCGTTGCCGGGACGCTCGCAGACCTGGCGCAGGTCACGCAGCACGCTGCTGTCCTCGCGCGGCGGGCTGACGACGCTTCACGCTGAAATCCGGGCAGCGAACCCAGTCGTTGTCGATGTATCCGTCCCGGTGCTCGATGCGGTAGTCGTGCCTTAGGCGCCCGGCCCCGGGCAGGTAGCTCAGGTGGCGCACATGGGTGAAGGCGATGAAGTCCTCCACGCTGGCGATCGTCATGGCGGCGCCGTCGATGTGCGATCGCCCTGCCAATTGGCGCTCCAGGTAGAGCGCGATGCGCTTGGGGTCGATCCGGCGGCGATCCAGATAGGCGCGCAAGGCCTGCTGCCGGGCCTGCATCGCCGGGTCGACCGGACGGCTGACCAGCGGGCGCGGCTCCGGCGGGCGCCGATGCCGGGGAGCCTCCTTCAGGCTCTGGGGTCCGACCGGGAGCACGTCGATGAGGGGCAGAGACAAGGGCGTCGCCTCGCCGTCCTCCAGCCCGGCCAGCCGCGGACCCAGCCCGCGCAAGAGCGCGGCGATCCGTGCCGCCATGCCGGGTTGGGTCCGATCCAGGTAGCGGACCGTATCGGCCACGCGGCGCTCCACCCGGGCGCGAAAGCGGTCGACCCGGTCGAGGTGGCCGTCGAGCCGCTCGAAGCAGTCACGCAGGTGCCGGATGTCGTCGTTGATGGCCTGCGAGGCCGACTCGCCGTCGGACTCCCCTGTCTGATCCAGGTACCCGGTCACCAGTGCCCGCTTGCGGTCCAGGTCGTATTCCAGCTCCCGCACCCGTTGCAGGATCTGCTGGCGGTAGCGGAAGGGGTTGTTGCGGGTCTTGAGGCGCTTGTAGTCCTGGACCAGGATGCGCTCGACGAAGTCGTCGAAGAAGCGACTCAGGATCTGGCGATGATCGACGCAGCCGGTGATCTCACCGAGCAGGCCCTTGAGCCCATAGATCATAGTGTTGAGGTGCTGCAGAAAGCGGCGCGCCTCACGGGCCGCCTGGCGCAGCGCCAGGACCTGCGCCTCGGGCTCCTCCCAAGCCTTCTGCACGTTGTTGAAGATGGAGAGCACCATGCCGCCGTAGAAGACCCGGTCCGGGCGGGCGATCTCCATAAGGCTCGCCCACAGGGTGCCGACCGCCGGGGGGACCGTGACCCGCACCCGATAGCCCTCCACCTCCTCCTCGATCCAGCCGGCGGCGAGCAGCCGGCGGTAGGCCTGGGCCGCGGGGTTGCCCTCCGGCTCGGTGGTGGGGGCCTGCGCGAGTGCCAAGTCCGACTCCTCCTGCCAGGCGGCGGCCATCACCGCCAGGCGCTCCTCGATCTCCTGGCGCACCGTCTCCCGGGAGGGGAAGACGTCCGAGTGGACCTGGTCGAAGAACAGCGGATAGAGGTCGAGCAGCAGCACCCCATAGATGCGCCGGTTGGCGCTGGCCAGCGGGGAAAAGAGTCGGTCGGGGAGGCGGTCGAAGAGTTGGGTCATTCCATTTGACTTAACGCTTGGGTCAAATCGGCATTGACAAACGGCCTGCGGTTCCCGGTTGCGGGAAGAGTGGTCGGCTTTGCAGGTTTCGCCGATAGTCTTGAGCGATTCCTTCGAACCGGCCGGAATGGCACGCGGACGGTGTTAGTCTAATCGCAGTGAATGTTGGGGCGACACCGGCCGTGAGCATTGAAAGGTATGTCCCACGTTTCCAGCGACTTCGGGTCAACCCCCCCACAGCGGGATTCAGCCCGCATAAGCCGTGTATGCTGCTCGCTGTCCTGGCATTGGCCGAGGCGGGCGGCCTATCGGAGAACCGAATCGGCTTTGCTCCGCCGCTGCTCGAGGCGCCCTGCCTGGACAAGGCCCGCGCGAGCGGATTCCGCCGGACGGTGGTGGAGGCTTACGACTTCCGCTGCGCCGCGTCCGGGTGGCGGATCCTCCTGCCGGATGGCCAGATCATGGTGGAGGCCGCGCACCTGATCCCGTTTTCAGTGTCCTGGGACGACGATCCCCGCAATGGGATCGCGCTCACCCCGAGCTACCACTGGGCGCTGGACAGGAACCTGATCGCCCCGGGTCTCGATCTGCGCTGGCACGTCTCCACGCTGCTGGATCCGCGGCTGCGCGACAACCACGTGCTGCTGGAGCTGGAGGGCAAGGACGTCCTGCTTCCCCGCAATGCCCGGTACCAGCCGTGCACCGATGCGCTGGAGTTCCGGATCAGACAGTTGCGGGAAGGGTGATGCCCGCCAGGCGCCGGGTCATATGGAGCCGCACGTCCGCATCCTCAGTGACCGAGTGGAACAGGTGGTGCGGGCTCGTAGCGCTGTCGATCCGCGCGGCGAGGTCCGGCCGGACCTCCGCGTAGAGATCGAGCAGTCGGCGGTCGAAGCGGCGCAGGGCGGCGGTCAGGGGGTCTTTGCGCCGGCGGGCGAGGATGCGCTCGCCCCCGTCTTGGTGGAGGTCGCCGAGACAGATGTGGACGGCTGAGAACAGGGTCGCCCAGCCGTTGGCCCAGAACATCAGGTCGGTGTCGAAGCCCTCGCCGGGCGGCGCGTTCCCTTGCAGGACGTCGTGCAGCAGGTCGCGATCCTTGACCGTCTCTCCCGGCTCCAGGATGGTGGCGCGGCCGTAGGCATCGATGGTGGAGCTGGTGAACAGGATCGGGCGCTCCGGGTGGCGGGCGAGGACGAAGCTGGCGTCCTTGAGGACGGCGTCGGTCTGATCCGGATGCAGGGGGTGGCGCTTGAGGCGCGGGGAAGGCGCCGAGGTCAGGATCTGAATCTGATGCCTGCGCCGGCCGAGCTCTTGGGCCAGGCGGGCAAAGACGCCGCGCCGAAAGACGTCCATGGAGGAGTGCAGGGCGTTTTGCTTGTGCAGCAGGCAGAGCTGGATCTGTGGATGGCGGGGTGCGCACTCGACGATGTTGGCGATCTTCGTCACCGGGATGCGCTCACGGAGCGCGCCGTGCTTGTCGACGATCACCTCCTGGTGAAACTCGTCGAAGCCGATCTGGAGGAGGATCCGCGCGGCCGGCCAGCCCACCGGGCGCTCGCGCACGGCCGCGGCCATGTCCCACTCGACGTGGACCTTGCCCCAAAGGTATCCACGGCGACCGGGCCGGCGTAGCGCACCAACGCGGTGGTTTCGCTCGCAGCCGTTGGGTGACGGTTCCGATTGCTCATCAGCGCTTCCTTGCCGATATATTTCAGTTTGTTAGCTCATGCAGGGCAAGATCCAACTGCTCTTTTTCGAGCGCGCAATAAGGGGATGGCGGACGATGGCCGAAGCCCCTGGCGTGCGAGCATCTGCCGAGCTCGATCCGCGGCACCCCTTGTTGCAAGGCGGAGTCGACCAAGGTCAAGGCCCAGGTCCGCGCGGGATCAGAGGTTGCGGAGACTTGGTCGCCCTCCGCCACGCATCACCGCGTGTCGGCGCTGGTCTCCACGGCGGTGACCAGCGCCGCGGCTGCGGTGTCAGAAGACCAACCAAGCCTGCATATAGAGGGTGTCGTTGTCCGACGCGCCGCTCGTCTCCCCATCGAAGCGGCTGTACGCGACATACTGCAGGGAGAGCTTAGGGTTGAACCATTGCCAGAGGGATGGCCCGCCGTGCTTGTTGTAGGGCAGCCAGTCGAGCTGAAGGGTCACCCAGGTGCTGTCGGGTGAGCCGTTGTCCGTCCCGTAGTAGGCAGGGTCGGCGTCGCCGCGCAGATTGGAATAGCCCGCCGTGAAGCCCCAGGTCTTGTCATACAGGTAGCTGACGTTGCCGTTGAAGGTGCTCAAGTTGTTGGACTTGTCGGTTGCCGCGTCCAGCTGCTGGCTGGCGCCCAGATCCTGTTGCTCGTGGATCCAGGAGAGCCGGACGGCCACATCGTCCCGTGCCCCGGAGTACTGGTATTGCGCATCCAGACCAATGTCGTTGAATCGGTCGCTTCCGGCGGATCGGTCGTTTCCGGGGTAGGTGTTCGCGACCATGCCGAAGGTACCGCCCGCCAAATAGTGCGGACCCCAGTCATGTTGAAGCGCGAGGCGCCAGTAGGGCGCAACGCCGTCGATCTTGGCGCTGACATCCCCAAGGGAGACGCCGAGTGTCCGCAACGCGCCGTCTCCCAGGGAACCGTAACCGGCGAGCTCCAGATACACCAGGTCGTTCCATAGGCCATAGGCGCCAAGGCTGCCAACCTGGCCCCCAAGGCTCTGAATCAAGGTGGAGGCCCCAGGGGTCTCCGCGATGCCCGAGGACGAGAACGGGTAGCCCCAGGCGGGGGTGGAGTTCCAGAGATCCTGCACCGTTGGGTTATTGTTGGCATCGATCCCATACACGAGGGGCTTGCCGCCGACGGTCGTTGTGCCCGCGAAACGAAGGTCGGTATTGTCCCAGGAGAACACATTTCCAACCCCGTCGTAGGTCGCCTGGACGAATGCCCCGGCGTTGCCGGCGATCCGTCCTCCGAAAAAGAGACTCGTCTGGGTGAATGCGAAGTTATTGTTCGGGCCGAAGTGGTCAGGTGGCTCCGAAAGATCAGACGAGGTGCGTGTGAAGGAGGGTTCCGTCATCAATGCAAACTTCTTGTACCAAGGGACGTCGCCGGCGCTCGTCGTGTAGCCTGTCAACTTGAACTCACGCCCGAAAGCATTGAGCTGGGGATAGGCCGTGTGACAGGTCGTGCACCCGACCCCCATCTGGCGCGCATAGGCCGGGATGGCGCTGGTCGGGCTGGAGACCATTAACAGCGAGGCAAAGGTCGTGATCACGGCGAAACACCCGCCAATGAGTGACCATGGAGGCGCACCAGGTCTCAGGCTGCGAAAATCGAGCATGTTGTTACTCGTCCGGATCTGTTTATTGATGTCATCGACGGGATGGCCGGGACAGGGCTGCCGCCCAGTCCCTACTTGAACCCTGGTCGCATCGAGGTGCGACCTAGCGGGCCCAGCCATCACCGTGGTGACCGGTTTGCAGGGACCGATCCCTACGCCCGCGGTACGCGGTCCTGGGCAAGTGAGGCGCCCGCGACCAACGTTGGCTCGAGGGATCTCTTACGCCCAATCACGCAGCGGGAATAGCCCCTGGGGTCAGGAAAAGAAGCTCACTGAGGTAAGCCTCCGGCCTTGCCGGGGGACTCATCGACGCTCGACCTATGCATCGGCCAGGATGAGTTTCCTTATCTCTATGCCAAGAGCGGAAAAGCGCGAACAGCGAGGTGGGGGAAGGCGTCAGTCCGAGGACACCGGTGCCCCCGGATTCGCTCTCCGCCGCGGGTCGCTGGGGGTACGCGTGTCGCGGCACCGTAACGTCTCGGGGCTACTCTCCCGCCCCGCGAAGCGCCTCCAGGGACTTCACTTTAGGTAACAGCCACCTCCCTTTGGTGGACCGGTTCCGGGGGTATCACCGCAGGCCAGGCGTTGACGCCCCCGTCGATCACACTGGACCATGCGCGACGCGCCGGGCTGCTACAGGGCGATCGCCGCGGCCCGTGCGACCGCATGCTGGTTGCGAACTCCCAAATCGAGTGACTGTTGTTGGTGAGCAGAGATCCCTAGGCTGATTGTGTCAGGCGCCGGGTCATATGGAGCCGCATGTCCGCATCTTCCGTGATCGAGTGGAACAGATGGTGGGGGCTCGTGGCGGTGTCGATCCTCGCCGCGAGGTCCGGACGGACTTTCGCGTGGAGATCGAGCAGCCGGCGGTCGAACCGGCGCAGGGCGGCGGTCAGCGGGTCCTTGCGCGGGCTTAACTCAGAGGCAATGCGCGAACTCTTGCGCCACGGACATCGAGGGTCAGGATCGCCCCTGTCGCAAGCTGATCGGAGTGCTGTCGAAGCACTTTCACCAGGATCGGTCCCAATGTCGCCGGCGCGAGATCCTGTGCGCGTATCTGGATGACACTTGGACCTTCCGCACGTGTTGCCGCGAGGATTGCACTGAAATCCAAATCGTTGGTCAGGACGCAATATCCCTTCTCCTTGGCCCACCTCATGATCTCGACATCGGGGGCGTTCGTCTCTCCGACCTCACACCAGTGTTCGCTCTCCCATCCCGCCGCTTCCAGGAGATCGACCCACGCCGGCGAGAGGTTCATGTCCAGCAGGAGCTTCATCCCTGCCCGATTGCCGTCTCGACCTCCTCGGCGCGCCAAGCTGCATAGCTCAGCGCCTGGCGAATGTCATCGGGTTCGAGATAGGGATAGAGCCGCAGGACTTCGGCGGCGTCGTGTCCGCTCGCGATCATTCCGACAATCATGCCGACGGTGACCCGCATGCCTCGGATGCAGGGTTTCCCACCCATGACGGCGGAATCGAGTGTGATTCGATCGAGTTGCCTGAGCTCCAAGTGCAGATGCCCCTAGGGTTAATAGAATTCCACGATTTCCGGAGGCTAGCACCCGACCTCTCTCCGCGCAAAGGCGCGCAAACAGTGGTCACGCGCGAGGATGGGAGGATCTGAGGATGGCGGGGTGCGCACTCCACGATGTTCGCAATTTTCGCCACCGGGATGTGCTCATACGGTGGGCCTCGCCGGTCGCGGCGCGTCCGCCATCACGGAGAGAGGCGGAGACGGCCGGCAGTTATCGTCACGAGCACGCCATGTGAGCGCGCTTGAGGGCAAGTCAACAGTCATCTATCTTGAAACCTCAAAACTGCGATCGGGATGAAGCGATGCCAGCGGTCAAGATCAGCTCTCAGGGCGACGAATCGGTGTGGCATGACCTTGAGTCTTTGGCGGAGGAGAACCACCAGAGCATCTCGGGCCTGCTGACTGAGGCGATCAGTGACTATGTACGCCGCCGGCGGGCGCGGCCGGAGGTGCTGCGCCACTTGGACGACTCGATGAGCGAGAACGAGGAGCTCGGTCGTTTGTTGGCGCGTTAGGTGATCAGGTATCTGCCTAGGCTGACTGTGGCAGGCGCCGGGTCATATGGAGCCGCACGTCCGCATCCTCAGTGATCGAGTGGAACAGGTGGTGCGGGCTCGTAGCGCTGTCGATCCGCGCGGCGAGGTCCGGCCGGACCTCCGCGTAGAGATCGAGCAGTCGGCGGTCGAAGCGGCGCAGGGCGGCGGTGAGCGGGTCCTTGCGCTGGCGGGCGAGGATGCGCTCGCCCCCGTCTTGGTGGAGGTCGCCGAGACAGATGTGGACGGCTGAGAACAGGGTCGCCCAGCCGTTGGCCCAGAACATCAGGTCGGTGTCGAAGCCCTCGCCGGGCGGCGCGTTCCCTTGCAGGACGTCGTGCAGCAGGTCGCGATCCTTGACCGTCTCTCCCGGCTCCAGGATGGTGGCGCGGCCGTAGGCATCGATGGTGGAGCTGGTGAACAGGATCGGGCGGTCCGGGTGGCGGGCGAGGACGAAGCTGGCGTCTTTCAGGACGGTGCCCTTTTGGTCCGGTTGCAGGGGGTTGCGCTTGAGGCGCGGGGAAGGCGCCGAGGTCAGGATCTGAATCTGATGCCTGCGCCGGCCGAGCTCTTGGGCCAGGCGGGCAAAGACGCCGCGCCGAAAGACGTCCATGGAGAAGTTCAGGGCGTTTTGCTTGTGCAGCAGGCAGAGCTGGATCTGTGGATGGCGGGGTACGCACTCCACGATGTTGGCGATCTTCGCCACCGGGATGCGCTCACGCAGTGCGCCGTGCTTGTCGACGATCACCTCCTGGTGAAATTCGTCGAAACTGATCTGGAGGAGGACCTGCGCGGCCGGCCAGCCCCTCGGGCGCTCCCGCAGGGCCGCGGTCATGTCCTGCAGCACCTGCTCGGTCCGCGCCGGATCGTCGGCGAAGTCCCCGTTGAGGAGGATTGCGAAGGTCTGCACCCGGTCCATGCTGCGGATGGCCTGGAGAAACTGGGCGAGGTGGCGGGTCAGGTCGCCCCCGGTGAAGAGCACGTTCTGCGTATGGGCGTTGACGAATTCAAGCAGCGACGAGGCATCCGGAGTGTCGCGCATGGGCGGGCGCCAGATGAACATGCAGTGGCGGCAGGTTTGGGGGCAGCCCATCGCAGGGATGACCCCAAGCTTGTTGAACCGCAGCGGCCCCCCCGGATCCGGCAGGGTATCGACCAGGGCCAGCCGCTCCTGGTCCTCTCGGTCGAGCATCTGCCCGTAGCGCGCCCGCTCCTGGTGTCCGATGGAGCTGTAGGCCTCCCGAGGCGTCCGGGTGAAGAGGCCGAGGTCGCGCCAGATCGCCATCATCTCGGTGGACAGGCGCTCCGCGTCGTTGCCGCTGGCTGCGAGCAGTTCCAGAAGCTGCCGCTGCTGGAGGGTGGAGTCGCGCGCCGAGCGGAACTGGGTGATGTAGCCGCGGAGGAATGCGTCCGCGTCCTCAGACGCGTCCAGCAGGTCCATCAGAAAGGCGCGTGCGGGGCTGCGAAAGGCGCTCAGGACCGTGGTGCGGTAGGCGCCTGGAACATGCTGACGCAGCCAGTGGTAGACGTACAGGTAGCTTAGCGGGAAGCTCAGCGCCTCCGCGTTGGGATGGGTCCCGAGCAGTTGCCGCATCCCGCCGCTGGTCAGACGATTGGTCTCGGCCTTGAAACGCTGGCGCAGGCTCGACAACAGGATCTGCTCGAGCTCCGGTGTGTCTTGCTCTCCTTGGGGCGCTCGCGATGTTTCAGCCATGGTCTTACCCTAGCGGAGGCGGGGCATGACCGGCAAGGCCAGTCCAATGCGACAAGCGGCGGCGAACGACGTACGTCTGCCTCTTGGCTGGCGCGTGCTTCACCGCCGGCATTTCCAGATGACCGCAGATGCCAAACCGTCTCTATTACGTCCATGACCCGATGTGCAGTTGGTGCTGGGGCTTTCGGCCGGCCCTGGAGGCGCTGCTCGCGGGCCTTCCCCCGGAGATCGCGGTGGAGCGGCTGCTGGGTGGGCTGGCCCCCGATTCGCAGGAGCCGATGCCCGCGTCCATGCGCGATCAGTTGCAGCAGACCTGGCGGCGCATCGAGGACCGCATTCCGGGGACGCGGTTCAACTTCGATTTCTGGACCCACTGCTCGCCCCGGCGCAGCACCTGGCCAGCCTGTCGCGCGGTGATCGCCGCGCGTCGCCAGGACCCTGCCTTCGACTTGGCCATGACCGATGCCATCCAGCGCGCCTATTACCTGGATGCGCGCAATCCGTCGGATGCGGAGACCCTGATCGCACTGGCGGGCGAGATCGGCGCCGATAGGATTGCCTTCGCTCGGGACTTGGATGCTACTGCGACGCGCCGGACGCTGGAGCAGGAGATGGCGCGGGCGCGCGGCATGGGCGTGCACTCCTTTCCCGCCCTGGTGCTGGACTGCTCCGGAAGCCGTTGGCGGATCCCCGCGGAATATACGGACCCAGCGGCGATGCTCGAGACCATCGGTCTCATCCTGTGAGGGCGCCGGTGCAACGGATGGGCCGGGCGAGTAGTCGCGGGCGCCGGGGTCTCCTCTGGGACCTGCATGCGCCCGTAGTAGCCCGTGCCGACGACGAGCATCTAGGGCGGGTCCGCGAGCACGGTCTTCAGGTCCTCCATGGCGAGGGGGTGTCCCTCCCGGCGCCGCCAGCGCTCCTGGACGTGGTCCGGGAAGAGGATGACGTCGGCGTCGTAGTCGCGGCCGCCGATGCCGATTCGGCCGAAGCTATAGTGGTCGATCTGCATGAGTTGATGGTGTTTATTCTGCCGGGAGTTTCTGGATTCTGAACCGCGCCGTGTGGGCAAGCGCAAGCGAGCTTGGGCAAATGGGCTCAAGTCAGCGATCACGGAAATGGGTCACTGCAATATGATTCAGCGTCCTTAGTTCTACTTTGTCACTTTTAGCACACTGATAACACACGAGAAAATGGTAGAATAGCGCTCTCGTGAGTCAACCGGAAACAATGGAAAACGACCCCTATGGCAGCCCGAACAATCATTTGAAAATACTAATGACAACATTAAAGGAATTGATGGGGTCGCAGATCGATTTCTTCGCTTCCATCGGCGCTACCTGCCTCATTTTCAGGGCAAGACCCGCTCGGTATTCAGCACCGCCGGAGACTACCTCAAGGGTCTGATGCAAGCGACACGCAAGAACATGCAGCGGATGGAAGAGGCGGTCGTTGAGGCGGACGACCAGCAGTTGCAGCACATGCTCACTGACTCGCCTTGGGATGAGCGGGCCGTGCTGGACCAGGTGGCGCTGGATGCCAACCGACACCTCGGCGCAACAGCGGACAACTGCTTGCTGATCGACGAGTCGAGCAACGCCCAAGAAGGGGATGCGCTCGGTGGGCGTGGCGCGGCAATGGAGCGGGCGCCAAGGCAAGGTCGACAACTGCCAAGTGGGCGTGTTCGCGGCCCTGGGGCGTGGGCATCGGGCGGCCTTGACCGATGTGCGGTTGTATCTGCCCAAGGAGTGGGTCGCCGATCCCAAGCGCTGCACGCTGGCCGGTGTGCCCGAGGCGCAACGGCAACTGCGCACGAAGTCACAACTGGCGTTGGAGATCGTGCGCCATCAACGGGAGCTGGGGGTGTGCTTCGCCTGGGTCGGGGCCGATGGCGGCTACGGCAAGGAGCCCGAATTCCTGCGCGCGCTGCAGGCGATGGGCGAGGTCTTTGTGGCCGATGTGCACAAGGACCAGCGCATCTACCTGGAGGATCCGCAGCCACAGGTTGCGCCGGCACCGGCCGGAAAAAAACGGGGCCGTCCGCGCAGCCGCCTGGAGGCGCAAAGCACGCCTCAGCGCGTCGATGAGTGGGTGACGGGCTTGCCGCAGGACGCCTGGCAGCGCATCAGCCTGCGTGACAGCACCTGCGGGCGATTGGACGTCGAGGTGATCCATCAACGTGTGTGGCTCTGGGACGGCAAAGAGGCCCAGGCGCCGCATTGGCACTTGATCGTGCGCCGCGAGATCGACTCGCCGCAGACCATCAAGTACACCTTGAGCAACGCCGATCCCGCGCTCGACGCCCAACGCCTGGCGCAGATGCAGGCGCAACGCTTCTGGATCGAGCGCGCCTTCCAGGAGGCCAAGAGCCACTGCGGCATGGCCGACTATCAAGTGCGCAAGTGGCGCGCCTGGCATCATCACATGGCCCTGGTGGCCATGAGCTTGTTGTTCATGCTCGAAGAGCGCATCGCCCAGAAGGACGACTACCCGCTCCTGAGCTGCTCGGACATCGAGATGCTGCTCAAGACGTTTCTCCCGCGCCGCGATCTCGAGCGCGATGAGGTCATCCGCCAAATGGAGAAACGACACCGTCAGCGCCGCGCGGCAACCGCCGCTGCCTACGCAAAACAGGGTGTCTCAGCCCCCTTCGGTTGAGGACGCCGCTAATCTGACAAAGTAGAATTAGCGATTCGTCGCGTCCAAACGTCGCCGAAGTTCCGCTGAGTTGATGATCGGAACCGCCGACGCTTCCGCCAAGACCAGCAGGTCGCTATCCCCAGTGACTAGGGCGTCTGCGCCGGCGGCCAGCGCGAGATCGAGAAACACCTGATCATGTGCGTCCCGGCATCGAGGCGAAGCGGTGGTGCCTTCGATCCCGGATACCGTCTCCGCAAAAGGCAGGAAATCTCCGAGCAGGTCCCGGATCTCGGCCTCGTCAAGGCCAAATTTTGGGTACGACAGAACGCGCAGCAGCTCTGCGAAGGTGCTTTTGCAGACCAGAGGAACCAGATCCTGACGTTTCCACCCGCGCCGCAGCCACCCCAGGCGCCCGCTGCGGAAGACGAGGGCGGAAACGATGATGTTGGTGTCGAGGACGACCCGCAGGGTCACTTCTCACGCGCCCAGCGCAGCGCGGCCGCTATGTCGGCCTCGGTGATGCCGATCTGTTCAAGCTTCTCCCGTACCGCGTCGGCTCGGTTGGGCCGCAAGGGCACAAGAACGATACGATCCCCCTCGTCGCGAACATCAAAATAGTCGACGTCTGGAAAATGCTCGACGATGGCCTTGGGGAGGGTTAGTTGATTCTTCGATGTCTTCTTGGCAAGCATGGGCGAAATACTTCTCGCAAGGAAGTAAGGATTCCTTATTCTTCATCGCTTCCTGCGGCTTTTCAAGCTGTCGCGCTCCTGTCCGGCGACTTGCTGGACCAATAGTGCCAGTGCGCCGTTGCTCCAGTGCGGCGCGGAAAGGCAGGTTGCCTGAGTCGGGCCCTTGAGGCAGCATCGCGCGACCCAAGTGATGTGACGGCGTTACCTCGAGGCGAGTCGGCGAATGAACGAGAAGCTCTATATCCTCTTCGGCACAGGTCCCGACGCGGTGGGTCTGGTGCAGCAGATCACCGTCCCCATCGCCAATATCGGCGGCAACCTGATGGACCTGCGCCAGGACGTGCTGCACGGGCTGTTCACGGTGTTCCTGGTGGTGGACTTCGCCGGCTCGGATGCGTCCGCGGATGAGGTCGAGCGCCTGGTCGCGGAGATCGCGGGTCAGACCGGTCTCGACCTGCGGGTGGAGAAGTACCAGCCGGTGGCGCGCAGCGCCGAGCGGGTGAACCTGCTGTTGATCCTGGTGGGACGCGACCGGCCGGGCATCATCGCGGCGGTGTCCGAGTGCCTGAGCAGCTACCGGGTCAATATCGAGCTCTCGCAGATGATCGCGCGCGAGAGCATCTTCCTGATGGAGCTGCTGGTGGACATCCGTCTCAGCACGCTTCCGTTGGAGAATCTGCAGTCGACGCTCCGCGGGAACATGGTCGGGCTCGGCATCGCGACCTTGTTCCAGGACCGGGACGTGTTCAACAAGAAAAAGCGGGTCCTGCTCTTCGAGCTCACCGGCAGCTTTATGGACGGGGCGACCCGAGACGAGATTCTGCGCCAGGCGGGCATTCCTCAGGAGGACTTTCGGGCCGTCTACCCGTCGGGGGATTCCGCTGCCTGCCTCGCAGCGGCACTGCAGCGGCTGGAGGGGCTGCCGGTGGAGGTGCTAGACAAGCTCGCGCTGGCCGCTGCACCGACGCCCGGCACCGCGGAGCTGATCCAGACCCTGAAGACGATGGGCTACCAGGTCGCCGTGGCCTCGAGCGCCTTCACCCTGCTCACCGACAGGCTGCGCGAGCACTTGGGTCTGGATTACTGCTACGGGGTCGAGGCGCCCATCGACGAGGATGCCATGACCTTTGCCGGCGAGCCCTCTGGGGAGGAGCTGGCGGCCCCGGGCCGCGAGGGCGTCATCGCGGAGCTCTGCGCGCGCGAGGGCGCGGCGCGGGAGGACATCACCGTCGTTTCGGACCAGGGCTTCGGCGACTCCGCGCCCCCCGGAATCCATCTCGTCTTCGACACCCGCCTGTTCCTGGACTTCCTCAACCAGCACGTGCTGAGCCGCGAGTCGCTGGTCGGGGTGCTCGGCGCCTTCGGCCCGCCCGTCCCGCGCTGAGCCCCGCCGGAGCCGCCCATGAGATCGGACATCGAGATCGCCCGCGAGGCGACGCTGAGTTCCATCGTGGAGGTGGCGGAGTCGGTGGGTCTCGCCCCCGACGACCTGCACCTCTACGGCCACCACATCGCCAAGGTGCCCCTGTCGGTCATGGACCGCCTCCGGGACCAGCCGGACGGCCGGATGATTCTGGTCACCGCCATGACCCCGACCCGCTTCGGCGAGGGCAAGACCACCACCACCATCGGCCTGACCCAGGCCCTGGCCAGACTCGGCAAGCGGGCCATGTGCGCCATCCGCGAGCCGTCGCTCGGTCCCTGCATGGGGGTGAAGGGCGGGGCCGCCGGCGGCGGCTACTCCCAGGTGCTGCCCATGGAGGAAATCAACCTGCACTTCACCGGGGACCTGCACGCGGTCTCCGCGACCCACAACCTGCTCTCCGCGGTGCTGGACAACCACCTGCACCACAAGGGCGTGCCGGAGATCAACCCGCGCAACCTGGTGTGGAAGCGGGTGATCGACATGAACGACCGGTCGCTGCGCAGCATCGTCGTGGGGCTGGAGGGGCGGGGGCTGAACGGCGTGATGCGCGAGGACGGCTTCGAGATCACCGCCGCCTCAGAGATCATGGCCGTTTGGGGGCTCTCGCACGACCTGGCCGAGCTCAAGACGCGCATCGGCGCGATCATCCTGGGATACGACTCGCTGGGAAAACCGGTGCGGGCCGGTGAGATCGGCGCCGCTGGGGCCATGGCGGCCCTGATGAAGAACGCCATGCAGCCGAACCTGGTGCAGACCATCGAGGGTGTGCCGGCGCTGGTGCATGGCGGGCCCTTCGCGAACATCGCCCACGGCTGCAACACCATCGTCGCCACCAAACTGGCGCTCAAGCTGGCCGACTACACGGTGACCGAGGCCGGATTCGGGGCCGATCTGGGGGCGGAGAAGTTCTTCCACATCAAGTGCCGGATCGGCGGCATGGCCCCCGCCGCGGTCGTGCTGGTGGTCACCCGTCGCGCGATCGCCGTGCACGGGATCGCCAACGTACAGCGGCACGTGCAGAACCTGGGGCGTTTCGGGGTGCCGGTGGCGATCTCGGTCAACCGCTTCCTGGACGACCGCGCCGGGCGAGCTCCAGGAGATCCTCGCCGCCTGCTGCGACCTGGGGGTGCCGGCGGCGATCACCGATTACCGGGAGGCCGGCGGGGAGGGCGGCCTGGAGCTGGCCGAGCTGGTCGTGAAGGCCTGCGACATGCCCTCGCAGCTCAGGCCGCTGTACCCGCTGGAGATGCCCATCGAGGACAAGGTGCGCCGCCTGGCGCTGGACCTCTACGGGGCCGACGGGGTGGACTTCTCCGCTGAGGCCGAGCGCGAGATCAAGCAGATCGCCAACCTGGGATACGGCGGGCTGCCGGTGTGCATCGCCAAGACCCCGAACTCCCTGTCCGACAACCCCAAGCTCACCGGCTGCCCGACGGGTTTCCGGCTCAGCGTCACCGGCGCCCGGGTCTCCGCCGGCGCCGGCTTCGTGGTGATCTACACCGGCAAGGTCATGACCATGCCCGGCCTGCCCCGGCGCCCCGCCGCACTCGACATCGACGTGGACGGCGAGGGAACCATCAGCGGCCTCTTCTGAGGTCCCCCGTCCGACAGGATACCCAGGGCAGACCAGGGCCTATTGCCCTTTTGCTCAGGGCAGCCGGGCCAGCATCGTCTGGGCGATCTGCTCAGCGATCTTGCGGGGGTCGGGGATCTTGTTCCCCTCCTGATCCCGATCGGGGACCTCGACCTCCAACATGTAGTGCCCTGTTACGGCGCGCAGGGTGTTGAATTCCGGTGCCCAATGGGCCCGTTCGCCCAGTCCATCGACCACCTCCAGCTCGCCAGCATTCTTCGCCACCATGTCGAAGGTGGCGTTCACCTGCGCCGTGGGTCCCTGGAAATAGTCGTTGCCGCCGGTTAAGACGGTCAGCACCGCCACCTTGGACAGGGGGTTTCCGCCAACCATCTGCGTCCCGGGCTCCCCGTAGGCGCAGATCGACATGCGCTCGGCGCTATGGTCTTCCACGGGGTCCATGGCCTTACGGCCCACGGCGGCCTCGACCTCGGCGGTGCTGAGCAAGGAACAGGCGTTGACCGCCGGGATGTCGGGCTTTGCCGCGGTCGGCGCTAGGGCCGCGGCGGCGGGCTTCGGAGCTGCTTCGGGCTTGCTCGACTGTGTCTTATCGCTGTCACCGCAGGCCGCAAGCAGCGCACCCGCGAGCAGCAGGGCGACGCTACGGCCGATGGACTGGAATCGGCGGGGAAGGGGGTTCATGGCAGCCTCCTGAAAACTTGGGGGTGACGCGCGGCCGGTGCGCTCTGAGTCAACGGCACTCGCTGGAGGCTGCACCCGCGTCCGGGCCTGATTCTCAGCACAAGCCGACCCGGCGTCGAGGGGACGTGCTGCGGCGATGCACCGCGATGAGTCCAGTCAAGCAGGGCTCAGGTCTGCTTGAACAGACACTGGGCGGGGACTTGGAGGTGTTCCGCGAGCTTTTGCTGGGCCAGGTCGCACAGTCCGCATTGCCGGCAGGAGGTGCTCTCATAGGCTTTCAGCGGGAGCGACTCCAGCAGTCGGCGACCGAATTCGGATGCCAAGTCGCGGTCGGCGGGGTGCTCCCGCAGGGCCTCCTCGGCCTCAGCACTGAAGCGGGCGACGAATTCCTCCATTTCCCGGCAGTGCTCGCGCTGCCCGGCGGCGCTGATCAGGCTGTTGAGGCAATCGACGAATGCCCGGTTGCGGCGGTCGGTCTCGGCGTCGCCGGTCTGATAGGAGCTCTTCCAACGGAGGGTGCGCATGTTTCTGTTCTTCTGGGTGACGCGCTCAATTTTCAACGCCCTTGACGTGCGCCGGCAAGGCGACGGGCTCCCGGTCTCGGCTATGCGCGAACGGGGTCGAGTAGGTCCGGCCTGTCGTTGCGGGCGTTGTTCACGGCGCGGGACACCGGGTATGCCGTCCAGGGATCGGGATTGGCGGGCTTCAGTATCGCCAACAGGCCTTCTGTGTCCCCATTGTCCGGGTCGAGCCACGCCTGGTAGTCGTCGCGGGGAAGGATGACCGGCATCCGGTCATGGATCCCCCGCACCAGGTCGTTCGCATCGGTCACGATGATGGTGCAGGACTCGATCGCCTCGCCGTTCTCCGCGCGCCAGCGCTCCCAGAGGCCAGCCATCGCAAAGAGCGCGCTGTCCCTGCGCCGGATCAGATAGGGCGTCTTCCCGCCTTTCTCCGTCTTCCATTCGTAGAAGCCCTCGGTAGGGATCAGGCAGCGCCGGTGCCGGAAGGCGTTGCGGTAGGCCGGTTTGGAGGCCACCGTCTCGGCCCGGGCATTGATCATACTGTAGCGGTTGTTCAGCCCTTTTGACCAGGCGGGGACCAGCCCCCAGCGCAGCGGGACCAGCTCGCGCTGACCTGAGCCGCTCCTTCTGACGACAAGCACCGGCTGGGTCGGTGCAAGGTTGTAACGGGGCTCGGCCTCGCAGAGCGATTCCAGCTCGAACTCGCTTGCATAGACGTCCGGGGCGCTGTACTGAATGAAACGGCCGCACATCACTGCCTCCAAGGAGCAACGCGCTCGCGCTGAAGAAAGCCAACCTCGAGGATAGCGTTCCGGGGATGTTCGCGCCCGCGGATCACCTCAGCCTTGACGCCCGGCGGGGGCATCCAGGTCGTGGAGCGTATCGACGCAGCGCTGAAGGCCGATGCGCTTTAGGACACGCCGTGGCCGGGCCTTGCGCTAAAGCGCGAGAAACCCCTCCGGCGCCAGGCTCGTGGCGAGCATCACCGCGTTGATGTCCTCATGCTCCTTCCACGTCTCGCTCTTGCGGTTCGCAGGTTCCATCCAGAAGCCTTCGATCGCGTCGATCAAGGGGTCATAGCGCATCAGCTGAGCGAGGCGTGAACCAAGCGAGGGCAACGACTCGAAGGCTTTCGGTTCCTGCGCTGCAAGCGCCTGTGTGCGCCTGACGGCCTTCAATCCGATCGAGAGCCCAAGCTCGCGGAACGCGAGCCGGTAATTCGCCGGCAGCGACAGGTCCCCCTGATCGGCCGCGTAGTACTCGAGCCCGGGTAATGCCGCATCCAGCAGACCCGCGAGCAGATCGCCGTATCCCGCCACGCCCGCCAGTTTGAGCTGGGCCAGCGTATGGGCCGCGGTGAGCAGGCCGCCGATCCCGAGGGGGTCGGCGGTGGCCAGGGGCTGCTCCTCGCAAATGGCCGCCAGTCCGGCGATCGCTTGGTCGAGAACGGGCGCGCCGGGCTCGCCAGTGGCCGATTCGGCGTTTCGCAGCTCAAGGAAGGTGACCAGGCCGTCCAGGGGGTCGTGCTGGCCTTGTGAATTCACCAGCGGCCGGGAGAGGTCGATGCTCATCTTCCAGACTATGCGCCTTGGACCGCCGGATCTCGGGACATCGCTGAAGCGGGTATAGGCGGTATCGGCTAGCTCCGCCCCCCAACGGACGTAGCGCGCTTCACCCGTCACCCTGCCCACGCGGGCCAGGGCGTGCATCCACTTGGTCAGGTAGTGGAAGTATTGACCGTCCCTGTCCCATTCGAGACGATCGTCCATGGCCTCACCGGGTCGACGCTCGGGGAGCGGCTTGCCGATCCGCAACCCGCCCTTGGTCGGGTGCCGTTCTCCCTCGTCCTCGCCCAGCCCGCTGATCCAACCCTCCCTGGGGTCCTCCGGTCGGTGTCTGCCGAGGACACGGTGCACCTGATCGACCAGACGCAGCGCCAGCTCCCGATGGGTGCCGTCGCGCGTCCGGCGGTCGAGCTCGAGTAGGTTGCAGACGGCGAAGGCGTCTGTCCACAAGTAGCGTTTCGGCGGTCTTCCACCAATGAGACCTGTGCGTTCGGCGAAGGCGTCCATGGCCTCGCGAACAAAGGCTGTGGTGTCCTGATCATCCTTTGGCATCGGAAAGATCCTCGCCGGTTTGATTTGGAGCCCCGTCAGTTACCAGTCCCCACCGACGTTCCACCGCAACACCCGGAAGCTCGCGCACACCCCGACTCTTCGCGGCAGCGTCATGTCATCCGTTATCGCTGTTCCTCACGTCGGACGATGCGCTCGAAGCGTGCGCGATGGGCGATCAGGCAGCGAACCAGGCGCAGGTTCTCTGGCGAGCGCAGAACCAGTACCTGCGTCAAACCGGGATCCACTTCCGATCCCTCCGACGCGACCAATGCTCGTGGAATCACCGTCATCTGGCCCCAGCGCGGCAGGGTGGAGAAGTCGATGAAGTCAGTCGCCGTTTCCAGCCAGGCGTGTGGGCTGATCCGGTGGGCGGCGGTTGTCCCGGGAACGTAGACAACTGTGCCGACCCATAGTGAAGCCGCAATGCCTTGGCGCGCGAGCAGACGTTGCCGGCGAACCCGTAGTAAAGGCAGGCGTGCTTCATTTCCCAAGCAAAGGGCTTGGTGAGTGCTACCGTCCGCTCGACCTCGGACGCGAGCGACGTCACGGCTTCGGTCAGCGGTTCCTCCTGACTGACCCCATCGTCCGCTCTTACCGGGGAAACGATCAGGAGGGCCAAACTGAAACAGACCGCGTTGAGTCTATCTTTTGCCACGTCAACCCCTGTTGGACGACTCTTGAGCGAGCGTCTCAATCATCCAAGCCCGCCATTTTGCCCCGACCTGACGCCAATCAACCCGGCCCCATTGCCAATTACTTCATCAGCGAATGACGTACAGCAGCACGGCGAGGAAGTGGCACACGCTGCCGACGAGCACCCAGAAGTGCCAGACGGCGTGCATGTAGGGGATTCGCTCGAGGACGTAGAACACCGTGCCCAGGGTGTAGGCGAGCCCACCGGCCACTAGTAGCCAGAGGCCGCCTGGGGCCAGGTTGTCGATGAGCGGCCCAATCGAGGTGAGGACCATCCAGCCCATCCCCAGGAACAGGAGGGCGGAGAGCCAGCGCGGGCGATACACCCAGAAGGCCTCGAGCGCCATGCCGATGCCTGCCAGTCCCCAGATCACACCAAAGAGCCACCAGCCGTTCGTTTCCCGCAGCGTCACCAGACAGAATGGCGTGTAGGTGCCGGCGATCAGCAGGTAGATGCCGCAGTGGTCCAGGATCTTGAAAACGTGCTTGGCCTTCGGCTGGGGCAGGGCGTGATAGAGCGTGGAGGCGGCGTACTGGAGGACGAGAGTGACGCCGTAGACGATCGCAGCCGCCAGCTTGTAACCGTCGTGCCCGAGCACTGCAAAGGCGACGAGGATGACGAGTGCGGCGATGGACAGGCCGACGCCCAGGCCGTGGGTGAGGCTGTTCGCGATCTCCTCGCCGAAGGTATAGGCGCGCCTGCCCTTGGGCGCGCTCGCCGCGGTTGCCTGGTTGCCCATGACTTGCCAGTTACTCCCGTCGTCGTCAGAGTGTCGGACTCGTGGACGTGTCATCGCCCAAGCTTCCCGGATGCCCTGGCGCTGTTGCAGAGGCACGTCGCGGCGAAGGTCCAGGGCCTGGGGAAATGGTGGAGGTCCGCACGCTGAGACACGGAATCGGACAGGCTAACCTCCTTTTTGAGGGGACTGCTTCAATCGAGTCGCGGGCGTGCGATGAGACGGTCCTAGACACCTTCAAACAAGATTGCGTAGGGAGGGCGGCCTACGCTGTACATTGCGACACCAAAGCCTCCCCGTCAGGGTGCGAATGGCGGACCAACCGAGACCGGCTCGTCTGCGCCGTTAGCGCGGATGGCCGACCGGCAGGATGGCCAGCGGGTGCTCTTCCCCGGGAAGCCGCAGCAGACGTGTCAGCGCGGCGTCGTCAAACGCACCTACCACCGCGCCGCCAAGCCCAAGGGCGACGGCCTGCAGCAGCAGGTTCTGACTGGCATGACCGACCTCCATGTGCACATAGCGAACCCCGCGACGCCCGTATTTGCCGGTGGTCCTGGCATCGACTGCGGTGACGACCACGACGGCCGGGGCCTGCGCGATCCAGTCTTGATTGAGTGCCGCTTTGCCGATGAGGTGCCGAATGTCGCCGGCATCGACGGCCTTCAGGACGTGCTGCACCGGCGCATAGCGATAGTGTCCAGGCGGCAAACCCTCCACGTCGCCAGCGGCGAGGTGCAACTCCAGCGGATAGAGCGCGCCCGCAGAGGGTGCCGTGCGGAGTCCCTCGCGGGACGTGATGCCCTGGGCAGCCCAGAGGATCTGGGCAGCCTCTGCCAGCGAGATCGATTGTGGGGCGAAGGCCCGGGTGGTGCGCCGGTTCTGCAGAACCGCATTCAGGCGGCCGTCCGCCGCGATCGGTGGCCTCGGCAAGCTGTAGGTCTTTTGGTCCGCCATGCATGCCTCCGCGGCGAACAGGGCCAGAATTCCCACAATCGGGAGTAACAGACAACGGTTCAGGGCGGTGGCCATGATTCTTGAAAAATGGGCTCGTCGCGGGTGAATTGCCCCAGGCAGTCTCGGCAACAGGACACGCACAAAGAATGGCGCAGACCGGCGTCCATGACGACCCCTTCGAGCCGGCTTATCTGGCGCTCTCGCGCTCGGGCGAGCTGAAGGCCCGGGCGGCCGCGGCCTGGGATCGCCTGCGCTGCTGTGATCTCTGCGCCCGTGACTGCCGGGTCGACCGCTTCCAGGGCGTCAAGGGGGTGATCTGCCGCACCGGGGAGCACGCCATCGTTCACAGCTATGGCCCCCACCACGGCGAGGAGGACCCGCTGCGCGGTTGGCGGGGCTCCGGCACGATCTTTTTCAGCTGGTGCAATCTGCGCTGCGTGTTCTGCCAGAACTGGGAGATCAGCCACAAGGGCATCGGGGAGGCGGTGACCCCCGAACGGCTGGCGGAGATGATGCTAGAGCTCCAGTCCACGGGCTGCCACAACATCAACCTGGTCAGCCCGAGTCACGTGGTGGAACAGATCCTCGCCGCGGTGCAACGGTGTCCGCGTCGAATTTGCCGGTAGGCGGAAAAGCCGCTGCGTCAGCGGGCTCAGCGGGCACTGGGCGGCGAACGGAGACAGTTCGGATTTTGACTGCCGAGCAATTGGCGCCAGCGTGTGAGGCGTCATGCGCTGCAGCCATTGATTTTGCATTTTCTGCAAGAAACCGCTTGACATGGGCTGGCGAAAATGGTCGCGATATGCTGTTAGTAAACAACAACTTATCGAGGCCCTACGATGATCCGCGATCGCTTGACACAACTGATGGTGCACCTGACCGACAACACCGTGCTCGGGGAGTTGCTGACTCCGGTGCAGCATGCGCTTTCCTCAGTGCGTGGGGCCGCCGCGCTTGGGCGGGTGTTGAGCATGGCCGATTTCATTGCGCTGGGGGTGTTGCGTCACCTGCGAGGTATGACGACGCTGCGCGAGCAGGTGCAGACGTTGTTGCATCTCGACCCGGCGCAGGCGGCGCATGTGCCTCTGCCACGCTCGACCTGGTCGGATGCGCTGGCGGCAGGCTCGCGCTTGGCGATCCTCAAGCAGACGGTGGCGGGGCTCAATGCCCAGGCCGGTGCGACGCTGCCCGATCGCTTGGCCGGCATCCCCGGCTTGGGTGCGCGGGCAGTGGGCGCCATCGACGGGACCTATCAGCACGAGAGCGCGCACTTCAAACGGCGCACGCCCAAGCAGGGCGGCGAGGACAACGCCAAGGGACATGCGTTGTTGACCTTCTACAACCTGCGCACGGGCCTGCCCCAGGATGTCTTCGTGGAGACGCGTTCGCGCCACGAGACGCGACTGCTGCGCGATTATGATCGCGGCGCGCAGGCCATGACCCAGGTCAAGGGCATGCTGTGGCTGGTCGATCGCGCCTTCATCGACGCGTCCTTCTGGGATGCGAAGAAGGCCAAGCTCGCGAGCACCATGATCACGCGCATGAAGTCGAGTCTGCGCATCGACTCGACTGAAGGCCTGCCGATTGCCTCCGACCCCGCCAATGCCGGCGTGATGAAGGATCTGCGCATCACGCTCTCCAGCTCCCCCGAGCCGTGGCGCTTGATCACCTACCGCACGCGACGTGGTCATCGGGTGGAGTTCCTCACCAACGACTTCGATCTCCTGCCCGGTGTGATCGCCTTCCTGTACGCGCGGCGCTGGGACGAAGAGAAGTGCTTTGACACCTGGAAAAACGATTTCAGCCAAGCCAAAGCCTGGGGTAAGGGACCGGTGGCGATCGACAATCAGGTACGCCTGGCCATCGTGACCAGTGTCCTGGTCGCCCTGGCGCTGCACGCAACCCTCGGGCTCGACGGCTTCAACGACGTGAAGGCGTTGCGCAAACAGGACAAGCGCCAAGCCGCGCCCACCGATCAACCCGATGGCACCGATCGCCCCGACTGGACCGTGCCGCTGTTTCGCTACACCTCCAAGGTGAGCCGCCAAGTCTTGCGCTTCTTTAAACACTGTTTTCTCAAACCGGCTTCATCAGCGCTCTATGAATGCGAGCTGCGGCCCATGTTGATGGCCTACCTGTGAAATGGACCGGACACCGTTGCCGCGGTGGAGATCGCCGCACGGCGCGGCGTCGTCCTGCCGCTGGTCTACAACACGGGCGGGTTCGACAGCCTGGAGGCCTTGACGTTGCTCGACGGCGTGGTGGTCATCTACATGCCGGACATGAAGTACGGCAACGCCGAGACCGCACTCCGCTACTCCCGGATCCGCGACTATGTCGCCGTCAACCAGACGGCGGTGAGGGAGATGCACCGCCAGGTGGGGAACCTGGTCATGGACCCGAGCGGGATCGCCCGGCGGGGTCTCTTGATCCGCCACCTGGTCCTGCCAGGGCTGCTGCAGGAGACCGAGGCCGTGCTCGCATTCATCGCCCCAGTTCCATCCCTGTTACCGGGCCGCCGAGTACCCGCCCCTGGACCGCCCCTTGCGCCGCGACGAGTATTTGAGGGCACTCGAGATGGCACGGGGACCTAGCGCTTGCTGGCGGCGTGCACCGTCGAGGCCTGTGGACCTTGCGCCCCCTGTTCTTCGGCGAATCGGACCTGGTCGCCCGCTTCTAGTTTCTCGAAGTCGGCGCCGAGCACGCTGTTTCGGTGGAAATACAGGAGCCTGCCGTCCGGGGTCTCGATTCGCCCGAAGTCTTCGGCGGGCACCAGCTCGACAATGCGGCCGCGCTCCGGCGGCTCATGGGTCTTGACGTTGCCTTGCAGCTCCCGCGCGTAGTCTTCGAGTCGCCGGCGGGCCGCATCGAAGGCGTCCCGGATGGCAACATAGACGTCTTCGTGGGCCTGGCGCGCTTGTGGGGCGCGGGTCACCGCGAGCTCGCGTCGCGGTACCGTGAGGTCAATACTGACATGGTAAAGATTGCCGTGCTGCTGGTGCTTGTGCTGGGACTCCACGACCACGCGGCAGCCCATGATGTCCGGAAAGAACTGGTCGAGCTTTTCGGCCTTCTCACGGACCCTGGCCTCGATGGCATCGGAATGCGGAATGCCGCGAAACGTGACCTGTAAAGGGATCTTCATTGGCGCGATCCTCCGGATGAAGAAATCGATCGCAGCGCAGCGATTCAAGCGGGCGGGCGTGCCCTCATCGCTCGTGGAGCGCTGTCCATGGTGCGGTCCGCAAGGAGTAGAAGCTGCTTTCGTGCTCCACCAAGGGCTGACCCGAACGACGCTGTTTCGAACGCTCAATGCAATTATGGCAGGGGCCGGAGCGAGTGCAGGGGCAGCGGTCAGGTGTGTGCGCGAGCAGGTGTTAGCGCTCACTGTATTTTCGACCCGAAGCCGACATCGTCCCTCCGGTCCGGGGGGCAACAGTCCAACCGACAGCGGACGTGGCGCATCGTCGCCTTCATCAGCAAGACAACGACCCCTCGCCCCCCTTGTGCGTCTGCTGCTCGCAACGCCCGATCAGGCAGCTGCCGAACGTACATCGCTCGCGGGACGGCGGTTTTATCTCTGCCAGGCCGTTTTATACCCTCGCCAACGGCATTGCCTGGTGCCGCCGATTCAGGCCACGGCGGAGGCCACCTGGAAGCCGCCGCGTACGATCATTTCGACGGCGACATAGGCGATGATCGCGAGACCGATCCAGGCGAGCCAGCGGTGCTTGTGGATGAGCTTGGCGATGAGGTTGGCGGCGACCGCCATCATGGCGATGGAGATCACCAGTCCGGCGACCAGGACCTCCAGATGATCCTTGGCCGCGCCCGCCACCGCCAGGACATTGTCCAGGGACATCGACAGGTCCGCCATCGCCACCTGCCAGGCCGCTGCGGCCACCGTCTTGGGCCGCTCGGCCGTGATGCCTGCCTCCGCCTCCTCCGGGGTGACCTCGTCCCTGCCGTGGCTGTGCAGCTCCCGGTACATCTGATAGGCCACGAAGGCCAGCAGGAGCCCGCCGGCCAGGGTCAGGCCGATGACCTGCAAGAGCTGGGTCGTCACCAGGGCGAAGAAGATGCGCAGCACCACTGCCGCGGCCGTGCCCCAGACGATCACCCGCAGGCGCTGGGCCATGGGCACCGAGGCGGCCGCCATGCCGACCACGATGGCATTG
This sequence comes from uncultured Gammaproteobacteria bacterium, assembly GCA_963698355.1. Classification (GTDB taxonomy): domain Bacteria; phylum Pseudomonadota; class Gammaproteobacteria; order Chromatiales; family Chromatiaceae; genus Thiodictyon. The sequence continues at coordinate 34,361 of CAVOQO010000066.1, read as the reverse complement.
TCACCGGCGAGCACCAGGTCGATGAAGATAACCTGGACGAACGCCAGCATTTGGCTCATCAATTCGGATTCCATCGGGCACCCTCAAACGACCTCGGTCAGCGCGAAGGCCGCCAGAACCAGGAAAAAGACGCCGCTGATCTGGTGCAGCCGGTGCAGCGGGATGCGACTGAGCAGCTTGCGCCCAACCACGACGCCGAGCGCCGAGGTCGTGCCCAGGGCCAGGGTGGCGCCGATCCACACCGGGACCGCTGGCAGGGTACCGGCCATGCCGGCGACGGCGAGCTGGGTCTTGTCACCCATCTCCGCCAGAAAGAGCATCAGAAAGGTGGTGGCGAAGACGCCGTGCCCACTGCGTTCCTTGATCTCCTCGCTCCCGTCGTTCTCCTCGGCGCGCAGCGAAAGGACGCCGAACACGGCGAAGAGGATGGCGACGACCGCCGCCAGCACGCGCTCCGGCACCCAGTGCGCGAGCCCGGCGCCGAAGACCACGGCCAGGACGTTGAGCACCACAAAGGCGGCGATGGCCCCGGCCAGCACCGGCCGGTGGTGGTGGCGGGCCGCCAGGGCGATGCACACAAGCTGGCTCTTGTCACCGATCTCCGCGAGGAAGATCAGCCCGAAGGTGGTCGCGGCGGCGGTCAGTCCCCCAACAACCGACGCGGAGGCTAACTGGTCCACTGGCGGCCTCCAGTAGACGCGGATTGGCGCCGCCAGCCGTCGGCGGCGTAACGCGTGCGATGGGAAACAATCGGAGGTAGCGCTGTCCTGCCGTGCAGCAGAATCGGCGGAGCCGGGTGAGACATGGAGAATCCTTGGGGGGCCCGGGGCAATCAACCTTGTGACAGGATGGAGCGCGCCCAGCCCCAGCCGGACACCCCATCGAGTCCAAGGTCTCGTCTAGCCAAAGGCCGCGCGCGCCATGACGGAACCGCCAAGTGTGTTGACGCGCGCCCCGTCGCTTGCGGATGGGTGACTACTCCCCTTAAGACGCGGCGCACCGTACGGCCGCGGGGGGGGTGCTTGTCAAGGAACAAGCGGCAGTACGCTAACTCATTCCCGGTGGCAGGAGCCTGCCGGTACCTCATGCCGCCGGAAACTTCCCCCGCAGAGCCCGCCCCAAGAAAGACTGCCGGGGGATTACCGGTATCCAGATTAGAGGGATGCGAGCCATGCCAGCCAACCGCCACGTTCACTGCCGCTGCTGGATGCTCCACGGTTGGCAAGATAAGCGTTCAACGTCCGCTAAGCTGGCTACAAAAGTCGGTGTATAGCGGTCCGCGATAGACCGCTTATGGACGTCCAGAGTCGCTCAGAGGGTTGGCTCCGACAGGCGGCAATGCGTCCTTTGGGCCATCGACCGAGCCAACACCCACTGGGTCTATGTCGAACAGCTTCCCGACAAGTCCGCTGTTGACGCCAAGGGCTTCCTCGAGCGCCTGCTGGATGCCACGTTCAAGGTGACCAAGGTTCTCACCGACTATGGCAGGGAATTCACCGACCGCTGCTGTGCGCTCGGTGAGCGCACGCCGACCGGCAGACACCCCTTCGACCAGACTTGTACAGTGAAGGTTGAACAAACCCGCATCGGCGCGTCCCGGTCATTTGCACAGAGCCCCACGAAACCCAGAATCGCTGACAAGGGCTGCCAGAGCCTTATCGAGCGCATGATTGACGGTTTCTTGGTAGTTCTCAGCGCTGCCTGCGTAACCGTAGTTTTCAGCGAATCCCTTCTTGCTGGTCGAGAAACGGCCGACCTTGGCCTCTATGGCCACCGAGCCATCGTACGAGGCACGGCTGTAGACTGACTCATCGGTAACCACAGATTTCAGGTAGATACTGACCGTCTTCGAACCGCCACTCCGGATCCCGGCTTCGGCGAATGCCTGTGTCGCAGCGGCGCGCAGCCAACCCTCGATGTCGCCCCCCATACCAACATCGTAGCGAGGGCCACCCTTCTCCGAATAGCGGGTGCCAACCTTGAGCCGATTGGCACGGGCGTCAACGATTTTTAAATCCCTGTACCGAGCACAGGCGGGGGCCGCCTGATAGTCGCCAGGCTCACCCATGAATCGATACTGGGCCGGGAAATTATACGGACCGAGGTCTGTCGAGGCGCAACCGGAGAGAGCAGTTATCAGAAAGCCGACGGCCATGGAGAATATCGTGTGAGCAGCGAGTTTCATGACGTGTTCGCTCTTGTGGGTAATCGGAAGAGTTCCTGGGGCTTCCATGTAGGCGCAGGTTCCACCAGGTGCGCTCGCCACGGCGGACTTGAGCTCGATCTGGGGCGTACCCACTGCCACGACGGGGGGCGAGAGTGTATCGCCCCCGGGGGTGTTGATTCCAGCAGGGTCGGAACGACGCGATCCTGGTGTAGTGCGAATGCATACGAGGTGTAGCTGACGCGTTACATCACGCTCAACCCCCCAGATCCGACGCTTGGTCGAGTCGATGCGGATGCGGGTTCTTGCCGACACGGACCTGCGCGAGGGCTCCTTCTTTTTGGCCCATCGCTTTCTGTAGCAGCGTGCCGGAAGTTAGCGTGGCGAGTGGCCGGCTGTCCGCTCGCTTGCAGACCTCGGGTCAAACGCGAAAGGTGTCCATCGGCCGTAGAGATTCGCTTACAGGGTTGACTGCGACCGACTGCATTGCGGTCAATCGAAAGGCTAGCCTTGAGCGGCAGCAGTGGGTCGATTCCGGCCCTTTCCGCCTCCTCTTTGGCAGACTCGGTCGCGCCGCCGTGGGTCAGGTTCCGCCGATCACAGACTGCGCGTCCTCTTGGCGTTGTACCCCGTGCCCGCTTCGACCATGCTTTGTATTGCGAAGTCCGACTGGGGCAACGCTTTGACTGCCATCTTGCTGGGGAGCTCAAATGAACGGGTCGAGCGTCGATTACCGGTGTTTGCTTGCGGCGGTGGATCTGGGGGATATGACCGAGCGGGTGCTGGACCGGGCCGCCGATCTTGGCGGCCGCTGCAATGCCTCGGTGGACGTCGTAAACGTCCTCGAGGGCATGCCCCTCTTTCTGTATCACGCCATCCCCCCCGAAGAGCTCCAGACCATGCTGGACAGGAACACCGAGTGGAGCCGCGACCGGCTGGGGACGCTCGCGGGGTGCCGGCCGGGCATCCGGGCAACCCGCACGGTGACGGGTATCCTGGCCGAGGAGGCGCGGGCGCTGGCGGATCGGATCGGGGCGGATCTGCTGGTGATCGGCGCCCACGAGCGCCACGGCATGGCGATCCTGTTCCGCGACCGCTCCGACGAGATACTGCATAAGGCGGGGCGGGACGCGCTTGTCGTCAAGCGTGCCGAACCGGAGGCGCCACCCTACCGTCATGTGCTGGCGGCGGTCGACTTGGGCGAGCGCGCCGAGCCGGTGGTCGCCCGCGCGGCTTGGATCGCGTCGCTCTACGGGACGTCCCTGACTCTGTTGCACGTGATCGACTGCTTTCCGGTCGATCGCTCCAACACCCTGATCGCGCCGGAGGACCGGGATCCGCTGTCCTACGAGCGTGAGGACGCCCTGAGCCAGCTTGAGGCCTTCGCGAGCAAGGCGGGTGTGGCGCAGTGCCGCCAAGAGGTCGCGGTGAGCGCCCACAAGGCGAGCCGGGAGATACCCGCCTTCGCCGCCGCCAATGGGGTGGACCTCGTCGTCACCGGCTCCCACGGACCCTATGGGCTGGGCCGGCTGCTCGGCTCCACGGCAGACGGCATCGTCCACCGCGCCCTTTGCGACGTGCTGGTGGTGCGCCTGCCGGCGGCCGCTTGAGTCGGCACAGTTTGGAGCGCGGATGGCGGGGTCGCGGCTGCTCAGAGCGGCCGCGTCCAGAGTGGCTGGTGCCGCTTAAGTCCCGGGACGCGACGGCGCATAGGGCGCGGCGACTCCACGCGCGCTCCATGTGGCCCGGGGAGCCGCCAGAACCATTGCTACCCCCACCGCTCATGGCGCCAGCCTCTGACTCACAGCGAGAGTGAGCGCAGGCATTGCTTCAGGGTCTCGGCGGAGCTCACCAGCGCCTGTCGCTCTGCCTCCTCCAGCGGGATCGGCACCCGCCCGCCCGCGCCATGAATCCCCACCGTGACCGGGATGCTCAGACACACCCCCTCGATGCCGTACTCCCCGTGCAGCCGCACGCTGATGGGCAGCACGCTGCCCTGGTCCTCCTGGATGGTGCGCACCAGGTGGGCGAGCACCAGCCCGATGGCCCAGTTGGTGTAGCCCTTGCGCTCGATGATCTCATAGGCGGCACGGCGCACCTGGGCCAGGATGGACTCCAGCAGGGCGGGGTCGTAGGGCTTGCCGAGGATGGTGTTGTGAAGAACCGGCGTGCCGCCGACATTGGCCCCGCTCCAGACCGCGATCTCGGAGTCCCCGTGCTCGCCCAGGATCAGGGCGTGGACCGAGCGGGGGTCCACCTGATAGTGCTCCGCGAGCAGACTGCGCAGGCGCGTGGTGTCCAGCATGGTCCCGGTGCCGATCACCTTCTCGTGCGGGCGGGCCGAAAGCTCCTGCATCACGTAGGTGAGGACATCCACCGGGTTGGAGGCGATCAGCAGGATGGCCTCGGGTGCATGGCGGTCGAGCTGCTCGGCGATCTGGCGGAACACCGCCGCGTTGCGGTTGAGCAGCGACAGGCGGTCCTCCCCCGGGCGCTGGCCCACCCCGGCCGTCACGATCACGATTTGTGCGTCGGCCAGGTCCGCATAGTCCCCGGCCCGCACCCGGCGCCGCCCCACGTAGCCCTGTGCGTGCATCAGGTCCATGGCCTCACCCTCTGCCCGTTTGCGGTCCAGGTCGACCAGGATCAGCTCGTTGGCGATGCGTTGCTGGAACAGGGCGGAGGCCGCGGCCACGCCGACCTGTCCGGTGCCGATGATTCCGATGGTGTGGCGATGCAACATGGCTTCGACTCCCGGGGTTCGGTTGCTCAGGCCCGGCGGCCCTCATGAACGACGCCAGACGCCTCTTCCAGCGTCATTCTGTCTGATTCTTCGCGGTCAGCGCATCAATGATCTGCTCGGGTTCCATGCGCCTCTTGTAATCGGGGTCCGCATGGGCGGCGCGGATGATGCCGGCACGGTCGACCACGAAAGTGGCGGGGATCGGGAGCTCGAAGCTGTCGGTGCCGTTGTACCGCGGCAAGTCGATCCCGAATCCCGCGTACAACGGACGCAGTTGCTCGGAGACGGTGAAGACCAGACCAAAGCGGCGGGCCACCGCATTGCCCAAGTCGCTCAGCACCGGGAAGGACAGCGCAAACTTTTCGGCGGTGGATAGGGACTCGTCGGGTACCTGGGGGCCTATCGCCACCAGCGAGGCGCCCAAGGCCGCAAAGCGGGGTAGGTGCTGCTGCAACGCCCGCAGCTCCAGACTGCAGTAGGGGCACCAGCTACCACGGTAGAAGCTGACCACCAGCGGCCCCCTCGCGATGAGATCGTCCGAGTGCACCCGTCGCCCGAGCTGGTCCGGCAGCTCGAAGGCGGGCATCCGGTCGTTCAGCTTGGGCGCCTCGCCGCCTGCGCCCGAGCGCACCAGGGCCTCGGTGTCCGTATCGAAGATTGCGCCTTCACGGGGGATGCTGGTCAGAACGTCGTTGTGAACGGCATCGAGCTCGTTTTGGAGTGACATGGGGGCTCCGCGTTAAGTGGATTCGGTGAGTGCGCGGACAAGCGCACGCTATGGCTGGCGTGGAGGCGGTCGAACGGTAGTGGTTTGATGGCATAGTATGGGCACGGCCATGCCTTCCCGAGCCTTGACGAGCCGAGGCTGGTTCCCGGCTGCAGGACTGGCGGCAGGGTGCGAGCGATCGCGGTCGTTCAGTTGCCGAGGGATACCCCGCCACCGCGACCGAGGCGAGCGGCGCGTTTCCCCCTCCGGCGACCTCCAGGGAATCGCGCCAGCCCAGAATCCGAGCGGTCTCATGAGTCTGACCGAAACCCCAGACAACGCCGAGCGCCAGCGCCTAGAAGATCAGCGCCAAGGGCGCGACGACTGGCGTCTGTGGGGACCCTACCTGGCCGAGCGCGCCTGGGGAACCGTGCGCGAGGACTACAGCGCCGACGGCGAGGCCTGGGACAATTTCACCTATGACCAGGCCCGTTCACGCACCTACCGCTGGAGCGAGGACGGCCTCGCTGGCATCTGTGACGAGAACCAGTTTCTGTGTCTAGCGCCTGCCCTCTGGAACGGCCGCGATCCGTACCTGAAGGAACGCGCCTTCGGCCTCACCGGCAAGCAGGGCAATCGGGGCGAGGACGTCAAGGACGCCTATTTCTACCTTGACGCCACGCCCAGCCACAGCTGGCTGCGCTACCTGTACAAGTACCCGCAGCGAGCCTTCCCTTACCAGGCATTGATCGATGGGAACGCGCGCCGTGGACGCGATGAAGCCCCCTATAACCTGCTCGACACGGGCGTCTTCGACGACGACCGTTACTGGGACGTCGAGGTGTTGTACGCGAAGGCCAGTCCGACCCAGGTCTACTGCCGGATTTATGTCAGGAACCGCGGCCCAGAGCCTGCTGCGATTCACGTGCTGCCGACGCTGTGGTTTAGAAACACCTGGTCCTGGGGAGACGCGACCGATCGCCCGTCACTGCAAGCCGTGTCGGCCCCGCCTGGTGCCGGCTGGGCGATCGAGGCCGAGCACCCGGAATTGGGCACCTATTACCTCTACGGCGCGGGCCGCTGCGAGGCGCTGTTCACCGAGAACGAGTCCAACGCGGCGCGGATCTGGGGCAGCCAGAACACAAGCCCTTTCGTGAAGGATGCCTTTCACCGTCGTGTGGTCGACGGCGAGCAAGGCGCCGTGAACCCGGCGCATACCGGCACCAAGTTTGGGGCCTGGTACCGGTTCGAGCTCGGCCCCGGCGAGCACGCGAAGGTCGACCTGCTTCTCAGCGCCGACCACCAAGACCGTCCCTTCACTCACATTGAGCGGACGCTGTCCGCTCGGCAGTCCGAGGCGACGGTCTTCTATGACCATCTGCTGCCGGAGGCCGATGCCAACGATGCGCGCATCCTTCGCCAGGCCTTGGCGGGAATGATCTGGGGCAAGCAGTTCTATCACTACGACGTGGCCCGCTGGCTTGCCGGCGATCAGATACCGCCGCCGCAAGAGCGCCGTCACGGCCGCAACGCACATTGGCGACACCTGAAGGCGCGCGACATCATCTCCATGCCCGACACCTGGGAGTATCCCTGGTTCGCGGCCTGGGACCTGGCCTATCACTGTGCCGCCCTGGCGCTGGTCGACGTCGATTTCGCCAAGGACCAGGTCGAGTTGATGGTCTCTGACCGCTACATGCACCCCAACGGCCAGATACCGGCCTACGAATGGAACTTCGGCGACGTGAACCCGCCGGTGCATGCCATGGCCGCCATCAAGGTCTTCCGCGCCGAACGGGTCCAGCGCGGCGAGGGCGACTACGGTTTCCTGGAGCGGGTCTTCCACAAGCTGCTGCTGAACTTCTCCTGGTGGATCAACCGCAAGGACGCCGATGGACACAACCTATTCGAGGGCGGATTCCTCGGCCTCGACAACATCTCGGTCTACGACCGCTCCAAACCGCTGCCGCCGGGCTATAGCCTCAAGCAGGCCGACGCCACCGGCTGGATGGCGCACTTCTCCCTCAAGATGACGCTGATCGCACTGGAGCTCTGCGTCCGAGACCCCGACTACGAGGCCATTGCCATCCACTGCTACAAGCAGTTCCTGGCCATCGCCGAGGCCATCGCGGGCAGCGAGGAGAGCGGTGCGCCGTCACTTTGGGATCCGGCGACGGACTTCTTCACGGATCTTGTGCGTACGCCCGATGGAGGGCATCACCGGATCGAGGTCTACTCGTGGGTTGGGCTGATCCCGCTGTTCGCGGTGGAGATCGTCAACCAGCGCATGCTGGAGCATGCACCGCGCTTCGCGCGGCTGCTGGAGGCGCACAAGGGCGGGCTGTTCCGCGGCAGCCGCGTCTGCGCCTGCCCGGACTGGGAGAACGAGCGTGGCGAGCGGCTGTTGGCCTTGGTGGACCATACGATGCTGCCGCGTATCCTCCAACGGCTGCTGGACGAGGACCAGTTCCTCTCGCGCTACGGTGTGCGCAGCCTCAGCCGCGCCCATGCGACGGACCGTCACCTAGGATGGATCCCGGGTATCGGTGAGGCGCTGATCGAGTATGTTCCCGGGGAGTCCACCTCGCCGCTGTTCGGCGGCAACTCCAATTGGCGCGGGCCGGTGTGGCTGCCGACCAACTACTCGCTGGTCTCGTCGCTCGAGCGCTTCTACCGCTTCCTCGGTGACGGCTTCACGGTGCCGGTGCCCTGCCTCGACGGCGAGCATCGGAACCTGCGCGAGATCGCCAGCCTGATCGCCGAGCGCCTCGCGGACCTGTACCGCTATGCCGGCGGCGATACCGTGCCGGCGCTCGCCGGGCGTTACCCCTCGGCCGCAGACCCGTACTGGAAGGACCTGCTGTGGTTTTTCGAGTATTTCCACGCCGAGAGTGGGCAGGGCCTCGGCGCGGCGCATCAGACCGGCTGGTCCGGCCTGCTCGCGAACCTGGTGATGCGCCGCTACCAGAAGGACATTCGGCCTTGGAGCGGGATCGATTCCGGGGAGAAGCCCGCGCTGATCGACGAGATTGCGTGAGGCCCGCGGGGAGCACCTTGTGTGCCGCCCCGGCCATATGAGGCCTGGGGCTGGTCAGCGGTTCATGGCGCTCAGCAGGCGTTGATTCCAGTACGGCGTGGTACTGATCAGGATGCGACCGGTGCCCGAGTAGGTCCGCAACATCTCCTCGCCGGAGAGCCAGTAGCCGACCAGGCTGCGGGTGGGCCGACGCACCCGGTAGCGCAGGCCCTCGGTGCGGGCGATGACGAGCTTGCCCTCCACCGACATGGTCTCGTCCCGCAGATGAATCTCCTCCACGGGACCGTCGGCGTTGAGCACCGTTACCCCTTTACCGGTCACCTGGGTCTGGTAATCGATGAATCCTTCGCCGGCCCGGAATGAGGTGATCGCCCGCTCTCGGTGCAGACCCAGATCCACCGTGCCGGCCGAGGCCCAGTAGGCGCCGTTCTCCAGGATCCATGCCTCCCCCTTGACATCAAGGCTGTAGTAGCCGCCAAAGGAGGACTGCAGAAAGACGTCCCCGGTCCCTTCGTAGCGGGGCCGAACCGGTGATTCACTGGAGAGCGCGCACTTGACTATTCTGCTTAGGCCGGGGACAGAGGCGTCGACGCGGATGTTGCCGCGCATATAGGACAAAGCCCCCGCCTCGGCGCGCATCGACTCGTCGTCAAGATGGGCCTGCACGAAGCGCATGCCCTCGAGCTCGATGATGTCGAATGTGGCCATGGTGCCTCCCTCTGCGTGGTTGGGACGCTGCGCGACGCGATGCGCTGCTACTGAAGCACGCCCAGCTCGCGGAAGGCCCGCTCGGCGCCAGGATGCAGTGGGGCGCTGAGCGTATCCATCGCCATCCCCCCAGCACTTAGGGTCGACAGCACGGGATGCAGGGCACGCAGGCTGGCAAAATTGCCGACGATCGCCTTGACCAGGGCATAGACCACTGGCTCTGGCATGGCGGAGGTGGTCACCAGCGTCGCCCGACCGCCAAACGTCTGGATGTCCACGGGAAGCCCGTAGAGTCCTTTCGCGATGACCCCCTTGGTGTAGTAGGGCAGGTCAGCCAGCATCCGGTCGATCTCCGGACCCTTGATGGGCATGAACGCGTGGGGGCAGAGCCCGATTTCCTTCTCCACCACGGCCGAGGGATGGCCCACCATGAGCAGGGTGGCGTCGATCACCCCGGCGCACAGCGCCTCGCCGGCCGCCCCCGGAGTCAGCTCGCGCGTCTCCTGAAAATCGTCCACGCTCCACCCAAGCGCCGTCTGGAGCCGGTCCCAGGTGGCGCGGGTGCCGGAACCGGGGTTGCCGACGTTGATCCGCTTGCCCTTGAGGTCCGCGAGTGACGCGATGCCGGCATCCGGGCGCACCAGGAGGGTCGCCAGCTCCGGGTACAGGGCCATCACCGATCGCAGCTCCGTGAAGGGGCTGCCAGACCAATCACCCTCGCCCCGGTAGGCGGCGAAGTGCGCGTCCGACTGCGCCAGGGCGAAGTCCAGATCCCCGTCGCGCAGCCGCTCCAGGTTGTAGACCGAGCCTGGGGTCGGCTCCGCAGAGCAGCGGATGCCATGCTCGCGACGCGTCTTGTCGATCACCGAACAGAGCGCGCGCCCCACCTCGTAGTAGAGGCTTTCGCTGGTCCCGAGGGTGACGAAGGTCAGGGGGGGATCGGCGGCCACCTCGACCGTCATCCCGGCAAAGACCGCCAGAAGGAGGGCCTTGAGGCCCGTGAGCCAGGGCCGCTGTATGCCCGATTGCCTCGTCATAGAGCGATCTCCGATGGACGATGCAGAACCACCCAAAACAAACGAGTGCCGCGGCAAACTCCGACACAAGCGTGATCGACCTTAGACGTCATCCCAGCGCATCACATTGTCGTAAACCTGTTGATAGGCGTCGGTGGAAACGCTGATCTCTCCGCGGGTGGGCCTGTCCATGGCGATCACCAGGAAGATCATCACGCCGAGGAAAAAGGAGACGATACCGCCGAGGAGCAGGAGCACGTGCAGCCGGGCATCCAGCACCCAGAACAGGACAATGTTGACGAGGGCCCCCACCAGGACCACATACCAAAGGACGGCGGGGATAGCCACCCAGTGGCCCAGGACACGCGCCTGCCGCGACTCTCTCAACTCCCTGAGACCGGAGAGCGCTTGGCTGTGCAGGATCTCCTGGGTCTTGGTCTGGGGCTCGAATTCGGTCAGGCGGCGCTCGATAACGGACAGGCGCTTGGCGCCGCCAGGGTTGATGCGGCCGTTCTTCTGTGCCGGCCAGTCCTTATGGATGACGTAAAGGGTGTAGTCCCGCAGCAGGGATTGAATCTCGCCCCGTGTCGGCTGCGGATAGTTCGCAACCGTCCGATACACGGAGGCGAGGTTGCCCGCCTCCTGCCCCACGTGTCCCTGGATTCGCTCCAGATTCTGGTAGACGGCGACGGAGAGGAGGCCAAGGAGCAGGCCGTACAGCAGGCTGAAACCCGAGTAGGCGTGGCTGACCAGCTCGTTGCTGCCGGGCTGGTTGCGCAGCCACAGCCGCAGGAATGGCCGAATGAAGATCGTGCCGAGCCAGGTCGCGCCCACGAGCAACGCGACGCAGTAGAACGCCAGCGTCTCGGTCGGCAAATCGTAGAGCCAATCCCACATGGCGCTCTCCTAGTAGCCCTCAGTCGCTGGCCGCTTTGCGCCCGCCGACGCCGACGGTGAACTTCATGGTCGCACTGGGTGCCGCAGCCGGCGGCGCGCAGCCGCGTCGCGCACAACCGTCGCGGCTTCTTAGCACAACCCCACACCGTTTCGCTAGTTGCATTGCGCAAATCCCGGGAGGGCGATGGCGTTTACCCTACAAGAGCACTTCAGACCTGCTGATGTGAGCCTTTGCGTAGAGGCTGAACTTACTCTTGTGCTGCCGGAAGGGTCTGCCGCTCAGCCCATCGGGCGCGCGAGCCAGCCGAGCATGAGCAGGCCGGCCGCGGCGATCCAGCTTCCCGCCACGCGCACCGCGATACGCGTCCAGCCTGCCTGCAAGGTCGTGACTTGTGCGGACAGGATGGCGAGCAGGCAGAAAACGGCGCTCACGGCGCCGGTGAGCCCGAGCAGACTGGCACCATCGGGCGACAGGGTCGCCCCATTCACGTAGCCGTGCACGAGCCCGGCCGCCACCGCGAAGATCGCCACGGCGGCCGCGTGCAGGCGCGCGTCGAGCGCGACCAGTATCCCGGCAAGACCGAACGTCAGCGTGGTCAGCAGCGGAAGGGTGGTCTCGACCGGGACGTGCGCGCCGAGCGCCCCGCCCGCGAGCCAGGCGATGGGCAGCGCGAACAGGGTCCAACGCGAGGTCCGGGTCCCGCGCTGGCCGGCGAGCAGCGCCAGGGCGACGACGAGGAGCAGGTCCGCGGGCGTCAGCGCGACGTGGGCCAGCCCGTCGTAGAAGGCGCCGAAGCCGGTCTGGACCAGGTGGGCGTTGGCCGGCGCCGCTGTGCCCGCGGCGATCCCGGCCAGAAGGATTCTCCCCCCGCGGGCGCTCACGCCACCGACCGCCACAGGAAGAAGATGCCTGCCAGCGCGACCCCGCCTCCGGCGGTGCGAACGAAGCGGCGCCCGGCCTCCCAGCGGTGCGCCACCCCGAGAAGGATGCCGACGGCATGTAGCAGCCCGGTCGCCATCACAAATCCGAGACTATAGAGCAGCGCGCTGGTCCCCTCGGGCAGCTCCCGGCCGTGGGCGTGACCATGAAAGATTGCGAACACCGCGACCACCAAGGCGGCGAGCCAGAGGGGAGGGCGGGTTTCGGTGAGCACCAGGGCGCCGAGCACGATGGCCGAGAGCGCGATGCCGATCTCCACTCCCGGCACGGGGAAGCCCAGCAGTCCCATCAGCCCGCCGAAGGCCATCACCAGCGGAAAGGCCACCGGCAGCACCCAGATCGCCGGCGGACCGAGCACGGCGCCCCACAACCCGACCGCGATCATCGCGACCACGTGGTCCATCCCCGAGACCGGGTGCGAAAGACCCGAGACGAAACCCGCCGCCTGGCCTGTCTCCTCATGGGCCAGTGCCACCGAGCAGACGGCGCTCAAGGCGAGCCCGAGCGTGAAGCGCAGTAACGCGTGGCTCACTCCGCCAAATGCTGTCTTCATACGAACCCTCGCAACAGGATGGCCAGACGCTGGATGGTCCAGTAGGCCCCGAGGGTGCCCACCAGATAGCCGGGCAGGCGCTCGATCGGCCGCGGCCAGCGGATCTCCAGGATTCTGAAGGACCGCAGCAGCAGGAGCACCAGGATCACGAAGGCGAGCTGCCCGATCTCGACCCCGACGTTGAACAACAGCAGTGCCAGCGGGATCTCGCCCTGCGGCAGCCCCAGCGCCTTGAGTCCGCTCGCGAAGCCGAAGCCGTGCAACAGCCCGAAGGCGAAGGCGACCACCCACGGGTGACGGATGGTCAGGCTGGTCTCGCCCCGCCAGGTGCGCACGATCTCAGGGCCGAGGAACAGGATCGACAGCGCGATGGCGACATTGAGTGGCGCGGCCGAGACCTGGGCGACGCCGAAGGTCGCCACCGCCAGCGTGAGGCTGTGGGCGACCGTGAAGGCGGTGATGGTCTTCACCAGCATCCAGCGGTCCGCCACGATGAGCAGGAGCCCGAGCACGAACAGCAGGTGATCGACGCCGAGCAGGATGTGCTCGATGCCGAGATAGAGGTAGGCGCCGATGCCCCGACCCGAGTCACCCGCGCTGCGCAGCGTGACCGCCGGATCGATGGGCTTGAGCACGTGGGTCTCCACGGCCCCGTCCGCGTGCTGCACGCGCACCAGCACATCGGTGGAGTAGGCATCGAGCCCCTCCATCGCGATGCTCTGGCCGGCAAGGCCCTGCTCGCACTCGACCCGTGCCGTGGTGAGCCAGGCCGTGCCGGCCCGCTCCGTGCGGGCATCGCCGACCTGGCGGCAGCGATCCGGGAAGACCGGTGTGATCTGCATCCGCTCCCCGCCGACCGAGGGCTGCTTCCAGAGCGTCTCGTAGCGGCCGGGGGCCACCTCCCGCAGCTCCAGGAAGCCCGGCTGCAGCTCGTGGGCGCTGATTGCCGGGGCGATCAGCGCCGTGAACAGAGCCAGGATGATGGTTCCCAATGCAACCGAGCGTCGTTTGCGTGACCGCCTTCCATGGTGTGTTTCATGGTCCGCACAGCGGACCCTACGGTAGGGTCCGCTGTGCGGACCGAACCTGGGAGGGGACGTCGACACACGCCGGCAAAGCGGAACCAAGCGGGTCAACCCGTTCACAGCCCGGTTTCCTCCGGTATCGGGGAAACCGAACCGTCGTTCACGCGGAACGACTCGGGCATCTTGACCGTCACCCGGTACTTGGAGCGGAGCTGTTCGTAGAACGCCTCGCCCAACTCCTTGCGCCTGGCGTTGGCCCACTCCCGCTCCACCAGGGGCCGCACGTCCTCCAGTCTCGCCACACCGCCCGGTGTCATGGACTCCAGCCGGACCAGATGGGTGCCATAGCCGGAGTCGATGGGCCCCACCCAGCGCCCGACCGGCTGCTGGAACAGGGCATCGGCGAAGGCCGTTCCGAAGATCCTGCGCACCTCTCCCTGGGGGACGTCCGCGTAGCGCGGCTCCAGCAGCAACAGCCCGTCGCCTTGGCCTGAAGGCTCGGTGCTGGCACCGGCGGCATTCAGCTCGTCGAGCAGGCGCTTCGCGTCGGCCTCAAGGCGGTCCCCGTGCCGGCCCGGGTCCAGAAAGACCTGCTCGAACGTGGCGCGCGGGTCGACGCGGAAGGCATCGGGATGGGCAGCGAGCCAAGTCGGCGAGATCCTGGTCGCTGGGCGTCTCCAGTGCCGCCGCGTCGTCGGAGACAAACTCCATCTTCTGGCGCAGCCGCCGGCGGATCACGGTGTCGTCCTGGTCGAGCCCGAGGGCGACCGCCTCGCGGTAGAGCACCTCCTCGCGGATGTAATCCTGGATCAGACCGTCGAGCTCAGCGCGGGTCGGCGGCCGCTGCCAGGTGCGCCGGAAGCCCTGGGCCAGGTTGCGGATACGCCCCTCGCTCACCACGATCTCCCCGCCAGAGTCGGCGATCGGCGCCGGGCGCAGCCAAGCGTCCAGCGCGAACAGCAGGGCGCCGAGCAGCAGAAAGTGCAGCAGAGGCTCGCGCAGCAGCGTTCTCAACATCCGAGGGGTCCTTCACCAATGCCCGAGCCACGACATCGCCGGCTGGCGTAAAGAACGGCTGCCAGAGCGACCGCTCGGCGTCATCGAGCTGACGCCGGACTGGGTCTGCGAGATCGTGTCTCCAGGCCACGAGCGTAAGGATACGCTGACGCTGTTCCTCCTGCTGCAGCGCCACCGGGTGCCCCACTACTGGCTGATCTGGCCCGAGGACCGGACCCTGATCGCCCACCGGCTCGATGGCGACCACTACCGGGTGATCGCGGCCATCTCGGAGCCGATCCGCGCGCTTATCCCGCCCTTCGACGACATCGGCTTGACCTGGCGTGCATCCTCGGTGACTGACTGGTCGAGCATATGGGCGATGACCTCCCGGTAGAGCACCGCCTCACGCATGTCATCCTGGACAGGTCCATCGAGCCCCGAGCCGGTCGGCGGGCGCTGCCAGGTGCGCCGGAAGCTTTGGACCAGGTTACGGACACGCCGCTGGTTTCGGACCATCTCGCCCCCTGTGTCGGGCCAAGGACTCCCTCATCAGCGCCAGCCGAATGCTAGCGAATGGCGCACTCAAGCGCCGCATCCCGCGCGCGGGCAAGCGCGCGCATCGCAGACGCCTTCGTTACGGAACACCATGCCCAGGCAAGCCAAGACCCCCAAGAAAGACTCCACCGCGCCGCAGAGCTGGTGATCCAGGTCCGCAAGAGCGTGATCATCGACTGCACCCTGCGCGAGAGCGCCCGCGCCAGGATCCGCGTGATGGTCAAGCGCATCCTGAACAAATACGGCTATCCGCCGGACCTCCAAGAGGAAGCGGTGAAGACGGTGCTACAGCAGGCGGAGCTGCTGTGCGCGGAGTGGGTGTAGCACGCTCGGTCCGCACAGCGGACCCTACGATAGCCGCCTGCTTTCGCATAGGGTCCGCTGTGCGGACCGAAGTATGTGCGAGCCGAAGCGTCAGACCAACCGGGCCGTAGGCTGGGGTCAGGAATCCACGCTCCCGCCGTTTCAGGCCCGGGCCGTTCCGGGATCCTGGTCAAGCGGTTGTCGTGCCGATCGTGCGGCGCACCCTTTTCGCGGCCAGCCCGAGGAACACGTAGGACCAGCCGTGCATGATCAGCTCCACCGCCACCAGGACGCCGATCACCACGGCGCTGGATTCCGGCCAGCGCGCCAGGATCATCCCCCCGAGCACCAGGGACACGACGCCGGCGAACACCAGCCACAGCCATCCGTCGAGCGCGCCCCTCATTTGGAATCCCATGAAAATGCGCACGAGGCCCACCGCGATGATGACTCCTCCCAACACGGCGGTGAGGGTCACCGAGGAAAGCCCCGGGTTGCGGAAGGTGATCACGCCGGCGGCGACGTAGAGCAGGCCGATCAAGACGTGCCAGATCCGCCCCGACCAGCCCTCGCACTTGAAGGCGTCGATGATTTGCAGAACGCCTCCCGCGAGGAGCAGGACGCCGAACAGCACCACCGTCGTCATCGTCATGGCGACGGGCATCCCCAGCGCGACCACGCCCATGACGACGAACAGGACACCCAGGCCGACGATCCAGCCCCAGTTCTTGCCGAGGTCGCCCAACACCCGCGCGATGGCGGGCGGAATGGTCTCCACAACTTGCGGCTGAGTCCCGGGCTTGGCAGCTTCGTTCATTTGAAATTTCCCAGTCTCGTATGTACTCAAGTTTAGATCCGGACCAATGACAGGCCGAGGCGCCGTCATGCTGTGGGTCCTTCCATTGATAATCAACCGTTCGCCGCGTACCAGATTGGCGACGACCAGGCCCGCTCCTGGACCGTCGCCGGCACGTCATCGAGGAACGGCAGGCCGTTGCGGACCGCGTCATAGGTGCTCCAGCGCGGGGTCGGGATCTGCAACACGCGGACGTAGTAGAGGGCGTGCTGCTTCGCGTCGAAGTCCGGGTCGCTCCAAAACCCCATCAGCTCCGCGCTGCCGATGCTGTTGGTGTAGGTGGCCTTGGTCGGATCGACGGTATTGCCGACCGCCGGGATCTTGCCGTCCTGGCCTGGCTTGCGGTCGCCCGACCAGACGACGTCGTAGACCTTGTCCTGCGGCTCGCCGCTCGCGTCCACCCAGCCCTTGACGATCTGGATGCGGTCGAGATTGGCCCCGTCAGGGTCCTTCATGGCCCAGACGGTGAAGCTGGGGGTGGCCCCGTCTCCTTTGAGGGTCCCGCCCATAGGGACGCCCTGGGCATAGCCGCGCTCGACGAGGACCCTGGGGTCGGAGGCCGGCTCGCTCGGGCCGAGCCGGCCGAACAGCCGTACCTTGATCCGCGGTCCGCTGGTGGCGAAGGTCTCGCGGGCCTTCATGGCGTCCCAGATCGCCTCTCGGGTGTTCTCGGGAGCCCAGACCCCGGTCAGCGCGCCGGGGTTCAGGTCCTTGCCCTTGATCCAGCCGCCGACCTCGCCGGTGCGCCGGCGCTCGACGGAGCCATCCGCGGCGCCGTGACTGCCGGCCTTGAAGTTGGCCTCGGCGACATTGGACGGTGTGCCGTTGTGGTTGTCCGTGCCGCCGACGATACCGTACTTGAAGGGGTTCACCCCCAGCGACTGCTCGTAGGCGAGGCCCTTGGTCAGGCCCCAGCGCACCCAGTTGTGCTTGCCGTACTTCGCGAAGCTGCGGTCGCTGTAGTCCCCGATCGAGTCGGCGTTCTCGAAGCCCGCAAACTCGTCCGCCGCCCAGAACTGGCGGTGGACCTCCGAGTTGCCCTTGATCTGCATCATCTCGATGAGGGGCTCGAAGCGGCTGCGCATCTCGGCATACTCGGCATCGATGGGCTCACCCGCCGCGTCGTTCGCGGGGAACATCATGCCCTTGCTGGCATTGGAGTTGTGCGGGATGGCGATGACCTGCATCCCCTGCTCCTCGAGGCCCGCGAGCCACTTCCAGAGTCCGTCCTCCCGGTTGATGTCGATGTAGCTCATGGGCCGCTCCGGCACCTTGGTGTCCCGGAAGAAGACGTTGCGGTGGAGGTTGGCCCCGCCGGGTGCCGCGCTCCACTCGAAGGCCGGGATGGTGGTGAATTTACCGGGCTCGTACTGCTCCTCGGCGGCGGCTAAGGATCTGCTTCCAGGCGCTCACCGCGGTCTCGGGGCCGGCGTAGAAGGGCGGGTGCTGGGGGGTGGTGCCACGGTTGCTCTTGACCACGTACTCGAGGAACCACTTCTCACGCTCTTCGAGGGTCTTGAGGCCCCGCAGCTGCTGGACCTGCTCCTGGTCGTTACCCGGCGCGCCCTTGTTCATCGTGGAGTACATCTCGCCGATGTATCGGTTTTCTCGGCGTGGTCGGTGACCGCCGCCCAGTCCAGGGGCGCGCTGATGCGCAATTTTACCCCGTTGACCTCGACCTCCTCGCCCTTGGCGAAGCGATAGGCGTCGGATGGGGTAAGCCGCGCCCCGCCGATGTAGGCGTCGAGAGAGTAGGCGGTGTGCAGATGCTGCTCGCCGAAGTAGGCATCCTTCAGGGGGTTGCTTCTGACGACGGGTCCGTCGTCTGCCATGCAAGGTGCCAACATCAGGAAACCGGCTGCGAACCCGGTGAATCGCGCGCCGGTCGCGGCCAAAGGACGCCGAAAGGCGGAAGCCGCCGTGCTTGAACGGCACATGATGGTTGTCTCCATTGGGGGTGAGCCTTCTGGCTCGCCGAAAGTCGCTTGCGTGTCGGCGTCCTGACGTGTGCCGGATGGGCGAGGTATCGGCGTCTTTTCGGGTGGTTATGAACGCCTCAGGTTTTCCACGCGCTTGTCCACTTTTCGCAGCCGCAGCGCCAGGAAAATGAGTGAGCTGCCGATCAACAGGGCCGCGATGCCGATGACCCAGGAAATCGTGACGGCGCCCGTCTCAGGCCAGATGACCAGGATCAGGCCGACGATGGCCGCGACGGCACCGCTCGTCATCGCCGGCACGCGATCGGGATCATCCGTATCGGTCTGAAACCCGGCCAGAATCAGCATGGCACCCTGGAACAAGGCCCACAGGCCGACGATCATCAGCAGCAGGCGACCGGTCAGGTCCGGCCAGAAGAGCAGGATCATGCCGGCAACGATGCTGATCAGAGCCGGCGCCAGATGCGTCGCAAGGTCCCGCGTGCGGAATGCACCAAGCAGGCCCATGATCCCGTCCGCCAAGGCAAAGAGGGCGATCAGGCGGATGAGCAGGACTAGGGTGGCCTTGGGCCAGAACAATGCGGCCACCGCAAGCGCCAGGGCAAGCAGTCCACGGACTAGAAGGAACCACCAGACGTCACC
Source organism: uncultured Gammaproteobacteria bacterium (assembly GCA_963698355.1). Lineage (GTDB taxonomy): Bacteria > Pseudomonadota > Gammaproteobacteria > Chromatiales > Chromatiaceae > Thiodictyon. Next base: position 15,280 of record CAVOQO010000066.1, on the reverse strand, counting down.
CAGCTTATCGCTCACGCGAGCGCGTACCTGGATGCCGGCGGCCCGCAGTTGAACTTTCTCGGATGTCATCTGGACTGTCTCCTGGTTGGCGTCGAAGTTGAAGAGTGGGCCTCGGGGCAGGCGATGCGATGCCTAACCCGACACGCGCCGCGGTGCGGCGGATCGTCGCGTTCCTGGCGCGTCGTTATGAGCCGCTCTCCATCCGGTCCCCGATCTCGACGGCAGCGCCGCCAGCCCGTTTTGCCGCGCCATCGGCTCAGAACTGATAGACGACCTTCAGCCAGACGTAGTCGCCTTGGAGCCGGTTCTTGGTCTCCAGCTCCGGCAGCCAGCGGAGCTCGGCGACGAGGTTCTGCTCGCCCAAGGGCAGGACGTATCCCAGCACCGGCCCGATGCCGGCGGTGCGGCCTTTGAAATCGCCCAGGATCGGGCGCTGTCCGCTGTCGGCGGTGATCTGCTCCAGCCAGAAGGCCTCGGCACCGATGCTCAAGAAACCGCGTCCGACCGGCAACAGCTGCTGGACGCTCCCTTCCAGGTGCGTCATGACGCCGCTGCGGTAGTCGGTGTCGGGGTTCTCGGCGTTGAAGACGAAGCCGCCGTGCAGGGCGGCGTTGAAGCCGTTGGTGGGATTGTTGTAGGACACCCCGGCCCAGGGGTTGACGCTCCAGTAGTTGAGGCCCGGGTTGGCCAGCCGGCCCACCTCGTAGTCTCCGGTCGGGGCGTAGACGGTTAGGGCGGCGTTGTACTGCCAGGGGCCGTTCTTCCAACCGAGCATCGCCGGGATCAGCGTGAGATCGCCGAACCCGGATTCGGTGTCGCGCACCCTCTTGCCGCCGAGCACGGTGTCGATCTCGCCCTCCACGGTCATCCAGACGTAGGGCAGCATGGCGCCGACGCTGTAATGGGCACCAAGCACCAGCTGGTCGAAGGTGTAGAACCCGCCGGCGAGCAGCACGTCGCTGGTGGCCTTCAACCCGAACACGTCGATGCCGGCGACTGGGATTTGCTTCGAGAGATCAGCATCGCCCTCGTAGTGCAGGTAGATCGGCTCGATCACCCAGCCGGGTTGGGTCGGGGCGAGGTCGATCATGGTGGCGACCGCTCCGGGCACGTAATGGCCGGTGCCACCCTCGGAGGCGCTGACACTTAAAGGCACCAGGAGGCAAGCGATCATGCCGAGCCCGGCTGCCCGGACGACACCGTTGGTATTCTGAGTCTTCATGGGGTCAGCCTTGTTTGGTCGTCGATTCGTCGATTCGTCGATCAGCCAGCACCAGGCGCCGCAAGCAACGCGACCTCATCCGGCCGGCGTATACCAGATCGGCGAGGTGTAGGCCCGCTCCTGGATCGACGCCGGGACGTCCTCTGGGCGCTTCACGCCGAAGAACTTGGCGTCATAGGTGGTCCAGCGCGGCGTCGGGATCTCCAGCACGCGCACATAGTAAAAGGCGCGCTGGGCGGGATCGAACTCCGGGTCCTGCCAGTAGGCGCCGAGCACCGCGTTGCCGATGGCGTTGGTGTAGGTCGCCTCCGTGACGTTCACGGTGTTGCCGACCGGGTCCTTGCAGCGCCCGTCCGGGCCGATCGTGCGGCCGTCGGAGACGGCGATGTCGTAGACCCGCTCCTGGGTCTTGCCGTCGGCGTCGAGCCAGCCCTTGATGATCTGAAGGCGGTCGAGATTGGCGCCGTCGGGATCGCGCAGGGCCTGGACCAGGAAGGCGGGTGCCTTACCCTCGGGCGCGGCTTTCAGGTCGCCGCCCATGGGCACGCCCTTGCCATAGCCGTTGGCGGCGAAGTCGGATCGCTGCAGATCCTCGTGCGCGAAGTCGAAGCCGCCGAAGACCCGCACCCGGATGCGGGTGCCGGTGGTGGCGTAGACCTCCTTGCGGGCCATCGCATCCCACAGTGCCTCGCGGGTGTTGTCCCGCGCCCAGACCGCGGCGAGGCCGGAGGCGCTGGTCTCGCGGGCAAACATCTGTGACCCCTTCGGCGCCGGACGCCCGGCGATGACCTCCTCGAAGCGGATCGGGTCGGCCGACGGTTCGAGCAGCACGACCTTGCCGAAGAAGTTGTCCTCCTGGGCGGTCGAAAGCGAGGTGTGGGAGTCGGTTGAGCCGATCATCCCAAATTTGAAGGGATTGACGCCGAGCTTGGCCTCGTAGGCGAGCCCGCGCTTATAGGCCTCGCGGGCGTACTCCCGGGGCAGCATGTCCTTGGTCGTGGGCTCGGCTCCGAAGCTCGCCTTGTCCCAGGTCTCGAAGTCGGCAAACTCGTCCTCGGCGGACAGGAAGGGATGCGCCTCGCCGTCGCCCTTCATCTGGGTGACCTCGTAGAGGGGTTCCCAACGGGCGCGCCGCTGGGCGTAGTCGCGGTCCAGCGGCTTCTTGTCGGTCAGGGTCACGTCGTCGAACATCAGCCCGTTGGAGAGGTTGCCGTTGTGCGGGATGGCGAGCATCTGCCCCCCGGTCTTCTGCTCGTAGTCTGCCATCCACTCCCAGAGCTGCTCCGGGTCCTGGGTGTCGTATTGGGAGATCGGCACGATCTGATCGGCCTTGTCCTTGCCGTCTCGGAAGACGACGTTGCGGTGCAGGTTGTTGCCGTTCTCCTGCATGGTCCACTCGAACCCGATGAAGGCGGTGAATCGGCCGGGGTCGTTGTACTGCTCCGCCGCCGCGGTGATGCGCTGCCACATGGTCTGTGCAAGGGCCGTCTGCTCCTTGAGCGGATCGTCCAGCTTACTCAGGGCAACCTGCCATTCATCGAATGCCTTGGTGATCGACGCGATGTCGCCCTGCTTGACCAGGTCGTGCACCATGCGTCCCCAGTCGTTCGCAAGCAGGTCCGGATTCGACTCGACGATCGCCGGCGCCAGGCCGAGGTTCTCCGCGTGGTCGGACACGACCAGGAAATCCAGAGGTCGCGAAAGCCTGGCTGGTATACCGGTGCTCGACGTGACCGTCTCGCCGCGGGCGAATCGGTAGGCCTCGTCAGGGCCCAGCGTATTGCCGATCATGCCGGCGTCCGCCGAATAGGAGGTATGCAGATGGGTATCGCCAAAGAAGACCCGGTCAGGGAAGTCCTGTTTCGGAAAGGGCGAGTATTTAGTCTTGTCGATCTCGGCGGGCGGCGGGGCGTCGGACGAATCGGAGGCATAGGCCCCGAGCGGCGCGAGCAGGAGCCCGGCGGCGAGTGCGATCATTGGCTTCATGTCTGGACCTCGGCTCAGGATGTTCGGGCGCTTTGTGGTCGATGGGGTATTGGCTCTGGCCGGCACCTCGACGCTGGCGGCGCGCACCTGTTCTCGTTCGGATGTCATCAGCATTGTCTCCCGGTCGTCATCTCACTCGAATGGCGTGCGTTTCCGTGACAGTCCGCCGGAAGCCGCGTTAAACCTGACTGCGCGCCGGTGGGCGCCGCTCTCAAGGACCCAGTGCCCCCTTAGCGGGAAAACTTTCATGCCCTGGGGTGTCTGCGGCCTCGACCGGCAACAGGCGATTCCGCAGCCGCATCGATACATAGCGGCCTCTGGTTGTCCGGGGTATCGACAGTCGCTACTCCTACCGATCGCCGATCTCGACGACGTCATCGCCAGCCGCCAGCAAGGCCATGGCATTCGTGAAGACGTCTTGAAGCAGACCCGGGAGGCCACGATTCGTGACGTTGCCGCAGGTGGGCCACAGGGTCTGGGGCGGCGGACCAAGGCGCAGCACAAGGGGTCGACGAAATCGCTGTCCTTGCTCAGGATGACTACATCGCTCGCGGCGCGTGCCGCTTCGAAGATGGTCCGGTCGTCCGCATCGCGCAGGCCAAGGTCGCGAACCGCGACGCACGTGACGCCAAAGACTGCGCCGACCCAAGGTGCGAGGGCCGGCGACAACTGGGCATCCAGCCAAATCCTCACGCGACCAGTCGCGGAATGTCTGCGTGATCGGCGGCCAATATTAGACAGGCATGAATGTCTTCCGGCACCAAGTCCGGGAAGTCGGCGAGAATCTCTTCCGGGCTCACGCCTTCCGCGAGCATTTCCAGGATGTCGACAACCCGGATTCGCATGCCGCGTATGCATGGGCGCCCGCCGCATTGGGCCGGATTTGTCGTGATGCGCGTTCTAAGTCGTTGCTTGTCCATATTGATTCACGTCCGCTCAACAGACGGTAGGCTCATGGTGCCTCAGGCCCCCGGCGTGTACCAGATCGGCGACGTATAGGCCCGCTCCTGCGTCTTAAGCGGGATCTCTTTGGGCAGGTCGAGCTTGAACTTCACCCGGTCGTAGGCGGTCCAGCGCGGCGTGGGGATCTCGATGACGCGGGCATAATAGAAGGCGCGGAGCTTGGAGTCGAAGTCCGGGTCGGTCCAGACGGTACCCAGCTCAGAGGCGCCGATGGTGTTGGTCCAGCTCGGGATCGTTAGGTCCACAGTGTCGCCCACCGGGGGGAGCTTGCCGTTCGGGCCCGGCTGGCGCCCGCCAGACCAGGCGACGTCGTAGACCTTCTCCTGCGGGTTGCCGCCAGCATCCAGCCAGCCCTTGACGATCTGGATGCGGTCCAGGTTGGCGCCGATGGGATCGCGGAGCGCGTAGACCAGGAAGGTCGGCGCCTTCGCGGCTGCCTCCGGCGCTGGAAGATCGGCACCCATCGGGACGCCCTTGGTGTAACCGATCAGGGCGAGGTCGCGGCGTAGCGCATCGCCGGGCTCGAAGCCCCAGCCGCCGAAGAACCGCACCCGCATCCGCGGACCCGTGGTGGCGTAGACCTCGCGGCGCTCCATGGCATCGAAGAGGGCGCCGCGGGTGTTCTCGGCGGCCCACACCGCGGTGACGCCAGCGGCACTGTAGTCGCCGCCCCCCGGCATCGTGATCCCTGCGGGGCTCAGCTTGCCCACGTGCGCGGCGCGCTCGGGAGAGGGCTCGTAGGTGGTGAACTTGCCGAAGAAGTTGTCTTCGTCGATCGTGCTGAGTCCGGTATGGGTGTCGGTCGCGCCCTCTAGACCGAACTTGAAGGGGTTGACGCCGAGCCGCGCCTCGAGCTGGAGCCCCCGCAGCAGGCCTGAGCGCGCGTACTCGGCGGGGAGCATCTCGGGTGTCTTGGCCTGCGACCCGTCGAGGTTCCCGAAGTCCCAGGTCTCGTAATCGGCGAATTCGTCCTCGGGCGAGAGCAGCGGATGGGCCTCGCCGTCGCCCTTGAGCTGGGTGACCTCGTAGATGCGCTCCCATTTCTGGCGCTCCTCAGCATAGGCGCGGTCGTAAGGCGCGCCGTTCGCGAAATCGTCCTGCATCGCGAACATCATGCCGTTCGAGAGATTGCCGTTGTGGGGAATGGCCGTCACGTCGCCGCCGGTCACCTTCTCGTAGTTCCCCAACCAGGCCCAAAGGTCGCGCGGATTGCGCGAGCCGATCGGCGGCGTGGTGGTGTAGGGCACCACCTGGCCGGCGCGCTCGGCACCGTCGCGGAAGATCACGTTGCGGTGCAGGTTGTTGCCGGAGACCAGCGAGGTCCACTCGAAGGCAATGAAGGTGGTGAAGGTGCCCGGATCGTTGAACTCCTCAGCGGCACGGACGATGTCGTCCCAGACGCGCTTGTAGGCGGGGTTGCCGGGCTGGTAGTTGAGCTCAGCGGAGATCTCACCCTGGGCGAACTGGTTGATCAGCCGGAACATCGCCTGAGCGGCCGTCTGACCGCCCGCGTTGAAGTCCTCGTGGAACTTCCGCCCGTCTGGGTCGGCCAGGATGTTCGGTGCACCGTCGATGATGTCGGTGATCGCCCCCATGGCGTCGGAATGGTCCGTAATCATGAAGAAGTCATAGGGGCGGGCGAGCTTCACCGGCTGGCCGGTGTTGGAGATCACCTGCTCCCCGCGGGCGAAGCGGTAGGCGTCGCGGGGCATCAGGCGCGTACCGGAGCCGCCGGCGTCCGCCGAGAGCCCGGTGTGGACGTGGGTGTCGCCGAAATAGACGTCGGTCGGGTAGGCCCGGTCCGCGTAGGGCGAGTAGGGTCGTCCCTTCAGGACCTTCTCGGTCTCCTCGGGGTCGTCCGCGTATTGGGCCGCGGCGGGGGCGAGTATCAACGCCTGTAGCGCGAGCGCGGTGCAGTAGATTGGCAAGGTCTTGATCATCTTAGGGTTCCTCCTCCTTCAACTGGGTCTTTTCGTTCGTGTATCGGAGAGCCGACCGAGCCCCGGCGGCGTGCCGCCGGGCTGGGCGTCATTTCACGACCTTCTTTACCACACCCATGTCGTCGTCGCGCCGCTTCTCGATCGGGCCCTTGTCCTCGATGCCAGTGGCGCGCTTGGCCGTGTCGGCGGCGGCCTCCTTCGGCGAACAGCGCCCGCCAACGCCGACCGTGGACTTCATGGCCGCGCTCTTAGCGGCCTTTTCGGCGGTGCAGTCAGGGTCGAGAACGCCGGCGGTGGCTAGGTCGGCGGCGATGAACAGGGTCAAGGCGATGGCGGTGGTTATGGTTCGCATTGGCTGGCCCCCGGTTGCTCCTGATGTGCGGCTTGGCCGAAGGGGCCTGCGCGGTGCTCCGCACAGAGTCTTCATTTTGGGAACAGCAGCACGACGTTGAATCTGAACGCCCAACCGTCCGGCCCCGATTCGGTGCTCGCGGCGTAATAGCGGGGGCCGGCCTGGAACTGCACCAACTGGCCGCCAATCTTGGTCACCTTGGCCACCAGGGCGGCGATGGGCACGTTCCACTGATCGCCCTCCCAGTCGTAAGTGGATTCGGTCTGCAGTGTGTAGGTCCAGGCCGTCGGCGTGCTGTAGGAGAGAAAGGGCTGAATGAAGGTGCTGTTGATGTCGGCTCGATCACTCGGCCCCGCAAAGGACCAGATATGGTTCGCGAGCATGCCGAAGGTCCAACTGCCCGTCTGTACCAGCCCGACCGCAGTCGGTCCGGCACCCCATTTCTCGCTGCCGAGCAGCTCGTCGGTCGCGGTGGGGAGCAGAAAGACCGGGCCGGCGCCCCAGATCAGTCCGCCGGCGGTCGGCTCCTTCGGCGAGAAGAAGAGACTCTGTACTGTGTCCGAGAGCCCGAATTGCTCGCCGGCACCCGGAAAGATCGACCACTGATCGACCACCGGCAGGATGGTGCGGGAGATCAGGTTCCACTCCTCGCCGATGGAGATCGGAATCACCGGCTGGACGTTCAACGTGTAGCGGCTGCCGTCGCCATCCGGGCCGATGCCCTGCTCCCAGTTCGACTGGAACGGCACGCTGATCAGCGCAGCGACCGGGTTCGACAACTTCTTGGCGAGCGCTGCGGCGTCCTCAGCATGAGCCCAGCTCGGACAGAGCAACACGAGAACTGCGAGTAAGTAGGCTTGACGGTTCATGGGCCCCCCGCTGGGCTGGTCGTGGTTTCGGATGGATCCTGCGCAACCTCCGAGAATCGGCGATGCGGTCCGGATCGATTTCATGGCTCCAGCGCCTTATCGCCACCCGGATCTACGATTAACGGCGTCCGAGCCGAGGTGCTTAGGTGGTCGAGCCAGGCGCGGGACGGTCGGCAAGGAGAGAGGGGGGCTCATTCGGGGCTCGCGTCCATGGTCTTCTGCAAGGCGATCAGGCTGTCTTGACCGACGCTGACCAGCCCTCGCGATCGCCGGATCGATGCTCTGGGAGCGGCAGACGCAGGCTCGCCTGGGTGCCGCCTCCATCGCGTGGGCTCAGACTCAACTCCCCGCCCAATTGCTCGACGCGCGAGCACAGGCTGAAGAGTCCGTACCCGCCGTCGACCCCGTCGCCCCGGCCCGCGGTCCGTTTGGGACCGATCCCGATGCCGTCGTCGCGCACCGTCAAAGCCACGCTGTCGTCGTCGAATGCCAGCACCACATAACAGGCGCTTGCACGGGCATGGCGGCCCGCGTTGTTCATGAGCTCCCGCGCGCCCTGGAACAAGGCCTCGGCGAGCGCGTCCGTCAGTGCAGCGGGGGCCTCGCCGGCCACTCGGCAACGGTAGGCCAGACGCCAACGCGCACCGAGCTGCTCGGACAGCCACTCGATGGCGGCGAACAGTCCGGCCTGACGGAGCACCGCCGGATTCAATTCCAGTGTCAGCGAGCGCAACTGCGCCAGGGAGTCATCGAGCAGGGATTTGACCCGCTCGAGGTGATCGGCGGGTCCTCCCTCGGAGGCGAGATCGAGCAGGATTCGGGCGAGCACGAGCTGCTGGATCGTCGTGTCGTGGAGCTCGTCCGCAAGACGGCGCCGCTCCCGCTCCGCGGCCAGCGCCATTGCGGCACCCTGGTCGCGGAGTAGGGGGTCGGACACGGTGGCCATTGCTCGCGGCCCGCGGTCGAGGGTGCCTATTTGCCCTCAGCACCCGAGGTCATGGACCGCATGACGTCATCCAGGTTGAAGGATGCCGGCGCCTGGCGCGGCGGGTAATCCTTGAACGACGAGATCATCTTCGCGGTGACGGCCTTGCCGGGCGCCCCGGCCCACTGAACCATGGCCTCCATCCAGTTGTAGTAGCCGTTGGCGTCCACCGAGGCGCGCTCGAAGGGGTCCATCCGCAGGTCGAAGACCAGCGGGACCCGAAGGTCCACGAAGGGCTCCATCCAGACCCCGAACTGATGGGCGCGTTGCTCCTTGAACACCAGCTTCCAGCGGTCGTAACGCATCGCCACCAGCTGACCGTCGTCGTTCCAATAGAAGAACTCCTTGCGTGGCCATTCGCCGCCCTGGCCAGTCAGCATCGGCAGCAGGTTGTAGCCGTCAAGGTGGACCTTGTAGGTCATGTCGCCAATGGTGTCGCCAGCGAGCAGCTTTTCCTTGACGTCGGGTTCCCCGACGGCGGCCATCAGGGTCGGAATCCAGTCGGTGTGCGACGCGATCTCGTTGCTCACCGAATCAACGGCGATGTGCCCGGGCCAGCGGATCACGAAGGGTACGCGGTAGCCGCCCTCCCAATTGGTGTTCTTCTCGGAGCGGAAGGGGGTGATGCCGCCGTCGGGCCACATGTTGAAGTGCGGACCGTTGTCGGTGCTGTAGATGAGGATGGTGTTGTCGGCGATGCCGAGATCGTCCAGCTTCTTCAGCAGTTGGCCGACCTGGTCGTCGTGCTGCAGCATGCCGTCGGCGTAGAAGTTGAGCCCGGACTTGCCGTCGTATTCAGGCGGCACATGGGTCACGTAGTGCATGCGCGTCGAGTTGAACCAGACGAAGAAGGGCTTGCCCGCCTGGTGCTGGCGGTCGATGAAGCTCAGCGTCGCGTCCAGGAACTCCTGGTCCACCGTCTCCATGCGCTGTTTGGTGAGCGGGCCGGTGTCCTCGATCTTCTGGGTTCCGTCGGCGTTCGCCCACGAATGGATGACCCCGCGGGGACCGAATTTCTCGCGGAACTCGGGGCTCTTGGGATAGTTCGGGTGCTCCGGCGCCTCCTCGGCATTGAGGTGATAGAGGTTGCCGAAAAACTCGTCGAAGCCATGGTTGGTGGGCAGGAACTCGTCGCGGTCGCCCAGATGGTTCTTGCCGAACTGGCCGGTGGCATAGCCCATTGGCTTGAGCAGGGTGGCGAGTGTCGGGTCCTCTTTCTGGATGCCGAGGTCGGACCCGGGGATGCCGACCTTGGTCAGGCCGGTGCGCACGGGCATCTGGCCGGTGATGAAGGCGGCGCGCCCGGCGGTGCAGGACTGCTCCGCGTAGTAGTCGGTGAAGCGCATGCCCTCGCTGGCGATGCGGTCGATGTTGGGCGTGCGGTAGCCCATCATCCCGTCGTTGTTGTAGCTCAGGTTCCAGTAGCCGATGTCGTCGCCGAAGATGACGAGGATATTCGGCTTGGCGGCTTCGGCCAGGGCCGCCCCCTGGGTCAGAGCGCCGGCAAACGCGAGCGCCGCAAGCAGGGTCACCTTTTTCATTCGACCTTCTCCTTTGGATGGTTAAACGGGTGGCTAAATTGTTGTTGGTGCTTGGTCTCTCTGAGAATTCCGCGTCCGCCGGAGCAGGTTGCCCCGCCTCCCGAGCATCGGCCCCTGATCAGGTTATGACGGGATGTCAAGGAGTCTCAGTCAAGTCCCAGCGAAATCTTGCGTTAAAATCACGGCGTCGGCTATGCGGATCACGCAATCTGGGTGACAAGCGATGGAAAAGACCGTGAATAGGCCGGCGGGGGGAGACCGGGATCGGGACGCGGCGGCTCCGATCGCCTTTGTGGCCCTGCAGGACTTCGATGATCCCTGCGCCTGGGAGATGGGCTCCCATCCTTGGGAGGTCCTGGGGGCACGCGTCGAAGCCCCCTTCCGCCACCAGAAACGCATCCTGGTCACCCCGAATTGGCTCGCCTACTGTGAGTCCTACCAGGGCGGGCTTCAGATACAGGGTCTGACCCCGGCGGGGATGTTCGCTTACTCGCTCCCGCTGCGGACCGGCGGGAGCTCGAGCTTCTGGGGCGGGTCCCTGCACGAGCGCGGTCTCCCGGCCTCGCTGCCGGGTGCCTTGGATGCCCGCATCGATGCGGGACAGTCCCAGTTGATCGTGCTGGTTCGTCTCGACTGGCTGCGCGCTCAGGTGGATACCGCAATCTTCGATGGTCTGGAACAGGCCGCGCTGCGCCGGCTTCTTCCGGCGGCAGTCAGAGAGCGACAGGCGCTGGGGATCTGGCTTTTGTCGCTCTTGGCTCGGTTTCACGATGCCCCGTGGCTCTTGACCGAGCCGGTCGTGGTGAGCTCCATCGAGCACGACCTGCTTCGCTGGCTCCTTTCGACGGTCAGGTTGCCCGACGAGCGTGCACCCAGACCGACGCCAAACCGACGCCGGCGCGGCTTTGACCGCGCGATCGAGTGGCTGCGGGAAGCGGATCTCGCGACCCTGGACTGTGCCGAGCTCACTGCCCTGGCCGGAGTCAGCCGACGCACCCTGGAGTACGCCTTTCAGGACGAACTCGGCCTGTCTCCGTGGGAGTTCGTTCACAAGCTGCGGCTTCATGGCGTGCGCCGCGCCCTCCACGCGGTCGAATCCGGGACGTCAACGGTGGCGGATGTCGCGGCCGCCCACGGCTTTTACCAGTTCGGCCGTTTCGCCGGCGATTATCGGCGCGCCTTCGGCGAGCTGCCCTCCGCCACGCTGCGACGTCCCTGCCCGGAGCGTCTCGGAGGGCTGCTCGAGCCGGCTTGAGCGGGGGCGGGCGGCTTGCTGTCCCCAGTTTCAGGGCATGGCACGGTTTAGAGTCGCTTCTCCTGTCCCGAGGCGCAGCTGAGTCCGCGCAGGCGCGGCCCAAGCCATTTGACGGGGCCTTCAGGATTGACCTTGGCAACGACACCCGAGGGATTCCCCGCAGGGTTAGGGGCCTCGAGTAACGCGTCGATTCATCCTTCCGGCTCGCAGCGTACGGCGACGATGCTGTAGCTCGCCTCTCCGGCGCGCTCGGCCGCGTCGCGGAAGATGACGTTGCGGTGCGGGTTGTTGCGGGAGGCCAGCGAGATGCGCTCAAAGGCGATGAAGGTGGTGAAGCGGCTCGGTTCGTTGACCTCCTCCGCAACGTGGACGATGTCGTCCCAGACACGTTTGAAGGCGGGGTTGCCGGGCTGGTGGTTGAGCTCGGCCGAGACCTTGCCCTGGGCGAACTGGTTGATCAGCGCGAACATCTTCGTCGGCGGTCCCGACGCCGTGGCCGTCCCTGCCTGTCACCGCGGAGGGGCGACGAGCGCCTCGACCCGGCGCGCCGCCCACTCCGGGTCCTTGAGCACATCCGTCTCCCACAGCCGCAGGACTCGCCAGCCGAGCTCGGCGAGCAGGGCATTGTTGCGGCCGTCTCGCTCCCGGTTGTAGCCGATCTTGGCAATCCAGTAGTGGCTGTTGTTGCCAGTGCTCAGGCGCGTCTGCCGTCGCTCCCAGTCCCGCCCGTGCCAGAAGTCGCCGTCCACGAAGACCGCGACACGCTGTCGGGAGAACACCAGGTCCGGGTTGCCCGGAAGGTCGCTCTGATGCAATCGGTATCGCAGGCCGAGGCGCCAGAGCGTCCGGCGCAGTGCCAGCTCCGCCTTGGTTCCGGTCTTCCGATTGCGCTGCTCAATCTAGTGCCTGCATGGGAACTTGGATATTGTGATGCGCAGCCTCCTCAGGGTGACCGAGGAGACCACGTCCGAGCGAGAGCCAAAACCGACGCAATGGCTCCTTACCAAGCTGCGGCTTGCCAACGCCGTACGAGGGGCTCCGCTTTTTCTCTTTGCGCAGGCGCTGCTTGAAGCTGAATTTTGCATATCCGGGTGACGACGCCGGGTGCATCGCCGCAAGCACAAATGGAGGCACCGAACCTTGGCCCTAGACCAGTTAGCTAGCCTGATCGCGGGGGGAATGATCGAAACCATAAGCCGGGACCACTTCGAGCAAAGAATCAGAGAAGCCATTAGCGCGCTCTTCAGGACACGCTACTGGGCGAAGTCCAGGTACTCGGCCCGCGTAGCGCTTATGCCTGGTTCCGATAGCGTTTCGTTCGCAGGTTTCGTCCACGAGGACAGCCCCTCTAGTGGCGTGTATGGAGGCATGTCGCTGATATGGTTCCCGGTCGAGGGAACAGACGATCACCCAGCGTCGAGCCTTCTGACCTTTGTCTGCGGCACACGGGGGCTCTCGCCGGACGAACAGATTCTTGGGCGCCCAGGACACGCACGTCATCTACAAGCGCTGAGGCGGTACCTCCGTCACGCCTTCGGTGTCTCCATGTGGGTAAAGCACGACCCAACGAATCTCGCAGAGCCGTTCCCGCGGGTCATGCGGGATCGCTTTGCCCCTTTTCGTCAGGTCCTTGACCGATATGGTAATTACATCTACGCCGCCGTTGGGGTGCCCGGCGACCCCGCCATGGCCGGCGCAGTGGTGAGCGCCTTTCTCGATTTCTACGGCTGGGAGCGGGGATGGATGCCACTTAGAGGCGCTGTCGACGAGACCGAGCTGCTCAAATTAAAGCTGCGCGCGAATCTCTTTCCCAAGATCAGTGCTAACGACCTTAATGCGCTACTGCGCGAGCGTCGTTTCGTTATCGTGCAGGGGCCGCCTGGTACTGGCAAGACCCGACTCGCAGTGGAGCTGTTGGCCACGCACTTCAGTGCCAACGGCATGTCGGTTCAGTTTCACCCTGCCGTGACATATGAGACCTTCGTGGCTGGCATCTCCCCAGACGTAGAAAAACAGTCTCTGCATTTCGACGTCAAGCGTGGTTGGCTAATTGAAGCGGCGGACGCGGCCAGGAACGGTGATTACCTGTTGGTAATCGACGAAATCAACCGCGCAGATCTTGGCCGGGTACTGGGCGAGGCAATCTTCCTCTTGGAGCCGCGAGAAATTGCCCAGGAGAAGGGCCGTACAATTAGACTCCCGCAGCGGCTAAAGAATGGTGAAGAGACTCTCGAAATACCTCGCGGCCTGTTTATTCTTGGCACGATGAACAGCGCGGACCGTTCCATAGCCATTCTTGATTTAGCAGTCCGACGCCGTTTTGCCTTCGTGGATCTTTGGCCCGATATGGATGTTGTGGCGGAACAAGGACTGCGTCTTGCCACTGATTCCTTTGGCAGATTATTGGATATCTTTGCCCAATACGCGCCTGACGATGCGCTCGCATTGGTTCCGGGTCACGCCTATTTTCTTGCCGGATCGGAGGCGGAGCTTAAAAATAGGCTGAAATACGAGCTGGTACCGTTGATCCTGGAGTATCTGCAAGAGGGGCGGCTTGGCGCGTGCGAGAGCGAACTGCGCGCCTATCTCGAATGGCTGGACATGGAAGTCGGCTTCCATGGCGAAACCCGGTAGACGCCAGCGGCACACTGTGCCGTACGCGTCAGCGTGGGAGCCCCGACGCAAACGGTTCTATGCGCTCACCGATCAGGGGGCACCGATAGCGCTCGATTCGTCCGACTTCGGCATCGGGGGACGAGACCGCAGCTGGAATGCCCACGCCCAAAATTTCATCGCTGCTAACCGGCCATACCTTAGCGCATTAGCGGTGACCCCAGAACTCATTGCCACTAGCGATAGCGTTAATCTGAGACTGCGACCCGGAGGGACGGTGGGCGCCGTACCGGTGCGCGCCCCAGATACACGAAAAGTAGCCGCAGGCCTGGTAGTCCGACCACGGTTTGGGTGGGATGGCATCGGGCCGTTGCTTGAACGGGTTGGGTGGGCGGCACAACCTCAGATCCTCGAAATGCCACTGGTGCCAGGAAGCGCCAGCGAGGTCCCTCCTTGGGTGTTGGCCGGTCCAATTCTTGGTCGGCTTTCGACCCTACTGCGAGAACTCCGCCGTGGCTTTCGTCTCCAAGAGGCGGTGCGCGAAGCACCGCGCGGGCAGATTCTCTGGCAAAGATATGTCGACGATCAAATCATTCGGGGTGCATTCCATCGAATACCCTGTCGCTTCTCTGACTTGGCTGCCGATACGCTCTTGCGCAGCCATATTCGGTGGGGAGTCGAGACCGTACTGCGTGCGCTGGAACCCTTTTATGTAATGGATGCTGTTGCTAGGCGCCTCGGGCAAAGCGCACAAGAGCTACTCTTCGACCTCCGAGATACGCGTGCGTGTGCACCGGATCGTCGCACTCTGGGCCTGCTGCTCCGCGGTGTCGGTTTGCCATCCGAGACTCTTTCGAAGGGTTTGGAAGCGTTGGGGTGGATTGTCGACGAGCGCGGTCTCGCTGGCCGCTCTGAATCTGACGGTCTCGCCTGGGCTCTCCCCATGCATTTACTGTTCGAGCGATGGGTCGAATACATCGTTCGCACCTGGGCTACGGGATTCGGCGGTGAAGTGCGCTCCGGGTATGCGAACCAGACTGCTGTACCTGTGCGTTGGAAAGGGCCAGCTCATAGCCTGAGTATTACCCACATCTTTGCGGCTTTTGCCAGATCAGAGGGTTACCAGAGCCGCAACACGGCCGGATTCCCGTTCGCGCGAGGACGAATCAGTCACTTGCGACGCGGGAGGCCAGGTTCTTCCAGAGATATGGGTAATAGTCAGGCTCATAGCAGCATAACAAGCCTGATTCCCGATCTCGTGGTAAGGCACGCCAATGGTGTTTGCGTGATCGATGCCAAGTACAAAGGTCACTTTCAGGAATTAGATGAGTCGAGGTGGATGGCTCTCGCCGAGGAGTTGAGAGCGGAACACCGTCACGACGTCCATCAAGTTCTTGCATATGCGGCGCTCTTCGATGCAAGGGAGGTTACCTCAGTTCTTGTCTATCCGATGCACGCGCGAACTTGGTCGCGGCTTGCGGCGTATGGGACGACCCTTGTGACGGGGGTGCTGACGACCGGCGGGCGAACGGTAACACTGGCGCTCGCCGGCAT
>CAVOQO010000065.1:0-63723 GCA_963698355.1 uncultured Gammaproteobacteria bacterium | reverse complement strand
GTACAACACTCCGCCCACCTATGCCTGGTACCTGGCGGGTCTGGTGTTCCAGTGGCTGAAGGACCTGGGAGGTCTCCAGTCCATGGCGGTCATCAACCAGCGGAAGGCCCAGGCCCTCTACGCCGCCATCGACGCTTCCCGCTTCTACAAGAACCCGGTGGAGCCCCAGTCACGCTCCTGGATGAATGTGCCCTTCACCCTGGCCGACCCGGCGCTGGACGAGATCTTCTTGAAGGAGGCCAAGGCGGCAGGGCTGACCACCCTCAAGGGCCACCGCTCGGTGGGCGGCATGCGGGCGAGCATCTACAACGCCATGCCTGAGCCTGGGGCGCAGACCCTGATCGGCTTCATGCAGGAGTTCGAGCGGAACCGCGGATAGAGAAGAAGTGGCGAGTGCCGAGTAGCGAGGGCCGAGGAACGAAGGCCCGTCCCACCTTGGCCCTCGGTCCTCGGCCCTCTAGCCCTTCCAGAGAGAACTCATGTTCAAGATCCAGACGCTGAATAACATCTCGGTCGCCGGGCTCGACCGGCTGCCTCGGGACCGCTACGAGGTGGCCTCCGAGATCGCCCACCCGGACGCCATCCTGGTGCGCTCCGCCAAGATGCACGACCTGGTAATCCCGGACACCATCAAGGCCATCGGCCGCGCCGGGGCGGGCACCAACAACATCCCCGTCGCCGCCATGACGGCGCGCGGCATCGCGGTCTTCAACGCCCCGGGGGCCAATGCCAACGCGGTCAAGGAGCTGGTGATCGCGGGCATGCTGATCACCGCCCGCAACATCGGTCCGGCCTGGCGGTTCGCCCGGGGTCTCAACGGGGCGGACGCGGAGATCGGCAGGTTGGTGGAGGCGGGCAAGAAGCAGTTCGTGGGCTTCGAGCTGCCCGGCCGCACCCTGGGGGTCATCGGTCTCGGCGCCATCGGGGTCCAGGTAGCCAACGCCGCCCGGGCACTCGGGATGCGGGTGGTGGGCTATGATCCGACCATCACGGTGCAGCGCGCCTGGCAGCTGGCGAGCGACGTGCAGCCGGCGCTCAGCATCGACGACCTGCTCTCGCGCTCCGACTTCGTGACCTTCCATGTGCCCTTGACCGACGAGACCCGGCATATGATCAACGCCGAGCGGATCAAGATCCTAAAGAGGGGGGCGGTGCTCCTCAACTTCTCCCGGGAGGGCATCCTAGACGACGATGCGGTAGTGACCGCACTGGATCAGGGGCATATCTACGCTTATTGCTGCGACTTCCCGAGCAACCTGCTGAAGGACCATCCGCGGGTGGTGACCCTGCCCCACCTGGGGGCCTCCACCAAGGAGGCAGAGGACAACTGCGCCGTCATGGTGGCGGAGGAGGTGCGGGACTATCTGGAAGACGGCACCGTCACCAATTCGGTTAACTTCCCGGATATCTACTTGTCGCGCAACGGTGGCTACCGGATGGCCATCGTCAACAGCAACGTCCCCAACATGGTCGGCCAGATCTCCACGGACCTCGCGGCGGCCGGGCTCAATATCCTGGACATGCTGAACCGCTCCCGCGGCGAGGTGGCCGTGACCCTGATCGACATCGACCGCCCCTGCCCGGAGGACACGGCCGCCAGAATCCGCGCCATCGAGGGGGTCCTCTCGGTGCGTTGTCTGGGCGACTGAGGCCGGCCGACCCTTCCCATGAGCGCCCCGGCGAACCCCGTCGATGACCTGGAGCGGGTGCGCCAGCGCATTGACGGCATCGACCGGGAGCTGCTGCGGCTGATCAGCGAGCGCGCCCGCTGTGCCCAGGAGGTTGGGCACATCAAGTCCAACTCCGGTTCGGCCGGGCCCGAGGGAGGCGCCCAGTTCTATCGTCCGGAGCGGGAGGCGGCCATCCTGCGGGGCATCAAGGAGCGCAACCCCGGTCCCTTGGGGGACGAGGAAGTCCTGCGTCTCTTCCGCGAGATCATGTCCGCCTGCCTGGCCTTGGAGCGGCCCCTGCGGGTCGCCTACCTGGGCCCCGAGGGGACCTTCACCCAGGCCGCCGCCATCAAGCATTTCGGCCACTCGGTTCAGGCCACGGCCCCGCCGAGCATCGGGGATATCTTCCGGGAGGTGGAGGCCGGCTCCTGTGACTACGGGGTGGTGCCGGTCGAGAACTCCACCGAAGGGGTCATCAGCCACACCCTAGACCTGTTCATGACCTCCCCCCTGCTGATCGTGGGGGAGGTGAGTCTGCGGATCCACCACAACCTGATGACCCTCGCGTCGGATCTGGGAGCCATCCGTACCCTTTACTCCCATCAGCAGTCCCTCGCCCAGTGCCGGGGCTGGCTCGATCGCCATCTGCCCCTGGCGGAGCGAGTGGCGGTGGGGAGCAACGCGGAGGCGGCGCGATTGGCCTCCGAGGACCCGGCGGCCGCCGCCGTAGCCGGGGTTCAGGCGGCCGAGATCTATGGGCTCCGACTACTCGCCGAGCGCATCGAGGACGAGCCGGGGAACACGACGCGCTTCCTGGTGATCGGCCCCCGGGACGCCCCGCCCAGTGGCCAAGACAAGACCAGCCTCCTGCTCTCCTGCCGCAACGAGTCGGGTGGACTCCATGGGCTACTCACCCCCTTGGCGGAGCACGGCATCAGCATGACCCGGATCGAGTCCCGCCCGTCCCGGCGGGGGATCTGGGACTACGTCTTCTTCATCGACATCCTGGGCCACCGCCAGGAGCCCAAGGTCGCCCAGGCCCTGGAGCACCTCCGGCGCGAGGCCCTGCTCTTTAAGGTCCTGGGCTCCTACCCGGTCGCGGTCCTCTGAGTATTTGCCGCCAATAAATCCTCTTGCTCGACCCAACATGAACCGATCGGACAACCCCTTCCTGGCCCTGGCCGCCCCAGGCATCCCCGGTCTGACCCCCTATGTGCCGGGCAAGCCGGTCTCTGAGCTGGAACGGGAGCTTGGAATCTCGGGCTCCATCAAGCTCGCCTCCAACGAGAACCCACTGGGACCCGGTCCCCTGGCTCGGGTGGCCATCGCCGCTCACCTCAACGAGCTCGGGCTCTATCCAGACGGGGGCGGATTCGAGCTGCGACGGGTGCTGGCAGAGCATCACGGGGTCTCCCCCCTCTGCGTCACCCTGGGGAATGGATCCAACGACGTGCTGGACCTGGTGGCCCGGATCTTCCTGCAGCCAGGGGTCGAGTCCCTGTTCTCCGAGCACGCCTTCGCGGTCTACCCCATCGCGACCCAGGCGGTGGGGGCGACGGCCCGCATAGCCCCGGCGCGCGACTTTGGTCACGACCTGGAGGAGATGGCGGCCCTCGTCAGCGATCGCACCCGGGTGGTCTGGATCGCCAATCCCAACAATCCCACCGGGACCTGGCTCCGGTCGGACACCCTGCGGGCCTTCATCGACTCACTGCCGGAAACCTGCCTGGTGGTGGTGGACGAGGCCTACACGGAGTACGTGGACGAGCCCGAGTTTCCCGACGCGAGCCGCTGGATCGGCACCTATCCGAACCTGATCGTCACCCGGACCTTCTCCAAGGCCCATGGACTCGCGGCCCTGCGGGTCGGTTATGCCCTGAGCGACCCGCGGATCGCGGACCTGCTGAACCGGGTGCGCCAACCCTTCAACGTGAATAGCCTGGCCCAGGCGGCGGCCGCTGTGGCGATCGACGATCGGGATCATGTGCGGGCCTCCGTGGAGCTGAACCGGGCCGGCATGGAGCAGCTCACCGCCGCCTTCGAGGCCCTGGGGCGCGCCTACATCCCCTCGGTCGGCAACTTCGTCTCCGTGGACCTGGGCCGCCCGGCCGGTCCAATGAACGAGGCCCTGCTGCGCCGCGGCGTCATAGTCCGGCCCATCGCCAACTACGGGCTGCCGAACCACCTACGGGTGAGCATCGGGTTGCCAGAGGAGAACGCGCGATTCATCGAGACCCTGGGGGACCTGCTCGCCCCATGATCGAGCGTCTCGCGATCATCGGTGTCGGGCTCATCGGCGGCTCCCTGGCCCGGGCCCTGCGGGGCGCCCGGACGGTGAACGAGGTAGTGGGCTGCGGGAGGGCCCTGGCCAACCTGGAGCGGGCCCTTGAGCTCGGGGTCATCGACCGGTACAGCCAGGACCCAGCGGCGGCGGTTGAGGGGGCCGACCTGGTGTTTGTCTCCGTGCCCCTGGGGGCCATGCGCGGGATCTTCGAGACCATCCGAGGGCGCACCCGAGCGGGTGCCGTCATCACCGATGGGGGCAGTGTCAAGGGGAGCGTGGTGGTGGATGCCCGAGCCGCCTTTGGTGAGGTCCCGCCCCGGCTGGTGCCCGGCCACCCCATCGCCGGGACCGAGCGGAGCGGCGTGGACGCATCCTTCCCGGAGCTCTACCGCAACCGTCGGGTGATCCTGACCCCATTGCCCGAGACGGACCCGGAGGCGGTCGAGCGGGTGGACTGGATGTGGCGGACCTGCGGGGCCCAGGTGAGCCGCATGTCGGTCGCCCACCACGACGAGGTGCTGGCCGCCACCAGCCATCTGCCCCACATGCTTGCCTTCGGCCTGGTGGACGCCCTAGCACGCATGGACGAGACGGACGAGATCTTCCGCTACGCCGCGGGCGGCTTCCGGGACTTCACCCGCATCGCCTCATCGAGCCCCGTGATGTGGCGGGACATCTGCATCGCCAACCGGGAGGCCCTGTCCGCCATGCTCGGCCGCTTCAGCGTGGAGCTGACGGACCTGGCCGAGAGCATCCGCCGGGGCGATGGGGAGCAGCTCCTCGGGATATTCGAGCGCGCAAGGGCGGCCCGGGACCGTTACGTGGACGGGGCCAAGCAGACACCAGTGCCGGCGTCCCGGCGAAAGGCTCACTCAGCGGCGAATCCGAGACGCCCTGAGCTCGGGATGGACAGGCCCTCGTTGCGGTTGGAGGGAGATTCCCCTCGCCCGAGGAATCGGGATGAACAGCTTGTTCGGACACGACGGATCCTGGATGCCGGATCCTGGATGCCGTGGGACGCCCGAAGCGGGCACAAGCCAGGTTGACGGTCCCGCGCGGGCCGGGGCATGATCCGACGGCTGGTAGCGTCACACCCTCCCGTGCCGCACCGCGAAATCGACACGGGGACCATTGAATGCGCTGGATCAGGACCCGAAACCAACTCGTCACCGCCGCCATTCTGCTGACCGTATTGGCAGGAGGCTGTGCAACCGGCGGACCGACTGGCCCCCTGCCGGTGGTAACGGACCCCTTGCAGGCCTCCAACGTGACGGTCTATCGCGGCGGTTCCTGGGTGGGCCTCTTCAGCCCCATTCGGCTTCAGATCGACGGCCAGAATGTATTCAACATCCACCGCAACCAGCAATACAGCTTCCAGCTGGACTCAGGGCTGCATCTCTTCGAGTTCTACATTGGGCTAAACGAGTGCCGACGGGTCGTCTTCGTCGAACCCGGGCGCAGCTATCGCATCCGTTTGGTGCCCAACTGCGTCATGGAGACCGAGGTGAACTAGACGGGCCAGGGGGCTGCGCGTCGGTGTACGGAAAGTCCAGCAGCCCTCCCGGGTCGCCAGCGCTGGAGCCTCTCTCGGGAATCGCGCTCGGAACTGAGATCTGAGCCCTGCCCCTGTTGGCCTGTCGCGGCCGGCGAGGCCGGCCTACTGAAAGGCTGGCAGGCCGGACTTGAGCCACCAGGAGTCGAACTCGTCGTCCCATTTCCAGACTTGTCTGTCGCTGACCCGCTTGACGACCTGGCGATCCTCGTAGAGGTAGTCGATGTTGACCACCTGGATCGCCGTATCCTCACCCTGCATGGTTGGAGGCTGGACGACGTCGTAACCCGTCAGCCGCAGATCCTTCAAGCTCTCCGGAACAGGCTTGTCTTTGCGCAGGTCCGGATGCAGATACCCGAAGGCGGTCTCGTAATAGCCCCAGCGGATGGCAGACTGATAGCCGTTGGTGGCCGCCTGCAGGGCCACCGCCCGCTTGTCTTTCTCCACCGTGGCGCATCCGGCGAGCAGCAGCACAGCGCCGAGGAGTGGAATCAGGCGTGGAATCAGGCGTTGAATCGTCAGGGGGCGAAGTGATTGGGGGCTCATCCTGGCTCCGATCAGTAACAGGGGCGGGTGTCAGCCCAATTTGGGTTCTCTGGGCGATTGCCGGAGGATCATGTACCAGGTCGCGAAGGATTTTCGTCTGCCTTCAAGGGGCGCCGATAGGAGCATAGTTGGGCTATGTGACTGTCGGCGCGACGCCGAAGGCGGGCGAAAAGACCAGCGAGATGGTGCATGCTTTGACAGAAATCGCCCTGGCATCATAAGGCATACCCCGATCCCGACCAAAGCCGACTCTTTCCGCCATTTGTCCCACCTTGGGGCCTCATCCCCAGGCTACTGATACCTCATAGCTCCGAACGCTGATCCAACGATCCATCCATGAGCGAAGCCCCAACCCAGTCAGTCGCGTCTGCCGAAGAGCCTCAGAGGGAGCTTCTCGTGGACGCGGCCCAGGTCACCCTGCTCGGCACCGCCCACGTCTCGAGAGCCAGCGCCGAGCAGGTGCGCCGCCTGATCGAAGGGGGCGAATACGACGCCGTGGCGGTGGAGCTTTGCCGCGCCCGCTTCGGCGCCATGGTGGACCCCAAGTCCCTGTCCCAGATGGATCTATTCTCGGTGATCCGAAATGGTCGCGTTTACATGGTCGTGGCCAACCTGGCCCTGTCGGCCTACCAGCAGCGCCTCGCCGATCAGTTCGGCATCGAGCCGGGGGCCGAGCAGCGCATGGCCATCCGCCTGGCGCAGGAGCGAGGTCTGCCGATCCTCCTGATCGACCGGGAGATCGGTGTGACCCTCAAGCGCATCTCCGCGAGGCTGCGCTGGTGGAAGCGCTATAGCCTCTTCGTGGGGCTTCTGGCGGCCTTGGTCACCTCGGACGAGGTGTCGGAGGAGGAGGTGGAGCGGCTCAAGGAGGGGGACGTCCTCGAAACCGCCTTTGCCGAGTTCTCCGAGGATCGCCAGGATCTCTATGTCCCCTTGATCGAGGAGCGCGACCGCTACATGGCGGCCAAGCTGCGGCAGGAGTCCGCCCGCACCGGCGCCCGGCGGGTGCTCGCGGTGGTTGGGGTCGGACACCTCAAGGGGATCGAGGGTCATCTCGCTCAGCCGGGGCCGGACCCCGCATCGGAGATCGCCGAGCTGGAGCGGCTTCCCAAGCCCAGCCCCTGGTCCGGTCTCTTCCCCTGGGCCATCCTGGTCCTGATCCTCGGCGGCTTCGCCTATGGCTTCCTACAGAGCCCCAGCCTGGGCCTGGACCTGGTGGTTGCCTGGGTCCTGATCACCGGGGGGCTCTGCGCCCTCGGCACCCTGATCGCGGGCGGGCACCCCCTCACCGTGGTCTCCGGATTCGTGGCCGCCCCGCTGACGACATTGCACCCGGCGATCGGCGCCGGCATGGTGACGGCCGCCGTGGAGTTGTCCCTGCGCAGGCCGAGCGTGGGGAACTTCAGCCGCCTGCGGGAGGACGCGAGCACCCTGCGCGGCTGGTGGCGCAACCGGGTCGCCCGGGTCTTCGTCGTCTTCCTGCTGAGCAGCCTGGGGGCGGCGACCGGCACCTATGTCGGGGGCTTCCACATCGCCGGACGGCTGATGGGGTCCACATGATCCTCCGGGTACTCGCTTCCCTGTGCCTCGTCCTCCTTGCCCTGGGCATCTCCGCTCAGGCGGACGACTTCGACGACGGGGTAATCGCCCAGGTCACCTACCCCGCCTGGTTCAAGGAGTCCTTCCTCGACCTGCCCCAGGACCTCGCGGACGCGGCCAGCGCCGGCAAGCTGGGGCTTTTCCTGTTCGTCAGCACGCAGGGCTGCTCCTACTGCCACCTGTTCCTCCAGGAGAGCCTTGGTGACCCGGCCATCGCCAAGCGCGTCCAGGCCCATTTCGATACCATCGGTCTGGAGATCTTCGACGACGCCGAGCTGACGGACTTCACCGGCGCGGCCCAGCCGGTCAAGGACTTTGTGCTGAGCCAAGGGGTGCAGTTCGCCCCCACCCTGCTCTTCTATGCCCCGGACGGTGCGGGCGGGGCACGGCTCCTGGCGCGGCTCCCCGGCTACTACGAGCCCGAGCGCTTCACCCGGGTGCTGGACTACCTGATCGACGGCCACGGGCAGGGCCAGTCCCTCAAGGACTACCTCGCCGCCACGGCCTCAGCCCCCTCCCCCACGACAGTTGGACCGGCCGCGGGCCTGATGCCCGATCCCCTGGTCGCCCAGCCGCCCTATGCGCTGGAGCGCACCCGCGTGCCCGCTGCGCGCCCCCTGGTAGTGATCTTCGAGTCCGCCGTGTGTCCCCGCTGCCCGCGCTTTCACCGGGAGGTGATCCAGGACCCGCAGATCCGTGCCCAACTGGAGGAGATGGAGGTGGTACGGCTCGACGCCGCCGATGACCGCACGCCGGTTCTGACCCCAAGCGGGGAGCGCACCACCCCGGCCGCCTGGTACCGTGACCTCGGCTTCACCGACCTGCCGGCCCTGGTGTTCGTGAGCGAGCAGGGGCAAGCCGTCCTGCAAAGCGACGCCCTGATACTCAAGAGCCGCATGAACAACTCGCTGGGATTCCTTCGGGACCGCGCCTACGAGAAGGGCTGGACCTACCAGCGCTATGCGCGCACCCGCGCGATGGAGCGTGCCGGCACCCCCCCGCCGCAGGAGTAAAAGGCGGTGCACCCTCGCGGCGCGTCGTCAAGGGCCGTGGGAGCCCGGCGACGGTGCCCTTCAACTTGAACGGGACCGAGACGACCGAGCGACCCTCCCACAGTGTGACGACGAAGGCGCCAGGGACTCCTGGTTGCCGGATTCGACGCCCCTTTCGTTCGAGCACACCTCATGCTTCGCTGGATGATGCTGCTGACGACGCTATCGCTGATGGCTCCGCTCGCCACCCCGGGGGCGTCGGAACGGGACGCAGCGGCCGAGCCGAGGGTGCGGGGAACCGCGTCCTATCGCGAGCGCCTCGCCTTGCCCACCGGCGCCCTGTTCGAGGCCACCCTCGCCGACGTCGCCCAGGCGGATGCCCCAGCCGAGCCCCTGGGCCGCGTCACCCTTGACGGCAGCTCGGGCTCGCCTTTCGCCTTCGCCATCCCCTACGATCCCGTGCGCATCGACCCGCGCGGCCGTTACGCCGTGCGCGCAAGGATCACCCTGGACGGCCAGCTCCTGTTCACCTCAGACACCCTGTACCCGGTGCTCGGCGCCGGCCAGCCGGACGGGGTCGAGATCCTCTTGCGTCAGGTGGGCGCGCCCCATGGCCTGCGCCTGCCGGCCACCTTCCGCGGCGTCCTGCCCTGCGCCAACTGTCCCGGTGTCCGCCATCACCTCGACCTCTGGCCGGACAACGTCTTTCACCTGCGCCGGGAGTGGCTGGACCGCGAGCTCGTGCGTGGCGACCTGGGGCGCTGGCACTTCGAGCCCGCCCGCCGAGCCCTGATCCTCCCCGGCGGCGCGGAGATGCCCCTGCAGTTCGAGGTGATCGGACCCGACGAGCTGCGGCAGCTCGATCTTCATGGCAACTTCATCGAATCCACCCTCGACTACGGCCTGCGCAGCGACGGAACCCTCAGACCCACCGACCTCGCCACCTTCTTCGGCGGCGAGCTGCGCTACCTGGCCGATGCGGCCAGCTTCACCGAGTGCCTCACGGGCCGCCGCTACCCCGTCGCCTTCGAGGCAGACTGGCCCAGAGCCGAGCGCGCCTACCTAGCCGCGGTCACGGAGCCCGGGGACGCGCTCTACACCACCTTCGAAGGCTCGCTCGTCGAGCGGCCGAAGATGGACGGGGAGGGCACAGAGCCCACCCTCGTGGTCAGTCGGTTCATCGCTGTGTGGCCCGGCCAAGGCTGTGAACGCGGCCACGTGCAGTCGCACCCGCCCGGCGGCCCCACAGCACCTGAATGACCCGCGTCGTGGTGCCAAGGGTTCGTGACGGAATAGGGTGAAGTTGCCCGGAGTCGCGCCTGCGATTTAGTGGACTGTCCCCGGATCCACCCAGAACTCCAGCCGTTGCCCAGCAGGGAGGGTAAGCGCTTGGACGAAGACGCTGCTTTGGTCGGAACGCATTCGCTGGACCCCGGGAAGATATCTGCGTGCCGATTGAATGAGAGCGCTGGGCGCCCGACAAGTGCACCGCGCCTACTCGATGGACTGGACCGTTTGGAGCTACCTCCTGCCCCGCGTGAGAAATGACAGTTACCGCCCTCGCGGTTTTGTGGACCGTCTCCGGCTTCTCCTTCTCGGAATATCCCGAAATCGCGGTACGACCCTTATGCTCCCGGCACCGGCAAGATCCATTGCCGTACGGGAAGCGGAGGCAGGACGTGTTCGACCAGATGGACCGTCGTCTGTGCCATCCGGCGGGCATTGAACGAGGAGCACAACCCGCGCCTCTTACATGAGAAGGCAGCCAGTATCATGCCCGCACTCCGGACACTAGACCCAGTACCTGTAGGCAAGCAGCCGCACTCCAAGTGCTGCTGCACGACCTAGTACAGGGTCTCTCGGGATGTCCGCGGCAGCAAGGCACGGGTTCAGGTCCCTGTGACTCGACGACATTGTCGCCTTCCACTTCGACTTTGTCGAACCGAGGCACAGGGTTACATCGGGTTCTGCGCCGGTGATTGGCCAGATCAGGCGATCCACGATTTCCACATCCATGTGGTTGGCCGCCAAATGGGAAACGTGACGAATACTGAAGGCGGCGTTCGGCCGGGCCATTCCGAGCATAAACCCCTATGCCTTCTCGCCCGATTGACATTCGTTGGGCGTTGAGGTCGCAGGAATCAAGCAAGCCTACGGCCGCCTTGAACCTCAGGGCCGCTTCGGGGTCTTGTACTCGACCTCTTTCTGGAGCGAGTCCCAGATAGTCTGATATCCAATGAACCCCTTTTCATTCGGCTCCATTTGCTTGGTCGTGTAATAACGCGCCTTGCCTTCCGGAACCTTTGGTTTGCTTTTGGGTTGCTGGCTCATAAATCACCTTCTCTTGACATGCCACGTTGGACTGACTGGAACGTACCAACAACGCATCGGACGCTCCGCCAGGATAACAAACTTAAACTCTCACATCACTACCGCCCGGAGGACTTGCGAGCCAACCGGCCGCCGCTAGAGGCCAGCAAAAGGCCTAGAACGAAAGCAGAAAAGAGCGCGGCGCGCGGCTAGTCAGCCGGCTCCTTTTTCGGCCATTTTCTGCAGAGCCTCGTAAACAAACTCATGCACGTACGAATTCTCACCGCAGTGAGTCAACTCTTCATCCGATGTGCGAAACGCAAGATACGGATGCGCCTCGATCCCGTCGACTTCAATCGCCGACGTGTCATCTATCACACTGGCAACGCTGAACGCAATGCTCGCTGTCGCATCTTCCAGCTTGTTGCCATTCAAGCCGGCCTCTTGCAGCTTGACCCTGATGCTCTGGACCAGTGCGCGGGCAAAAATAGCCTGTTGTTCTTCGAATTGTGCCGGATCGTGGTTCAGGTGCATTCTCTTACCTTTGCCGGGGGCTCTGGCTCGCGTGTTGTTGGATCGTTCGCTAGAGCGGTACTGGCTTGACACCTGAGAGCTTGGGCCGCGCTTCGACCTTGCCGCCGGCGGCTATCTCCGCCTCCGTCGCATCCCGAACGGTCAGTATCTCGAGCTCAAAAACCACTTGTCGACCACACAAGGGATTGTTTCCATCGATCGTCAACGTCTTCTCGTCTATCCTCGTGACCAGGAACGTTTTCGTCTGACCCTGCTCGCTTTCCATGACGATGGTGGTTCCGATCTCTCGATATTCTTCCGGAACATTCTCGATATAGTCAGTAATGACCAAAGACTCGTCCCTGGGGCCAAACAACTTGTTGCAGTCAAGCTCGACCGAGATGGTGTCACCAACCGCTTTGCCCTCCAATTCCGCCATGACTTGCGACGAAAGCACGTCGTTGACACCATGGACATAGCCCAAAGGAAACTCCACGGCGGTCAGCACATTACCAGTCTTTGCATCGACGACCTTGTACTTGAGCTCTACGTACTTATTGTGTTGGATCGTTTCTGTCATAACGCTAAAAAATCGATGCGGCGAATATACGTACTTCCCCTTTCTCATAGCCGAGAACCATTCTTCCCAGCCACTCCCCTTCCTTGTTCGTGCTCCGCACACGATAGAGAACGGTCACATGCTCACCCCGCCTGATGAGACCGAGGAAATCTCGCTCTTCGACCAAGTTCCGGGAAAGCTCGCTGTGAGCAAACTGCTTACCAAGCTCAACCTCGTTCAAGCCGAGCAGCAGTTCATACGAAAATTTTCTAATGAACTTACCGTACTGACCTTTATTCGAGTACTTGATGAGGTCGTCCCACAACGGATGGGCGATCTCAAGAATTTCTTCGTCTGACTTTTCGATGATGTTCATTTCACATCGCCATCTTCAAACGTCTCAAATTCTAGTAGTGAACTTTGGCTTAAGCCGGTGAGTGTGAAACGATGAAACCAGCCCGATAGCCGCCACCCACATTCGATGGCATTGGTGCAACCGCCAGGACGCTCCGCCCAGCCCTTGACTTGCAAGCGTCGCTTTACCAGGAGAAAAGGCGGGGCCCCTGTCCCGGGGCCCCGGTTTCCGGAGAGGCTTAGGCAGCAGCCTTAGCCGCGGGCTTGTCGTCGATGATGTGGTAGCACGGCGCTTTTTCCATGGTGTACTCGCCGGTCTTGGGATCACGGCGGGACACTGTCAGCACATGCCAGTTGTCGTCATCCACCTTCATCGCATCACCCCGGTAGTAATAACCCGGCCAGCGGGTTTCCTTACGGAACAGGGTGTGGTGCATGACGGACTCGGAGGTGAGGTGACGATGCTTCAGCTCCCATGCGCGCAGCAGCTCGTGGATGTTTTCTGCCGCAAGCTTCTCAAGGTCCTCTTCCAGGAGCTTGAGCTTCTTGAGGCCGATGAGCAGCAGCTTCTCGTTGGTCATGTAATTGACCGTGACGCCGCCGCAGTACTCATCCATCAACTTCTGCAGGCGATCCAGACCCTGGCGCGGGTTGATGTAGTTCGGGTTGACCGAACCGGCCGTGATCTCGTTCCGATAGATCTTGTAATGTTCCATCGGCTTGTAGATCTCTTCCTTGCGGCGGTTGATCTGAGCGTCAGAAACGCGGATACCCTCGGCCTTGCCATCGTCGATGTACTTGCATGCAGCCTTGGCTGCAAGACGACCTTCGGTGAAGGAACCGGACGAGAATGCGTGCGGGGTGCCGCCAACAGCATCGCCGGCACCGAACAGACCCTCGACGGTGCTCATACGGTTGTAGCCCCAGAAGTACTCTGGCGGGGAAAGGTCTTCCGGACCAGAGCACCAAGCGCCGCAACCGGTCGCGTGAGAACCCATGACGTACGGCTCGGAGGTCGTCAGCTCGGGATTCTCGTACTTCGGATTGACGTCGGTCGCTGCCCAAAGCACGGCCTGACCAACGGTCATGCCCAGGAAGTTGTGCCAGCCGATCTCCTCGAGATGCGGATCCTGGAACGCTTCCATCGTGACCATGTGGATCGGGCCGCGGCCCGCGTTCACCTCGTTGATGAATGCGTGGTTACGCAGGCAGGTCGGTATCGGACGATGGGTGCGGTGCGAAGCCTCAACATCCAGATACCGCTTGCCGACCATCTCCTCCAGTGCGGGGAACCACTTGGACTCGTACTCTTCGCCCAGGCCGTTCTGGGTATAGGTCTTGAGATGCAGGAAGTAGGCACCCACCGGACCGTAACCATCCTTGAAGCGAGCCAGAACGATGCGGTTCTCCATCTGGGTCATCTTGGCGCCGGCACCGATCATCAGGCCATAGGCGGAGCCCGAGGACCAAGGCGCATACCAAACACGACCGGCACCCTCGCCAACCGAACGCGGCTTGAAGATGTTGGACGCGCCACCGGCAGCGACGACGACGGTCTTGGACTTGAACACGTGATAGTTGCCGGTACGCACGTTGAAGCCAACGGCACCAGCGACGCGGTTCTCCTTGGACTCGTCCATCAGCAGATGGGTCACGCAGACACGGTTGAAGACCTTGTCGGCGGACTTTTTGGCGGCCTCGGCAACGATCGGCTTGTAGGACTCGCCGTGGATCATGATTTGCCAGCGACCCTCGCGCTGATAAGCACCCGTCTTCGGGTTACGCATCAGCGGCAGGCCCCACTCTTCGAACTGATGAACAGCCGAGTCGACGTGGCGGGCCATGTCGAACAGGAGGTCTTCACGGACCATGCCCATGAGGTCGATGCGCGCGTAGCGGACGTGATCCTCCGGATTGTTCTCTCCGAAACGGGTGCCCATGTAGCAGTTGATCGCGTACAGGCCCTGAGCGACAGCACCCGAGCGGTCGATGTTCGCCTTCTCAGCGATGACGATCTTCTTGTTCTTGCCCCAGTAGCGGGCCTCGAACGCGGCGCCAGTGCCGCCCAAGCCTGCACCGCAGACCAGGATGTCGATGTTGTCTTCGACGATAGTCTTGTAAGCCATTAGTAACTCTCCGCACCGGCTAGCATCTTGAGACCATTCGATTCGAGCGTGTTCAGATCGCCATCGTCGAAACGAATGTATTTTGGTTCGTTGAACAACAGCTGGCTATTGCGCATCTCCTGGCTAGGAGCGGGCTGATCGGCGAGCTGGGGAATGAACTTACCCCAAGGCTTGGTGGTGATCGGCGCCAGCAGGTTCATGTCCTTCTCGCCGTTGCGGAAGATGATCCGCCAAGCGATGACACCTTTCTCCTCATCACGGCGCACACGAACCGAGTGGCCGAGCGGGGCGAAATCGGCATAACCACGAACGTCGATGGCGTTATGCGGGCATGCCTTGACGCAGGAGTAGCACTCCCAGCACATGTTGGGTTCGATGTTGTAGGCGCGGCGGACCTTCGGGTCGATGTGCATGATGTCCGACGGACAGATATCGACGCACTGGCCACAACCGTCGCAGCGGGTCATATAGACGAAAGTTGGCATTTTCGGTTCCTCTTCGTGACTCGAGTCAGCGAATCAACATCAGTAGTGGGTCGGAGCTTCGCGCTTGATACCCAGGCCCATGTACGGCGGGTTGTCGCCCATGTACTCGGGGATGTCCGGGAAACGCTGCTTGCACTCGGCGCTCGCCAGATCGGGAATCTCGGGCAGCTTGTCGCGCGAACCGTCTGCCACGGCAACCTTCTTCTGGAACGCAGCCGCGGGCTTGAAGAACATGTGTGCGAACTTCGACCACAGAATGGTGCTGAACAGCGTGGTGGCAGCGGCGATGAAGATGACGAACGCGATGATGCTCAACACCGAGGTCGCGCCAGTCGACGCCTGCAGCACGGACCAGATCAGCGCGAAGGTGGCCATCAGCAAGAGCGACACGATGAACAGGTCGGACTGGTGCACGTTGTGCCACTTGTTACCCTCGGAACGCACATCGGCGCGGATCTTAAACCAGAACCAGTATCCCCCGATGCAGATCGAGAGCGCGCCCAGGTGCCAGAGCAAGGGCACCAGCGCCGAACTTCCCCCTCCGCGACGGGCAGGCCAAAGATCAGGATGGCCGTGGTCACCACGAAGACGATGAAGCCGTACATCGTGAACAGGTGCGAGACCCGACGCTCGGGATTCGCGAACTCGCTCGAGGTCAACACCTCATTCGTAAAGGTGCTCACGGCGAGGCCGAGCTTCTCCCCGCCGCCAACCTCGCGCTTGGCGATCTTCTTCAGCGACTGTCCCTTTTCGAAGAAGTACTTGGCACTCTTCTTGTGGACGACGTCCAGCAAGGTGCCGCCGATGACCAGAAACACCATGAGAACGACGTAGGCTTGCATGACCCCAGGGTCAAGCGGAAGGTCCGCGGAGAGCGCCGCGAAAGGATTGCTTGTGAACATTAGCTAGTGACTCCAATTACTGTGGTGGACCCGGTAGCCTCGAGGGAGCTGTGGCCCGATCCGCCCGTGCGGCGGGTCGACGAGCTGTTTGGAAGAAGCGGATACCCGACAGCTCCACTGGGAGACCCCCGTTGCGAGGCTCCTCCCAGGTTTAGCGACGAGATAGTATAAGCATTGAAGTATATGCGCCGCGACTCATACTTTTTCGGGAGCCATTATATTTGTTGATGAAGTCCCTCAGGCGGAGAGACATCCGCGCCAGCACTAGGCGGTACCAGCGCTGCGACGCCTGGCCAGCGCCCGAAAATGCCCGCGCGTCCCTTCGTCCGCGCCCCGTCCACCCAGCGGCACCCACGCAACCCCTCCCTCGGAACGCGCGACGCCGCAGCGAGACGCGCCGTCAAGATCTTGCGGCTCGCACGGTCGTGGATGACCCAAAATCGTGCAGCATCTCGTCGTCTTGGGCAGGCAACGGGCCGAGTCGTGCGCTTCGTCTCTGTCCCCCGAGGGCGACCACGGCGTGCCCCACGCGATCTTGGACGCGTCTCAGTCGCTGAACGGATCGTCAGACAGAAGACCGACAAGGATCGGGGCGTAAGTCAGAACGGCGCCCTGTAGAACCCCGAGGTTGCCAACGACATCGGAGAGGCGGGCCAACAACGTGTCATCATCCGGATTCTCGGCCAGTTCGCCCAAAACGCTGAGCAACGGCGCAAGCTCTTCGGCATCAAGGTATCGCTCTAGCATCGAAATCGCTTCATCGAGCTTCGACGCATTGATGCCGCGATCGGTTTCAGTCATTTCTTCCAGCTCGCAGCGACTCGAATTCCTTGAGCAGGGTGCGGCGTATGCGTACGCTTAGTCCGCCCGTTCTGTGAGGCCCAGCCATACGCAGCAACTCATTCGATACGATAGGGGAAAGTCGAGAGCCTCGGCGCGAACACATCACTGGTAGAGGACACCATCCCGGCGACCCATCGCGTACGCTGTCTCGCCTGCCGCCATCCTAATTCGAGCTTCGATCCGAATTGCATCCATGACGTCCTTGTCGGCGATTTCCGGATACAGCGGATAGAAACGCACCACGTCGAGCGCGTTCGCCTTCGCCGCCAACTCCATTCGCCGCCGATCCTCCCTGCCGATTCCATGCAGCATC
The DNA here is from genome assembly GCA_963698355.1 of uncultured Gammaproteobacteria bacterium. Taxonomy (GTDB): domain Bacteria; phylum Pseudomonadota; class Gammaproteobacteria; order Chromatiales; family Chromatiaceae; genus Thiodictyon. The sequence continues at coordinate 46,675 of CAVOQO010000065.1, read as the reverse complement.
AACAACCGGGGAGCTTGGCGATGCAGATAACGTTGACAAAGATCCTGATGCTCTTCGCTCTTCCAATCCTCGCGGACCAGATACGGCGGGAAATTCTCGCACTCATTGGACCGACGGGTAAACCACCGTGCTCTCGGTTTGGTACCTGCACGTTCGGCGACGCATCGTTCCAGCCGGTAGTTCACGGGTCCATATGATTTGCCGCGCTCATCCTCGCTTATCTCAATCGGCATAACTGCTGCCGGAAGCGCCGTCCAGTCAGTCAGTTTCGGAAACGACGCCATCTCCGGCGCTTCGACACAGGAGAAAATCAGGGCAAGGGGCGAATTGTCTTTGGGGTCAAGAAGCCAGTACTCGTACCTGTCGGCAGCTTGGAACGGCAGAGGAGCCTCAAGCAGGAACCTCGCTAGTTCAAGGATGCGCTCGTCCACCTCACCATCTTCCGCGGACGGGTTGTCGATGACCCTTTCGAGGTCGCAATGCCTGATGTGTGCCGCCCTGATGAAGCGGCCTTGCTGCCGCCCTGAACCCGCGTTGCCGCTGCGCCCGTTCGCATAGATGAACTGAAACTCCCACATATCGCCATCCATCGAAAGAGCGCGCGCATTGTCGGATTGAGCGATTTGCACTTGAGCTGAGTATGGCTGTAAGAGACGTTGAGAGTGAGCTCTGATCATCTGCCCTGGATCGCGGTGAAAGGGATGTCTGTAACGAGGAAACAGTCTGTGTCGCGCGCGCAACACCCGATGGAAGCCGTGCTACTTACCGTCAAGAGATACAAGGCTACGCGATCGGCTAGGCTCTTGTACTGCACAAATGATGAGGATATGCAGATCTCATGTGAGATTTCGGTTGAGCTTGGCCGGGTAACCAGCAGAAGAATCGGCTAAATTTACGCCCATGCGTGACTACCGACTCAGTCAGCAGGAACTCGCCGAACTGCGTGCCGCCCACCGCGCTGAGCGGGACGTGCGTGCGGCTTACCGCATCAATTCCGTGATCCTGCTTGGTAAGGGTCGATCGGCGGCGGATGTGGCCGATGCCTTGCTGATCGACCCGGACACCGTGCGGGACTACTTCAAGCGTTATAAGAAGGGCGGCCTGGATGATCTGTTGCGGATGAGCTACGTTGGGAGCGAAGCCCTGCTCGACGATGATCAGTTGGCGGAGCTTGACGCCCATCTGCAGGATCGACTGTATCTGACAGCCCAAGCGGTGGCCCGGTATGTCGAGCAGCGCTGGGGCGTGCGCTACACCCTGAGCGGCATGACGGCGGTCCTGCACCGGTTGGGCTACGTCTATAAGAAGGCCAAACTTGAGCCCGGGAAGCATCCTGCTCCAGAGGAGCAAGAGGCGTTCGTCGCAAAGTACGAAAACATCAAGAATAACAGAGCAGAAGATGATGTGATCTACTTCATGGATGCGACTCATCCGCAGCATAATCCGGTACTCGGATGCGGCTGGAGCAAGCGCGGTCAGGAGCATCCAATCCAAAGCAACACAGGCCGGAAGCGGCTCAACATCAACGGTGCGATCAACGTCCAGACCCTGAGTGCCGAGGTCCGCTTCGATGAGACGATTGACGCCGCGTCCACCATCGCCTTGATGCAGCAGATGGAGCGCGCGAATCCGAACGCGCCGCACATCATCGTCATTTGCGACAACGCCCGCTACTACAAATCCAAAGCCGTTGCCGAGTATTTAACGACATCCCGAATCCAACTGGAGCCGCTTCCGCCTTATTGTCCGAATCTCAATTTGATTGAGCGCTTCTGGAAATTTTTTCAAACGCCAAGTGCTCTACAATCACTATTACGAAACATTTGACTCGTTTCGAGATGCCTGCAAGACGTTCTTCGCCGAACTGGACGTCTTCACTCCGCGACTACGAACACTTCTCACTGAAAACTTTCAGATTATCGGAAATAAAAAGCCGAAAATTGCTATCGCTTAGGTATACCTGAAAATGCTCTTTGGCGGCGTGGAGAAACTGCGCTTCTTTTTGGATCAGGATTCCCGGATGCGGGCGGCCTGCCTGGCGGCGTTCCAGCCGGAAGTCCAGGCCAGAAAAGCCGACGCCTTTTATGTCCGGATCGCCAAGGATCTAACCATCGATGAGAAGCGGGCGGCTATCGCCGTGAGCCGCGACGTTTTTGCTACGGCGAGAGGGGAACACCAGGGCCTCTCGGATGCGCAACTGAAGCTTCTGCTGATCAAGGAGCGGATTGCGCAAGTGGCGACCCTGGGCAGATGGAAAGACAGGTGGCTGTCTCATCCGTTCCCGAATATGAGTGAGCCGGAGAAAGCAGTGTGCTACGTCACCGACGTTAACGATTACGACGATGATCATTTGGCCTTGGCTCCACAACAAGGCAAGCTTGCATGCCATTGACTGCTTCTTCGTGCAGGTGCGGCGCCGACTCTCCATCCTGGAGCGGCCCATCTCCACCGCCAGCCGTGCCGGCCGTACCTGGTACGGCTATAGCGCCTATAACCCGGAAACCATCGTAAAGATACTCGGAATCTTCCGGACCTTTTACAACTATTGTCTTGCCGGTCAAGACGGCAAGACGCCGGCCATGCGGCTCGGGCTTCCCAAGGGGAGCTCCCACTGGAAGACATCATTTACTTCGTATGACGCGCCACCTGCCTAATACGCTATCCCGATATGGAGGTTGGTGGACATTTAGATGACTCTCGCGACGACTACGTCAGGGGGAAACGCCCCAGCGCGTCAAGGTCAGACGCTATACACACCTTTCGCCAACGGCTAGCCGAAGGACTTGGTTTGGGTAGGATGTCCCGTCTTGCGGACTTGGACGTGGTAGCGGCCTCCGCGCTTGCGAATCCTGGCCATTCTAAATCTCCACTGTGCCAACAATGTGCCAATGGAGATTCTCAGGGACAGACAAACGACGTAACCGATTGTTTTATTGGTGCCCTCGGCGGGACTCGAACCCACGACCTATCGCTTAGGAGGCGATTGCTCTATCCGTCTGAGCTACGAGGGCTTCGTGGAAAGACCTGGCGCGTATGATACCTGGATGACGCAACCCAAGGACCTAAAGAACGCGCGGCCTTCAGTGTAACCCAGAGCCAACCAGGCGAACCACGCGGCGATTCCGGCGGAACACCAACCGCAAGGCGATCGACCCGCGATGCCGCCGCCGACCGGACACGCCGATGACGCCACTCGCCCTGATCAAGCTCTACGTGCTCACCGTCCCGGTGTTCTTCGCCGTAGACCTTCTCTGGCTGGGAGTTATTGCCCGAGGCTTTTACCGCGACAATCTGGGGCACCTGTTGAGCCCCACGGTCAACTGGCCCGCCGCCCTGGCCTTCTACCTGATCTTCATCGGCGGGATCCTGTACTTCGCCGTGCTGCCGGCTCTGGCCCAGGGCTCGCTGCGGCAAGCACTGCTCAACGGGGCCCTGTTCGGCTTCTTCACCTACATGACCTACGAGCTCACCAACCTGGCGACCCTGCCCAACTGGCCGCTCAAGGTGGTCATCGTGGACACTGCCTGGGGCGTCGCCCTCTGCGCCAGCGTGGCGGTCGGGAGCTACCTGATCGGTCGGTGGCTAAGCGGTTAGCTCAATCCTCGAAGAGTGTGAGCCGGTAGCGGCGCAACTCGGCGCCCTCGCGCACGATGTCTCCCACCCGAAGACCGGCGCGCCCGGCGGCCCGGTCGCGGAAATAGAGCTCCAGGGTCTCCTTGACCACCGGGAAGGCCAGGGCGTCCCACGGGATCTCCGACTCGGCGAAGAGCTGCACCTCCAGACTCTCCTCACCCGGGTGGAAGTCCAAGTCCAGCAACCGGCCGCGAAACAGCATGTAGACCTGGTCGATGTGGGGCAGGTTGAACAGGCTGTAGAGGCCGCCCACCGCGACCCGGGCGTTGGCCTCCTCCAACGTCTCACGGGCGGCCCCGCCAAGGGTGGTCTCGCCCCGTTCCATAAATCCGGCCGGCAGGGTCCAGAGGCCGTAGCGGGGCTCGATGGCGCGCCGGCACAAGAGGACCTTATCCTCCCACTCCGGAATGCAGCCAACCACGATCTTGGGATTCTGGTAGTGCACGGTCCCGCAGCGCGTGCAGACGTGACGTGGGCGGTTGTCCCCGGGAGGAATCAGGACACGTAACTCGGCCCCGCAGTGGCTGCAGAATTTCATGGATACAGGCGTCTCGATTGCATGTGACCGGGCGGCGCCGCGATGAGCCCAGCCGTTTCACACAACATCTGGCTGAGCCAGACCAGTGTCAACGGGGGCGGGAGGGCTCTGTTTCTGTGAACCAGCGGACCCTGATTTGCCACTCCGGGGTGATTGCTGGATCATGACCAGCCTCTCGCAGCAAGCAGCGGACCGGCCCATGACACCCAACGGACCCGATAGTAAGAGCGGCGACCCCTTCGCCCCGGACCTGTTACCCGACCGCACGCTTGAAGGGCGCCTGCGCGCCCTGGGGCTCGGAGACACGCAGCCGGACGCTGGCTCCCCGGACGCGCCCATCGCGATCACCGAGCCGGCGGAGGTTCACGAGGGGACCTCGGACCCGCGGCTGACCGCCATTGGCGCCCAACTCAACACCCTGGCCTCCGGACTGGCCAACCACCGGGTGCAGCTTCGCGATGCGGAGCGGTCCTTGGTGGACCGCATCGCCGATGTGGACGACGACCGCCGGCGCGCTCAGGGCCAGATGCTGCGGGCACTCCAAACACAGCGGGACGAGTTGGAGGCGCGATTGCGCCACCAGGGCTGGCTCACCGCCATGGCCCTGCTCCTGATCGGCGCCCTCGCCGGCGGGGGTCTCTATCTGGTCCATCAGCGCATGGCTGGGGCCCAAGGTCGTCTGGCTGAAACGCAAGGTCCACTGACGGCGGAGGTCAAGAGCCTGCGCGATGAGGTTGCCCGGCTTTCGGGGATCGAGTCCCAGGGGGCATTGGTCCAGGAGAAGCTGGACACACTGTCCTCAGCGGTTGGGGCGCTCTCGAGCTCCCTGGGTGAGGTCACCGACCAGCGGGGGGAGGTGAGTGAGGCGGCCTCCCCGGGGGCCCCGGCGCTCCTTGAGCAGATCGGACGCCTCGAGGCCGAGCAACAGCGGCTAAGAGGCGAGCTGCGGACCCTGCGGGCCCCAGGCGCCACGGCGACTGGCCGGGCTGAGGTCGTTCCGGAAGCAGATGCTGCTTCCATTGGCGCAGACACGCCGGCGCCCATCTCGGAGAAACCGTCACGCCAAGCGCCGGGTCAGACCGCGGACACCTCGTCCGAGACCCACGGCGAACCCACCACCGATGAAAGCGCTCACGCGGAGACCGTCTCGACTGCCGAGGAAGCGGCGGAGAGCAGTGACAATCCCGCCACAGCCTCGGGCATGGACGCCGCCGCCAACGCTGAGGCGATCGCCGACCAGACCTACGCGCTTCAGCTCATCGGTTTCTACAGCTTCGACAAGCTCCGCGAATTTGCCGCGAAGGGGGAGCTGCCGCCCGAGGTCTATCTCCGCCGCGAAACCCTGCGCGGTCGACCCTGGTTCGTGCTCATCCACAGCCTGCACTCGAGTTATGCGGACGCACAGACGGCGCTAGAGCGGCTGCCCCCCAACTTGGTCGCCATAGATCCCTGGATCCGCAAGCTGCCCGCGGGGACCGAGCTCGTGCCCATCCCCACCAGACCCGCCCCGTGAGAGACAACCAGTCCAACCCCGCGAACAACGCACCATCCGCGTCAGGCGCCACGGCAGCGGCGCTGAACGCCAGCCTGGGACTGCGAGGCTAGAATCGCTGGTCTAGCACCTCTGATCGCAGCCCCAGCCTCCCTGTCGTCACGCACACCGTGCTTCATCCAAGGGAGGCAGGAGCCGGGCGCGGCGGAACACGGCTCGGTGCGTTTGAACGGCCGGCCTCACGGTGGCCAGACGGCCCTTGGGAAGCGACAATGGCGGGTTATCGCATTGCGCCCCTCAGCCACTCTCCCATGCAGCGCCCCCTGAACCGAGACGACATCCGCCACGCCATCGACCTGAGCTCCTTCAACCGCGGCCTTGCCTATTTCCAGCAGGGCGGGGTGATCGACCTTCGGGAAGAGCGCGAAGCGGAGGGGGTCCGCCTGCAGGCCCGGGTGCGGGGCAGCGGGAGCCGCGTCTATAGTCTGTCCGTTTGGATCCCGGCGGATCCGGACCGGGGCGCGATCACTGGGGGCTGCGCTTGCCCCGTGGGCTACAACTGCAAGCATGTGGCGGCCGCCTGCCTGGCCTTCGAGGAACGGGAGCGGGACCTTCAGATCGGCGACCCGGCCGCCGCTGACGCCTTCGTCAGACGCTGGCTCCAGCGTGTGGTGAAGGCCGGGAATACCCAGGGCCTCGACGCGGATGGCGATCGACTGATCTACGTGCTGCTGCCGGACCCGAAGGACGAGTGGGGCGTCGCGGTGCAGCTGCGTGTGGTCAAGCCGCTCAAACGGGGCCAAGGTCTTTCAAAGGGGCGGATGGTCAGCCTCTACAACCTCTTCTACGGGTACTCGCGCCCCGCGTATCTGAACCCCAAGGATCACGAGGTCCTCGGCATGGTGAATGCCACGGCGAGGACCCAGTGGACCGACACGGCTGATCTCGCCGGTGCCACCGGGAGCTTGGCCGTGCGGCGGATGATCGAGACCGGACGCTGCTACTGGCGTGCGAACGATGGTGAGCCGCTGCGCCTTGGCGAGGCTCGCCCGCTCGAGCCCCGCTGGCGGGAGGGCGCCGGCGGCGACCTGCGCCTGTCATTCGCCGTCGCGCCCAAGGTCCGCACCTTGCTGCTGGAGCCGCCCCTGTACCTGGACCCGATCAGGCGGCTGACCGGTCCATTGGAGACCGGCGGTCTGACCGCGGCCCAGATCCGCGAGCTGATGGCCGCGCCCCGCTTGAACGCCGCCCAGGCGGACGCGCTCTCCCGGACCCTGGTGCTGGAGTTCCCGGAGTTGCCCCTGCCGCCCCCGGTCCAGATCCCCTGTTCAGAGGTCACGGATAGCGCACCCGTGCCCTGCCTGACCCTGCTGGCCCAGGGGCTGGATGGGGCGGCGGATGCACCCGAGTCACATTTGCTGCGGCTGGACTTCGACTACGGGGGCCACGCGGTGCATGCCCTACCCGCTCAGCCTGTCACGGTCGTCGAGAACGCGGACGCAATCCTGCGCATCCACCGCGACCTGGAGTCCGAAGGCGTCGCCGTCCGCACCCTGGCCGCAAGGGGCTTCGTGCCACTGGAGACAAAGGGTAATGCGCCTCGCCCCCATCGACTGGTACCGGCGGGGACCAACGCGATTGAACGTGCGGGGCACTGGTCCGCCCTGCTCCGGGAGGGGCTGGAGACCCTTCGATCCGCCGGCTGGCGGGTGGAGACCGACAGCTCCTTCCGACTGCGCTTCGAGGAGGTCGACTGGGACCTGGAGCTGGAGGAAGAGGAAGCCGGCGGCAACGACTGGTTCGGGCTGCGCTTCGACTTGGACCTGGGTGGAGGACGCCGCGTACCGCTTCTGCCCGTCATCGCGCCTCTGCTGGAGCTGGGGCTCGATGCACAGCTGCCCGAGACCCTGAGCCTGCCGCTGGATCCAGAGGGCCGCGACCCGAACACCGCCCACCGCTATGTCGATCTGCCGACGGCGCGCCTCAGGCCCTTTCTCGAGACCCTGCGGGACCTCTTTGGGCGCGCCATCCCGGAGGCGGACGGCCAGCTGCGCCTATCGCGCTTCGATGCCGCCGCGCTCACCGATCTGGAGTCCCAGGGGATTGCCCTGCGGGGCGCGGAGCGCCTGCGCGAGCTGGCGCGCCGGCTCAAAGACTTCACGGGAATCGAGTCGGTCGCGCCCCCAGGCGGCCTTACCGTGGAGCTTCGCGCCTATCAGCGGCGCGGGCTCGACTGGCTGCAATTCCTCCGCACCTGGGACCTGGCCGGGATCTTGGCGGATGACATGGGGCTCGGCAAGACGGTCCAGACATTGGCCCATCTGCTGGTCGAGAAGGAGTCGGGCCGGCTCGAGCGCCCCGCCCTGGTAGTGGCGCCGACCAGCCTCATGGGCAACTGGCGACGTGAGGCCGCCCGCTTCGCACCGGCGCTCCGCACCCTGGTCCTGCACGGGATCGACCGCCACGACCGCTTCGACACCATCGCCGGCCATGACCTCGTGCTGACCACCTACCCCCTCCTGCCGCGGGACCAGGAGCGGCTCCGGGAAGAGCACTTCCATAGCCTGATCCTGGACGAGGCCCAGACGGTCAAGAACCCCAGGTCCCAGGCAGCCGCCGTCGTGCGCTCGCTCCGGGCCGACCATCGCCTGTGCCTCACCGGCACACCCATGGAGAATCACCTGGGTGAGCTGTGGGCCCAGTTCGACTTTCTGATGCCCGGCTTCCTCGGGGACCAGACCCAGTTCAAGCGACACTGGCGCACACCCATCGAGCAGCACCGCGACCACGAGCGCCAAGAGCGGCTGGCCCATCGGGTGGCCCCCTTCATGCTGCGCCGACGCAAGCAGGACGTGGCCTCCGAACTGCCGCCCAAGACCGAGATCATCAAGAGCGTCACCCTGGGTGACGCCCAGGCGCAGCTCTATGAGGGGATACGCCTGGCCATGGAGAAGCGGGTACGCGACGCCATCGCCGCCCAGGGCCTGGCGCGCAGCCACATCACCATCCTCGATGCCCTGCTGAAGCTGCGCCAGACCTGCTGTGACCCGCGCCTGCTCAAGCTCCCCGCAGCGGCCCGGGTGCATGAATCCGCCAAGCTGGAGCTGCTCATGGACCTGCTGCCCGAGCAGTTGGAGGAAGGGCGACGCATCCTGCTCTTCTCCCAGTTCACCTCCATGCTGGCACTGATCGAGGCCGAACTCGACCGGCGCACCATCCCGTACGCCAAGCTCACCGGCCAGACGCGCAAGCGCGATGAGGCCATCGACACCTTCCGCTCCGGGGCCGCCGACCTTTTCCTGATCAGCCTCAAGGCGGGCGGCGTGGGGCTCAACCTCACCGAGGCGGACACCGTCATCCTCTACGACCCTTGGTGGAACCCTGCAGTGGAGGCCCAAGCCGCCGACCGCGCCCACCGCATCGGCCAGGATAAGCCGGTGTTCGTCTACAAGCTCGTCACCGAGCAAACGGTGGAGGAGCGGATCCTCGCCATGCAGGAGCGCAAGCGCGCCCTCGCCGCCGGTGTCTACCGCGAGGCCGAGGGGGAACAGGAGCCGCGCCTCAGCGCCCAGGACCTGCAGGCTCTATTCGCACCGCTCGGCGACCATTGACCACCAGCCGTCGGCCCGCCGTTGGGCAAGATTGATTCCATGTCGGCGCAAGCCCATCGTGAGCGGCCATCGGCCCGGCGTGCTCCCCAAGTGTCAGAAATCTTTACGACCTGAGCTGCGTCCCTGCCGCACCGTCCAAGTAACCCATTGATCGTATGAAACCTGTAGTCGGCGGCTCGTCTCTTGCTATGGCGTTGCCATAGCGAGCATCAGCTGAAAGACACGGATCGTCGTGTTCCGGCAAGCGTGCATTGGGCGGAACGACTTACGGTAAGCGCAGGCGGATTCAGGCTCGCGCTTGATCAAGCCAGAACAACTAGAACGTGACGGGCGAGAACGGCAAGGTCCTCCCCGCCACCCGATGGGGTACACCATGATGCCGAGCCTTCAAGATGAGAGAAGGCGATTCGCCCGGGTACCATTCGACGTCCCTGTGCGCGCGGAGCAGATCCGGCAGCCGATTCAGAATCGAAATCGCGTCTGGCACCTCGTTCCCGAGGACCTCAGCGAAGGCGGACTCCGGCTCTCGTCCCCCGAGGTCTTTCCAGTCCAATCCCGCCTGCTGCTCGAATTCGACACTGAGCCGCCGGGAGGCCCGATTCGCGCCTTCGGGACGGTCGTGTGGATCGCTCAAGTGCCCTTCCAGGATCAGTGGCGCGTCGGGGTGGAGTTTTCCGATGTAACCGACAGCCGCCGCACTCGGTTGCAGGGAATCGTCAGGGCCCAGCAAGCAGCAGGATGAACGCGACTCGTCGAGCCACTAGGGCCGGCACCTGACGTGCTACCCATTCCAGTCGCGGCGTGAGTAGGGTTCGCCAAGGAGTCGCGTTCTCCCTAGCAGTCACGGCCGAGGGTATCCCATATTCGTAGCCGTCCCCTCGCCGAAATCGGCTCAGAGCCGATTTCATGCGTCCCGGCCAGCTACAATTCGAAATGGGCTCGCGGTCGCCCGATGACATCGAGGCATCGGGATCGGCCGGGAGACGAGGGCGGCAGACGGATGCGCAGATCGGGGGGTTCTGCGGGGCTAGGCCAGTCTTAACGACGCCCAACCGCCTTTCTTAGGGGTGCCAGAGCGGCCCCGTGACTGCACAACTACCGGGAGGACCAGACGATGATGTATGCGTTCGGTGTCGAGCTCCACATGCCGTTCAACGTGGCCGTGGAGCGGGTAATCCAGGCACTCAAAGACGAAGGACTCGGGGTCGTTAGCGACGTGGATGTCCAGGCCATTATGCGCAACAAGCTGCAAGAGGAGATCGCCCCATACCGCATCCTGGGCGCCTGCGCCCCCGGTCTGGCGAAGCGAGTGATGGAGGCGGAGCCGGAGGCGGGTGCGCTGCTCCCCTGCAGCGTCATTGTGCGGGAGATCCATCCCGACCTGACCGGCGTTACCTTTATGGACCCCGAGGCCGTGTTCAGCCTTGCCGAGAACGAAGCCGTCGGGCAGGTCGGCCGGGATGCCCGTGCGCTGATCGAGGCCGTGCGCGATCGCCTCAGCGGGCAGCACCCTGTCGACCTCACTTAGGTCCCTGCACCCCCCAATGTTAGGTGCGGCTCAGCGGTGGGCCGCTTCCTTCGAGCGTATCCGTTTCAATGAATTCGGTTTTTCGCGGGGTGCCGCAACCCGTCGCGAGGTGACTGCGGCGTCTTCGGCAGACCAGTCTGACTTACCTCACCTGTTCGTGAGGCGCGCGATCAGACCCTTCTTTTCCGGTTCGCGGCCGATCAACCGGGAGGTGAGCGCCAACAGCTCCCGCGAAATAGGTGCACGGGAATCTGAGTCGAGTAGGGGTGTCCCCTCCTCCAGGCTTTTGGTCACGCAGCGCCAGTCGCTGGGAAGCGTCGAGCACTTCGCCCCCTGCAGCGCCTCCTTGATGTCCTTCAGGGTCAGGTTTGCGTTCTTGTCCCAACGGTTGATGACGAACTGAATCCGAGAAGTCTGCAAGCCCACGCGGTCCTTCAGAAATTTCATCAGCTTTTTCGCGTGCTGAAGCCCGGCAAGACTCTGCTCCAGAACAACGAGAATTTGATCCGCCTGCTCGACGACGGCCAGCAACATCGGATCGATCTGCCTTGATAGATCCACGACGACCTGACCATAGGTACGCTTGAGCAGCTGCAGAAGATCCGCCACTCCAGCCTCTGACAAATCGCCTGGCAGAATCAGTTGGTTGTGACTGCCGGCGAGGATGTGCAGCCCGCTCTTGTGCTTGAGCACACTGCCTTCCAGGGCCACCGCGTCGAGGGTATCGACGGTCTCGACGGCTCGCATCAGACCGTCATTCGCCTGGAGATCGAAGTAAAGGGGCTGCACGCCATACTGCAGGTCCAAGTCCACCAAAGCGACTTTGGTCCCGAATTGGACCGACATCATGTGGGCGAGATTGGAGGCGATGAAACTGGCGCCGGAGCCCCCCTTGGCGCTGACCACGACCGTAATCTGCCCGCCGGACCCATCGCCGCTCAGCCTTCTCTCTGAGGCGATCCTCTGGAGCGCCGCGATCAGGTCCTCTGCTTCGACGGGCTGAGCAAAAAAATCCCGCGCGCCGCAGTACATCGCAAACCGGACCGTCACCTCATCGAAGCCCGAGCCAACCACAAGAGTCGGCGGGCGTTCCTCTGGCTGCAAATCCCCAAGAATGCGAAGCGGCTCCGGAATCAAGGACTCGCTATCCAACGCCAAAATCAGGGCTTCTGGCATCGCCCCCGAGCGATCCCAGGGAAAATCGTCGCCAGCCTTAATGACGTGGGTAGAGGCGCGGACATTCGGGGCCTCATCCAGCATCGACACGATCCGCTGAAGAACGCTCGGATTCCTTCCGGACACCAAGACCTGAAGCGAGTTATCCACGGCCATAGCTAGTCAATGTTTTCTCGGGGCGACATAAAGCGATTGGTGCACCCGTCGCCGCTGGAGCACGTGTTCCCAACCCCTAAGGACAGGATGCTGGGCGGTTTCCGGGGTCCGAAGACCACATGACTGTTTTCGCAGATCGCGATCAAGCGTCCTGTGACCCAGGCAACGAATCCCGAAAAGGCTAGCCGTGACGAAGGCGCTGAGCAAGGCGCCCTTCGACCGTGTGGGCGCTGAAGGTGAAAGGACCAAGTTGACGGGAGCCAGAGCTGGTGCAGTGGAACAGAGGGCGAGCGGTCTGGGACACCGGGAAATCGTTACCGAATCGCGCCCCATTTATCAGCAGTTGCCAGCTGTCAAAGATCGACGGCGCGTATCGCGGGGTGCTCCGGCTCAGCACACCCAGGCGGCATCAGGCGACGCCGCTCCGGAGACCCGGAGCAGAACGCAGCCGCTCGCCCTGATCGAACGATCGCGAGCGCGCTCTCGGCGGCGCCGAAGCGGCGAGGCTCCCGGCTCAGACTGGCCGGTCGTCGTCGGCAGGCCCGAGACACTGCTCGGACTCGTACCACATGACGTTGATGATGCCGAAGGCCAGTGGCCAGCAGGACGCCAAGGATCCAGGCGAAGTACCACATGGTGGTTGCTCCAGGGTGGCGGACTCGGAGGAGTCGCGAGTCCGGGGTTCATGAGACGAGTCGCGAGGGCCAAGGAGGAATTTGTCGACCCGCGCCCCCGCTAATCGCGACTTCCTAATACGCCAGATGATCCTGCGCCTTGATCTCGGCCACGGTGACGCGGCGCCACATCTTGGAGTAGGTCCAGGTGGTGTAGCCGATGATGATGGGCACGAAGATCACCGCGGCCCAGAACATGACCGTGAGGGTCAGGTGACTGGAGACCGCGTCCCAGGCGATCAGACTGGTGTTGGGGTTGGTGCTGGACGGCATGATGAAGGGGAACATGGCGGCCCCCGCGGTCAGGATGATCCCGGTCATCCCCAGGCTGCTCGCGATCAGCCCGAGCCCGGGCGGTTGGCCGATGGAGAGCAAGATCGCGAGCCCGAGCCCCGCGAACCCCAGGATCGGGAAGGCGAGGGTCCAGGGATAGGCCTGGTAGTTGGCGAGCCAGGCGCCGGCCTCCTGCACGACCTCCTTGGTCAGCGGGTTGGGCGATGGCGTCCAGGGCGCGGCATCGAGACGACCCGGTAGCCCTCGATCCCGAGGCTCAGCCAGACCCCGGCCAGCGCGAAGGCGACGATGGTGATCAGCCCGACGTCCCTTGGCCCACACCTTGGCACGGCCGGCGATGGGCTCCTCGGTGCGCAGCTGCAGCCAGATCGCCCCGTGCATGGTCAGCATCCCCAGACTGACCACGCCGGCCAGCAGGGCGAAGGGATTCAGCAGAGCCCGAAGAAGCCGCCCGTGTAGTAGGACCGCAGCAGTGTCGTCCAGGTGGAAGGGCACGCCCTGCAGCAGGTTGCCGAAGGCGACCCCGAACACCAGTGCCGGCACCGCGCCGCCGACGAACAGCCCCCAGTCCCAGGCGTTGCGCCAGCGCGGGTCATCGATCTTGCTGCGGTAGTCGAAGCCCACCGGCCGGAAGAACAGGGCGAAGAGCGCCAGCAGCATGGCGAAGTAGAAGCCCGAGAAGGCGCTCGCATAGACCAGCGGCCAGGCGGCGAAGATGGCCCCGCCGGCGGTGATCAGCCAGACCTGGTTACCGTCCCAGTGGGGGCCCACCGTGTTGATGATGACGCGCCGCTCGTCGTCGTTCTTGCCCAGGAAGGGCAGCAGGGTGCCCACCCCCATGTCCATGCCGTCGGTGACGGCGAAGCCGATGAACAGGACGCCCACCAGCACCCACCAGACGAACTTCAGGATTTCGTAGTCGATGATCATGTTCGTGTCTCCCGGTTTGCCTGAGTCAGCGCCCCGATGTCCCGCTGGCTGGGGTGCCGGTCGCCGGCGGTCGCCCCGGCCGCCCGCCTGCGACTGCCTCACGCTCGTGGTGATAGCGGCCCGGTGTGCAGCGCGCTCGGTCCCATGCGACCGAACTTGAACATCAGGTACATCTCGATGATGAAGAGCACCGTGTAGAAGACGATGAAGCCGGTGAGGCTGATGATCAGGTCCGTCGCCGTGAGGCTGGAGGCGGCGATGCCGGTGGGCAGCACCTCGCCGATGGCCCAGGGCTGACGGCCGAACTCGGCGACGAACCAGCCGGTCTCGACGGCGATCCAGGGGACCGGGATGCTGAGCACGAACAGCCGCAGCAGCCAGCGCTTGTCCTGGATCACGCGCGTGGCGTTGTAGTAGAAGCCGAGCACGATCAGGAGCAGCATCCAGAAGCCCGCCGCCACCATGACCCGGAAGCTCCAGAAGAGCGGGGCCACCTTCGGGATCGTGTCCTTGACCGCCTGCGGATCTGCTCCTCCGTGGCCTCGGCCGGGTTCTCCGTGTAGCGCTTGAGCAGCAGGCCATAGCCCAGGTCCGCCTTGTGCTCCTCGAAGGCCGCCCGGTTGCCCGGCGGTGTCCTGGCCGTTGCGCAGACGTTGCAGGTACTCGTAGGCGATCATGCCGGAGCGGATGCGCAGCTCGTGCTGCCGCATCAGGTCCTTGAGCCCGGTGCACCTCCGTGTCCAGGGAGCGGGTGGCGATCAGGCCCAGCAGATAGGGGATCTTGATGGCCCCGTGGGTCTCCTCGTCCGCATTGCTGGGGAAGCCGATCAGGGTGAAGGCGGCGGGCGCGCGGCTCGGTCTCCCACTCCGCCTCGATGGCGGCGAGCTTGATCTTCTGCACGTCGCCAACCTCGTAGCCGCGACTCGTCGCCGAGCAGGATCACCGAGAGGATGGAGGCCAGCCCGAAGCCCACCGCCACCGAGAAGGAGCGCTTGGCGAAGGCGAGGTCCCGGCCCTTGAGCATGTACCAGGCGCTGATCCCCAGCACGAACATGGAGGCGGTCACGTAGCCGGCCGCCACCGTGTGCACGAACTTCACCTGGGCCACCGGGTTCAGCAGCAGCTCCGCTGAAGCTCACCATCTCCATGCGCATGGTCTCGTAGCTGAACTCCGAGCCGACCGGGTTCTGCATCCAGCCGTTGGCGATCAGGATCCACAGGGCCGAGAGGTTCGAGCCCAGGGCCATGAGGAAGGTCACCGTCAGGTGCTGGCGCTTGGTCAGCCGCTCCCAGCCGAGGAAGAAGAGCCCGATGAAGGTGGACTCCAGGAAGAAGGCCATGAGCCCCTCGATGGCCAGGGGCGCCCCGAAGACGTCGCCCACGTAGTGGCTGTAGTAGGCCCAGTTGGTCCCGAACTGGAACTCCATGGTGAGCCCGGTGGTGACGCCCAGGGCGAAGTTGATGCCGAACAGCTTGCCCCAGAACTTGGTCATGTCCTTGTAGATCTCGCGCCCGGTCATGACGTAGACGGTCTCCATGATCACCAGGATCCAGGACAGCCGAGGGTCAGGGGGACGAACAGGAAGTGGTACATCGCGGTGGCGGCGAACTGCCATCGCGAGAGCTCGATCATGGTGCTGTCAAGCATTGGAGATCATCCTCAGTGGCGTTGAGGCGTTGGGTGGAGGTTACCGGTGGCATGACCGCAAGTGGTCGCCGCACCTGTGTCGGACCGTCGGCGCCCGGATGGCCGGTGTACTGCCCGCAGGCATTCGAGCGTCTCGGGTCGATAGCGTAGACGGCCGGTCCAGTCAAGGATATGACATTGCGCATGCGCGGAATTGTCTGATTTTCCCTGTGGATTAGACACACCTTCAGGCGACCGGGATCGCGGGTCAATCGACGGCAAATAAGACCCGATCACCAGAGGTCCCGTGCCAGAAGACGGCTCAGTGATCGTGGGGGGCGGCGGCAGGCAGAGGAAGCCCAATGGCCACCGCCCTCACCGCCTCAAGTGGATCGGATGCGCTGGTCGCGTGGACCCGGATACCGAAGCGCGCCATGCGCATTCGGAAACCTTCCCCTGCACCTTGCGTGATCAGGGCATCGAGCCCAAGGCCGAACAGAGGATGGTCCTCACCATGGTAGTCGTGCAGGGACATCCCGTGGGGCAAATCGAGCCGGTCCGCCTCCACGGCCGCGCCGGTCCCGTCCACCTCATAGACGATGAAACGCCGTGTCTTGCCGGCATGACCGGTGATGGTCCTGAAATTCTGACTGGTGACGGCGATACGCATGACCCGGTCTCCTGGCAAAGATCAATAAACGACATCAAGCTGCTGAGGCTGGCGGTCCCTGAGACCCTTGGCCCAATCCTCCATGGCGGCATTGGCCACCGGCATTGGGGCCTCCATGAAGGTGATGATGAAGCCCTCGTCGGTCTCGGCGACGCCGATGGAGCGGGGGCGTACCGCGAGCACATGAGCATCCGGCAGGGCGATGCCGAAGCAGAAGATCAGGTTTTTGGCTGCCCGGATGCCCGGGCCGATCTGACCCTCCGGGAGCGAGTCAGTATGGGCATAGTGGTCGAACTCGGCGATGAAGACCGCGGATTTGTGGGCCTCGATGCGTTGACGGAAATAGGCGCAGATGGCATTGACCGATTCAAAGCTGGTCTCTTCCCGGTCCACTTCCAGGCTGTAAATCGGGTACTTTTCTTGGAGCAAAGTTTGCTTCACCGATGGAGCTCCTTGGTCGGGATAAAGAGCCCGCGGGCGCGGGTCGCAGCGAGGTCGGGCCGAGTCGAGAGGTTCAATGGGCGGGCACACAGATCGCTTTCTCGCCCACGGCGCGCCAGGTGCGATAAAGCAGGTAGATCACGACCAGCGTCACCAGGGTCAGCAGGACCCAGCCGATGGCGGCGAAGGGAGCGAGGCCCGTGCGCTGGTACATGATCAGGGTCGCGATCGTGACGGCCGCCAGCGGAAAGCTGTAGGCCCACCAGGAAAGGTAATAGCGGACGCGCATAAAGCGGCTGGCCTGCGTCAGGAGCAGCAGGGTGAGGAAGAGCCCGCTGTAGTAAAGGACCCGGGCGAAGCCATCGAGTGCATCGGCCAGCTGCAGATAGGCCACGAAGCCCACCGAGGGCGGGGCGATGAGGATGAAAAACGTCGGCATCAATCGCTCTGGCAGCGGATGATGGAACAGCACCCGGTAGAGGATGATGGCAAACAACAGTAGCCAGAACAGGATTCCGATGCTGAAGAAGAACCAGGACAACTCGACGAATCCCAGCGGCACCCCCGCGATCGGCACCAACACATTGCCGACCACCGGAATGAACCAGGCCGGGTTGATGTGATGGATTTCGAACTGTTCGTGATGGATCCAAACGCTCATCACGTACAGGGTGAGCAAGAGATGCAGGCTCGTACCGAAGACCCAGAGCACCCCGGCCAGCCCCGGCGATAGCTGCAGGAGGGCGACCCCAAGCAGAATCAGGCTGATGGATACGGCGGGGAAAAAATTGAGCTGAATGGGATGGGCGAGCTCGGCCCGCACCGCCGCCGGATAGCTCATTGCCTTGGCCAGGTAGAGCGCCAGCAAAACGACGAATGCCAGGATCGCAAGCGCCAGGGGCCCCGTGGAGACCCGAACGGGTAGCCTGAAGACCTGCTCCGCCTTATGCCAGGCGATGGCGAGCCCACTCAGACCCATCACCATGGCAAAAAAGGCGACCGGCAAATGCTTGAGACGCGGCTCGGTATTGGCTTCCGTCACGTTGCTCGACCCTATAGGAATCGCACCCTTGCGCCGGTGCGGCAGCGGGCGAATGGGTCGGTAGGCTAGGGGCGGGACACGGAGGCAGCATTAAGAATGCTCAATGGCCAAGCGCCTCACCGCAAGGAGGGCGTTGCGCGGCATGGGGTCCCGTCTTGGGCCCAGGATCCCCTGCGAGTTGGCCGCAGTGCGCGCGGCTCAGTCCTCGCCGATGCGCCGCAGGTTGGGGATATCGAGCAGGAAGAGATTGGGCGCCGTCTCGACCAGCAGACTCTGGCGCTTGAACTCGGCAATGGTGCGGCTGGCCGTCTCGGTCGTGACGCCCAGCATCGCACCCATGTCCTCGCGGCTGAAGAGCTGACACTCACTGGTCTCGCGGTCGCGTACCAGGCGCAGCAAAAGGCGCGCCACCCGCTGTCGGGCGGAACCCGTGGAGAGCTCGGTGAGCCAGGCATCCGCCTCGCTCAGGGCGCGCTGCCAGCGCGCCATCAGCTCTCGGTGCAGATCGGGGTTTTGCTGGCCCAGCTCGCGCACCACCCGGGCCGGGAACCGGCACAACTCGGTCGGCTGCAGAACCACCGCCTCGTGCTGATAGGTTCCGTCGAGGAGGCCCTCGAGACCGAGCACGTCGGTGGCGCGCGCGATGCGCACAATGCGCTGGCTGCCGTCCGGCAGGTACTGGACCAACTTCAGGGCCCCGCTGCGGACCGTGAACATGAAGTCCCCACGGTCGCCGGCGTGATACAGGATGGTGCCGGCCTTGAGGGCGAACTGGTCAATCGGGTCATGGATGCGCTCGAAGTCCGGCTCCTTGAGCCCGGCAAACAGGACCGAGGTGCGCAAGGAGCAGTTCAAACAATCGGCGACTCCAGACCAGGCGTCCCGCAATGTGACGTTCTTCACCATCGGGTTGAATCCAATCGGCTGTGATGCAAGCTTTCCACGGCGGCAGCCCTTAAGTGTAACCGATCCGAACCCGAGGACGGCCTTGAGCCAACGTCGGGAGTCTTCCAGGGTCGCAAGCCCCGGCCCCAAACCGAACATACCGATGGTTGAGGGTCCCTGGTCGACGAACGCCGGGTGAGGACCAACTCCTATCCCCTTAAACTTTGATTTCTGGTATCCCAATGGCCGCGACAGCCCCCATGCACGACCATTCAACTTCCCTCGCCCGAGACCCTGACTCGCTCTTCGAGCATCTGCCCGCAGGCTGCAGCGGTGACGCCTTCCTGGTCTGCGACGGTCAAGGCGCTTTGGCCTATCTCAATGGAGCGGCGGAATCCCTGCTCGCGCTCGATGGCCGCCTGATCCTGGGACGGCGTCTAGACTCGATCCTGCACCTCACGGGCGAGGACGGCCAACGCTTCGGTTGGGAACGGATGGCTGGACTGGCCCGACGCAATTCGGCAATTCCCGTACGCGCGCTGTGCCGACTGGCGCGGGAGGACGGCACCGAGCATGTGGTGAGCTGCGAGACGGTAGCGGTGGACGCGCTGGTAGCCATGGTCCTGGTCCAGGAGCGAAACCCGATCCACGATCCCAAGGTGCTGGCCTACCGGGCCAACCATGACGCCCTCACCGGTCTGCCCAACCGCGCCGCACTCCAGGAGCGCTTGGCGCTGCTGCACCAAAGTGCCGAGAACCTGGGCAGCAACTATGGGTTGATGCTCCTAGACCTGGACCACTTCAAGGTCATCAACGACCGCTTTGGCCACGCCGCTGGGGACCGAGCGCTGGCCCAGATCGGGCAGCGGCTCGCGAAGCATTTGCGCGATGGGGACACGGTGGGTCGCTGGGGTGGCGAGGAGTTCCTCTGCCTGCTTCCCCAAGTGGACCGCCGCCAGGCCGAGGAGATCGGCGAGCGGGTGCGGGCCGGGATCGAGGCGGCCCCGGTGGAGGACGACAAGCGCCTGATCCGGGTCACCGCCAGCATCGGCGTGGTCGCATTCCGCGAGGACGGGGACGACCCGGACACCCTGCTCGCCAAGGCCGACTCTGCCCTTTATGAGGCCAAGCGGGCAGGCCGCAACCGGGTTCGCTGTCACACGGCGTCATCCGGCGAGGTCTTCCGCGTCGCCGACCTGATCGAAAACGCCCTGGCCAAAAATCGTGTCCGGGCGGCCTATCAGCCGGTCGTGGACTTGGTCACTGGACAGGTCCGCGGTGAGGAGGCACTCGCGCGCATTCAAGCGCCCCGACGGCGAATGGATGGCGGCGGCCGCCTTCATCCCGGCCGCCGAGCAGCTCAACCTGGTGCACCAGATCGATCACCGGATCATCCAGCAAGCCGTTCTCCGCTGCGTGGAGCGCGCGCTGGAGGGCACGCCTCCCCACGCGATGTTCGTGAACTTTTCGGCCGACTTCCTGCGCCACCCGAGACTGGTTCAGGACATCCTGGACACCGTCAGGCAGAGTTGCGCGCTCTGCGAGGGTCAGCTCCGCGGGCCCAAACCCCTTGTCCTTGAGATCACCGAGCGGCAGTTCCTGCAGGATACGGAGGAGGCCAGACAGGTCCTGGAGCCGTTTCGCGAGCTCGGGCTGCGGCTCGCGATCGATGATTTTGGCGCGGGCCACTCCTCGCTCAATTACCTGGCCGAGCTACCTCTAGAGTTCGTCAAGATCGAGGGGACCTTGATACGGCGCATCGCCACTGAACCGCGGGTACGCGCCGTGGTCCAGGCGATCCAGTCGCTTGCGACCGACCTCGGTGTGGTCACGGTGGCCGAGGGCATCGAGGACCAGGCCACACTGGACGCCGTTCGACGTATCGGCATTGACTGGGGCCAGGGGTTTCTCTTCGCCAGGCCTGAGATGGCGACCGCCGAACCTGAGGCTGAACCATCCAGAACCGCGCTCACGCGGTAAGAAAGCCCCGGGCGGGCACGCAGGGCGTGCCGATCCAAACCCTGGCCGACGCACGTGCCGCTGCAATCGGCGCCTGATCAGCGTGACCAGGTGTCTTCGCTGCCGTCCTCGGCGATCGATCCGTCCTTGTCCCTGTCCCAATGGCGCTCGCCAGTGTCCGTGATCTCCAGCATACCGGCACCGGTCTCAGGGCCCTGGGGCGTCGCGCGCAGGGTAAAGTGGGTTGCGGTTTGGGTCGGCAGGCTGATGGCGTAGTAAGCCTCGCTCCCGTCGATCGGCGACTTGGTGTAGGGCAACGCGAACCCATCCGGATTGTAGGCGCCGTTCTCCGTGTAGACACGTTCCAAGTACTGGGCCGCCTGCATCAGCACCGCCTGAGCATCAGCGCGGCGCGTACGTTCCACCTGGTTCCGGTAGGAGGGGTAGGCGATCGCGGCAAGGATGCCGACGATGGTGACCACGACCAAAAGCTCAATCAGTGAAAAACCGACCCTTGCTCGGGCACTTGAGTGATCGTTCGGGTAAGGCATGGTGCTGTATCTCCGACCCTGATCGCGATCCGATGCCAATGTTGGGCGCCCAAGCATAGCCTAGGCCGTCCTCGGGATTCGCATTCAAGCTCTGCTTCGCTACCGGTCGCGCCGGGCCGGACAGGTTGCCAGTCTGGAATCTACCGTCTGGCACCGAGTCCAACCGGCCGCCGGCCTCGTCACCCGAATTCAATCTTCGAGCCAGACGGATTCCCACCTTCCGCCTTGCGGTGCTCGCTTTCGCCCGAACTGGAAATCTGCAATCCTAGCGTGGCCCCGCGCCCTTTCCCGCACGAGTGACGAGCCATGATCTCCCTGACGTTGAACGGCGAGCCGCGCGCGCTCGACCTGGATCCAGACATGCCGCTCCTGTGGGTGCTGCGGGACCATCTGGGTCTAACCGGAACCAAGTACGGCTGCGGCATCGCCCGCTGCGGCGCCTGCATCGTCCACCTGGATGGCGAGGCCGTGAATTCCTGCGTCACTCCCCTGTCGGCCGCCGCCGGCAGGCAGGTCATGACCATTGAGGGACTGTCCGAGGATGGACGCCACCCCCTCCAGCTGGCCTGGATCGCCGAGGACGTCCCGCAGTGCGGCTACTGTCAGCCCGGCCAGATCATGGCCGCCGCTGCCCTCTTGGCGAAAAATCCCCGCCCCAGCGACGACGAGATCACGGCAACCATGGCCCGCGTCCTCTGCCGGTGCGGTACCTACAACCGGATTCGCCTCGCCATCGGGCGTGCACTCAACCCGGAGTTGCAGGAGCTTTGAGGTGCCAAGGCGCGTACTTCTGACCCGGCGCGAATGGCTCAAGGTCACCGCGTTGGCTGGCGGCGGCCTGGCCCTTGGGCTCGCCCTTCCGGCCCGGGTGCAGGCCTGGCGCGCGCCGGAAACTCGGTTCGCCCCAAACGCCTGGATCCGCATCCACGGGGACGGTCGCATCCGACTCGTGGTCGCCCGCTCAGAGATGGGACAGGGCGTCATGACCGCACTGCCCATGCTGCTTGCCGAGGAGCTGGAGGTGCCCATGGACAGGGTCCGCGCCGAGTTCGCCGACGCTGACCCAGCCTATGTGAACCGGCTGGTCGGTCAACAGCTCACCGGCGGCAGCACCTCTGTTCGGGAAGCCTGGACCCGCCTGCGGGAGGCCGGTGCCGCGGCGCGCGAGATGCTGATCGAGGCCGCCGCCATCACCTGGGGCGTTCCGGAGTCCGAGTGCCGGGCCCGCCAAGCGCGAGTGGAGCATGCCGACGGCAAGCGCAGTTTGGGCTATGGCGAGCTTGCCGCCTTGGCCGCCAGCCTGCCGGTGCCGGACGCCGTCTTCCTCAAGGGGCCCTCCGAGTGGACACTGATCGGCACCGAGCAACCGCGCCTCGATAGCCCGGACAAGGTCTCAGGGCGTGCCCGCTTTGGGTTGGACGTGCGCCTCCCCGGCATGCTGTTCGCCAGTGTCGAGCGCTGTCGAATATTCGGCGGTCGGCCGCGCCGCATCGCCCCCTACGGGGCCAAGACGACCCCGGGGGTCATCGACGTCTTGAAGATCGACGGCGGGGTGGCGGTGATCGCGCGCGACACCTGGAGCGCCCTCCGCGGGCGCCGGGCCCTAACCGTGGAGTGGGACGCGGCGGGCAACGGTGACCTGGATACGGGCCTGATTCGCAGCCGCTTCCGCAAGCAGATGGACAAACCCGGCGCCCTTTCCCGGAACGACGGGGACGCCTTGTCGGTGCTCAGGACGACCAGCACCCGGGTCGAGGCAGAGTACGAGGTCCCCTTCCAGGCCCACGCCTGCATGGAGCCCATGAACTGCACCGCCGACGTGAAGCCCAACCACTGCGCGGTTCATGTCCCCACCCAGGCCCAGGGCCGGGTGGTGGAGACCGTCCGGCGCATCACCGGTCTGCCGCCGGAGCGGATCTCGGTGACCACCACCTTCCTGGGCGGCGGGTTCGGCCGGCGCGGGGAACAGGACTTCGTGGCCGACGCGGTGGAGCTCTCCCTACGGCTCAAGCGGCCGGTCCAGGTCATCTGGATCCGGGAGGACGACATCCGCCACGACTTCTATCGCCCGATGACCCTCAACCGACTGCGTGCGGGCATCGACGACGGGGGCAACCTGGTCGCCTGGTTCCACCGCATCGTCGGCCCGTCAGTCCTCACGCGAATCCGCCCGTCGGCGGTCCGCGGCGGTGTGGATCCGACGTCTGTCGAGGGCGCGGCCAACCTGCCGTATGCCATCCCCAACCTTCGCGTCGAGTACCGCCGTGCCGACACACCGGTGCCAGTCGGATTCTGGCGCTCCGTGGGCAGCAGCCAGAACGCCTATGTCACCGAATGCTTCCTTGACGAGCTGGCCCGGGCCGCCGGCAAAGGACCACTTGAGCTGCGGCGCGCCCTACTCGCCCACAGCCCCCGGCACCTCGGCGTCTTGGATCTGGCCGCGGACAAGTCCGGCTGGGACCGCCCGATGCCACCAGGACACAGCCGCGGCATCGCGGTGGCCGAGTCCTTCGGCAGCTACGTCGCCCAGGTCGCGGAGATCTCGATCGCCGACGGTCGGGTGCGGGTGCACCGAGTCGTCTGCGCCCTGGACTGCGGCCAGGTAATCAATCCCGATACGGTGCGGGCCCAGATGCAGAGTGGCATCGTCTATGGGCTCACGGCCGCCCTCAAGGGATCCATCACCATCGCCGATGGCGGCGTGGTGGAGGGCAATTTCGACACCTACCCACTGCTCAGCGCCGACGAGATGCCGATCATCGACGTCCACATCGTCCGCAGCGACGCCGAGCCCGGTGGGGTCGGAGAGCCCGGCACCCCGCCCATCGCGCCCGCGGTCGCCAATGCGGTGCTGGCCGCCACCGGACGCCCGGTGCGCCGGCTCCCGATTCGGCTGTCCGACAGAGGCGCCGCTTGAGTCCACGGCGACCGCACTCACGCCGAACCGGTCCAGATTGAAACGCTCGGCCCCCTGACCGCAACTGCTGACCGGGATTGAAGGCATGCCGAGCCTCGATCAAGAGATCTTGGACGCGATCTGCAGGCTGACGGATGGGGGCGGCTGGCTCTTCACCGTCGCCAGCACCTGGGGATCCTCCCCGCGCCCGCCGGGCTCCCTGCTGCTGATCGACCGTGCCGGGTGCCAGACCGGCTCGGTCTCCGGCGGGTGCGTGGAGGAGGATCTGGTAGAGCGGGTCCGGGCCGGCGCCTTTCCCGCGGAAAGCCCGATGGCCCTGACTTACGGGACAGATCCTGAGGAGGCGGCTCGCTTCGGACTGCCGTGCGGGGGGCGGCTGGAGCTGGTGGCGGAACCGCTGGCGGGCATCGACCAGTGGCGACACCTGCGCGAGCAGGTGGCTTCCCGAAAAACGGTGCAGCGTCGACTGTGTCTCTCCACGGGCGAGGCGAGCCTGCACACGGCACCCGCCAGCACTCCCTTCCGCTACGAGGAAGGACGGATCCTGGCCCGCACCTTCGGTCCGGCCTGGCAGCTCATCATCATCGGTACCGGTCACATTGCCCGCTTCCTCACCCCCATCGCGCAGTCCCTCGGTTACCGGGTCGTGATCTGCGAGCCGCGCGCGGACCAACGACTGAGTTGGGACCTGTCAGACAGCGAGCTGGACTCCGGCATGCCGGACGACGTGGTGGCCGCCCGCGCTGACGATCCACGCAGCGCCGTAGTGGCCCTGACCCACGACCCCAAGCTCGACGACCTGTGCCTGATGGAGGCACTGGGCGGCCGCGCCTTTTACGTTGGCGCACTGGGTTCCCGGCGCAGCCAGGCGGCCCGCCGGGAACGGCTGCTGGGACTGGGTCTGACAGCGGAACAGGTTGGTCGCCTACATGGTCCGGTCGGACTGGACCTGGGCTCGCACACGCCGCCGGAGATCGCGGTATCCATCGCCGCCGAGTTGATCCAGGTGCGCAACCGGGAACCGTGAGGACAATGCGTCCTTCGCCCCAAGAATCGCACTCGCTACCTGAATCCCATGCAGCGGGAACGGCTAGGCGTTGGACAAAGGTGTTGCTGAGTGCCAGTCTTCGTCTCGAAAATCAGGCACTTATGCGTGCAAATGCGCCGGGAGATATTTTCCGGGCGATTTGGTATCCCAACCCTTGGATTCCAAAGAAAACTTCATGAGTGTCGCAACACCTTTGTCCAACGCCTAGCGGGAACGGGCGTTTTGCACGCCGACCACGGATCCGCCTTCAGTCCGCAATGCCGGGTCGGGCCGGACCGGCGCCTGGCGCTGGACCCCGGCGACCGCACCGCCTGGGAGAAATCCCCTGTCTGGGCTGTGTTAGTATCTCAGCATCTGCTGATACAGAAACCTATTTCAGGCACCTCGATCGGTCCTGCCCCGCCTTCCGGCTGGCGGCGGCCTTGGCCGGCCGGCCCTTGATATCCGAGGTCAGTCCCTCCATGACGACAACGCTATCACCCCGTTGGTCCTGGCTCTTCCCCTTCATGGCCTGGGTACCCAGGGTGCGGCGCGGCGATCTGCGCGCCGATCTGGTGGCGGCACTCACCGGGGCCATCGTGGTGCTGCCCCAGGGCGTTGCATTCGCCACCATCGCCGGGATGCCCCCCGAGTATGGACTCTATGCCGGCATGATCCCGGCCATGATCGCGGCCCTGTGGGGGTCCTCCCGACATCTGGTCTCGGGTCCGACCACCGCGGCCTCGGTGGTCCTGTTCTCGTCACTCTCACTGATGGCGACCCCGGGGACGCCGGACTATGTCGCCCTGGCCCTCACCCTTACCTTAATGGTCGGGCTCATGGAGCTCGCCCTCGGGCTCGCCCGGCTCGGCGCCTTGGTCAACTTCATCTCCCATTCGGTGGTAGTGGCCTTCACGGCGGGGGCGGCGCTCTTGATCGCAGTCAAGCAGCTCAAGCATTTCTTCGGCGTGACCATGGACAGCGGGGGCCATTTCCACGATGTCCTGATCCAGTTCGCCGGCCATGTGGCGGAAATCAACCCCTTTGCCACCGTCGTCGCCGTGACCACCCTGCTGGTGGGAATCGCCGTGAAAGTTTGGCTGCCTCGCGTCCCCTACATGATCGCGGCCATGGTCGCCGGCAGTCTGCTCGCCGTGGTGCTGGACCTGCTGCTGGGGAACGAGCAAACGGGGATCGCCACCGTGGGCGCCCTGCCCGCCTCCCTGCCGCCCCTGTCGGCACCGTCGTTTGCCCTGGATCACATCAAGCAGCTAGCCCCCACGGCCCTGGCGGTGACCCTGTTCGCCCTCACCGAGGCGGTCTCCATCGGTCGCGCCCTGGCCGCCCGCGGCGGTTACCGCATCGACGGCAACCAGGAGTTCATCGGTCAGGGGCTCTCCAACATCGCCGGCGCCTTCTTTTCAGGCTACGTGGCCACCGGTTCCTTCAACCGCAGCGGCGTGAACTACGAGGCGGGTGCACGAACCCCTCTCGCCGCGGTGTTCGCGGGACTGCTGTTGATGCTGATTGTGCTCCTGGTGGCGCCGCTGGCCAGCTATCTGCCCAAGGCCGCCATGGCGGGGATCCTGTTCCTGGTGGCCTGGGGCCTGATCGATTTCAAGGAGATCGGTCACATCTTCCACGCCTCGCGCAGGGAGACGGGCGTCTTCCTGGTGACCTTTCTCTCCGCCCTGTTCCTGGAGCTGGAGTTCGCCATCTTCGCCGGGGTGCTCCTGTCCCTGGTCCTGTATCTCGACCGCACCTCCAAGCCCCGCGTCGTGACCCGGACCCCGGACCCCAACATGCCCAACCGGGCCTTTTCGAGCTCACTCGACCTTCCCCAGTGCCCGCAGCTACGAATCATCCGAATCGACGGATCAGTGTTCTTTGGGTCTGCCAACCACGTCGAGACGGTCTTCGACCAGATCCGCGCCAAGCATCCAGAGCAAAAGCACCTGGCGGTGATCGCGGAGGGGATCAACTTCGTGGACCTGCAGGGCGGCGAGGCCCTGGTGCGTGAGGCAAAACTGCGCCAGAAGATCGGGGGCGGCATGTACATGATCAACATCAAGCAGGGTCTGTGGGACGCCCTGGAGCGCTGCGGCTGCGTGGACGCCGCGGGTGCACGCAACATCTTTCAATCCAAGGAGGCGGGGATCCACGCCATCTACCAAAAGCTCGACAAAGACATCTGCGCCACCTGTACCAAGCGCATCTTCCGGGAGTGCCAGACCTCGAAGCCCGGCGGCGCCCTCAGTCCGGCGGCCTGAGGCGAGACAGCGGGTCCTGGCGGTAGAAGGAGCGAAGCTGGCCATAGACCTTCGGGTATTCGCCCATCAGTCGGTCGGGCACCTCGAAGAAGGCCTCGCTGACCACCGCAAAAAACTCCGCCGGGGACTCGCAGGCGTAGGGGTCGAGCGTCGTCTCCTTGCCGTCGTCGACGCGCCGGCACAGGTCCTCGTAGGCGCGGTTGAGGTCTCGGCTCCAGGCCTCGCCTGACATGTCGGGGTGCAGCGGAGGGCGGCCGTTGGCCGCGCCGTCTCGCATGTCGAGCTTGTGAGCCAGCTCGTGGATCACGACGTTGTAGCCGTCGCGCTCGAGCCCGGCCTCCACGTCCGCCCAGGACAGGATCACAGGGCCCAGGTCCCATGACTCGCCGCTGCGCACCTCCTCCTCGTTCCACACCAGCCCATGCTCGTCCACGTGCTCGTGGTCGCTGATGAACTCGGCCGGATAGAGCACCACCGCGTACCAGCTCCGGTACCAGTCGAGACCCAGCTCCAAGATGGGCAGACACGCCTGGAGCGCGATCACCAGGCGCATGGGCTCTGTGAGTTCCAGCCCCTGGACCGGTTCCAGACGCTTGTCTCTCAGGAACAGCAGGGCCAGGTCCGCGAGTCGTGCCGCCTGATCGTCGTCGAGTCCGTCGAGCAGGGGCAATGCCTCCCAAGCGGCCTCCCAGTCGGAGTCGGAGAAGCGCCCGCGCTCGCGGTCCAGCACCCGGGTGCGCCACCAGCGGGTCAGCGGACTCACACCGACCCTCCCTCGATGGCCCGCGCAGGGTGCCACCGCGGGAGATGGCCCAACCCAGGCGGCGGATGACCTGATTCGTCCGGGCCCATCGACCTGCCAGTCACCCGTTGACCTCTGTCAATGTGGTACAAGCTCCCGCCCGGTAGGGTGCTGCGGCTGCGAGGACCGCCGCCGCGCGATCTCAACCGCCATGCAACGCAATCTGCTCATCATCCTCAACCTGCTGCTCCTCGGCGTCTTGGTCTGGCTCCTGTGGTTCTGGGAGCCGGTGACCGAGGAAGACTACCACCATGACGCTCTGGCGCTTGCCTCGCCCCCCACCGGCGGGGACTTCCGGCTCGAGTCTCCCGGTGGCCCCTTGGACCTCTCGGACCTGCGCGGCCAGGTGGTGCTACTCTATTTCGGCTACACCTGGTGCCCAGATATCTGTCCCACCAATCTGGCCTTCATCGCCAACGCACTCAAGGCGCTGAGCCCGAAGGAGCTGGATCGGGTGCAGGGGCTGTTCGTGAGCGTGGACCCGGAGCGCGACGACGCCCGACGCTTGGCCGAATACACAGGCTATTTCCACCCCAAGATTCGCGGGGTGACCGGCACGCCAGACGAGATTGCCGCCGCCGCCCGGCTCTATGGGGCCACTTACCGGCGCACCGAGCAGACAAACTCCGCCATGGGCTACACGGTGGACCACTCCGCCTACACCTATGTGATTGATCCCCAGGGACGACTGGCGCGGACCCTGGACCATGCCACCCCGTCCGACCGCATCGCCGCGGTGATCCGCGAGGTGTTGGCCGGCGGCTAGTCCCCCGACTTCGGATTCACGTTCATCAACCATCCCGGGTTCTCAAGGAGCTCCCATCATGCCCCGATCCCCATCCGTCACCCTGTTCGGCACCGCCCTGCTAGCACTCGCCGCACTGGCCGTCCATGCGGAAGGCAGCGCCGTCAGCGTGTCCGACGCCTATGCCCGCGCCATCCCTCCCGGCCAGCCAAACAGTGCCGTCTTCCTGACCCTGAACAATCCCTCCGGGCAGCCCCGCGCACTGGTGGCGGCTGCCAGCCCGGTAGCGGATGCCGTCGAGCTCCATACCCACATCGAGGAGGGTGGCATGATGCGCATGCGCCGGGTGGAACGTATCGAGATCCCCGCCGGCGCGACCGTGAACCTGAAACCGGGCGGACTGCACGTGATGCTGATCGGCCTGAAGGAGAACCTGCAGCCGGGCGGCCAAGTCGATCTGACCCTGACCTTCGACGACGGGGCCCAGACCCAGATCCAGGCGCCGGTGCGCAAGGTCGAGGCCATGCCCATGCATCGCTGACCGCTCACGGCGTCGGACGCCGGCGCCTCCGAGTGACGACGCTGGGCACGGGCAGGGCGCGAGCGATGCCTTTTGCCGCCGGTTCGGCTTGGGTCCGTAAACATCGCTCGGTTAGACTTGCCGGCCTGCCCGTTTCTGTCACACGCCGCCGTGTCAGCCCAGCCCTTTGTTTCGCTCGATGCCTTCCGCGCCGCCTTCGCCGGCGGACTCGGCGGGCTCCTGTGCGAGGACTGCAAGCTCGGCGCCTACATCCTGGTGTTCAACAATGCGGCCTTCGACGCCGGACTGCGCGCCGCGTTGGGGCCGGTCCTGGCCCGCCGGTTCGACGTCTTCGCGGCCACCCTGCGGGAGTCTCTGAAACGCGGAGCCGACCCGGCAGAGCCACCGGATGACGTCGCCGTCTTCCTGCGCATGATGGCGGTGGGCTACGAGGACCTGGCCCCCGTTGCCTTGCGTCGGGCCGGACCCTGGGAGCTCCAGTTCAATCCGGTACGCGCCTTCCGGCCAGCCCGCTTCGCAGGCGAACGGCCGGTCTTCCTACGTCAGCCCTTCGACCACTTCGGGCTTCCACTTCAACAAGCCATTCCTGCGCCCTGAGACCTTTTGGAGCGGCGATTTCAGGGGTCGCCGGCTGGATCTCCTGTTCAATAAGTTTCCGTTCGTGGAGCTTCAGACCATCGTGGTCCCGGACCGGGAGTCGGAGTCGCCCCAGTACCTGACGCGGGACGACCACGAGCTGGCGTGGTCCCTGATCGAGACCATCGGAGAGGCCATCCCGGGGGTCGTGATCGGCTACAACAGCCTGGGGGCGTTCGCCTCTATCAACCACCTGCACTTCCATCTCACCCCGCGGGAGCGCCCCCTACCCATCATGGAGCCGGCGTGGCGACACAACGGCGGGGCGGTGGACTACCCCATTCCATGCCAGATCCTCGATCACTGCAGCTCGGCCTGGAAGGCCATCGACGCCCTCCAGGGTCACGACCAAGCCTTCAATCTCGTCTACACGCCGGGGCGGCTCTACTGCCTGCCGCGTCGTCGCCAAGGGGACTATGCCCTTCCGGAGTGGTGTGGGGGCCATGCCTGGTACGAGCTGGCAGGGGGATTCGTCTGCTTCGACGCAGACCGGTTCCAGTTGCTGCAGGCGGATGAGATCCGCGCAACCATGACCACAGCAGCCATGGTTTTTCCTGGGTTTTCTGAATCTTCCGGGACGGATTCGGTCTCTTCAGACTTGACCCCGGAGGCACGTCCAATCCCGTTGGATGGTTAGGGAGAATTGACCCATATGAGCAAGGTCTGATATACATCCGCGGATTTTTCTCCCCGGCGCCGGTTAGGCTGGTCGACCGTGGGTGGTCGGCCGCGGGCGAAAGCGGCCAGGGGCACAAGGCGAACTACAGGCGGGTATGGCAATGACGAACAATTGGCTCATGACGGTTTCGGCAGCGGTTCTCCTGGCGGGCGGTGTGTCCGGCGCGTCCATGGCAAGCGAGGCGGCTACCAAGCCGGCCGGCGACCCCAAGGCGGGAGAGGCAAAGGCCAACACCATCTGCATGGCGTGCCACGGCCCCCAGGGCAACGCCATCGTACCGACCTGGCCCAAGCTGGCGGGGCAGCACCCGGACTACATCATCAAGCAGCTCATGGACTTCAAGGCGGGAAATCGGGAAAACGCCCAGATGAGCCCCATGGCCGCGCCCCTCACCGATCAGGAGGTCTTGGATATGGCCGCCTACTATTCGTCCCAGACCCAGGCCGGCGGCGCGGCCGACCCGGCCCTCGCGGATGCCGGCGCGCGCCTCTACCGCGCAGGCAATGCCACCTCCGGCGTTCCCGCCTGCAGCGGTTGCCACGGCCCGGCGGGCATGGGCAACAACCTGGCCAGGTTCCCGCGCATCTCCGGCCAACACGCGGACTACACCAAGCAGACGCTCACCTACTTTCGCGACGGCACCCGCGCCAACGACCCCAACGGCATGATGCGCGGGGTCGCTGCTCGGATGACCGATCAGGAGATCGCTGCCGTGTCCCAGTACATTCAGGGGCTCAGCAAGTAGGGGCCCGGCACCCCCAGAAGCGACAAAGGCAGCCGCGCGCTGCCTTTGTCGTTTTTGGGCAATCGTTTTCAGGGAACCGGCCCTGTGTTAGCTTCGGCCACTCTGCACAAGCGCCTGTCGCGAGCTCCCTGGAACCCATTCCCCGGCCACCATGCAGCACATCAAACTGCTGAGCTACAACGTCCAGGGAGGGATCTATTCCCGCCAGTACAGTGACTATGTCACTAACAGCTGGAAGCACGTGCTCCCCCACCCCGAGCGCCTAGTCAACCTGGCGCGGATCGCCCAGCTGCTCCAGCAGTTCGATGTGGTAGGCCTTCAGGAGGTGGACGCCGGCAGTCTGCGCAGCGCCAATATCGACCAGATCCAGTACCTGGCGCGCCAGGCGTCATTCCCTTACTGGTACCGGCAGATCAACCGCAACCTTGGACCCTTTGCCCAGCACAGCAACGGTCTGCTGAGCCGCCTGCGGCCCACAACGGTGACCGAGCACAAGCTGCCCGGGTTGCCGGGGCGGGGTGTCGTGGTGGCGGAATTCCCGCTCTCCGAGGGGCAATGGCTCGCAGTGGGTATCGTCCACCTAGCGCTGGGATGGCGGGCGCGCCGGCGCCAGCTCGACTATCTGGTCGAGCTCGCCTCCCGGCACCCCCTGCTGGTGCTGATGGGCGACTTCAACTGCGGCTGCAACTCGCGAACCCTGCGTGCCATGGTCAGGCAGAGCGGCATGTACGGGCTGGATTGCGCGCTCAAGACCTTCCCCAGCTGGCGGCCGCGCCGCACGCTTGATCACATCCTCGCCTCGGCGCCGTTGAGCATCGAGAACCCCCACGTGATCGACTACCCGCTATCGGACCACCTTCCCATCAGCTTGACCCTTGGACTCCCCGAAGGCCTCAGCCTTCTGGAACCCGCCGGGCTGCGCGGGGACGCCTTCAATCCTGTACGTAAAAGTGACGCCAGCGCGATCCGCAGGCATGGGTGAGCAGGTCGTGCAGGCGCAGGCTGGGCACCGCCTCGTCGGGAAAGATCTCCTCCACCAGCACGAACAGCCGCCCGAATCCGCCCTGCTGCTTCCAATCCCAGCGCCAGGGGGGACGCGTCTCGCCGCAGGCGGGACAGGCGACCCCGGCATGAGGATGATCGCGCCAGCCCGGGGCCCGCTCCCGCCAGTCCCGAAGCCGGGCGCGGCATCCTGAGCAGCGGGGCGCGCGGGTGTTGCGTCCGACCAACAGGCGCGGTGCTGGGCTCGGCGCAGGGAGGCGCACATAACAGAAGGGACCGCCCGATGCGGGCGCCGGGTGGACTGGAACAGCGACCGCACAACCGGCGAATGTCAGCAGATCGAGTAGCTCCGGGCCGGCCGCAAAGGCGTCCTCAAAGCCCGGCAGCGGCGCCCCGATAAAACCCGCTTGGGACAGGACGCCAGCGACCAGTGCCTGGTCGGGTGATGCAAGGGGGTCAACGGTCGTTAGAACCAGCCGGCCGGTATGGTTTGGCATGACCGCGAGCGCCCAAGTCAGTTAAGATCCGCTCGGTATCCTAACAAAACCAGCATCCTTCGGCCCTTGGGGCTCCTTTCGGACACGGGCGGGAGGATGCGAGCCAGGCCATGCGGGCATCCCGCGCGAGCCGGGCGCGGACCGGTGCACCACCATGCGAGACGGCAATTCCAAGCTGCTGCCGCGCCCCGTGCTGGCGGTGTTGCTCGTAGCGACCATCGTTACCGCCCAACCCCTGACGGTCCAGGCCGACGCCGCCTTCAATAAGGCCATCGCCTCCTCCAACAAGCGCGAGCTCACCGAGTGGGGACGGCGCTACCAGCACGGCGAGGGCGTCGCCCGCGATCTGGACAACGCGATCCGGCTCTACTGCAAAGCGGCAAGAGCAGGCGACGTCGATGCGCAGTACTACCTGGGCTACATGTATGCGAACGGGACCGGGGTACGTCGCGACGAGGAGCTCGCCGCCGCCTGGCTGCACCTGGCAGCGGCCAAGAACGACCCCCAGTCCAAGCGCATCCTGAGCCGGCTCGGCTACGCGAAAAAGCCCAAGCGGGCCGCCACCTGCGCACTGACTGACGGTAGCGACGCCCAGCGACCGCCTACCCGATATGCGAGCCTCGCGCGCACTCGAACCCATCCGGCGAAGGGTCCCATCGCCAAGCTGGCGCGTGAGCTTGCCGCGGACTACAAGCTCGACCCCAACCTGGTGTTGGCGGTGATCGAGGTGGAGTCCAACTTCAACCCGAGCGCCCTCTCCCCCAAGAATGCGCAGGGGCTGATGCAGCTCATCCCCGACACCGCCGAGCGATTTGGGGTACAGGACGTCTGGGATCCGGAGCAGAACCTGCGCGGTGGCATGGCCTACCTGCGCTGGCTGCTCGGACAGTTCAAAGGAGACGTTCGCCTGGCGCTCGCGGCCTACAACGCCGGTGAGGGAGCGGTGGCGGAACACGGAGGCGTTCCGCCCTTCCCCGAGACCCGTAACTACGTGGCCCGAATCATGGACAAGATTGCGCCCTAGACGGCCCGGCTTGGCCCGGCCGCGGCGCGCAGCGCCACTCCACCTGCCCACCGCGTGACCCGCTGTCCATTGCCCAGGCCCTCCTGCCGAATGCCCCTTGCCGCGACCCGAATCGTCCTCCTGCTTCTGGCCGCCGTCATCACCCGGCCGGCGTGCGGCGAGCCTGGCGCAGGGGCCTTACCGGGGTCCGAGCCGCGGCCGGTGGAAGTCCTGCAGGACCTGACCGGCACCGGGAGTGACGATCCCGCCCTATCCGAGCCTCCCGGCGCCAGCCCGCTCCTCAACCGCTATTACCAGGGCGCCGACTTCGACCGCTGGACCGATGTCTTTGAGCGGCGCGGTCGCGAGGTCTTCGACCAGCGCTTCCAGATCGTCCACGCGAGCCGGGTGCGGGAGGGCATGCGGGTGGCGGACATCGGAGCCGGCACTGGTTTTTTCGCCGCCCTGTTCGCCCGCGCCGTGGGGCCGGAGGGTGTTGTCTACGCCGTCGACACCTCCCCGGACTTCATCGCCGGCATCGAGGAGCGCGCGCGCACTTACCGGGTCGAGAACCTGGTACCCATCGTCAACACCCAGCAGAGCACGGCGCTGGAACCCAACAGCATCGACCTCGCCTTCCTGTGCGACAGCTACCACCATTTCGAGGACCCGCAGGCCATGCTGGACTCCATCTACCGGGCCCTGGCGCCCTACGGAAGCCTCATCATCATCGACATGCACCGCATCCCCGGCCTGAGCTCACCCTGGGCCATGGGCCATCTGCGGGCGGGGCGCGACCAGGTCGTCACGGAGGTGAAGTCGGCCGGCTTCCGCCTGGTGGAAGAACCCAGATTCCTACGGGACAACTATTTCCTCCGGTTCGAGAAGGTGAGCGGTGAGCCGGACCTGAAGGTCGGACCCATCGAGACCGATTCGACTCCGAAGCGGTGACGGGCCTCCCGGACCCACCCCAACACGCGGGGAGGCAGTACCCGCCCGCCCCGCCCCTCTGCGCCGGCGCCGGTTTGCCTGCTATCCTCCCCGCCTTGGCAGCCAATCCGGAGTACCCCCTTGGATCCTGAATTCTGGCTCGAACGCTGGCAGCGCGGCGAAACCGGCTGGCACCAGGAGGAGATCAACTGCCATCTGCGCGAGTATTGGCCCCAGATGCAGGTCGCTGCCGGCACCCGGGTCTTCGTGCCCCTCTGCGGCAAGACACTGGACCTGCTGTGGCTCGCGAGCCGCGGCGACCGGGTACTGGGCGTGGAGATCAGCCGACTCGCCGTCGAGGCATTCTTCGAGGAGAACAAACTTAGCCCAATCCGAATGGAGGAAGCCCCCTTCGTGCGCTATCGGGTCGACGAGTTGGAGATCCTGTGCGGCGACTTCTTCCACCTGACCGCCGGCGATGTCGAAACCGTCGGCGCCGTCTACGACCGCGCCTCACTGATCGCCCTGCCCCCGGCGCTTCGCCCACGCTATGCGTCCCGCCTGGACGAAATCCTTCCCGCCGCGGTCCCGCGCCTGCTGATCACCCTGGAGTACGACCAGGCACTCATGTCCGGGCCGCCGTTCTCGGTGCACCCCGGCGAGGTCGATTCGCTCTTTGCCGGCCGCCACCGCATCACCCCGCTGGCCGGATTCGACGTATTGGACGAGTCCCCCCGGTTTCGCGCGAACGGCCTCACCCAGCTGATCGAGCGTGTGTACCGGTTGGATCCCCGCCGTCTGAGCCCATCGCCGCAAACGCCCACGGACGCACCCGCCGATGCCCTCAGATCCAGACCGCCTGATCACCCCCGAGGCCCGCGCCGACGACACGGCACTGGACCGCGCCATCCGTCCACGCAAGCTCTGGCGGACTACGTCGGCCAGCCGGCGGTGCGCGAGCAGATGGAGATCTTCATCGGCGCGGCCCGGGCGCGGCGCGAGGCCCTGGATCACGTGCTGATCTTCGGCCCCCCGGGTCTCGGCAAGACCACGCTCGCCCACATCGTCGCCCACGAGATGCAGGTGAACCTGCGCCAGACCTCGGGCCCGGTGCTCGAGAAGCCGGGTGACCTGGCCGCACTGCTCACCAACCTGGAGTCCGGCGACGTGCTCTTCGTCGACGAGATCCACCGCCTCAGCCCGGTGGTGGAGGAGGTCCTCTACCCGGCGATGGAGGACTACCAGCTCGACATCATGATCGGCGAGGGCCCGGCCGCCCGCTCCATCAAGCTCGACCTGCCGCCCTTCACCCTGGTGGGAGCCACCACCCGGGCCGGGCTCCTGACCTCGCCCCTGCGCGACCGCTTCGGCATCGTGCAGCGCCTGGAGTACTACTCGGCCGAGGACCTGACCACCATCGTGCGGCGCTCCGCGGCCATCCTGGCCATCCACACGGAGCCCGACGGGGCGGCGGAGATCGCGCGCCGCTCCCGCGGCACCCCGCGCATCGCCAACCGGCTGCTGCGCCGGGTGCGCGACTTCGCCCAGGTCAAGGCGGGCGGGCGCATCACGGTCGAGGTGGCGGACCAGGCCCTGGCCATGCTCAAGGTGGATGCCCAGGGCTTCGACCACATGGACCGGCGGCTTCTCAGCGCCGTCATCGAGAAGTTCGACGGAGGCCCGGTGGGGGTGGAGAGTCTCGCCGCGGCCATCGGCGAGGAGCGCGGCACCATCGAGGACGTGCTCGAGCCCTTCCTCATCCAGCAGGGGTTTCTGATGCGCACCCCGCGCGGGCGCATGGCCACGGCCGTCGGCCTATCTGCATCTCGGACTCAAGGCGCCGGCGCGCAACGGCCCGGTTGCCGATCCCATCGGGGACCTGTTCGACAATAGCGACAATTGAGCGCGCCCCATGGACGCGCCCCGCCCCGCCCTTAAGAATGACCGGAATCGTTCTTGAGAGCAGGCCAACGGACCGTGAAAAAGATCGGCGCGCACAACGCACTCGGGCCCGGCACGGGCTGTCCGCCCTGCGAGGCCTGGAGGCTGGGCTGGATGGTCTCCGAGCTGTGGCTGACCTCCGCCTACAACATCATGAGCCGCACCACCTGGTTGTCGGGCGCAAGGCCCGGCGCCGATCCCGCCAACGCCTCCGCCCTGCGCGAGTGGGAGCGTATGTGGAGCGAAAAGCTGCTCGCCGGGATGGAGCTGGGGCTGGAGATGCAGCGCGCCGGCCTCGGCCTGATGCTCGGTCAAGCCAACCCCTGGCGCGTCGGCGTTCGATTGTTGCATCCCCTGCACAAGCGCACCGTCGCCAACTCCCGACGGCTGTCCCGCCGCGATCGTACTGGCACCTGACACCGATCGCCCCCACAATAGTCGCCACTCCCTGATAGCGCGGCTGCACCCAGAGCCCGATAATCTCGACTTGGGCCTCGAGGCGCCACCCGTGACCCGATCGCTCGGGTTTTGACTCACGCGTTGGTTGAAGGACCGAAGGGAGCGCGCGGACTGCGCCGCACGCCCGTCATCGAGGCGCAACGCACGCCCCCTGTCGCGGGCGGACCGGGCGAGGCCGCGAAGGAGGCCGAAAGGCGACACATGTTGCAATAACGCAACGCTGACAGTATATTAGCGAACCTTGATGGAAGGACTCGGCCCCAGTCCCGGGCCGAGTCCAGCGCACACCAGGCACCGATGTTCCCCGATTCGATTTGCCCCGCGGTCCTCGGACAGACGGGTGCTGCCCGGCCATCGCAACGAAATCACTCCCGGCCCATTGCAAGCCCCAGGGCCCTCGCCCGGGCGCGCCCGGACTACATGCGGAGAAACTGACTGATATGAGCTCTGACCTGTCGCTGCTGAACCTGGTCCTGCACGCGAGCCTGGTGGTGAAGCTGGTGTTGCTGATCCTGGTCGTGGCCTCGGTGATGTCCTGGACCATGATCCTGGATCGGGGCCGAGTGCTCGGAAAGGCCCGCAAGGTCGCCAATGCCTTCGAGGAGCGCTTCTGGTCCGGCGGGGATCTCTCCGCCCTCTACAAGGACCTGAGCGCCGACGACAAGGGCAACCACGGACTCGCCGCAATCTTCCGCTCCGGATTCAAGGAGTACGTGCGCCTGCGCAAGGTCGAGGGCACCGACACCATGGCGGTCCTCCAGGGCGCCGAGCGATCCATGCGGGTGGCCCTGAGCCGCGAGATGGACCGACTGGAGGTCCACCTGCCCTTTCTCGCCACCGTCGGCTCCACCAGCCCCTACGTGGGCCTGTTCGGCACCGTCTGGGGCATCATGCACGCCTTCCATGCCCTGGGGAACGTGGACCAGGCGACCCTGGCACTGGTAGCCCCGGGCATCTCCGAGGCGCTGGTGGCTACCGCCATCGGCCTGCTCGCCGCCATCCCGGCGGTCATCGCCTTTAACCGCTACTCCAACCAGGTCGAGCGGCTGAACAACCGTTACGAGGAATTCATGGAGGAGTTCTCCAGCCTGCTGCAGCGCCAGGGGCGCGGCTGAGAACCTGGGAACCCGACATGATCAAGCGCGCCCGCCGCCACAACCGCCGCAAGCCGATGTCCGACATCAACGTGGTGCCCTACATCGACGTGATGCTGGTGCTGCTCGTGATCTTCATGGTCACGGCCCCGCTCATCACCTCCGGGGTCAAGGTCAACCTGCCCCAGGCGAAGGCCGGCGCCATCCCGAGCCCCACCGTGGAGTCCGTCATCATCACCGTGGATCAGTTCGGCGACTATTACATCGACGTGGGCGAGGACAAGCACCTGCCCGCCACCGACCAGACCATGTACGACCGCATCCGCACCGTGCTGGACTACAAGCGCGACACCCCCATCCTGGTGCGCGCGGACAATCAGGTGGATTACGGCCGGGTGGTGCGTGCCATGGCGGTGGCCCAGGCGGCGGGTGCGCCTAACGTGGGGCTCATCACCGCCCCGCCCCCGCGCCTTGAACCCTGACCATGTGGGAGATCCTGCGGCACAACCCGCGCGCTCTCTACTGGTCGCTGGGGCTGCACCTGGTCGTCGCCCTGCTGCTGTTCGTCAGCGTGCAGTTCATGAACGACCCCCTGGACGCCGGCAGCAAGCCCCGGGTGGTCCAGGCCACCCTCGTGGGGGACCATGCCCTGGAGGAGATGGTCTCCCAATTCCAGTCGGAACAAACAAAGCGCGCGGCGGACCAGAAGCTCAAGGAGCAGAAACAGGAGGCCGAGCGCCAGCGCGCCGCCCAGCTGGCCGAACAAGCCGAGGCGGAGCTCCGGGCCCAGGCCGAGCGCCAGGCTGAAGCCGAGGCACAACGTCTGGCGGCCGAACAGGCGGCCCGACAGTCAGAGATCGAGGCCGAGCGGCAGTCCCAGGCGGAGGCCGAGCGCCAGGCTGCCGAGGAAGCGACCCGCCAGGCCGAAGCGCAGCGCCGTGCCGCCGAGGAGGCCGCGCGACAAGCCGAAGCCGCACGTGCGGCCCGGGCGGAGGCCGAGCGCCAGGCCGCACTGGAGGCGCAGCGCCAGGCTCAGGCCCGCCGCCAGGCGGAGCTGGAGGCCGAGCGTGCGGCCCAGGCACGCGCGGCCGAGGAGGCCAGACGCCAGGCGGAGACTGCCAGGCTCCAGGCCGAGGAAGAGGCGCGCCGCCAGGCGGCCGAGCTGGCCCGGCGTCAGGCCGAAGAGGCCCGGCTCGCCGAACAGGCCGCGCGCAAGGCGGCAGAGGCCCAGCACAGGGCCGAGGAGGAGGCACGCCGCCTCACCTCGGAGCGCGAGCGGATCCGCAAGGAGATGGAGCAGAAGGCCGCCGCCGCGGAGGCCGAGCGCCAGGCCCGGCTCACCACTCAACGCAGGGCCGAGCAGGAGCGTCTGCGCCAGGAAGCCGAGGAGCGGGAGCGCCAGGCCGAGTCCGGGCGCCAGCGCCGCCTCCAGCAAGAGGCCGACCGCCTGGCCGCCGAGGAAGAGCGCCGGCTCGCCGAAGAAGTCGCCCAACGCCGAGTCGAGGAAGAGGCCCGGCTGCTCGAGCAGGCCGCCGAGCGGGAGCTGGCGGCCCTGGACGCACAGCGCACCCGCGAATCGGACTTCGCCTCGCGCCTGGCCGCAGAGCAGATCTCGCGGGAGGTGGACCGCTACATCCCGGTGATCAAGGACAAGGTGCGCCAGTACTGGGTGCGCCCTCCCGCCCTGGGGCGCGATCTGATGTCCGTGGTCTCCCTGCGCCTGATCCCGGGCGGGGACGTGGTGCCGAACTCCGTGCGCATCGTGCAGAGCAGCGGAAACACCGCCTTCGACCAATCGGTGATTGCGGCCGTTTACAATGCCTCCCCGATCCCGGTCCCGTCCGGACCGCCCTTCGAGCGATTCCGGGAATTCAATCTCCAGTTCACGCCCTAAGGCGTGACCGCTCGTGTGACAGTGCGTGTAGCAGCCCAATGAACAGAGCCAGCCCAGCGACTTGGTCTCCCATCCACCTCGTCCTCCCACTGATCCTCTTGGTCCTCGGGATAGGCCAGGCGCAGGCGCGCCTGACCATCGAGGTGACCGGCGGCGTGGAGGCGGCCCAGCCGATCGCCGTCGTTCCCTTCGGAGTCTCCGAGGGCCTGATCCCCAAGGAGGACGTGGCCGCGGTGATCGCCGCCGACCTGGCCCGCAGCGGCAAGTTCCGCCCCATGCCCACCCGGGACATGCTCTCCATGCCCAGCACGCACGCGGAGGTGGATCTGCGGGACTGGAGCCTGCTCGGCATGAACAACCTGGTGATCGGCCAGGTGGAGCAGGAGGGAACCGGCTACCGGGTGAGCTACACCCTGTACGACGTCTTCCGGGGCGATCAGCTGGCTTCCAACAGCATCACCACCACCCAGAGCGGACTGCGCATCACCGCCCACCGCATTGCCGACCAGATTTACGAGAAGCTCACCGGCCAGCGCGGCGTGGCCGCCACCCGAATCGCCTACATCACCTCCAGCGGCAGCGGCAACAGCCAGACCGTGACCCTACGGGTGGCGGACGCGGACGGCTACAACCCCCAGACCATCGTCTCCTCCGGGGATCCCCTGATGTCGCCCGCCTGGTCACCGGACGGGCGGCGGCTCGCCTATGTCTCATTCGAGAACCGGCGCCCCGCTATCTACGTGCAGGACCTCGCCAGCGGGCGGCGCGACCTGGTGGCCAGCTACCCCGGCATCAACGGCTCCCCCGCCTTCTCGCCGGACGGTCAGCGGCTCGCCATGACCCTGTCGAAGGACGGCAACGCCAACATTTACGTCTTGAACCTCGTCACCCGCGAGCTCACCCAGCTCACCGACCACTTTTCAATCGACACCGAGCCCGCCTGGTCCCCGGACGGCCAGGAGATCATCTTCACGTCCAACCGCGGCGGCAGCCCCCAGATCTACCGCATGTCCGCAGGCGGGGGTCCCGCCAGCCGGATCAGCTTCGAAGGCGACTACAACGCCCGCGCCTCCTACTCGCCCGACGGCAAATTCATCACCCTGGTGACCCGGGTCAACGGCCAGTTCCGGATCGCCGTGCAGGACCTGCTCCGGGGCCACACCCGCCTCCTGAGCCAGGGGGGCCTGGACGAGTCCCCGAGTTTCGCGCCCAACGGCAGCATGGTAATTTACGCGACCCTCCACGGCGGTCGCGGCGTGCTCGCGGCCGCCTCGGTAGAGGGGGGCGGAAACCAGCGGCTGTCCCAAGACTCGGGTGAGGTGCGCGAGCCCGCCTGGTCCCCGATGTCTGATACCCGATGACCCTGTGAGGATGACCCGCGTGATGAACCCGAACCCGAGCACTTCCGCGGCCCTGCCCAGCGCACGTAACGCCATCATCCCGACGGCGCTGCTCGCCGCGGCCCTGTCGCTGCTCGCGGGCTGCGCCAGCGAGCCCCCCCAGCCGCCGCCCATGCCCACCCCCACGACTCGGCCGCTTCAGACCGTCGAGACCGCCCCGATCGAGGCACCCAAGCCGACCTATCGGGGCCCCTGGGAAGACCCGTCGAGTCCCCTTTACAACCGCACCATCTACTTCGATTACGACAGCTCCGAGATCAATCCGGAATACATCCCGGTGATGCGGAACCACGCGACCTATCTGGGCACCGACACCAGCCGGCGCGTGACCCTGGAGGGCCACACGGATGAGCGCGGCACGCGCGAGTACAACCTGGCGCTCGCCGATCAGCGGGCCGATGCGGTTCGCCGGTTCATGATCGCCGAGGGCGTGCTCCCGGATCAGATGGCCACCCTGAGCTACGGGGAGGAGCGCCCGACCGACGGCGGACACAGTGAGGCCGCCTGGCGGCAGAACCGGCGGGTGATCATCCAGTATTGAACCAGCGCGGTCCGACCAGCCCGGGAAACACCCGACGCAAGCAACGCGCTCGGACCCGATCAGTAATAGAGTGAGCAGACCATGTTTAAGGCACGGCCATTTCCAATCCTGATCGCCGCCGCGGCGGCGGTGCTCAGCCCCGTGACCGGTGCCGCGGACCCCATCCTAGAAGACCGGGTG
Organism: uncultured Gammaproteobacteria bacterium; assembly: GCA_963698355.1. Classification (GTDB taxonomy): domain Bacteria; phylum Pseudomonadota; class Gammaproteobacteria; order Chromatiales; family Chromatiaceae; genus Thiodictyon. The sequence continues at coordinate 4,164 of CAVOQO010000065.1, read as the reverse complement.
GCGCGCCTGGAGCGCATCCTGGAAGTCCAGAGCGCCTCCGACCTCATGCTCCAGATGCAGCAGCTCCAACAGGAGATGCAAGAGCTGCGCGGGCTGGTCGAGACCCAACAGTACGAGCTCCAGAAGATCCAGCGCCAGCAGCGCGACCAGTTCCTGGATATCGATTCGCGCCTGGGCAGGGACGAGCCGGTTGCACCGGCGACGCCCCAGGCGGGGCAGCCCACCGCCGGGGCCATCGACGCCAGCGGACTGGATCTCAAGCCGCCGGTGGGCAGCGAGCCCCCGCCGCCGGTCACTGCGCCCACCCCGTCCTCACCCGACGCCGTGGGCATCCCCTCTCTGCCGGCGCCGGAGACCACCGGCGGCAATGAGCGCGATGCGTACCGCGACGCCTTTGAGCTCCTCAAGCAGCGCAAGTACCCGCAGGCCGTTGACGCCTTCAACGACCTGCTGCGCCGCTATCCCCAGGGCCAGTTCAGCGACAACGCCCGTTACTGGCTGGCGGAGACCTACTACGTTCAGCGCAACTACCCGGCGGCCCTGGCCGAATTCGACCGTCTGGTGCAGCTGACCCCCGGGAGCGGCAAGGTCCCGGCCGCCATGCTCAAGATCGGCTACATCCAATACGAGCAGGAGGCCTACGACCAGGCACGCGCCGCACTCCAGCAGGTGGTCGCCAAGTACCCGGACAGCACCGAGGCGCGACTCGCACAGAGCCGATTGGAAAAGATGTCGCGCGAGCGCCGGTAGGGAATCCTCTGCGCGGGATGGGCAGAGCGGAAGCGGAACACCATCGATCCGCCGGCCACGCACCAGCACCTTGTCCGCACTGCGCGTCACCGAGATCTTCCACTCCATCCAGGGAGAATCACTCACCGCGGGTGAGCGCACCGTGTTCGTGCGCCTCACCGGCTGCCCCCTGCGCTGCGGCTACTGCGACACGGCCTATGCCTTCAAGGGCGGTGAATGGCGGAAGATCCCCGAGATCCTCGAGCAGGTCGCCCGGTTCGAGACCACCCACGTCTGCGTCACGGGCGGCGAGCCCCTGGGCCAGCGTGCCTGCCTGGATCTGCTCACCGCCCTCTGCGACGCCGGCCGTGCGGTCTCTATCGAGACCTCCGGGGCGATCGACGTCCGCAATCTCGACCCCCGGGTGGTCAAGATCCTGGACCTGAAGACCCCCGGCTCGGGGGAGCAGCCACGCAACCTGTGGTCCAACCTGGAGCATCTCCGCTCCACCGACCAGGTCAAATTCGTGATCTGCGACGAGGCGGACTACCGCTGGGCCGCCGATGTGGTGCGCGAGCACGCCTTGGACCGCCGCTGTACCGTGCTCTTCTCCCCCGCCGCCCCCGCCTGCGCCCCCGGCGAGCTGGCGGACTGGATACTGCGCGACCGCCTGCCCGTGCGGCTCCAGCTGCAACTGCACAAGATCCTGTGGGGCGATGCCCCTGGGCGCTGACCGAGGGCCCCGATGACCGACCAACAGCCGCCCAAGGCCGTCGTGCTCCTCTCCGGCGGACTCGACTCCGCCACCGTGCTTGCCATCGCCCGGGACCAGGGCTTCGACTGCTTCGCCCTCAGCGTCGACTACGGCCAGCGGCACCGCGCCGAGCTTCAAGCTGCCGCCAGGGTCGCGAAGGCACTGGGCGCCGCCCAGCATCGCACCGTTCCGGTCGGTATCAGTCAGTTCGGCGGCTCGGCGCTCACCGACCCCACCATCGCCGTCCCCGAGCAGCCCACCGACGGCATCCCCGTCACCTATGTCCCCGCCCGCAACACCCTGCTGCTCTCACTCGCCCTGGGCTGGGCCGAGGTGCTCGGGGCGCACGACATCTTCATCGGCGTCAACGCCGTGGACTATTCCGGCTACCCGGACTGCCGTCCCGCGTTCATCGCCGCCTTCCAGACCCTCGCCGACCTCGCCACCAAGGCCGGGATCGAAGGCCAGGGGTTCCGAATCCATGCCCCATTGATCCGGCTCACCAAGGCCGAGATCATCCGCCGCGGCACCGACCTGGGCCTCGACTACGGCCTGACCCTGAGCTGTTACCAGGCCGATGACCAAGGCCGCGCCTGCGGCCGCTGCGACTCCTGCCGCCTGCGCGCCAAAGGGTTCCGCGCCGCCGGCATTCCCGACCCCACACGCTACCGATGAACCTTGCCCGCCCACGGCGAATCCGTTCTAGCTTCCCTGCCCTTGGAGAGCCGGTGGGCGGTAGCGGGAGTTGTCGGTCATACGCAGGTAGTCGAAGACCAGGCGGACGTTGCGCGCCAGGCGCTGGATGGTCGCGGCGACGGTATCGCGGGACTTCAACCTGATAGCGCCGATGGCGAAACGACGTAGTGCGGTGATGTTCTCGGGGCCGTGGCCGGTACGCAGGGTGCAGCGATCCTCGTCCCAGTTCCAGTCGAGGATGGAGTGGCAGCCGTTTTCGACGGTCCAGTGGCGGCGGTTGAAGGCCAGTATGGCGGCGGCGTCGGCGCTTTCCGGGGTATGGCTGGTGAGGCCGTAGACGGTTTCGGTCGAGGTCTCGCCGGTGGCCTTGTTGATGGTGGGACGCTCGATGACGAAGACCTGGCCGACGCCGGGAAAGTCGAGGTAGTGGTTCAGGCGCGTGGTGGTCCAGATTGAGCGCTGTTCGATGCGACCCTGGGCCAGGGTGGGTGGCTCGCTGAAGTCCGGTTGGCTGCGGCCCTCGAAGATCAGGCGGATATCCTCGCGCAGGGTTGGCTGGTTGTCTTTGACGGTGAAGACGGAGTGGGCGTTGTGCTCGATCAGGTCGGTGGCCAACTTGCGCTGGGTCAGCAGGGCGTCGGCGGTGATCGTCTTGCCGGTGATGTCGAGGGGTTCCAGTAGCGGGATGACCATCCCGATCTCGTTGGTTTGCTTGAGCTCGTCGCTGCCGCCTACGGGCAGGGAGCCGACTTTTTTTGGGTGTGGCAGGTCTGGGTTTGGTGGCCGACGACGCCGAGGATGTGGGCTTGGCGACCTTCGGCGTCGATGGCGTTGCACATCGTCTTGCCGTCGATGGCGAGTCCTTCGTCGGTCGCGGCCTGCTGGGCGTTCCAGCGTTGGAGGGCGCGGTCTAAGGTCTCCGGGTCAACGCGGGTGAGCACCTCGCGGATGACGGTACGACTGGGCACCGCGTAGTGACCGTTGCGGTAGCAACAGCGAAAGCGTGCCCGCGCCTTCTGGCCCAGGTCTTGGGCCCACAGGCTGATGGCCTTGTAGCCGCGCATCCCGCACTTCGGTGGCACCCGCGGCGATGGCCAGCACCGCGGGCAGGGGATGGCGTCGTCCCTGGCCGCGGCGGGGGTCGGGGATGTCGGCAAAAAACTCCGGTAGGGACACCATCTGTTCGGCGCTCAACATGATGTTCGGGGCTCCATGACGGTAGTGGGGTTCGAGTACGGGACGAGACAGACAGGCTTGGGCTTGGGCGTGCAGGGGGCGGACAAAGATGCGTTTGGCGCTGGTCGGCTCGACGCTGTAGCCGGTGCGGGTACGCCGATAGCCGCGGGTGTCGCCCACATAGCGCCAGTTGGCAGCGCGCTAGATCGTGCCGTGAAAACGCTGCGGATCGACAAAGGTCTCCAGCAACAGCAGCGGGTAACCGAAGCGCTCCGGCCAGTCGCTGGCCAGGCGCCGTTCGCTCAAGGCCAGCACCCGGGAGGCGAGGTTCGGGACGTGGTACTCGGGCAGGATCAGAAACCGACTGTTGTTGGCGATCAGATGCAGGCGGTCGTATTGGTGGCGGAAATCCCAGCCGATCCAGGCGTCACGCGCCGCGCACTTCCAGGCTGCTGCCGAGAAGCTCAGCAGGGCCAGCCACTCCCCGTTCCAGGTGGCGACGTACCACAAAGTGTGGCTGATCTTCGGCAGCGCCCCCAGGTAGTGATGCGCCTCCATCAGGGCCTGGAAACGCCCCTCTTCATGCGCAGCAACGGGTTGTAGGACAATCTCTCGCAGGTTCAAACGCCGGGTCTCGGACAACGGAATGTCGAGCGGCGTTATACCCTCCGGACCGGCCATTGTCCAGAATCGATGGCAACTTCATGTTGCGGCAGAAAATCTTGGTTAGGGCAGCTTCGTCCTGCTTGCCCGCCACGGCGGGGTTCAAAAAGAGCCCCACGACGCCTATACTTCGCCGTCTTGCGCCC
>CAVOQO010000064.1:0-12534 GCA_963698355.1 uncultured Gammaproteobacteria bacterium | reverse complement strand
GCGGTTCCCCGCGCGCTGAGGGTGCGGGTCGGGTTCCCCTGGCAGGGGAACGGTCAGCGTCGACGTTGAGCGGCAGCATCCCTGATGAGTTGCGGCTTGCGCCGACTTCCCTCACCATTCGAGTCTGAATGAGCTGTAGCCGAAGGAGAGAAGGACGGTGAAACAACGCGATGTAATCACGATGGGAACCTCCATCCGGCTCGCCCTCGGGGCACTGGCCCTGGCGGCCCTTGTCGCGGCGCCGGTGGTCCTCGCCGAAGAGTCCGCGGGCATGGCCGCCGATGACGAGCATGCCCATCACCATCACCATCACGAGGCGCCGGCCGGCGTCCAGCGCTCCGAGGCGTCCTACGCGCTACCGGACGTCACCCTGATCGACCAGGACGGCCAACGGGTCCCCCTGCGCGATCTGCTCGACACCGACAAACCGATCCTGGCGAACTTCATCTTCACCACCTGCACCGCCATCTGTCCCGTCATGAGCGCGACCTTCGCGCAGGTCCAGCAGGGGCTCGGCGCCGACAAGGACAAGGTGACGATGGTGTCCTTCTCGATCGATCCGGAGCAGGATACGCCGGCGGCCCTGGCCGACTACGCCAAGCGCTTCAAAGCGGGCCCCGAGTGGGTGTTCCTCACCGGCAGCCTGGAGGACAGCATCGAGGTTCAGAAGGCGTTCGACGCCTACCGGGGCGACAAGATGAACCACGCCCCGCTCACCCTCCTGCGTGCCTCACCCGACGCGCCCTGGGTCCGCTTCGACGGCTTCGCCAGCGCCGCGGACCTGGTGAAGGAGACGCGCGCCATGCTGGGGAATTGACCCATGGACCCGACGCCCGGCAGCAAACCCCGAAACCCGGGACACACCGCCATCATCGACCGCGGCCGCCTGACCCGCCCGGGTTTCCGAGCGATCCACGGTTGTGTCGTCGCCGCGCTGGTCTGCAGCGTCCTCGCCCCCGGCGCCCGCGCCGACGACGCGGGGCCCGAGTACTCCGCCGGGGACCGGGTCAACTACAGCGCTGGATACGCCTTCGGCGACTACCTCGCCGGCCTCAGGCGCCAGGGCATCACGGCGAAGCCGGAGGCGATCTTCCGAGGCGTCCTGGATGCCCTCGCCGGCGCTGAGCCGTCGGTGAGCCAGGCGGAGATGCGCAAAGCGCTTGAAGTCCTGCAGGAGGCGGCCGCTGACCTCCCCGAAGAGACCGGTTCCGCGCAGACGCTGCCGCCAGCGCGGATACGCGGCTTCGTCGACGATTTCGCCCGCCTCAATGCCCAGCGGCCGGGCGTGGTGACCCTGCCGAGCGGGGTTCAGTACGAGATCCTGAGGCAAGGCAGCGGGCAGGCACCGGGGCCGAGCGATTCCGGTCCGGATCAGCTACGACGGCGACACTCTCCAACGGGGTCGCGTTCGACTCCACCGACGAGGACGGTGGGCCAATCCGAATGCGGATGGACGAGATCATCGTTCCGGGATTGAAAGAGGCCCTTCTGCTGATGCAGGAGGGCGCCAGGTGGCGGGTCGTCATACCGCCCCACATGGGCTTCGGTGCATCCGGTAAGAAACTGCTGCGCAAGCGCGACCTGATTTACGAGATCGAACTGGTCGCCGTCGAGCCGTCGGAGCCGCAGGCGACCCCCGCGACGCCTCACCCCGGCGCGGCAGAGGGAGGGCAGGCCGCGACGCCGACCACCGACTAGATCGCCGGATCGGGGGCGGCGCGCGGACCTTCCCACTCCGGGGTTCCTCAGGGCACGATCCGTTCGCTGGCCGCCACCAGTCGATCCGAATCCGGGGACGCGTAGCGCAGCAGCACACCGCCCCGCACCGCCGTGCGCTGCCTGGGCCCCAGGCTCATGCGCCCGTAGGGCGCAATGTGGCTGTCGGGGTCCACCTGGGCGGTGCCGTCGGCGTACTTGTTGACCAGCGTCTCCAGTGTCTCCAGCACGTGCTCGCGGGTCAGTGGAACCTCGGGGCGCCGTATCTCCTGGCCGCGAATCTCCCCCAGCGCCCTGGCAAACAGGTAGCAGGCCGCGTAGGCGTCGGCCTGCACACGCAGGGTTTGGCCGTGGTGAAGCCCTTGCCGATCCAACCAGCGTATCAGCCGTAGCTTGGCAATCTCGCCCTGGATGCCCAGGTCGTCGAACAGCGAGAGATAGATCACGCGCGCCTTCCATGCGGGCGGCAGCGCCACCGATTCAGGCGGTGCCAGCAGCGACGACAGGTAGATGGGTGCCGTCCCCCGAGGCTGCGGCATCGCTTGCGTGAGCTGGGCGATCTCCTCCGGCCGCAGCCACAGCACCAGGTCAGCCCCCTCCTCCAGCCTGTCCAACCCGGCCGTTGGCGCCGTGGGCCGGAAGCGGCGCGGCCTGGTCGTCGCGCTGTCGGCCCCCAGCGCCGTTGTCAGCGCCTCGGCCGCCCGCCGCCCGGACCCGTCGGCAAACAGCTGCAGGACCTCGCTCGGCCGCCCCCCCGCGCCCTGTGAGCCAGCGGCCAGATGGGCGGCCAGCAGCCGCGCCTCGAGGCCGACCCCGGGCGAAAAATAGACCGAATAGAAGCCCGGCTCGCCGTCCGGTGCGGCCTCGACCGCGGGCAGGATGCAGGGGATGCGGTTGGCCTCGCAGAAGCGGTGCACCGGGGCCCACTCCGCACCCCCGACCCCGGACAACAGGGCGAACACCGGCCGCTCCCGGTAGCGGGTCTCCAGCTGAGCCTCCCACGCCTCCGGTGGGCCCGACAGCTCCCAGACCTGCAGGCCCCAGTCGGTTCCGGACGCCCGGGAGGCTGCACTCCAGGCACGCACCACGCCAAGGACGGCGTCGACCTGGTCGGCCGGCGCATCGGGCGTGACCACCGTCGCCAGGTGCAGGGTGTCGGTGTCAACCCCCGGGGACGGGTCGACGGACAATCCGCGCAGATAGGCCGCCAGGGCAGCGACGGCCTGGTCATCCAGTGCGTAGCGCGGCATCGGCGCCACCAGCGGCCGGCCGTCCGGGTCGAGGCCCGCTCGCAGGGAGCGCGCGAGGCTCGCCTCGTCGTAGGCACCGCGCGTGAGCGCCCGCTCCCAGGCCGCGGTTGGGCACCCAGTGATGGGTCGGGATCGAGAAAGGTCCCGTGGAACCGGGCCGGCTCAAACAGGAGCGGCCCCGCCACCGGCGGCACCAGGACGGTCTTGTCGATGGAGCCCTCGACGGACCCCATGCCGCTCTCCCGGTGGCAGGTGACGCAGGCCGCGTGCTCGCCCTCCAGGACGAAGCCCTCCGGGCGCAGCGCCCGCAGTGGATCGCCGTCGGGGAGCCTGCCCTCCTGATAGATCGCCCGGCCGGCCTCGACGAGCGGCGCGTCCGCGCGGTCGGGGCCGCCCGCAGTCGCCATGCCGAACCCGAACAACCAGAGCCCCAGCAGCCCGGTCTGAAGACGAGCGCCAGAGCGCGAAGCGGAAGTCCGCATCACCGGTCCGCGACTAGTCGTTGGCCGCGCCGGACTCGGACCCCTTGGCCTCCGCGGACCCGCTCTCCTTGGCCTGCTCCGGCTCGCCTACCGAGATGAGCTCCACGTCGAAGATCAGGGCGTGGTTCGCCAGGGGCCCACGCTTGCCGTAGGCGAGCTCGGGCGGGATGAAGAGCTTGACCTTGCCACCCTCCTTGATGAGCTGCAGGCCCTCGGTCCAGCCCTTGATGACCCCGTTCAGCGGGAAGGTCGCGGGCTCGCCGCGCGAGTACGAGCTGTCGAACTCCCTGCCGTCGACCGTGGTGCCGCGGTAGCTCACGGTCACCTTGTCGGTCGGGGCCGGGGACCGGCCCGTCCCCTCCTCGACGATCTGGTACTGGAGCCCGCTCCCGGTGGTGACCACCCCCGGTTGCTTGGCGTTCTCCTCCAGGAACCGCTTGCCCTCCTCGGTGATCCTGAGGTCCTGTTTCACGGCCATGTTCGTTTGATCCGTGACGATCCTGCGCTTCAGGTCCATGAGCGTGGTGCGCATCTCCTCGGGCGTCATCAGGGGCTCGGCGCCCGAGAGCGCGTCCTCGATGCCCTTCACCACCGCCGCGCCGTTCATCTCGACGCCCTGGCGCTTGAAGTCCCCGCCGATCTGGTAGCCCAGGCTGTAGTTGATGCGCGCGGTCCCGTCGTCCAGGTCGAGGGGCCCCGCGGCGAGGGTGCCGATCGCCGGCGCGGCCAGTGCCGCGGCCGTCATCAGGGTCAAGAGTCTCATGGTCTCTCGTCTCCTCCGTTCGATGGGCATCAGACGACGCCCGAATGCTAACAGGGATGCCCGGCACACGAAAAAGGGCCGCCCGAGGGCGGCCCTGCGGCAGTATGGGCGGCTTCACCGCCCCTATCGCCAAGCCCTACGGCACAACGTTGCAGCCGGGGGCCGTGGCCTTGTCGCCGACGCAGTACGGGACCATCATCTCGTTGTCCTCATGCTCAACGATGTGGCAGTGCCACACGTAGAGACCGGCGATGTCGAAGGTGGCGTTGACGCGCGTGACCTCGCCCGGGTACGCGATCACCGTGTCCTTCCAGCCCAACTCCGTGAGCTCGGGGTCCCGCACCGGCCCTGACAGGGCGCCGCTCGCTGGGTCGAACGCCTGGCGGTTGACGACCTTGAACTTCACCAGGTGCAGGTGGATCGGATGGCCGTCCACGGTCCAGTTCCACAACTCCCAGGTCTCGGTGTCGCCCACCATCGGGTTGGTCTCAATGGGATCCGACCACAAGGTCACCTTCGGGTTGACCGAACCGCCGTTGATGCCGAGCACGGCCGCCTTGGGCGCGAAGGGCACTGAGACCGCGAGCATCCCCGTTTTGTTGTCAAGGCATGTACCGGGATTTGCCTGGTCGGGCGTCGCCTTCTTGTCCCATTCGATGATGCCGTTCGGCTTGACGAAGACGCAGATGAACTGCGACTCCTCTTCCAGCAGGGCGAGGTCACGCGCGCCGACGAAAGTGGTGGTGGTGTTGGCGGGATCACCCGAATCAGGCAGGCTCAGCTTCAGGTCCTTGGGTGCCGTGAACCCTTCCCCGGCGCCCGTGTCCGCGACCACAACGAAATCCATGACCTGACCGGTGGTGGCCGGGTCGGAGACGATGTCAGGGAAGCCACCGAATGGCGCGTCCGGGGCGGTGTTGAGCATCCGCACCCGGGTCGTGCCCGCCGGCAGGCTGGAGAAGTCGACGATGATGTCGGCGCGCTCGGCGAGGCCCATCAGCAGACCAGCCACCGTTTCCTGAGGAGCGATCAGGGTGAAGTCCGGGTACGGCGTTGGAGTAAGGGGGACATCAGTACCATCACCTGGAAGTTGCGCCCGAGCACCCCGAACGATCTTCACCACCTTGGGCAGCAGGCTCTGCTCGGCGCCGATCTGGTAGAAGGGGACCTCGCCAAGAACGGTACCCGCCGCATCGAGGGCCTGGAGGCTCAGGTTGAGGAAACGGGAGTTGCACCCGTTCAGCAGACGGAAGCGGTAGAGATCGGGCTCGACCTCCAGGACGGGCCAAGACACCCCGTTGACCACCATCACCTGGAAGAAGGCCTCCGGGTTCCAGATGGCCGCGATGTCGGACTTGGCCTTCTTATCGCCGATGTACGGGATCTTGATCTGGTTCGGCTTCACCTCCTGGAAGAAGGCGCGGGTGCTCGGGTAGAAGAGCGAGCCGTCGGCGTTGAAGGAGCGGTCCTGGATGACGATGGGGATCTCGCGGATGGCCGCGCGTACCGTGTTGCCCGGTACGTTCAGGTCCAGAACGGCCTGGCCTGCGGTCGGAGCCGGACCGGGCAGGGTGCCAGCTCATGAGTCCGTTCTCGCCCCCCGTCGCGGCCGGATCGCGAATCAGCCAGAACCCCGCCGGGCCCGCATAGACGTTGTTGCGGGTCATCCCCAGCGTGTGGTCGTGGTACCACAGGGTCGTCGAGGGCTGATCATTGGGATAGCTGAAGCTGCCGACACCGGGTCTGAGAGGATCGTTGGTTATGGTGCCGTACTGGTTGACCAGGGTACCCTGGGTCGCATAGCCAGCTGGGATGTTGCTGGCGTCTGGCAGCCACCAGGCCTCCGGATAGCCGTCGCTCTCCGGACCCACGTGGGCGCCGTGCACGTGGGTGATGATGGGCACAGGCCCGAGGTAGGGCTGCTGGAGGAGGAGGCCGTTCACCGCTGGATCGGGGGCGCAATCCTTGGTATGGCCCGCCTCGATGCATGGCAACTGCTCGGGATTGGCCCAGTGGAGCGACCGGTCGATCGGCGTGATGTGGGGGATGAAATTACACGCTGGGTCGGTGTTCCCCGCTGGCAACGTGTTACAGACGTCCGGATTGGCGACCAGGTTGTTGATCCAGTCAACGGTGGTCGCGGCGTTGGCGGTGTTCTCGATCGTATAGGCCGGGTAGTTGAACTGGCTGGTGGCGGCAGGCGCGATGGCGGGCGTCGGATCGGCCGCCGGGCCGTAGCTCCACACCGTCGTCGCCGGCAAGGTGCACCCACCACCGGCGCAGCCAGGCAGCGTGGCCCAGATTCCGCCCGGCAGGATCTGCTGCTTGAACTGGCGCACCGCGATGTCGTAGTCGTCGTTGAGATTGGCACCCGAAGACGGATCCACGGATGTTGACTTCATCACCGGCGGAATCACCAGCGGGGTCACGTACTTGGGGATGGTCAAGGGGTTCAGCGTTCCCACTTCAAGTTGTGCCCCGAGGGCGTTGGACACGCCCAGCGCGAGCGGTGTCAGCAAGATCACCCCCCGCATGGCTATCCTCGAGCCGAGTCGATTCGTCATGTCCGCTCCTCCTAACGTTGTTTCTGCAGGCATCCGACCGACTGCGCTTGCCGTTCGGCGCATCGGTCGGACCGGGTGCGAGGGGACAGGCCTGAGCGGCGACTGGCGTGGCCGACCAAACAACCCTCCCGTCACGCCATATCGGCAACTTCAGTGCCACTTCTCGGCCGGCCGCAGGGTAGGGTCGGGTCTGGCTCGATACCGCGGGCACCGGAATCAGACCTGACAGAGCGGGTGAGCAGGTGCGCCTCAACGTTAAGAAACGTTAAGAACCGGTCAGAACCATTAAAAATCCTTAACAATCTGGAAAGGTCGTGGGTGCCACGAGGGCACTTCCCGATGGTCGCAGAGGAGGATTCGCGGCCGCTGAAAAATAGCTGCTGGAGGGTTTGAGAACCATCTCGGAGCGCCCGGAGTGGGGGGAACCCCCGCGCCTAATGGGGACTTTCCCCCATGTCAACTACCGCAGGTCATCTGACATATGTCAGTGTCACATGACGCCTTTTGTCATATGTTGAGACCGGCGTCACAAGAAGCAGAATTGTCATTGCATAAGGAATGATGGGAGAGTCCGATGTTACAGCTACCGATTGAGCTGAAGTCGCTCGTCGATATCTACGACCAGCCGTTCTTCATCATCGACGACAGTCATCGCGTCGTCGTCGTCAACCGAGCCTTTGAGCACGCCTACGGCGTCGAGGGGGCGGGGGCGGCCGGCATCCCCTGCCACCAGCTGCTGGCGGGTCACGACCGGCCCCGCCCATGCGGATCCCAGGGCCTCGCCTGTCCATTCGCCGACACCTTCAAGCACCAGGTCACCCGCACCGCCGACTTCAGCTACGCGGATTCCGAAGGCCGCGAACACCTGCTGCGCACACAGTCCTACCCGATCCGCAGCGAGAGTGGCAGGATCTATGTCGGTGTCCTGATGCAGCGCGACGCGATGCGCCTGCATCCCGGGGGGCACAGCGGCAGATGCTCTCGGGCGTGCATGGTCGGAGACGCCCCCGCCTACCGGGTGACGCTGGACCAGTTGCTGAGGGTGGCCAACACTGACGCCCCCGTGCTGCTGACGGGCGAGACCGGGACCGGCAAGGAGCTGGCGGCCGAGCTCATCCACCGGCACTCCGCCCGCCACGCCGGCCCGTTCCAGACGCTCGACTGCAGCGTGCTCACCAACGACCTGTTCGAGAGTGAGGTCTTCGGCCACAAGCGCGGGGCCTTCACCGGCAGCGTCGCGGAGAAGAAGGGCCTGTTCGAGCTGGCGGCGGGCGGAACCCTGTTCCTCGACGAGATCGGCGAGATGCCCCTGCCCCAGCAGGCCAAGCTGCTGCGCGTCCTGGAGGGGGGTGAATTCAGACGGGTCGGCGGGGTCAATACCCGGCGTGCGGATGTCCGCATCGTCTGCGCCACCAATCGGGAGCTGCTGGGGGCGCCCTGGTTCCGCAGCGACCTCTACTACCGCATCGCCTGCGTGAAGATCCGCCTGCCCAGCCTGGCGGAGCGCCGCTCCGACATACCGCTGCTCGCGGCGGAGCTGCTGGAGCGCATCGGTCAGTCGTCGGGGTGCCGTTACAGCATCGATGACGCCGCCATGCGGCTTCTGGCCGGTTCCGACTTCCCCGGCAACATCCGCGAGCTCCGCAACGTGCTCTGGGTCGCGGCGGCGAACGCCCCGGACGCACACATCACGGCGGAGCAGATCGCCTTCGCCTTGCCCGCACCCACGGCGGGTTCGAGACAGATCCCGGCGCAGGTATCGCAACCGGCCGCAACGCCGCCTCGCGGAATTGGCCTTCAGCGACCGTCGCCACGCCGTATGTGGGAGGCCGACACGCTGGCGGGCGTGCTCCGCCGACACCGGGGGAACCGGCGCGCGGTCGCCCGGGAGCTCGGGGTCAGCGAGCGCACCATCTACCGCAAGCTGAAACAGCTGGGGTTGGGCTGATCGCCGGCATTCCGCCCCTTCCGCGCTCCCCTGATCATCCTAAAAAGAGCAGTACGCGCCCATCGCGGGCCGTTTCCAACCCACGTGCGGGTACCCGCGGCGACGAAACTCCGGCTATGCCGGGGCCGGCAAACCGGGCGGCGGGTGCAATTCGCGGCCATTGAGGTACTTCACCAGGGCCCGCGAGAGCACGCGGTACCAGCGTTGCAGGGGCGTCAACTGCTCCGCAGTTTGGCGCAGGGTTTTGAAGAAGGCGGCGATGTCGCGGCAAGCGCTTTCCACCCAAGCGGCTTCGGCATGCGGGTGACTGATGGTGATGCGGGTCTGGCCGCTATGGCGGGTGAGGCGGGCGGGGGCGTGCAGCAGGAGCGGGCGACTGGTGATGGCCTCGGTATGCTGACGAGGATCGGCCAGACGTACGAACAGGCTCCACCAGTTGTAGGTCAACGCGGTGATCCGCGCCATAAAGCGGCAGCGTTTGATGTCTTGGGTGGTAAAGCCACCCCATCCCCAATGGTTCTTGAGTTCGTCAAAGGGATTTTCGGCGTCGGCGCGGTCGCGGTAGAGCTGGGCGATGGAGAGGATTTCCCCCGGCAGCGAGGTCACCAAGACGGCGTATTCGTAGACGATGGTGTCATCGGTGAGCTCGGCGAAGCTCAGACGCAATTGGTCGGGGTTGCTCTTGTCGACCACGGCCAGATCGGCTTTGATTTGCCTTCGCAACACGATGGCGCGGCGTGCCCGGCTCCAGCCCGACAGGCGCAACGGGGTCTCGGCCCCCTGCCAGCCCTGGCCGGCCTCGCTCCATTGGGCGCCGCCCATCAGGCGTTCGACGATCTTCTTGACCCCTTTGGTCATGCGCAGCTTGAACAGGTAGGGGACGTCTTCCTGCTCGGCGCGGGCCATGTTCGCCTGTGTGCCCCAGTCGCGGTCGCCGCGAATCGCCACCGGCCAGTGCGCCCGCGGCAGGCGCCCGAGCAACTCCCACAACCCAGGCGAGCTGTACTTGGACGCCGTTTGGTTACCGGCTTGGACCTCGACATCCAACACCAAGCGCAGGTTGGCAATGAAATAGGTGTGGTAGGTATGCGAGGGCCGCCCCGGCTTGTGCGGGTTATACCCCTTGACTGCCCCTTCCTGGTGGCCATAGAGCGGTTTGACGGTCACGTCCGTATCCAGTATCCACGGCTCGCTCAGCAGTGGCCTGACACAGTAGCCGAGATGCTCCTGCAGCCACGCGACACCTTGGGTTTCGTCCAGCTTGCCCAGATTGCCCCGCACCGAATCCTCGCTCACGACCTTGCTCATCCCCAACAACGGGGGGTTGACGCTGTCGCCCCGCAAGGCACTGATGTGGGCGTAGCGCTGATGCCCGGAGAGGATCGCCAGCACCGCAGTGCCCAACACATCTCGCTTGCTCGGCGCATTGGGGCTGGTGAGCAACAGCGGGCAGCTCTCCACCCAGGGATCGAAGAGTCCGCTCACCTGGAGAAATTCGGTGAAGAACGGCAACTGCCCGAGCGGGGTGACTGCGGCCTGGGGGTCCCACTCGACGTGGACTCTGCCCCCAAAGGTATCCACCGGCACCGGGCCCGAGTAGGGCACCAACGCGGTGCTTTCGCTCTCACCCGCTGGGTGACGGTTCTGCTTGTTCATATGTGCCTCCTTGCTGCGCTATTTCAGCGGCTTACCTCATGCAGGGCAAGGTCCAACTGCTCCTTTTAGGATCATCTGTCGCCCCGGCGGTTGCGGCGTCCCAGCCGCCGATTTCGCGAGTGCCAACCCGGTTTCGTTGATCGGCCCGGTCGACGCTCAGCGCTGTTTGGCCGGGCGCGACTCTCGGTCGGGAACAGGATGGATGGACCGACGGCCGTGGGACCGTGGGTCGAATGACGGCACCCTGATCCGGGGGTGAAGAAGGGGCATTGTTTGGATGCCCACCCCGCCCCCGCCAGGGGGCAGGAAGCGGACAGTCATGGAGGTCAGAGGTGGCCGAAGCCCGGGGGGTGGTGGGTCATCGCGGTGACTCGGCGAGCACAGCGGCTCGAATCAGCGTCGTGACAAAACGAGGTCGAGCACAGAGACGCTGCCTCGTTTACCGTGGCGGGTCAGTTACTAATATCGCTGGTCGCGTCGAGGTAGTAGTCGCTGTAGTACTGCGTGACGTTGATCGTGGTGATCTCGCCGTAGGCACTGATGTCGGAGACGAGCGCGACACCGTCAGTCGAGACCGCACGGTATTTAATTGCCGCGCATTGGTCTTCCAACCCTTTGCAGGCGGTCAGATAGGCCGCGTGGACTGGAACCCCGTCGATGGTCGGGTGGGAGAGCGTGAGACGCTGCATTGGAACATCTTTATAGAGCCACTCATGGCTTTCGACGACCCGCCCTATGACGTTGACTTCGTCACCCACCCGCGGTTGCGAAGCAACACCTGCTTGCAATTGAGTGTCCTTTTTCGAAGGAGGCTTCGCGGCGAACGCGCTCCCCGAGAAAGCGATTACCGCGGCTACGGCACATGCAGAAACCGCTTTCGGTGCAAGAAACAATCTCATGATCATTGGGAGAACCTCATCTAGACAGAAGATAACTGTGGTGTTTGATACGGATACCGCTACGGTGCCTGCAGCTTACGCGGAGGCCACTTGCCGCAGGCTTGCGGGAAGGTTAACAAACGGAAATGGACATCTTTCGCGATGGGTCGCACAAAACCAGCCATTGCTGCTAACGGCAATGCAGGACGACAGCCACTTCGGGCTGCGAACACCTGTTTGGTGAGCGGGGATGGGCGGCGAACGCGACTACCTTGGGGGGATCGCAGAGGATTTTGATGTCAAAGGAAATAGCGAGGGAAGTCCAGCCGGGCGGCTGCCCCCAACCATGCGATTACATTCCGGATGCCAAGAATCCCCAAATCCGTATTCGCACGATCGCATGACGCGCGAGGCAGTTGCCCGTTGCGTCCCGATGCTATCCGATGCGACCCGACCCGTCGTGTCCGGGGGTCCCTTCAGACGCGCCACCAAGTGCAGCGCAAGGAGTGTCGATATGATCGCGCCGGCATTCCTGGAATCGGCGCCCTGCCATTATTCATGGTGAGACTTCAAGCGAACGCCTTGGCAATAGAAGGCGTCTGACGGCTCGCCAACCAGATTCCTGTGCGGCTACTTCGCCGCCGGTTGCGGTTGGGGGCAGACGAGTTTTGAGAGCTGGTCGGGGATGCTTCCCGCCGCGATCGGGATCGCCTGTGCCTCGGGCAGCGCCGCGTTCATCTCCTCCAGGTTCTCGCCCTCGCCCAGATACCGCTCGGTGCGTGCGACGCAGTCGATCTCGCGCTTGATGTAATGGTTGAAGTCGGGGCCGGCCCGCATCACGACGAGGGTCGGCTTGTCGGCGGTGCCGCCCTTCTCGACCAGATAGTACTGGCCCTCCAGGTCGGTCTTGATGTCGATGGGGGTCTCCTCGGCGACCGCCGACAGCGACCCGAGGGCCCCAGCCAAGGTCAGGATCAGAGTCGTCTTCGATTGCATGGATTCCTCCGGCGGACTCGTTGAAAAAGGCCCCGCCGGATTGCCCGGCGGGGCCTGAAAGGGTTTGGCGGCGTCCCTGCCGCACTCGAGTTTGGCGGGCTGACCCGTTCGGTTCAGGGCTGTTCCAGTAGCTGCTGGCGTGACACACGGCACATCCAACCGGCTGACCCTGCGCGACCTGGCGGCCGCTGAAGGTGCGGTTGTTGAGCGCCCGCGACAGCGGCGTACCGCAACTCGTGTCGCGGCTGGTGCCACCATGGCAGGCCTGGCAGTTGGCGCTG
>CAVOQO010000063.1:0-22446 GCA_963698355.1 uncultured Gammaproteobacteria bacterium | reverse complement strand
TCCACGGTGGTCGTGGTGTTGGCCATGTTCTCGATCGTGTAGGCCGGGTAGTTGAACTGGCTGGTGGCGGTCCGGCGCGACTGGCGGGGTCGGGTCGGCCTCAGGCCCGTAGCTCCAGACCGTGGTCGGCGGGAAGGTACACGTTCTGACCGGTGCAGCCCGGCAGCGTCGCCCAGATGCCGCCCGGCAGGATCTGCTGCTTGAACTGGCGCACCGCGATGTCGTAGTCGTTGGATTGCGCCGCGTCCCGGTGTTGCTTCATCACCGGCGGAATCACCAGCGGGGTCACGTACTTGGGGATGGTCAAGCGGGTCCAGCGTTCCCACTTCAACTTGTGCCCGCGAGGGCGTTGGATACGCCCAGCGCGAGCGGTGTCAGCAAGATCACCCCCCGCATGGCTATCCTCGAGTCGAGTCGATTCGTCATGTCCGCTCCTCCTAAGATTGTTTCTGCAGGCATCCGACCGACGGCGCTTGCCGTTCGGCGCATCGGTCGGACCGGGTGCGAGGGGACAGGCCTGAGCGGCGACTGGCGTGGCCGACCAAACATCCCTCCCGTCACGCCATATCGGCAACTTCAGTGCCACTTCTCGGCCGGCCGCAGGGTAGGGTCGGGTCTGGCTCGACACCGCGGGCACCGGAATCAGACCTGACGGAGCGGGTGAGCAGGTTCGCCTCAACGTTAAGAAACGTTAAGAACCAGTCAGAACCATTAAAAATACTTAACAATCTGGAAAGGTCGTGGGTGCCACGAGGGCACTTCCCGATGGTCGCAGAGGAGGATTCGCGGCCGCTGAAAAATAGCTGCTGGAGGGTTTGAGAACCATCTCGGAACGCCCGGAGTGGGGGGAACCCCCGCGCCTAATGGGGACTTTCCCCCATGTCAACTACCGCAGGTCATCTGACATATGTCAGTGTCACATGACGCCTTTTGTCATATGTTGAGACCGGCGTCACAAGAAGCAGAATTGTCATTGCAAAGGAATGATGGGAGAGTCCGATGTTACAGCTACCGATTGAGCTGAAGTCGCTCGTCGATATCTACGACCAGCCGTTCTTCATCATCGACGACAGTCATCGCGTCGTCGTCGTCAACCGAGCCTTTGAGCACGCCTACGGCGTCGAGGGGGCGAAGGCGGCCGGCATCCCCTGCCACCAGCTGCTGGCGGGTCACGACCGGCCCCGCCCATGCGGATCCCAGGGCCTCGCCTGTCCATTCGCCGACACCTTCAAGCACCAGGTCACCCGCACCGCCGACTTCAGCTACGCGGATTCCGAAGGCCGCGAACACCTGCTGCGCACACAGTCCTACCCGATCCGCAGCGAGAGTGGCAGGATCTATGTCGGTGTCCTGATGCAGCGCGACGCGATGCGCCTGCATCCCGGGGGGCACAGCGGCAGATGCTCTCGGGCGTGCATGGTCGGAGACGCCCCCGCCTACCGGGTGACGCTGGACCAGTTGCTGAGGGTGGCC
This sequence comes from uncultured Gammaproteobacteria bacterium, assembly GCA_963698355.1. Classification (GTDB taxonomy): domain Bacteria; phylum Pseudomonadota; class Gammaproteobacteria; order Chromatiales; family Chromatiaceae; genus Thiodictyon. The sequence goes on along the minus strand of CAVOQO010000063.1, from coordinate 20,973 downwards.
AACACTGACGCCCCCGTGCTGCTGACGGGCGAGACCGGGACCGGCAAGGAGCTGGCGGCCGAGCTCATCCACCGGCACTCCGCCCGCCACGCCGGCCCGTTCCAGACGCTCGACTGCAGCGTGCTCACCAACGACCTGTTCGAGAGTGAGGTCTTCGGCCACAAGCGCGGGGCCTTCACCGGCAGCGTCGCGGAGAAGAAGGGCCTGTTCGAGCTGGCGGCGGGCGGAACCCTGTTCCTCGACGAGATCGGCGAGATGCCCCTGCCCCAGCAGGCCAAGCTGCTGCGCGTCCTGGAGGGGGGTGAGTTCAGACGGGTCGGCGGGGTCAATACCCGGCGTGCGGATGTCCGCATCGTCTGCGCCACCAATCGGGAGCTGCTGGGGGCGTCCTGGTTCCGCAGCGACCTCTACTACCGCATCGCCTGCGTGAAGATCCGCCTGCCCAGCCTGGCGGAGCGCCGCTCCGACATCCCGCTGCTCGCGGCGGAGCTGCTGGAGCGCATCGGTCAGTCGTCGGGGTGCCGTTACAGCATCGATGACGCCGCCATGCGGCTTCTGGCCGGTTCCGACTTCCCCGGCAACATCCGCGAGCTCCGCAACGTGCTCTGGGTCGCGGCGGCGAACGCCCCGGACGCACACATCACGGCGGAGCAGATCGCCTTTGCCTTGCCCGCGCCCACGGCGGGTTCGAGACAGATCCCGGCGGAGGTATCGCAACCGGCCGCAACGCCGCCTCGCGGAATTGGCCTTCAGCGACCGTCGCCACGCCGAACGTGGGAAGCCGACACGCTGGCGGGCGTGCTCCGCCGACACCGGGGGAACCGGCGCGCGGTCGCCCGGGAGCTCGGGGTCAGCGAGCGCACCATCTACCGCAAGCTGAAACAGCTGGGGTTGGGCTGATCGCCGGCATTCCGCCCCTTCCGCGCTCCCCTGATCATAGGCTACCGCCCCGCGGGCCGTTTCCAACCCACGTGCGGGTACCCGCGGCGACGAAACTCCGGCTATGCCGGGGCCGGCAAACCGGGCGGCGGGTGCAATTCGCGGCCATTGAGGTACTTCACCAGGGCCCGCGAGAGCACGCGGTACCAGCGTTGCAGGGGCGTCAACTGCTCCGCAGTTTGGCGCAGGGTTTTGAAGAAGGCGGCGATGTCGCGGCAAGCGCTTTCCACCCAAGCGGCTTCGGCATGCGGGTGACTGATGGTGATGCGGGTCTGGCCGCTATGGCGGGTGAGGCGGGCGGGGGCGTGCAGCAGGAGCGGGCGACTGGTGATGGCCTCGGTATGCTGACGAGGATCGGCCAGACGTACGAACAGGCTCCACCAGTTGTAGGTCAACGCGGTGATCCGCGCCATAAAGCGGCAGCGTTTGATGTCTTGGGTGGTAAAGCCACCCCATCCCCAATGGTTCTTGAGTTCGTCAAAGGGATTTTCGGCGTCGGCGCGGTCGCGGTAGAGCTGGGCGATGGAGAGGATTTCCCCCGGCAGCGAGGTCACCAAGACGGCGTATTCGTAGACGATGGTGTCATCGGTGAGCTCGGCGAAGCTCAGACGCAATTGGTCGGGGTTGCTCTTGTCGACCACGGCCAGATCGGCTTTGATTTGCCTTCGCAACACGATGGCGCGGCGTGCCCGGCTCCAGCCCGACAGGCGCAACGGGGTCTCGGCCCCCTGCCAGCCCTGGCCGGCCTCGCTCCATTGGGCGCCGCCCATCAGGCGTTCGACGATCTTCTTGACCCCTTTGGTCATGCGCAGCTTGAACAGGTAGGGGACGTCTTCCTGCTCGGCGCGGGCCATGTTCGCCTGTGTGCCCCAGTCGCGGTCGCCGCGAATCGCCACCGGCCAGTGCGCCCGCGGCAGGCGCCCGAGCAACTCCCACAACCCAGGCGAGCTGTACTTGGACGCCGTTTGATTACCGGCTTGGACCTCGACGTCCAACACCAAGCGCAGGTTGGCGATGAAATAGGTGTGGTAGGTATGCGAGGGCCGCCCCGGCTTGTGCGGGTTATACCCCTTGACTGCCCCTTCCTGGTGGCCATAGAGCGGTTTGACGGTCACGTCGGTATCCAGTATCCACGGCTCGCTCAGCAGTGGCCTGACACAGTAGCCGAGATGATCCTGCAGCCACGCGACACCTTGGGTTTCGTCCAGCTTGCCCAGATTGCCCCGCACCGAATCCTCGCTCACGACCTTGCTCATCCCCAACAACGGGGGGTTGACGCTGTCGCCCCGCAAGGCGCTGATGTGGGCGTAGCGCTGATGCCCGGAGAGGATCGCCAGCACCGCAGTGCCCAACACATCTCGCTTGCTCGGCGCATTGGGGCTGGTGAGCAACAGCGGGCAGCTCTCCACCCAGGGTTCGAAGAGTCCGCTCACCTGGAGAAATTCGGTGAAGAACGGCAACTGCCCGAGCGGGGTGACTGCGGCCTGGGGGTCCCACTCGACGTGGACTCTGCCCCCAAAGGTATCCACCGGCACCGGGCCGGCGAACGGCACCAACGCCCTGGTTTCGTCTCACCCGCTGGGTGACGGTTCTGCTTGTTCATATGTGCCTCCTTGCGCGCTATTTCAGCGCTTACCTCATGCAGGGCAAGGTCCAACTGCTGTCGCCCCGGCGGTTGCGGCGTCCCAGCCGCCGATTTCGCGAGTGCCAACCCGGTTTCGTTGATCGGCCCGGTCGACGCTCAGCGCTGTTTGGCCGGGCGCGACTCTCGGTCGGGAACAGGATGGATGGACCGACGGCCGTGGGACCGTGGGTCGAATGACGGCACCCTGATCCGGGGGTGAAGAAGGGGCATTGTTTGGATGCCCACCCCGCCCCCGCCAGGGGGCAGGAAGCGGACAGTCATGGAGGTCAGAGGTGGCCGAAGCCCGGGGGGTGGTGGGTCATCGCGGTGACTCGGCGAGCACAGCGGCTCGAATCAGCGTCGTGACAAAACGAGGTCGAGCACAGAGACGCTGCCTCGTTTACCGTGGCGGGTCAGTTACTAATATCGCTGGTCGCGTCGAGGTAGTAGTCGCTGTAGTACTGCGTGACGTTGATCGTGGTGATCTCGCCGTAGGCACTGATGTCGGAGACGAGCGCGACACCGTCAGTCGAGACCGCACGGTATTTAATTGCCGCGCATTGGTCTTCCAACCCTTTGCAGGCGGTCAGATAGGCCGCGTGGACTGGAACCCCGTCGATGGTCGGGTGGGAGAGCGTGAGACGCTGCATTGGAACATCTTTATAGAGCCACTCATGGCTTTCGACGACCCGCCCTATGACGTTGACTTCGTCACCCACCCGCGGTTGCGAAGCAACACCTGCTTGCAATTGAGTGTCCTTTTTCGAAGGAGGCTTCGCGGCGAACGCGCTCCCCGAGAAAGCGATTACCGCGGCTACGGCACATGCAGAAACCGCTTTCGGTGCAAGAAACAATCTCATGATCATTGGGAGAACCTCATCTAGACAGAAGATAACTGTGGTGTTTGATACGGATACCGCTACGGTGCCTGCAGCTTACGCGGAGGCCACTTGCCGCAGGCTTGCGGGAAGGTTAACAAACGGAAATGGACATCTTTCGCGATGGGTCGCACAAAACCAGCCATTGCTGCTAACGGCAATGCAGGACGACAGCCACTTCGGGCTGCGAACACCTGTTTGGTGAGCGGGGATGGGCGGCGAACGCGACTACCTTGGGGGGATCGCAGAGGATTTTGATGTCAAAGGAAATAGCGAGGGAAGTCCAGCCGGGCGGCTGCCCCCAACCATGCGATTACATTCCGGATGCCAAGAATCCCCAAATCCGTATTCGCACGATCGCATGACGCGCGAGGCAGTTGCCCGTTGCGTCCTGATGCTATCCGATGCGACCCGACCCGTCGTGTCCGGGGGTCCCTTCAGACGCGCCACCAAGTGCAGCGCAAGGAGTGTCGATATGATCGCGCCGGCATTCCTGGAATCGGCGCCCTGCCATTATTCATGGTGAGACTTCAAGCGAACGCCTTGGCAATAGAAGGCGTCTGACGGCTCGCCAACCAGATTCCTGTGCGGCTACTTCGCCGCCGGTTGCGGTTGGGGGCAGACGAGTTTTGAGAGCTGGTCGGGGATGCTTCCCGCCGCGATCGGGATCGCCTGTGCCTCGGGCAGCGCCGCGTTCATCTCCTCCAGGTTCTCGCCCTCGCCCAGATACCGCTCGGTGCGTGCGACGCAGTCGATCTCGCGCTTGATGTAATGGTTGAAGTCGGGGCCGGCCCGCATCACGACGAGGGTCGGCTTGTCGGCGGTGCCGCCCTTCTCGACCAGGTAGTACTGGCCCTCCAGGTCGGTCTTGATGTCGATGGGGGTCTCCTCGGCGACCGCCGACAGCGACCCGAGGGTCCCAGCCAAGGTCAGGATCAGAATCGTCTTCGATTGCATGGACTGCTCCGGTGGACTCGGTGAAAAAGGCCCCGCCGGATTGCCCGGCGGGGCCAGAAAGGGTTTGGCGGCGTCCCTGCCGCCTCGTCCGGCTACTGGTTCACGCAGGTGCTGTTCCAGTAGCTGCTGGCGTGGCACACCGCACATCCGACCGGCTGGCCCTGCGCGACCTGGCGGCCGCTGAAGGTGCGGTTGTTGAGCGCCCGCGACAGCGGCGTCCCGCAGCTCGTGCCGCGGCTGGTGCCACCGTGGCAGGCTTGGCAGTTGGCGCTGTAGTTGCTGCCGAGGCTGCGGTGATTGCCGCTGTTCGACCAGGGGGTGCTGTTGGCCGCGATGGGGTGCAGTCCGTGCGGGCCGTTCAGGTTGTTCCCCGGGTTGGTCGTGCCGTGGCAGGTCGAGCACTCGGAGATGGTGCCGCTGTGGCCCTGGAGCTGATTGGCCGTGACGTTGTCGTTGGCGTTCGGGTTGGCGTTCGGCCACTCCGCGTGGGTCGCCCCGTGGCAGCCCTCACACATGATGCCGCCGTGACCGCTCTCTCCGGGACCGGTGGTGTTGGACACGCCGCCGTGGCTCACCCGATAGAGCTTCGGATTGCCCGCGCCCGGGTTGGCGAAGCCGTTGAACGTCGCCGGGACAGGATCCTCCGCAAAGCGCTTGTTGGTCGGCACGATGGGCGTGGCCTTGCTGTCGCCGTTGCGGTAGGCCTGGCGCAGCCGCAGCCCGTCCAGATAGCCGTTGCTGTCGCGGTTGTTCACCCGCACGTTGCTCGAGCCGGCCAGGTTGCTGACCGCGTCACCCGTGTGGCAGGACCCGCAGCCGGGCTCGTTCGCCCAAGGCACGCGCGGCTGGTTGCTGCCCGGGGTGTAGAAGTTGCCCTGGTCGAGGACGAAGGCACCGGGGTTGGTCGGCGAGACGCCGGCGGAGAAGTCGGCACCCACCTGCTGCATGTCGCCGTGGCAGTCGCTGCACAGCATGTCGGCGTTGAACATGGCCCCGCGCAGGCACTGCACGCTGGTGCCCGGATGGCACTGGTAGCAGGAGAGCTCCATGGCGTCGAGCCGGGCCGACTGGTTGGTGATCACGCCCTGGGCGTTCTGTGACGGCGGCGGGATCGGCGGGAACAGGTTGTTCGGCAGCGAGCCGTGGTGGTTGTGCATCACCCGCGAGTTGGACTGGTGCGCCACCTGGTTGCGGCCGTTGGCGATGGTGCCCACATCCCCAGCCAATGGTCCGAGCTGGGCGAGGTCCAGCGCCGGGGTGTAGTGACAGACCTGGCAGACCACCGGCTGGTTCTGCACCAGGGCCTTGTTGGTCAGGCAGTTCGCGTCGCCGTTACCGGCGTTGGCGGTGATGTCGCAGGGCGCCGGCGCCGTGTTCAGGCAGTTCTGGCCCGGGGCGTCGCAGGCGGTGCTCACGTAGCGCGCACCGTGCTTGAGGTCATGCAGGCGCAGGACGTTGATGTCCGCCGCATACTCGAGGCTGACCCTCGGCGGCAGGTCCCCAACATCCGGGTCGGACGCGGTCGTCGCAACTGGCAGCGGGGGGTTGTTGCCGGACAAGGTGTTCGTCGGCCCGTTGGTGCGGTGGTTGGTGGTGTTGCCGTAAACGCTCGCGTAGTCATTCGCGGTCGTGTGGCAGTTCATGCAGCTCGCCTCGCCGGAGATCGGCAGCACCGTGTCCACCGTGGACAGGGTCGCGCCGGCGGCGTTCTTGGCCTGCACCCTCACCAGCGGGTACGCGTTCTCGCGGCCTGAGTCGTCGAAGGCGGCGAACGGCACACCCGCGCCCTCGTACCAGTTCACGTCCGCCGCGACATAGCCGAACGGGAAGTTGATAAAGAACGGCTTGTCGAGGTAGTGCTCCTGGGCCAGTTTGGGGTCGTTGGCCAGATACGGGCCGGCGACGCCGGGCATGGCGTGCAGCACCGCCTCCAGGCTCCTGTCGGTGCCGCCCACCTGTCGATCGGTGCCGATATAGAACTTCTCCACATTCGGTACCGGCAGGCCGACGTCCGCGGTCACGTTGAAGGGCGGTCCGTCCAGCGGGGTCAGGGGCTGGGTCGGTTCGAACGGGTTGTAGGCCGGGTAGAAGGGGTCATAGGTCCCGGCCGGGATCGGGAAGTCCCAGAAGTTGGTCTTGTAGGTGTCGCCGTTGCCCATGACACCGTCGAACACGTCCGCGACCGGGTCGTTGGGGTTGGAGGCGGCGGAGTAGTAGATGCTCACCCCAGGCGGGTTCAGGGTCGGCGTGGTGCCCTTGCCGATGACCTGGGCGAGCAGCACCTGGAACGGCGGCAGGATGCTGGCGATGCGGGTATCCAGGTCGCCGCAGTGCATCCCGAGGTCGTTGATGGCCAGCACGCTGTAGCTGCCGTTCGGGATGATCGGTGGCTCAGTCACCTTGGGACCGGGGCAACCCGACTGGCTGGTCGAATTGATGGAGGTCTCCGGGGGCGTCGTGCATTGGGCGGTCGCCGACTGCGTCGTCGCGGTCGCGATGTTGGAGTACGGGCTGAGGTTACCCGCCGCGTCGGTCGCCCGGACCTCGTAGCGGTAGGTCGTGTTGGCGGTCAGCCCGGTGTTGTTGTAGGTGGTGCCGGTCGCGGTCGCGATCTGCGCGAAGTTCGTGCACTGCGTCGTCGCGCTCGCGATGTTGGAGTACGGGCTGAGGTTACCCGCCGCGTCGGTCGCCCGGACCTCGTAGCGGTAGGTCGTGTTGGCGGTCAGCCCGGTGTTGTTGTAGGTGGTGCCGGTCGCGGTCGCGATCTGCGCGAAGTTCGTGCAGCTCGTGCCAGTGCAGCGGTAGATCTGATATCCGGTCACCCCGACGTTGTCGGTGGACGCCGTCCAGCTCAGGTTGATCTGGCTGGTGCCAGCCGCCGTCGCGCCCAGATTGGTCGGCGCGGTGGGCGCCGTGGTGTCGGCCGCGCTTTGCGTGGTGGCGCTCGCGATGTTGGAGTACGGGCTGAGGTTACCCGCCGCGTCGGTCGCCCGGACCTCGTAGCGGTAGGTCGTGTTGGCGGTCAGCCCGGTGTTGTTGTAGGTGGTGCCGGTCGCGGTCGCGATCTGCGCGAAGTTCGTGCAGCTCGTGCCAGTGCAGCGGTAGATCTGATATCCGGTCACCCCGACGTTGTCGGTGGACGCCGTCCAGCTCAGGTTGATCTGGCTGGTGCCAGCCGCCGTCGCGCCCAGATTGGTCGGCGCGGTGGGCGCCGTGGTGTCGGCCGCACTTTGCGTGGTGGCGCTCGCGATGTTGGAGTACGGGCTGAGGTTCGCCGCCGCGTCGGTCGCCCGGACCTCGTAGCGGTAGGTCGTGTTGGCGGTCAGCCCGGTGTTGTTGTAGGTGGTGCCGGTCGCGGTCGCGATCTGCGCGAAGTTCGTGCAGCTCGTGCCAGTGCAGCGGTAGATCTGATATCCGGTCACCCCGACGTTGTCGGTGGACGCCGTCCAGCTCAGGTTGATCTGGCTGGTGCCAGCCGCCGTCGCGCCCAGATTGGTCGGCGCGGTGGGCGCCGTGGTGTCGGAAGGACCTGTCACCGTCACTTGGGCTTGGGCCGTGCAGCTCTTGCCCTTGCCCCTGCCGCCGGCGTTATCCGTCACCGTCACGGTCCCCGTCTTGGTCCCGGGGCTGTTGTAGGTCACTTGGACCTGCTGTCCGATCAAAGCGGAGGGGCTGCTATCTCCGGGGAAGGACCAGTCATAGTAGTAAGGCTCCTTACCGCCGGCCGCGCTGGCCCTGAAGGTGGCGGGCTGACTGACGGCAACGGTGCTCGGACTGACACTCACGGAGCACCCGAATGGCGCCGCTGCGGCGGAGTTGGTGATCGGCACGATGGTCAACAGGCCCAGGGCGCACGCGCCCGCCAGGCCGCGCCCCCATCCCCATTCACTGCGCCTCGCGCCCCTGGGCAAAGGCGGTGAGCCCTGAGGGCTCCGCTTCTTTGACGTTTTCATATCCACCCCTTTACCTCTATCTGATGGTTTCTTTTCAGGTGCGATCGGCCCGAGGGCCGTGAGCCGCCCCTAACGTTCCACGCGAGCGAAAGGCCGTGACCGGCCGACGCGGGCGATGGTCGAGATCCGCGAAACGCACCGAGAGGCCGGATAGCCGCCCCGCGATGGCAAGCCGATCGTCGGCTCGATCCTACCGCCTGTCGCGGTCTATCCCGTGGGCGGAGCTTACCCGGACCGACATTAAGGGAACCTTAAGAGGCCGGCTGGAAGCCGAAAAAATTGACTAAGATCACAAAATCGCGCGGCAGGCCACCCGACGGCATGCCATGCGGTCAGACGTTCAACCCCATCCTGAGCTTCCCCCTACCAGGCGGAAGGGACTCAAACTCCCTCCCGCGGGCACGGCGAGTCAAACGACATCGACCCGCCCGATCGCGCAGGCGAGTTGAAGGTGAAGGATGTCAGCGTCCGCCACGGACAAGGCACCGCCTCCCTTGGCCTTCCGCGCTACTACGTGCTGATCGAGGGTCCGTCGAAGAATGCAACCGACGACATCATCATCGAGCTCAAGCGCGAACGACGTTCTGCCCTCGAGGGGCTGACGCCACCCACCGATTACAACGCCGGAATCAAGGCCGACCGCATCAAGCACGGGCAATCGGTTTACCTGGCGCACGGCGACATCCTCTACGTTGCCGTGGAGATCGACGGGCAGCGTTTCATGAGCCGGGAACGTGCGCCCTATCGCGACGACATCGACCTCGACGAGCTCAGCAACAAGTCCTGGCGCAAATAGGCCAGGGCCTGCGGCATGGCGCTCGCCCAGTCTCATGCCCTATCGGACGATCTCGGTCGGCTCGACTACGATGTGGAGCCCTCGATCATCGAAGCTGCCAACCCTCCCAAGCTGTTCATAGTCGACATGGTCCGGTTTGCCCAAGACGCCGCCGGGGCTCAAGCGCGATCACCGGTATTTCCGCGAAGATCACAAGCTCGGCGCCTTCACGCACATCGACAAGGTCTATCGGTAGTCTGGCGGTAGTCTGGCCGTGAAACGAGAACTGGAGATTCCACGGCCGGTCTCTCCTGGCAGGAGCTGAGGCCAACATGAGCTAAGACAGGACATGATCGAGCCCCTGTTCTTCGACTCCTGGACGGGGATCGGCCGGGTGCCTCGTCATCCCAGTCGAACGGCGGGTCGCCGGAGCGGGAGCCGACCCGAACGGGCAGGCCGCGCCGTGCAAGCCGCTCGGCGACCCGGCGGCCGGTCTTGCCGGTGCCGCCGAGGACCAGGGTGGGACGGGACGCTGTCTTGTCATTCTGTTGCATGATTTCTCCATTGCTCTCGGCTTCGCTTCGATACCGATCGATCTCAGGCGTCCACGATCACCTCGAAGCCACCGTAGATCATCCGCGCCCCGTCGAAGGGCATGCTGTCCGCCTGCCAGCGCGGGTCGGCCATCGCCTTCTTCATGCCCTCGTCGCGCGCCTGGCGCGATGGCCAGGCGATCCAGGAGAACACCACCGCCTCGTCCTCCTTGCGCTTCACGGCCATCGGGAAGGAGGTCAGCTGGCCCTCGGGCACGTCGTCGCCCCAGCACTCCACCAGGCGCAGGGCACCGTGCTCCTTGAAGATGGCGGCGGCCTCCTCGGCGTGCTTGCGGTAGATCTCGCGGTTGGCGACTGGAACGGCGGCAACGAATCCATCGATATAGGTCATGATCATCACCTACTCATTGGGGGTTGAGCGTTCGGCGGCCGCTGGCGGCCACCTCTGTCCGATAGTCGCTCGGCGGGCCGCCAGATCGACAGAGGCCCGATCAATCGTCCAGCTCCGCCAGCCGTTGCTCGAGAAAGCGGCGTTCCGGCAGCTCGTTTGGGCCCGCATCCCCTCGCGTGGCCACTGCTCCAGCGCGGCCCGGAAGGCGTCATGCAACGCCTCCTCGGCCAGATCCAAGTCGCCGAGCAGGCGGATCAGGGTGGCGAAGACGCGACGTGATTCGCTCCGGTAGATCGCGTCCACGCGCTCGCGCAGGTCCACTGCGCCGCCCTCGATCAAGGCCGGTGCGACCGCCGAAAGACCGCTCTTCATGCGGAGGTAGCGCCCTTTCAAGATTGGATTCGCCGCTCGCCAGGTTGAAAAAAAACCGACTCGCAGGCTCAACTTCCGCCCGGATGCGATTGCGACCCTGTCGGTCGGGCGAAGTTTCCGTCGGCGGGCGAAGGTTATCAGGCGATCCGACACACCCCCACCGCCCCAGGCCTCCTCGCCCGTTGCGGTCTAAGCTCAACACGACGACGCGATCACTGCGCCGCGCATGGAGGTTGGACAAGCGCCATGAGCCCCGAGGCCCATCCCATCGCGATCGGCTTCATCGACTGTGACGGGGCGCGGACGATCCCGGGCCTGTTCCGGCGTCGCGTGGAATCGAGCCCCCATGCACCCGCCTATCGTCAGTACGAGGACGGCGTCTGGCGCGGTTACACCTGGGCCCAGACGGACCGGCGCATGCGCTGCTGGCAGCGCGGTCTCGCCGGCGAGGGGTTGGCCCCGGGAGACCGGGTCGCGCTCAGCCTGCGCAACGGGCTGGACTGGGTCTGCTTCGATCAGGCGGCAATGGGGCTGGGTCTGGTAGTGGTCCCGCTCTACACCACCGACAGCCCCGATAACCTCGCCCATATCCTCGGCGACTCCGGCGCCCGACTGCTCCTGATGGACTCACAGGCCCGCTGGCAGAGGCTCGCCGACCGCCGCTGCTCATTGCCGGCGTTGGAACGGGTCCTGTGCATCGAAGGGGCTGGAGACAGTGGCGACCCACGCGTGCGACTGGTCTCGGACTGGTTGCCCGCGGAGCCGGGCGAGCCCGTCGAGCCGGCCGCCGAGCCCGACGCGCTGGCCACCCTGGTCTACACCTCCGGCACCACCGGACCGCCCAAGGGCGTCATGCTCTCCCACCGTGCCATCCTGTGGGACGCCGAGGCGGTGCTGCGGCGCATCCCCGCCCGCCCATCGGATCTGTTCCTCTCCTTCCTGCCGCTCGCCCACGCCTTCGAGCGCACCGTGGGCTACTACCTGCCCATGATGGCGGGTGCGTCCGTGGCCTACGCCCGCTCGGTGGAGCTGCTGCGACACGACCTGCTGACCGTCCGCCCGACGGTGCTGCTTTCGGTGCCGCGGGTCTACGACCGCATCTATCTGGCCGTTCAGACCAAGGTCGGAGAGACTGGGCTCAAGCGCCACCTCCTGGAGACGACGGTGTCCCTGGGGTGGCGCTGCTTCCAGGCGGACCAGGGCCGGGGACCGGCACCGGGGCCCTTTGGCAGGATGCTCCTGCCCCTGCTCCACCGGCTGGTGTCCAGGCCCGTGCTGGAGCGTTTGGGCGGGCGCATTCGCATGGCGGTCAGCGGCGGTGCGCCCCTGTCCCCGAGCGTCGCCCGCTTCTTCATCGGCCTGGGGCTTCCTCTCACCCAGGGTTACGGGCTGACGGAGGCGGCGCCGGTGGTCAGCGGCAGCGAGCCCGACGATTGCATCCCGGACTCCGTGGGCCCGGCGCTGCCGGGGATCGAGGTCCGGTTGAGCCCCAGCGGCGAGCTCCTGGTTCGCGCGCCCAGTCTGATGCTGGGCTACTGGAGGCGGCCCGATGCGAGCCGGGAGGCGATCGACGATCAGGGCTGGCTGCACACCGGGGATCTCGCCGAGATCAGCGACGGGGCCATTCGCATCCGCGGCCGGCTGAAGGAGATACTGGTCACCTCCAGCGGCGAAAAGGTGCCGCCCGCCGACATGGAGATGGCGCTCACCCTGGACCCTTTGTTCGATCAGGCCCTGGTCCTGGGTGAGGGACGGCCCTACCTGGCCGCCCTGCTGGTGATCAACCCCGAGACCTGGCGCGCCCTCGCCCCCGGGCTCGGTCTCGACGCGGATGATCCGGGCTCCCTGGCGAGTCGGGAGGCACTGCAGTCGGCTCAGGCGCGGGTCCAGGAGCGACTGGAAGGGTTCCCGGGCTATGCCCAGGTGCGGGCCGTCCACCTCACCCTGGCGCCCTGGACGGTGGAGAACGGGCTCCTCACGCCCACCCTCAAGGTCAAGCGCGAGCGCCTGGAGTCCCGTTTCGACGCGGTGATCCAGGGGCTCTACCGGCACCGGGAGATCCCGCGCTGAGAGAATTTCTCGTCGGTCCCCGCCCGCGTCATTTGACATTTTCCGAGGCTGAACCACTGTTACCGGTGGAGACGGTGACCATACCGGTGGCGGCGTACGGGTCAGGGCTTGGCGAAACTACAACCGTCTCCCCCAGGGGCCCTGCCACCGACCGCCTTTCGTTCACAAAAGCGCTTGGAGAGCTCCCATGTCAATCGCACCACGCGTCGAGAACGTGCTCCGTGAACACGGGGCCCCATACAAGCTCATTGCGCACCGCCCGAGCGGCTCGACTCACGAATCGGCCGAGGCCGCCCACGTGCGCGAGGACCACATCGCCAAGGCCGTCGTCATCCGTGACGACGAGGGGTATGCGGTGGCGGTGATACCAGGCGACACCTGGCTCGACATGGACGCCCTGGGGATGGAGACCGGCCGGGCCTTCGAGCTCGATGACGAATCCGACCTCAAGGCCCTTTTCCCCGACTGTGTTCCGGGGGCGGTGCCGCCCCTCGGGTCCGCCTACCAGATGGAGACCTTCCTGGACGAGGCCCTGGGGAGCCTGTCGACGGTCTATTTCGAATCCGGGGACCACGCCCATCTGGTGCGCGTCAACGGCGAGACCTTCTCCAAGCTGATGCGCGGCGTGCGCCATGGGCATTTCGCCCGTTAACGTGTCGTGCCTCGGGACCCCGCGACGAGCGGGGTCCAGCGCGAACGGCGATTGGCTTGGGGGACACACCGAAGGGAGGGCGCTATGACCGATATCCTGGGCTTGTTGGGAGACGAGGCGGAAGGGCTCCTGGGACACCAGTGCAGGGGCATCCCAAAATCCATGCTGCACCTGCCGGGGCCGGACTTCGTGGACCGGGTGATGATGGATTCGGACCGCCCGCCGGGGGTGTTGCGGGGACTTCAGACCCTGATCGGCCATGGCCGTCTCGGGGGCACCGGCTATCTCTCCATCCTTCCGGTCGACCAGGGCGTGGAGCACTCGGGCGGAGCCTCCTTCGCCCCCAACCCGTTGTATTTCGACCCGGAGAACATCGTGCGGCTCGCCATCGAGGGGGGCTGCAACGCGGTCGCCTCCACCCTTGGCGTGCTGGGCTCCATCGGGCGTCGCTATGCCCACCGCATCCCCTTCCTGGTGAAGCTCAACCACAACGAGCTGCTCACCTACCCCGCCATCCACGACCAGACCCTGTGGGCTTCGGTCGAGCAGGCGTTCGATCTGGGCGCGGTCGCCGTGGGCGCCACCGTCTATTTCGGCTCGCCCGAGTCGCGGCGCCAGATCCAGGAGATCAGCCCGGCCTTCGCCCGCGCCCACGAGCTCGGCCTGGTGACCGTGCTGTGGGCTTATCTGCGCAACCCCGCCTTCAAGCACGAAGGCGTCGACTATCACGAGGCGGCCGACCTCACCGGCCAGGCCAATCACCTCGCGGTCACCATCGAGGCGGACATCGTCAAGCAGAAACAGGCCACCCGCGACGGCGGCTATACCGCCATCGGCTTCGGCAAGACGCACCCGCGGGTCTACTCCGAACTCTCCGGCAACCACCCCATCGACTGGGTTCGCTACCAGGTGGCCAACTGCTACATGGGGCGCATCGGCATGATCAACTCGGGCGGCCCATCGGGTAAGGACGACCTGCATCAGGCGGTGCGCACTGCGGTGATCAACAAGCGGGCCGGCGGCATGGGGCTGATCTCCGGTCGCAAGGCCTTCCAGAGGCCCATGGAGGAAGGCATCCAACTGCTCAACGCCATCCAGGACGTCTACCTCTCGCCGGAGGTGACCGTCGCGTGAGGGCGCCATCGGGCGGGCCCTGAGACCTGGGAGGCCTCGGGCCGGACGATCAGGGGCCCCCGGGGGGCGGAGCAATCTTCTCGAGATAGGCGATGCAGCCGGCGAGGCTCGCCAGCTTCGGGTAGTCCGCCTGGGGAATCCTGACCCCGAGACGACGCTCCAGGTCGAGCACGAAACGGAGAAAATCCACCGAGTCCATCTCGACCTGATCGCGCAGGGCCACCCCCTGGTCCAGGTCGAGCGGATCCACCTCCGGGGCGATCCGGGTCAGCGACTCGTGGATGGCCCTGATGAGCGCTTTATTCTCCATCGAACCTGTTCCCTCTCGATCATCATGACTGGCGCGGCCCCGGCCGGCGCTGTTGCACCCTGCGAATCGAGCCCCATCGAGCCATGACCATCAGACATCTGGATGCCCTGTTCAAGCCCGCCTCGATCGCCCTGGTGGGCGCGAGCGACGAGGCCGGATCCATCGGCGCCCTGGTCTCGGCCAACCTGCTCGGCGGCGGCTATCGGGGACCGGTCATGCCGGTCAACCCACGGCACCGCCGCATCGCCGGGCGTGAGGCCTATCCGGACCTGGATCACCTGCCCCAGCGCGCGGACCTGGGCGTGGTGTGCACGCCCCCGGCGGCGGTCCCAGGCGTGATCGACGCGCTCGGCAGGCAGGGTGCGCGCGCCGCGGTCGTCATCACCGCCGGGTTCGCCGAGGACCGGGAGGCCCGCGGGGGCGATCTCCAGCGCGAGCTGGTGAGCGCCGCCAGGTCCCACCGGATGCGGCTGGTGGGTCCGAACTGCGTCGGCATCCTGGTCCCGGGCATCGGGCTCAATGCCAGCTTCGCCCGCGGCCCGGCCCAGCCCGGCAATCTCGCCTTCGTCGCCCAGTCGGGGGCCATCATCACCTCGGTCCTGGACTGGGCCGATCCCCGCGGGATCGGTTTCTCCCACCTGGTGTCGCTCGGGGACATGGCCGACGTCGACTTCGGCGACCTGCTCGACTATCTGGCCGCGGATGGGGCCACGCGCGCCCTCCTGCTCTATATCGAGACGGTCGGCAATGCCCGCAAGTTCATGTCGGCGGCCCGGGCGGCGGCCAGGATCAAGCCCGTGGTGGTGGTCAAGTCCGGGCGCCATGCGGAGGGGGCGCGGGCGGTCGCCTCCCACACCGGGGCCCTTGCAGGCAGTGACGCCGTCTGCCAGGCGGCGTTCGACCGGGCGGGGATCCTGCGGGTCTTCACCCTGGCCGAGCTGTTCGACGCCGTGGAGATACTCGCCCTGGCGCGGCCGCCCCACGGCGATCGCCTCGCCATCGTGACCAACGGGGGCGGAATCGGTGTGCTCGCCGCCGATGCGCTGATCGACGAGGGCGGACATCTGGCCGAGTTGTCCGCCGACACCCTTGCCGCGCTGGATCGGGTCCTGCCCGGCACCTGGTCCCACGGCAACCCGGTCGACCTCATCGGCGACGCGACGGGGCAGCGCTACAGCGACGCCCTCGCGTCGGTCCAGCGGGACCCGGGCGTCGACGGGGTCCTGGTGCTCCACTGCCCCACCGCGGTGACCTCGCCCACCGAGGCGGCTCAGGTCGTCGCGGATGCGGCGTCGGCCCGCATGGCCCCGCTGACCCTGACCAGCTGGGTCGGCGAGCGCACGGTGGCGGACGCCCGCCGGCTCTTCGCCGAGCGTCGGCTCCCGACCTACGAGACCCCGGAGCGGGCGGTCCGCGCCTTCATGTATCTGGTGCGCTACCGGCGCGGCCAGGAGCTGCTGACCGAGACGCCTCCCTCGATCCCGGACGGGGTCGAGCCCGACCGACAAGCGGTCCAGGCCCTGGTCGCCCGCGCGCTGGCCGAGGACCGCCGCATCCTCAGCGAGCCCGAGGCCAAGCAGGTGCTCGCGGCCTATGGCGTACCCTCGGTGCTCACGCGCAGGGCCCAGACGCCCGAGGAGGCGGCCACCATCGCGGCCGCAATCGGCGGCCCGGTGGTGATCAAGATCCTGTCCCCGGACATCAGCCACAAGAGCGACGTGGGCGGCGTGGTGCTGGACCTGATCGGGCCAGTTGCCGTGCTGGAGGCCGCCCGCGGCATGCTGGGCCGGATGCGTGAGGCCTACCCGCGGGCTCGGATCCAGGGCTTCGCGGTGCAGCCCATGGTGCGGCGCCCGGGGGCCCGGGAGCTGATCCTGGGCGCGGCCGAGGACCCCCAGTTCGGGCCTGTCATCCTGGTCGGCCAGGGCGGCACCGAGGTCGAGGTGGTGGCGGATCAGGCCCTGGGGCTGCCGCCCCTGAACCTGCGTCTGGCCCGCGAGCTGCTCGCGCGCACCCGCATCCACCGGGTGCTCCAGGGGTTTCGCGGCCAGCCGCCCGCCGATCTGGAGGCGGTGGCGCTCGCCCTGGTGCGGGTGTCGCAGCTCGTCATCGACATACCAGAGATCCGCGAGCTGGACATCAACCCGCTGCTGGTGGACAGCTTCGGGGTCATGGCGCTGGACGCGCGCATCGCCTTGGCCGAGGCGTCAGGACCCGGCACCCGACGGCTCGCCATCCGGCCCTACCCCAAGGAGCTGGAGGAGACCATCGAGATCGGGGACGGGCGCCGGCTGCTGCTGCGGCCCATCCGCCCGGAGGACGAGCCATCGCTCCAGCGGACCTTCGCGCGGCTCAAACCGGAGGAGATCAGGCTGCGCTTCTTCGCGCCCATGACGGTCTTAAGCCATGCCGCGGCGGCGCGCCTGACCCAGATCGATTACGACCGCGAGATGGCCCTGGTGCTCACCGACCCGGGCAGCGCCGGGCGCACCGAGATCTACGGCGTGGTCCGCATCATCGCCGGCGCGGACGAGGAGCGGGCCGAGTTCGCGATCCTGGTGCACCATGACCTGACCGGCATGGGCCTGGGGGTCCTGATGATGCGCCGCATCCTTGACTACGCCGCGGCGCGCGGCATCCGCGAGGTCTACGGCGAGGTGCTGCAGGAGAATCGGACCATGCTGCGCCTGTGTGAGGCGCTGGGATTCGAGCAGCGGCGCCACCCGGACGAGCCCGGGACCCTGGAGGTGAGGCTGCGGCTCGGTGGGCCGCACGACGCTGCGCCCGATGTGGGCGAAGGGAGGGAGAATTGATCCTGGCGAGAGCGCCGCTCCTAAGGGCGGCGCTCTCACAGGGCGCCGCCCCTTTAGCGCCCAACTGGTTCCCCGGCCTCCCCCGTCTCCTGGCTCAGGCCGCCTCTGAGATGGCCTTGGCGGGGCCGCTGTAGTGCCCGGAGATGTGGACCACCAGCTGATGATCGCCGCAACTGGTCTGCCAGCATTCCAGATCGCGGTTCCACAACAGGGTCAGGTTGCTTAAGGTGCCGTTGGCGACCGGTCCCTCACACCGGATGTCGCGCGCATCGAGGACCAGTGATACCTCCGCGGCCTCGATCACAGAGCGCACCTCGAACTCGCCGCGGAAGTGACCGCAGCCCTCACAACCGATGCCAAAGAGCTCTACCAAGTCGCCGACTTTTGGGAGCCTGCTCATCGAACTACTCCTAGCTGCTGCCCACTACCCGACCGGGCCCCGACATCGAATCCCGCGTCGCCGCACGGCTGTAGAGGCTTGGGTTTACCACGCGCCGGTAAGCTGCGGGCGGCCCCCCGGCTGCATCCTGATTTTAACGGATAAATGACCTAATGAGTGTGCGGGCATCGGTCATTTGCTTCCGCCTGGACCAGTCTCCCCGGGCCATCCGATCGCCGCCGCCGTTTCCCCCGCGAGCTACAGTTAAGTTGGCGTCCGCAAAAACGCGCGCAGCGGCGCGGGGGCGGGCGAGCGGAGTATGAGACCCGGCCGTTATAGTGGCCCCTTTGGTTCCTGGGACAGGCCCGGTCTCTCCTCCCCGTTCAATAGATCCCCGTTCGGGGGCGAGCACGGTAGGGAGGCCCGTGATGCAGCTCAGGCCGGTGGCCGCTTACTGGTTCGAGGTCGTCGTCCCCCGGGGCGACGCCGAGGACACCATGGAGGCGCTCGTCCGCCGTGCCGAGGTGCAATTCGAGTGGCACGGCGAGGGCACCACGGGGGAACCGATCGAGACGCTGCGGCCCCTGGTCGACCGCTACCGGGCGCTCGCCAGCGGGCACGCCCGCTTCTGGCCGCCGCCGCTCTTCGAGAAGCGCTGCTGCGACCCGCCGATCGAGTCGGCGGCCGCGACGGCACTGCGGCGCATCGAGCGTTGGCGCGCCGCCGCCGCTCACCTGCTGGACCAACATGCCCTGCTGCAGGGGGAGGAGACCGCCCTGCAGGCCTGGCCGCCGATACTGGGTGCATTGGTGGGCTCGGGTATCGATCTCGGCGGCCTGGCCCGGGCCGGGCCGGTGCTCTCCGGCGTCTGCGCCGTGCTGCCGAACGGGGCCCAATGGCCCCGGTGCGCCACCAGCCTCGAGATCCAGATCCCCTGTGCCCAGGGCCTCGCCGGACTGGCCCTGGTGCCCACGGCCGAGGCAAGCGCCTTCTGCGCCGAGGCCCGCGCCCAGGGGGGCGGCTGCCTGACCCTTCAGTCGTCCTTTGCGAGCGACGCGCCCAGCTGCGCGGCGCGCATCGGCGCCCGGCTGGCGGAGATCAGGCGCCAGTGCGCCGGGTTGGAAGGCCAACTGCGCGACCTGGCCCTGGAGCACGGGGTGGACCGGGCCGCGGCCGTGCTCGAGCGCATCGAATGGTTTCTGGAGACCGCCCGCGACATCCGGTGTGAGGGCGGCGTCTGCTGGATCACCGGCTGGACCAGCGAGCCGGACCGCTCCTTCCTCGACGGGGCCCTGCGCGAGGTGGGTGTCCGGTCGGCCGTGCAGTTCCGCGACCCGCCCGGGTCCGCCGCCACGCCCTCGGTCAGTGCCAACCCGCTGTGGCTGCGGCCCTTCGAGGTCTTCACCCGTGCCGTCGGGGTGCCCGGGCTCAAGGAGCCGGACCCGACCACCTGGGTCGCCCTGCTGGTGCCCCTGCTCTTCGGCTACATGTGTGGCGACGTGGGCCACGGCATCGTGATCCTGGCCGCCGGGCTGCTGCTGCGCAACCGCACACCGCTGTGGCCACTGCTGGTCTTCTGCGGTCTCTCGGCCACCGCCTTCGGCTTCGTCTACGGCGACGTCTTCGGCTACGAGCATCTGATCCAGCCCCTGTGGGTCAGGCCCCTGGACGCGCCGCTGCAGATCCTGCTGGTCCCGGTGGCGGCAGGTACGCTGGTGCTCACCCTGGGGGTCCTGCTGCACGGGGTTGCGACCTGCTGGCGCGGGGAGGCAGGCACCCGGGGCGTCGCCGACGGCGCTCAGCTCCTGGTCTACTGGGGCCTGCTCCTGCTGTTCGTCGACCCCCGCTGGGGCTGGCTGTCGGTCCTCGGGGTGGCCCTGTGCGCGCTCGGTCATCTGCGCGCCGAACCGACCCTCGGCTCCTTGGCGGGCGGATTGGGGCATCTGGCCCAGAGCACCTTCGAGATGCTGCTGAACACGGTCTCCTTCGCCCGCGTCGGGGCCTTCGCGCTGGCCCATTCGGCCCTTGAGTCCACGGTCGTCATACTCGCCGCGGACGCCGGCATCCTCGGGCTGAGCATCCTGATCGCTCTGCTCGGAAACCTGCTGGTGATCGTGCTGGAATCGGTGGTGGTGAGCGTCCAGACCACCCGGCTGGTGCTCTTCGAGTTCTTCGCGCGCTTCTTCACCGGGGAAGGCCGGCAGCTCCAGCCATCGGCGCCGCCGCGCCCGAAGTCGAGCACAGGTGCCGCCGATTCAGTCCCCCGAACCTGAGCACTGCGTTGCGCACCAGTCCGGGGCGACTGGGCCCCGACCTGGTCGCGCTGAGGCTGGGACGACTATTCCTTTGCCTTGGACTCCTCGCCCTCGGGCGCCTGCTCCGACTCGGGCTCACCGACCGAGATCAGCTCCACGTCGAAGATCAGCGTCTGGTTCGCGAGCGGTCCGCGGGCCCCGTAGGCAAGCTCGGCCGGGATGAAGAGCTTGATCTTGCCCCCCTCCTTGATGAGCTGCAGACCCTCGGTCCAGCCCTTCACCACCCCGTTGAGCGGGAAGGTGGCCGGCTTGCCGCGCTTGTAGGAGCTGTCGAACTCCTTGCCATCGACCTGGGTGCCGCGGTAGTTCACCGTCACCTGATCCGTCGCGCCGGGTGCCTTGCCGCTGCCCTCCTCCAGAATCTGGTACTGGAGCCCGCTCGCGGTCGTGACCACGCCGGGCTGCTTGGCGTTCTCCTCCAGGAACTTCTTGCCGGCCTCCAACGCCTGCTGCGCCTGTTCCCCGGCCTTCTTCTTCTGGGCGGCGATGATCTTGCCCTTGAGCTCGATCAGGGTGCTCTGCATCTCATCGGCCGGCATCAAGGGCTCGGCGCCGGAGACGGCATCCTCGATGCCCTTCACCATCGCCGGCGCGTTCAGGTCGATGCCCTGACGCTGAAAGTCGCTGCCGATCTGGTGGCCGAGGCTGTAGTTGATTCGGGCGGTCTCGTCGCTGATGTCGACGGTCGCCTCCGCCAAGGCGTTGCCTGCGACGGCGAGCGTGGTGACGAGTGCCAGGGCCGGGATCCGGTAGAGCATCTGCTCCTCCTTCGTTGGGATTGTGTTTGGATTGGGGTTCTGCTTCGAGGCGCGAAGCATATCAGAGGCACGAACAGGGCGTGGCCGCCCCGATGTATA
>CAVOQO010000062.1:0-31656 GCA_963698355.1 uncultured Gammaproteobacteria bacterium | reverse complement strand
GAATGCCGATGGGGCGGGTCTTCCCCTTCGCCCCATCCTTGGGGATGTGGACACGTCTCACCGGCGGCGCCCGATAGCGCCCGCTCTTGAACCGTTCGAGCAGGTCGCTCAGGTTCTCGTGCAGCCGTTGCTCGTACGCCTCGGCGGTGACGCCGTCCACTCCCACTGCGCCATCCTTGCGCGTGCGCCGGTACGCCTCTTCCATCCACACCAGATCGATGTGGTGCGCCAGCGTCAGCAGCACCATCTGCGGTGCCTCTCTCGCCAACTCCGCGATCTTCTCTTGTCTCAGTGAGATGATTTCGCGATCCAACGCTCGCGTCATCCGATCCTCCAGAAGATGATTAGACCGGTCGGCCGCTTCCCTCCCGCGGGTCCGCTGGGACGAGTTCCCCGCGCTCAGCGGTACTATCAGCCGACTCCGATTGCTCACCCGCCATCCCGCCGCGCTTCGTTGCCTTCGCTTGGCAGTACCTTGTCTCGGGTCCTCTTTGCTCCCGCCGGCCGGACACCACTCCGACGGACCTGGGCTGCTTCTACCGCGGCGCCCGCACCGCGTTACCGACAAGGAACGAATGAGCCCTCCCAGGTTCCTGGGCGACCCTTGCCTACATGCCCTGCTCTCAGACCCCGGCGGAGCGTCCGTATCAGGCCCGTTCGATACGTCCGCTGTTGCCTTCCGCCCACATAACGACGTCGGCTCCGCAAGAAAGCCTTTCGAGGCTCAATCACACGGCCTGCAGGCCCCCTGTGTACGCTTCGCAGGCGAGGTCACCCCCGCACCACGCAACACTCGGTTCCGGTGGATGGCCAATCCTTACCGGCTCGGGACTTGCACCCGGCGGGTCGCGATAAGAGGTTTCTGATTGCTAATGCTCCATCTTGCTTTCTTCCCCCTCTTCCAGGCTTTGCCTGGCGCAATATGTAAAGCTTTACACCACTAGTGTCCCAACGTTTAATCGAACAAAGTCAGCTGGTTACGCTCAAGGGAATCTGCTGAATTGTAGTCCGAATCCATAAGTAGCTGATTTATAGAGGCGCGCTCGAATAGGGTCAGACTCAGGACCTGTAACAAAGTGTAGAGACTATTATCAATATTCAGGCGCTTTTTTAAAATCGCTACTAATACGTAAGTCGAAACCGCAATCCAAATTTGTGATTTAACTGCATTCTCGGAGGTGCCGAAAAACGCCTTGATGCGCAAGTGCTGCTTGATCCATTTGAAAAACAGCTCCACCTGCCACCTGCCGCGGTAGAGTTCCGCAATAGTTAAAGCCGGTAGCGTAAAGTTGTTGGTAAGAAAAACGAAGGTTTGATCAGTTGTCCCATCATAGTACTTTATCCGCCGGAGCTTTTCCGGATAGTAGAGCGGGGTTTTGACGCCGGTTAGAACAACAGTTTGATCGCATCGCAGGCCGGTGCTCTGATCGACGGCTTGAGAATACAGGCGGCGTAATTTGGTATTAGACTTCGCACGGGTCACAAAAAAGGCAGAAGCGAGCGTGAAGCGATAAAGCCGCGTGAAATCGACGTAGCCGCGGTCCATGATGTAAAACGCGCCGGGTTCGAACTCCAACAGGTCGAGGGCGTTAACATCGTGGAGCTTGCCGTCAGAAATATGTATGAAAGTCGGGATGTTACCGCGCAGATCCAGGAGCGTGTGCATTTTCACGGCGGCCTTGGTGCGACGGAATGGAGCCCAGGGAAACAGCGACAAGCAGAGATCAATGGTCGATGAATCCAATGCGTAGACGGTATTATCAAGATCAACGCCAAAGCCGTCATTGACGTAAAGACCGCGGGCAATCTTAATAAGATGTTGTGCGAAATCAGCGTAAATTCGCCAATCGCGAACCTGGTTCGCGTTGGCCAGAGTATTCCGCGAAACTCCGCCGCGAATGCCCATATGATACAGCTTGTTTTGGTGGGCACGCAGACAGGCTTCGATATCGCGGAGACTCTCGCGATACGTCAGCTGGGCGAACGTCATGCAGAGAAACTGATCGAGGCATGTGAACGATTTGACTTTGTGATGGCCACCATAACGCTCCACGCATTGCCGAAAAACCGGCAGCGGTAGATGCTCCGTGATCTGCGCGAAAACCAGTTTGCCAGCATACATGCGTCCGCCTCCATCGCCAGTAGGATGGGGCGGAAGCCTGGAGGACCGAGCGCCCGGCGTTCAAGTCGATTTTCGGAAACTCTGTCAGTTAAGTCGACAAAACATGTGGTTACGTCAGTCGTACACACAACATTGGGACAGTAGTGGCTTTACACCTAGATTTTGCAAGTGCGCTCTGAGCGCGACGACCAGAACAAAGGGGTCTGATTAATGGGCGATAGCGGGGGCGACAATTGCCGGGCGGATGACCGAATCGCCGCCGCAGCCACCTCCCGCGGTCGCTTTGGCGGGCCGGATTGGGGCCGGAAGCGCCAGCGCGGATGCCGCTCCAAACAGGGCCCGCCGACCTGGACGATCAGGCCGGCGATCACTTCGCCTTGGAGCATTGGAAGGACTTAGAGCGGTTGGCTCAATGCCAACCAGTCCTCCCAGACCCGGGCATGCAGGTGCTGGCGCGCGAGCTTGATGCGCAACTGATTGGCGCCGGTCAGGAGTTTCCCCGCCACGCGAATCAGGAACAGACGGATGCTCTGCGGCTCCCAGCGCTTGAGCTGGGCGTTGCCGCTGAGCAGGGCCATCCAGCGCAGGGTGTTATAGGCGAGGACCGCGCACTGGAACAACGCGGCGTTGGCCAGGAAGTGGACGGTCTTCAGGTGGGCCAGGCCCATTTGGCTCTTGGCCTCCTCGATCCAGGTCTCGGAGGTGGCGCGTTGACCATAGGTGCGATGGGCGAGCCACGGGCTCAGCGGCTCGGTGCTCACGTAGCAGAAGCAGTCATAGCACTCCAGCTCGAGCAGCTCGCCTTGGGGGTGATCGGCATCGCGCGCTTGCGGGCAGCGCACCGCGAGGAAGAACCGCTCACGGCTCCACCCGCCGGCTCGGTGAGAGAATTCACATTGCTCCCAGCCGCGGCGCCGGTGGATCGGGGTCCAGCGCTGTTGGCCGAGCAGCTGGGCGAGGTTCCTCATCTTGACCTTGATCAGGTAGCCGTGACCGCGGGCGTCGAGCAGGTCGAGCAAGGCGCCGTCGAAGAAGCCGCTGTCGGCGCGCAGAATCAGGCGATGATGCGCCGGGAACTGGGCGAGCAGTTGCTGCATGAACGCCACCATGCCATTGCTGGTGTAGGCGCTGCCGGTGCGCAACCACGCCTGTACGATCTCTTTGGTGTCGCTGCAGAAGGCGAGCAACGGATGATAGGAACGCGCGCCGCGTTTGTGGGGGTTGTAGCCCTTGGCCGTCCCTTGCTGGCGACCGTAGACAGTCTTGACCGTGGAGTCGGCATCGATCCATTTTGGCACTGCGTGGCCAGATGCGAGCGCCCGGCGCGCAGGGCGCGGGCCCACACCCGCTGGCGCAGCGCATGGACCAGCGTCTCCAGGCCGCTGACATGCCGCTCGCGCACCTCCTTAAACACCCGCCCGAGCGTGCTCTGATCGGGCAGGCGCTGCCAACCGGCTACCCGGCGCAGCACCTCGTCGGACCACAGCGCCATGCACTGACTGAGGCTGCGCGCCCCGCCGATCAAGCCCACCACCACCAGGAACGCGGCGTCGCCGAGTTGGTAGAGGGCGTTCGCCGCGCGCGTGTGCTCTCAACGTGATGACCGAACAGGCCGCCGAAGCCCAGGGCGTCGAGAAACTTGACCACCGGCACCAGCCCGGCTTGGCTGCTCATGCCACGTCCTGCGTCTTCCAGCCGGATCTTCGGCGACGCACCCCGGGCCGATCCGGGTCTCTTTGCGGTCGGTTTGCTCATCGAAACGGTGACTCCTCAAGGCGAACCCAATGCGGCTCTAATGTACTGAGAAGGTTACCATTCTACGCATCCTGTATTCAGCGCTTGCAGCATTTAGGTTACATAAGGGTCGTGAACAGCCTGTCGCGGCGTGACGTGCGACCGACCGCTTTGCGCAGCGTTCAGGAGACGCTCGCCGTCTTCCTTGGCAGTGGTAGGACTTGGGGCCACTGCTAAGGCTCAGCCGAGCCAAAGCTCGGGCAAACTCTATAAGAACCGCCCTCACCGCCGGTTATTGTCCATGGTTCACGCCGAGCCTCCCGCCGACCGTTCTAGGACTACCGACCCGTCGTCCCAACCCGATCCACCCGATCGAAAAGCCTCCCGATGCACGAGGCCCTGTCCCCGTACACCCCATTACGTGGACCCTCCCGATGCACAAGGCGGCCTGCCTGCGCCCATTTACGTGAAGCCTCCCGATGCACAAGGCGCCCTGCCTGCTCCCATTTACGTGGAGCCTCCCGATCGGGGGATTTTGCGGCCAAGTCGTGAACCATGGCCGTGGACAATCCCAAGGGGCGCAGGCGACGGCAAAAAGTGCACGCCGCCAGCCCCCTGACCCCGAGATGACCTTTACCCCGCCAGCGCCTTGGCCAGCCGCTCCGCATACTTGCCCGGAAGATCCTGTTTCCAGGCATCGAGCAGTCGAAAACGCCCGGTCTCGCAGGTGACGTGCGGACCGATGGTGGGATGCGATGGCAGGGGCTTGCGCCAGACCTTGAAGCGGATGCGCCCGGTCGCCCTCGGGTCGGCGTAGACCACGTAGCCATCCGTCTCATCGACCCAGCTCCGGGTCTTGCCCTCGACCACACAGTGGAACCCGAGTGCCTGTAGCCGCTCCTCGGCCCATGCCAGCTGGTCCGGCGAGCGCGGCTGATTGCCCAGCATCTGCTCGTCATAGAGCAAGGCCCCCCCTCCGGGTGCCAGGCGATAGCGCGTCTCGCTTCTGCGCCGCTTCGCCAGCACTTCTGGGCTGTCCCGCCGACCGAGGCGCAGTGGATCGTGCACGTGGTCATCCAACAATCCGAGCACGACCTCCATGACGAAACATCGCGTCGCCTGATAGCTGCCCTCCAGATGGCGCCGCAGACCCTCGGGGAAGCGCAAAGCCCTCAGCACCCGTGCTCCCCTCCTGACACAGCGGACACCAAACACGGACGTCGCCGCGCCGAGGATCGACAAAGGCCGTGTGCTCCGCCCGTTCAACCAGGACATCGATCACATCGTCGCGCCAGCGCTTCGCGTCGTCATCGGATTCGCAGCTGAGGTGACCGTCCAGCAGATTGACAATGTCGCTCGGCATCAACGCGAGCAACCCGCGCCGGGTCTTCCACACCAGATTCTTGAGCTGCTTAATCTCCATTTCCGCCTGTTGCATATTCCGACCGCCAGTGACTCGCATACTCGACCTCGTATTCATCTTGAGCGCTTGTCTGGCGACCGGTGATTCGGCCGTCAAATGCATGCTCCATGAATCAAGTATGCGACTCTATGATCGGTATTGCTAGGCGATGGAAGATAAATTTTGCGCTATATGTTTGGTCAATTGGTAACGTTATTGCAAACGGTGATTGCTATTCGGTTCGCACCAGAATCTTCAACAGGCTAACAGGCGCCCGGCCCATCCGAGAGCCAATAGGTATAGCGCAAAAGAATAAACTCGGCGCGGCCGCGCCTATTGGCCGACCGGAACGTCGAACGAGGGTCTTGGTTTTACGCCAGAATGGACAGAGCTGCCGTCAAGCTCACTCGCGCAGCTGGATCACCGATCACTCCGGATCGCCGCGTGGAACAACCGAGTGCCGGTTGTCGCTCTCGTTCGCGACGATCCCAAAGAAGTGGCGCTGAGCGTCTATCGGCGCAGGTTTGCCGAACAGGTATCCTTGAAATAGCGAGCAGCCCAAGTCCGGCAGCAGATCCCGTTGCCCCTCGGTTGCCACGCCTTCGGCGACGACCTCAAGGCCGAGGGACTGGCCCATCGCCAGAATGGTGCGCACGATCACTGTGGCATTAGGGTCGTCCAGGATGTCGCGCACGAAGGAGCGGTCAATCTTTAACCGCTTGAGCGGCAGGCGGTTGAGACAGGACAGCGAGGAATAACCCGTACCAAAATTGTCCAGCGCGAACGCCACGCCCAGCGCATCGAGGCGGCGCATCGTCTCGGTAGCCTGCTCCACGTTGTCAAGGACCACGCTCTCCTTAAGCTCCAGCGTCAAGCCGCTCGGGTCTGCGCCGCTCAGCGACAGACTCTGCTCGACCTGTGCGACGAAGTCGTACTGAATGATTTGCCGGGCGCTGACATTGACGGACATCCGCAGGTGCCGCGTGGCCGCGGCGGCTTGCCAAACCTTCAGTTGCGCGCAGGCCGCATCGAGCACCCGCTTACCAATCGCGACGATGATCCCGGTGTCTTCGGCCACGGGAATGAAGTCATCGGGTAAGACCAGACCTCGACTCGGCGAGTGCCAGCGCAGCAGGGCCTCTGCCCCGACCAGATCACCGTCGCGATCCACCTGAGGTTGGTAGAGCAGTTGGAATCCATCCTCTTCCAGCCCGCTGCGTAGCGCCGCTGCGAGGGCCAGGCGCGCATCAATGGCGGCCTGCATCGCGGGGTTGAAGAAGCGGATGGCGTTTCCTCCTGCCCCTTTCGCCTGGTAGAGGGCAACGTCCGCGTGTTGCAACAGCTCGTCTGGCTGGGTGTCCTGCCCCCGGAAGAGCGTGACGCCGATACTGGCGGTGCAGTGGCATTCCGCGCGGTCAGCGGGCACCGCGAGCGACTGGTCGAGGACCCCGCGAATCTTTTCGGCAAGCCGCTCCGCGTCGTTTGCGGCCGTCTCTTCCGGCTCTCCCAGGTCTTCGAGCACCACCACAAATTCGTCGCCGCCCAAGCGCGCGACGGTGTCGCCGCGGCGCACCGCGGCCTTCAGCCGTTGTGCCACTTCGATGAGGAGTTGGTCACCAGCCGCATGGCCCTGGGTATCGTTGAGCGCTTTGAAGTGATCGAGATCCAGCATGAGCACGGCGCCGCGTTCTCCGCTGCGCTGGCTGGCGATCAGGGCTTGCCCCAGGCGGTCCATCAACAGCCGCCGGTTGGGCAGTTGGGTCAGGGAATCGAAATAGGCGAGGTTACGGATCGCCTCTTCGGCCAGGACGCGCTCGGTCACGTCCTCCTGGATGAGCACCACCTCGCAGAGTGCTCCGTCGGGTCCATACGAGGGGTAGGCAAGCACGCGCAACCAGCGCTTGCCTCGGGGGTTGGGCACATTCGCGGCCAAGCCCTGGTCGTACTGGTGAATCGGAAGCTCGACGCACTCCCCGGCACATGCCTTTTCGAGCAGCGGCACGAGGCCCTGTTCGGCTAACTGCGGGTCGTGGAGTACGTTGTGCCGACGCACGGCGGAGAACGGCACCCCCCACAAGCGTTCCCATGCCGCGTTGACGCTCAATGTCGTTCCATCGGGCGCAAGGATCTGGATCGCGAGCGGGGAATTTTCGGCCAGCATGCGGTGCCTCAGCTCGCTGTCCCGCAGGGTTGATTCGGGTTGCTCGGCATGCAGGCCCATCGCTTCCGCAGGTCTCGTCACGCGCTGCAACTCCTCTGCCTGGTAGCGAGGGCTCTCGACGTTCGAACAGCCATACCACAGCAGCAGACGTGCCAAGACACGAATCGCTTGTAATCCTTCAGCGACAGCGTCCAGCGCTTGTCTAACATCCGGTATTGCCAGCGATTTCGGAATGCGGCTGGAACAGCGCCTTACCGGGAGCCGCTGGGCGTTTGCGTCGTTCCAGTCAGAACGTGACTGCCTGGGTCACTTTCGATCTCAGGAGCGTTTGGGACGGGGTTGAATGTGCCGCTTTAGAGTCCGTTTGTTGAGCAGCGTTTCGTCGAAGTCACTTCCAGTCTCCACGGCCGTCTGTCGCCCAACCCTTGGGTGAGGTGTCGGTGGATCGGCCGCGCGTCCTCGGCTGACCTCCCCAACCCAAACGGTGACTGGCGCAACTGCCGCAGCAGTTCCTCCCTGTCCTCTAATGCCCGCACGAGGGCCTCATCGACCGACGCATCATCCTCGGCGGCATCCACCCACGCCGTCCCAAAACCCGCGAGCCAGGCGCGCTGCGCTCTTTGGAGCCTGAGCTTCTGGCATTGTCAGGCCAAGAGCCTCTGCACAGCACGCTGGATGTACTGCTTCTCTGAATTGGCACATTTCTCAATCCTTGCCCGGTACGGCTCGACGCCGATGGTCTTGAACAATCGGGAATACTCCTTGAACTCTTTACGGAGGCTTTGTTGCTCCAACTGCTTGAGGAAAGCGGTCGCCAATTGCTTCTTTTGATGTTCGGTGAGCTGGGCGCGGCGCAACGCCCTTGCCATACGCTCGCGGATGTAGCCCGTGGTTGAGTCCATGAGATTATCGTCGATGTAATCGATGGAAAGCTCGACACACGCCTTATCACCAAGCCGAACTCCATCAACGACCGCGTCCATAATATTGTAGATCCAGGTAATACCGCCTTTGTTGGTATACCTGCGTGGTTCCAGCTCAAACCCCTCAGCGCCACCCAGCAAAATGCGCAGGTTTGCATAGCGCTGCTTTACCGCGTCCACCGACCATTTCCCGTGATGGTTGTAATTGATCTCCATTTTGCTTGACCTCATACGCGGCCTTCTGCGAGCCCCGGGCGTCACTCAATAGGCGACCAAGAGCAATTCGTCTTGTCGCGACCCTCTCACCCCAATTCAGATCCCCTATAGTGACTCAGTCATGAGCAATGACGCACGACGCAATCACGCGTCCTACGTTCCAGCTCAACGATCTGGAGTCCTATCTGATGAACAACGTTTCGACTGTTACGCCCATAAGTCCCACTGCACAGCTGTTCTCCAACTATGTGAACATGAGCCACCTGACGCAGCGTGAGATCGGAAAACTGGCTGGGTATCCACGCGCCAACATCATCACCATGTTCAAGACCGGCGAGACCAAGATCCCGATCGAGAAGATCCCGGTGTTTGCCGAGATCCTGGGCATTGACCCCAAACGCTTCCTGCGCGTGGCCCTGGAGGAATATCACCCGAACCTGCTCGAAGTGATCGAGGCCCACTTCGGTCCGCAGGTGTCCAGGAACGAGCACGAGATCCTGCGCGAGATGCGCAAGCGCTCCAACGGCGCCGATCCCAAGCTCACCAACCAGGCGCAACGCGATGCAATCGGAGCGTTGGTGGCCAGGCTGTTGACGTGAGGGGGTTGATCACGAGGGAGCCGGTCGGGGTGATGCCAGGGATGGCGTCCGGCTCCGGTCACCGCAAGCCTTGTGCTTCTCGAAGGTCAAACCTCCCCCATCGCGGATGGTTGGGTGGAGGCTTGATCTCCTCCTGGGTGTTCCTGGGGAGACGGGCTTGACCTGACTTGCGCCCCGCTTGACGTTCGATAGAAGTTTTTTTGTGTGCAGACTTCTTATACTGAAGTTTCCCGGTTTTAATAAGATAAGTAATTAAGCAACCACGAATACGACGCGCGCATTAGTGATTGCTTATAAAGGTTTATCGGTCGGTTGGATCTGGGTGGTATCGGGAATACGGTTATTCGAATGCGGTGCAAGTACCGCGACTTAATAATGAATGCGGGGTCTATTCGGAGTATAATCGAAGGTGCTTAACCCATTGATTAAACATCCAAACGAGCCCGCATTCGATGTCCAGCTTACCTGCTCTCGCCACGCAATTCCAATCCCTGTTTCCGGCCACGAACAACGGCCAAGAGCGGTGGCGTTGGTTCATCCTGACCCTGCAGGCGATCCTGGTTCCGATCACCGCCTCGCGGACCTCCAACCTGTTGCGGGCGATCGAGACCTTGTTCGGGGTGTGCATCGCGCAGTCGCGCTACTACACCTTCATGGCTTCGGTGAAGCTGCCCTGGGCGCGGTTGTGGGAGCTGCTGTGGCGGGCGATCCCCACGCCGCTCACCGACGGTCGCTTGCTGGTGGCCTTGGACGATTCGATCAACGCCAAGACCGGGCGCAAGGTGTTCGCCTGTCAGCGCAGCTTCGACCACGCGGCTAAGACCAATCAGAGCCACTACCCGTGGGCACAGACGATCGTGACGGTGGGCCTGCTGAAGCTGATCCACGGGCGCTGGAGTTGTGTGCCGCTGGCCTTTGCCTTCTACCTGCGCCGTCAGACCTTGAGCGAGCGCTGCATCCGGGTGCGGCGCCAGGCGCTGGTGTTTGAAACCAAGTTTGCCCAGGCGGTCGCGTTGATCGGTCGCTTGGCTACGGTCTTTGCCGAGGTTCCGATCCTGGTGGTCACCGACAGTTGGTTCGGCAACAACGGGTTGCTCCAGCCGCTGCGGGCGTTGGTGGGGCCGCGTGCCCAGCTGCTCTCGCGCCTGCGCAGCAACGCCGTGCTGTTCGATCGCGCGCCCGCGACCCCGGGGCGGTGCGGGCGCCCGCGCAAGTACGGGGCGCGCTTGGGCTCGGTCGCCCAATTGGCCGCGGCGCTGCGCAAGGACGCTCGTCCCTATACCCTGCACCTCTAGAGTTATGGTGATTTCTGGTGTACGGGGTAGCCCGGAGGGAGGTGGCGTATCCTGCTGACTGATCACCGCCAAGATCACAGTCAACAGAGGTGGATACGCCATGTCCGAGTCTACGCTGGGAGTTCTTTCACAACCAGGGATCGAGGATGCAGACCCGCTGCACGGGCTGCTGCGTGCCGGTGCGCGGGAGTTGATCGCCAAGGCCGTGGAGGCAGAGTTGGCCGAGTTCCTGGAGGGCTTCGCCGATCGGCGTCTCAACGACGGTTGCCGGGCGGTGGTGCGCAACGGCTACCTGCCGCAGCGCACGGTGCAGACCGGCATCGGGGAGGTGCAGGTGCGCGTGCCCAAGGTACGCGATCGCAGCGGCGGGGGTGTCACCTTCCACTCCAGCCTGCTGCCGCCGTACCTCAAGCGCGCGCGCAGCATCGAGGAGCTGATTCCCTGGCTATACCTCAAGGGAGTCTCGACGGGGGACTACCAGGAGGCGCTATCGGCCTTGTTGGGCGATCGGACCAAAGGACTGTCGGCGAACACCGTCTCGCGGCTCAAACAGCAGTGGCTTGAGGAGCATCGCGCCTGGTCACAGCGCGATCTCAGCGATCGGCGCTACGTCGACTGGTGGGCCGACGGGGTCTACAGCAACGTGCGCCTGGACGATCGGCTGTGTCTGCTGGTGATCATCGGCGTCACCGAGCAGGGGCACAAGGAACTCATCGCCGTGGAGGATGGCCACCGAGAGTCCGAGGCGAGCTGGCACGAGCTGCTCACCGGCCTGCGCGAGCGCGGCCTCACCCAGGGGCCGAAGCTCGCCGTCGGCGACGGTGCCCTGGGCTTCTGGAAGGCGCTCGCCAAGCTCTACCCGGACACCGCGCACCAGCGCTGCTGGGTGCACAAGAGCGCCAACGTGCTCAACAAGCTGCCGAAGTCCGTGCAGCCCAAAGTCAAGGCCGACCTGCACGAGATCTGGATGGCCGAGACCCGCGAGGATGCGCACAAGGCCTTTGATCGCACGCTCAAGCGCTTCGAGGCCAAGTACCCGCAGGCTATGGACTGCCTGGCCAAGGACCGTGATGCGTTGCTGGCCTTCTACGACTACCCGGCCGAGCATTGGGTGCACATCCGCACCACCAACCCGATCGAGTCGACCTTCGCCACCGTGCGCTTGCGCACCAAGCGCAGCCGCAACTGCGGCTCACGTGAGACCACCTTGGCGATGGTCTTCAAGCTCCTGCAGAGCGCGCAGAAGCGCTTCAAGCGGATCAAGGGATTCAGGAAGCTCGAACTGGTCGTCAACAACGTCCAGTTCCGCAACGGAGAGCAAGTCATCGATCAGTCAGACAGGGCCGCCGCCTGAGGGCTGTACACCAGATTTGACAATAACTCGCACCTCTACGGTGGGATGCGCGAGGTATTGGCCGCCGAGCGCCTGGTGATGCTCAAGACGCTGCGCTGTCAGGTGCGCGTGGTGTGGGTGTTCCGGCGCACCCAGTGGATTGCCCTGGTCACCAGCGACCTGACCTTGTCGGTGGAGCAGATCATTGAATACTACGCGGCGCGCTGGAAGATCGAGGCTGGCTTTCGCGAGATCAAGCAGGAGATCGGCAGCGCCCAGACGCAAACGCGCAACCCCGATGCGGTGATCAATCATCTGCACTTCTGCATGGCCGCCACCACCCTGACTTGGATCTACGGCGCGCGCCTGGACAAGGCTCCGCCGCGTCGCTATGCCACGGCCAAGCGCACCGAATATGCCTTCGCGGACCTGCGCCGCGCCCTGGCCAAGGATTTCCCGAGCACGGGTTTCGGTATCGATTGCGCTGCCAGCGCGAAAACGACGCGAAATCCGCTGATCGCCGCCGTTATGCGGCTCGTGGCGTAAGGGAAACCGGGAAACTTCAGATGCTCTTTCTCCCGTTAAAACTAGTAGGTCAAACGCCTCCTGCAGTATGGCTGCCGGCTTCCCTTACGGCACCTCTTGCGTCTATCGAACGATCGCTGGCGATCTCCGGCATTCACATGCAACACGCTCATTCCAGGGCTGGGCCGATAGTAACCGCCGTGACACGCTAACCTTGCAAAAGGGGAATGAGCCCCATGATGCCGACGACGATCAGATACACGGCCACAACGTAATTCAGGAATCTGGGTACAAGCAGAATGAGTATGCCCGCCAAGAGGGCGAGCACCGGTGTTGCGATGGATAAATCGATGTTCATGGGATGCCTCTTTTCATACGTTGCGATGACGGTTCCGCCGATTTGGCGAGCGGTCTAGCCGCACGTTGCGCCTCCGACACTCGACGTAGCTGCAAGCGATAACCACCGCACCGACGCCCACTGAACGGAACGCCTGCTGCGAGCTCCACGAGCGAGACCTCTTGCGCCGAGACGCTTTCTCTCCGCCCTACTTAAAATATAAACCGGGACGGGAGCTGGGTATGGGCGCTACCGTACATAGCGTGGCTTTTTTTTCGAGCTCGATGAACAGACGCGCCATGGTCTGTCTGCCGGGCGACGCGGCTGGCGCCAGTCCCTGGACGGCATCCGGCGCTGGTGCCGCGCCCAAGGCAGCGTTCGGGACCTCAATGGACCGGGCGTTGGGGGTGCAGGGCAGGAGGCGATCGGTCTCCTTACTTGACGACGGCGTAACACGCGCAACACAGCGCTTCGAGTCTGGGTCGGTTCAGCACCGTGATATGTCCGCGGCGGTATTCGATCACGCCGTGCGTGTGCAAGCGGCCAGCGGCTTCGGTAACGCCGTCGCGGCGCACCCCGAGCATGTTGGCGATCAGCTCCTGGGTCATGGTCAGTTGGTCGCTCGCAAGCCGGTCCAGCGAGAGCAGGAGCCAGCGGCACAACGGTTGGTCGATCGTGTGGTGACGGTTGCAGACCGCCGTCTGGGCCATTTGGGTGAGCAGTGCCTGGGTGTAGTGCAGCATGAGGTGCAGCAGCTCGCCGTGGCGCTCGACCTCGTCCTTGAAACGTTTCCCCAGCAGCCGGTAGGCGTGACCGGCGCTTTGCACGATCGCCCGCCCGGTGGTGCTCTCGCCGCCCATGAACAGCGCGATGCCGACCAGGCCCTCGTTGCCCACCACCGAGATCTCCGCCGCCCAGGTGGCCCTTGAACCAGGGCTGGAGGCAGACTGTTCTTCCCGGGTTATAGATAAATCAGGATGGTCAGATAGTGGCTGATGCTGCCCGCTAACACAAACAGGTGCCAAACGCCGTGCGCCCAGGGGAAGCGGCTGTCGAGGGCGTAGAAGATGACACCAAAAGTGTAGAACAGCCCGCCCGCGACGAGCCCAAGGAGACCCGCCCGGGGTAGGGTGGCGACCAGCGGGCCAAGGGCGAGGAGGATGAGCCACCCCATCGTGAGATAGAGGACCACCGGGAGGATACGCCGGCCTTTCTGGGGAAGGCTGTCGATGAGAATGCCGATACCGGCCAGGGTCCAAATGGCACCGAACATCCACCAGCCGGTCCGCCCCTGCAGCACCAGGAGGCTGAACGGGGTATAGGTGCCAGCGATCAACAGATAGATCGCGTCATGGTCGAGTACCTGAAAGACCCGTTTCGCCGATCCCCGCAGACTGTGATAAAGGGTCGAGAAGAGATAGAGCAGAAAGAGGGTGGCGCCGTATACGCTGAAGCTGACGATCCGCAGCGCCCCACCCTGCATTCCGGCGAAGGTCACGAGCACGGCGACGCCGACCAGCGCGAGTGCCGCGCCGACCAGGTGCGAGATGCTGTTGAAGCGCTCCCCAGCGTACATCGGGGCCTACTCCAGGCGTCCTTGGGACCTCGACGAGGTTTCAACCCATCGGATGCGCGGCTGCAACGCATGTTTCGCAGTTAGGATCATGGGTGTCCGCTGGCGGCAATCGTAGATCATCTCCTAGCCGACCCGGAGCTGCATCCTGAACCCAGGTTGTCTAGCACGAGAGCGCGCGGGCGTCGCGTCCGCACACCGGCCTGCCGCATTACTTCGACGCGGTCGCCGTGGCCTTGGCGGGCCTGGAGACCAGCTCCGACAGCAGCAGCCCGTCCTGCCGGCGGAGCTCGTGACCGCCGGCCACGACCCGGATCGTGGCGCGGCCATTCAGAGCTGGCACCCGGCGCAGATCCTGACTGTATGCGGGCACGACCTGGTCGCCCGGCAGCCCGTATGCGGCGCCGCGAACCACTGCGACGTAAACGATGGCAGGGTGCTGGCGACCGTTGAGCCAGTACAACAGGTTGCCGGGCACCGGCGGGGAGAGGTCGGCGAGGACCCCGCGCGAAGACTGCACGGTGCGATACAGGTCGTCTCCCACCTTGCGCTTGACGAACCAGCGCTTGATCCCGCCGAACAGCCCGCTGTCGTCGGTCGCATCCAGCGCTTCCGAAGCCCGCTCGGTGCCCAGGTGGGGGGCGGCGACGGTGATCAGCCGGGTGACCGTACCCGCACCGTAGTTCACCAGTGCGAGCCGGGCCACGACGCCGCCGGCCGAATGCCCGATCAGATCGACCGTGTCCGTCGGGTGCCGTTGGGCGATCGTGGCCAGCATGCCGCCGAGAAGGCGCGCCTGTTCCATGAGCGGGGCGGTGGAGGGCAGGTCGACAATGTAGACTGCGAATTCCCCGGCGGGTGGCCGGACCGGCTCCAGGCGCACCCCGGACCGGGAAGACCGCCAGGTGCCGGCGAGTTTCCAGCCGGCTTGCTCCAACACCGGCAGGACTCCACTCTGCTGCCAGGAAGCAGAGTCTGCGAGGTAGCCGTGCACCAGCACCAGAATCCGCCCGGCGCTGGCGGGGCCGGCAAACACCAGTCCGAGCGCGCAGCACAGGGCCAGCCACCACCGACTCCGCCGACGCGTCAGCGACGGAACCTCAGGCTTACGGGGCCGCTCCCGCTTAGCCGTCAAGTGATCGGCTGCCCAAACACTTTCCACCCGAGTAGCACGAACAGGATGAAGAGCAGCACTGAGTTCACAGCCGGTCCGTACTGGCCGATGACACCGCCACCGAAGGCGGAGACCAGACTGAGCACGAACCAGAGCAGCATGAGAACCCAAAACATCAGTCCCATAGACATAGCGATCTCCGTTGGTTGCAATGTTGGCTTACTTCTCGGCCCGATAGGTCTCGGGGCGGTTTCCGCGATGCGCGATACGCACGCGAGGCGCTGAGCAGGCTCTGGTGCAGCGCTTATCGATGGCGGCTAGCCGAGCGTGGTTGGCAGGATAAGACTCTGCGAGCGGGGAAGTCGTATCGCTGTTGCTCTGACGCAATTCAAGGATATACCGAGTCGTGAGCCGGGTATGGGCGCTAGCGTACATAGCGCGGTGTATTTTTTCGCCGCGCACCGCAAGGTAGACCCAGGGTCGTGTCTCTCTTCTTCGCGGGCGGGGTGGCTAAGGGCAGGATGTCGTTACGCAGCGCCTTCTTCGCGGGCGGGGTGGCGGTCTCGCGCCACCCCGCTAGACGAGGCTTGCAAAGCCGGTCCCGAACCCCTTGGCGGTCGGCGCCGGCCTTGTCCGCTTCAGCGTCCGCCAGCGGGTTCCGCCATCCCGGCAGCCGCCGCGGCCTCCGCCTCTGCTTTGTCGCGGGCAAGCATGTTGGCTTCGGTGCGATTGGCGTGGAACTTTTCGTCCGCGGCGGTGGCCTCGTCCACCTTCATTTGCTTGTACTGCTCGGCGCTGCCAGCGGGCTGCTGGTTCGCCGTGTCGGTGGCCGCATCCGCCTGCTCTTGGGCTGCCGCTGCGGCGGCGGCCTGCTCCGAGGCAGTCTGCGCCAAGGATAGGCCGGACAGGCCGATCGCCAGGGCGGCGGCGGAGGTAAGGATCACCTGCTTCATGGACATTCGCTGTTGCTCCAGGATGGGTTTCGGACTGCCGAGCGGCGAGTACCGCAAGGCAAGGATGTATCAGAGGCGGGCTCGGTCGGAGCGCCCCAGCCCCACGCGGGTCGCCTGGGGTGACGAGAGGGTCCGCCGCGAACCTGCCAAGAATGGCCCAAAGAGACCGGCTCTGTCGGTGCGCTGGCGAACATAGCGCACGGAATGGGTGGCGATTGGGTTCCCGCCCTTGGGTACATTCCCGGCCATTGACCCATCGCTCGAGCGGGCTGCGTCGACCTTCGACGCTGGCCGCCAGACTCACAGGGTTACACCAGGGATCATGGCCTCAGCGCTGCGGCGGCATCGGGAGCTGCATCTCCTGCGAATACTGGGTACGCCAGCTGGGACAGTCGATCGAGGGACAGTGGGTTGGGTGGAGGGCGACCATGCGTGGTTCACGGTTCTCAGCTCAAGGATCGATGAACACAGCGGGTGGAACCGGGAACAGCCCCTTGGCCTCGTTGCCCGAGGTGTGCGGCTTGGGGACATCGGTGGTAATGCCGGCTTCCTCGCATGCCAGCAGCTCTTCGCCGGTGAAGTAGCCACGATCGGCAACGGCGGTCAGCTCTTCGCTCCGCATCGCTTCCTGGGCCTGTTTGGCCATGGTGGCGAGCGGATGGCGGTCGCTGCCGGTGTTGATCACCTCATGGGCGACAATCAGGTGGTGTTCAGGCTCTGTCAAGCTCCATTGAGTTTGCCTCCTCCTCATACTGAGGATTCACGCCTCAAGCGCAACGACGAGACACGCCAATGTCAGCCGTTGCGTACTGCCCCCGGCAACCACGCCGCGACGGGCTCCTTTTACGCGTTCAAGAGATTGCTGCCGGGTCTCGCCGGCGACCGTACATTAACGGCTTTCGACCGCTGTTACCCGTCTCCCCCGTGGGTTGTCCAACGCCCGCAGGATGGCGTGTCGCACACCGCACCCCTTGGTACGCGTGCTATGTACGCTACCGCCCAGACAGTACGCAGGTTCCGCGCCAGACTCTGACTTGCCCTTTCTGGGGAAGCCGTTCGCCCCTGGTCGGCATTCGGTATCAGAGCTGCGCTCGTTCCTCTCCTGCTGCCGCTTGCCGGACTTCCCCAATGCCAGGAGAGTCCACATGCCGCCCAATGAACCTGCTGCTGTTGGCAATCGGCTGATTGCGGCCTTGCCGCGGAAAGACCGTCAGCGCTTTCTGGCGGGTTGCGAGCAGGTCGAACTGGTGTTTGCGGAGGTCCTGGCCAAGCCCGGTCAGCGCATTCGCCACGTTTACTTTCTCACGACAAGCGTCGTTTCCCTGACTACGCCGTGCAACGGCGCCGCCAGCCTGGAGGTCGGGTTGATCGGCGATGAAGGCATGCTCGGGATCTGCCTCGTCCTTGGTGTCGATAGCTCGCCGCTGCACGCCTTGGTGCAGGGCGCTGGCTCGGCGCTGCGCATGGACGGTGCCCAGTTTCGCCGGAAGCTCGAACAGAGCCCCAGGCTGCAACGCTTGCTGAAACGCTACCTGTACGTGCTGATGAGCCAACTCGCACAAACAGCGGCCTGCACCCGGTTTCATGTGGTGGAGGCACGACTCGCCCGTTTGCTCTTGATGACGCACGATCGAGCACACTCGGATGCGTTTCACGTCACGCACGAATTCCTCGCCCACATGCTAGGGGTCCGCCGCGTCGGCGTCACCAAGGCCGCCACCTCGCTGCAGGACCGCAAACTGATCGCCTATCGCCGCGGGGATGTCACGATTCTCGATCGCGGCAGCCTGGAAGCCGCTTCATGCGGGTGTTACGCGGCCGACGTGGCGTGTTACGACCGGATCATGGGGTAGTGGGGTTAGGAGGACTGGTTGAAGTTTCCTGAGCCGACCAGCAGGCCCAACCGTCCACAAAGAAGATTCAGGAACGAGAACAACCTGAGCGTCAATCAGACAAGAGACAGGTCGCAACATGTATCACCACCTCGCTGTGAACGGGCTCAGTGATGGGCGCGTGGTCTTCAAGCTGGAGCTGGAGCCGGAGCACCCCCGGCAGCCCAGTCTTCTTATACGCAGCCTGGGCGGACAACAGGAACAGCCGCTGGAGTTTCTGGCCCAATCCAATGGCCGCGATTATTTCACCGTCATGGTGACCGCTGCCCAGCCGTTCGAGTATGCGCTGCGAGTCACCACGCCCGCACAGTGCTGGTGGCTCACCCCGAAGGGTGAGGAGCACGACCGGCTGCCGCACAACTGGTTTCACTGGCCGCTGTCGCCCGCGCCTGAGGCGCTTGAGGAGATGGGGCGCGACGCGGTAGCGCCGGCAGCGGTCGCTCCGGCGCAGGTTGTCGTTACGGGGTCGATCCTAGACCTTATCAAGTCTGCGATCAGAAACTCGGTAAATCGCATCAAAAGTCAATTTGTAGCGCCGTCGGTCGTAGCGAGATTCGCAGAGCGTGCGCTGCCGGCGATTGATGAGCCGGCGCCCAACCAGGTGGCGCAGGTGGTTGACGCTCAATCGACGATAGGGCCCGCGTTTGAAACGCCGGCCTGGGTGCGCGATGCAGTCTTCTATCAAATCTTCCCGGAGCGGTTTGAACGCGGCAAGCCCGCCAACGATCCGCTGGGTGTCCAGCCGTGGGGCAGCTTGCCAACCAACAGCAACTTCATGGGCGGCAATCTGAAGGGTATCGTCGATCGATTGGGTTACCTCAGCGACCTCGGGGTGAGCGCTTTGTATCTGACCCCCATTTTTCACAGCCCCAGCAATCACAAATACGACACGATGGACTACTTCAGGGTAGACCCGAACATCGGCGATCTGAAATTGCTGCAGCAGCTGGTCAAGGCCTGTCACCGGCGCGGCCTTCGCGTCGTGCTCGACGGCGTCTTCAATCATTGCTCCGACCAGCATCCCTTCTTTCTCGACGTCAGACGGTACGGGCGCCAATCGCGCTATTGGGATTGGTTCCACATCCGCGACTGGCCCATCCCCGAGCACTTCACGTCCCACGGCGAGGTGCTGCGCTGGTATGACTGCTGGTGGGGGTTCCACACCCTGCCGAAGCTCAACTACCAAAACCCAGAAGTGCAAGACTATTTTCTGAGCGTTGCTACCTACTGGTTGCGCGAGGCCGGCACGGATGGCTGGCGGCTGGACGTGCCCAATGAGGTGATTCAGAGCTTCTGGCCGAAGTTCCGCCGCGCCGTCAAGGCCGCGAAGCCTGACGCCTACATCGTGGGAGACATCTGGGACGACGCCAGCTCTTGGCTACAGGGCGATCAGTTCGACGCGGTGATGAACTACCGCTTCCAGAAGGCGCTCATCGCGTACTTCGGCGCGGAGGACATCGACACCTGCGCCTTCGCCCGCACGCTCCGGGATCTCTTCCTGGCCTACCCCGAGCCGGCCACGGCCGTGATGCTGAACCTGCTCGGCAGCCACGATACCGCGCGGCCCATGACCGTCGTGCGCAGCCGCGACCAGGGTCGCGCGCTCGAGTCGCTGAAGCTGATGGTCGCCATGCAGTTCACCTGCGCCGGTGCCCCCTGCATCTATTATGGCGACGAGATCGGGCTGGAAGGCGACAAAGACCCTGACTGCCGCCGCTGTTATCCGTGGGGATGGGGGCAACGGGCGGACGAAAGGGCGCAGAGGTCGGAACTGCTGGCCTACTACAAGAGGCTCATCGCCGTGCGCAAGGCCAACCCCGCCCTCCGCCGGGGTACCTTCCACCTGTTGGAGGCGGACCCAGCCCGGCAGATCTACGCCTTCGAGCGCCGAACCCCCGACAATCGCTGCGTCGTCGCACTGAATCGAAGTGGTCAGGACCAGGCGCTCCCGGTGTCCTCGGACCTTCGCGCCACCGAGTTGCTGAGCAATCAACCGATCCGCGGCGACCGCGTTACCGTACCTGCCCGCCAGGCCATCATCGTGCGCCTAGAGGACGGGCGCGGCAGGCTTGGCCATCCTGCCGCGCTTGACAAGGCATGGGCCAGGGCGGGCCGGTCAACCGTTCTTCAGGAGAAGCGCGCCCTGGGGTGAGCACTGCCCGGAAGTTGGACGTTGCCAGCGTCTCGCCTGGGCCATGGGCAGAGGAGCTCTAGGCTTCGCGCACGCGTTTGGCTGTGGGCGAGCATGGCTCTGCGTACGTTACCGTACAGACTACCCATGCTCCAGCGATTAACCTTTCCCGTGAATCGGTAGTCCTTCCCTAACCAGTCCAGTGTCTGGCAGCCCCGTTCATTCTGTGCGCTGCCATTGCGGACGGTGCGCGGGCGGAAAAAAGGGTAGCGCCGAGGTTCGGATGCTCAATTGGCAATTTGCCGGTCGAGTTTGTCACAAAGCCACAAACAGGAAGAAGCATTACGATGTACAGCATTCGCAGTCACGTTCGACCAATCATTCTTGCGACCGCAGCAATCGTCGCGGTGAGTGTCATGAATCAGGCAAGCGCAGCAACCGCCGAGGATTTGGACAAGGATTCCCGGCAGGCCCTGCAGACACTCTATAAGACCGAGCCCCTTGCCGAGCAAATGTCGCGCACGGCCAAGGCGGTGCTTGTGTTCCCGAATGTTATCAAGGCGGGACTCGTGTTCGGCGGCGGTTATGGCGAAGGCGAGATGATAAAGGGCTCGAAAGTCGTCGATTATTACAACTCCGTCACTGGGTCCTGGGGTCTGCAAGCAGGTGCCCAGTCCTACGCATATGCAGTGTTTCTGATGACAGACGACGCTGTTCGCTATGTTGAAAAGACCAAGGGTTGGGAGCTGGGTGTCGGCCCAACCGTTGTTGCGGTCGACGCAGGGGTCGCAAAGAATCTTTCTACGTCGTCGCTGAAGGATGATGCCTATGCGTTCATCTTCAGCCAGCAAGGATTGATGGCGGGGGTCAGCATTGAGGGAACCAAGATTACCCGAATCGAGCGGTAGTCAAGGGGAGACGGACGCGCATTGCGTCCGTCGTTCGTCCTGAAACGGATCGTGTCCCTTGAGCGCAGACAGTGCGAATAACGCAGCAATGACGAAAACTGAGGTCGCGCCGAAAAGTTTGTGGCGCCGGCCCTGGAGACCAAGCACTACGCGATGAATCGCGGCAGACAGGTCAGTGTCCCAAGGCGAGAGATCCCATTGACCACATCGGCGTCATCGCGGCCCCCACTGAAGCGGAGCGACTCCTCACCCGCTCGCGCCGAAAGCAGGCTACCGGACATCGAAGAGAGGAAACTCCCGTCGGAAACGGTACTGCCGCCATGGCTGACAGCAGCGCCACGCCTTGGACCACGCGGTTCGCTATCCGCGAGGACACTGCTATGTCGAAGAGATTCACTTGGACCGTGCAGGTTACGCCTCTGAGGGCACTCGCGTTTTGCGCTTTCCTCGGGGCAATCTGGTACGGCTTTACTTTCCTCGGCGAACAGCAAACGGGGGAACGCACCCCAATCAAAGGCGAAGCGGCTCTGATGAGGACCACGCCCGCGGAGCCACCCCAATCGCGGACCATTGACCGTGATGGCTCGGCCCTTTTTGCTTTGTCGGGCGTCCGCAACGTCGAGGTAAAGGATCGCGACGGGTTCGAGACTGTGTTACTGATGGTCGATCCCCACGGGACCAATCCGTCATGAGTCCTTGCCGCGGCATGTGATGTCCTGCGCGAACATGGCGTCACGGGGAATGTTCTGGTCCGAGTGATCGACGCGTAAAAATTCGCGGCCGGACAGAGCAATCACTGACGCCCACGGGGGAACCGTACTGACCGCCAAATCCCAAGGTTCGTGGTTCTTCACGCAATTGCCGCCCGGCGCCTATGCCGTGGACGTCAGTACGCCAGGCCAAGGTCTACGACAGCCCTTGGACTTCCGCTGGCGTTGGCAGCAGGCACATGGCGCCCGGGCGGCGGCCCTCAATGTCGGCGTCCGGGACCTGTACACGTAACTCACTAAGATGCATTCTGAATCCGAACCTGCCGCTAGCCCTCCTCCTTCGACCCACCAAACGCCGGGCGCCGCCCCCTTCCAGGCAAGGTTCCGCGCCCGCCCGGGCGCGCGGAGTTTGGCGCTGACCATCTTGGCTACGACCGCCGTGGTCGTTGCTCTGGAGTGGGCGCAAGGATTTCTGATTCCGGTGTTAATCGGGATTCTCCTTGCGTACACGTTGAATCCTCTCGTTGTCTGGCTGGAGTTGATGAAGATGCCACGGACGGCCGGCGCCACCCTGGTAATGCTCGCCCTTGTGGGCGGGCTCGCCTTCGGAACCTACTCCTTGCGCGGACAGATGCAGGCGATCATCGAGCAACTGCCGGAAGCCGCGACCCAATTGTCCAAGAGCCTCGCCAAGCTGGGGGAAGGCCATCACGATGCAATGCATAACGTACAAAGCGCCGCGCAACAACTCGAGCAGGCAGCCAGCCGTGCGACCGGCGTTCCTCCTGCGCCGAAAAAGCCCGCGACGCGCGTCGTCATTGACGATCCGTCGGCATTCAAGACGGGAAACTTTCTCTGGGCGGGTTCCATGGGGGCCCTGGGATATATTGTCCAGGCCACCATGGTGCTGTTCCTGGTTTTCTTTCTCTT
This sequence comes from uncultured Gammaproteobacteria bacterium, assembly GCA_963698355.1. Lineage (GTDB taxonomy): Bacteria > Pseudomonadota > Gammaproteobacteria > Chromatiales > Chromatiaceae > Thiodictyon. The sequence continues at coordinate 8,798 of CAVOQO010000062.1, read as the reverse complement.
GCTGTCGGGCGACACCTTCAAACGAAAGCTGGTACGACTCGCGGGACCGTCGCTATCGAGCAGGAAGATCACCGTACAAATCCTCAGTGACATCAACCGCTCCATCCAGCGCTATATGCTCTTGCTGCTGACCACCAACGTGCTCGTGGCGCTGTTGGCCTGGACGGTGTTCCGCTGGATCGGGCTGGAAAACGCGGGTGCCTGGGCCGTCGCCGCGGGTTTGCTCCATATCATCCCCTACCTGGGCCCCGGGCTCACCGCCATTGCCACCGGGATGGCTGCCTTTATGCAGTTCGACTCATTGTCGATGGCGCTATTGGTCTCCGGGTCAGGGCTGGGGATCGCCATCGTCGTCGGCACCTTTGTCACCACCTGGATGACCGGGCGCATCGCCACGATGAATGCCGCGGCCGTTTTCATTTCACTGCTGTTCTGGGGTTGGCTTTGGGGTATCTGGGGCATGTTGCTCAGTATTCCGATCACCGTCATTGTCAAGGTCGTATCCGAGCATGTCGAGCCATTGCAGCCCGTCGCTGAACTGCTCGGCGAGTAGAACGGTAGCGCCGATCCAGGTCATTATTTTTCGCAACGCTGCGTGCGCCAGCGTACAGACCGCACAGGGTTCTCCAGGGTAGATTTTCTTCGAGTGTCAGTGCTAACACGGGTTGCCGGTGGCAGCGAGGCAAACCAAATCATTCACTGAAACGATTTGGAATGGCCTAGACTGATAGAGGAGGGAAATCATGGGTAAGTATCTGATCGGATGGTTGCTGGGTGTTCCGACGATTGTGCTGGTGGTCATTTATCTCTTGAATAACTAAACCATCGCGACATCGACCTAACCATAAGACCCTAATCATAAAACCCTAACCACAAAGGACAATAAGCATGGAAAGAGCCGAAGGGTTCACGACCCGTCCCAACGACCTGGCTGGTGCCAACTCCGCCCGCGCGGGACTGGCCCACACGAGCAACATCATTATTAGGAGTTCATCATGAGCAAAGATCACGACAAGGCCACAGTGGCGGACGCGGCCGATCCCGTCGTACTCCGCATGGCATCTGGCGCGCATGAGGCGGTTGACAAAGTGGCCGGCGCGGCCGCTCATGCCGCGAAGGCGGTAGACGAGAAAGGGGGGCAACTGAAAGAGCTTCAGGTGGAATGGCTGGACAAGAGCCGCGCTTACGTCCGCGACAACCCTGTCAAGGCGCTGGGGATCGCGGTCGTCGGCGGCTTCCTCTTGAGTAGGCTGTTGAGTTCCCGTTAGGGACTCGCCCCGGGATGGAGTCCGACTACGGCAGTCGAGCAAAGCGTTGGATTCCGGGCCGCTTCCAGCGACCCGGGCCATGGTGCGGCCGTGCCGCAAGAGGCCAAGCTGCTTTGGCAAGCGTTGCGTGGACTCGCGCACGACCGTCTTGAGCTCGCCGCGTTGGAGACCCAGCGGGCGGGTGAGAGCCTGGTCGCCATGGTGGTAGCGGGAATGTTCGTAGCGGGCCTGCTCCTCAGTGCGTGGCTCGGGCTGCTGGGCGCCGCCATACTCGCGCTGACCAGCCTTGGAGTCATGGAGATAGGCAGCGCCCTGCTGCTGGCAGTAGACCTCAATTTGGTGATTGCCCTCATTCTCTGGCGCCTGATCGGCCGCCTGAGTCATGATCTACGATTCCCCGCCAACGCCCGCAGTCTTGAGCCGGCGTCGTCGCAGGGCCAGGAAGCGGAGACGTCCTGATGGCAACCGAGCTTCCAAGCCCTAGGACACCGACCTCCTCGCTAACCGCGCAGATCAGCGACGCCGAGCGTCGGCTCCAAAACCGGCGGCGGTTGGTCGGGGTTCGCGGCGTTGCGTTACGCCGGACGGTCCAGGAATGGATGGCGGAACCAACAGTGTTGCTGTGGGCAGGGGGCATGGGATTCCTGGTTGGAGAGCTCACCAAGCGCCAGACGCCCAAGCCGCAGGGCTCGAGTCCGTTGCCCAACACAGGCCATACCTTCTTCGATACTGCCCGGACGGTTATTGCGCTGGCAACTTTGGCACGTCCCCTGTTCTCGGCGCTGCCCGGCGCGCGGACGAAGCGCCCCCCTGCATCGGATGCGCAGACGGAAGCGGCAGCACCTCTCACCCAATCAGCCGACCCGGCAGCTTCGCCAGGAAGCGCCCGGCGCCCGCCAGCTGGCGCCGAAGGAGCGGCCAGTCCTCCGCGCGCTTTCGCTCGTCCAGACAACGCAGGAGTCGGACCTTGTCCGCCGCGCCCTGGCGCTCAAGCAGAGTGACCCACAGGCTGTCTTCCACGTTATAGACCCGCCCCTCGGCCAGGCAGACGGGGATGGTATCGGTCACCGGCACCGCCAGGTCTTCGGCAGCCGCCCCCACCGCAGCGCGGATATTCACGGCCTTGGGGCCCATCGGATTGGCGAGGTCATAGGGCGGCTGCCATTCCCGGGGCGGGCGCAGCAGATCGATATGGCTCACGGCGACCAGCAAGGGAGGGCGATGGCGGTCCGGCCGGGCATCCCAGAGGGCGCGGATGCGGTCCAGGACCACCCGCTCCACCTGGCGATCCGGGCGATGGGCAGCGGTGACCCAGAGCACTAGGTCGGCCAGCGTCGCCAGTCGGTCCAGCGCCTTGGGAGGGAGCCCGTCCGTGTCGATCCCCGGGGTGTCGAAGACGAGGGCGGCGGTGAGGCCCTCTCGCTCCAGCCGATAAGGGGCGACGGCCGCGGCCGGGTCCGGCAGGACGTCGGAGGGCGCGGTCAGCCGGCCGAAGAGGGCGTTGACCAAGCTCGACTTGCCGGCGTTGGCCCGGCCCAGGACCAGGATGCGCAGGGGCTCGTCGGCGCGGGCGGCTGAATCGGCCTCAGCTTGGTCCAGGTCGCGACTGGAGCCTGGGGTGACCGCGGCGGCGGGTTCCGCTTCAGTCAGGGCCGGGGTCAGAGTCAGACGTCCGCTGTAGGTCTCGATGGCGTAGTAGCCCACCTTGCGGACGAGCTCCTGGAGCAGCCAGCGGTGCAGGTCAGACCAGGCGGCATCGAAGGCCCGGCCGCGCAGCCGCTCCCAGCCCTCGCTCAACAGGGCGTTGACCGGATTGACGACCAGCCGGCCGGCGCGATAGAGGTCGAGCAGCCGCTCCGCGGTCGCCTTCCAGCGGTAGGCCTGCACCAGGTCCCCCAAGGTCAGACGGTGGCTGAAGGGGATTTGACCGACGATCTCGGTGCGCAGGTCCCGGCAGGCCCGTTCGACGATCAGCAGTCCGTGGGGCAGGGTCAGCTCCAGCAGGGGCCGCTCCCGTTCCGGGTGATAGATGCGCGCCACCCGCTCCAGGGCATCGCGCGCCAGGGCAACGAGCCGGGGGCCGTCTGACAGGGGCCAGTCCTCTGGCCTGACCCCCTCGGCCATGGCCTCGATGGCGTCCCAGGCAGCCTGCGACTTGGGCGGCCACTGGGGGTCGGGGGCGGTCTGGGCATCGGCGAGCAGCCGCCGGTCGCGCCGGCGGAGCCAGAGCTGGAGACCGTAGCCCGCGGCGCTGAACGCCAGCGTGGCCGCCAGCCAATAGGGCATGGCCCCGTTCTGCCACAGCCACCAAAGGCCCAGAGGAAGGAGGGCCGCGAGGGGCAGGGCCCACAGGAGCAGGGCGAACAGGCGCAGGCGGTCGCTTCGGCTGAGCATGACGAATCAATCCAGGTTACTGAATAGGAGAGGAAACCCGCTCCCTCGTGCGCTATGGCGAATCGGCGTCGGTCTTGATCAGGTTGGTGCCAGAGGCCAGTGCCTGCGCGTAGACACGCCGCAGCTGCGCCGCGTCGATCCGCTCCCCGACCCGGCGGGTGCCAAAGTAGTAGCCGGCGGCCTTGCCCAGGGCATAGGTGGTCGCCCCGCTGGCCGTGGCCCCCCACACAGCCCCGAGTGTTTGACCCAGATAGGGGACAAGCTTGACCAGTGCACGGCCAACCAGGCGCGCTGCATAGCCAACGCCGACCCCAAGGCCCAGGAGGCCGAGAAACTCGGAGACCTCGCGGCGGGTCCAGCCCTGGCCATAGAGCCCGGCCAGGCTGTGCAGGAGCTTGGCCTGGATCGCCGGCACGGCCACCAGGTCTACGACCGGCAGGGCGCCGACCCCGGTCGCCGCCAAGGCATAGCCGACGATGTGGGGGTGGGCGGTGCGGGCAAAGGTGTCGCGCATCCCAGGGTCGCCGCGCAACCGGGCCTGAAGGTCCAGGGTCGAGACCTCCCCGATAGCCGCCCAGAGGGCTTCGAGCCCATAGTTGGCCGGGTCCAGTCCGTCCTCCGGCAGGGTCAGGTCGATCGGCACCCATAACGGCACCGTGGCCCCGGGCAGCCGGCCCAGGCCATCGCGCTGGGCAAGCAGGGCGCGGGTCAAATCATTGGGGACGGTCGTGGGCCAGGGCTGCCGGTCGAAGGGGTAGGGCAGGATGTGCCCCGAGCCTGGCGGATAGCCCTCGTGGAGCCCGGTCTGGGCGATCAGCACGGACCACTGGGGGTGGCGCCCGCGCACCGCGCGCAGGACCTCGAAGACCGCATCCTGCCCCAGGTCCGTCGCCTTCATGACGCCCAGCACCAGATGCGCCTGGGCCTCGCAGAAGCGAATGTCCTCGGCGGGGTCATAGGCGACCTCCCCCAGACCGCGGGTGTCCAGAAAGCGCACCACCGGTGCCTCCGCCGGGAAGTCATAGAGGCGGGCGGTACGGGTGCAGGGCCGGAATCCGTTGCCGATCTCGGCGCTGGGGCTATCGGTCAGGGCGCGAATGATGGAGGTCTTGCCGGACTGGGCCTTGCCCAGCAGCCACACCACCGGCAGGGGCTGGCGCGCCCGCGCGGCGCGCAGGGCGGACTCCAGGGCCTGGTCGTCAACCGTTGGGTGCAGTAACAACTGGCGCAGGCGCCGCCAGTCCTCGCGCCAGGGTCTCGAATCGGGGGTCTCGGGCACGCGCGCATCCTCTGTTAGCGGACCTATGTCGCAGTCGCACACGCCTGCTGAATTCAAGGGTTACACGGTATCTCCGGGGGGATCGCTGGGGCCTGAGTGCCCGAACGAAACGGGCTCACGCCAGACCTGCACGATGATCGACCGGTCCCAACATGGTCGGTCCGGCCTGCCTGAGAGTGTAGTCCGGCACGAACCAGGGGTGTCAGGGCTGGCGCGACAGCGTCTCGTCGACGAAACGCAGCAGCGCGGCCGTGACGGTCAGCAACACCGGCCCGATGATCACGCCAATGATACCGAAGGCCGAGACGTCGGATCAGGTTCTCGGAGGCCGACATGCCCGCGCCCCGGATCAACGGGAAGATCGTCGAGCCCAACTGCGAAGTGGAGGCGAAGACGACGATCGCCGGCACCCAAACGAGGGCGTCGCCACCCACCGGCAGCAGCGCCAGAAGCGCCGCCAGAACAGCAGGCTGGCGGGCAGGACAGCTACCTGCAGAGTAATGGTCCGCGCCGACAGGCCGACGCGTCCTTTCAGCCTGCGCACTAGCCGGCGACACCGGGGCTAGGAGGAAGGCGAGACAAATGCCCCCAGGCCACAGCGCACCCCGGAAAGGCGCAAGCATCCCAGACTCCGGCGTTGCGGGGGAGTGTTCCCTCAGAATCGGACCGTCTCCGGCGTTAGAGTGCGTCTTTGATATCTTCCTTGAGGTCCCCCACGCCCGCCTGGACCTTGCCGATGTTCTTTTGGACATTTCCTTCCACCTCCATCTCCTTGTTCCCGACGACCTTGCCGGTGACTTCCTTGACTTTGCCCTTCGCTTCTTCAACGCGGCCCTTGACCTGATCTTTGTTCATTGTGAGTCTCCGACGGTGAGGTTAGCCGTGGCCACGATGGCCATGACTCGAGCCCGGAATGACGGCTTCCATCGCTCAACGTAAACGGTACACGCAAGACCAGGGGTTGTCGGTGCGGCACCGCACGCTGAACAGGGGCTAGAGAGAGCGGCGGAAGAGACAAGGTCCTCTGCGGGTCAGGGATGCCCCACGGGGGTGGGTGGCGTCTGTCGCTCGCGGTTCGGCCTTCGATGAGCGTTGCCGTTTCCGTGGAAAGGATCCTCCGGCCGTGTGCCGAAGGGTTGTAGGCCCGGACCGGTGGAAGGCTGAGGGCATGTCCTGTGCGTCGAGGATTGCCGGTGGGCCCCATGTGCGCCACCGTACAGACGGGGAGCAAGGAGTTCCGTACGTTTAGGTCGTCGAATCGAAGATCCGTGACAGGTCCGCGCCGGACCAATGTGCCATGCAGGAAGGCAACGATCTCTCGATCATAGTCAGCAATCCCAAGTGACAATTATTCAAATGGCCATCGAGTAGGGGATCGACCCCGCACCGATGCATCGGGCGGCGGTGATCGCGGCCGGAACCCTGGACCGCCGGCCCCACAACGGCGCCGTGGTCACCCTGCTCGCGGTCTGAGGCGGGCCCCACCACGAATGCTATTTCAATACGGTGACGGGCGTCATCGTTGCGCTCTCACTTTGGCCCCTCTTTAGCTGACGGAGTCTCGCAGCGCATGCTTTATCCATCTCATCGATACGGCTCGGCCACGCGGCTTGCGGCCTTTTTTGGAATCGGTTTCGCACTCGGTCCGGTGCTCGGCGGCGAAGCCCTCGCCCGCACCACGCCGACGAGCATCGCCGACTGCGCGGCGATTAAGGCAGACAGCGCACGGCTCGCCTGTTACGACCGCGCCAGCGGACGCGCCGGTGCCGCGCAACCGGGGCTCGAACCGACGCGCACCGTTCAAGCGGCGCCCGCGGAAGCGCCGGTCGCCTCCGCGTCGACCGACCCCTCGGTCATCGCCACACCCGCACCGTCGTCGATGATCGACACCGCCTGGGGCTTCAATCCCGACTCCAGCCGCTACACGATCGATCTCTATCGTCCCAACTACCTGCAGTTGGCACGATATTCCAGCCGGCCGAACAATCGACCGTTCCAGGAGCTGTTCGATTCCACGCGGACCCCTAACCCGGAGCTCAACTCGACCGAGGCGCGGTTTCAGATCAGCTTCAAGGCGCGGCTGTGGGCGACCGACGATCGGCGCTTCGGGATCTGGGCGGCCTACACCCAGCAAAGTCAGTGGCAGATCTACAACAGTGATCTCTCGCGCCCCTTCCGCGAGAACAACTATATGCCCGAGCTGATGGTGAGCTACCGTCCGGATTTCGAATTCGGTGGATTCCATTGGCGGTTGTTCAATTTCGGCTACAACCATCAATCCAATGGCCGCGCCGACCCGATCTCGCGGGGCTGGGACCGGATCATCGCCGAATTCGGGGTCGAGCGGGGGCATTTCGCCTTGCTGATCAGGCCCTGGTATCAAATCCCGGACAGCGACAGCAAGGATGAGAATCCCGACATCACCGACTATTACGGCCACGGCGACATCACTGCGATCTATAAATGGCGAGGTCACAGCTTTCAGCTCATGGGACGCGGCAACCTCGATACGCAGAAGGGCGCTGCCCAATTCTCCTGGACCTCGCCTCCCGTCCTCGGCCCCCTGCGCGCCTATTTCCAGGCATTCACCGGCTACGGCGACAGTCTGATCGATTACAACTGGAAGCAGAATGCGGTCGGCATCGGCGTTACCCTGAACGATCTGCTTTAGCAGCCAGGCACGCGTAAGGGGTGTCAGCGGCAAATTGACGCAATGAGACGCAAATGACATCACTGCCTGTGCGCGGCAAGGTGTCCGATAGGCAGCCCTGAATTGGCCGGGAGAACCCTGGGCCGCGCCGCGTTGTGGCGGCGGGCAGGGCTCTCGGGCTTCTGGCTGCTGCTCGCCCGCCGCGGGGGCAACCCTGGTTCAGCTTTCGGCTACTGCCGCCTGGGACCTTGGCGGGTCCGGCTCGGGGTGCTCGGTCAGCTTGCCGTGCACTGTCTGTGGGCAGTCCGGCGTGTCGAGGGGCGATGTGGATGACTTGGTTTCTGCTTGCCGCCGCAGTCGTCGACGAGTGCCGGTGGCACTCATGTGCGTCACCGAACAGACGGGATGCTCGGATTTCCATAACGTTGGGCTGTCAAAGCGAAGATCCGTGACATGTCCAGTCCGTACCAATGTGCGATAGATGAATGCAACGATCCCTTGGCAAAGATCGGGGTCTCGGCACGACTTGCCGATGTGGCACCCCCAAACTTACCAAGAATAGGAATGTTTATGAATAGGAAGCAGAAATTGATACTCGGTGCTGTTGCCGCGGCAATGTTGGTCGGCCTGGGTGCTTGTGCCGGGATGTCCAGGCAGGACAAGAATACCGCCATTGGCGCCGGAGCCGATGCCGTCGGGGGCGCCCTCCTTACGAACGGCAGCGCAGTTGGCACCGTCGGCGGTGCTGCCGTCGGCGGCATCATCGGCCACGAAGTCAGTAAGCCAAAATCATGATGGCATTGCGATGCACCTGACCTACCAGGCCGGTACGTCGCGGTTGCTCATTGCCCTGATCCCGCGTCGAGCGGGACCGATAAGGTCGCTCTCGCCTCCGGGCGAGCGGACCGCCACGAGGTATAAATGATGAAATTATCGAAACTCAGCACGACCATCGGTACAGCATTCGTCCTGAGCGCGTTGCTTGTTGCACTACCCGGCTGCCAGAAGCAGGAAGGCCCAGGGGAACAGATGGGCAAGGGAGTGGACAGGGCGACAGAAAGGGCCGGAGAGCAGGTCGAAAAGGCTGGAGAGAAAATCCAGGACGCGGCGAGGGGCGACAAGTAGAAAGCGCTGCACAGGCTACCCCACGCGGCGACAACAAATCGGAGAGCGGCTGTCGACCCTTGCTGACGTGCGTGCCTAGCCC
>CAVOQO010000061.1:0-9063 GCA_963698355.1 uncultured Gammaproteobacteria bacterium | reverse complement strand
TGGAGCCGCAGCTTGTGAACGAACTCCCACGGAGACAGGCCGAGTTCGGCGTGAAAGGCGTAATCCAGGGTACGTCGGCTGACTCCGGCCAGGGCAGTGAGCCCGGCACAGTCTAGGGTCGAGAGATCCGCTTCCCGCAGCCACTCGATCGCGCGGTCAAAGCCGCGCCGGCGTCGGTTTGGCGTCGGTCTGGATGCGGGCTGGTCGGGCAACCTGACCGTCGAAAGGAGCCAGCGAAGCAGGTCGTGCTCGATGGAGTTCACCACGGCCGGCTCGGTCAAGAGCCACGGGGCATAGTGAAACCGAGCCAAAAGCGACAAAATCCAGATCCCCAGCGCCTGTCGCTCTCTGACTGCCGCCGGAAGAAGCCGGCGCAGCGCGGCCTGTTCCAGATCATCGAAGATTGCGGTATCCACCTGAGCGCGCAGCCAGTCGAGACGAACCAGCAGGATCAACTGAGACTGTCCCGCATCGACGCGCGCATCCAAGGCACCCGGCAGCGAGGCCGGGAGGCCGCGCTCGTGCAGGGACCCGCCCCAGAAGCTCGAGCTCCCGCCGGTCCGCAGCGGGACCGAATAACCGAACATCCCGGCCGGGGTCAAACCCTGTATCCGAAGCGCGCCCTGGAACGACTCACAGTAGGCGAGCCAATTCGGGGTGACCAGGATGCGTTTCTGGTGGCGGAAGGGGGTTTCGACGCGTGTCCCCAAGATCTCCCAAGGATGGGAGGCCATCTCCCAGGCGCTAGGATCATCGAAGTCCTGCAGGGCCACAAAGGCGATCGGTGCCGCCGCGTCCCGATCCCGGTCTCCCCCCGCCGGCCTATTTACGGTCTTTTCCATCGCTTGTCACCCAGATTGCGTGATCCGCATAGCCGACGCCGTGATTTTAACGCAAGATTTCGCTGGGACTTGACTGAGACTCCTTGACATCCCGTCCTAGCCTGATCCGGGGCCGATGCTCGGGAGGCGGGGCAACCTGCTCCGGCGGACGCGGAATTCTCAGAGAGACCAAGCACCAACAACAATTTAGCCACCCGTTTAACCATCCAAAGGAGAAGGTCGAATGAAAAAGGCGACCCTGCTTGCGGCGCTCGCGTTTGCCGGTGCTCTGACCCAGGGGGCGGCCCTGGCCGAAGCCGCCAAGCCGAATATCCTCGTCATCTTCGGCGACGACATCGGCTATTGGAACCTGAGCTACAACAACGACGGCATGATGGGCTACCGTACGCCCAACATCGACCGCATCGCCAACGAGGGGATGCGCTTGACCGACTACTACGCGGAGCAATCCTGCACCGCCGGTCGCGCCGCCTTCATCACCGGCCAGATGCCGGTGCGCACGGGACTCACCAAGGTCGGCATCCCCGGGGCCGACCTCGGCATCCAGAAAGAGGACCCGACGCTCGCGGAGTTGCTCAAGCCAATGGGCTATGCCACCGGCCAGTTCGGCAAGAACCATCTGGGTGACCGCGACGAGTTCCTGCCGACCAACCACGGCTTCGACGAGTTTTTCGGCAACCTCTATCACCTCAATGCCGAGGAGGCGCCGGAGCACCCGAACTACCCGAAGAATCCCGAGTTCCGCGAAAAGTTCGGCCCCCGCGGCGTACTCCACTCCTGGGCCATGCCCGATGGGACCCAGAAGATCGAGGACACGGGCCCGCTCACCAAGAAGCGCATGGAGACGGTGGACCAGGAGTTCCTGGACGCGACGCTGAGCTTCATCGACCGCCAGCACCAGGCCGGCAAGCCCTTCTTCGTCTGGTTCAACACCACGCGCATGCACTACGTGACCCATGTGCCGCCCGAGTACGACGGCAAGTCCGGGCTCAATTTCTACGCCGACGGCATGCTCCAGCACGACGACCAGGTCGGCCAACTGCTGAAGAAGCTAGACGATCTCGGCATCGCCGACAACACCATCCTCATCTACAGCACCGACAACGGTCCGCACTTCAACATGTGGCCCGACGGCGGCATCACCCCCTTCCGCTCCGAGAAGAACACCAATTGGGAAGGCGGCTACCGCGTACCCTTCGTGATCCGCTGGCCCGGGCACATCGCCGCCGATTCGGTGAGCAACGACATCGCCTCGCACACCGACTGGGTTCCGACCCTGATGGCCGCCGTCGGGGAACCCGACGTCAAGGAAAAGCTGCTCGCCGGCGACACCATTGGCGACATGACCTACAAGGTCCACCTCGACGGCTACAACCTGCTGCCGATGCTGACTGGCCGGGGGGGCGAATGGCCACGCAAGGAGTTCTTCTATTGGAACGACGACGGTCAGCTGGCGGCGATGCGTTACGACCGCTGGAAGCTGGTCTTCAAGGAGCAGCGCGCCCATCAGTTCGGGGTCTGGATGGAGCCCTTCGTGGACCTTCGTGTCCCGCTGGTGTTCGACCTGCGGATGGACCCCTTCGAGCGCGCCTCGGTTGACGCCAACGGCTACTATGACTGGATGGAGGCCATGGTTCAGTGGGCCGGGGCCCCCGGCAAGGCCGTCACCGCAAAGATGATCTCGTCGTTCAAGGATTACCCGCCGCGCCAGGCACCGGCGTCGTTCAACCTGGATGACGTGATGAGGTCCATGACGTCGGGTGCTGAGGGCAAATAGGCACCCTCGACCGCGGGCCGCGAGCAATGGCCACCGTGTCCGACTCCCAACTCCGCGACCAGGGTGCCGCAATGGCGCTGGCCGCGGACCGGGAGCGGCGCCGTCTTGCGGACGAGCTCCATGACACGACGATCCAGCAGCTCGTGCTGGCCCGCATCCTGCTTGACCTCGCCTCCGGAGGAGAGTCCGCCGACCGCCTCGAGCGGGTCAAATTCCTGCTCGATGACTCCCTGGCGCAGCTGCGCTCTCTTGTATCGGAGCTGTCACCCGCGGTACTCCATCAGGCTGGTCTGGTCGCGGCCATCGAGTGGCTCTCCGAGCAGCTCAGCGCGCGTTGGCGCCTGGCCTACCGCTGCCGTGTGGCTGGAGAGCCCGCGGTACTGCCGGATGCGCTCACCGAAACCCTGTTTCGGAGCGCGCGGGAACTGATGACCAACGTGGGCCGACATGCCCGCGCCAGAACCTGTGATGTTCTGCTCGCGTTCGACGACGGCAGCGTGACCTTGACCGTGTGCGACGACGGCATCGGGATTGGTCCCAAACGGACCGCGCGCCCCGGCAACGGGGTCGACGGCGGGTACGGACTCTTTAGCGTGTGCTCGCGCGTCGAGCAACTGGGCGGAGACTGGAGCCTGAGCCCACGCGATGGAGGCGGCACCCAGGCGAGCCTGCGTCTGCCGATCCCAGAGCAAAGAGCCGGCGATCGCGAGGGCTGGTCAGCGTCGGAAAAGACAGCCTGATCGCCTTGCAGAAGGCCATGGACGCGAGCCCCGAATGAGCCCCCCTCTCGACTTGCCGACCGTCCCGCGCCTGGCTCGACGACCTAAGCACCTCGGCTCGGACGCCGTTAATCGCAGATCCGGGTGGCGATAAGGAGCTGGAGCCATGAAATCGATCCGGACCGCATCGCCGATTCTCGGAGGTTGCGCAGGAACCATCCGAAAGCACGACCAGCCCAGCGAGGGGCCCATGAACCGTCAAGCCTACTTAGTGCTTGGAGCGAAACGATAAAACATTCATCGGATCAATCTGTTATAATCTGGCCCCAAGATCGAAGTTGTCGCGTGGGCCACTTCGATAGGGCGGGAGCCAGATTTCCAAGCCATTGATTTCACGAAGGCCGGCTGGACGCTGGAGCGGGCGTTTGGGGCTGGTTTCCCGTTGGGCCGAATAAGATCCATTGCACTTCGTCATTCGAAATCCCATGCGCCAAGTGATCAATCCCCAATTGCAGTTCGGCGAGGTAGACATCGGCGCCATCGCGCTCGACCCCAAGTCGCGCGACGACATCCCGCAGCTGCTGCGAGGGCTGCAGCACATCTACACCAACCCGGAGCTGCGTGCACGGGTGTTCGCCATCTTGGAGGAGATCGTCCCGGCCGGGGTCAACGGCCAGGCCGACACCAGCACTGGGCGCCCGGGCATGGAGCAGTGGAAGATCCTGGTGCTGGGGGTCCTGCGCCTGGGGCTCAACGCCGACTACGACCGCATCCATGAGCTGGCCAACGAGCACAAGAGCATCCGTCAGATGCTGGGACACAGCGGCTGGGCCGATGGGGAGGAGGACCGCTACGGGCTTCAGACCATCAAGGACAACCTGCGCCTGTTCACCCCCGAGATCCTGGATCGGATCAACCAGGAAGTGGTGAAGGCCGGGCACGCCCTGGCCGGGTGGCCGCGGGTGAATGCGCACCCGCGGCTCCCACAGATCCGGACGTGCCCAACTCGGGCATCCGGCTCCTCGGCCTAGCAGACGCTACGTGGCGTAGATGCTGTGGACCACACGCGCGGGCGGGAGGGGGTAGCGCTGGACGAGACGGGCGAAGGCCGCCCAGGACAGACGCGCCGCTTGGGAGCGACGGTTGAGCCATTTGCGCCACTGCCGCCGGACCTCGTGGCGCAAGCGCGCCAAGGCGCGCCCGTTGCCGGTGATCCCGTAGTAGGCGTCGTGACCGCGCAGTTTACGGCTCAAAGTCTGCTGCTGGACCGCCACCGGCAGGTGACGGTGCTGGCGGCACCAGTCCCTAATCTGCCGCACGGCGCGGCTGAAGCGGGTCCTGGCCGTCTTGCGTTGCACCACCCAACGCCCCGTCCTGGAGCGCCCCCAATAGTGGGTGAAGCCGAGCAGGTCGAAACTGCGCCCACGCGGTGAGCCGCTCGTCTCGCCTGTCCGTGACGGACGGCGAAAGTCCACCAGTCGCGTCTTCTCGGGGTGGAGTGTCAAGCCGAAGCGCGCGAAGCGTTTGGGCAACACGTCCAGTACCCGCCGGGCATCGTCTTCCCGCTCAAAGGCCAGCAGCGCATCATCGGCAAAGCGGACCACCGTGGCCCGCCCGCGCAAACGCGGCTTGACCGTGTGCTCGAACCACTGGTCGAGCACTTCGTGCAGGTAGATATTCGATACCAGCGGGCTGATCACCCCTCCCTGCGGGCTGCCCCGCTCTGGGTAGCTGATCATCCCCTCTTCCATGACCCCAGCATGCATCCACTTGCCCAGCGCGCGACGGATCACACCGTCACGTACCCGTTGGTCGAGAAAGGCGTTGAGATGGGTCCTTTCGATGCTGTCGAAGTACGACTGGATGTCGAGATCGATCACCCAGCCCCCGCCGATGTCCATCAGCCCCTGCCACAGCGCTTCGAGTGCCTGGTGGGCACTGCGGCCCGTGCGAAAGCCATAAGAACAGTCCAGAAAGTCCTGCTCGTAGACCGGCTCCAGCACCATCAGCACTGCCCGCTGGAGGAGCTTGTCTTCCAGTGTGGGGATACCGATGGGGCGGGTCTTGTTCTTCGCCCCGGCCTTGGGAATATGGACACGCCTGACCGGCGGCGCCCGATACAGGCCGCTCTTGAACCGTTCGAGCAAGTCGCTCAGGTTCTCCTGCAACCGCTCCTCGTACGCCGCGGCGGTAACGCCGTCCACGCCAACCGCGCCATCCTTGCGCGTGCGCCGGTACGCCTCTTCCATCCACATCAGATCGATGTGGTGTGCCAGCGTCAGCAGCACCATCTGCGGCGCCCCTCTCGCCAAATCCGCGATCTTCTGTTGTTTCGTGGAGATGATCTCGCGATCCAATGTCCGCGTCATCTTGCCCTCCAGAAGGCATCTAGACCGATCGGCCGCTTCCCTCCCGCGGGTCCTCTGGGGCGAGTTCCCCGCGCTCAGCGGTACTATCAGCCGACTCCGATTGCTCACCCGCCGTCCCGCCGCGCTTCGTTGCCTTCGCTTGGCGGTACCTTGCCTCGGGTCCTCTTTGCTCCCGCCGGCCGGACCCGGCTCCGACGGACCTGGGCCACTTCTGTCGCGGCGCCCGCACCGCGTCTCGGTCAAGGAACGAGTGAGCCCTCCCAGGTTCCTGGGCGACCCTTGCGACCATGCCCTGCTCTTCGACCCCGGCGGAGTGCTCGCATCAGGCCCTTTCGATGCGCCCACTGTAGCCTTCCGCCTTTTACACAACGTCGGCTCCGCAACGGTTCTTTCGGGGCTCGATTACACGGCCTAGCCGCCTCCTGTGTACGCTTCGCAGACGGGGTCACCCCCGCACCACGCAACACTCGGTTCCGGTGGATGGCCAATCCTTACCGGGTCAGGACTTTCACCTGCCGGGTCGCACTAAGAGGTTTCTGCTTGCTCACGTCATGTCTGCATGCTTCCCCCTCTTCCAGGCTTCGCCTGGCGCAAGTAAAAAAAAGTCCCGACGCGGCGCTGCAGGTGCGTGCTGATTCCTTCGTGGTCGAGACCAACGTGCACTATCCCACCGACCTCAACCTGCTGTGGGATGCGCTGCGCACGCTCATCGGGCTCGTCGCCGGGCTGTGCGAGGAACTCGGCATCCTCGGCTGGCGCCAAAGCGCCTACCAGCTGCGTCAGCTGAAGAAGCTCTACCGGCAGGTGCAACGGCTCAAGCACTCGACCTCCCAGAACCCGGAGAAACGGGCGGCCAAGCAGGAAGAGGTACGGGCCGCCCATCGGGCCTATCTGGAGTCGGCCGAGGCGCTGCTCGGGCGGGTGCGTGAGACCCGCGTGCATCTGATCGTCTGCGCGCTCCCGGAGGCCTTCCTGGAGGAGATCGACCTCTACCTGGGTGACGCCGAGCGCCAGATCGACCAGATCCGCCGCCGCGTCCTGTTGGGACAGACCATCCCCCACGGCGAGAAGCTGTTCTCGATCTTCCAGCGCCACACCGAGTGGATCGTCAAGGGCAAGGCGGGCGTGCCGGTGGAGCTGGGGCTGCGCGTGGCGGTGGTGGAGGATCAGCACCGCTTCATCCTCACCCATCAGGTGATGGTGAAGACCACCGATGATCAGGTCGCCGTTGACGTGCTCAAGCAGGCCCAGGCGCGCTTCCCCACCATCGCCAGCGCCAGCTTCGACAAGGGCTTCCACAGCCCGGCCAATCAGACGGCACTCGCCGCCCTGATCCCGCAGGTGGTGCTGCCGAAGAAGGGCAAGTGCTCCGCGGCCCAGCGCAGCCGCGAGACCGCCCCCGACTTCATCCGCCTGCGCCGCCAGCACGCGGCGGTGGAGTCGGCCATCAACGCCTTGGAGGTCCATGGTCTGGATCGCTGTCTCGATCATGGCCTTGATGGCTTCAAGCGCTACGTGGCACTCGCGGTGGTGGCGCGCAACATCCAGCGCCTGGGCGCCTTGTTGCGCCAGCAGGAGGCCGAGCGACAGCGGGGGCCCTATCAACGGGCCGCCTGAGCACGACCGAAGGGGGCGGATAGCGACCCCCGCGGGATGGGTCTGCCTGCCGGTTGGCCACAATGAGAGCGGCTCTCATTAATTCGCGCCAATCGCGGATAATCGCACACCGTTCAATGAAATCGTCCCGGATAGCCTGGCGCTGGGCAATGGGCGAGGCGGTGAAACACCGGGTTTTCTTTCAGGCACTACTTACTCGCAGTTCTCGTGTTGCTCTGTCCGAGCTGGGCTCATGCTGAGGACGCCGCAGCATGAGCCAAGCAGTTGTCGAACCCGGTCGCGGCGCTGATCAGCGTGCCGTTCCAGTCGAACTGGGAGCAGGGCATCGGCCCGGATGGCGACGGCAGCCACTATACGTTGAACGCCCAGCCGGTGATTCCGATGTCCATCGGCGAGGAGTGGAACCTGGTCTCCCGCACCATCCTGCCGGTGGTCGATCAATGGTCGATCTTTCCGGGTGCCGGCGAGCAATTCGGGCTCTCGGACACATTACAGAGTCTCTTCTTCTCGCCGAAGGAGCCTACCGTCGGCGGACTGATCTGGGGCGCCGGCCCGGTTTTTCTGCTCCCCACCGCGACCGACGAGCTGCTCGGCAGCGAGAAATGGGGTGCTGGACCGACGGCGGTCGGGCTGGTACAGACGGGCAGCTGGACCTTCGGCGTGCTCGCGAACCATATCTGGTCCTTTGCCGGGCCGAGTGATCGAGCCGACATCAACAGCACCTTCATTCAGCCCTTTCTCTCCTACAGCACACCGACGGCCTGGACCTACACACTGCAGACCGAATCCACTTACGACTGGGAGGGCGATCAGTGGAACGTGCCCATCGCCGCCCTGGTGGCCAAGGTGACCAAGATTGGCGGCCAGTTGGTGCAGTTCCAGGCCGGCCCCCGCTATTACGCCGCGAGCACCGAATCGGGGCCGGACGGTTGGGCGTTCAGATTCAACGTCGTGCTGCTGTTCCCAAAATGAAGACTCTGTGCGGAGCACCGCGCAGGCCGCTTCGGCCGAGCCGCACATCAGGAGCAACCGTGAGCCAGCCAATGCGAACCATAACCACCGCCCTCGCCTTGACCTTGTTCATCGCCGCCGACCGAGCCACCGCCGGCGTTGTCGACCCGGACTGCACCGTGGAAAAGGCCGCCTGGTCCCGTCGCCCGAGCAGCGCCGCGCCTGCCGCGACCAAGGCGTGTCCGCCGAGCCGATGCGCGTGCGTTTGGTGCGCGTGCGCCTGAGCGGCGGCGAGACCGAGGTCTTGGCGACCTCCGTGCTGGACGCCGAGCGCCTCCCGCGGCTGTTCGCCCAGCTCTACCACAAGCGCTGGGGCGTGGAGGAGCACTACAAGCGCCAGAAGCGCTGGGCCGAAATCGAGAACTTCTCCGGGCGCTCGCTGCTGGCGATCCGCCAAGACATCCACGCAAAGATCCTGGCGATGAACCTCGCCGCCATGGTGCGCAACGTCGCCCAGCTGGTCGCCGACCGGCGCTTCGCCCACCGCGTGCGTCACTATCAGGTGCGCGCCTGCACCGCGCTCTCGGCGATGAAGAACAGCCTCGTGCGCCTGCTCTTCGCCGATCCCGATGAACGCCGCAACCTCCTGGCGCTCATCACCCAAAGCCTATCCAGCGCTGTGGAGGCGGTTCGCGCCCGATCGAAGCTTCCCGCGCAGGAATCCCGGCAAGCTCAAACCGGGATTCCGCTCGGCAACTGCTTACAAGCGGACGGCTTAAGTTGACGGC
>CAVOQO010000060.1:0-70110 GCA_963698355.1 uncultured Gammaproteobacteria bacterium | reverse complement strand
GGAATCGACGCGCTGCGGGTTGCTGCGAACCAGTGCGAGCTGGATCGAAAAGTCTGTCGGCGCGCCCTTTGTCCGTGGACGATCAAAAAGGTATTTCGGCCTGATTGGTTGCCGATAAGCGGCCTCAACCTCGTCTGCTTTCCAGTGCCAATTCAATTCCGAAACGGGAATCGAACCCGCGTCCCACCTCGACCAAAAGCACACCCATTTACACCCATTCCGTAGTGTGGTGCCGGCAGTGGCACTGCTCAGTGCGGCGAATGGCGCCCACTTTCACCGCATTATGTGCGGCGAATAACTTGCGCATGCGGAGATTGCGGCTCATAATCTCCGCATGAACAGCGGCGATTACAAGTACATCTGGCAGGCCACTGACTGGCCGAACTGGCGCTTCGACCTGGCGGCACTGGCGGGACCCATGGCCGAGGTCAGTCGCGCCCAGGGGCTCTTGATGGGACGCTTGGCCGACGTGGGCATGGCGCTGCGCGATCAGGCGAGCCTTGCGGCGCTCACCGAGGACGTGGTCAAGACCAGCGAGATCGAGGGCGAGCAGCTCAATGTCGAATCCGTGCGCTCGTCCATCGCCCGTCGGCTGGGCGTGGACATCGGTGCCCTGGCCCCGGTGGATCGGCACGTCGAAGGCGTGGTCGAGATGGTGCTCGATGCCACCGCCAACTGTCATGCGCCAGTGTCGCGGGAGCGTCTGTTCGGCTGGCATGCCGCGCTGTTTCCCACCGGCTACTCCGGCCTTTCCAAGATCAAGGTCGGCGGCTGGCGCGACGATGCCAGCGGCCCGATGCAGGTGGTGTCCGGCCCCATCGGCCGCCAGCGCGTGCATTTCGAGGCTCCGCCCGCCGACCGTCTGGAGGCCGAAACCAGCCGATTCCTCGACTGGGTGAACGGCGCGTCGAACGAACCGCCGCTGCTCAAGGCCGGCCTCGGCCATCTGTGGTTCGTCACCTTGCACCCGTTCGACGACGGCAATGGCCGTATCGCCCGGGCCATCGGCGATCTGCTGCTGGCGCGTGCCGACGGTAGTCCCCAGCGTTTCTACAGTTTGTCGGCGCAGATCCAGCGCGAACGCAAGGCCTACTACGACATCCTGGAGCGGACGCAGAAGCGGTCGATGGACGTCACCGAGTGGCTCGCCTGGTTCCTCGATACCCTACATCGCGCCGTCGATCAGGCACAGCACACGCTCGATGCCGTGCTGACCAAGGCGCGGTTCTGGCAGCGCTGGGCGACCACGCCGCTGAACGAGCGACAGGTGAAGCTGCTCAACCGGCTGCTTGACGGCTTCGAAGGCAAACTCACCAGCAGCAAGTGGGCGGCCATCGCCAAGTGCTCGCCGGACACGGCCCTGCGCGACATCAACGATCTGCTTGCGCGGGGCGTGCTGCGGAAATCGGATGCGGGTGGGCGCAGCACCAGCTACGAGCTGAACGATCTGCCGGAGTAGCCGCGTTTCCTGAAATTGCCTTGGCTCGCGGGCGGAACAGCGCCTTCATGGACTCCTGCCAACTCATTCGGAAGGAGACCAAGATGGAAGTCGTTCACCTCAACCAAAAACAACTGGCCGCCCGCTGGAGCATCAGCGAGGCCACCCTGGAACGTTGGCGCTGCGAGGGGATCGGGCCCAAGTTCCTGAAGCTCTGCGGCCGGGTGCTCTACCGGCAGGCCGACATCGAGGCCTACGAGGAATCGTGCCTGGCGACATCGACCAAGACCGTCGCGGCTCAGGTCGGTGCCGGCTGAGAAATTTTCCGGAGCGTCGGTATATATCGGCAAGGACCGACGTTTCTCAACGCGACAGCGCCCGCGATGGCGCGAGTAAGCCAGATTTCCAGCCCGTTGAAAGTCCGCAGTCCGCAAGCGCGGATCGATCGAGCAGTTTGTTGAAAATCAATGGCCTGGTATCAGGCCGTGCGGGCTGGTGAGGGTTCCTGCGGGTTCGTGCGAAAAGATTCGAACTCCTGCGGGGTCTAGGTGAAATGGCAACCCGCACAAAACCACGCTATATCAGCGGCGTAGGATGGGTGCAAAAGGTTGCGGAAAGCTGCATAGCGCCCCCTGGGTTGCCCCTCATGGACGCGCCGGGGGCCCGGGGATTCGGATGCCCCCTTTGGTTGCTGTTCGATTCCCCCCGCCGCAACTGCAAAGCGGTGTGCTGCCAGTAAAGGCGAGAGCCGGACGCGCATCTCCCACAGTCCTACGGTGCTGTGGTGTAGCCGTCGCCACATGAGCGACCGGAACAGAGCTTCGGCACCAGCAATGCTCTCAGAGTGCGCTATCTGGCGACAGGCACATCGGCCGAGTGCTTCCGGGCTCGGTTCGTCAGTGGGGCGCGAGCCAACGCTGATTCCGGTCACCCGACGCCGGCCTCCTGGCTGACCGCAAAGGACGCATTGCAGTCTCCCGTAGGTCTCTCGGTCAGTGACTCGGTTGAATCGGCACCCAAACGCAGTCAGTCCCCGCAAAGGCTCGGTACATGTTGAGACCGATTCGGTATTGTGAGCGTGGTTAGGACTTCAAGTGGCAGCTATCCGACAGCGAGCAGCCACTCTTCGGCGATTGCCTGTCCCCCGAAACCCGGTCAGCTCCGCTTTACCCACACGCCTTGGCCAGTCGGCAGGCAGGAGACACCGGCCGCGCCCTGCGGCGCAGAATCTCGGCACGCAGATCCTGACGCAGCTCCGTTGCGACGGTATCGTAGGTGACCGCCAAGCCGGCGAGCGGACCCGGCATGTTCCTTCCGGGCCCGATGTCACAGCTGATTCTCGACCGGCAAAATCCCGATGAAACCGGCCTCGAAGCGCTGCCAGGCGCTGCTCTCGGGGTCGTGGTGGTAGACCACCTCCTGGCCGTTGTCCTGGGTCACCCAGGTGAGCTTGCCGTCCTGGTCCAGGAACACCCGATAGCTGTTCTCGGGCAGCACCCCCTCATCCATCCAGGCGATCACCTGGGCGGCGAGCTGCGGGCTCTCGATGTAGAGCCCCGCCTCGGTGTTGATGTCACTCGAACGGGGGTCGAGGTTGAAGCTGCCGATGAAGACGTCCTTGCGGTCGAAGACCACCACCTTGGCGTGTAGCGCCGCCTTGGCACCGAAGAAGGCGAGCCGTTTCTTGATCACCCCAGCGTCGGCGCGCAGCTCGTAGAGCTCCACACCGCTCTCGAGCACCTGCTTGCGCCGGTCGGCGTAGCCCGCGTGGGCGGCCATCACGTCGTTGGAGGCCAGTGAGTTGGTCAGCACCCGGATGCGCACGCCCTTGTCGTGCAGCTCCTTCATCCTCGCGATCCCCCGATCCCGAGGCACGAAATAGGGCGACTCGATCAGCAAATCGGTCTCAAGGCTTCCGACGCGCCGGTGCAGCCCCTCAAGCATCCGGCTGGTGCCACCGGTGGCGGCGATCTCGGCGGGGTCGTCCCAAACGATGCGCCCCGGCGCCCACACGAACTTGTCGATCTCACTCTTGAGCGCCGACTTGAGCGCGGCCGTATCCTGGTCGACCGGATAGGGGTAGTGGTCGGTGGCGATGCGCTCGTGAATCGTCGCGCGCGCCGCCTGCAGGTCCTTCTCGGTATAAGGCCGCCCCACCAGGGCGCTGATCGGCACCGCCCAGTCGCCGTTGAAGAAGTGGTCGAAGACCTTGGAGATCTCGCGCACCACGGGTCCCCCGGCGGCGACGTCGAGGTCGCGGAAGTTGGCCTCGGTGTCGACCTGGAAATAGTGGTCGCCGATGTTACGCCCGCCAACGATCGCGAGCGCGTTGTCCATCACCAGCAGCTTGTTGTGCATGCGGTGATTGACGCGGGCGAAGTTGGTGAGGAATTCGAGCCCCCGCGCACCGCGGATGGCGAAGGGGTTGAAGACGCGGATCTCGATGTTGGGGTGGGCATCCAGGGCGGCGAGGACGGCATCGCGGCCCTTGAAATTCATGTCGTCGAGCAGGACCCGCACACGCACCCCGCGGTCCGCGGCCTGCAGCACACGCTCGGCCAGCAGCCGCCCGGTGGCGTCCTGTTCCCAGATGTAGTACTGCAGGTCCAGCGTCTTCTGGGCCAGCTCGGTGAGCGCCGCCCGGGTGGTGAAGGCGTTGCGTCCGGTGCGGATGATGGCGAAGCCGGACTCACCGGGGTGGCGCGCGGCGGCCTTTTGCACATAGCGGCCGATGGTGGTGCTGGCGTGGTCCGAATAGGCCGCTGTGGTGGTGCGCGGATAGTCCTTCGGGACGCTGGCGCAGCCGGCGAGGACGAGGGCGGTCAGGGCCAGAAAAAGTCCCGCTGTGCGCAGGCCCCGGCCAGTCGGCAGGCGGGATGCGTCATTGGGAGCAGGCCGCGCGAGCAGTTCGATCATGGGCTGGTTTCCTCAGAATCGTTTCACCGACGATGGGCCGCCAGCGGCGATCAGCGCGAATCGAAGAGTGGCAGACCGAGGCCAAGGTGCGCTCGGTCTGCTCAGCCGGGCCGTCGGAGTCAGACTCCGGGACGGGTCCCTTTGCCGCGTCGTGAGGCGAGGAGCGCTCAGCGCGGCTCGACGGTGTCGCCCTCCTTGAGGTCCTTGAGGTAGTGCTGGAGCTCCGGGCGGTCGAGGTGCACCTCGCGCCAACGGCCCTGCTCGTCGCGGAAGGCGATGGCCTTCTTGTAGGGATCGACCACCAGGATCTTGACGGTCCGGGTCTGCTGACGCGCCACCGCACCGGCGGGGGCCATCCCGGGCTCGGCGGTGACCCGCCTGGTCACGGTGCCGCCCTCGGTTCCGGGCGCGACCACGTCGACCGCCATGGCCTGGTAGTACTTGACGTCCACCTGGTCGCCGGCCTTGACCTTGTCGAGGTTCTTCACCGCGGGGCCGGCCTGGATCGTGACCATGTTGCCCTCAGGCCCCTTGAGGGCGACGTAACGATTGGCGCGATCGACGGACGCGACCGTGGCGGCGTTCTCGACCAGCACGCCCTCACCGAGGGCGGCGGGCGCGGACTCCATCGCGGCGTAGACGGGCAGCGCCGCGGCCAGGACCAGGGATGCAACAAATGGCTTCAGGATCTTCATCGCTTCTTTCTCCCCTGTCAGTGGCGAAGAGGCCTGGTCACCCAGACCGGTTGGGGAAGAAATGGGACCGGCCGGTCAGCCCCAATGCCGGCCTGTCCACCGGGGTTTGTTTGCCGTTTCGGTAGGGGCTCAGAACTGATAGACGAGCTTGAGCCAGATATAGTCCCCCGCGAGCCGATTCTTGGTCTCCAGCTCCGGCAGCCAGCGCAGCTCGGCGACGAAATTCTGCTCGCCCATGGGCAGGACGTAGCCGAGCACCGGCCCGATACCGGCGGTGCGGCCCTTGAAGTCCCCGAGGATCGGGCGCTGGCCGCTGTCGGCGGTCACCTGCTCCAGCCAGAACGCCTCGGCGCCGATGCTCAGGAAACCGCGCCCGACCGGCAGCAGTTGCTGGACGCTCCCTTCCAGGTGGGTCATGACCCCGCTACGGTAGTCAGTGTCCGGGTTCTCGGTGTTGAAGACGAGGCCACCGTGCAGGGCCGCGTTGAAGCCGTTGGTGGGGTTGTTGTAAGACACACCAGCCCAGGGATTGAAGCTCCAGTAGTTGAGCCCCGGGTTGGCCAGCCGGCCCACCTCGTAGTCCCCGGTCGGGGCGTAGACGGTCAGCGCGGCGTTGTACTGCCAGGGACCGTCCTTCCAGCCGAGCATCGCCGGAATCAGCGTCAGGTCGCCGAAGCCGGAGGTGGTATCCCTCACTTTCCGGTCCCCGAGCACCGTCTCGATCTCGCCCTCCACCGTCATCCAGACATAGGGCAGCATGGCCCCGACGCTGTAGTGGGCACCGAGCACCGGCTGTTGGAAGGTGTAGAACCCGCCGGCGAGCAGGACATCGCTGGTGGCCTTCAAACCAAACACGTCGATGCCGGCGATCGGGATCTCGTCCGCCAGCCCGACGTCGCCCTCGTAGTGGAGGTAGATGGGCTCGATCACCCAGCCGGGCTGCGTCGGCGCAAGGTCGATCATGGTCGCGACCGCGCCGGGCACGTAATGACCGGTGCCGCCCTCGGAGGCGATCGCACCCTGGGAGATCAGGAGACAGCTGATGATGGCGAGGCCGGCCATCCTGCGCCCGACGACCGCGTCTCTGTGAGGTTTCATGGGTAGCCTGTCCTTCGTTCGTCGAGGAGTGCAGTGGTTTGCTATTTGGGGAACAGGAAGCTCACGCCAGCGAAGACGGACCACTCCGGACCGGCGTCCGGGTGAACCACGTTCTTGTAGGCCTTAAGGGTGAGATTGACCGGCTGCTTGCCGAACCGCGTCAGCTTGCCGATGCCGCCGCCGACCGGGACCGTCCAGCGATTGTCGCTTGGCTTATTCCAATCCGCGGTGATGATGGGCGATGAGGTCAGGAACCAGCCATCGGGCAGGTTGTAGTTGAGGAAGTACTGGACGGTGAGCTTGTTGATGTCGTTAGCGCGGTCTGAGCCGGCGAAGGACCAAAGATTTTGCGCCAGGATACCCAGAACCCAGTTTCCGGGCATGGCCAGCACAACCGCTGCCGGCCCCGCGGACCATTTGTCGGAACCCAGGTCGTTCGTGTTGGTCGGCATTTCCAGGACCGGACCCAGGCCCCAGATCACCTTGCCTGGGTTGGCGGGGGTGAGGAAGCCCTGATACTGGACGTTGCCAAGGCCGCTGCGGTTGACGTCGTTTGGCGGCACAGAGTCGCCGCCGAGGTCGAGCTCGCTTAGATTGGCGTCGACCCACGCGAAGGGAACGATGAGGCGGTTGACCAGGTTCACCTTGCCTAGGTTCAGCGGATAGACGGGCTTGGCCAGCAGCAAAGTCGCGGACGAGTCGTCGGGCATGTCGCCGAAGTAGGAGAGCTCGAAGGGGACGCTGATCAGGTCGCCGACCGGGTTCTGAGAGGCTTTGGCGAGGTCGTCCGCGAAGGTCGGGCTCGACCAGCTGAGCACGACGGCAGCAGTCAGGCAAGCCAACCTAGTCAATCCGATCATGTGGTGGGTCTCCACATTGCCTGCTTGATCGAAGTTGCGGGCGGTGCAACTCGTCTCGCTCCATCGCTGGCCGCGAGCGAATGCGCCTAACGCCAGCGCTCTTATCGATGACAACGGGATCGACATCCCTGTCCATTCCTCCCCCTCATGCGCAATCCGGTTAGCCTGCGGATCAGCGGGTGCTCGACTCCTGGGTCGAGCGCAGCATCTCGTCCACATTGGTTTCTGTAGCGATTAGGTTGCTCATCGGCAGCTCAGGGCCGGGCCGTGCGTGTGCCGGGCAAGGCGGCAGCGCCGCCGTGAAATGCGCCCTCAGGCGCCGTCACGGCATCCGTGACGGTCAGCTCGAAGTCGGCATTCGCGCGCGCGATGCCAGATCTGGAATTCATCGGACTTCGGCCTCTTAGGGGATGGCGCAGTCGGAGAGAGGAATGGCGAGGAGAGAGCGGGAGGGACCCCTGGATGGGGCAGTGGGCCGACCGGCGAAGTCCGCAGTCGCCCGCGGGAACCCCAAACGGTTCGCGGGGTTCCGCGCGGTCTGACAAGAAAAAACCCCAACCGAGAACGGTTGGGGTTGGGGTGTTGGTGGAGGCGGCGGGAATCGAACCCGCGTCCGCAAGCCCTCTGCCCTTGGTCCTACATGCTTAGCCCGTTCTATTGTTTTTAGCCTTCCATCGCCCGAAGGGCAGGGCGATCGGTCAGCGATCCCGAATTTGGGTTTTAGCGGATCAGGTCCAGGCCCCCGTCACCGCGATCCTGTGTGATGTTACCCCACGAATCCGCCGCCCACAGGCAAGAGACGGTGTGAGGCCCGCTGGGATTAAGCAGCGAGGGCGTAGTTGTCGTCGTTGGCAACTAGAGTTTGCGGACGGTTTTACGAGGTACCCGCACCTCGGCATGCACCTCAGGTTTCGCGACCCACGTCGAAGCCAAGTCGCCCCCTAAGCTGGAAGTGAGACACTATAGGTAGGGTTTTGTTCCGCGGCAAGCTCGAAGAAGGGCCGAGGGCCAAGTGAAGTAGGGCGGGAACTCGCCCTGGGGTTCATGATTGCCCTGAGCGCTTGCCACCCGCGGAGACACTGTCGCGGCCCCCGGCCCTTAGGCCGTCTTGAACAGCCGCTCCTTCTCGCGCTGCCAGTCCTTGTCCTTCTCGGTCGCACGCTTGTCGTGGAGCTTCTTGCCCTTCGCCAGCCCGATCTCCAGCTTGGCTCTTCCGCGCTTCCAGTACATGGCGGTCGGGACCAGGGTGTAGCCGGCCCGCTCCGTCTGACCGATGAGTCTGTGGAGCTCCGAGCGCTTGAGTAGCAGCTTTCGGGTGCGGGTAGGGTCCGGGCTGACGTGCGTGGAGGCGGTGGGCAGCGGCGAGACGTGTGCCCCGATGAGAAAGGCCTCGCCGTGCAGGATCTTGACGTAGCTCTCCTTGATCTGGATTCGTCCCGCGCGCAGGCTCTTGACCTCCCAGCCCTCCAGGGCCATTCCCGCCTCGATCCGCTGCTCGATGTAATAGTCGTGGCCCGCCTTCTTGTTCAAGGCGATGGTGGAGCCGCCGTCCGATTTCTTCTTTCCTTTAGCCATCACCAGAGTGTACGGCAAGGATTCGGTTGATTTCCAGGGCGTACCTGTCTAAATTAGCGGGCTCGAATTTATGGAGGTGGTCATGCGTCAGCCCCTGATTGCTGGGAACTGGAAGATGAACGGCACCAAGGCCAGCGTGCGGCAGTTGCTCGCCGGCATCGTGGAGGGCGCGGGCGCAATCTCGCGCAGCGAGATCGCCGTATGCCCGCCTTTCCCGTTCCTGCAGATGGCTGAGGAGGCGCTGGCGGGAAGCCCGGTTCGGCTGGGCGCCCAGAACGTGAGCACGGAGGAGAGCGGGGCCTTCACCGGAGAGGTCTCGGCGATGATGCTCGCTGACTTCGGTTGTCATTATGTGATCTGCGGTCATTCGGAGCGGCGCAGCCTCTATGGCGAGGATGACGCGATCATCGCCAAGAAATTGGCCGCGGCCCGCGGCAAGGGCCTTACGCCCATCCTGTGTGTTGGCGAGACCCTGGAGGAGCGCGAGCGCGGCGAGACCGAGTCCGTGATCGCAACCCAGTTGGACGAGATCATTCACATCGGCGGTATCGCTGCATTCGGCGCCATGGAGCTTGCCTACGAGCCGGTATGGGCCATCGGCACCGGGATGACCGCCACGCCTGACCAGGCCCAGGCGGTGCACGCCTTCATCCGCGGCCGGCTCGCGGGTCACAGCCAGGCGATCGCGGACAAGATTCGCATCCTGTACGGCGGCAGCATGAAGGCCAGCAATGCCCCGGAGCTTCTGGTCCAGCCGGATATCGATGGCGGCCTGATTGGTGGGGCCTCGCTCGATGCCGAGGAGTTTCTGGCGATTGCCCGGGCCGGAGACGCGGCGGCGGCCTGATTCATCCCCCGGGTCCGAGCGCCCAGCGAGTCACTTGATGCAGACGATCCTTACCGTTGTTCAACTGTTCCTGTCCCTGGTGCTGATCGGATTGATTCTGATCCAGCACGGACGGGGTGCGGACGCCGGCGCGGCCTTCGGCAGTGGTGCCTCATCCACGGTATTTGGCGCGCGTGGCTCCGGCTCCTTTCTGTCACGGACCACGGCCGCTTTGGCGACGCTGTTTTTCCTGACCAGCATGGCCCTGGCGTACTATGCGGCCCAAGGCGGGAAGCCCGCGGGGCTGATGGATGGTGTCGAGCCCGTCCAAGTGCAGGGGTCCGTTCCTGCCGAGGCGCCGGCGGCCCCGGTCCAGCCGCCTTCCGAGGTGCCGGCGGTGCCGTCCTTGCCCGCCGGTGCACCGGCCGAGGCCGTTCAGGGCGGGGATGTCCCATCGGTTCCCGGCGATGCGGTTCAGCCGATGACTGGAGAAGACAAGGCTCAGGTCCCCGCCGGAGATGTTCCGGCCCCGACCGAGTCGCCGCCAGGTCAGTGAGGTTCAGCCGAGGTTTTAAGCCGACGTGGTGAAATTGGTAGACACGCTATCTTGAGGGGGTAGTGGCGAAAGCCGTGCCAGTTCGAGTCTGGCCGTCGGCACCATAGCAGAAGGCATGCCGCCCGCGCGGCATGCCTTTTTTATTGCGAAGAGATGACCTAACTATCTGAAAATAATGCAATATAAGTTTTTTCTCTGGTTGACTTGGTGAGCGCCGAACTTTAGACTCGCGCAGCACGGTGTCGGCCGAGTGCAACCGAAGGCGAAGGCGGGGAGCATGCTCGAAAACTATCTGCCCATCCTGATCTTCCTCATCGTGGGAATCCTGGTGGGGGTCGGTCCGCTCGTGCTCGGCTATCTGCTTGGCCCCCGCCGCCCGGATCAGGAGAAGGACTCGCCCTATGAGTGCGGGTTTGAGGCCTTCGAGAGCGCGCGCATGAAGTTTGACGTGCGCTACTACCTGGTCGCCATCCTCTTCATCCTGTTCGATCTCGAGATTGCCTTCCTCTTCCCCTGGGCGGTGGTCCTGCAGGATCTGGGGACCTTCGGGTTTTGGGCCATGGCCCTATTCCTCGCCATCCTCGTCGTTGCTTTTCTCTACGAGTGGAAGAAGGGGGCACTGGAATGGGAATAGAAGGCGTCCTCGAGCAAGGCTTCGTCACCACCACGGCCGACAAGCTCATCAATTGGGCGAGGACCGGGTCCATGTGGCCCATGACCTTCGGGCTGGCCTGCTGCGCGGTAGAGATGATGCACGCGGGTGCCGCTCGTTATGATCTGGACCGCTTTGGAATCATCTTCCGGCCCAGCCCGCGGCAGTCCGACGTCATGATCGTTGCCGGCACCCTGGTCAACAAGATGGCGCCGGCCCTGCGCAAGGTCTATGACCAGATGGCCGAGCCCCGCTGGGTGATCTCCATGGGTTCCTGCGCCAATGGCGGCGGCTACTACCACTATTCCTATGCCGTGGTTAGGGGCTGCGACCGCATCGTTCCCGTGGACGTCTATGTGCCCGGCTGCCCGCCGACGGCCGAGGCCCTGCTCTACGGCATTCTGCAGCTCCAGAACAAGATCCGCCGCACCAACACCATCGCCCGCTGAAGTCGCTCCCTGGACCCATGGCTACTGACTCCTTGACACCCGACGCCGGGCTGGCCGCGCTCGTTGACGCACTCGTCGAGCACCTGGCGGCGCTCGGCTGCGAGACCCTCGTCGAGCTCGGCGAAGTCACCCTGGTGGTCCCGGTCGACCGGTTGCTCGAGGCCGGGTGGACGCTTCGCGATCATCCGGATCTTCGGTTCGAGCAGCTGATCGACCTCTGTGGCGTCGACTATGCCGCCTATGGCAAGGCCGAGTGGGAAACGGACGAGGCGTCAACCACCGGTTTCGGCCGTGGCGTCGACCGCGACCTGGATCTGTCCTTGGATGACCCGCACCGGTTTGCCGTTGCCTATCATCTGCTGTCCCTGGTGCACAACCGCCGCCTGCGCCTGCGCGTCTATGCCGACGGCGCCGCGCCCATGGTGGACTCGGTGATCCCCGTCTGGTCCTCGGCCAACTGGTTCGAGCGCGAGGCCTTCGACCTCTATGGCATCCTGTTCCGGGGGCACCCGGACCTACGCCGCATCCTCACCGATTACGGCTTCGTCGGTCATCCGTTCCGCAAGGACTTCCCGCTTTCCGGCCAGGTGGAGATGCGCTACGACCCGGAGCAGCGGCGCGTGGTCTATCAGCCGGTCTCCATCGAGCCGCGGGTCCTGGTGCCGAAGGTGATCCGTGAGGACAGCCGGTACGTGCGGCCTCCTGTCGAAGGCGGCGCCACCGAGGTGTCCAATGCCTGAGATCCGCAACTACACCCTGAACTTCGGCCCCCAGCACCCGGCCGCCCACGGGGTGCTGCGGCTGGTGCTGGAGATGGACGGAGAGGTCATCGAGCGTGCCGATCCTCACATCGGTCTGCTGCACAGGGGCACGGAGAAGCTCGCCGAGTCCAAGCCCTATAACCAGAGCATCGGTTACATGGACCGTCTCGACTACGTGTCCATGATGTGCAACGAGCACGGCTACGTGCGGGCCATCGAGAAGCTGCTCGGGGTCGAGGTGCCGGAGCGCGCCCAGTACATCCGCACGATGTACGACGAGATCACCCGCATCCTGAACCATTTGATGTGGCTCGGCGCCCATGCCCTGGACGTGGGCGCCATGTCCGTGTTCCTTTACTGCTTCCGCGAGCGCGAGGACCTGATGGACTGCTACGAGGCGGTCTCCGGTGCGCGTATGCACGCCACCTACTACCGCCCAGGCGGGGTCTACCGGGACCTCCCCGAGCGCATGCCGCAGTACCAGCCGGGAGGGACCAAATGGCACAGCGCCAAGGAGATAGAAGAGCGCAACGCGGCGCGCAAGGGGTCGCTGCTCGACTTCATCGAGGACTTCACCCGGCGCTTCCCGGGCTATGTGGACGAGTACGAGACCCTGCTCACCGACAATCGCATCTGGAAGCAGCGCACCGTCGGCATCGGCGTGGTGTCTCCGGAGCGGGCCCTGCAGCTTGGCTTCACCGGACCCATGATCCGCGGCTCCGGTATCGAGTGGGATCTGCGCAAGAAGCAGCCCTATGCCGCTTACGACAAGATGGACTTCGATATCCCGGTTGGGGTCAACGGCGACTGCTACGACCGCTATCTGGTCCGGATTGAAGAGATGCGCCAATCCAACCGCATCATCCGGCAGTGTGTGGACTGGCTGCGCAAGAACCCGGGTCCGGTCGCGGTGGACGACCACAAGGTCATGCCGCCGTCCCGCGAGTCCATGAAGGACGACATGGAGGCCCTGATCCATCACTTTAAACTCTTCACCGAGGGCTATTGCACCCCGGCGGGAGAGGTCTACGCGGCGGTGGAGGCACCCAAGGGCGAGTTCGGCTGCTACATCGTCTCGGACGGCGCCAACAAGCCCTATCGGCTCAAGGTCCGTGCCCCCGGCTTTCCGCATCTGGCGGCACTGGACGAGATGTCCAAGGGCCACATGCTGGCCGATGTGGTGGCCATCATCGGGACACTGGACATCGTGTTCGGGGAGATCGACCGCTGATGAGCTTCCGTGACGCCCCCCTGGCCTTGGTCCATGACCGCGACAAGTCGACCCTATTCGATGCCGCGATCCGCGCCGAGATCGATGGCTGGATCGCCAAGTACCCGGTGGAGTGGAACCAGTCGGCGGTGATGCCGGCCCTGGCCATCGTCCAGGAGCACAACGGCGGCTGGCTCAGCCGCGAGCTGATGGACGACGTGGCCGCCTACCTCGACATGCCCGAGGTCTCCGTCTACGAGGTCGCGACCTTCTACGGCATGTACGACCTGGAGCCCACCGCCAAGCACAAGGTGTGCGTCTGCAACAGTATCTCCTGCCTGTTGAACGGCTCCGAGGAGCTGATCCACCACGTGGAGCACAAGTACAAGGTCAAGCCCGGCGAGACCACCGCCGACGGGCGCTTTACCTTCAAGGAGGTGGAGTGCCTCGGGGCCTGCAAGGACGCGCCCGCCGTGCTGATCGGTAAGACCTTCCACGAGAAGCTGTCGGCCGAGGCCCTGGACAAGCTGATCGAGGGCTTGGAATAGGGGCCCCTGGAGTCACCGATGGTCGAGCGCCAAAACACTGTCTGTTTCCGTACCATGCACTTGCCGCCGGGTGAGCGATTCACGCTGGATGCCTACCGCAGCGTCGGTGGTTACGTGCAGTGGGAGAAGATACTCAAGGAAAACCCTGACCCGGCGACCCTGATCGAGGAGATGAAGCTCTCGAACCTGCGCGGGCGCGGCGGAGCCGGCTTTCCGACCGGGCTCAAGTGGAGCTTCATGCCCCGCCAGGCCCCGGGCCAGAAGTACATCGTCTGCAACTCGGACGAGGGCGAGCCCGGCACCTGCAAGGACCGGGATATCCTGCGCTACAACCCGCACCAGCTGATCGAGGGCATGGCCATCGCCGGCTACTGCATCGGCGCGACCGTTGGGTACAACTACATCCGCGGCGAGTTCTACGAGCCCATCGAGCGCTTCGAGGGTGCCCTGAAGGAGGCCTATGCGGCAGGTCTGATCGGCCGGGATGTGCAGGGCTCCGGGGTGAGCTTCGACCTCTACACCCATTGCGGCGCCGGTGCCTACATCTGCGGCGAGGAGACGGCGCTGCTCGAATCCATCGAGGGCAAGAAGGGCCAGCCCCGCTACAAACCGCCATTCCCGGCCCAGGTTGGGCTCTACGGCAGACCCACCACGATCAACAACACGGAGTCCCTGGCCTCGGTGCCGGTGATCCTGGAGAAGGGCGGAAAGTGGTTCCTGGAGCAGGGGAGACCCAACAACGGCGGCCCCAAGCTCTTTTCAATCACCGGTCACGTGAACAGCCCCTGCAACGTGGAGGTGCCGCTCGGCACGCCGTTCCGCGATCTGCTGGAGATGGCCGGAGGCGTGAAGGACGGCACGGCACTAAAGGCCGTGATCCCGGGCGGTTCCTCGGTGCCGGTGGTGCCGGGCGACGTCATGATGCAGACGGACATGGACTATGACTCGATTGCCAAGGCGGGTTCCATGCTGGGCTCCGGTGCGGTGATCGTGATCGCGGAAGGGACCAGCATGGTCAAGGTCCTCCACAACCTTTCGCACTTCTACATGCATGAGTCCTGCGGACAATGCACCCCCTGCCGCGAGGGCACCGGCTGGCTGGCGCGCGTGGTGGGGCGCATCCTCGCGGGGCAGGGCCGGCCGGAAGACCTGGATCTTTTGGACAGCGTCGCCGGCCGCATCGGGGGCCGGACCATCTGTGCCTTGGGCGACGCAGCGGCGATGCCGGTTCAGAGCTTCCTCAAGCATTATCGCCACGAGTTCGAGGAGCTGATTGCGAAGGGCGCCAAGGCGGCCTGAGGGCAACCGCGGAACCGCGTGCCGTGGGCTCGGGTACCGTCAGCCGCGGTGCCCATGACGAATGGAATGATGAGAATCGGGGCTGGCCATCGCCGTAGCGTCGCCGCCCCTCACCCTGGAAGTCGTGTCGCGTCCGGTCTGGGCTGAGATCCTGCCGGCGGCGCCGATCGAGAGACCGGAATGACGGACAAGATCACCATCGAGATCGACGGTCGCGCCTTCGAGGCGTCGCCGGGCGAGATGATCATCGCGGTCGCGGACCGCGAGGGCATCCCGATTCCGCGCTTCTGCTATCACAAAAAGCTGTCAATCGCCGCCAACTGCCGGATGTGCCTGGTGGAGGCGGAGCAGGGCGGGCGGCCCTTCCCCAAGCCGGTGCCGGCCTGCGCCACGCCGGTCGCGGACGGCATGAAGGTCCAGACTCGCTCTCCGAAGGCGATCGAGGCCCAGCAGGGCACCATGGAGTTCCTGCTCATCAACCACCCCCTGGATTGTCCCATCTGCGACCAGGGCGGGGAGTGTGAGCTGCAGGACGTGGCCATGGGCTACGGTGGCGACGTCTCCCGTTTCACCGAGCGCAAGCGTGTGGTGAAGGACGAGGACCTGGGCCCGCTGATCGCCACCGACATGACCCGCTGCATCCACTGCACCCGCTGCGTGCGCTTCGGGGCGGAGATCGCCGGAGTCCGTGAGCTCGGCGCCACCGGGCGCGGCGAGGAGATGCGCATCGGCACCTTCGTGGCCCATACGGTGAGTCATGAGCTCTCCGGCAATATCATCGACCTGTGCCCGGTCGGGGCCCTGACCTCGAAGCCCTATCGATTCACTGCCCGGGCCTGGGAGCTGGCCGACGCAGACTCCATCGCCCCGCACGACGGAATCGGCTCCAACATCCGGCTGCACGTGCGCCGCGGCCAGGTCATGCGCGTGCATCCGCGCGACAACGAGTCGGTCAACGAGACCTGGATCTCGGACCGGGACCGGTTCAGCTATTCCGGTCTGAATGGCGAGGACCGACTCACCGCGCCCCTGCTGAAGCGGGACGGGGTCTGGGTCGAGGTGGACTGGTCCGAGGCCCTGACCCTGGCGGCGGAGCGCCTCAAGGCCGCCGATCCATCCGAGAGCGGGTGGTTGGTCGCGCCCAATTCGACCCTGGAAGAGCTGTATCTGGCCCAGAAGGTCGCCCGGGGACTGGGCTGCGCGAACATCGATCATCGCCTGCGCCAGCGCGACTTTCGAGGCGATGGGGCGGATCCCCTGTTGCCCTGGCTTGGGGTCCCGGTCGCCGATCTGGAGACCCAAGGGGCGGTCCTCCTGATCGGTTGCGACATCCGCCAGGAGCAGCCGTTACTTGCCCACCGCATCCGCAAGGCCGCGTTGTCCGGGGCCCAAGTGGCCCTGGTCAATCCCTACCGGGTGAGTCTGACCCACCCGAGCCGCCAGCTCGTGGCCGACCGCGCCGGGCTGGCTGATGACTTGGCCGCCATCGCCAAGTCTCTGCGCAAACGAGGATCGGGGCCGGTCAAGGACTGCATCGCCAACAGCGAGCCTACGGAGGCCCACGCCGCGGTCGCGGAGGCCCTCAAGGGGGCGGAGAGCGGGGTCATCCTGCTGGGCGCACTGGCGGCGGCCCACCCCGATTACACCCTGATCAAGGCGCTCGCGTACATCATCGCCGAGGCCACCAAGTGCAAGGTGGGTTATCTGGCGGCGGCGGCCAACAGCCTGGGTGCCCATCTCGCCGGGGCCCTTCCCCGTGTGCTGCCGGGCGCGAAGCCCGCAGAGCAAGCGGGCATAGCTGCGGGTGAGATGCTGGCCTTTCCCCGCAAGACGGTGGTGCTCTGGGGTGTGGAGCCCGACCGCGACATCGGCAACCCGTCACGGGCGATGGAGGCCCTTGGGGAGGCCGAGTTCGTGGTGGCGGCAAGCGCTTTCCGCGCCCCCTCCTTGGAGGCCGCGGCCGATCTGCTGCTGCCCATCGGCGCCTTCGCCGAGACCTCGGGCACCTTCGTCAATAGCGGCGGCACCTGGCAGAGCTTCCAGGGCGCGGTGGCACCACCGGGCGAGGCGCGCCCAGGCTGGAAGGTCTTGCGGGTGCTCGGCAATCTGCTGGATCTGCCGGGCTTTGAGTACCGCGACGCCGCTCAGGTCCGCGCCGAGCTGTCTGCCCTCTGCAAGGACGCCAAGTTGAGCAACTCCCCGGCGGGTGACCTCAAGGTGGAGCCCCGCGGGGTGGGCGAGGGCCTGATCCGGATCGGGAACGTGCCCCTCTATGCGGTCGATCCCCTGGTGCGCCGCTCGCCGGCCCTGCAACGGACCCCCGTCGTCGCCGGCGCCTTCGGCGTCTATCTGCATCCTGAAGAGGCACAGTCCGTGGGGCTGACCGAGGGGGATCAGGTGGAGGTCGGCCAGAACGGCTCCGCGGTGTCCGCCACGGTGATGCTCGACGACTCGGTGCCGCGGGGTTGTGCGCGCATCCCGGCCGGTGTGGCCGGCAGCGAGGCGCTCG
Source organism: uncultured Gammaproteobacteria bacterium (assembly GCA_963698355.1). Lineage (GTDB taxonomy): Bacteria > Pseudomonadota > Gammaproteobacteria > Chromatiales > Chromatiaceae > Thiodictyon. The sequence goes on along the minus strand of CAVOQO010000060.1, from coordinate 52,718 downwards.
GGGATCAGATTGCCCCGGTCGCCGTCACCAAGACCACCCGCATCCAGGCGTGAGGACCAGGACCCCATGATCGAGCTGTGGAATGCCCTGCCGGTGGTGATTCAGATCCTTTTGAAGATCATCGTCATCCTGCTGCCGCTGTTGGGGCTCGTGGCCTACTACACCTACGCCGAGCGCAAGGTCATCGGCTACATGCAGGTGCGCATCGGGCCCAACCGGGTCGGCTGGCGCGGCCTGCTTCAGCCCATCGCGGATGCGGTGAAGCTGATGATGAAGGAGATCGTGATCCCCACCAAGGCCGACAAGGCCCTGTTCCTAATCGCACCGATGATCTCTATCACCCCCGCACTCGCGGCCTGGGCGGTGTTCCCCTTCGACGAGGGGGTGGTGCTGGCCGATATCCACGCGGGGCTCCTCTACATCCTGGCCCTGACCTCACTCGGGGTCTACGGCGTGATCATCGCCGGCTGGGCCTCCAATTCGAAGTATGCCCTGCTTGGGGCCATGCGCTCGGCGGCCCAGATCGTGGCCTACGAGATCGCCATGGGTTTCGCCCTGGTCGGAGTGCTGGTTGCCGCTGGCAGCCTGAACCTGGGGCAGATCGTGGAGGCCCAATCCGGCAGCATCCTCACCTGGTTCTGGCTGCCCCTGCTGCCCCTCTTCGGGGTCTATCTGATCTCCGGTGTGGCCGAGACCAATCGCGCGCCCTTCGATGTCGCGGAGGGCGAGTCGGAGATCGTCGCCGGATTCCACGTGGAATATTCCGGCATGGCCTTCGCGGTATTCTTCCTGGCCGAATACGCGAACATGATCCTGATCTCCGCCTTGTCCGCCTTGATGTTCCTTGGTGGTTGGCTCTCGCCGCTCCCCCAATCCTGGGTGAGCGGTATCTTCCTGCTGGATGACGGCTTCCACTGGCTACTCCTCAAGACTTTCCTGTTCATGTTCGCGTTTCTGTGGCTCCGGGCCACCTTCCCGCGTTACCGCTACGACCAGATCATGCGACTGGGTTGGAAGGTCTTTATACCCATTACCATCGTGTGGATCCTGGTGGTCGGTTTGGCGGTGGTCTACAAGATGCCGCCCTGGTGGTCCGCCTGAGGTGCAGCGATAGAACCATGCTCAAGACCGCGCGCGACTATCTCCAAAGTCTCTTGCTGGTGGAGCTCTTCAAGGGGCTCTCGCTCACCGGCGGGTATCTGTTCAAGCGCAAGTTCACCGTCCAGTATCCGGAGGAGAAGGCGCCCATCTCACCGCGCTTCCGCGGGCTGCATGCCTTGCGCCGCTATCCCAATGGTGAGGAGCGCTGTATCGCCTGCAAGCTGTGTGAGGCGACCTGCCCGGCGTTGGCCATCACCATCGAGGCGGAGCCCCGCGAGGACGGCTCCCGGCGTACGACGCGCTATGACATCGACCTCTTCAAGTGCATCTATTGCGGCTTCTGCGAGGAGTCCTGCCCGGTGGATTCCATCGTGGAGACCGGGATCTACGAGTACAGCTTCGAGGCGCGCGGCGAGAACATCATGACCAAGGACAAGCTGCTAGCCGTCGGCGACAAGTACGAGGCGGAAATCGCCGCGGCCCGGGCCGCAGATGCCCCCTACCGATAGCCGCACATTATTCGCGACCAGGATTCAGGCCCATGGGTTTCGAGAAGTTCCTCTTCTATTGCTTCGCGGCCATAACCGTAGTCTCCGCAGGGATGGTCGTCAGCCGGCGCAACCCCGTCCATGCCGTTTTGTGGCTGGTGCTGGCCTTTTTCAGCAGTGCCGTTCTTTGGGTACTGATCGAGGCGGAATTCCTGGGGATCGCCCTGGTGCTGGTCTATGTGGGCGCGGTCATGGTGCTGTTCCTGTTCGTCGTCATGATGCTCGATATCGACATCGCGACGCTGAGTGCCGGGTTTGTGAAGTATCTGCCGATCGCGCTGCTCATTGCCGGCGTGATGCTGGTGGAGATGGTGCTGGTGGTGGGCCCCTCCAGCTTTGGGCTGGACGCTTACGCACCGCCACCGGCGGCGGGTCCGGAGGTCGACAACACACGGGAGCTGGGGCTGTTGATGTACACCGTCTACGTCTACCCGTTCGAGTTGGCGGCGGTCATCCTGCTGGTGGCGATCGTCGCCGCGATCCGCCTCACCCTGCGTCACCGTCCCGATACCAAGTACGTGGATCCGGCCCGACAGGTGCGGGTCAAGAAGGGTCCGGACCGCATCCGGATCGTCAAGATGCCCACCGCGGGGGCCTCTCAGCAGAAGGAACAGACCCGATGATCGCGCTCTCGGACTATCTGATACTCGGTGGCGTCCTGTTCTCCATCGCGGTGGCCGGGATCTTCCTGAACCGCAAAAACGTGATCATCCTGTTGATGTGCGTGGAGCTGATGCTGCTCGCGGTGAACATGAATTTCATCGCCTTCTCCCATTTTCTGCAGGATATGACGGGCCAGGTCTTCGTGTTCTTCATCCTGACCGTCGCCGCCGCCGAGGCGGCCATCGGCCTGGCAATCCTGGTCGTCCTGTTCCGCAACCACGGGACCATCAACGTGCAGGATCTCGACAGCCTGAAAGGGTAGGGCGCATCCGGCCCACCCGTCGCGGCGGAGAAGTTTACTGGTGCGCACGGCGCACCCTACGCGGGTCGATCAATCGGTCGGCTGCGAAGAGAGCGAAAGAGCGAATCAATAGATGGAAAACGTCTACCTGACCATCGTGCTCGCGCCCCTGATCGGCGCCATCGTCGCCGGATTCTTCGGCGGGCGCATTGGCCGTGCGGGGGCCCATTCGGTCACCATCGGTGGTGTCGCCGTCTCCTGCGGCCTTTCGCTGTGGGTGCTCTCCCGCTTTATCTGGCATGCCGAGCCGGTCTTCAATGGGCCCGTTTATACCTGGATGGTGTCGGAGGGGATCCGCTTCGAGGTCGGGTTCCTGGTGGACAAGCTCACCGCGCTCATGATGGCGACGGTGACCTTCGTCTCATTCATGGTGCACATCTACACCATCGGTTACATGGCCGATGACGCGCACAACTGGCCCGAGGACTCCAAGGCGGGGACCAACAGCTATCAGCGTTTCTTTTCCTATATCTCGCTCTTCACCTTCTCCATGCTGATGTTGGTTATGGCCAACAACTTCATGCAGTTGTTCTTCGGCTGGGAGGCAGTGGGACTGGTCTCCTATCTGCTCATCGGCTTCTGGTCGGTTCGCGAGAGTGCCATCTTCGCCAACCTCAAGGCCTTCCTGGTAAATCGCGTCGGGGACTTCGGATTCATCCTCGGGATCGCCGCGGTCGTCATGTACTTCAACTCACTGGACTACGCGGAGGTCTTCGCGAAGGCACCGCAATTGGCCGACGTGCAGTTGGACCTGTTCGGCGGGGTCTCACTCATGACCCTGATCTGCATCCTGCTGTTCATCGGCGCCATGGGTAAGTCCGCCCAGGTCCCGCTGCACGTCTGGCTCCCGGACTCCATGGAGGGCCCGACACCCATCTCGGCACTGATCCACGCGGCCACCATGGTCACCGCCGGCATCTTCATGGTGGCGCGCATGTCGCCCCTCTACGAGCTGTCCACCACGGCGCTGTCCTTCATCCTGATCATCGGCGCCACCACGGCCTTCTTCATGGGCCTGATCGGCCTGGTGCAGAACGACATCAAGCGGGTCGTCGCCTACTCGACCCTCTCCCAGCTCGGGTACATGATCACGGCCCTGGGGGCCTCGGCCTATGCGGCGGGCATCTTTCATCTGATGACCCACGCCTTCTTCAAGGCCCTGCTGTTCCTGGCCGCCGGCTCGGTGATCATCGCCATGCATCACGACCAGGACATCCGGAACATGGGCGGCCTGCGCAAGTACATGCCCATTACCTGGATCACCGCGCTGATTGGCTCGCTGGCCCTGATCGGCTTCCCCGGCTTCTCCGGCTTCTTCTCCAAGGACGCGATCATCGAGGCGGTGGGTGTCTCCCGCATCTTCGGGTCCGGCTACGCGACCGTTCTGCTGACCCTGGGCGTTCTGGTCACAGCACTCTACAGCTTCCGCATGTACTTCCTGGTCTTCCACGGGAAGGAACGGATGGACGAGCATACCCACCATCACCTGCACGAGACCCCCTGGGTGGTGACCGTGCCGCTGATTCTGCTGGCCATCCCCTCGGTGTTCATCGGCTGGTATGCCATCGAGCCCCTGCTGGTGAACGACTGGTTCAGCTCGGGCGACTGGCATCCCATTGTGGTCCACCACGAGCACGACACCCTGCATCACCTGGCCGAGCACTGGCACGGCCAGTGGGCCTTCCTGCTGCACGGCGTGACCGCGCTGCCCTTCTTCCTGGCCATGGCCGGGCTTGGGGGTGCCGCCTACATCTGGTGGCATCTGTTTGGAAGGAATCCCAAGGTCGACGAGGAGTTGCAGGCCATGGGCGGACCGGTGACCCGGGTCCTGCAGGACAAGTACGGTTTCGACGACTTCAATCAGCGGGTGTTCGGCGACGGGGGACAGGTCCTCGGAAAAGCCCTCTGGAGGGGCGGCGACCAGGCCCTGATCGACGGTGCCGTCGTCAACGGCTCCGCCAAGTCCGTGGGCCGATTTGCCGGCATCGCCCGCCACCTGCAGTCGGGTTACCTCTACGACTACGCCATCGCGATGATCGTCGGGCTGGTTGGCCTCCTGACCTTCTTCGTGGCGTTCTGACCGGACCGGGAGAATTCAGACGATGGAATCGGGCTTCCCGCTGCTCACGCTGACCATCTGGCTGCCGATCCTGGGCGGCCTTGCCGTGCTCGCGAGCGGCGACAAGGCGGGCAGTGTCTCCAAGTGGACCGCGCTCGTCGTTGCGGTGCTCACCTTCCTCGTGAGCCTCGGGCTTTGGGCGGGCTTCGATACCTCCACGCCGGGCATGCAGTTCGTCGAGCGGACATCATGGATCCCCTCCTTCGACGTCTATTACCACCTGGGGGTCGACGGTATCTCCATGCCACTGATCGTGCTGACCACCTTCGTCACCATCTTCGTGATTGTGGCGGGTTGGGAGGTCATCACCTACAAGCCTTCTCAGTACATGGCGGCCTTCCTGATCATGGAAGGGGTGATGGTGGGCGTCTTCTCCTCCCTGGACGCCATCCTGTTCTACGTCTTCTGGGAGGCGATGCTGATCCCGATGTTCATCATCATCGGGGTCTGGGGCGGGCCTAACCGGGTCTACGCCACCATCAAGTTCTTCCTGTATACCTTCTTCGGCTCGGTCTTCATGCTGGTCGCATTGATCTACATGTACTTCCAGGCCGGCAGCTTCAGCATCCTGGACTTCCAGGGGCTCCAGTTGGGCATGACGGCCCAGACCCTGATCTTCATCGCCTTTCTTCTCGCCTTCGCCGTGAAGGTGCCCATGTTTCCGGTGCACACCTGGCTGCCGGATGCGCACGTTGAGGCCCCCACCGGGGGCTCTGTGATCCTGGCGGCCATCATGCTCAAAATCGGCGGCTATGGTTTCCTGCGCTTCTCCTTGCCGATCACGCCCGACGCCAGCGCCTCACTGGACTGGCTGATCATCGGCCTGTCGCTGATTGCGGTGGTCTACATCGGCTTCGTGGCCCTGGTCCAGCAGGACATGAAGAAGCTCATCGCCTACTCGTCCATCGCCCATATGGGCTTCGTGACCCTGGGTTTCTTTATCCTGTTCACCATCCTGCAGCGTTCCGGCGGCACCACCGGGGCGGTGATGGGGATCGAGGGCGGCATGGTGCAGATGATCTCCCACGGATTCATCTCCGGGGCCCTGTTCCTGTGCGTCGGGGTGCTTTACGACCGGGTGCACTCACGCCAGATCGCCGACTACGGCGGCGTGATCAACACCATGCCCTGGTTCGGCGCCTTCATGGTCTTCTTCGCGATGTCCAACGCGGGCCTGCCCGGGACCTCCGGCTTCGTCGGCGAGTTCATGGTCATCCTGGCGACCTTCAGGGCCGATTTCTGGTTTGCCCTGCTGGCCGCGACCACCCTGATCCTGGCCGCCGCCTTCACGCTGTGGATGATCAAGCGCGTCGTCTACGGCGAGGTGAAGAACGACAAGGTGGCCAAGCTCGAGGACCTGAATGGGCGGGAGGTGTTCAACCTCGGCACCCTCGCCGCGGCGGTGCTGCTGTTTGGCCTGTGGCCTGCTCCCCTCGTCAACGTCATGCACAGCACGGTGGAAAACCTGGTCGCCCAGGTGAGCACCTGCAAGCTTCCGGCCGAGGAGGCCGCCGACTGTATCCTCCCCCGGCCGCCGGCCGTGGCTTCGGCGATGCCCTGATCCGGTCTGCCCGCCGCATCGGATAGGACGACAACCCTTACGACGCTGATCGGGCGCTGCCCGGCCTACGGAAGATTCCCATGCAATTCGACCCCGCGCAGCTGCTGCCCATACTCCCTGAGATTGCCATCCTGGTCACCGCGAGCCTGGTGCTCGTCGTGGACCTCTACCTCAAGGAGAAGGACAAGGGGGTCAATCACGGCCTGACGATCATCGGACTCCTTGCCGCCATCGCGCTCACCGCTCTGGTCGGCGGGGGGGAACGTACCCTGGCATTCGATGGCAACCTGGTGCGCGATACGTTGAGCGACGTGCTCAAGACCTTCGTGCTCATCGTTTCACTGCTGGCCTTCGTCTATGCCCGTCCATGGCTAAAGGACCGGGACCTGCTCGTGGGCGAGTACTACGTTCTGGGTCTTTTCGCGGTGCTCGGCATGCTGGTGATGATCGCCGCCAACAGCTTCCTCACCCTCTATCTGGGGCTTGAGCTGCTGGCGCTCTGCCTTTACGCCCTGGTCGCCTTCGACCGGGACTCGAAGGCGGGATCCGAGGCCGCCATGAAGTACTTCGTCCTGGGCGCACTCGGCTCGGGCATGCTGCTCTATGGGATCTCCATGATCTACGGGGCCACCGGCTCCATCGAGCTCGGCGTCGTGGCCCGCGCCGTCTCCGAGCAGGGAATCGAGAACAAGATCCTGGTGTTCGGCATCGCCTTCCTGGTCATCGGCATCGGGTTCAAATTCGGGGCCGTCCCCTTCCATATGTGGGTCCCGGACATCTATGAGGGGGCCCCGACTCCGGTCGCCCTGTTCATTGGCTCGGCCCCAAAGATCGCGGCGTTCGCACTGGCGGTGCGTCTGCTGGTGGACGGTCTGGGGGCGCTGCATTCGGACTGGCAGGGGATGCTGGTGATCCTTGCCGTGCTGTCCATGGGTCTCGGCAACCTGGTCGCCATTGCCCAAAGCAACATTAAGCGCATGTTGGCCTATTCCACCATCTCGCACGTCGGATTTATCCTGCTGGGGCTCCTGGCGGGCTCGGCCCAGGGTTATGCCTCGGCCATGTTCTACGCCATCGTTTACGCCCTGATGGCCGCGGGGGCCTTCGGCATCCTGACCATCCTGAGCCGTAAGGGCTTCGATGCCGAGAACCTCGAGGACCTCAAGGGTCTCAACGATCGGGATTCCTGGTATGCGGCGATGATGGCGATCATGATGTTCTCCATGGCCGGGGTGCCGCCCACGGTGGGCTTCATGGCCAAGCTGCTGGTGCTGGAGGCGGTGGTGCGCGTCGACCTGGTGTGGCTCGCCCTGGTGGCGGTCTTCTTCTCCATCATCGGGGCCTTTTACTATCTGCGCGTGGTCAAATTCATCTATTTCGACAAGCCCGCCAGCGACGCGCCCATCATCACCTCGGGCGGAGTGCGGGTGGCCATGACCGTCAACGGCCTGGCCGTGCTTCTACTGGGCATCTTCCCGGCGGCACTGCTGGGCCTTTGCCAGACGGCATTCCGCTGACCCGCCGGGGAGCCGCCTCGTCCCGGCAAGTTGTCCCGGTGCGGGCCGCGGGCTACCATCCATGTCTTTTCCCGGGCCCTGGAGCTTCAGCATGATTCGCGGCAGCATCGTCGCCCTGATCACCCCCATGGACGAAGACGGTGCCATCGATGACACCGGTCTGAGGCGATTGGTGGAATTTCATGTGGCGGAAGGAACGGCCGCCATCGTGTCCGTTGGGACCACCGGCGAGTCGGCGACCCTGGACGAGGAGGAGCATTGCGGTGTCATCGCCCGCACGGTGGATTTTGCGGCCGGGCGCATCCCGGTCATCGCGGGCACCGGCGCCAACTCCACCCGCGAGGCCATCGAGCTCACGCGCTGTGCCAAAGAGGCCGGGGCGGACGCCGCGCTGCTGGTCACGCCTTACTACAACAAGCCGACCCAGGAAGGGCTCTACCTGCACCATCGCGCGGTGGCCGAGGCGGTCGACATTCCCCAGATCCTCTATAACGTCCCCGGGCGCACCGCCTGCGACATGCTGCCCGAGACGGTGATTCGGATCGCCGAGGTGGACAATATTGTCGGCGCCAAAGAGGCCACAGGCGATCTCGAGCGGGTGCGGGTCATCCGCGACGGTTGCGGCGAGAACTTCGCCCTGTACAGCGGCGACGACGCCACGGCGTGCGACTTTATGCTGCTTGGCGGCGACGGGGTCATCTCGGTGACCTCCAACCTGGCGCCGCGTCTGATGCGCGAGATGTGCGACGCGGCCCTGGCCGGGGACCGGGAGCGGGCGCACGCTATCAACCAACGCCTTGACGCCCTGCATCGGGACCTTTTCGTGCAGTCGAACCCGATCCCGGTAAAATGGGGCGCTGTCGAGCTGGGTTTATGCGGAAAGGGCATCCGCCTGCCCCTGACTTGGCTGTCCCAACAACACCATGCGCGCGTGCGTGCCGCTTTGGAGCAGGCCGGTCTGCTGTGACCCGCCGCCTGCCCGGCACACCCGGCGTCGCGAACCCACTGTGAGGCCCGAGACTTTGAGAACGCCGTGTTTCCTCTGGGTTGTGCCCGTCATCCTGATCGTCGGCGCCGGGCTCTCCGGCTGCGGGAGCACGTCGGTCGAGGAGATGCTGCCCGACCAGACCCTGGCCTACAAGAAGAGCCGCGAGGCATCGGAGAACCTGGAGCTACCGCCCGACCTGAGGAGCGGCAGTTACGACGATGCCCTGGACGTGCCGCCCTTGGACGGCGGGGCAACCTATTCCGAATACGCCAGCGGCAGGTCCGAGCGCCGTCAGGCGGCGGCCACCGGGGCCGTGCTGCCGACGGTCGAGAACGTGGAGCTGCGCCGCAGCGGCAATGAGCGCTGGCTGGAGGTCCAGGCGGCTCCCCAACAGGTGTGGCCGCGTGTGGTCTCGTTCTGGCGCCAGCAGGGCATCCTGCTGGTCGAGCAGAATCCCTCGGTCGGCGTAATGAAGACCGACTGGCTCGAAAACCGCGCCGAGATTCCCCAAGACTTTGTGACCCGCATGGTGCGTAAGGTCGCCGACGGTCTCTACGCCACCTCGACCCGGGACCAATACGCCGTGCGTATCGACTCTGGAACCAGGGCCGGCCTCACCGAGGTCCATCTCACCCACAAGGGCATGGAGGAAAAGCTGGTCACCAATACCCTGGGCGACAGCAGTCGCACCGTCTGGGAACCGAGCGGGACAAACCCCGATAAAGAGGCCGAGATGCTGCGCCGTCTGATGCTTTACCTGGGCGCGTCCGACAAGCAGGCCGGGGCGGCCGTGGCCGGTGTCGGGCCCGCTGGGGCGGCGGGCGCCACGGCGCGTCCCGCGTCTCCCGCGCGCTTGGTGACCGAGGGTGGGGCCCAGACCATCCTGATCTCCGACGAGTTCAGGCGCGGTTGGCGCATGACGGGCTCGGCCCTGGACCGCGCCGGGTTCTCTGTCGAGGACCGCGACATGACCCAGGGTGTCTATTACGTGCGTTACCAGGACGCCGATGCTTCAAGTCGTGGGGAGAAGCGCAGTTGGGCCTCGCGTCTGGCCTTCTGGCGCAAGAACGACATCGACCGGGTCAAGCAGTACCAGATCAGGGTGCAGGGGGACCAGACACAGACCCGGGTGACCGTGCTCGATGTCAAAGGCAATCCAGACAGCTCACCCGCCGCCGGCCGCATCCTCGCCCTGCTCGCCGAGCAGATGAATTAGTCGCTGGTGAAGACCGCTTTACGTCCCCGCACCCAGGTGCCCGATCCCCAGACCCGGCCCGGCTGGTGCCGCGGTTCCCTGGTCGGGTGACCGCGGCGGATCCAAGTCAGCGCGTGCGCTTTGCGACCCTGGGCAGCGGCAGCCGCGGGAACGCGACCTTGGTCGAGTCCGGGTCGACCCGGCTCCTGATCGACAACGGGTTTAGCCTGCGTGAACTGGAGCGGCGGCTGGCCGTGCTGGGGGTGGAGCCGCAGGGCATCGAGGCGCTGCTGCTCACCCACGAGCACACGGACCACGCCAAGGGGGTTGCGGCCTTTGCCGCCCGTTACGGCGCCGCGGTCTGGACCACGCCGGGGACCTGGAAGGCGGTCGGCGCACCCGAGGTTCCCTGTCTGCGGTTATTGTCCGGGCACGCGGGCGGGGTCTCGATCGGCGATCTGCGGGTACTCCCCTATCCCGTCCCCCATGATGCACGTGAGCCGGCCCAGTTCGTTTTCGAGTGCTCGGGAGGGCGGTTAGGGTTGCTCACCGACGCCGGGTCGGTCACGCCGCACATGCGCGCGATGCTCCGCGACTGCGATGCGCTGATTCTTGAATGCAATCACGATATCGAGCTGCTGCGCTCGGGACCCTATCCGCCCGGTCTCCAGCGGCGCGTCGGCGGTCCCCAGGGGCATCTGAGCAACACTCAGGCCGCGGCCCTGCTCGACGCGCTCCCGGTGGCAGCTGTCCGTCACCTATTGCTCGCCCACGTCAGCGAGAAAAACAACAGGCCGGACCTGGTGCGTGACGCGGTGCGCGGGGTCTGCGGGTCGCTTGCCCAGCGCGCCAGGCTGGCGGTCCAGGATTGCCCGGGGCCCTGGATCGGGACCTGAATCGTGGTCGATGCGGCGTCACAGTCGAGGGCCGCAGTAATTGACGGAGCGTCTCGGATCACATTCTGTCGGACGAACCCCTGGGCCCCGGCCTGCCTGCCCGTGAGGCCACTACCGCGGTAGCAAAGTGCTATGAAACCAAGGTCTCATTGTTTCCCGTCGCTGGTCATGTCACTGGCGGTGTTCTTTGTCGGGACGTTCGGTGTGCGGGGCGCGGGCGATCCCCCCTCTCCGGCGGCCGAAGCGAAGCCTGGTGCCGAGGAGCTCAACCAGAAGGGGCTGGTCGAGTACACCAAGCCCAGTGCCGCGGAGCTCTACGAGAAGGCACTGGCCGAGTACAACCTGGGCGAAACCCGTGCCGCCTACCTCCATCTCAAAAACGCCCTGTTGGAAGACCCCTTCCTGCTCTCCGCCCATGTGCTGCTCGGCACCATCTACCTGCAGCTCGGCGACGGGGCGAAGGCAGAGAAGGAGTTGCTGGTTGCCGACGGCTTGGGTGCAGACAAGTCCCTGACCCTGGTCCCGCTGGCGCGCGCCTATCTGCTCCAAGGTAAGGCCAAGCAGCTGATCGCGGAGCTGTTCCCACTCGGGACCGTGCCCGCGCAGGACGCAGAGCTCCTTGCCTTGCGTGGCCAGGCCCATCTGCAGCTCGAGCAGCTCTACGAGGCTCAGCGGGCCTTCGCCCAGGCGTGGGACCGCGACCCCAACAACATCGGTGCCATCCTCGGCCGGGTCCATGTTCTGCTTTCGGAGGGGAGCCTCAACGAAGCGGACTTCTACGTTCAGCGTGCCGTGGAGGTTGCTCCAAACAACCCCGAGGCCTGGTTTCTCAGGGGGACCCTGTCGCGCAGCCTGGGCGACACCCGCATGGCGCTGCGCGACTTCGAGCGCGCCACCAATGCCTTGCCGGCCTATCTGCCGGCCCAGATCGCACGGGTCGGCGCACTGCTCGATCTGGGCCGAATGGACGACGCGCTGGCCGCCGCAAAAGACGCGCGTCAACTCTATCCGAGGGACGCCCGCACACTCTATCTGCAGGCCGTCGTCCTGGCGCGCATGCAGGAGCCGGCCAAGGCGGAGGAATCACTCAAGGAGGCCGAGGCCCTGCTGTCCCAGCTCCCGCGGGAGCTGATCGAGGGGCACCCCCCCACCCTGCTGCTTGCCGGCATGGTGAGCTACAGCCTCAAGCGTTCGGCCCAAGCCTCCAGCTATCTGTCTCTGTACCTGGATAAATTCCCGGATTCCGTGGGTCCGCGCACCCTGCTGGGCCGACTCTATCTGGACCAAGGCGAGACGGATAAGGCGGTCGAGATGCTGGAGCCGGCCATGGCACTTGCACCCGGCGACCAGACGGTGTTGTCACTGATGGCGGAGGCCTACATGCGAGATGGCCAGCACATCAGGGCGTCCCAGTTGCTGCAGGAGGCAGTCGAGGCGGGAGGCGACAATATCGTGCTTCGCACTCAGCGCGCGGTGAACGAGTTTGGACTTGGCCGCCAAACACAGGGGATCGAGGACCTGGGCGCCGTGCTCATGGACCATCCGGAGCTGAAGACGGCGGGGGCCACACTGGTGGTCATGAACCTGAAGCAGCGCCGGTATAACCAGGCGGTCGAGGCCGCACGGCGCCTCGTTGAGGACAGCCCCAGCAATCTCACCTATGTCAACCTGTACGGCGTCTCGGAGCTTGCCGCCGGCGACCGCGAGGCCGCCCGTTGGGCCTTCGAGCTGGGTCTTGCACTGGACTGGCGGTTCGTGCCGGCGCAGCTCAACCTGGCCGAGCTTGAGTTGAAGGAAAACCGGCTGGATGCCGCCCAGGAGCGGCTCGAGCTGCTCCTCAGCCGCAACCCGGACCAGCTGTCCGGCATGCTGATGCTTGCACGTGCCTTCGAAGCGCGGGGCAACCATGAAGAGGCCAAGCGCTGGGCCGAGCGGGCGGTCGGCGCGGATCCCAGCGCCGTGCCCGTGGCGGTCTATCTCACCAATCTGCTGCTCAAGATGAAGGAGTCCGACGCGGCCCTGACGGTCGCGGAATCCATGGAGGTGCGCGCGCCTAACGCGGACGATGTCGATCTGCTGGCGGCGCTCAGCCGCGCCTACATCGCCAACGGCCAGCGCGCCACCGCACAAGTGGTGCTCCAGCGCGGTTCCACCCTGGCGGGCTATGACGCCCCGAGCCTGCTCGAGATCGCCAGCATTCAGATCCAGGCCGGTGACCTCAAGGGCGCCGTCTGGTCGCTGGAAAAGGCCCAGGAAGGGAACCCGAAGTTCCTCCCTGCCCGCATCAAGCTGGGCGAGCTGTATACGGAGCTGGGCCGGATCGATTCGGCCAACCAGTTGGCGAAGAGCCTGCGCACGGACTTCCCCGGCGAGCCATACGGGGACCATCTGCTCGGCGCCATCGCTCAACGCCGGGGGGAGAGTGAGGCCGCGCTTTCCAGGTACACAGCCGCGCTCCAGTTAAAGCCGTCGCCGGTTCTTGCGGTGCGCGTCTACGAGGCCACGCGCGAGACCAAGGGCTTGGAGCCAGCGATCGATTTCCTCCGCGGCTGGATCAAAGAGCACCCCGATGATGAGATCGGCCGCCAGGCACTGGCGGAGGGGCTGCTCCGGGCCGGACGCAGCGGTGAGGCCCGGGCCATTTACGAGTCGGCCCTCGAGGCGTCACCTGACAACCCGATGCTGCTCAACAATCTAGCCTTGCTTTATGCCCGCGAAGGCAAGCCAGAGTCGATCGAGTACGCGCGCCAGGCCCAGTTGCAGCTCCCCGGCGCGCCGGAGGTGGCCGATACCCTGGGTTGGGCGCTGGTGCGGAACGGGAAGGTAGCGGACGGTCTCAAATATTTGCGGGAGTCCCAGGCCCGGTCACCGAATGATCCGGGCAACAGCTACCACATCGCCTATGCGCTCGATCAACTCGGCCGGAGCGCGGAGGCGCGGCGGGCGCTGTCTAAGGCATTCGACCAGGATCGGCCATTCCCCGAACGCCAGGACGCGCTCGAGCTTCGCCGGAAATTGAAGGCCGGCGTATCGGCTACGCCTTGAGCGATTGGAGGCCCTGTCCGGCGTCAGAATCCGCCGCCGGTGCGGAAGCCTCCACCACCACCTCCGCCGCCGAATCCACCTCGGCCGAATCCACCGACGATGTCGCCGAGTCCGCCCAGGTCGCCCACGCCGCCGGTCCAGATGGTCCCGCGTCCGAAGCCGCCGGAGCCGAAGCTGGGATCGGAGTATTGGGGCCGGTAGCGCTGCTGCTCCTGGAGGATGCGCCAAAGGCTCTGGCGGTCCAGCATACCGTTGATGAACTGGCCTAGCATCATGGCGATCATGGTGTCGTCGCCGAAGGTGGATCCCGCTCGGTCGTAGCGTCTGCGCTTGAAGTCCGCCCGCAAGCCCTCAAGCTCGGTGAGCCGTTTCTGTTGTTGCAGGATCGTCTCCTTAAGCCCTTGAATGCTGGCCTCGATCTGGCGGCGTCCATCTTCGCGCTGGAGCATGCGGCTGACGATCAGGTCATCCTCCGGAAGCGGCGTCGCCAGCGCCTCTCGGCGCAGCTCCATGAGGTCGTCGCGCTGAAACTCGGCGGCGAGGAACTCGATCGCCTTCTTGCTGTAATCGTCCTCGCCGGTCGCGTACAGCGCCCGGCGGACGACCAGCGGCTGGTGGTCTGACTCCGCCTTAGCGATGCGCCCGTCGATGGCGTCCAGCTTCTCCTGTTCCTTGGCGACGGTCTGCTCCAGGGCGGGGATCCCGTCCTCCTCCCTGGCCGCTTCATCCAGCGCCCTGAGGGCAGCGAACTCGCTCTCCGCGGTGGCCTTGAGCCCGTCGGCGTGCTCCCGGAGCCGCTGGGGTATCTCGTTTAGCCGGCTGTAATTGGCCCGGGCATCGGCGAAACCCACCAGTCTGGCAACCCAGCCGTCCAGCATCCGGGTCAGGCCCCAGGATTTGTACTCGGGCAGCCCGTAGTTGCGATCCCACAGATACATGAAGAGCGGGTCACCCCGGTACGAGGCGCCCTTCTGCTCCCGCTCCTCTTCACTACGGCTTGCCTTGTCGTGGGCATGCCTGGCCACGCGCTCCGCATCCTGGGCCCGCTCGCGCTGGGCCTGATAGTCCGGGTCCGCGTCGAGTCGCGCCTGGGTCTTCGCCTCGGCGGCGTCCACCACCTCGGCGGCGGCGTTCACCCGGTCGGCCTGCGCGCTGCGCTCGTCCTCAAGCGCCTTGAGGCCTGAGTCCGCGGCCTGGATCTGGCGCTCCAGATCCAGGACGGCGGCTTGGCGCTGGGCAAGCAGGGCCAGCACTTGCTGCTCCGCATGATCGAGGTGACGGACCATCTCCGGGTCCGCAATGAGTTTCAGGCGCACCCGGGCCAGATCCTTGTAGTCCTGCGTATGGGCCTGGCGCAATGCACCGAGCTTTCCATTCACTGCCTCGATCTGTGACTCGACGGCGGCAATCTTGCTGCGCGCCTCGGTCACCGCCTGGTCGATGCTGGCCAGGGTCTGTTGTCCGGAAACCATTGTTGTCTCCCATTACCAGTCGGTGATGGCGCCGCCGGTGGTCTGCATCTCGTAATGGGGAACCAACTCGCCGCGCGCCTTAGAGCCGAAGCGGTCCCGCTCGATGATGCCGTCGTCCTGCTTGTCGTCGGCGACTGCGCGGAAGGTCCGCTCGTCCACCCGAAGTCCCCATTGCTTCACCCGATCGGTCTTTTTCGACTCTTCGTCCTCGATTGGTACGGTCAGAGACTTGCCAGTGGGGTCCACCGCCTCGACGATGATGTAATAGTTCCTGGCACGCGTGTTCGCGTCCGGGATGCGCCAGACCCCGGTGTTCTCGCCGGGACGGTTGACGATTCGAACCGTGTATTCCTGCTCCAGGATGGTGCGGGCGTCCTCGAGCTGCTTGATGGCCTCCTTGGCGGAATCCCGGTCCTCGTTCCGCAGCGCCGCCTGACCGGCATTGAAGTAGCGGCCTACCGTGTCGCGCGCCTGATCGGTCTTGGCGAGCGCCGCGACCTCCGTGTGGATCTCGGCCAAGTCATCGGGCAGGGTGGCATTGGGGGCGACCACCGTGACATAGTTGATCCCGGCCGCCAAGGCCCCCGCGCCGGCGAGTCCCGCCACCCATTTGCCCCAGGACCCGCGGTTGATGTAGAGGCGGGCGAGCTTGGTCGAGAAAGTATGCGGTGGCGGCTTGTAGGTGAAGCGCTCTTCCTTCAGCGCCGCCACACCCTGCTCGATGACGTGATCCGGGACATCGATGCCTTGGGCTGCGTAGATCCTGCGCAACCGCTCCTTGAGATCCTCTTCCCGGCCGACCTCGTCGAGCTCCTTCTTCACGATCCGCTCGCGCCGGCGCAGCGTATCCACCACGTCCATGGCGAGCATGACGTCGTCCAGGGGCGGTTTGGTCCCGGACGCCTCCCAAGACCCGGCGGGTGCAGGCGTCACACCCGCCGGGGCGGCCGGTGTGACGCCCTGACTCAGGGTGGCCCCCGCGCTCATGACTTCGCCGGCGACGCCGCTTGCAGCACGAGACCCTTGCCCTGGTCGGCGAGGCGGGCCAGCTGGCGCTTGCCATCCTCCACCGCGTTACGGATCTCCTTGGCGTTTTCCGTGCTCGCCTTGCGCATCTCCTCGATGATCTCGTGGGACTTCGTCTGCCAGGTGACCACCGAGTCCACCAGCCGCTTGACCGAATCGGCGCGAACGGTGGGCCCATAGCCGGCCTTGACCGCCGCCTCCTGGACCTTTCCGCCGATGGAGGCGAGGTCCTCCAAGGACCGGCTCACGCCCTCTTTCATGGCCTCCACCGTCTGGGTGCCCTCATGCAGGCCAAACATGCCGGTGAAGGAGGCGGTCAGCGCGGTCAGGACCACTTCGTTGGTGCTGAAGAAGCTCACCGCCTGGGCGTAGACCCGCTCTTTAGCGTTGGTGGTCTGGAGCAGCCGCGCCATGACCACCTCGGAGGTGTTGTAGGAGATGGTCAGGTTGTCCGAGAGGTCCTTGGCGATCTGGTAGCGCTTCTCCTCCTGTTGCAGTGCACGCACCTTCTCGTCCCGCGCCAGCTCCAGCTTGGCGCGCTCGGCCAGGTTGTCGGTAGTGGCGCCCTCCACCGCCGTCATGGCCGCATTGACCTCGGCCTTGGCCGCGTCGAGCTTGCCCTGGGCGGTCTTCAGCACCTCGAGCGCTAGGACCTCGGACTCCTTCAGGGCCCCTCGGAAGTCCTGGTAGGCATCCAGGATCTTCTGCTCCCGCTGGATCTGGTCGTTGGTGGAAGAGGTGACGTCCAAGTAGACGTCCTTGATCTTGTCGAAACGGCTGGCGATGTCGCCCCTCGTCACCTTCATCCAGACGTTGCCGATGCGCTCGAAGGTGTCGAGCCTGCCGTCCTCGATCTGGTCCACCATGGACTTGGCATCATCGCGGATGCTGTTGAATGCGTTGGTGATCTCCTCGTAGCGCTGGCCGATCTCCATGGCCTGGACCTGCTCGCGCACCACGTCGTTGAAGAGCGACGCCTGGTTCAGGGTGCGGGCGATGGCGGTCACGCGTGCCTCGTCCAGGTCCGAGATCTGGTTCAGCAGTGCAATGATGGGCTCGATCTGCTTGTCGCCCTCGGTGGGTACCAGGCCCAGGTCGTGCAGACCGTTCATGGCCTTCTCGAGGTACTTCATGGGCATGGCAGCAATCGCGGCGGCGTTTGTGGTGGCCTTGGCAGCGGCGGTGGTGGCGGTATCAGTTGCGGTCATGGTTCCTCCGGTTCCAGCATCGAGCGGCTGGGTTGGCGATCGGTCGTGGTAACTTTGGTGCGGCGCTGACTCCGCTCGGCCGTCTTTATAGCGGCATTTTGTTGCGGTGTGCACAGCGAGTCCCGGCCAGTCGAGGCCCCGTCCGTCGTTTCCTGACGTTCGACGCAACGCTCCAGCCAGACAGCAGTGCAAATTGGACCAGCTCGCGGGAGATACAAGCGCAGGCGCGAAACTGGCACACTTGAACGCCCAAACCGAGACCGGCGGCATTGCGCCCGCCGGCCGCACCATCCACTGACGAGGCCTACGATCACCATGAGCGACGCGGTCAAATATCTGCTCGACGAGCAACACCTGCCCCGGTCCTGGTACAACATCAACGCGGACCTGCCGGAGCCACTGCAGCCGGTCCTGCATCCTGGCACCAAGCAGCCCATCACCCCTGACGATCTGGCCATGATCTTTCCGCGGGCGGTGATCGAGCAGGAGATGAGCGCCGAGCGCGCGATCGAGATCCCGGAACCGGTCCGCGATGTCTATCGCCAATGGCGCCCCTCGCCCCTGTACCGGGCACGCCGCCTGGAGCAGGCGCTCCAGACCCCGGCCAAGATCTATTACAAGTATGAGGGAGTGAGCCCCGCGGGCAGCCACAAGCCCAACACCGCCATCCCCCAGGCCTTCTATAACAAGCAAGAAGGGGTCAAACGTATCACCACCGAGACGGGCGCCGGTCAGTGGGGCTCGTCACTGGCGCTTGCGGGTGCCTTCTTCGGGCTGGAGATCGTGGTCTACATGGTCAAGGTGAGCTTCCAGCAGAAGCCGTACCGGCGCGCCTATATGGAGAGCTTCGGGGCCCAGTGCATTGCGAGCCCAAGTGACACCACGCAGTCGGGCCGCGCCATTCTGGCAGAGCACCCGGACAGCACCGGCAGCCTCGGCATCGCCATCAGCGAGGCGGTAGAGCTGGCCGCCCAGCGCGACGACACCAAATACGCCCTGGGCAGCGTGCTCAACCACGTGCTCTTGCACCAGACCGTCATCGGTCTCGAGGCCCAGGAGCAGATGGCCATGGCCGGGGACTACCCCGACATGGTGATCGGCTGCACCGGCGGCGGCAGCAACTTCGC
This sequence comes from uncultured Gammaproteobacteria bacterium, assembly GCA_963698355.1. Taxonomy (GTDB): domain Bacteria; phylum Pseudomonadota; class Gammaproteobacteria; order Chromatiales; family Chromatiaceae; genus Thiodictyon. The sequence continues at coordinate 33,951 of CAVOQO010000060.1, read as the reverse complement.
CGGGATCGCTTTCCCCTTCCTCGGAGAGCGCCTGCGCGAGGGCAAGGAGACCCGGTTCATCGCCGTGGAGCCCTCCGCCTGCCCGACCCTCACCAAGGGCCTGTTTGCCTACGATTTCGGCGACACCGCCCATCTGACCCCGCTGGTCAAGATGTATACGCTGGGTTCCAGCTTCGTGCCCCCGGGCTTCCACGCGGGAGGGTTGCGCTACCACGGCATGGCGCCCCAGATCAGCCATCTGGCGGCGCTCGGCTATATTGAGCCGCGCTCCTACAACCAGCTCGACTGCTTCGCCGCCGGCCTGCAGTTTGCGCGGGCCGAGGGCATCATCCCGGCGCCCGAGGCCAACCACGCGGTCAAGGCCGCCATCCACGAGGCCGAGCGTTGCCGCGAGGCCGGCGAGTCCAAGACCATCCTGTTCAACCTCTGCGGTCACGGCAATTTCGACATGCAGGCCTACACGGACTATCTGGCGGGTAAGCTCACCGATCTGGTGTACGACGAGTCGGAGGTGGCCATGGCCCTGGCGGGCCTACCCTCCGTATGTTGATCTGGCGGCGACCGAAGGACCTCGGCGAGCGGGCGTGGATCCTGCTGGCCGCTCTCGGGATTGGGCTCGCCCTGGCCGCCGGGGTTCGCGCCGAAGAGGCGGGCAGTTCCTCGGTCACCGAGCTTCAGGCCCGCATCGAGGAGCTGACCCGTCGTGTTCATGGGATGGAGGGCAAGCTCAGGGACTCCGCGGCCGCGCGCAAGACCGCTGACCAGGCGCGCATGGAGGCGGAGCGTCGACTGGCCGAGGGCACTCAGGAGGTCGGCCGCCAGAGCGCCGAGATCGCATTGTTGCGCGACGCGAAGCTGGCCCTGGAAGCGCGCCTGGAGCGCGCCGAGCAGGAGGCGAGCAAGTCCGCCGAGACCTTGGCCGCCGCGGAGGAGGCAGCGCGTCGTCTGACTGTGGAGCGGGACGGCGAGGCCCAGCGCGCCGCTGACTTGGAGCGCCGGCTGGACCAACTGCAAGGACAGCAGCCGCGCGCCGAAGCGGCGGAGGCCGAACTGGAGAGGCTGAAGTCAGAGGTTAACGCGGCCGAGGCCGAGCGAAACACGCTGCGCAACCGCCTCGATAGGTTACGCACGACACTCCCGTCCGCCGTAGGCGGCAGTCTGACCGTCGCGGAGGCGCAGGCGAACGCCGCCGCGGCGGCCGTCGCGCTTCGCGACGCGATTGCGCGTGCGAACGGGGCACCGTCCGGCCAGGACCGCCGTGCGGTGCGGGACGCCGAGCGGGTCCTCCACCGCCGCCAGTTCATGGTCGCCTGGGTGGCGGGCGCCCGGAGCGTCTACCGGGTGCGTCCCAGCGATTCGCTGGCCCTGATCGCCAGCCGTTTCTACGGCGACAGTGGCCGCTGGAAGGACATTCACGAGGCCAATCGGGCCGTGGTTCCGAACCCCGATCAGTTGACGGCGGGGATCACCCTGGTCATTCCGTGATGTTGCCCGCAGGCCGGGGCCGGCCGGCGGCGGCAACGGGCAATGGCGCAGCTCCAGCTACTGAGGTGGAAGCCCTGCGATAGGGTATCGGCGTAGCTTCCGTTCGCATCGAGCATCCCGCCACCCAGATGCTGAGATCAGGCCTCCCGACCTCATTCGCAGGGCGCAAAGAAGGTGTTGCCCAGGGCCTCCCGGCACTGGGCGCCGGAGGGTGTCATAGCGTCCGGCCGGCTAATTGATTCCTGCTCGTGAGTCTCTTGGTCCAGGAGCTGACGTGCCGGCGGGCACGCCGTGCCCCCTTGGCACCGGCCGTCCGCGCCGCAGACCCGATCCACGAGTGTCTGGCAAGGGCTGGGGCCCGCATTGGCGATATTGCCGCCGCAGCGGGGGAACTTGGGATCCTTGAGCGCCGCCGCGCAATCCGCTGCCGCGGCGGTCTCGGGGCGCGCCCCTGCGCCGATGGGGGCGCGCCGCTGGGCCTCCCGCTCGGCGTTGAGTAGGCTGCGGGCGCTGAGGCAGGCGGCGGTTGCCCGGCACTCGTTGCTGGGTCCGCACACGCGGCGCTCGAGCTGCTCGCAGGGCCGCCCCTCGAGTTGATCGACGGTCGGGGCACCGCCCTCCCAGCTGCGCAACATGCTCTCGGTGGGTACCGCGGTGCCCCCCCGGATGATGACCACTGAGCCGTCATCGAGGCGATGGACCCCGTCCCACATCGGTCTGGCGTTGTCACCCTCGACGCGCCAGGCGCGGTGTGTATTGGGATCCACCCGCAGCTCGCCACCCTCGGGCAGGGCGCCGGTCCAGGCATGGGCGGGCGCAGTGCCGGCGAGTAGGAGCACGGTGGCGAGGATGGGGAAGAGGGAGATCGGGCGGGTGTTCACGTCGGCGGCAATCATGTCTCGTTGACCTACCTAAAGCATAACCCGGCGGGCGCCGGTTGGGACGCACCGGGATAACGATGCGGATGCGCGCCAATGGGCGCGCCGTCCGGCGGGATACGCCGGTCGCGGACGGTCTCAGGTGGAGTGCCCCTCGCCGATCCGGTTCTCCAGCACGGTGGAGAGGAGCAGGCTCGCCAGCACGAAGGCCAGGAACAGGAAGAACCCCGGCGCCAGGGTGGTCCCGTTGGTGGTCAGCACCTCCACCGCCTTGGCGGCCCGGCTCAGGGAGCCGAGCTGGCTGCCCACCAGACCGCTGAAGCCGATGTAGGCCATGAAGATGGCGATGACCAAGACGTCCGCCATGGACCACTTGCCTGAGCGCAGCGCAAAGAAGTGCACCAGGGGCGCGTGCCTCAACCCCCGGAAGTCGTAGTAATAGATGTAGGTAGCCAGTACCTTCAGGCCAGGGAAGATGACGCTGAAGGTGACGATCAACACCGCCACCAGGATCATGTCCGCGCCCCCGGTGCGTGCCAGGATGGAGACCACGTCGAACACGCTCTTGGTCTGGAAATAGAGCACCTGGTTGCTGAAGACGACGGGCTCGCCCAGCAATTGGAGACTGAGTTCCGTGATGCGCGCTTCGATCTCGATCATGGGGGTCAGGATGCCGCCGGCGAGCAGGATCAGGGTGGCTCCGGCGAGCAGGAACAGCTTGAACTGGTCGAAACGCAGCGGGGCAGTCGTGGCGCCGGCCGGAGTCGCCAGAGGTGGTGCGCTCACACAGAGCAGGAACAAGAGCCCCACCAGGGCGAGGAGCCCCACGAGCTGCTGAAGGAGTGGCTGGCGTACCTCCTCAATGCGGGCGCCGAGCTCCACCGTGCAGACCTGCGAGTCGGCGCAGCCATGGCGGGCCAGCAAGGCGTCGAGCCGAGAGCGGTCGGTCTTGGCAAAGGTCGAGCTCGCGGCCTGTTGCATGAATGCCAGGAGCTGGGCCTTGATCTCGCGCTTGGCCTCCGGCTTGGAGAGCTCCTCCACGACCAGGTCCGCATAGTCCGGTACCTTGCGCCGCAGCTCCCTGAAGTCGATCAGGAGGTCCTGCAGTCCTTGCTGGATCGCGCCCTTCAACTGGTCGAGCCAGGATCCGGCCGCCTGCTGGTTTCGCTTGCGCAGGTACTGCTCCACTTGGTCGAGCAGCGTGTTCAGCACCTGCTCCACCGCCTGCTTGATCTGTGGCCGGTTGGTGTCTGTGACCTCGAACTCGTTGATGCGGCGCTCCAGCACCGCCGAGACTTGTGACACCCACTGGTCCGCGTCCAGCAGTCCATACCGGACGTTGTTGATCTCCGCCAGGTCCGTCTTCAACCCCTTGACCCGGTTCAGCTCCCCGATCAGATGAACGGCAAGCGCCAGGGCGGCGGCGAAGACGAGCAGGGCGAGTGCCCGGCGGGCGAGGAGGGCAGCTGGCATGTGGTTTGGGCTCCGTGGATGCCGGTGCACCATTCTACCCCCCGTGACCGGCGGGCCGTGCCGGGCTCGCTCCGGAACCACTGGCGGACGCGCTAGAATGGTGCGCTTTTCCGTCCTCCGGTATACCTAATCGATGGAAGTCACGCCGCTCGGTCAGCTGCGCGCCGCAGCCGTCCTGCTCTCTGTCTGCTCCTCCACGCCGCAGGCCGCCGAGGTCAGCATCGCCTGCGGTCTGACGGAACAGGAATACGCCCTGTGCCGCGAGTCCGCCGAGGCCTGGGCCGCCGCGTCGGGGCACCAGGTGCGGGTGGTCGCCGCCCCGGTGGATGTCGGGGACCGGCAGCAGGTCTACGAGGAGCTTCTCGGGGTCGGCAGCCCTGCCTTGGACGTACTGGAAATCGACGTCATCTGGCCGGGACTCTTCGCTGACGATCTGGTGGATCTCAGGCCCTACCTCGACGGGACCGAGTCGGAGTTCGACCCGGCCCTGATCGCCAACGACACGGTCGACGGTCGGCTCGTGGCCCTGCCCTGGTTTCTGGACTTTGGTCTGCTCTATTACCGCAAGGATCTGCTCGAGTCCGAGCGGATCCCCGTACCGCGGGACTGGGACGCGCTGGAGGACGCCGCGATCCGCGTCCAGGATACCCAGCGCCAGGCCGGCAACGGGCGATTCTGGGGATTCCTCTGGCAGGGCTGGCGTTACGAGGGTCTCACCTGCAATGCCCTGGAATGGGTCGCGGGTTGGGGTGGGGGTCATATCGTCGAGCCCGACGGGCAGGTCTCCATCGGGAACCCCGAGGCGGAGTACGCGCTAAAACGCCCGACCCGCTGGCTCTACATCATCTCCCCCGACGCCGTGCTGTCCTATACGGAACGGGAATCGCTCGACCAGTTCGTCGCTGGAAACGCCGCGTTCCTGCGCCATTGGCCGGGTGCCTGGTCCGCGATCAACGCGGAAGGCTCCAAGGTGCGCGGCAAGGTCGGCATCGCGCCGCTCCCAAGAAGCGGGCCCAAGGGGCGGCACGTGGGAACCCTGGGCGGCTGGCAGCTTGCGGTCTCCCGCTACAGCCGCAACCCGGAGGTCGCGGCTGACCTCGTGCGGTTCCTCACCAGCGCGGACGTCCAGCGGCGGCGCGCACTCGCGACCGCCCTGGTGCCGGCTCGGCCGGCGCTCTATCGGGACGCCGAGATCAGAGCGGCGCTCCCTGTCATGAGCCTGCTCGCCGAGGGTCGCGTGGAGTTCGTCGCCCGTCCCTCGACCGTGACCCGCAGCGCCTACCCCCGGGTGAGCGACCGATTCCAAAAGAGCGTCTACCGGGTGCTGGCTGGCGAGGGGCCCGGGGAGGTCGTCCTTCCCATGCTGGTCGAGGAGCTCAATCGAATGAGCCAGGACGGGACAAAATGGTAGACGCGACGAAGCGGAGTCCGGCGCCATGTCGACCCTAACGCCATCCTTCAGCCACCAGCCTCATCGGGCCTCGCGGCGCATTTTGTTCCGCCTGCTCTCAATCGCGCTGGGGGTCGGGATCTCCTTTGCGGCCCAGGCGGAGGCGATCCGCCTGAGGATCGGCGTCTACGGCCAGGACCCGCCGAAGAGCTTCGTGGACGAGACGGGCAAGCTCACAGGGTTCGACATCGACGTTGCCCGTGCACTGTGCGCCCAGGTTCGTGCCCAATGCGAGCTGGTGCCGAGCGACTGGTCCGACCTGATCCGTGGGCTCCAGGAGCGCCGCTTCAATGCCGTCGTCGCCTCCATGTCAATCACCGACGGGCGGCGCAAGCTGATTGCCTTCACCCGCGCCTACTACAACAGTCCCGGGCGCTTCGTGGCCCGCGAGGGGCGGGTCAGGTCCGTCGACCGCGAGGGCATCAAGGGACTCAAGATCGGCGTGCGCCGCGGAACCACGTTCGACAACTATGCGACCGACAACTTCTCCGGGGTCAGCGAGATCTACCGCTACAGCACCCAGCCGGACGCCCTGCTGGATCTGATGCTCGGACGCATCGACCTGATCCTGGGTGACCACATCACCATCGACCAGAATTTCCTCAAAATGCCCCGGGGTCAGGGCTTCGCCTTCGTCGGCCCGCCGGTCGCGGACACCCGGTGGTTCGGCTATGGAAACGGGGTGGCCGTTCCCAAGGGTGACCCGGGCATGCTGCAGATCATCGACCGGGCGGTGGCTGACATGCAGGCCAAAGGGGCCCTGCGACGAATCAGCGAGCGCTGGTTCGGCTACGACGTGAGTGATCTGACCTCCGACCTCCAGGCGCAAAGGAAAAGCAGGGTTCGATGAACCCGTCCCGGCCAGGGGCGTGCCGCTGTGGCTATTCGGCCGGGACAACGGGGGGCAAGAAGTACAACTCCGCGAAGGCGATGCCGTTCTCGGCGAAGCGCCGTCCGATCTCCAAGAGCACCGCCGAGCGGGTGGCGAAGGTGCCGGGGCCGTGGACGAACCGGAAGCAGTAGTGAAACCGGATCCTTGCGCCCCGTTCCGCGTATCCATCGAGAAAGACCCCGGGGGGCGGATCCTTGAGCACGTCCGGCTGGTCGGCGAGCGCGGCCTTGATCAGGTCGATGGCGCGCTCGCGGTCGCTATCGTAACGAACGTGGACGTACTGCACGTCCCGCACCGTGTCGTCGCTGCGAGTCCAATTGGTGAACTCCTTGCTGATCACCTCTCCGTTGGGGATCACTACCTCCTGCTTGTCCGGGGTGCGCACGGTGAGTGAGCGAATCCCGATCTGGGTGACGTTCCCCTGGTGCGGCCCGATGCTGACATAGTCCCCGATTCGCAGCGGCCGCTCGGCCAGCAGCAGGATGCCAGAAATGAAGTTGTTGACGATGTTCTGCATGCCGAAGCCGATGCCCACCCCCAGGCTGGCGGCGAATACCGTCAGGGTGGTCAGATCGAACCCGATGATCTTCAGGGCCAGCAGGACCCCCGCCACGATCACTACGTACTGGGTGAAGGTGGCCAGCGCCTGACGCAGGCCCTGGTCGCGCACCCTGCGGTAGGCGAGCTGATAGCTGACCTGCTGGCTCCAGCCCCCCACCCAAAGGGCTGCAGCGACCAGGATCAGGGCCGTTAGGATGTCGCCGACGGTGAACGGGGCCTCGCCGATCCGGAACAGCACCGTGTTCACCAAGCCTTGGGCCCAGCGCACCGCCGGCGTCTGCACGTTCCAGCCCCACAGCGTGAATAGCAGCCAGCCACCCCCGGCAAAGGCGGCAAGCAGCCCCAGTCGGTGACCAGGTTCAACGAAATGGGTGCGCCAGAAGGCGGCGCGCTCCGGGTCCGATACCTCGAGGCGGGCGGACAATCGGGACCCCAGGTCCGCCAGCAGGCCCGCGGCAAAGAACAATACCAGGGCCACCAGGAGCAGCCACAGGAAATACGCCGTCAGTTCCCACGCCAGATTGGTGTACCCGGCGAGTCCGATCAGTCCGGTCACCAGCACGAAGACGGGCAGCACGCGGGACAGTGGAGCGAAAAAGCGCAGGGCCCGGGGCCGGTTTGACCATGAGTGTGACGACTGGCGCGAGATCAGGTCGCGCAGGGCCAGGGCCGGGATCATCAGGGCCAGGAGGCCCAACATCCCAAGCCGATCGAGGAGGTCCGCGAGGAGCGGTGCGATAGGTAATGCGTGGGTGAGCACGAAGAGGAACGCGAGCGCGCCTGCCACCCAGAGGCCGAGGCGCAGGCGCTGGCAGAAACGAACGCGGAAGGCGTATTCAGCCTCGTCGGGCAACCGCCTCCCCCCCCGGGCCAGATCTCCGAGCAGCCCCTCGCGCGTGAGTCGCGATACGAAGGCGAGGACCGGCCAAAGTCCCAGCAGCGCTAGGACCGGGACCAGCATCTGCCGCGGGACTTCGAAGGCCAGAGCGGCGAGCAACCACACCGCGGCGGGTATCGCCGCGGGCAGCGCGTGCGAAAGTGCGTCGAGGGTCATTGCGAGATACCGGCGATCCTCAGGGATCTGCTCCGGCGTCTTCAGCCGGCGTGCCCCCCACAGCATCAGCCCCACCAAAAACGGAGCCCCAAGCCCGACGAGAATGCGCAACCCCTGGGCAGCCTGGACAGCGCGTCCCCCGAGGTCCTCCGCCACCAGCGCCAGGCTGCCGGCGAACAGGCGGGGCAAATCCAGTGCGCTCGCCCCGATGCGTCGCCAGTCAGAGGCGGCGGAGGGCAGCGGCCGGTGGTCGAGGAGTGACGCGGCATGGGCCTCGCCGATGACGCGGTCATAGATCGTTCGCTCGTCGGCAACCCGCTGTTTCAGTTCCTCGATGTCTTTCTTCTGGAAGTCCATCAGCGATCTGAGGTCGTGTGCCATGCCGATCTCGGGACCATCCGAAGCTCCGCCACGCCGCAAGGCCGTCAGCTTGGACTCCAACACCCCCACCTGGACCTCAAGGCTCGCTCCGATCCTCTCCAGAGTCTGCTCGATCTCGCCCAGCCTGCGCTGTCCGCCCTCCAGCACGTGAAGCGGCATGGTGCTGTCGTCGCGCAGGGCCACCAGGCTGCCAAGGCGGTTCCCGGCGAGCACCAGCTCCAAGTCGTTCTGACGGAGGAATCCTCGCGTCACCGCGTCGTCCCCGCTCATGGCGACGACGCGCCGGCGCTCCAGCTCCTTGGGCCCGGTGCCGACGATGGCATCGGCCTCGCGGTCGGTGCGAGTGGCCCGGGCCAGGAAATCCCTGATGACCGTCTCCAGCATGGCGATCCGTTTGTCCTGGGTCTGGAGGGCGGCCGTATCGATGTTCCCGAGCTGGAGCCGGCTCTGGAGCAGGCGCAGTCGCTGGGTGAGCAGCTCGGCGTTGCGGCGTGCCGCGGTTATGAGCTTTCCAAGCGCATTTACATTGGATTCGGTCGCCTTCTGTTGGGCGCGCAGCAGGTCCAGCCCGGCCTCCTTACGCAGACGCTCAGTGTCCAGTCCATCGGATGTCGCGAGATCTGCCTGCAGCTCTTCGACCTGGGTGGCAAGGCGCGCGAGGACCAGGGTCCGCTGTTCGATCCGCCCCTCCATGACGGCGAGACGCGATTGCATCGAATCGAGGTCCAACCGCGCGGCACGCAGCATCTCGGCGTCGACCCGGGCCCCGTCGAGGTTGATCTCCTCGTCCGCCAGACGGTTCTCCAGCGCCTCCCCTCGGGCGAGGGCGCGCCGGACGATGTCCTCCACCTCGAGGGCGAAGCGCTCGAGCTTCAGGTTCTCACGCTGGATGTCGCGCAGGTCCGGCAGGATGACGGCGGTGACGGCGGTCGGGAACGCGGTTGCCAAGGCCAAGAGCAGGAGCAGCGGCAGTGGTGCGCACATGGATCGTTTCAGGCTCGTCATCACGCTCTTCTCGTTGCTCCGTTCCCGTCTGCGCCAAGTCAATGGGGTGGTTGCGGACTCGGGCGAGCTCGCTTGGTTATGATGCACGCCATCCCGTGTCTGGGGTACCCCAGGTCCATAATGAGGAGCCAAGACCATGCCCGCGACGCACGGAATCCGCCGGGCGCTGGTTTACGCCGCATTTGCCGCACTCTCGGCAGCGGTCGACGCGCAGGAGCCTGCTGACGGCATCGCCGGTCACCTGACGATCGCAACCCGAAATGTCCCGCCCTTCGCCATGAAGGTCGATGGGGGCTGGGACGGCATCGCCATCGAGCTGCTGCGCCGGATCGCCGAGGAGACTGGGCTGGAGTTCGATCTGAAGGAGATGAGTCTTCCCCAGATGCTGGATGCGACCGTCAAGGGCCAGGTGGACGCGGCCGCCGCCGCGCTCACCATTACCGCGGAGCGGGAGCGGGTCATGGACTTCACCCACCCCTTCTACAGCTCGGGGCTGGGTGTCGCGGTGCGCCAGCGCTCGGAGGTGACCTGGCTCTCGGCCTTGAAGCGCATCGGTTCTGGCCCCTTCATCCAGTCCATGGCGGCACTGTTGGGCGTGCTCACACTGGTGGGCGCCTTGGTCTGGCTCGTCGAGCGTCGTCGCAACGGCCAGTTCCAGAGCCATCCGGTCAGAGGAATCGGTTCAGGGATCTGGTGGTCGGCGGTGACCATGACCACCGTGGGCTACGGCGACAAGGCGCCTGTTACCTTGGCGGGCCGCATCATCGGCCTGGTGTGGATGTTCGCGAGCATCATCATGATCTCGGGCTTCACCGCGGCCATCGCCAGCTCGCTCACGGTCGGCGAGCTGGATCAGGCGATCCGCGGGGTCGATGACCTGCGCGGCAAGCGCGTGCTTACCCTGGATAGCAGCACCAGTGCCGCCTTTCTGGATGAGAAGCTGGTCCGTTACACGCCGGCGGCCGAACTGAGCGATGCCCTGGCTGAGCTGGCCGCGGGCCGTGCGGACGCGGTGGTTTACGATGCCCCCATCCTGCTCTACCTGGTCAACGAGGGGCATGCGTCGGAGCTGCGCGTCCTGCCGACCGTTTTCGCCCGCCAGGACTACGGTATCGCCCTCCCGTCCGGCTCCCCCCTGCGGGAGCAGCTCAACCGGCAGATCCTGGAGATCATCCGCACCCCGGAATGGGACCGCATGCTGGAGGCCTATCTGGGGCCGGAGGGCTGAGTGCCCGGACGGGCGATTCAGGTCGAGGCGGTCATCGACCCTCTTTGGCGCCGGGCCCTGGGGCGCGGGAGGGAGGCGAAACGCGCCCGATGGAGCATTCGCGGCCGGTGGTCGATGGCGCCGGGGCTCAGATCATCTTGCGCAGCTCGTACTCCAGGATGCCCTCGGCACCCGCCGCCCGCAGGCGCGGGATCAGCTCCCGCACCGCGTCGGCGTCTACGATGGTCTCCACCGCCAGCCATTCCGGGTCGTAGAGATGGCTCACCGTGGGCGCGTGCAGGCTGGGCAGCAGGGCCACCACCTCGTCCAGCGCGCCGGCCCGGCAGTTGAGCTTCAGGGCCACCTTGTGGCGTGCCGCGAGCGCCGCCTGGAGCATCAGCGCGATCTGCTGGATCTTCGCCCGCTTGCCCGGGTCAGCGAGTGCCGCGGGATTGGCGATCAGGCGGGTGTCGGTGTAGAGCAGGTCCTCGACGATCCGCAGCCCGTGGGCGCGGATGGTGCTGCCGGTCTCGGTGATCTCCACCGCCGCGTCCACCAGCCCCTCCACCACCTTCGCCTCGGTGGCACCCCAGCTGAACTCCACGCTCGCCGTGACACCGCGCTCCGCCAGATAGCGGCGGGTGAAGCCCGTCAGCTCGGTGGCCACTTTGCACCCGTTCAGGTCCTCCACCGAGCGGATGGGCGAATCCTCCCGCACCAGGAGCACCCAGCGGCTTTGCTGGTTGGAGCTCTTGGAGTAGGTGAGGGTGCAGATCTCGGTGACCTCGGCCTGGGTCTCCAGGATCCAGTCGAGCCCGGTGAGCCCCAGGTCCAGGGTGCCGTTGGCCACATAGGGCGCCATCTCCTGGGCGCGCACCAGGGCGCAGGCGAGCTGCGGGTCGTCCACCTCCGGGTAATAGTTGCGCGAGCGCGGACTGATGGTCCAACCGGCCTGCCTGAACAGGGCGATGGTGGCCTCTTCCAGGCTGCCTTTGGGGATACCGAGCTTGAGTTTGGTCATGGGTCGGACCTGAATCGGGCGGCGTTGGGATGGAAAAGGGGCGGGGAATATGACCCTGATGCGCTCATCGCACGACCGAAAGCCGGGGGGCCTTCGGCCGCGGGGTCTCGGCGGGCTGGGGTTTGCCCTCGTAGGCGACCTGGACGGCATCGTTGCCGAGCAGGCGACGCAGGCGCTTCAAGAGCGCGTCGGCGGGCTGGACGCGCCAGGGGTCGCCGCAGACCAGGCGTCCACGGGAGCCGGGACGACGGTAGTCGATGAGCAGGCGCAGGTCGCCACTCCGGTAGGGCTCGAGGATGGCCTTGAGATCGTCCGCCAGTGCAACACCCTTGCGGTGGCCAGCGGGGCTGGAGAGGTCCAGGGTGAGTGCCAGGTGGCTGGCCTCGGATTCGCGGGCCTGCTCGAAGGTGCGCACATCCTAGGCGCGCAGGGACCAGGCATCGCGATAGTCGTCGAAGCTCAGGTTGGCGGTGACCACCAGGATCTGGTCTGGGACCAACAGGGTGCGGACCTGATCGTAGACGGGCGAGAAGACGGCGACCTCGATGCGCCCGGTGCGGTCGTCCAACAGCACCGAGCCCATGCGTCCCTTCTGGGTCTTGCCGTGGCGCACGCTTACCACCAGGCCGGCGACGGTGCGCCGGTCGCGCTCCCGCCAGGGCCTGCGCCAACCGCGTCCGCCGTTTCCGCTTCCGTCATCCTCGCCGGCGGTCTCCTCCGACGGCGGATCGGGGCGCTCCGTCTCCAGGATGCGCGCGATGCGGTTGCCGGCACCCACCATGGCGTCGAGCTCGGCGTCGTAACGGTCGATGGGGTGTCCGGTGAGATAGAGCCCCAGAGTCTCGCGCTCGCCGGTGAGACGCTGCTCGTCGTCCCAGTCCTCCCGCGCCTCGGCCGCGAGCTGGGGGTCCGGCGCTGGGACGGCGGAGGGCTCCAGTGCACCGAAGAGGTCCGCCTGGCCCGCGGCCTGGGTGTCGCGGTGCTGCTCCGCGGCCTTCAGTGCCAACGGGAGCTGGGCCATGAGTGTGGCCCGATTGGTCGCGAGCCCGTCCAAGGCGCCGGCACGGACCAGGCCCTCCAGCACCCGGCGGTTGGCCTTGTGCAGATCGATGCGTCGGCAGAACTCCCACAGATCCCGGAAGGGGCCGCCCGCGCGGCGGGCCTCCAGCATTGCCTCGATGGCAGACTCTCCAACCCCTTTGATGGCCCCGAGGCCGTAGACCACGGTGCGCGCGTCCGCGATGGTGAATCGGTACTCTGAGCGGTTGACGGCGGGCGGCTCGACCTTGAGCCCCATGACCCTGCACTCGTCGATCAGGGTCACCACCTTGTCGGTGTTGTCCATGTCCGCGGAGAGCACGGCGGCCATGAAGGCGGCGGGGTAGTGGGCCTTGAGCCACAGGGTCTGGTACGAGACCAGGGCGTAGGCGGCGCTGTGCGATTTGTTGAAGCCGTAGCCCGCGAACTTCTCCATCAGGTCGAAGATGTAGGTGGCCACGTCGGCGTCCACGCCGCGGGCCACGGCCCCCTCCTGGAAGATGGCGCGCTGCTTGGCCATTTCCTCCGCCTTCTTCTTCCCCATGGCGCGGCGCAGCAGGTCCGCGCCGCCCAGGGTATAGCCCGCCAGTACCTGGGCGATCTGCATCACCTGCTCCTGGTAGAGGATGACGCCGTAGGTGGGCTTGAGGATGGGCTCCAGATCGGGGTGCGGATAGGCGACCGCGGCGCGCCCGTGCTTGCGGTTGATGAAGTCGTCCACCATGCCGGACTGCAGCGGACCAGGTCGGAACAGGGCCACCAGCGCCGTGATGTCCTCGAAGCAATCGGGCTGGAGCTTCTTGACGAGCTCCTTCATGCCGCGCGATTCCAGCTGGAAGACGGCCGTGGTCCGGCAGCTCTTGAGCAGATCGAAGGAGGCCAGATCGCGGGGGTCGATGCGGTTGATATCGACCGGCTCGCTCTCCCCATCCGGCCCCTGGGTCAGGCCGGCATTGATGGTCTTGAGCGCCCAGTCGATGATGGTGAGGGTGCGCAATCCCAGGAAGTCGAATTTGACCAGGCCCGCCGCCTCCACGTCGTCCTTGTCGAACTGGGTGACCAGGTTGTCCCCGCCGGGCTCGCAATACAGCGGCGCGAAGTCGGTCAGCACCGTGGGGGCGATGACCACGCCACCGGCGTGCTTGCCGGCGTTGCGGGTCAACCCCTCCAGCTTCTTCGCCATGTCGATCAGGGTGCGGATCTCCTCGTCGTCCTCGTAGGCGGCGCGCAGGTCGTCACTATCGGTGAGTGCCTTCTCCAGGGTCATGCCCAGCTCGAAGGGCACCATCTTGGCGACCCGGTCGACGAATCCGTAGGGGTGGCCCATGACCCGGCCCACGTCTCGCACCACCGCCTTGGCGGCCATGGTGCCGAAGGTGATGATCTGGGACACCGCATCGCGGCCGTAGCGGCTCGCCACGTAGTCGATGACCCGGTCCCGGCCCTCCATGCAGAAGTCCACGTCGAAGTCCGGCATGGAGACGCGCTCGGGGTTCAGGAAGCGCTCGAACAGCAACTCGTGCTCGATGGGGTCCAAGTCCGTGATCCCGAGCGCGTAGGCCACCAATGAGCCGGCGCCTGAGCCGCGGCCGGGGCCGACCGGGATGCCGTTCGCCTTGGCCCAGGCGATGAAGTCCGCCACGATCAGGAAGTAGCCGGGGAAACCCATCTGGCAGATGACACCGAGCTCCAGGTCCAGGCGCGCCTCGTAGACGCGGCGCCGCTCGGCCCGATCCGGGGCCGAGTGGGGCGCACCGGCCAGGAGGCTCCGCTCGAAGCGCCGCTCCAGACCCCGGCGGGCCTCGGCGGTGAAGAACTCGTCGATGGTTAGACCTTCGGGCACCGGAAACTCGGGCAGGAAGTTCTTGCCGAGCTGCAACTCCAGGTTGCAGCGCTTGGCGATCTCGACGCTGTTCTCCAGTGCCTCGGGGCAGTCGGCGAAGAGCAACGCCATCTCGGCCGGGGTGCGCAGGTATTGCTCCTCGCTGTAGCGGCGGGGGCGGCGTGGGTCGTCCAGGGTGCGGCCCTCGTGGATGCAGACCCGCACCTCATGGGCCTCGTAGTCCTCCCTGGCAAGGAAGCGCACGTCATTGGTGGCGACGACCGGCACGCCTTTGGCGATTGCCAGATCCACGCTGAGCTCGATCAACTCCGCCTCCTGCTCGCGGCCGGTGCGGATCAGCTCCAGGTAGTAGCGGTCGCCGAAGACCCGAATCCACGCGTCCAGGCGCTGCTCGGCCTCCTCACGGTTGCCGGCGAGCAGCGCCTGGGCAACGTCTCCCCCAGGCCCGCCGGAAAGCGCGATGAGTCCATCCGCGGACGTGGCGATCCAGTCCCGCTCCACCTGAGGCACGCCCAGGTGCTGGCCCGCCACGTAGGCGCGGGAGATGAGCCGAGTCAGATTGCCGTAACCGGTCTTGTCCTGGACCAGCAGCACCAGCCGATGGGGCTTGTTGGCATCCGCCGGGTTGCGCACCCAGAGATCCGACCCGGCGATGGGCTTGACGCCGGCCGCCACCGCCGCCTTGTAGAAGCGCACCAGGGCGAACAGATTGCCCTGATCGGTGACCGCCACCGCGGGCATCTCCGCCTTGGCCAGCGCCTTGGCGAGTGGCTTGATGCCCACCAGGCCGTCGACCAGAGAGTATTCGGTGTGCAGATGCAGATGGACGAAGCGGGGTTCCACGGATTGCGTTTGTTGGTGGGGGACCAGAGGCGGCCGGGGCCGTCAGTCTACCATCGGAGCATCGGTATCGAGCCGATCCGCTTCGGGCGTCGCCTTTTCTCGATCCGCACTTTCCGACATAGTGACAAGTTTTGAGCAAGGCGTCGTTTGCCGGACGCTGGGGAAACCATCAAGTACCGGAAGAAGTTTCGTTTCAATGGGGCTATGGTCGCGCACGCATGGTCATCACTGGACTTTCAACCGGCTCGGGGGTTTCGATCAGGTCATGATCGGGACCGGGGACGACATCTGCCATCTGCCGGAGCTGGACCAGAAGCTCGCGCTCGGCGTGAATCGCACCGCGACCAGATCGGACATCATCGGCACCACGGCGCCTGCGAACTCTGGCGTGTATCCGATGGTGGCCAGGTCGAGGGCGAACTTGCGCCGTTACTCCTCGATCAAGGGCAGGTCCTTCTGGTCGATCTCTATCAGCTCGGCGTCGTGGCCCTTGAGCGTCAGGGTCTGGTGCCTAATGGGCAGGGTGAACATGACCCCGATGGCGCCGTTGTCAGCGAGGCAGGAGAGGACCGCGGCGGAGATCCACTTGGACGCGACAGCCGAGCGCGCGCCACCTCCGGTGTCAGGTCGGAGGTCCGGGCGGCGACATTGATGGACACCGTGCCTTGCACGAATGAGGCTTCGGCCGGGTCCAATAGCGGCTGTTGCTCCATCGGAGCTCACGCATAGCAGAGGATCGTCGGCCAACCGCGGGTTGAGCCCGCGTTTGGCCGGGCGGGCGGGGTCAGCGACTGGGCAGCCAGCCTCAGGGCCACGGTTACTCCTTCAGCGCCCGTACCTGGTCCAGGAGCTTGGGGTCGTCCCATTTTCGGCCGCCAGTGGCCACGTAGGCGAGTCGGCCGTCGGGGTCGATCACGAAGGTGGTGGGCAGACCCCGGACGGGGTAGCTCTGGACGACCCGGGAGTCGACGTCCATGGGCAGCGGAAACGCCACCGGGTTCTCGGCAAGGAATTGGTTGATGGTGTCCGCGTCTTCACCCACGTTGACGGCGAGGAGGGCGATGCCGTCACCCGAAACCGCCTCATGCGCGCGTTGCATGGAGGGCATCTCTTCTCGGCAGGGCGGGCACCAGGTAGCCCAGAAGTTGAGGATCACGGGCTTGCCGCGATAGTCCGCGAGCCGCTGGGGCTGGTCGTTCGGGTCCTTGAGGTCGAAGTCGGGCGCCGTGGGCTTGTCCGCCATGGGGGTCAATGTCTGGTCCTCGGACTCGGTACCCGCAGGGGCGATGCCCAAGCCGGCCAGGGTCAAAACGGCGAGGGGGAGCATCCAAAAGAAGGACTGTCTGGTTTGGATCAAAGGTCTCATGGCGTCTCGGATTCCGGTTCGAGTTGAGATGGATTCAACGATGATACCGTGTCATCGGGGTTGCACCGGTGGTTTCAACCGGCTCAGACGTACGGGCGACACCGCGCAGCGCGGCGTGCTGGGGGCCGCATCGAGCCCCCAGCGATGCGGTCCTCCGCCGCCTTCCCAGTGGCCGCGGGCGGCGAATTGACGGGTGCAGCGATGGCGCTGGGCGCGGCGGCCGACAGCCCCGTCGCCGCCGCCCGCCCAGGTCCACCGGGTTGCGTATACTGCCCGCGATGTGAGTTGACCCATCGCCGAAGCCCGCGAGCAAATTCCATGAAACAAGCCCATCCAATGGCGAAGCGCCTGGACGGCCTCTTGTGGTCGAAACGGCTCGACCAGATGCCAGCCTGGAAGGCGCGCCTAGTGTGGTTCGGGCGCCTGATCTACGCGCTGGTCCGCGACCTCACACAGGGGTACCTCTCGCTCCAGGCCATGAGTCTGGTCTATACCACCCTGCTGTCGCTGGTGCCGCTCCTCGCCGTGAGCTTCTCGGTCCTCAAGGGGTTTGGGGTGCACAATCAGCTGGAGCCTATGCTACTGAATGCACTCGAGCCGCTGGGCGAGAAGGCTGTCGAGGTCACCCAGAGCATCATCGGATTCGTGGACAACATGCAGGTGAGGGTGCTGGGCTCCTTGGGTCTCGCCATGCTGCTCTACACCGTGCTCACCCTGATCAAGAAGATCGAGCAGGTGTTCAATTACACCTGGAGGGCGGAGGAGGGCCGGCCCTTCGCCCAACGCTTCAGCCAGTATCTCAGCGTGCTCCTCATCGGCCCGGTGCTGTTCTTCTCCGCCGTGGGCCTTTCCGCCTCGGTTCGCAGCAGCGCCTTCGTCGACACGGTGCTCTCGATCGAACCCTTCGGCACCCTGATCGATGCCCTGAGTCGACTGGTCCCCTTCCTGCTGCTCGCCTTCGCCTTCGCCTTCATCTATGTCTTCGTGCCCAACACCCGGGTGCGCTTCCGATCCGCCATGATCGGGGCCCTCGCCGCGGCCTTCCTGTGGCAGACGGTCGGCTGGATGTTCGCCCGCTTCATGGTCAGTTCCACCCAATACACCGCCGTCTATTCGAGCCTGGCGATCCTGATCCTGTTCATGATCTGGGTGTACATCGCCTGGTTGATCCTGCTCATTGGGGCCAGCATTGCCTTCTATCACCAGCACCCGGAATACTTGACCATCCGTTCCCGCGAGCTGCGGTTGAGCAACCGGTTGAGGGAGCGCCTGGCCCTATTGGTGGCCGGACACATCGTCCGAAATTATCTCAGCGGCGCCCCGGCCTGGACCAGCGAGGGGCTGTCCACCGCACTCGGAGTGCCCAGGAGCAATACCCAGCGCATCCTGACCATGCTGGAGAAGGAGGGTTTCCTGGTGCGCAGCGCGGACGATCCGCCGCGCTATCTTCCCGCCCACGCGCCGGACGCGATCACAGTCAAGTCCATGTTAGACGGTGTGCGCTGCTACGAAGAGCAGGAAAGCGGCTGCCATGGCACGGCACCGGACTCGGGGATCGGGAAGATCGAGCGGCGCATCGATGGGGCCATGGCCGAGGCCCTCGGGGGCATGAGCCTCACCGACCTGGCCGAGGCGCTCGAAGAGCCGCGGCCCGCGGTGCAGGACTCAGGTCTAGACGCAGCGCCCGAGTCGCTGCTGGGTGAGGCGCCTCCCGACCCGGCAGGGGGCCCGCTCGCGGTCGCGGGTTAGGGGCCCCCACCCGCACCGGCACCGTCACAACCGGCGATCACACCGACCGCCCCCGCAACGCGGATGTCTGACATACTGCCGCCAAAGCGGCCTTTCGGCCGAAATCTCAGCGCGAGCACCCATGCCAGCACCCTCCACCGGCAATGGCCTTTTTCAGATCCTCTTGATCAAGCCGTCTCACTATGACGATGACGGTTATGTGATCCAGTGGTGGCGCTCATCACTGCCCTCCAACAGCCTCGCCTCCGTCTATGCGATTGCGGTGGAATGTTCACGACGCAAGGTGCTCGGTGACGGTGTCGAGATTCGCGTCCAGGCCATCGATGAGACCAACACCCGAGTCGACCCGCGCCGGCTCATCCGCCAGATTCGGCGCGCCGGCGGTCATGCGATGGTCGGCTTGGTCGGGGTGCAGTCCAACCAGTACCCCCGCGCCCTGGACATCGCCCGTGAGTTTCGCGCGGCCGATCTTCCGGTGGTGATCGGTGGCTTCCACGTGAGCGGGTGCCTGGCGATGCTCGATCAGCTCCCGGCGGACCTGCAGGAGGCACTCGATCTTGGGATCAGCCTGTTCGCAGGCGAGCTGGAGGGGAGGCTCGATGGCCTGCTGCACGACATCCGCAACGGCGGCCTCAATCCCATCTACAACTTCCTCGACGATCTGCCGGACCTCTCCGGGACCCCCACCCCCTACCTGCCGCCGGACCGGGTACGCCTCACCATGGGCAGGCGCACCAGCTTCGACGCGGGGCGAGGCTGTCCCTATCAGTGCAGCTTCTGCACCATCATCAATGTCCAGGGCCAGAAGTCGCGCCATCGCACGCCGGACGACGTCGAGCGCCTGGTCCGTGCCAATGCCGCCGACGGTGTGGGCAACTTCTTCATCACCGACGACAACTTCGCCCGCAACCGCAACTGGGAGTCGATCTTCGATCGCCTGATCGAGCTGCGTGCGGCCGGGCTCCCGATCCGCCTGACGATCCAGGCGGATACCCAGTGTCACCGCATCCCGCGCTTTATCGACAAGGCCGGCCAGGCCGGTGTCACACGGGTCTTCATCGGCATGGAGAGCATCAATCCCGATGCCCTCAAGACCGCGCAAAAGGGCCAGAACAAGATCACCGATTACCGCGCGCTCCTGCAGGCCTGGCACCGCGCGGGGGTGCTGACCTACGCCGGCTACATCATCGGCTTTCCGAACGACACCCCCGAGAGCATCCGCCGCGACATCGAGATCATCAAGCGCGAGCTACCGATCGACATCATGGAGTTCTTCATCCTGACCCCGCTGCCGGGGTCCAAGGATCACCAGGGTCTGGTGCGGGCGGGTGCGGCGCTGGATCCCGACATGAACAACTACGACACCCAGCACGTGACCATGGCCCATCCTCGGATGACCAAAGAGGCGTGGGAGGGGATCTACCGCGAGGTCTGGGACCTCTATTACACGGACGAGCACGTCGCCACCGTGCTGCGGCGCGCACGGCTCTGGGGATACGACGCCAAAGAGATGATGGGAAAGCTGTTCGCCTTTCACGCGCCCGTCGTCTACGAGCGGCTGCACCCGTTGGAGGGCGGCCTGATCCGCCGCAAGGCACGACGCCAGCGTCGCCCGGGCCTGCCCATCGAGACACCCTTCCTGTTCTATCCCAACCTGGTTTGGGAGTCCGTCACCAAATACGCTGGGGCCTACGCGATGCACCGCCGTTATCGGCGCATCCTCGACGGGGTCCTGGCGGAGCCGAATCCCGAGCATGGGATCGACCCGGCCATGATGCCGGTCGAACAGGGTGAGGAGGATCGTCTGGAGCTCTTCACCGCCACCGCGTCCGCTCAGGAATATGTGCAGAGACGCCGTTCCATGACCGCCAGGCGGGCGGGCGCGGAGACCTGAGCCACCCTGGGATTGGTTCCTGCCCCCCGACTTGGCCGTTGGGACGAGGCGTGTCAAGAAGCCCCGGACGGGTGCCGCTCAGACCGGATCCTCGCCGATCCAGTTGCGCGGCTTCAGGTAGCGCTCGTAGAGCCTGGCCTCCGGGCTGCCGGGCTGGGGTTGCCAGTCGTAGCGCCAGCTCACCTCGGGTGGGAGTGACATGAGGATGGATTCGGTGCGTCCACCGGACTGGAGCCCGAAGAGCGTGCCCCGGTCATAGACCAGGTTGAACTCCACATAGCGGCCCCGGCGGTATTTCTGGAATCCGCGCTCCCGCTCGCCATGCTCCAGGCCCTTACGCCGTTCTACGATCGGTAGATAGGCCGGCAGGTAGTGATCGCCCACCGAGCGCATGAAGGCGAACGATTCGCCGAACTCGGGCTCGTTGAGGTCATCGAAGAAGAGCCCGCCGATGCCCCGGGGCTCGCCCCGGTGCTTGAGGAAGAAGTACTCGTCACACCACTGCTTGTAGCGGGGATAGACGCCCTCGCCGAAGGGGACGCAGGCGGCTTGCGCGGTGCGGTGCCAGTGGACGGCGTCCTCGTCGAATCCATAGTAGGGGGTGAGGTCGAAGCCCCCGCCGAACCACCAAACGGGCTCGGCAGACTCCCGCTCGGCGATGAAGAACCTCACGTTCATGTGGGAAGTCGGCACGTAGGGATTTCTCGGGTGTACCACCAGAGAGACGCCCATGGCCTGGAAGCCGCGTCCGGCCAGCTCCGGGCGGGCGGCGGTCGCCGAGGGCGGCAGGCGCTCGCCAAAGACGTGGGAGAAGTTGATCCCGCCCTGCTCGAAGACGCCGCCCCCCGCCAGCACCCGGGTCCGCCCGCCACCCCCGCCAGACCGCTCCCACGCGTCCTCACGGAAGCGGGATACGCCGTCCGCGGCCTCGAGTGCGGCGCAGATCCGGTCCTGCAGTCCGAGCAGGTAGGACTGGACCGCCTGGGTGTCGGGTCGCTCGCTCAAGGTCAACCTCGCTGGTCCATGGGGACATAGTCGATCTGGGTGTTTCCCGTGAAGATCTGGCGCGGCCGGGCGATGCGGCGCACCGGGGCCTGGTTCTGCTCCCACCACTGGGCGATCCAGCCCGGCAGCCGCCCGATCGCGAAGATGACCGTGAACATATCCGTGGGGATGCCGATGGCGCGCAGGATGATGCCGCTGTAAAAATCGACGTTCGGGTAGAGCTTGCGCTCGATGAAATAGGGATCTGAGAGCGCGATCTCCTCCAGGCGCCGCGCGATCGCCAGCAGCGGGTCGTCACCGCAGAGCTGGGGCACGAGCTCCTCCGCCACCTTGGCAAGCATCTGGGCACGGGGATCGAAATTTTTGTAGACCCGGTGCCCAAAGCCCATGAGGCGCACCTTGCTGTCCTTGTCTTTGGCGAGCTTCACGTAGTCCTCAGGGGTCATGTTGCCCTGGTGGATCTGCTCCAGCATGGTCAGCACCTCCACGTTCGCCCCGCCGTGGAGAGGACCCCAGAGCGCACACACTCCGGCGGCGCAGGAGGCGAACAGGTTGGCCCCACTGGAGCCCACCATGCGGACTGTGGACGTGGAGCAGTTCTGCTCGTGGTCGGCGTGCAGGATCAGGATCAGGTTCAGTGCCTTGCGCACTACCTCCGGGCAGACGTACTGCCGGTAAGGCTGGGAGAACATCATGTGCAGGAAGTTCGGCACATAGCGCAGGGACGGATCCGGGTAGATGTAGGGCAGCCCCTTGGAGTGGCGGAAGGCATAGGCGGCGATGGTGCGGATCTTACTGATCAACCGGGCGGCGGCCTGGCGGAACTGGGCCTCGTCATCCAGTTCGTGCAGCTCCGGGTGGAAGCAGGAGAGGGCGTTGATCATGGCCGAGAGGATGGCCATCGGCGGCGCGCTGCGGGGGAAGCCCTCGAACTGATGCTTCATGCCCTCATCGAGGTTCGCGAAGCGGGTCAGGTCCGCGGAGAAGACGTCATATTCCTTCTGCGTGGGCAGATGCCCGCAGATCAGGAGCAGTGCCACCTCGATGAAGGTCGGACTATCGGCGAACTGCTCTATAGGGATGCCGCGGTAGCGCAGGATGCCCTGCTCGCCGTCGATGTAGGTGATGGCGCTCTCGCAGCTTCCGGTGTTGCCGTAGCCCGGGTCCAGGGTGATGTAGCCGGTCTGGGCACGCAGGCCGCTGATGTCGATGGCGCGCTCACCCTCACTGCCCTCGGTGACCGGTAGCTCATACCGGGCGTCTCCGAGGATCAGGGTCGCGGGGCCCGTGGCTGGGTTCGAAGCGGGCTGGCTGTCGGACATCGGAATGACACTCCGGGTACGGATTGATGGGGATGCGGGTCTGCTTCACGCGGCCTTCGACGACGCGCTGAATCGGTCGATTCCACGGCGGTGGCCGTTGCCCAGCCGGCAACCGACGCTGGATGGCATGTCGGCGATGGTCCCCGAGTGGGCTTGCGCAGTCGCAAGTATGGGGCGGCGGGGCGGGTGTGGGAAACGCGAGGGAATGGTCTGCCGGCTGGAGCCGCGCCCCCGAGTACGGGCTTGGCCGAGGGCTCAGCGGGACTTGCCGGTCAGTCCGCGGACAAATTGGACGGCCTTGTCCTGAAGCTCTAGGGCCCAGGGGGGCTGGGGCAGGTTCCAGCCGATGAAGATCCCGACGGCGACGAAGAACAGGATTTCGAGCATGGGGGACTCCGGGTTGGGTTGGGGAAAAGACGGACCGGGGGGTACCGATCAAGCGCCCTGCCTGGAGGTGACGCCTTGGGATCGTGATGTGTCGGTATCGGGATTGCTGACAAGGCCGGCCCCGTCGGGGTCCAAGCCGAGCTCGCTGCGGGCCGCTCCAAATGGCGGCCCGCAGCGGAGCAGCGTCAGGCCACACCGACCGCCTTGTGCAGGTAGGCAACGACGTTCGGATCCAGACGCAGCTTGCCCGCGAGATCCGCCATGTAGCGCTTCTCGGGGTCCGTATCCAACGTGATCGCCATCAGCGAGGCGGCGTAGATCTGGGCCGCCGCCTGATTGTTGGGCACGGCCCGTACCAGCGCATCCAGGTCGATCGGCTTCTGCATCTCCTCGCTCACGAAGCGCTGCTCCTCAGCGCTGACCCCACCCTCTTTGATCTTACCCAAAAGGCGCGCCTTCTCCTCCTCGTCCACCCGTCCATCCGCCTTCATGGCGTTCATCATGGCCTTCAGGGTCAGGGTGGCCATATCCGTGAGCTGCTGCTGCTCCTGGGGCGATTGCGGGGCGCGCATGCCGGCGATCACCGCCGTCTGGTCGTCCATCTGGATATTGGGCATGCCGCCCGCCGGGGGCTGACCCCCGCCCATCATGGACTTGGCCATCTCCAGCGCCTGCGCCGCCAAGGTGCCGAAGATCGCCATGGATCCCGCACCTGCGGCGGCATTTCCGCCAGGGCCTTCGCCGCCGAGCATGGAACCTGCGATCTGCTTGAGGATCTCGGCTGGGAAACCGCCTCCCATGCCGCCCATCCCCGGGGCGCTTCCCATCCCGGATGGTCCTCCCATTCCAGGTGCGCCTCCCTGACCGCCACCGAACATGGAGCCGGCGGCCTTGGACAGGATGTCGAAGATGCCGCCGCCGGGCATCCCTCCTGGTACACCACCCGGCATGCCGCCTGGCATCCCGCCGGGTGCGCCCCCGCCCATCATGTTGCCCATCATCTGACCGAGCACGCCACCCATGCGGTTACCCGCGGGGGACGAACCGGACTGCAGTACCGCACCGAGAATATCGAACGGATTCATTGGTCCTCTCCAGAGTGCCTCTAGGTTGGTTGGGTCGAGTCCATGCCGCTTCAGGAGGGGAGCGACTGGCGGATATTACCGCGGTCGGGCGCGCGCACCTACCGTCCAAAACCCGACAGCTAGGCGTGTTCCTCCAGATGGAAGCCGAGCAGCTCCAGAATCACGCCGGTCACGGCCCCGCCCATGAGCCCGCCGGCGAATCCCGGGGGGATCTCCCGCCGCAATTGCCCCATGGCGTCCGCGATGGCCCCGTCCGGCGAGATGGCGCTGGTCCCTCCAAGGATCCAGATGCTGGCCGCGACGAGCACGGCCGTCAGCCCTGCCACCACCGCCGCGGACAGGCCGCCGTGGACCCAGTCAGAGCCAGCGGTGGCGAGCCAGCGCTGGGAGATCTGAAACAGGGTGCCGACAATGGCCACAACCCCGGCGGCGAGCACGAAGGTGCCGGCCTGATGGCCGGTGAAGGCGACAACGGCCGCCAGGGTCGTCCCCGCGATCAGGCCCGACCCCAGCCCCGCGAGCGTCTCCACCAGGGGCTGTCCGTGGCTGTCTGCCATCCAGGCGTAAAAGCTCCCGCCGGCGACGCCCGCCAATGCGGCGATGCCGACGATCTCGTAAAGGCTCACGCCCTGCCCGAGCAGGATCAGCGCTCCAATGGAGGCGAGCACACCCGCCATGGCCCCGGTCAGGGCCACCGGCATGGCGCTGTATAGGGCGGATGTGGTCATGGCCGCGGTCGCGGCGGCCGCGACCAGGGGCTGCCAACCGGTGAGACCCTGGGCGGACAGGACTTCCCGCAGACCGGCGAATAGGGAGCCGAAGACCCCTCCGGCGAGCCCCCATACGAACAGGGTCATGATGATGGCGGTAACGCGGTCTTTGGTGATCATCTCGGCTTGGCCCCTTCCTTTTTTATCCCTCCAGATTCTAACCCCCCCGCCTGTTTGATGAGCGTAAAACTCAGTTGCGCTTACCCGCGGGAGCGAAGGGAGTGACGATTCGAGTGTGGTCCTTGGCGCGACAGCGCTGCGGCAGCAGAGGTCCTGTCGCAGTGGGTCAGTGGGTCACATGGCATGGGGTGCGCTCGCCTGACCTTGGGTACACTTGGCCATTCCACCTGCTATCTGCCAGCCACACATGTCCGAGACCCCGGCCAACGGCACCCGCCGCAAGATCCACGGGGAGATGCGCGTCTACTACGACGGCTATTGGATCAAGCATTACGACCCGCCGCCAGACACCCTGGAGACCCGCAAGCGCCTCATACAGGCCCTGACCCGGCGGCTGTTCAACCATGTGGAGTATGGCGTCAACATCCCTGGTGTGCGCCTAAACGAGGCGCGGGCGGCCTACCAGGCGGAGACTGACACGGAGCGCAAGCGGGTCAAAGGAGCCATGCTCGCGGGCGCACTGTTCAACCGTGCCGCAGACATCTTCACCTGTCTCGTGGACCTGCAGGGTGCCGGAGTGACCGTTACGCCGGAGAACACCCTGATGCGCGAATGCGGTTTGTGCCTGATGGAGGCCCTCGACCTGGGCAAAATGGTGCGTCACCGTGGCGGTGACGAGGGGATCGATGAGCTCTGGGGCGAGCCGTTCAAGGCCTTCTCCATCTCCATCGAGGCCTTCTACGAGAGCCGCTACATCAAGATGGCCATGACCATGCGCGACATCGATCGCATTGGCGCCGGCCTTAAGGACGCCTTCGCCTTGAGCACCCAGATCACCGACGTGGCCCCGCGCATCGACGAGTTGATCACTGTGGCCAAGCGCAAGTGCGAGATCCTGCGTACCGACCCCGACATCTTTGACATCTGGGCGCGCTTCGTCGTCGCCCGGGAGCGGCTGTGCAACGTCCAGCCCCAGTTGCCCATCGTAGCCGATGCCCCCTCCATTCGAGAGGCCCTGGAGGGCACTCGCCTGCTACGCGAAGGCACCGATCTGGTCACCCACATCGTGCGCGCCCGGGTTCCGATGCCCAAGAGCACCCGAGAGTTTCTCGACCGCTGCAACCGCTACCGTCAGGCGTTGGTCGCGTCGCGCTCCGGCACCGCCAGCGGGCTCCTGGATGCCCAAACGCGGCCCGCCAAGCGGCGTGCTCGGGAAGTGGATCGGTCCGTAGCCACAACCCCGGAAGGCGCGGGCAAGGGTCGCCGATAGTCTCGACGAAGAGTGCGCCGCAGCCCTGACCTCCGAGGTCCCGTGAAGGTCGCCTACTGTCTTCACGCGTCACCGGAATCCTTGCAGGTCCTTCTACTCTGCACCCCTGTGAGCGTGCACGGCCGCGGAGGCACCTTGCCGGGGTATCGCCGCGTCGCCGGCTGTGGGGTGGCGCGGTTGACGCTCTGCGTGGTCGTTCCACGGATAATGTGAGCCACGCCGCCTCGTTTCGGCGCACAATTCGCGCTCACACCCGAGACTGCCCGTGCACCGAAGCCAGTCTGCACCGCCGCGCCGGCCCCTGAGCCGGGATCTGCGGCCGCTCCTGCGGCTGTTGCGGTTCGTGCGGCCCTATCTCGGGCGCCTGATCATCGCCACGCTGGCCCTGCTCGTGGCGGCGGCGGCGGTGCTGGCCTTCGGCCAGGTGATCCGAGTGGTGGTGGACACCGGGCTCGCGACGGGTTCCGAGGCGGCATTGAACCGCTCGCTCTCGCTCTTTCTCGGCGTCGTTTTCCTCATGGCGGGGGCCATCCTGGTGCGCTCCTATCTGCTCGCCTGGATCGGTGAACGGGTGGTGGCCGACGTGCGCCGGGCGGTCTTCGACCGGGTGTTGGGCCTGGACGTGGGCTTTTTCGAGACGACCCGCACCGGTGAGGTCATCTCCCGGCTGACCTCGGACACCACCCTGCTCCAGACCGTGGTGGGCTCCACCCTGGCGATGGCGCTGCGCACCTTGCTGCTCGCCGCCGGCGGGGTGCTGATGCTGGCGCTGACCAGTCCCCATCTCACGGCCCTGGTATTGCTGGGCACCCCACTGGTGTTTCTACCCCTCTGGCTGATCGGCTACCAGTTGCGGCGTCTGTCGCGCCTGAGCCAGGACCGCATCGCCGACCTGGGCGCCTTCGTCGACGAGGTGCTCCACGCCATCCGCACCGTCCAGGCCTTCTGCCACGAACCGGTGGACCGGGCGCGCTACGGTGAGCGGGTGGAGTCGGCCTTCGACACCGCCCTGCGCCGCTCGCGCCTGGCGGCGGCCCTGTCCGCCGTGGCGGTCTCGGTGACCTTTGGCGGTATCGGCGTGGTGCTTTGGGTGGGCGGTCGCGAGGTCCTGGCTGGCCGCTTGACCGGCGGAGAGCTGTCCGCCTTCCTGTTCTACGCGGTTCTGTTGGCGAGCTCGGTCGGCAACCTGAGCGAGCTGGTGGGCGACCTGCTGCGCGGGGCAGGGGCCAGCGAGCGGTTGATGGAGCTCTTGGCCATGGAGCCCGAGATCCGCGCCCCGCCCCGGCCCGAGCGACTCCCGGAGCCGGCCGGCGGCGAGGTGACCTTCAAGACCGTCCGATTCGCCTACCCGGCTCATCGGGACCTGCCAGTGATCGAGGACCTGTCCCTGACCATCCGGCCCGGCGAGCGGGTCGCCCTGGTCGGCCCCTCGGGGGCCGGCAAGACCACGCTCTTCCAACTCCTGCTGCGCTTCTACGACCCTCAGGCGGGCAGCATTTGTTTCGACGGTGTGGAGCTTCGGGACCTGGAGCCAGGGGATCTGCGGCGCCGGATCGCAATGGTTCCCCAGGACCCGGTGATCTTCGGCGCCGACGCCTGGGAGAACATCCGTTACGGGCTCGACGGCGTGGACGATGCGGCTGTGCGCCGTGCCACGGACGCCGCCCACGCGAGCGATTTCTTGGACCGTCTGCCCCAAGGCTTTCATACCTTTCTGGGTGAGCGCGGTGTGCGGCTCTCCGGTGGCCAGCGCCAGCGGATCGCCATCGCCCGGGCCATCCTGCGCGATCCGGCCCTGTTGCTGCTGGACGAGGCCACCAGCGCCCTGGACGCGGAGAGCGAGCGCCTGGTCCAGCTGGCCCTCGAGCGGCTGATGGATGGGCGCACCAGCATCGTCATCGCCCACCGACTGGCCACGGTGCGCAAGGTGGACCGTATCCTGGTGCTGGAGCAGGGGAGGGTGGTGGCGAGTGGGGATCACGACATCCTGATGGGCGAGGGCGGACTCTACGCCCGGCTGGCGGCCCTGCAGTTTCGCGACGTTACCTCTCACCCGCTGCCCAAACCGCCGTGACCAAACCGGAGCGATTTATCGACCAGCGCACCGCGGTCCTCATCGTGGTGGCGAACATGATCGGTACCGGGGTCTTCACCACCCTCGGGCTCCAGGCCGCGGGGGTGCCGGACGGTGCGGCGTTGCTGCTGTTGTGGGCCCTGGGCGGTGTGGTGGCCCTGTGCGGGGCCCTGTGCTACGCGGAGCTGGCGGCGGCCCTGCCGCGCTCGGGCGGCGAGTATCACTTCCTGTCACGCATCTATCACCCACTGCTCGGCCAGCTGGCCGGCTGGATCTCGGTCACCGTGGGCTTCGCCGCCCCGGTCGCCCTGGCGGCCATGGCCATGGGACGTTATGTGGCGGCCTTCCTGCCCGTCGCGCCCGCCGCCGTAGCGGTCGCCGCCCTGCTGCTGGTCACCGGGATGCACGCCTTCGACCTCCGTCTGGGACGGCGCTTCCAAGTGGCGTCCACCCTGCTCAAGCTCGTCGTGATTGTGGTCTTCTGTGCCGTCGGTCTGGCTTACGGCGCCGACCCTGGCAGCCTGGCCCTGGCCCCGTCCGCCGCCACCTGGGAGGCGGTGTGGAGCGCGCCCTTCGGTGTGTCACTGATCTACGTGGGCTACGCCTACTCCGGCTGGAACGCGGCCGCTTACGTGGTGGAGGAGGTTCGTGACCCCAGTCGGGCGGTCCCGCGGGCCCTCATTCTGGGGACCCTGATTGTGACCCTGGCCTATCTGCTGCTGAACCTCATGTTTCTGCGGACGACGGCCTATGCGGCCTTGGCGGGTACGGTGGAGGTGGGGGCACTCTCCGCACGCGCCGTCTTCGGGGCCGACGGAGGCCTGCTGATGAGTCTGGCGATCAGCCTGCTTTTGGTCTCGACCATGAGCGCCATGGTGCTGGCCGGCCCGCGGGTATTAGAGCGCATGGGGGAGGACCTGCCGTCTCTGCGTCGTCTGGCGGCGCGTAACCGGCGCGGCGCCCCCATGCGTGCGGTTCTGGTCCACCAGGGGCTGGCCTTGGGATTTGTGCTCACCGATTCGTTCGAGGGGGTCCTGTCCTTCGCGGGGTTCACGCTCACCCTCTTCGCCCTGCTGACCGTGGCCGGGGTGTGGCGCCTGCGCGTGCACGAGCCGGGCCTGGCGCGACCCTTTCGGGTACCGCTTTACCCGCTGCCGCCCCTGGTGTTCATCTTGGCGAGCCTCCTTGGTCTTCTGCTGCTGGCCTGGGAGCGACCCCTGCCAGTGGTGCTCGCCGGGCTCCTTCTCGCCGCCGGTTGGTGGCTCATGCGCGGACGCCCGTGAGGGTGGACTGCGTGCCAGCACCATGAGGTCGGTCGGCGCATCAGCCGTATCGGCCGCGACGTGCCGCTGGAATACCCGGTTGAGGGATAATGCCGGCATCGATCGTTATTGCCGGGACCGGCCCCCAGGGTGACCTCCACGAGCCCGTTGCAGCTTTTCGGCGCCCTCGTGGACTCCGGCGCCTGGCCGGCCCTGCGGGTGGTGCTACATCTGGGCCTGTTCCTGGCGGCGCTCCTGGTCCTCAAGGGCGTGCTGGAGCTGACGCTTGGGGGCGGGCGGGCAACCCGGGGCAAGACACGCCGCAGGCCGGCCCTGGCTCTATCAATGCCCCTCGTCGCCGTTACCCTGCTGTTCGCTGCGGTGCTGGTCTATCAGGGGAGCTGGCAGCTCACGGGGCTGTTCAGGCCCGAGTTCGTGGCATTCATGCAGTCGCACGACCGGCGCGAGTTCAATCCGGCGCACCGTATCCAGCGCGGGCGCATCCTGGACCGCAACGGGGAGGTGTTGGCCTATAGCCAGGAGCTGGCGGGACAGGTCTTCCGCGTCTACCCATTCGGGCCAGTGTTCGCCCATGCGGTGGGCTACAGTGACCCGCGTTACGGGACGACCGGCGCCGAGGCGGCGGCGAATGCGCGGCTGAACGGGGCCTCGCCGGAGCGCCTGGCCTCCTGGGGCGAGCTGGGGCGGCAGTTGGTGACGCGGGACAAGCGCCCGAGGGGCCAGGACCTGGTGCTGACCCTGGACGCCCGGCTCCAGCAGACGGCGCTGGCGGGATTCGGGGATCGGCACGGGGCGGCGGTCGTGATTAGGCCCAGGGACGGGGCAGTGCTGGCGTTGGTCAACAGCCCGTCCTTCGACCCCAACCGGATTGGGCCTGGTCTGTTTCAAGTCCCGCCCCCCGACACCCCACTGCTGAATCGT
Source organism: uncultured Gammaproteobacteria bacterium (assembly GCA_963698355.1). Lineage (GTDB taxonomy): Bacteria > Pseudomonadota > Gammaproteobacteria > Chromatiales > Chromatiaceae > Thiodictyon. The sequence goes on along the minus strand of CAVOQO010000060.1, from coordinate 3,574 downwards.
GCCACCCAGGGTCTCTATCCCCCGGGTTCCACGTTCAAGGTGGTGATGGCCGCGATGGCCATCGAGCTTGGCTTCAGCGGCACCATCGATTGCCCGGCGGAGGGCTTTACCACCTCCCGCTACTATCCGCGTATCCGCGACCACGACTACTACAGTGCCCGGGACGGAGGGCGACGCTGGGCGGGACACGGCAGGATGGGCCTGACCACGGCCTTCGTGGAGTCGTCCAACGTCTTCTTCGCCCAGCTCGGCGTGCGCTTCGGGCGCGATGCCCTGTTCCAGACTGGCGAGCGCTTTGCCTTCGACCGTCAGATCCGGCTCTATCGGAGTGCGGGACGCTCGGGGAGCATGAGTACGGGACGCATCCCGCGCCTCAAGGAACGGGACCTCTACGGTCTGGCCCAGGCGTCCATCGGCCAGGGGCGGGTTTTGGTCACTCCGGCCCATATGGCGACCATTGCCGCCGCCGTGGCGAACCGGGGGCTGGCCATGCGCCCGAGGCTGATCGCGGACGAGCCCCCCGCGGCGCTGGGGCAGTTCATGTCACCGGCCACCGCGGGGCGCCTCGCCGGAATGATGCGCCGGGTGGTCACCGAGGGCACCGGCCGCGGCATTGACACCCCGGAGCTCGCCATCGCCGGCAAGACCGGCACCGCCGAGAACCCGCGGGGCAAGGCCCACAGCTGGTTCGTTGGCTTCGCCCCGGCCCAATCCCCGGCCCAGCCCCCGGAGCTTGCCATCGCGGTGATGGTGGAGCACGGCGGTTACGGATCGCGCGCCGCCGCGCCCATCGCTCGGGACCTGCTTCTGACCGGCATGTCCTTGGGGGCCCTGCCTTGAGCCCTACGGCACCTCAGGGTGCCGTCATCACCTGGGCGCGGCGGCGCCCGGAGCGGAGCCTGCTGCTTGCGTGCATGGGCTCCATAACGATTGGCTTCATCCTGGTGCTGGGCTCGGCTCACGCGGCGGGCCGCCTTCTCTCGGCATACGACCTTCTGCCGCTCCTGATCTACGGAGGCAGCCTTCTGGGCCTGCATCTGGGCCTGGTGGCCTTGGGGCACCGTGGGGACCAGGTGCTGGTGGCCGTCGTCGCGTTCCTTGGGGGTCTGGGTCTGCTCGCCCAGACCCGGATGGGCACCTTGGACGCAGTTGACACCCTGGTCCCCGGCTACGCTCTGTTTCCCGCTGGTGTATTGGTAATGCTCGGCGCTGCCGCCTCGTTCATGGGCGGGCGTTACCGCGTGCTCGCGGCCGGCTCCTGGGTGTGGGGTGGGCTGTCGCTGGCCCTGGTAGCGGTGCTCTTGGTCACGGGGCAGCGTTTCCGCGGTGCCATCTATGGGGCCGGGCTCGTCACGCCGACCGAGGTGCTCAAGGTCTCCTTGGTGATCTTTCTCGCCGGCTTCGTGGACTGTCACGCGCGGGCGCTCGGTCGCCGGCACCCTCGCTATCCGGTGCTCCCCAACCTGGAGCCCCTGTGGCGCCTGGCTGTCTTCTGGTCGGTGCTTGCGGCGCTCCTGCTGCTTCAGCGTGACCTGGGGATGCTGGTTGTCCTGAGCCTGGCCCTGCTTGCTGTCCTCGTGAGCGGCAGCGGTCGCTGGGGTTACCTTGGCTATGGCCTGGCGGCGTCGGGGGCGCTGGGTTACCTGATGTTTGCGGTCTTTGAGCACGGGCGGCGGCGCATCGATATCTGGCTGGACCCCTTCCAGGACCCGACCGGGGACGGTTGGCAGATACTCCAGGGGTTGTCGGGGATGTATGCGGGGGGGCTTTGGGGAGAGGGCTTCGGGCAGGGCAGCCCCGGCTACACCCCTATTGCAGAGTCGGACTTCATCTACTCGGTGATCGGAGAAGAACTGGGCTTCGTGGGCTGCGTCGTCGTGGTCCTGTTGTTCCTCATCCTCTTCCAGAGGTGTATCGAGATCGCACGGCGCTGCCGATCATCGTTCGGCAGCTTGCTGGCGACGGGACTTACAGCGGTGCTCGTCACCCAGACCTTCCTCAACCTGGCAGGGGTGACCAAGCTGATTCCACTCACCGGCGTCACCCTGCCGCTGATCAGCCATGGCGGCGCGAGCCTGCTCACGGTCTTCGCGGCACTGGGGCTCCTGCTTGCGGTTTCGGACGGGTCACCGGCTCCGGCGTCCAAGTGGACAGGCGTGCCGGAGAGGACCGCCTCACGGGAGCCGCCAAAGGGGTCGACTCGGGCGCCGCGGCGCCGACCGACCTCCCCTCGGGGATCGCGCCCTCGGTCGGGATCTTCGGAAGGACGTTGAGGCAGGCAGGCGTTCAGTGGCCCAGACCAGAGGCTGCAGCTACCTTGTCAACGACCTCGGCGACCGTGCTCTCCGACAGATATGGATGCATGGGCAAACTCAGCACCTTGGCGGCGACTGCCGCGCTGACAGGCGTCGGCATCTCCGGGCCCAGGGCAGAAAAGATCGGCTGGCTGTTCAAAGGGACGGGGTAATGAATCGCGGTAGGGACGCCCGTGTCGTGCAGGGCAGACGCGACCGAGTCACGGTTGTCGACCTGCAAAGTATATTGCGCATAAACAGATTGATTCCCATCGGCAATGTGCGGCGTCAGCACAGCCGATCCGCCTTCCATCGAGGATCGTGCACCCCGTGCTCGGAACAGATCGCTATATTTGGCACCAAGGGCAGAGCGTCTCTCAACTTCCTCCGGAAAGATCGCAAGCTTTGCGAGCAAGATTGCCGCTTGCAGGGTGTCAAGCCGACCGTTGATTCCTAAACGAGGATGATGGTAGCGACGATCCTGGCCGTGGTTGCGGATCTCCCTAATCGTCTTCGCCAACTCATCATCGTCTGTGAAGCAGGCCCCTGCGTCACCATAGGCGCCGAGTGGTTTGGCGGGAAAAAACGACGTGCACCCGACTAGGGTGAGCCCGCACGAACGTCGGCCCCGGTAGGTTGCGCCAAAGCTCTGAGCCCCGTCCTCGATGAGTGGGATGCGGTGCCGCGCACCAATGGCGCTAAGCGCATCCATGTCCGCGCACTGGCCGTACAACGACACCGGCATGATTGCTTTGGTGCGCTCCGTGATTGCCGGCTCAACGAGTGTCGGATCCAGATTGTAAGTGGCGGGGTCGATATCCACGAATACAGGACGAGCCCCGACCAGCGCAATCATTTCTCCGGTCGCAATGAAGGTGAACGGACTGGTGATCACCTCGTCCCCCGGGCCGATGTCCAGCGCCATCATCGCCACAAGCAGTGCGTCTGTTCCACTCGATAGACCGATGCAGTGGCGTACCCCAACGAAACTGGCGAGTTGTTCTTCCAACTCGGCCACCTCTGGTCCCATGATGTATTGTCCATGCGCCAGTACATGGTCGATTCGCGATCGAACATCCGCCTCAATGCGTTCGTATTGGGCTTTCAAGTCGATAAATTGCATCTTCCCGCCTGCTTCTAACGATGATTTGAGATGCCCGTATCCCGAGCGCCGATACTCGGGAGCCCGAAAAAAGCGATTCTGTACGCGCCAGAGATGCGTGCCGTGATCGGCTCCGTCTGCCTGGCCATAACAAACACCCGTTCGGTCTCAGGAACAA
>CAVOQO010000059.1:0-16170 GCA_963698355.1 uncultured Gammaproteobacteria bacterium | reverse complement strand
TCTTCGTGAAGAGGCGGATTTCGACCCCTTTACCCGGGTGCGGACGCCGCTAGGTCCATCGCTTGGATCAACATCCGAAACAACCGGTTCCCGTCGAGGCCCTGTCCCCTTTGACGCCCTCCGCGGCGCCGGGCATGGTGTGATCTACTAACGCTTTATCCAGACCATTTGCGCCAGCGCCAACCAGGGAGAGATAAGATCTGACGCTTTCGACTACAACGCCGCCTTCTCTCGCAACCTCGGCTCATTGCGACGAGGCGGAGCGGTGGCTGGCCGGAAAGCGGGTAGCAATTCGCGAGCCGGGACGTCAGCGGCAGTCACCTGTTGACGGCGGTGAGGCTCGGCATCACTCGGTTCACGATCTCCGATCCGGATGACTTCGAGCTGGTCAACTTCAATCGCCAGACCGGGGCCAGCCTGCGCCACGTCGGGCGATCGAAGATCGAGGTTCTAGCCGAGCTGGCCCTGGACATCAATCCCGCACTCGACCTCATCGCGTTTCCCGAGGGTGTGAGCGCCAGCAATATCGAGCGTTTTCTCGACGGTGCGGACGTCTATCTGGACGGGCTCGATTTCTTCGCCGTGGAAGCACGGCGCCTCGTCTTTGCCGGCTGCGCCGAGCGCGGCGTTCCGGCGGTCACCGCGGCGCCGCTCGGCATGGGGGCGGCGCTGCTCAATTTCCTGCCCGGAGGCATGACCTTTGAGCAGTACTTCCGCCTCGAAGGACAGACCGAGGACGAACAGCTGATTCGCTTTCTGCTCGGTCTTTCGCCGGCAATGCTGCAGATGCCCTACCTGGTCGACCCAACGCGCGTCGACCTCAAGGCCCACTCGGGACCCTCCACCGCCATGGCCTGCGAGCTTTGCGCGGGCATTGCGGTGTCGCAGGTACTCAAGATCCTGGTGGGCCGCGGTCCCTTGCTGGCAGCCCCCTGGGGTCTGCAGTTCGACGCCTTCCGCAACCGCATGACCAGGACCTGGCGCCCGGGCGGCAATCGAAATCCGCTGCAAAGACTGGGTCTCGCCGTCGCGCGGCGCCGTCTCGGCGCCCAGGTGGCCGGCCGGCGATGAGCGCGCAATCCCCGAACAGGGACGGCGAGTCTCCGATCGAGCGCATCCTCGAGCTGGCGCGCTGGGCCCCCAGTGGAGACAACACCCAGCCCTGGCGTTTCCAGTTGACGGACGCTCGATCCTTCGCCATTCATGCGACCGATACCCGCGACTGGTGCGTCTACGATCTTCAGGGCCGTGCCAGTCAGCTGGCGGTCGGCGCGCTGCTCGAAACCATCGCACTGGCGGCCTCTGGCGAGGGATTCGCGGCTCAATTCACCCGCCGCGGGGACTCCCCCGAGTCGGCGCCGGTGGTAGATGTCGAGCTGAGGGCGCGGGCGGATCTGGCGGCGGACCCGTTGCGCGAGCAGATCCCCAAGCGAGCGACCCAGCGGCGCCCATTATCCCGTCGACCCTTGACTGCCGGTGCCAAGCGGCAACTTGAGGATGGGCTCCCGCCCGGATACGCCGTCGTCTGGATCGAGGGGCCATCCGAAAAACGGCGCATGGCGCGCCTTCTGTTTCGCAATGCCGGCATACGCCTCAGCATACCCGAGGCGTACCGGGTGCATCGGGAGGTCATCGAGTGGGGGGCGCAATATAGCCAGGACCGTATACCGGACGCGGCGGTCGGGCTTGATCCGCTCACCCTGCACCTGATGCGCTGGGCCATGAAAAGCTGGGAACGGGTGGCGTTCCTGAACCGGTACCTTGGAGGTACCCTGATGCCGCGCCTGCAGCTGGACTACCTGCCCGCCCTCCGATGCGCCGCCCACTTTGCGCTGGTCGCCGAGCGCGCGCCGACCACGGTCGATGATTATTTCGCCGCCGGTCGCGCCGTGCAGCGGTTATGGTTGGGCGCCGCGAGCGCCGGTCTCCAGTTCCAGCCCGAGATGACGCCGGTGATCTTTGCCGGTTATGTGCGGGAGGGAATTCGTTTTACCCAGGTGGAATCGGCCCTGCGCGAGGCCGCGTCGCTGCGTCGGGAACTCGAGGACATCGTCGGTGAGGCCGCCAGTCGAACCGTCTTCGCCGGACGACTCGGCTATGGAAGGGCCCCAACGGCGCGATCCTTGCGGCTCCCGCTGTCCCGGCTATTGATCCGCCGGGCCAGTCCGTCGTCCGTCTCCGAGACCTCTTGATACCCATGCGCTCGCGCTGCGGCCCACTGGCGATCATTCGTGGCACCTCGCTGCTGTGTGTCGCGGCACTCATCCTGGCTTCCGCGGTGCAGGCCGTTGAGACTGCCGCGGCGACTCCCGTGACGACGGCCCCCCTCTCCGGGCTGCTCATCGCGCCGACCTGGGAGGCGCCAGCCACGGCGATGGCGCTGAACGATGCGCGCCTGAGCGCGGAGATTCCTGGGCGCGTGCTCTCCATCCCGGTACGCGTCGGCGATCGGGTGCAGGCCGGTGCCCTGGTGGCCGAACTCGACTGTGAGGACCATCAAGGCGCCTTGGCGCGCGCCGAGGCGGTGCATCTGGCCACCGTCGCGAAACAGGAATACGCCGATGCGCGGCTGGACAACGCCGAGCGGCTGGCGAAAAACCGCAGCATTGCAACCGAGGAGCTCGACCAGCGCACGCTGGATGCGAAGACCTCCCAGGCGGAGGTCGAGCGCACGGGCGCGGAGCGCTCGACCGCCGAAAGGGCCGTGGCCAAGTGCACGCTCAGGGCGCCCTTCACTGGCGTGGTGGTCGAGCGCCTGGCGAATGTCGGTGATTATGCCGTGGTTGGCACGCCGCTCGTGCGCCTGCTGGATCAGGAGAACGTCGAGGTCAGCGCCAAGATCCAGGAGCAGGATCTGGAGAGCCTTCAGTCGGCGGCGGATCTCACCTTCATCGCGCTGGGCCACCGCTATCCGCTGGTTCGCCGCGTCGTCATACCCCTGTTGCAGAGCGTCACCCGCAGCTATGAGGCACGCCTCCTGTTCCGCGACGGGGACCTTGCGCCGCCGCCCGGTGCGGCCGGGCGTCTGAGCTGGACGGACGGGGTCGGGCGCCTGCCATCCCATCTGCTGGTGCGTCGGGGCGATGAATTGGGTGTCTTCGTCGCCGACGGCGACCGCGCCCGCTTCCAGGTCGTGGCGGGTGCCCGCGAGGGCCAGCCGGCCCAGGTCGATCTGCCTCCGGACAGCGAAGTGATCGTCGACGGCCGCTACGCGCTTGAGGATGGCGGTCGCATCGAGCGCCTGAAGCGGTGATGTTGGGTATCGGTCCAGGCACCGTAGCCGGACAGCCGGGGATCTCCGGGGCGGCGGGCACGAGCCACCACTGATGCTCAAGCTGCTCCTGCGCAATCACGTTCTCACCAACCTGACCTTCGTCCTGGTCCTGGTCCTGGGCGCCTTGTCCTATTTGCTCCTCCCCCGCGAGCAGGAGCCCGCGGTCAACTTCAACTGGGTGGTGATCGTGACCCTGTGGCCCGGGGCGTCCGCGACGGACGTCGAGAAGCGGGTGACGGACCCTCTGGAGGAGGGGCTCGAGAAGGTCCAGGACATCAAGTTCATCTCGAGCAGCAGTCGCGAGAACCTCTCGGCCATCACCGTGCGATTCAACCAGGTCAGCAAGACCGAGCTCGCGGAGCGGGTGGCGGATCTGCGCCGCGAGGTGCAGAACAAGCTGCCGGTGCTCCCCCCGGATGTGGAGACCCCCGGTATCGTCGAGGTGAACAGCTCCAACATGCTGCCCACGGCGACGGTGATGGTCTATGGGCTTTCGGATGATGACAATCTGCGCCGCCATGCCTTGGCCGCCAAGCGCCACATCGAGCGCATCGCGGAGGTGGAGCGCGTCGACGATTTCGGCGATCGGGAGCGCGAGATCCAGGTCGAGTTCTCCCTCGCCAGGATGGCCGGGCTCGGGGTCTCGCCGGTCGCGATCGCGGACTCGGTCAAGGCCTATTTTCGTGATCTTGCCGCGGGCAGTCTGGTGGTCGGTGACCGCCAGTGGCTGATGCGGCTGAGCGGCACCAGCAATGATCCCGCCTTCCTCGGGAACCTGCCCCTGGTCACCCCGAGCGGCGAGATTCCGCTGCGCAGTGTGGCCGACGTGGTTAACGGCCGACAGAAGCCGTACGGTCAGGTGTTCTTTGCCGGCCACCCGGCGGTGATGCTGTCGGTCTACAAGAGGAGTGGTGCAAACAACCTGGATCTGGTGAACAAGATCGAGGCCTATGCGAAGGAAAAGAACCAATCGCTCAGCGCGACGGGTGTGCAGATCGCGCTCGCCAACGACCAGACGGCCGCGACCAAGAATGCGGTTGCGGTCATGGAGAACAACATCTTTCTGGGGTTGGGTCTGGTCCTCTGCACGGTCTGGCTGTTTCTCGGTTTTCGCGTTTCCGTTGCCACCGCCCTGGGCATCCCGTTCGCCCTCGCCGGTGTCTTCCTGGTGCTCGCGCTGTTCGGCCAGACGCTCAACTCGGCGGTGCTGCTCGCGGTCGTCATCAGTCTCGGCATGCTGGTCGACGATGCCATTGTCGTGGTCGAATCGATTGATTTTCACCTTCGCCGCGGCCTCGATGCGATCGATGCCGCCATCGCCGGCATCCAGGAGACCGCGGCTCCCGTCACCAGTGCGGTGCTGACGACGATCGCCGCCTTCCTGCCCCTTACCTTGATGCCGGGGATCCTCGGCGACTATATGAAGGTCGTCCCGCTGGTGGTGACTCTGGCGCTCGTCTTCAGCCTGGTGGAGGCGTTCTGGATGCTGCCGGCTCACGTCGCCGGGCTCAACCCGGTGCCGCCCGGTCGTGGCGCGCGCCGCAGCCTTCGTGACCGCCTGATGGCGCGGTTCCGCCGCGGATACGCGCGGTTGCTGACGCGCACCTTGACCCACCCCCGGATCACCGCTGGGATCATTGCGGCGGTGATGACGGGGAGTCTGGCGGCGCTTGCCCTCGGCGCCATCCGGATCGATTTCTTTGCCGGAGACGCCTACCGATTCTTTTATATCGACGTTCAGATGCCCGCTGGAACCTCGCTGGAGGCGAGCGCACGGGCGCTCCGTGCCGTGGAAGAGCGGGTGCGCGAAAACCTCGATCCGGCCGAGGTCCGCAGCATCACCAGCTATGCGGGCCTGCGCATCACCGAGCGCGAAGGGCTCATGGGAACCGAGCAGGCGCAGATCCTGGTGTCGCTGCGGCCGATGACGACGGGGTCGCGCGAGGTGCGCGACGTCGTGGACGGGCTGCGTCCAATCGTGGACTCCGTGCCGGGGCCCCAGCACGTCTCCTTTCTGGTCAAGAAGTTCGGACCCCCTACGGCACGGGCGGTGAGCCTGCGGGTCAAGGGCGACGATGTCGGGTCGGTTCGGGCCGCGGCGGGTCTGGTCAAAGGGCTACTGGCGAGCAACCCGGTCATACGCGACGTCTCGGACGACGACGCGGCCGGAGGATCCGTCTTCTCCCTGCGCCTGAATCCGGACGGGGTCGTCCGGGCCGGTCTCAACCCCGCCGATGTGGCGAGGGCCATCCGGCTCTTTGCGGATGGCGAGGTGGTCGCGAGTCTCCGTGAGGAGGGCGAGCGCATCGATGTGCGGGTGCGCAGCGCTGAACAGTCGTGGCACGACGTCGACGCCTTTCTCGACAACACCATGGCCCTGGCGGAGGGCACCGAGGTGCCGTTGCGTGCGCTGACTCATGCCCACTTGGAGCAGGGCACGAGCGACATACGCCATCACAATCTGCAGCGCGCCATCACCGTCGAGGCGGACATCGACAGCGGCCAGACCAACAGCCTGGCGGTTAACCGCTGGCTCCAAGAGCAATGGGTACGCAGTGCATCGGCCTTCCCCGGCGTATCGCTCGACTTTTCCGGTGAGCTGGACGACGTGCAGGAGAGCCTGCGATCACTCGCCGGTCTATTCGCCGTCGGGCTCGGGCTGGTCTATTTGATCCTGGGTACCCAGTTCCGCAGCTATATACAGCCATTTCTGGTCCTTTCGGCCATTCCCATGGCCTTCTTCGGCGTGCTGATCGGGCTCTTGGTGAGCCGCGAGCCGCTCAGTCTCTACACCCTCTACGGCGTCATCGCCCTCGGTGGGATCGCGGTGAACGACGCAATCGTGATGGTCTCGGCCGCCAATCGCCGGTTGGCCCGCGGCTGGACCCCTTTCCAGGCCGTTGTCTACGCCGCCAGGCGGCGGGTGATGCCCATCGTCATCACCTCTGTCACGACGATCGCCGGACTGCTTTCCCTGGCGGCGGGCTGGGGAGGTCACTCGCTGATGTGGGGGCCGATGGCGACCGCCATCGTTTGGGGTCTGGGCTTCTCGACCCTGCTGACCCTGTTTCTGGTGCCGATGCTGACCCTCTACCTGTTCCGCCGCCAACCCCCGCCGGACCCCTTGGGTGGGCTGGAGCAGAGCCGATCCGCCAACCCGTTGGCATCGCTGTCGAGCGCCCTGGCGAGGCGCCTGGGATTCCGGTCGCCCGTTTCGGTCCCCCGTTTCGAGCGCATGGAAGACGAGGCGCTCTATGCGGAGGGCGCCCGGGCTTTGGGCGAGCGCGACTTCGAGGCCGCAATCCGTTGCTTCCAGGCGTTGGCCGATCGGCATCGTTGGGTGCTCGATGTGAATCTGCTGACAGTCCAGTCCTGTCTGGGTTGGATGCAGGAGAACGGGTGGGACGCGGGATACATGGCCCGTTCGAGGCGCTACCTGGAGCGGGCGCGGTCCATCGACCCCCATGACCCGCGCCTGGACCGCCTGGAGCGGATGCAGCGTGCCCTCGACGCCGCTGATCGCCGGCCGCCGGGGTAGGACGTGGGTCGCTCGACGCGTATCTCCACCGAAGACCCACGTGGTCCAGGCGCCGGTGGCGACGCCTCTGGTGCCCGTGACTGCACCGAGCGTGGGGCTGAGGTCAGGAAACCCGTCCCGCCGGTCGGGATCGGCTGATGCGCAAGCTGCACGTCCTGTTTTTTGGCGAGGCCGTCACCCTGGCCCATGTTGCCCGGCCGGTCGCCCTTGCCGGCACGCTCGACCCCGAGCGCTATCGGGTCACCCTGGCCGCGGATACCCGTTACGACCATCTGATGCGGCCCGACGGGCTGGAACGTGTTCCCCTGGACACCATCAGCACGGGCCGGTTTCTGGAGGCCCTGGCGCGGGGCTCGCCCGTCTATCGAGAGGATACGCTCGAGCGGTATGTGGCCGACGATCTGCGTCTCATGGACAGCCTGCGTCCGGACCTCGTGGTCGGCGACTTTCGCCTGTCGCTGTCCGTCAGCGCCAGACTCAGGGGCCTGCCTTATGTGGGGCTGACTAACGTCTATTGGAGTCCCTTCGCACGGCAAAGCTACCCGGTTCCCGAGCTCCCGCTGGTTCGGGTGCTCGGAGTGCCTATGGCTCAGGCGTTGTTCAGCGCCGTGCGACCGCTTGCCTTCGCCCTCCACGCTCGGCCCATGAACCGGCTGCGTCGCCGCTTCGGCCTTCCGTCCCTCGGGCCCGACCTGCGGACCCTCTATACCGATGCCGACTGGACTCTGTACTGCGATCCTCCCGGGCTGATCGAGACCGCGGCCCTTCCTGGCAACCACCGCTACATCGGCCCAGTCGCCTGGTCCCCCCAGGTTGCCCTTCCCGCATGGTGGAGCAACCGACTCGACCCGGCGCGCCCGGTCATCTTTCTCACCCTGGGCTCATCCGGCGCCGGAGCCGTCCTTGGAACACTGCTGGAGGCGCTCGCGGCGCTGGAGGTCACGGTGATGGTCGCCAGCGTGGGGGATCAAAACGCCGCGAGCGCCGCGCCGAACATCGTCAGCGCCCGGTTTCTGCCGGGTGACCAGGCCGCGGCACGTGCCAACCTGGTGATCTGTAATGGCGGCAGCCCGACCACCATGCAGGCGATCGCCCAAGGGGTCCCGGTCATCGGGGTACCGAGCAACCTCGACCAGTTCCTGAACATGAACGCGGTCGCCCGGTACGGGGCCGGCCTACTGCTGCGGCCAGGTAAGCTCAGCCGCGCGGCGGTGCAGGCCGCGGTGCTCCGGGTGCTCGAGGATCCATTTTTCCGTGAGCGCGCCCTGAAGCTAAGGGACCAGATCGACGCGTGTGCCTCCGCCTCCCGGTTTACTCGCTTCATGGACGAGCGCATCGTCCCCTGGTGAGGCGCGGATCTCTGACCTGGGTGGCCCGTCAGGTTTCTCCAGAGTCGGATGATGCAAATGCGCAACATCTGAGCGCCATCCATTGCGAAACCGCTTCGGGGGCAGGTCCGGCCTGTCAGGTTTCTTTACAGTCGACGCCGTCCGGCGTAGGCCAGGGCGATCGCGAGCACTTGAGCCTCGTCCGGCATGAAGCCATAAGGCCTTGATGGTGCAGTTGAATGCCAATTTCTTTTTGGGAGCTTTCGAGAGTTGGCCCAAGACTTGCTGAAATTCTCACAGGTCGCCTGTCCCGCAGGACGGCCGCCCGATACTGGCATCTACTGCAGCTAAGCCTGCCCGAACAGAGTGGAACGAAATGACTTTTAAACGACTCTTTCCAGTGGCGGCCCTGGGTCTGACGCTTGGCATGGGCGTCAACACCGGTGTCCTCGCCTATTCGTACGCCTTCGCTGACCTCTACGTTTTCAACGGGACCTTGACGGTTCTGCCGGTGGGCTCCACAGCGCTCACCGACTTCGGCGCCTGCGCCGCGGTCGGTTGCGCCAGCGTCAGCGCCACCCCGACCACTACCTCGGCCGCGGACGCGAGTCTCGGCGGTACGGGTACGGCGACCTCGAATGTCGTCGACGCGCCGGTCGCCCTGGGCACCGGCTCCGTGTTCCCCGACGGCTCGACCCCTGTCAACAACGCATGGACCCCTGAAGGGCCCTCCAACACGGTGAAGTACGCCTGGGGTGATTCGCAGATCATCAGCCAGCAGGTGTTGGATCCGACCAATCCTGTCAATCCTGACGGCACCCCGAACATCACCAGCGCAATCGACGTGCGTCAGGTGGCCGAGGCGAACACAACCGATAGACGCTTGGGGTGGCGAACAGCTCCACCTCGTCCCAGAGCGAGTTCACGACCTTCGCTACGGTTGCGGGTGATGGCGGCAGGATCCGGTTCGACTTCGACGCCATCCTGCAGCTGGATTCGGCGATCGTGGATCCGAGCACCGGCATCCAGTCGGTCGCCTCCGCCACCACCACGGTGACCATCACGGACGCGGCGGGAAACATCGTGTTTACCTGGAACGCGGGTGGCGCTCCCCTAGGAGGCACCGTCTACTCCAATGGTTTCTCATTCTCTAATCTCGCGACCAATACCCAGGATGTGTTGTCCGCCACGCGCACCGGCAGCTTCTTTGCCGTCAGCGACGATCTAGCGGCCGGTGTGTACAAGGTATCCCTGGTTGCCACGAGCACCGCGCGGGTCCAGGCGTCGGAGGCAAATACCTGAGCCGACGACCCTCGCCCTGCTGGGTCTGGGCGTCCTCGGGCTCGGCGCGAGCGCCCGTCGCGCCAGAAAGGGGCGCGCGGCCGCCTAGCCGCTTGCCTCGAAGGGGTAACACCCCAAGAAAAAACAGCGATGGCCGTGAGGCCATCGCTGTTTTTTTTGTGCCGGTCTTTCCGGCGCGCGCAGACGCGCGTTACCCAAGGAGGTGCGCTGCGGATAAAATCGGCGGGCGCGGCGGCCGATGGCGAGGCATGGCCGCGATTACCAATCAGCGGAGACTCGGCCAGTGGAGGCGCGGAGATGCAAAGGCGATGTCGGCGACTGTGGGCACTCATCGACCGGCGGGGGCTGATCGCCGTCGCGCTGTTGTCGGGCGCGATTCTGAGCTGCTCTGCCCAACAGGGTGGGGAGGCGCAGCTCGCCCGCGCCAAGCAGGCCTTGTCCGAGGGTGACTACCCGGCGGCCCTGATCGACCTCAAAACCCTTGCGGCGGCGAATCCCGATGACGGGGAGACCCGTCTGCTTCTCGCCGAGGCCCACCTGGAGCTGGATGACGGCCCATCGGCCGAAAAGGAGCTCAGGCGCGCCGGGGCGCTCGGCATCCCACCCGCATCCCTGGCGCTCCCTCTGGCGCGGGCCTACCTTGCGCAGGACAAGTTCCAGGAAGTCGTGACCATGGATCCGGGCCCCGACGCCTTGCCCGCGGACCAGGCCGCGGGACTGCTCGCCGTCACCGGAAACGCTTATCTCCGACTCGGCGATGCCGAGGCGGCGCGGTCCAGCTTCGAGAGGGCCCTGCAGCGCGTCCCGGGACACCCGGGCGCCCAGACCGGCCAGGCCGCACTCGCACTCGCCCAGGGCCAGCCCGCGCAGGCGCGCGCCATTCTCGACCAGGTGCTCGAGAAGAGCCCCCTGTTCGCGCCGGCGCTCCGCCAGCTCGGGGCCATGGAGCAGCAGGCCGGCGACTACGAGGCGGCCCGGCAAACCTATTCGACGCTGATCGATTCAGAAGCCAATAAGCGGACTGACCTGGTGTCCCGGGCCCTGGTGTACCTGGCGCTGCGGCGTTTGGACGAAGCCAAGCGCGACATTGCGCTGGCCACCAGCGGGGGCCAGAGCTTTCCCTACGCGGATTACGCCTCCGGTCTCATCGCGCTCTTCGAGCGGCGCCATGGGGACGCCATCGAATCGTTCCGTGCGGTGCTCAACTGGAATAAGAATTACACGCCGGCCGCCCTGTATCTTGCGATCAGCCACTTCTTTGCCAATGACCCGGAGCGGGCAGAGACGCTTCTCGACGGATATCTCGCGTGGAATCCCGATTCACTGGTTGCCAATACCTATCTGGGTGCACTCTACGCAAAGAGGGGCGACTACCCGAAGGCCCGGGAAATCTTTGAAAAGCAATTGATCACCACAGATCCACAGGACATCGAACTGCTTCGACTGATGGTACAGGAAGAGGGCCAGACCCCGGAGGTGGCGCAACAGGTGCGCGAACGGATTGCGCGTGGGGTCGGGACGCCGGCCGGGGCCCCGGGGCCCCGACAGGTGAGCCTGGTGGCGGTGCGGTCGGAGGCAATGCAACCGCCACCACCGACGATAGGAGCTCAAGACGATGCGCGACAGTTCGAAGTGGACCGCCAGCGGCTGCTGACCTACCTGGGGCAAAAACAGTATGCCGAGGCAGCCGAATACGCCAGCAAGCTCCAGGAGCAGTGGCCGGATCGTCCCGAGCCGGTCAACCTGCAGGCAGCGGCGGAGCTCGGCCTCGGACAAGGAGACGCCGCTAGGCAAACCCTGGAAGATGGACTGAAGTCGTTTCCCGGAAACCCGGAGCTTATCGACAACCTCGCGAGACTCGTGCTGAGAGACGGGGCGGTCGAGCGTGCTCGCGCGCTCTATCGCGACGCGATGGCGCAGAACCCACTGGATGTGCCGACCATCATGCGCCTTGCGCGGCTCGAGCTGACCCTCGGCGAGGTGGAACAATCGAAGTCGCTGGTTGAGCAGGCGCTGAAGCTGGCTCCAAACTCGATTGATGTGCGCGCGACACTCGCAACCTACTACCTGACGAAAGGCCAACCGGCGGCGGCGAAGCGGATCATTGACGAGATCCAGGGAGTAGGGGCGGACGACCCGGCGCTGCTGGAGATCCAGGGGAAGGTGGCACTCGCAATGGGTGAGGTGCAGTCGGCCAAAGCAACGCTGTCCCGGCTCGTCCAACTGCAAGCACAATCGGCCGAGGCTCACTATTTGCTGGCCCAGGCATCCGCTCAGCTCGGCGAGGGCGACGCCGCCGTTCAAAACCTTCGCGAGGCCTTACGGATCGATCCAGGGCATTTTGGCGCTCAGCTCGTATTGGCCCGCATGTATGCCTCCAACGGCGCCTACGATCAAGCAGAAGCGGTTCTCAAGACGATGCGGGAGCGCTTCCCACGCTCGGCTGATGTGCTCTCGGCTCAGGGGCTGCTCGATCTGCGCCAGGGCGACGCGAAATTGGCCCATGAATCCTTTCAGCGCGCGTTGGAGCTGAGGCCGACGAGCCAGGACCTGATCTACGCCGCGACTGCTCTGTTTCAGTTGAACGAGATCGATAATGGCCTCGCGTCATTGAGAACTTGGCTCCGGGATCACCCGGATGACCTCCAGGTTCAGCTTTTTCTAGCCAACACATTACTGCTGCGCGGCAAGAACGATGAGGCCGAGGCGGCGTTTCGCGAGGTCGTTCGTATCTCACCGGATCATGAGTTGGGGCTCAATAACCTCGCGTGGCTGTTGCGCGATCGGGCGCCTCAGGAGGCGCTGGCGTTCGCCGAGCGAGCCGCAACGCTGTACCCGAAGTCCGCCCAGGTCCTCGACACCCTGGGGACACTGAAACTGAACGCCGGCGACTCCGTGAAGGCGGCAGAGCTGTTGAGTCAAGCCGCTCTGATCGAGCCCACCAACCCGGTGATTCAGTACCACTATGCGCAGGCGCTATTGGGCAACAACAACCCGTCCGAGGCCAGGGCCGTGCTTACTAAGCTGGTGGACCGCCAGGATCTGGCCGATGATCTTCGGGCTGCAGCCGACGCGGCACTCGCGTCCATTCGCCAGGACTGATCGCTCTCGATTGCAACGGCATTCATTGTTTCGTCGTGGCCGATTGGACCGTTGTTCGATAGTGTCGATTCAGCTTTACGACCGCATCATGGTTTCGGGGTCTGACCCGCGCATCTTAAGAGGTACTGGATATGCAGGTTGGGGATGAGAGGACCCACCGGATATTGCCCAAGGACCGCTGGCGCGCTGCGACCTACGGTTTCATCAAGGAGATCGTCTCAGCCGACGTGGTGGTCTTCACGTCACTGGTTGATGCGGCCGAGCTGAAGGGGCTCAGGGCCCGATGCGCCGAGCGGGGATACGCCAAGCCTTCCTGGACCGCGCTCGTGGTCAAGTCGATCTCCGTCGCCTTGAGCAGGCATCCGGATCTGAACCGGTTGCTGCTGGGGGGCCCCTTACGGCACAGGCCGGTTCAGCTCGACGAGGTTCACGCCGTGGTGGCGGTTGAGCGCGTGCGGGACGGCGAAGACACGGTCTATGCGCAGATACTGCGCAATACGGACAACAAGCCGATCTGGACGCTGAGCGAGGAGCTGCGCCGGACCTCGGAGCTCGAAGAACAAGACGATCCCCGCCTGAAGTTATTCATGAACCTGGTGCGCAAGTTGCCGGGCCCATTCGCGCGGGGCCTGCTCTCCGCCCCACGCTGGTCCCCCGGACAATGGCTGAAACACCGTGGTGGGTCATTTGCGCTGACCACGGTGGGAAAGTACGGTGTGGATAGCGTTTTCGTGAAGTGGCCCTGGCCCCTGTCCTTCACCTTCGGTGAGGTTAAGGAACGCGCCATGGTGGTCGACGGTCTGGTGCAAGCACGCCCATCCTTCTTCCTGTCCCTGGCCTGGAATCGGGAACTGACCAATGGGGCACCGGCCGCCCGCTTCTTCAACGACATCGTTCAGTATCTGGTGCGGGCGGAGGTTTCGCCCGAGGAGCGGGACGCTTTAGAACGAGCGGACCCCACCCAGACTTGAGACCAACCGCCGCACCTGCTGACCGTACAACTGACGTTCGATGACGGTGTAGAGCTCCAACAGCTCTCGATTCATGCCGTTCAGCGCGGTCTGCGTCCTAATAAAGTAGGGTGCCCTAATTCCGTGGTAGTCGATATCGTCGCCGACGCGGGTGAACCGAATGCCCGTGCGGGCGAGCAGCCGCGGCAGGAAAGGCTCCATCATCGCGAAAACATTCGTTTTCCCGGTGTGCGCGGTGATGGCCGTCGCGGCAAGATAGGCGGAAACGGCGATGAAGGGCAGGGTGCGCTTCTCCTCTGGACTGAAAGCCAGCAGATGCTTTGGTGTCCCGAAACGGGTTTCATGTTCCCCGGGTCGGCGCCGAAAATCGCGATCCACGGCGAGCCGGGAAATCTCACAGATGGTGGTGCGATCGCACGCCATTCGTCGAAGTAACGCCCGATCCATGCTGTTTCGGCAGTTTCTCTCGAACGGAAGCGGTTGTTCGGGGTGACCGCTCGGGGTCGGCACCATGCGCACGCAGCCGGCCGGACTTCCGGAAGGAACGTGGGTGATCAGGCAGTGGGTGGACTGGGCGTCGAAGGCGTCGCTTTCACGCGCATTTGGACACCGCTCGATCGGCTCAAAACCGAATTCCTCGCAGTACACCCGATAACGTACGTGGTGGATCTGGTCGAGCTGCTGTGGGTCCGTTGCGATGGCGACGCGAAAATATCTCTCGAAGTTTTTGGCGATCGTGTGTGTTGGATCGGCCATCGGAGCTCCCGTTGTGTTGCGGCGTCGCGATGCATTCGAGCGATGGCGATGCGAGAATTCGCTCCCGCAGGAGCAGGAAAAGCCGTGGCTCGATGACTCCGGGCAGATGCTCCGGGTCGCTCGGCTTGCCGCAGGCGAGGTGGGTACGCCCCCGTGTTCCCTGGTCGGCGTCCGGCAGGGCAAAACGCTCATCGCGACCCGACGGGTCTCAGCCATCTGCAATTGGAACGGAGACGGGACCCAGGGGGCGTGAAGTTGGTTCCAGTTTCGCCCCTCATCGACAGCCACGGAGCTGAAGTTCCGGGGTGCCGGTATGTTGGCGTAAAGCCGCGGACGTCCCCAGCCTTTGGTCCTGCCGCCGCTCAACCTCTCCCGGCGCCCGACCGGAGCAGGTCACAAATCCTTTAGTCCGACTGAAACCTAGGGTTTACCCGACATCCGCTTTGCCATAACATGCCCCCTGTCGGAAATCAGAGTCTTCTCGTCGGCTGGCTGCTGCCTTGCGATCTCGAAGGTTTGGCCGTGGCTCGTCGGCACCAGGCTCCGCCTTTTTCAACGCTCTAGCGGCTCCTTGCGAGGTGCGCATAGCCCGATTCCAAACCAAAACCAATTCACGCCGAGAGCCCAAAAGGTGAACTTTAAGTAATTAATGAGAAAAGGCGCGTAACCCGACTAAGTTTCGAGATATCATTAAGCGGCTACCCTCGCTAGCTGTATAAATCGAGGGGTGGCGGAGGTGGTTCTGTCGCACCGAAGCCGCCATGTTAACCGGGCCGAGCCCGCTCGGCCGACTCGCGGTTAGCCCGAGGGGGGCTTCTGGGGGGAAGCTCTGTCTGTAACACCTTCCGTATTCCCCCGCGTAGAGCGAGCTTCCATTGCTGCGCGCCAGCGGCGACATGCCGTGCATGGACGACTGACCTAAGCCGAAAATTCCCTTGCGAAGCCCCGTGGGGGCGGGAGATCAGATGCAGGAATTCGTGCCGGAAACAGAGCGCCAGGAATGGACAGGCCCAGCTGAGATCCGGTCAAGCGGCGGGGCGCCAATCCCGAGTCAGCCGCCCGACCTACCCGAGCTTCCTAAGGCGCGCGAGCCGACCCCCGTGCCCAGGTTGATGGCGAGAGGCCGATCCCTTCGACCGAGATGTGTCGCTTCGGCAAGGCGCGGGAATTCGCGCTGCGCGTGGCCGCGTGCGAAAAAGACCGCCTGAAGTGCTGGCACTTGGTCTACAAGGAGTATCTCGCGCTCGGGTATACAGACAGAAAAGAGCTGGAATATCGATACAGCCTGCATGATGCGCTGCCGGACATGGGGACCTTCCTGGTCGAGAGCCAAGGCCAGGCGGTCGGTACCGTCAGTGTCTTTCCCGATTCGCCGCTGGGTCTCCCCGCCGATGACCATTACAAGATTGAGGTGGACAAGCTACGCTGGCAGGGCCGGCGCCCGGTGGAAGTCGGTCGTCTGACAATCGCCAAGGAGCACATGAACGAGCGCAGCGTGCTCACCTCGATGTTCGACATTCTCTCGCTGTACTCACGCCGCATCCGTAAGGCGACGGACCTGGTGATCACCGTGAACCCCTCGCACGCGAGTCCTACGAGTGGGTGCTGCTGTTCGAGCGCATCGGGGAGGAGGGCACCTCGAGGGCGTGGGTGACGCGCCGGCGGTGCTGCTGCGCCTGGACCTCGAGCTGCAGAGGAGGGTGATCCGTTGGGAGCACGGGGAAGGCGCCAAGCCGGACGGAAAGGTCGAGCGGACCTTCTACAAATATTTCCGAGCCAAGCCGAAGAGGAACAGAAGGTGGCCCAGATGCGGGCGTGCCTGTCGATCCCGGACGAGGCCTTCCTGAAGCGTTATTTCGTGTGGCTGAGGCCATTGGTGCCGCAGCTTTCAGCACCGCT
>CAVOQO010000058.1:0-22910 GCA_963698355.1 uncultured Gammaproteobacteria bacterium | reverse complement strand
GCGCTGCGCCGAGACGCTCTTCTTCGACTACCGCCGCCAGCACGGACTGCGCATCAAGGTCGCGCGCATCTTCAACACCTACGGCCCCCGCATGCACCCCAACGACGGCCGCGTGGTCTCCAACTTCATCGTCCAGGCGCTGCGCAACGAGCCCATCACCCTTTACGGCGACGGCACCCAGACGCGCGCCTTCTGCTACGTCGAGGACATGATCGAGGGCTTCGTCCGGCTGATGGAGAGCCCCGACGACCTTGCTGGCCCGGTCAACCTCGGCAACCCCGGCGAGTTCACCATCCGCGAGCTGGCCGAGAAGGTCATCGACCTCACCGGATCGCGCTCGGAGCTGGTCTACCAACCGCTGCCCAGCGACGACCCCCGCCAGCGCAAGCCGGACATCGGGCTCGCCAGAGAGAGGCTCGATTGGGAGCCCATGACCATCCTCCAAGTCGGGCTGGACAAGACCATCGCCTATTTCGACAACCTGCTGCAGCGGGGGCGCGTCTGATGCGCGTGCTCGTCACTGGCGGTGCCGGCTACATCGGTAGCCACGCCTGCAAGGCCCTGGCGCAGGCCGGGTACACCCCCGTTGCCTACGACAACCTCGTCTACGGCCATCGCGAGGCCGTGCGCTGGGGCCCGCTCGAGGTGGGCGACATCGCCGACCGAGCGCGCCTCGATTCTGTGATCGCGCAGTATCGCCCCGAGGCGGTGCTGCACTTCGCCGCCTACGCCTACGTCGGCGAGTCGGTGCAGGACCCGGCCAAGTACTACCGCAACAACGTCGCCGGCACGCTGACCCTGCTTGAGGCCCTAGTGCACCACGGCATCGGCCGCATCGTCTTCTCCAGCACCTGCGCCACCTACGGCGTTCCCGAGCGGACCCCGATCGACGAGGACCACCCGCAGCAGCCGATCAACCCCTACGGCGCCTCCAAGCTGATGATCGAGCGCATGCTCCAGGACTTCGACGCCGCCTATGGCTTGCGCTCGGTTTCCCTGCGCTACTTCAACGCGGCGGGCGCCGATCCGGACGGGGAGATCGGCGAGGACCACGATCCCGAAACCCACCTGATCCCCCTCGCGCTGCAGGCCGCGCTCGGCCAGCGCGAGGCATTGCAGGTCTTCGGCACCGACTACCCGACCCCGGACGGAACCTGCATCCGCGACTACATCCACGTGACCGACCTCGCCCAGGCTCATGTGCAGGGGCTGGACTACCTCGCCAACGGTGGCGCCACCACGGCACTCAACCTCGGCACCGGCCATGGTCATTCCGTGCTCGAGGTCATCGAAGCCGTGCGCAAGGGCACCGGCCGTGACATCCCAACGCTGCTCACCGGCCGCCGTCCCGGCGATCCACCCGTTCTCACCGCCGCCGCGGACAAGGCACGCAGCCTGCTCGGCTGGCAACCGCGGCATACCGATCTCGCCGAGACCGTCCGCCACGCCTGGACCTGGCACCGCCAACACGCCCAGTAGGGTGGGCAAAGCGACAGCGTGCCCACGACAGACATGACCACTCCTCCGCCGTGACCCAATCACCGTCTACACCCCCGGCTCCGCTCTGCGCCAGCCGTCGGTGCTGCTCGCGGACCTGTTCCGCGACGTCTGGCGCGGCCGTCGCTTGGCCTGCGGCCTTTCCGCGCCCCATGGGTTAGTGCCTCCTGCTCAGACCCACCCGCACACGTTTCGCCAAGTATTCAACCCGTGAACCAGCCCCCGACGACGATCATCGAGCCCCGTCTAGCGGAGCGCCACTATTGGCGCGATCTCTGGCGTTACCGGGAGCTTTTTTACGTGCTCGCGTGGCGGGATCTTTCCGTCCGCTACAAGCAGACGGCGATCGGCATTGCATGGGCACTGATCCGCCCGTTCTTGGCGATGATGATTTTCACCGTACTCTTCGGAACGGTGGCGCAGCTTCCCAGCGAGGGCGCCGCGCCCTATGCGCTGATGGTCTTCGCTGGTCTCCTGCCCTGGCAGTTCTTCGCCACCGCGCTGTCCGAATCGTCCAATAGCCTGATCAGCAATACGAACCTCGTCAGCAAGGTCTACTTTCCCCGGCTCATCCTGCCGACCTCAACGATTGTCGTGGCTTTCATCGACTTCCTGATTAGCTTCGTCATCTTGGTGGGACTCATGGCCTGGTACCAGTTTCTACCGGGCTGGCAAATCCTTACTCTCCCGCTGTTTGTGGCCATGGCCTTCCTCGCGAGCCTGGGACCCGGCCTCTGGATCGCCTCGCTTAACGTGAAGTACCGGGACTTTCGCTACATCATCCCCTTCATCGTCCAGTTTGGGATGTACGTGTCGCCGGTCGGCTTTAGTCTGTCGGTGGTTCCGGAAGGCTGGAGGCTTCTGTATTCGCTGAATCCATTGGTCGCGGTCATCGACGGTTTCCGTTGGGCGATCCTCCGGGGCGAATCGAGTCTTTACCTTCCAGGATTTCTGCTGGGCTCGGGTGTCATCCTGTTCTTTCTCTGGCTTGGCGTTCGCCAGTTTCGCCGCATGGAAAAAAGCCTTGCCGACTTTATCTGAAGCTCATCACGAAACAAAACGCCGGATGGTGCCGCCTGTCCGTCACAGGTTCCTGTCCAGAACCTTGGGCCGTCTCCCATGACCGGTACCGCCATTAAGGTCGAAGCTCTTGGTAAAGCCTACCTCGTCGGCCACCAATCAACAGCCCCCGAGCGCTACACCGCACTGCGCGACGTTCTTGCCCGCAACGTGCGGGGCCTCGTGCGCAAGACCCGGGACATGATGCACGGGCGTCCTATCATCCAAGGCGATGAGATTGAGGAGTTCTGGGCTCTCAGAGATGTCACGTTCGAGGTGAAGCGAGGGGAGACGCTTGGGATCATTGGCCGCAATGGCGCCGGCAAATCGACCCTCCTAAAACTTCTGAGCCGCATCACCGAACCCACTACGGGCCGCATTACCCTGAACGGCCGTCTCGCCAGCCTTCTGGAGGTCGGAACCGGCTTTCACCCGGAGTTGACGGGGCGGGAGAACATCTTCCTCAACGGAGCCATTCTCGGGATGAGGGGTGCCGAGATCAGGCGCAAGTTCGACGAGATCGTCGCTTTCGCCGCAGTTGAACAGTTCCTGGACACTCCCGTGAAGCGTTATTCATCGGGAATGTATGTCCGTCTCGCCTTTGCCGTCGCGGCCCACCTCGAGCCGGAGATCCTTGTCGTGGATGAGGTCCTGGCGGTCGGAGACGCCGCCTTTCAGACAAAGTGCCTAGGAAAGATGGGCCAAGTCGCCAACGCCGGCCGAACCGTCATCTTCGTTAGCCATAACCTCGCGTCCATCAGCAAACTCTGCCGTTCATGTCTTTTTATTGACTCCGGCGTCCTGAAGGAGGCTGGAGAAACCTCTGCAATCATTAAGAGCTATCTGTCCTGCCAGACAGCCAAGGATTCTGAGGATTTATCTTTGCGTACGGATCGCGAAGGCTCCGGAATCGCGAAATTTACTGCGATAGAACTCTTAGGCCCGCATAACGAACGAGCGCCCAGAGTATTGACGGGCCAGTCGGCGAAAGTACGTGTGCTTGTGTCAACGCAGCCCGAGACCAGGACCGTAAGAAACGTTTCTGTTTCTATCGGTATTGACAACTTAATGGGGGTTCGGGTCTGGTATCTCGCAACTGACGCACTTACCGCAAACGCCGGCTCTCTAGGTCCTGGTGATACTTGCGTAGTCTTCAATATCCCTAGATTACCTCTGGTCCCCGGCTCATATACTCAGCAGCCCACCTAGCCTCCGGTGGCGATACGGTTGACTGGCTTCGCCACGCAGCCAGTTTTACTGTTGAGCCCGGCGACTTTTTCGGCACAGGAAAGCTGCCCCAAGGGGCAGGGAGTGTTTCTGGCTGACTACTCCGCAGACATCTGCATCCCTTGAGTCCTTCTCTTGACAGGTACCACAGGTGCCGGGATCCAGGAACGCTGTCCTGCGACGTAGCCATAATAAGGTCCCGTTCCATGCTGGATATCCTGCGCCTCACTCAACAGTTTATTCGACAGACCTCAACGTCGAAGCGGCGATATCGTAGGTTTAGATCAACCCAAACGTTCAAGTACTTCCTGCCGTGGATTGTCAGCAACCTATTCGACAAGACACCGCTGTCCGATGGGCGTCCTTGGATCACGTTCTCGGCAGTCGCGTATCTCAGTAAATATTTGAAGCCAGGCATGACTACTTTTGAGTATGGATCCGGAGGGTCAACAATCTACCTAATCCGAAGAGGGGCCGTTCTTCACACGGTCGAGACCGATCCCGTCTGGATTGAGGCCGTTAAGAAACAGATAGGGGATGTGGCTGCTGATCGCTGGTTCCCTTGCTTGATAGAGCCTGAAAACACTCCAAGGAGCGTTCTCTTTGATCCCGGGGACCCTGGTGCATATTGTTCCGGAAGCAGTGATTATCGTGGGTGTACGTTTCGTGCTTATTCGGAAGAGATTCTAAAATTTCCAGACGGCTATTTTGACCTTATTCTAATTGATGGTCGAGCACGACCCTCCTGTCTATTCTTCGCCAGGAGCAAGGTGAAGAGTGGCGGGCTGATCTTGATGGATAACACAGATCGCGCTTACTATAATAGGGCAGTGGAAATGCTGAAGAATGGGTTCCGTTTGTTGACTTTCCTGGCCCATCGCCATATGTAACCTTTTTTACAAGAACGTCAGCATGGCATCGGGAATAGGATCCGGTCTCATCGGCATGAAAAAAGTGATTAGAGATATTCAGCGATGCCTCCGCGTTTGGAAAATAGCGCGCGCGTCCAGAGTGATAATTGGTTCTGGTGGAATTCGGCAGGCCGGGTGGGTTAAGACCGACCGCGATGATCTTCATCTTCTCCGAAAAGAGGATTTTCTCCGTTATTGGGTCCCCGGCACAATCAAGGGCTTCTTGGCGGAGCATGTCTGGGAACATTTAGACATAAATGAGGGGCGGGTTGCGGCGCGCAATTGTTGGGCTTTTCTTGAGCCAGGTGGTTGTCTTCGGGTAGCGGTTCCAGATGGGTTCCATCCAGATCCCCAGTATCTGGACCATGTGAAGCCGAAGGGCTCAGGACCTGGCGCCAGACGGACAAGGTCCTTCTTGATCATCAAGTGATTCTGGACCTTTTTGAGGCTGAGGGCTTCAAGGTTTCCTTTTTGGAGTTCTGGGATCAGTTCGGCACGTTCCATTCGCGTGAGTGGCCCGCAGACCGGGGCATGATACGTCGTTCGTCACGATTAGACAGTAGAAATGAAGCCGGGAGGTTGACATACACATCGTTGATCATTGATGCCGTAAAACCCGGGAAAACCCATTGAAGCACTCCCTCGATCTGGTGTCGCGTGCCGTGGTGTGGACTTGTCTGCATGAATAAGGGTTGCATGGTGAGCGCGCCAGTTGTACTCATTGTTTTTAACCGGCCGGATCATACGGCTAGAACGTTCGCAATGATACGAGATCAGAGACCTCGACAGGTGTTCGTTGTTGCCGACGGACCCCGCGCACACAGGCCAGATGATGTGGAGCGGTGCGCCGCGGTTCGCGCTGTAGTCGAGCAAATGGACTGGCCCTGCGATGTCCGCCGCAATTACGCAGATACCAATCTAGGGCTTAAGCGCCGGGTGAGCAGCGGCCTCGATTGGGTCTTTCGGCAAGTTGACAGGGCAATCATCTTGGAAGACGATTGCCTTGCCCAACCAGAATTCTTCTCCTTCTGTGACGATCTTCTGGAACGTTACGCAGACGATGAGCGGGTGTGGGTGATCACCGGAAACAATTTTCAAGGGGGCCGAAAGCGTGGGGATGCGGCCTATTACTTCTCTAAGTACAACCATTGCTGGGGCTGGGCGACTTGGCGGCGCGCATGGAAGCACTACCAGGGACACATACCTTTTTGGCCGGAATGGCGCGTCTCCCACAGGTGGCGCGAGGTCAGCACGGACCAAGTGGAACGGAAGTATTGGGAGAATATCTTCGACTGGGTGATCCGAGGAGAGGTCAATTCCTGGGCTTATCCATGGACCGCCACGGTCTGGTATCACGGGGGACTGACCGCAACTCCAAACGCAAATCTGGTCACGAACATTGGGTTCGGACCCGACGCGTCGCACACGAAGGCGCCCGTGCCCCAAGAGGGCGTGCCCCTTGAGTTTCTCGGCGAGTTGAGGCATCCCGTGCACGTCGTCCAGGAGAGGGCGGCGGATCGGTTCACGTTTTATCATCATTTCCAACGTGGCGATGCGAAGCGGTTGCGGATGGCGGCGGCGTCGTTGCTCCGGGCGTACACCCGGATCACGCGTCGATTTGCACGCCAGTCGGACCTCGAATGATGTGTAGCAAAGGACTTAGAGGAAATTTCTTGACGTCTGTATTCACGCGGTCGGCACTCGATGGTCTTCATTTGGAGCCGGGCGAACGTACGTGGCTAAGCGCTTCCTTGGAACGTTTTGATTACGTTCTCAGCCTAGAAGATGTCTGGTGTCTGATGGATGACGTCTGGGATGAGTTGGGGTGTGTTCAAAGCGTTATGGACGAGCGTGTGGAGGCGTTTTATGCCCATACGGTGTGGCTACTCAATGGGTTGTACATTGAGGAGGACGAGGAAAGCATAGGGAATCGACGAGTCTTCTCGGATTGGGTGGCTACTCAAACCCCCGCCCGCGTTGCGGACATTGGGGGTGGATTTGGGACGCTTGCGCGCTTGATCGGGACGATGTGCCCTAACGCTGAGATTGAGATTCTTGAGCCGCACCCTCATCCTGCGGCGATAGAAGAGTCTAAAGCCAACCGCAATGTGCGATTCGTCACGCAGCTTGTGGGCCACTACGACGTTCTCTTGGCGACGGACGTTTTTGAACATATACGCGATCCGCTTTCTTTGGTGGAAAGCACAGCGCGACATCTCAGGGAGGGTGGCCAATACCTGATCGCAAATTGCTTCTGGCCGGTGATTAAATGTCATCTGCCCGAGACGTTTCACTTCAGGCACTCCTGGTGCGCGGCACTCAACGCTATGGGATTGGAACCCGGCTCGGTAATTCTCTACGGGCGCGCATTCACAAGACGAGGAGAGCTTGTATTGGAACGTGCGCGCGCTGTGGAGTGGTATTCCAGGCGAATTTTTCCGTGGCTGGAACTTCTTCCGGGGCGCCTGCGCAGACCTCTGAGCAAGATTCTCTTCCGCGCCAGGGTGCGATAAGCGATGCGGATAGTCCACGTCAACCACTCAGACCTAATCGGCGGTGCCGCCCGTGCCGCGCACCGAATCCACACCAGTCAGGTTCGGGCGGGGCTGGATTCCTGGATGCGGGTTGTCCAAAAGGTAGGTGACGATGCTCGGGTCCTCGGCGGGC
Organism: uncultured Gammaproteobacteria bacterium; assembly: GCA_963698355.1. GTDB lineage: Bacteria > Pseudomonadota > Gammaproteobacteria > Chromatiales > Chromatiaceae > Thiodictyon. The sequence goes on along the minus strand of CAVOQO010000058.1, from coordinate 15,549 downwards.
GGCCACAGGGGGTCGGGAGTATTGAAACGGCGATACGCGGCCGGCTTTCGCGATTAGCCTTACGGCGTTTCCGTACAGACAATCCGGTCCTGCATTCCCCAGGCCGGCCGGACACCGGTCTGGGCCGTGAACTCGCCACGAGCGATGCGCACATCCTTAACCTGCACTGGTTGGGGACCGGCCACTCTGTCGGTGGGCGAGATCGGGCGGCTGAATAAGCCAGTCGTATGGACGTTGCACGACATGTGGGCGTTCTGTGGTGCCGAGCACTACGCGCAAGATGACCACGTAAGCCGATTCAAGCGAGGTTATTCCCGGGAGAATAGCCCGGAAAGCGAAAAGGCCAATGACCTGAACCGACGCGTTTGGGCCCGAAAGCGTAAACGCTGGCGCAAACCGGTGCACATCGTGTGCCCAAGTCGATGGCTGGCGTCCTGTGCCAAAGAGAGTGTTCTCTTCGCCGGTTGGCCGGTCACCGTCATCCCTTACCCAATCGATCTCACTGTATGGCACCCCGTGCCCCGGGCGGTCGCGAGAGAGGCGCTAGGGCTGGATCCGTCCGCGCGGATTGTGCTGTTGGGCGCCCCAGGGGGATTGGTCGATCCGCGTAAGGGCGCTGATCTCGCGTTGGAGGCTTTCTCACGGCTCGTGCAGCGTGGTGATGCGCCGGATCAGCTTCTCGTCTTCGGGCAGTCCGCCGAGGCGGGCCACGGTGAGCAACCGCTCCCCGCCCGGTTCCTCGGGTCCCTGCAGGATGATCTGAGCCTAGTGCTGGCGTACAGCGCTGCCGATGTTTTCGTCCTTCCCTCCCGGCAGGACAACCTGCCGAACACGGGAATCGAGTCTCTGGCCTGCGGAACCCCGGTTGTGGCCTTCGACGTTGGCGGCCTGCCGGACATCGTGGATCATCTGCGCACGGGCTGGCTGGCGCGCCCGTTCGACACGGAAAATCTCGCAGCCGGCATCGCCTGGGTCCTGGGCGACCGTGAGCGCGCGAAACAGCTAGGCGTGGCGGCGCGCGAGATGGCCGTACACAGGTTCAGTGGGTCAACCATTGCGGACCAGTACGTTGCTGTTTACCGAGAGCTATTGACTGAACCAGCAATCACCCGATCAACGTAGAAAATGGCTTCCAACAACGGAACCCGTGGTAAATTGGGCCCGCCGCAAACCAGTACCCAGTACATGATCGATGTTTATTGACAGAACGTCATGCTAAGCGGAATAGAGCGAGCGTTGCTGCGCCAGTTGGTATTGCGCATCCACGGGGCAACCGCGTTCGTTGACTATCCATACCACCCGCGGCCCCGATTGAGCCCGGAGGTTGCGGGAATGCGATTCGTCGTGGAAGCGATTGAACACCAGGAAGGCAACTACCTCGATCTCCTTGAGCAGTTTTCTTCGTACACTCCTCTATTAAACTCTATACCCGGCGAGACCGACTCCAACCCCCGCCGCCCGTTTTGGAACAATCTTTGGATCCCAGCGCTCGATGCCATCACTCTCTATGGCCTGGTCGCGGTATTTAAGCCCAGAATCTATATGGAGGTAGGAAGCGGTGAATCCACTAAATTCGTCAAGCGATCTATACACGACCACGGTTTAAATACCCGTGTCATTTCAATCGACCCCGACCCGCGGGACGAGATCGACGAGATCTGCGACGATGTTATTCGGGTTGCTTTGGAGGACTGCGACACCAATATTTTCCGACGCCTTAAACACAATGATGTCCTTTTTGTCGACAACAGCCATCGGGCTTTCACTAATTCAGATGTGACTGTCTTCTTCACTGAGGTCTTGCCTCAATTGGCCTCTGGCGTTATCTACGGGCTTCACGATATCTTCCTTCCGTACGACTATCCGGAGGAGTGGAATGATCGCTATTATAACGAGCAGTATCTACTGTACGCGTACTTGCTAGGTGGGGCGAGGGGCGATGAGATTGTTTTCCCGTCTGCTTATGTAGCAAGATCGCCAAAAGACAGTCAACTTTATGCCGCGGCTGCTGCGTTGTTCCGCGAGGGCCCGCTGGCTGAACTCCGAGGCACACGTCCCCCCCTGTTCGATGGCGGTTGCTTTTGGATGCGCAGAAATCCGGATTTGTAGCCAGAATGGCGAGTATGCATACCCCAATTTCGCTGAGCATGCTTCCTCCCCCGCCACCTGGCCGGACTGGTTGGCCGTGGAACAAGGAGTCAGCGGTGCCGCCTGAGACTTTGCCGGCGGGCCAACCTTGGCCCCAAATGAGTATCGTCACGCCCTCGCTTAATCAAGGCGTTTACCTTGAAGAGACGATTCGCTCGGTCTTGCTCCAGAACTACCCGCGGCTTGAGTACATCGTCATCGATGGGGGCAGCACCGATGAGACTTTAGCGATTCTAGAGAAATACCAGCCTTGGCTCAGCTACTGGGTGAGCGAACCAGACCGCGGTCAAAGCCACGCGATAAACAAAGGCTTTCGGCGCTGCACCGGTATGATACTTAATTGGTTATGCTCCGACGACATATTGCTTGAGGGCGCTCTCCAAACCGTCGCCCAACGCCTTCCGACATCGAGTTCCGGCTGGATTATCGGTGGTTCGCAGCAGATCGTACAGAACAGCGGACTGAAAAAGATGATTGGGCCGCCCAAGGAATTCAGCCTAGCCAATTTCGTTTGCTGGCACGCCGGACCGGTAATCCAGCCTTCGATTTTTTGGAATCGGGCTATCTGGGATCAGGTGAGATGTGTCGATGAGTCTCTTTCCTATTGTATGGATGTCGATTTGTGGTACCGATTTCAAGAGATCGCATCGCCCATCATCGCGAGCGAACGGTTCTCACAATTTAGGGCTCATGATCTGGCCAAGACGACCCCGGCCAGTGAGACGCACGAGGATTCTCTGCGAGAGTTTGTGACATGGCTTTCCAGAGCAATCTGCGCTTCCCGCGCAGGCTCGGATGAAAGCGAATGGAACGTGGCCCTTGTTACGCTACAAAAAGAACTCTCCGCGCTCTCCAGAATGCGGCGCCATCCTGTCTTTGGGGTATTGATGCGGCAGTGGAAGCGGTTTGTCAACCGAGATTTCCCAGTTTAGTGCGGCACTCCAGGCGGCTATTTTCCGGCGGTATGGGCAACACCAGAATACACCCATGTGCACATGTTGCGTGCTTTACTGGCGCGCGCCGCCACGGTGGCGTAAAGAGAAGCGAACAGATAGCGGAGATCCTTGGGTGCGCGGTTAGCAAGTACTCAGTGTCGGGGAAACGCGGCCTTGCGGCGTTGCGTCTTGTCAGTTTTTGGGGCTCGTTCGGAGCGAGGACTGCGCTGGCGCTGAAGGAAGAGCAACTTCCATACGTTGCGCTACAGCGCGCCCTGGTAGAGACCTCCGTGGATGCGCAGTTCGGAAGGGGACTTGTTACGTGCTGCTATGCGGAATATGGAGCAACTGCGTCGAGGTTCGTGCCCCGGGCTTTGGCCAGGCTGGGGTTGCCTTACATTCTGCTGCCGCACAACATTGAAGCTGCCGTGTCCGGGCAGTTCACGTGGCTCGGAAGGGAGGTGGAGCGCCAAAGGGAAATTGCTGCCATTCGCGGAGCAGCGGCATTGTGGGTCATCTCGCCATATGACCGGGAACTTGTTGCGCGTTATGGCGCTGAAGCGGAGGTGCTCCCGTATTTTCCGCCTGAACGTGATTTAAGGTGGTTGGAGAGCATCAGCAAAGGCCGCACGCAGTTGCGCCAAGATATCTTGTTGGTCCTTGGGACGGTGCATAACCCACCTACTCGTCAAGGGCTGCAGGATCTTTTGTCGACCTTGCGTCGCTACGAAGGTGAGATCTTGGGTGCGTCAGTTGTTGTGGCAGGCTTTGGTGTCGAACGCCTGAGAGTTCCATCGTCCAGTGGGATTCAGGTGTTCGGCGGTGTGAGCGATGAGATTCTGACCGGCCTCATGATGCGCGCAAAGTGCGCTTTGGTTCGCCAGCCTCCTACCTCTGGGTTCGCCACACGCTTGACCGAGTTTAACCTTTCGAGTATACCAGTGTATATAAATGATGACTACTCGCAAGCGAGGGGTCTCGAGGAATACGGTATCTTTTGCTACAAATCAGAGGACGATCTCATTAAACTCATAGGAGGCGGGGGGGCCAGAAGCGTGGGGAGGCATTTTGAGCGCCCCATTGATCAGGAAAACGCACTGCGGCTTTGGTGCGACGAAATGGGAGCAACCTGGTGACCGGGGTCATTTGAATATTGACGGCCTCTCATCAATTCAGGTGGACGATAGGCTGGCGGGGTTTTTTGGTCGACAACGAGCAGATGTCAATTTTCATGGGGCTTCCGGATGATGTGCATTGATCGCCGGGTTAGATAGACGACGAAGTAACGAGCTAAATACAGAAAAACGCCGATCTTGTGGAAGTAGGGAATGGGGTAATGCTTGCGAAACAGCGCCGTAACGTCCCGCAAGTTGCGGTGGGAGCGGGTGTTGGTGAGGGTGTCGAGGAACTCCGAGAAGCTTAGGGTCTCCGGGCGTTGTGCCGTGGTGGTCCGGGCGCTGTCCACATCTACGAAGGCTCGGGTGGCGATATAGAGCGGGATCCCTCGCTTGCGGGCACGAAGGTAGAAGTCGTGGTCAGCCCAGTAATGGGGAAGTTGGTCTTCATCGAATAGCCCGAGCTGAGAAAATACGCCTGCAGGAATGATGACGCCGCGGCCACCGCCGATCAGGATTGCCGGAAGCAGTCGCATTGCCTCTAATTCGCTCGTCAGGTGGCAAGAACCGGGTGTCGTTGGGAAGCCTAGCCCAAGGCGGTGGCGAGGGGCGATCACGGTGATGGTACGGCTCTGAGCGTCGCGCTGGATCGGTGCCACAATGGCGTCCGGGCATTCTCGCATCGCTGCCACAAGGGTTCCGACGGCGTCGCTGGTTACGTAGCAGTCGTTGTTGAGCAGCATCACGGCGTCGGCACCACGCTTCAATGCCTCACGGATGCCGTCGTTAGTCGCCCCCGTCCACCAGAGATCCGGGGATCCCTCGATGCGGATGATCTCCGGAAACTCGGAGGCAAGCCCCGTGCGCACCTCGTCCGTCGTTCCGTGATCGACCAGCAGCACGGTGAAATCCTGAAACTGGCTTGCGCGAAGCGCGTCGAGACAGCGCCGGGTTTGTGCGAAGCCGTTGTAGTCGGTAATTACGATGTGGAGCGCTTTCATCCGACCAGTGAAACCAGCTCGCGGTGGAGTGTCTGGGCGATGGCCTTCCAGGTCATGCCTTCCGGGAATGGGGCAATTTCAGGCGTGCGCAACTGGCGGCGCGGCGCTTCCGTCATCGAATTCGGAACGGGCTCGGAGATTGAACTAGGCACATCGCAGAAGATTTCTTCATGGTTGGAGACGCGTGCTGCTACGAGAGGGCGGCCGCGCGGGATGTGTTCCGAAATCTCGCCGACGAGGAATCGGCCGAGTGGTCTCCGTCTGTCATACCTGCCTGCTCTCCAGCATGCTCGCATATAGGTCGATGTACCGGTCGATCTGCCGTTCCTGCGCGAACTCGGTTGCTGCCCACTTGGAAGCTTGTTGGCGCATAGCCTGCCATGTCTCGGGGTCATCTTGTAACGAGCGGATTGCAGTGGCCATGCACGTGATATGGTCTGTTGGGCAAAGAATCCCGGTGGCGCCGTGCCGAACGACCTCCGGCAGAGCGCTGTTGTCCGCTGCCACCACTGGCAAGCCACATGCCATGGCCTCGGCAGCCACGAGCCCGAACCCTTCGAGGCGGGATGGAAACAACAGCGCATCGGCGTTGCGGTACCAATAGGCCATGGCTGCAGTGCCTTGCGGACGCCCTATGTCCTGGCAGTTTCGCGGCAGTGTTTGCCGCCTATGGCGACCCGCGCGATCTGCCGTGTACAGCAGTTCAAAGCTGTCGCCAAGTTCGTGCATGATCGGCCCGAGGAGGTCCACACCTTTCAGCTTTGACCAGTTGCCCACATAGAGCAACCGGAAAGGATAATTGGGTAGGGCCCGTTCGACGGGTGAGAAAATCCGGGTGTCAACGCCATTTGGAATGACAACGACATCGTCGCGGCCGAAGAGTTGCGCGGCGATCGTCGCAGTGTAGCGGCTGACCGCCGTGACGACCGTTGCGCGCCGAAGGTTCGCGGACTCCAGATCGCGGACCCAGTGTCGATGGTATAGGGCCTGCGTTTGCGACTTGTAGGGCTGGAGAGCGCAGTCATGCACGCACGAATGGAGTGTGGCCACCACCGGTAAGTTCGGCGGGATGAAGCGCCGGTGTAGCCACGTGTTTACGTGAACGATGTTGGTCCCTGGTGGCGGTTTTGGTATGGCAACTGTCCAAGGGGCGTACTCGGCCCGAAGTGGAAGCCAAGTAGTTCGAGCCCGTGCCCCGCGCACCTGTAGTGCCTGTTGAAGGCGGACTGTAAAGACATCGGTTCCGCTGTTTGCGCGAACGGTCGGAAACCACACCGCGGGCTGGTGAGCCATTGATCACATGCCGCTACTTTCGCGCCACGAACGCCATTCGGTGACACTGGTATGGGTCCATTCTCTCAAGCATCGGCTGCAGGAAATTTGGAAATGGATAGAGCCCAAACGCATATCCCTTGACCTCGGAAAACCCCAACATCTTTAGGTAGCGCCGCAGCACCCGAAAGCTGAACACCACCAGATGCCGATGTACGGGGGTCTCCAATTCGGCGTCGTGGACCAACTGCGGGCTCCTCACCTTGAACAATTCCTCGCCGGCAAGCAGGGCGTTCGAGTCCGGATGAGGTCCGCTCGGCGGCATCTTCCCTACGAGCAGGAGCGCGATGGTGAAGAACGTGCTGATGTTCGGGGTGAGGAGGAGCAACCTTCCGTTGGGCTCCAGCACCCTTTGGCACTCATTGAGGAACGCGCAGCCGATCAAAAGATGTTCGAGGACTGATAGGGCGAACACGCACCGAAAGTCGCCGTCGTTGAACGGCAGCGGGCGATTGAGATTACCTTGGATAACATTCAACCCCTTCGACTGCGCCCCGCGGACGCAGGTGTGGTTCCACTCGATGCCTTGGTAGCGGGAGGGATCGAGACCGATCAGGGTATGCAGCCGGTGGAACGAGCCGCCGGTGTTCGCACCGCAGTCGAGCACCCGTCCACCCGAGCGAAGAGTCGTCGCGACACCATCGAAGGCAACGCCGTAGGCCTCCTCCATCGTTCGGCGGTAGAGTTGCTGAAAATAAGTCCGGAAAAACAGGCTTGGCACAAATTCCTCCCTCCCTGCCGCACGATCTGCGCTCAATCGAATGTCGCTGATCGCACCCGGTGCCGGGAGTTTACCAAGGGCTGGGGTTAGGCCCGCAACAAAAGCAAATTGCACGGAGTGTCCGGCCTGCGGCCGGTCCTTTGATGGCCACTCAAGCTTCAAAAGCGCATGACGTCCCGCCGCGTCACCAGAAGCTCCTGCTATCCGAACACAGCGCTGAGGTGATGCAGCAGCGCGTGGCCGCCTTCGGAGCGCCAATGCTCGTCTAGGGTCCGCTCGATCGCGGCATAGCGTGCGAGGGGATCGCGCGGCCAGCTCTCCCGTCTCTCGATCTCGCGGATCAACTGGAGCCACAAGTGACTGACGCCCATGATGAAGTGCGGCCAGGCGGCTTGCATTGCGGGCGACCAGCTAGGGTCGGAGGTGTCTCTGACGTTAGGGCGCTTCGGGCGCGCCGGATCATCGAAGGCAACTGCTTCCAACAAGCCCCGCTGGCGCAAGCGGCCGATCCACGGATCGGCTGCAATGTCTGCGTTGATGCGTGCTGCGGTGTCTGGCGTTGCTCGATAAATGAAGCTGAATTGCCGTCCCGCCTGATCACGTGCGGCACGGCGGTGGAAGCGCCACAGGCCGATCGCGTCGCGCTCGGCCTCCAGCACCGGGCGGATTACCCGGTCCGCCAGCAGAAGGTCGGGATACCAGGGCGGCTCCTCCCCGTCCGGCCAGTGGAGTCGGAAGCGGACGTACCACCAACTCTCCTGGGAATCTGACGCCGACGGGGAGACCGCCGTGGCCTCGCCGGATCGGCTCACCTGGCCGGGCTGCGAAGCGCATCCCGGCAGCAAGAGCAGACCGATGCAGATGGCGATCAGCCGAAACAATTGCAGTTCGCGCGTCAGCGGCGGTCCGCCTGCGGGTCTGTTTGCAAATTGAACAGCGCTCATGGTCGCACAGCATTGCTCTGAATCAGCGACCCGTAGAGGGCGCTGAAGTGAAGGCGAGTCCGGTCCCAGTCGAAATGCTCCAGGGCGTGGGAGCGGCCGCGAGCCGCCATGGCGCGGGTAGCCTCGGGGTCTTTCAACGCCTGTGCAACCCCATCTGCTAGTGCGGCTGGATCCCTGGGCGGTACAAGCATCCCTGTGACGCCGGGCTCTATTACATCCCGCACGGCAGGCAGATCGGATGCGACGACCGCGCAGCCGCATCCCATGGCCTCCACCATCACTAGGCCGAAACCCTCCTGGTCGCCGTCTGCTGCCTCGACGAACGGGAACACCGCGATGTCCGCGCGGCGATAGTGGTCGGCGAGCCGGTCGTGAGGAACGGGACCGACGAATTGGACGCACCGGTCCAGCCCCAGCGTCCTGGCCCTGTTCAACAGCGGGTCGCGCAGCGGTCCGTGGCCGACGACCTCCAGCGACACCTCTGGGTGGTGCGAGCGCAGGATGACCAGTGCCTCCAGCAGGTGTTCCAGACCCTTCTTAGGTACCAGCCTCCCGGCGAACAGCAGCCGCCGCAGGGGTTCGGACTGCACCCTTCCAGTATTTGTAAAGCGCCCGTGGAGATCCGTCCCCATCGGAATCACTGCGGCCTCGACCCCCGGGGACAGTTCGCTCACCTTGCTCGCCATCGCCTGGCTGACCACGGTGACGGCGTCGCAGGACTGAAGGATCTTTGCCTTGAGCCGCTCGAGGAGACGCCCCTTGAGCCCGAACAGGTCGCCGCCGTGGCTGGTGCAGAGCACGGGGATCTCCCGGCGCGCAACGCGCCGCGCGATCAGCGCCGCCAAGCCCTGCGGCACCAGCCAGTGGGCGTGGATCAGATCGATCCGCGGTTCCCGTCGCAGACGGCGCGCCACGGTCCAACCCAGCGACCCAAAGAAGAAAGGCAACTCGGCAAGCCGCGCGGGGTTCTCCCGGAGCCGCCACGCCATCCCGCCGCCGTACGCGGCCGACTGCCAGCGCGTCAGCCAGTAGCGGAAGCGGGTGACCGGTACGCCTTGCAACAGCTCACGCCGGGCCGCTCCCTCGGCATGCGGGGCGACCAGTTCAACATCGAAATCCGTGTTCAGCTCGCGCGCCAGGTCGAGCACGAAGCCCGGTTCGGCGTCGCCCACCCAGCGGGGTAACGTCGACGTGAGCATGAGTACCCTAGGCCGGATCGTAATGTCCATCAGGAGTCCGCTCCGGGCGTTGGCGGACGGTTGGGCGTGGGATTGGCTGCAGCAGGGGCGAGCGGGAACGTGTCGAGCTGCTGATCCGGCTGAACAAGGGCCGGCAGATTGCGGTTCATCGTCCCTGCAGTACCGCCGCGGCCAGAAGGCGAAACCACATGAGGGCGAAGAGGTGCAGCGAGGTTCAAGCAGGAAGAGCCTGCTAGTCGCGCTTCGTCCGGCGCTGATCGTCCTCAACCCCCTTGTAGTGCAGCGCCGAGATCTGCTCGGACACGAGGCCGATCAGAAAAAGAGACAAGGAGTAGATCAACAGGACGGCGCTCATGTTTGTGAAGCGCCCGGCGGTGGCGTATGTGTACACATAGTAGGTCAGCCCGCCCACGAAAAAAAACAGGCTCAGCGGCAGGAAGAACCGCATCGGTGAGAACAGGGCACCAATCTTCAGGATGATGATGAAAAACCTTGCCCCGTCTCGAACCTCGCGGATGTGACTTTTTCCGGCGCGTGGGCTGGCACGGATTGGGACGTAGCCCACCGGCAGCCCCGAGCGGAAAAAGGCCATGGTGCTGGTCGTTGGATAGGAGAATCCGTTCGGCAGCAGATAGAGGAACTTACGGAAGTGTCGGGCACGCACGGCGCGAAACCCGGACGTTAGATCCTCAATCGGATAACCCGTCATCCAAGAGGCGAGCCGGTTGTAGAATTGGTTTGCGAGCCGTCTTCGGAGTGAGCCGTGGGTATCGGCCTGACGGGCGCCGACCACCATCTCGTAGCCCTCGTCCAGCTTGGCAAGCAACCGTGGGATGTCCGCGGGGTCGTGCTGGCCGTCGGCGTCCATGAAAACCAGAATCTCCCCCTCGGCGTGCCGGGCGCCGGTTTTTATCGCCGCGCCGTTTCCGCTCTGGTAGGGATGTCTTATCACGCGGGCGCCAGCCTTATTGGCAACTGCTGCAGTACCGTCGGTGGAGCCGTCGTCAATCACGATTAACTCCGCCGGAGCTTGATCCCGCACCAGAGCGCGAAGAAGCGCGCCGAGAGTTTCTGCTTCGTTGTGGGCTGGGATGACGATGCTTACGGCTACCATAACGCAAATATATAACAGGTGGCATCTCGAACACCAGAATAGAAGGGTTCGATGCGCTCGCCAATCTTACCTACTGCTTCTCGAACTCTGCGATCTTGGCAAAAACGCCAGCTAACATTAGATAGTCGGCGCGCGCTTCTACTTCTGAACTGAAGCCTCTACCGTCCATCGTTGACTGGGTCCGCTTGGCTTCGTAACGGTCGAACTCGATTTTGGCATCGGCGACATTGCCCGATTCCAAAAGCCAAAGTGACCGCCAAAGGAGGATGGCGGCACTGCCAGAATAGCGACGGGACTCCTCAAGCGCGGCCATGGCGGCTGGGAAATCGCCGATCTCATGAAGGGCCTTGGCCTTGATAAACCAGCCTTGGCCACGCAGGTTGCCGGTCATCCCAACGCGCGCATGTGAACTAAGGTTGTCCAGAAGTTTTACTATGTCTCTTGCGGACACTCCGGAGCATCGTTTGGTGGCGCTGTGCTCGTAGAGTCGATCAATGGTCGAGAACGTTGAGTTATCAACGACCGGGTTGCTGGTAATCAGCTTCGCCTCTTCTATGTCGTTCGACACGTCTTTCCCTTGAACGCATCGCATTTGTGCTGCCTGCAGAAGCAGAACCACATGCCTAGGCTTTCGGTTGAATCCTGCTCTGGCGACGTTTTCGGCTTGCTGAAGCTGACCCTGCTGGCCCCAGTAATCCACGGCAAATTGCTGCGCTCGAACAGAACCCGGGCGTTGAGCCGGCCATACAATGGCGGCCATGAACGGATCACCCCAAGTTCGTGAGATCGTGTAAGTTACGAAACTGGTGAGCGAAAAATAAGCGCAGAACATCGGGAGAAGCAGACGTCGATTGTAGCGCTCTAGCAGTCGCAAGACCAAGATCGCGGCGAGTCCAAGCACAAACACGCTACCCAAATAGTTTCGGTGTTCGAAATAAAGCTCCAACGGCACCACCGATGCCTCGAGGGCATGAACTGAGAGAAAGGCGAGTACCGCGAATGCCGCTAATGGATACCTCTTCCGAAAAATCATTGCGGCGATTGCCGCTGCAAGCAAGCCAAGCAAGGCAAAACCGGCAGAAGGCGCCGCCAAGAGGTCCGTGATCACAGTGAAATCGTCTTGAAAGACTGAGATCCTAGAGGAAATTGGAATCAAGGTATTGAAGAAGTACGTTGCTAGTACGAGTGGTTGCGTAAGCAGTCGCTCCCGCAAAGTAAAATCACGAATTTCGTAGCCAGACAATATGCCGGAGAAATGAACTCCAAAATATAGGATGACAAAGCAAACCGGGGTGGCCAGAAAGGTTATGAGCAGCCGCCGCTTATCTCGGAACTCCTCGCCTGAAAAGACCGTCGCCTCCGCAGCGAGTAACACGAGCAGAAAAGTTATCGCGTTTTCCTTGCTTAGGACGCCGAAACCGAGCCCGGTCAATAGAGCGCTCGCTATTAGAAGGCTTCCCATCGGGCGCGTTTTGGATGCGGCGTACATTGGCCGGCCCATCAGGTACAAGTAGAACCCGAGAAACATGAAGAGAGACGACAGAAGCGTCATGCGCTGAACGACGTAGAGTGTGGTCGCCGTATTCGCCGGGCTTACCAGCCACAACGACGCTAGAGCAAGCGCCGGCCAAGCCGACTCGACAAGGCCAAGGAGGAATAATCGCCGCAGGGCGAGATAGAGCAGCAACCCGTTGATTAGGTGCAACAGGACATTGGTGCGGCGGAACCGTCCGGCGGTTTCAGGCCAATCCGACGCATCTGGCAGAAATGCGGCCATCGATAGAGGGCGGCCCGTAGGTCCGCTTTCCCCGGAAAGCGCAAATTGAAAGGCCCCTCTCCATGAAGGCCCCAAGTTGAAATCATCCAGGGTAGAGAGGTTGGGGGTATCGTCCAGAACAAAAACCCCGTCCATTCCGGGTTGGTAGCTGTACCAGGTAACAGTCCAAACGAGCGTCAGTGCTACCGCGACAAAAAAGGTTTGGCGTATTTCTGATTTTTTACAAATAAGTTGTTCCACGAAGAACATTGGTTGATCATCCGGTCTGCAGAATACTGGTGGACATACGCGCGGACAGTCTGTTTTTTTTGTGACGAGAAACGGCGTCAAAAAAGCCCCTTTCGGGGCTTTTTGGTTAGTGGTTCGTAGGGCCGGATTACGGGCGGCAATTGGCCGGGCGATACTTGGGGTCTAAATCGCCGGTGGTGCAAGCCCACGACAGGCGATCGGTCGGGATCGTACCAGCGGCAAGGGCTGTATTGGACGCACCATACGTGGGTACAAGGATGATCGTCCCATTGCCAGCTGTGGCAGTATAGGTAATAGTGATCTGGCCGTTTGAGTTGTCGATTGCCACACTGGTGACACTGCTGGTAGCGGTGGGTGCGGTCCAGCCCTTAGCCAGGGAGGAACCATTGGAGGCGTTTTCGGAGACGGTTGTCTTGGCTGCCGAGGCCAGTGCGAGGCCCTCAGTAACCTTGGCGCGGACGATGTAATCCTGATACGCCGGAATGGCGATAGCAGCCAAGATGCCGATGATCGCCACGACGATCATGAGCTCGATCAGGGTGAAGCCTTGTTGATACTTCTTCATGACTGTTCCTCGAATGAAAGATGAATGGACCGGCTGTGCCGGGAGGCGGTTCGCGGCACCTGTCAGCCGCGTCCTTGGTTGTCTCCCGCTGGGGGTTAAGCAGGCGGTGTGCCAGTCGGACTTCGGGCCGGCCTGTGGAGGAGGCCCAGGGCCGAAACCCTTGCGTGGCAAGGCCCTCGGGCGGAGTGAGGGGGCGGTGCCGCAAAGGCCGGTGGATCGGGAGCGAGCCGCCGGTGCTGCCGTTGGGGTCGGAAAGTGACACTTTACGTCAACCCCAGGGGGATCGGGGATGCCATACACCGCACCCGGCGGCCCCTGGTGTCGTGTTCAGAATTGGCGTGCATGGAATTTCAGAAGCGGAGTGCAGGACCCGAGACGTCGCCCAGCATGGCCTGATGCTCCGGGCCGACTCGCTGGATGCGGTTTAGCGTTGCGCCGCCTGCTCGGCCTGGTCCAGCCGCTGCTGGGCTGCCTGGCCGGCGGCGTCAAGCTGCTCGGATGCCTGTCGCTTGAGGCTCTGAACGGCTTCCGCTTCCTTGGCTCTGGCTGCAGCCGCCGTGGCGGCCGAGCTGGCCACGTCAGCGCCGCAACCGGCCAGGCTGAGAGCGAGTAGAGCGGTGGGGAGTCGATGCATGGGGGGCTCCGGTCGGCGAGCGGGCCCGGTGTCGGATGGTATGGGGCGATGGGACAGACCGCCGGCTCTGGTAAGGCAGGCTGATCGCCAGCGGGTCCCAGCCGAGGGTCCGGCGCCGATTGGCCTAATGGGCCGCGAGCCAGCGGTCCAGATCCGCGGCCGCGGTGAAATCCAGCAGGGCTTCGGCCAATGCGACCAGGGCATCGTCGCCCAGGCGTTGGATCTGGCCTTCCTGTTCCGGGGTCAGTCGGCCGACCCGGCGCCGCAGCAGCCGCAAGACCAAGTTCAGCTCTCCAGTACCCAGACCGTCTCCACCTGGACTACCGTCGGCACGAACACCTGCTTGGCCCCACCCGCCAACCGACGGGCCGCCTGGACTTGGGCGGGCTGGCCAGGATCGTCCGCCAGGATGCGGACCAGCACATTGGTGTCGACCGCGATCACGCCCCCGCCCGCCCCAGGATGACCTGCTCCATGTCCTCGACGCTGAGTGAGGTCGCGGGCTTGCAGATGCCGAAGGCGGCCTCGATGCGGCTCTCCCGGCGCACCAATCGGACCTCGTTTCCCTCAACGATGAAGGCGACAGGGTCCCCCGGGTGCAGGCCGAGGCGCTTGCGTACGTCGGCTGGAATGGTGACTTGGCCTTTGCTGGTCAGAGTGGACGTGAGCACGGGACGTTCTCAGTGAGGTATTACATGGCGAACAGTGTAATACCTTCGCGGAATTGCCGACACCAGTGGTTCAAGCGACACCTGCTCATGCGAGGGCGCTTGACCCGGCGACGCGCACCGGGGGTGCAACGTGAACCGCTGAGCCGCGTTGCGGGCTTGCTGGAAATAGCTGCTCACGGTGTTCGCCTCGTCCGAGGCGGTTAGCGGAAGACGTCTTCGATGCGCTCAGCGGTGAGGATGCGCTCGGACCAGGTCAGCAGGGTCTCGGAATCGGCCGCCTCGACGCGCTGGCGGATCTCCTCCGGGACCTCGCCGAACTTGAGGCGCAGGAGGCGGAGCAGGACGAGCGCCCCGCCTTCCTGGCGTCCTTCCTGGCGTCCTTCCTGGCGTCCTTGTTGGCGGGCTTGCTGAAAATAGCTGCTCACGGTTTTCGCCTCGCTTGGGTAGTCGGATAGGTAGCGTTGTCGTTCATTGTCGTCAAGGGCGCTGTAGATGTCGATGAAGTCGACATATTTGAGCTGGCGCTCGGGATCGGGTTCCAGGGTGCTGAGGCCGCGCACGGCGGCGGCGTAGACGTCGACCTTCTCGTCCCGGTCGTAGCGCATGTTGGGCAGGTTCAGGCGCGCGACCAGGTTGGTGCTGTCGCGGTAGCGGCGGTACGGCATGTCGCCGAGCTCGCAGGAGATGAAGGTGAAGCTCAGGTAGCTGTGGCGCTCGCTTCCGAGCTCCAGGGAACGGCGGTTGGGTCCGCCGCGCAGGAAGATGACGACCGGCACCACCCGGTCGGTCTCGCAGAGCAGCGCGAGATCCACGCAGTAGTGGGCCAGACGATGGATGGAGAAACGATCGGGGTTGCTCTCCTCCTCGATGACGAACAGCAGGGCGGCGCGGCGGCCGTCGGGCCATTCCACCAGGAGCGGCGTGTCCAGCTCACGGAAGCGCTCGCCCAGGCGCTCCTGGAGCTGTTCCTGGCGGATCGGAGTGATGCGCACATCCGCCGGCAGGTCGAGCGCTTCGGGCTCCGCAAGAAAGGCCAGCGCCTGGCGCGGATAGTCGAGGATGAGGTTCTTGAAGTTCTGGTCGTGGTTCATGGGTGCATGCTAGCGCGCACGCCGCCGGCGGGGCGAGCACCGCGATGTCGGGG
>CAVOQO010000057.1:0-14292 GCA_963698355.1 uncultured Gammaproteobacteria bacterium | reverse complement strand
GGCTCTCGCAGGCACCCCCGTGAGCGACTCTGGTCGGCCACTTCCGGTTACTCGCCTCCCGGCTAGGACAGTCTGCTCAATCCGGCAAACCGGACATCGAATTCCTGATCACCCGGATGCGCGCCTGCTCAAGGCTCGCGGCGGTGTTGCGCATCAGTACCCCGCGGATGGAAGGGAACCGCACAGCGACGCTGTCACCGTGGCCGGTATCGCACAGATCGGCGATGATGCCGCAGTGATCGTTAACATGGCGGTGAGGAAGGTCCGAAGCGATTCAAGCATTTTCAACCATTGCACGGCGATACCGCGTCGGCGTGAGGCCCGTGAAGCGGCGAAACGCGCGCGTGAAATGTTGCGGGCTCTGGTAGCCTGCTGTCATGGCGACATCGATGATCTTGGCATCCGGGTCGTCGAGCAGACTGCGCGCGAGATCGAAGCGAGCCTCCTGTAGGACCTCGGCATAGGAGCTGCCGCTCTGCTGAAGGCGGCGCTGCAAAGTACGGGGGCTCATCCCCAAAATTTCGGCAACAAGGGAAAGATCCGGGCGCCCGCCGTTCAGATAGGGTTGCAGGATCATGCGCAGGAGATTCACGAAGTCCCACGCTTCGGCCTGGTCGCTCGGCCTATTTTCCAGCTCATACGACACAGGCGCAGTGTCGGAAGGTGTCGCCGTTCCACTACAGGGCCGCGCCAGATGCGCGCTTTCGATCAGGATGGACGGGTAAGGTTGGCCGACGAGAATGCGGGTGTTGGGGAATGCCTCGCGCGCAAGGTCGGGCGGGGCATAGCGCGAAACAAAGGTCAGCTCACGCGGACACCAGTTCGGTCCGGTGAGGTCGCTCATCATCGAAATGACGCCTTGCAGGTTCAGCCACTCTGCAAAGCAGATGAAGGGGTGGCGGCCCAAATGAACCATGTCACAGATGACGCGGGTCTGGTCACCTTCCTGCCGCAGGCTCACCCGGAGACAATTGTCCTCCCGACAGGCGATGCGGATGAAGGCCGCCAGACGCCTGTAGCCGGTCTGCGCCGCCAGCATCTCCGACAGATGGGCGGGCTTGATGGATGCCCGAGACGCTTGCCGAGCACCGAGATAGCCAAGTTCCATGGGCTCCAGATCGCGGCCGCATCGGGCGATCCACTCGATCGCAACAGGAACGCTGACATAGAGGTCCGGGGCCTCTTCGATTTGGGGCGGCAACCGCGACCGCGCGAGTTCACGATCCACCGGCATCCCGATCCGGCGCATCACCGCCAGATAATCGCGCAAATGTGCCCCCCGGACGATCGCTAGCCTGCCGCTCAACCGTCACCTCCCCATCTCGCCAATCGCCGCGCCCCTGCAATTTGGCGCGAAATGGGCAGAACCGGCACCGGACCACGGCTAGCCTTGCAAGAGACCATGCATCTCGGCGAGGAAGATCGACAATGACTCAAATGATGACGTCCGCCTGTGCTTTCGCGCTCGTCCTGGCGCTTGGGCCGGCCTGCGCTCAGGTCTCTCCCGAAACCCTGGACTCCATCTCGATCCCCGACCAAGTCGCAACCTCGCTCGGCACGTTGGAGTTCTTCGACGGCGTGCCGAAAGACACAACCGTTGCCGCCGTCTACGACAACCTCGACCGGATGCGCGGAACGGTGGTGTTCCTCGACAACATCGGCGCTGTTTCGATGTACGCGGTTCGCTCGGGCCTTGCCGATGCCGGGGCAAAGGGCGCCAACAAGATCGCCCTTTTCGAAGATCTGCTGGATTCCCAAACCCTGGTCGTCACCGCGAACACGTCGACGCTTTACGCCTACACCTACACCGATCTCGCCAACGACGGCCCGACCGTGATCGAGGTCCCACCCGGCATGCTGGGATTTCTCGACGACGCCTGGCAGCGCTTTGTCGGCAACATGGGCGTCACGGGCCCGGATAAGGGCAAGGGCGGCAACTATCTGGTGATCCCTCCCGGCTATACCGGCGAAATCCCCGATGGCTACTTTCTGCTCAAACCGCCGACAAATCGGAATTTCCTGTTCCTGCGCGGCTCGATCAAGGACGGGCTCAAGCCCGCGGTCGAGAATATCACGTCCAATCTGAAGGTCTATCCGCTGAAAGATGCCGCGAACCCGGTGGCGACCGAATTCGTCAACCTGTCGAACAAGGCATTCAACACGGTATTTCCGAGTGATTTCAGCTACTTCGAGGCGCTGAATCAAGTCATCCAGGATGAGCCGATCGACGCGATCAGTCCAGAGGTGCGCGGCGCCATCGCCGCCATCGGCATTGTCAAGGGCCAGCCCTTCGCCCCGGACGAGCGGATGAAAGCGCTGCTGGCCGAGGCCGCCACCATTGGCGACGCCACCGCCCGCGCCATCACCTACCACCCGCGGTTCGACGGCGTGAAGATCTATCCGGACGATCCCGACAGCGCCTGGTCCACCGCATTCGCCAACCGCAACACGAGCTTTGAGGCGGACGGGGCGATGGGGCTGGATGCACGGGTGCTCTACTATTTCAACGCGGGCGGCGTCACCCCGGCCATGGCCACCACGCATGCGGGCGAAGGCTCCGACTATGCGCTGGCGCTGCTCGATTCCAACAGGCAGCCGTTCGACGGCTCCAAGACCTACAGGCTGCACCTGCCCAAGGATGTGCCGGTCAACGATTTCTGGGCGGTGACGATCTACGACACCCAGACGCGCTCGCAGTTGCAAACCAGCCAGCGCTTTCCCACCGTCGGCAGTCAAAGCAAGGGCTTGACCCAAAACCCGGACGGATCGTATGACGTCTACTTCGCGCCCAAGGCCCCCGAAGGCAAAGCAGGCAACTGGCTACAGACCGTCCCGGGCAAGAGTTGGTTCACGATTCTGCGGATGTATGGTCCGCTTGAGCCCTGGATCAACAAGACCTGGCGGCCGGGTGAGATCGAACTCGTGCAATAGGTCACTCATCGTGGGTAACTGCACGTTCCCCGGGCCGCCGTTGCGCATCTGACATCAGTTAAAGAAACCAGAGGAAACACACCATGCCCCGAATTCCCATGACCTGCGGGTTTGTCCTGGCCATGTCGCTGTCCGCTACAGCGCAGGCCGAAGTGTCGAACGAGACGATTAAATCGCTTGGTGCACCCGACAGCGTCGAGACCTCGATCGGAACCTTGGACTTCAAAGACGGCGCGCCGAGCGCCGACACCGCTCAGAAGGTCTTCGATGCGCTTGACTTCACCCGCGCGCTGAACGTCTACAACAACAGCTTCCGAGGCGCTTCGGCCCTTGGGTTCCACAAGGGCTTCCAGAGCATCGGCGCCGACTACAACGACGTCGTAATCACGTCTGAACTGCTGGACTCCGCGTCCCTTTTCCTGACCGGCAACGCCGACACCGTCTATTACATCTCCGTCATCGATCTTTCAAAAGGCCCGATGGTGATCGAACAGCCCTCGGACGGCGTCGGCACCATCAACGACATGTGGTTCTCGTGGATCATCGACGTCGGCGGCCCGGGACCGGATCGCGGTCGGGGCGGCAAGTATCTGATCGTCGGACCTGACTACGACGGGCCGCTGCCCGAGGGCGGCTACTTCGTTGCGCATTCCAAGACCAACCGGGTTCTTTACGCCTCGCGCGCCTACCTGGTGGACAACGATCCCAAGCCGGCGGTCGCGAACGTCAAGGCCAACATGAAGATCTACCCCTATGCGGAGGGTGCCTTCGGCACTAGCATCGCGCAGGCTTTGACCGGCGCGGTTCGGCTCGGGGAAGACCCGAAGATCCCCGAGACGAAGTTCGTCGAGGCGAGCAACCTGTCGTTCAACACCATCCCGCCCAGCGACTTCGGGTTCTATGAATGGATCAACGAGAACGTTCAGGCAGAGCCCGCCACCAGCTATGACGTGGAGCTTGCCGGCCAGCTCGCCGCCATCGGTATCGTCAAGGGCAAGGAGTTCGCGCCTGACGAGCGGATGAAGAAGATCCTCACCGACGCCGCCGCTGTCGGCCAGGCGGCCGGGCGGGTGCTGAACTGGCGCCCCTACGGCGCCCATCCGGACTGGGCCTATTACGAAGGGTCGATGTGGGGGAACATGCTCTGGGATGGCGGTGCTTTCTTCGAGACCCCGCCGCCGGTGTTCGAGGGCGGGGTGTTCAAACCGCTGCCCCCGACCGGCGCCCGCACACTCGATTCGCGCACGGCCTTCTACTACGGCTACACGCTCGACAGCCCCGGCATGATCATGACCATCCCCGGTGTCGGATCGCAGTATCTGATGGCTTTCCTGGACGCCAAGGGCGAAGTCTTCGACGGTGCGAAAACCTACAAGGTCACGCTGCCCAAGGATATCCCGGCCAAGGCGTTCTGGTCGTTCACGGTCTATGACAACCAGACGCGCTCGATGCTGCAGACGCCGCAGAAATACCCGCGTGCGGGTTCCCAAAGCTATCCCTCACCGGCGGCGAAGGTGGCTGAGGATGGCACCACCACCGTCTGGTTCAGCCCCGATCAGCCCGATGGCGTCGATCGCGGCAACTGGATACAGACGGACCCCGCCAAGGGCTGGTTCACCATCTTGCGCCTCTACAGCCCGCTGCCGTCGTTCTTTGACAAGTCCTGGCAGCCAACTGAAATCGCACCGGTGAATTAAACAGGCCAGATGGGCTGTCGTCTGGTCCATGCCTGCGCTCGAAACTAGGCGGTCAGCATGTTCAGGCCAAGTTTCTTGGGGGCCCAGGACGATCACCTTCGCCGGAATGCGCACTACGCACTCCGAGTCGGCAGAGACTGCAATCGGTGAGAGGCGCACACGGGGTTGACTGCGACAGTTTGTAAAGCCTCCGTTGCAGTCGGTCAAAAGGCGACCCTCGAGTGGTTGCAGCGGGTGTGGAACCGCGGCGCTTTTTCCACCCGTCGCGCTCCGACAGTGTCCGCTCCGGGCTGTATTGCCGCCGTCGTCGTTCGCGGCGCCGACGTCTCCAACGGGTCGGTTACGGACCTTCCCAACACGTTTCGAACGGTGCCGCAATGCGGCGAAGATGGCCTGCGGCGAAGATGGCCTGCGGCGAGGTGGGTAAATCTGAAAAACTCGTGACGAAATATTGTTGGAGACAACAGCGGCGCCCCCCTGCCCCTCAAGGATCTCAGCCGATTCGTCCAAATGGAGACCCGTCTTGGTGGCGGCCGCATCGTCGACTGGCTGGCCGGCGAGCAGCTGCCGCGGATCTGCTGAAGCCCGCCGCACCACCTGGCGAGGAAGCCCAGCCCGCGGGAGAGTCAGGACAGGGTATCAGGGACCCCAGAGCAGCAGGTCCACATAGTCTTTGATTCGGGTGTGGGCCTGGGTGTCAATGGAGGTGAACTGCAGGCTGGTGGCGAAGCGACCCTGGTGGGACGTCACCCTAACCACCTTGGCTTCGAGACCGGCGATGGACTCCTCCGGGGGCTCGGGGTGCACTGAAACGGTGAGGTCGGAGCCAGGCGGGAGCTGCATCGGCAGGTCGACCAGCATGCCGTGGTACCCCAGGTCCCGGGCCTGGCCCGTCACCCACTCCGACAGGATCTGTTTGCCGGCGAGCCGTTGCAGCACTACAGGGAAATCCACCTGGACCCGCGGCGAGCGGCGCGCCTCCACCTGGGGCACCACCAGCCGCTTGGGGTAGCTCATGCCCCGCAGCTCGTAGAGGGTCAGGGCCTCGGACTTGCCCTTGACCCGGACTAGATTGGTCCCGCCGATCCGCAGGTGCTCGCGGGCCCCCTCGAGGGTCGACGCGCTGAGCAGGATCTGGCCCCGCAGGCTGAAGGGCTCCATCCGGGCCACCACGTTCACCGTATCGCCGATCACCGTGTACTCGCTGTACTGGCGCGAGCCGAAGCTGCCCGCCATGACCGGGCCCGTATTGACCGCGACACCCGCGAAGAGTCGCGGCTCGCCGGAGGCCTCCGCCTCCCGGTTGAGCTCGTCCAGGGCGAGCTGCATCTCCACCGCGCAGGCAATGGCCCGCAGCAGGTCATCCGGGCGGTGCTCCGGCACCCCGAAGAGCGCCATCACCGCGTCACCCATGAACTTATCGATGACACCGCCCTGGCGCTGCACCACGCACGCCATGGTGGTGAAGTAGCGATTTAGGAGGGTGATGACCGTCTCGGTGGGCAGGGACTCGGTGAGCGCCGTGAAGCCGCGGATATCGGCGAGGACGATGGTCGCCTGGGTGGCGGCGATGGGCTGGGACTCGAGCAAGAACTCGTCGAGCAGGGCATCGAGACGCTGGCGCAGCAGGGCTCGGTGAGCCTCGGGCACTGGCTGCCCGGCGATGCTCTCGGAGAGGCGCTCGATCTCTGCCCGGAATTGCTCGCGATCCTTATGTTGCATGGGTGCCCCCTAAGACCCTGCCTGGGTCGGCTATAAGGATGCCACATTCCCCCACGGACCGTTCAAGCCGGCTGGGACTCAAGGGACTCAAGGGACTCAAAGGCCCTACAATGGAGCCCCAGCTCCAACCGAGGCCGCCCTCATGTCCCTTTCAGCCCGCATTGCAGCCAGCCGAGCCCGGATCCCGACGACCCTCGCCGCCCTGGTGGGTCTCGGCCTGATCCTCGTCCACGTGGGACTCGCGGCCGAGGGGCGGGTCATTGAGCTGCGCGACGGCAGCGTCTTGATGGGCGAGCTGGTGGGTGCCGGCAATGGTCACTACCGGGTTCGCACGCCCGTGCTGGGGGAGATCGAGGTGCCGGAATCGGAGGTGCTGGCCATCCGTTCGGCCTCGAGCACGGCAACCCCCTCGGTGAGTACCTCTTCCGGGTCCTCGGATCTTCAGGGTGTCATGGCCAGCATCCAGCAGCAGATGGTCGGGGACCCGACCCTGGCGAGCGCCATCACCGCCCTGCAAAGCGACCCGGAGCTCCAGGCCGCCCTGGCCGATCCGGCCTTTACCCAGCTCGTTCTCTCCGGGAACCTGACGGCCCTGGGTACCGACCCCCGCTTTCTGCGGCTGATGGCCAATCCCGCGATTCAGGCGCTTCTCGGCCAGATCGGGGGTCAGCTTGGGGGTGAGGCGATGGGGCGCTGAGGCGCCGGCGGCCCAAGATGCAGGACCGCAATCCGAACCTCGCTCCAGCCCTGAGGCTTTCGCTCATGGACCTTCGCTCCCTTGCCCTCGCCCTCGCCCTGCTCCTGATCCCCCTGGCCCAGGTCGTTGGGGCTCCACTGAACCCCGTCCCGGAAGCGGGGCCGGACCCGCGCCTGGATCCCGAGCGTGGGGAGCGGGGCTATGTCGGCGCCGCCCTCTGCGGCGAATGCCATCCGAAGGAGCTGGAGGCCTGGAAGGGTTCCTACCACGACCTGGCGATGAAGGAGGCCACCCCAGAGACGGTGCTGGGCGACTTCGCCGATGCTGAGGTCGAGGCCCACGGGGTCAGGTCCCGCTTCTTCCGCCGCGACGGGGGCTTCTTTGTGCACACCGATGGACCGGAGGGGGTGCTTCGCGACTACCCCATCCGCTACACCTTCGGCTGGTACCCGCTGCAGCAGTACCTGATCGAGTTTCCCGGGGGGCGGCTCCAGAGCCTGGGGCTCGCCTGGGACTCGCGCCCCCAGGAGCAGGGCGGCCAGCGCTGGTTCCATCTCTATCCCGATGAACCCATGGACCACAGGAACCCGCTCCACTGGACGGCCGCCGACCAGACCTGGAACTACCAGTGCGCGGACTGTCACTCCACGGACCTGCGGAAGCGCTACGACCCTGAGCGCAACGCCTACGACACCCGGTACGCGGAGATCAACGTGGCCTGCGAGGCCTGCCACGGTCCCGGTGTCCGCCACGTCGAGTGGGCTAGGGCCTATGCCGCCGGGCAGGCCGAGCCTGGGAAGGGCAGGGCCCAGGGGTCGCAGGAAGGCGCCGCGCGGGATGCCGCCAGCCGCGGCCTGCTGGTGGACCTCAAGGACCGGGACGGGGGCATCTGGCAGATCGACCCCCAGACGGGCCAACCGAAGCGCTCGGTGCCCCGCCCACTCCAGGGCAGTGCCCAGGTCCAGACCCAGACCTGTGCCCAGTGCCACTCCCGGCGCGGCCGCATCTGGAACGAGCTCACGCCCGGGGAGCCCCTGCACCAGGGCTTCCGGCTCGCCCTCCTAGAGCCCAGCCTCTACTTCCCGGACGGCCAGATCAAGGACGAGGTCTATGTCTTTGGCTCCTTCATCCAAAGCCGGATGTACCACCAGGGGGTGGTGTGCGGCGACTGCCACGACCCCCACAGCCTGAAGCTGCATGCGGAGGGCAATGCCGTGTGCGCCCGCTGTCACGTGGCGAACCGCTACGACTCCACCGAGCACCATCGCCATCAGCCCGGCTCCGCCGGCGCCACCTGCGTGGCCTGCCACATGGCCCAGCGCACCTACATGGTGGTGGACGAACGGGCCGATCACAGCATGCGGGTGCCGCGTCCCGACCTGACCCTCAAGATCGGTACCCCCAATGCCTGCAACGGTTGTCATCAGGACAAGGATGCCGCCTGGGCGGCGGCCGCGGTGGAGGGCTGGTACCCCGACGCCGCCCATCGCGGCGCTCATTTCGGCGAGGCCCTACACGCCGCCGATACCCAGGCCCCGGCTGCCGTCGCAGCGGCTGCTGGCCCTGGCGGGGGATCCAGCGCAGCCGGCCATCGCCCGGGCCAGCGCACTCGCGCGCCTCCATGAGCGGCCCGAGGACCCATCCGGCGCCGGGGCCCTGATGACGGTGCGCCGCCTGCTCGCGGAACCGGACGCGCAAGTTCGCGCCCAGGCGGCTCGCTTCCTGGATCTCGCGGATCTTCAGACCCGCGTCGAGCTGGCCTGGCCCCTGCTCTCCGACCCGGCCCGCACGGTGCGGCTGGAGGCGGCCCGGGTCCTGGCCCCGGTGATGCGCCAGGGGATCGGCGGCAAGCTCCGGGATCAGCTGACCGCCGCCCTGGAGGAGGCCGTGGCGGCGGAGATGGTGAACGCCGATCGACCCGAGGCCCACCTGAACCTGGGCCTCCTGGCCGCCGCGGCGGGCGAGCCCCAGGTGGCGGAGGATGCCTATCGCACCGCCCTGCGGCTGGATACCCAATTCACCCCGGCCAGAGCCAACCTGGCGGATCTTTACCGGGAGCTGGGGCGCGAATCGGAGGCGGAGGCGGAGCTCGAGGCCGGGCTCGCCGCCGATCCTGAGAGCGCCGACCTGCACTTCGCGCTGGGCCTCGCCCGGGTGCGCGCCCAGCGGCTGGAGACGGCCATCCAGTCCCTGGCCCGGGCCGCCGAGCTGGCCCCCGAGCACAGTCGCTACGCCTATGTCTACGCGGTGGCCCTGGATGGCGCCGGGCGCACCGAAGAGGCCCTCCGCGTGCTGGAGGCCGCCCAGGGGCGGGACCCGTCCGATCGGGACCTCTTGGTCGCCCTGATCCAGTACAACGCCAAGCTGGGGGGTCGCGACGCCGCGGCCCGCTGGCTAGAACGGCTCGCCGCCGCGGCCCCCGGGGACCCCTCGGTGGAGCAGCTCAGGTCCCTGATCGATCAAGGCGCCCCGGTTGCCCCGTCCGACGGCGGTTGAGGGGGCTGGTCCCAGCCCGCCGGGAAGTCCGGGCGGGATTCTCGGGTATCGAGATCGTAGACGCCGCGAGGCGTGCGGCCACTGCTCGTTCGCGCTCGTCGGTCGCTTGGTTCCCCGCGAGATCGCGGCGCAGGGGGCTCAGCTTCACGACGCGATAGCAGGTCTGGGGGCGTCAAGCCATCGATGCGGGGGAAGTGGACGCAGTCTGCTCGTGATCCGCAGGGGACATCAGGCCGGCGTCTCCGCCTGCTTTCCAACCAGACGCGAGCGCAGGGCGATCAGGAGCAGCACCAGGGGCAGCTCCACCAGGAAGAACAGCGTCGCGAACAGCACCAACTTGACCTCGCCCAGGACCAAGACGCCCATGACGGCGACCAGGCCCAGGTTGCGGGTGCCGAATTCGATCAGCAGCGTGAATCGCTCGCGGGACGGAAGCCCCGCGAGGATGCCCAGGGCGAGTCCAGCTCCCATGGTCAGGAGGCAGAAGGGCAGCGCGACCGGGAGGGCGGCGCCCAGGGCCGCAGAAAGCCCCTCGCGCTGGTCGACGAGGATCAGCACCACCAGGCACCCCAGGGCGAGGAGACTCGACACGTGCAGGGGCGTACGCGCGGTGGCAACCAGGCCCGGCCGTGAGAAACGCAGGACCATGCCCAGACCCAAGGGCAGGAGCATCATCAGGGCCAGCTGGCCAACCATGCGTCCCACCGGCGCCGCGATCGCGTGGGAGTCGTGGAGAAAGAAGGCGAGGCCGGCGGCCGTGAGGACCGGCATGGTCCCCAGGGCGAGCAGGGTCGAGATGGCCGTCAGGGTGACAGACAGGGCCACGTTGCCCCGTCCCAGATAGCTGTAGAGGTTGGAAATGGCCCCGCCGGGGCTGGCGGCGAGCAGGACCATTCTGAAGCGATCAACCGATTGGCCCGTTCCGGAACTTGCGCGACGTATGAAGGAGCATCAGCTTCCGTTGCCCGCGTCAGGGGCTTGAATTCCGGGGAGCTGTCCGACGAGGCGCTCGACTCCATCGAGGTACTGTTTCAACGCCTCTTGCAGCATGTTTCAGCTTGTCTTCCACTTCCTGGCGCAGGCTGAGATCGTGACGGTAGTCGTTCGCCTATTCGACGTGGTTGACCTCGTGAAAGCTGCCTCTGGTTGTAGCGGTGGAAGAATTCCTCGGAATCCATCTGCTCCCGAAGCTCGTGGAGGCTGAGACGCTTTGTGACCGCAATCAGGGCGTCGACCGGCGATGAGTATTGAATTGTTTCTTTTCGCATAGGAGTCATCAACTGCCAGCCGGCCGCAGGATTCCGAGCTTCTGCATGCGCGAGCGCAGGGTGTTGCGGTTGATGCCGAGGCGATCCGCCGCGTTGCCCTTGCCGTTGATGCGCCACCCGCAGCGCTCGCACACGGCGATGATGTGGGCGGGCTCGACCTCCTCCAGGGTGCGCCAGGCGGTGATTTCCGGGGTCTCTTCCGGGGCGGATGCTGGAGCGGCGGCGCCCGAGGCCGTCCGGATGCGCGGGAGCCCGTCCAGGAGCAGGGTGCTGCCGGGGGACAGGATCATGGAGCGCTCGACGATTTTCTCCAGTTCCCGCACGTTGCCCGGCCAGTCGTAGGTCATGAGCTCCGCGACCGCCTGGTCCGGGATGCGGGTCACCTCGCGGCCGAGCTTGAAACGGAGCTTCTCCACGAAGTAGGCCGCGAGCAGGGGGATGTCCTCCCGGCGCTGCCGCAGGGGCGGGAGGGTGATGGGGAAGACCCGGAGGCGGTAATAGAGGTCCGGGCGGAAGGTCCCAGCCAGGGCCATGGAATCCAGATCCCGATTGGTGGAGGCGATGACCCGGGCGTCGGAGCGCCGGCTCACCGTCGAGCCCAGGCGCTCGAGCTCACCGCGCTGGAGCACCCGCAGCAGCTTGGCCTGTAGGTCCAGGGGCAGCTCGCCGATCTCATCCAGCACCAGGCTCCCGCCGTTGGCCACCTCGAAGCGACCCACCTTGCGGGCGATGGCTCCGGTGAAGGCCCCTTTCTCGTGCCCGAACAGCTCGCTCTCGATCAGGGTCGCCGGCAGGGCCGCGCAGTTGACCCGGATCAGCGGCCGCTTAGCCCGGCGGCTGCGTCTGTGGATGGCGGTGGCGATCAGGTCCTTGCCCGTGCCGGTCTCCCCCAAGATCAGCACGGTGCTGTCGGTGGGGGCCACCTGCTCCACCTGGCGCAGCACCTGCCGCAGGGCGGCACTCTCGCCCACCAGCTCGTCGAGCTCCCGGCAGTGCAGCACCTCCTCGCGCCACACCGTGTTCTCCGCCTCCAGCCGCTCCCGCAGGGCGCGGTTCTCGGCCAGCGCCGAGCACAGCTCCAGCTCTTTGCGCCGCCGTAGCAGGGCGCTGGCGAAGACCCCGGCGAGCAGGCGCAGGCGCCGCACCTGGTCATCGGCCCAGGCATGCTCGCCGCGAATCGCCCCGATAGAGAGCCAGCCGAGTGACTCGCCCGCCGCGATCAGGGGGAAGATGGCCATGGAGCGGATGCCCAGGGTGCCTAGGGCCTGGGCGTCCGCGGCCGCCTCGGTTGGTAGATCGGCAAGCCGGTCGAAGATAACTGGGCTGCCCCCGCGCACCCGTGGGGACAGATAGGGGAAGTGGGACTCGGCCACGGGAGACGGGACGGGCGCGATGCCCGGAAGGGCCCAGGAGTGGGTTGCGGTGAGCTACCCCGGGGTCTCCTCGTAACGGCCCAGGGTGCTGCGGTCCACGCCGAGGAAGAGCACGATGCGCCGCAGGGCATGCAGAAGCCGGTCATCCAGGGCCTCCGGCTCCACGCCGACGAAGGAGGCCGTTAGATCGGTGACCAAGTCCTCGAAGCTGGTCTCGGCGGGTGCTCCTGCGGCGCGTGCCGGGTCCGTCGAGGCAGGGGTCACGTTGGCGGCCAAGTCTCTAGAAGTCCTTCATTGGGGCGGTTTCGACTCGTATGCGGAGACCACCGGGCAGATGCGCGGGATCCGACGATGGAGGCTCTGAAACGTCTGACCGTCGATGATCTGATCGCCAGAGGACCGCACCCTGATCGTCTACGCGCTCGACGGCGGCACCTACCGCCTCTGCTACTCGGAGGTGTATCGACCACCGGAGACCCCAAACGAGGCGCGAATCCCGCCATTCGAGTCGATCGAGATCCACCTCGGTTATCTGTTCGGTGAGGATGGGTTCGGTGAGGAGGGGTCGGGCGAGCCGGAGTGATCCGACCCCTGTCGGGGACGACCAAGACCAGGGCCGTCCTCACGATAGGGACTCGACGTGCTCCCTCTAGATTGAACGACGCGGGTTACTCCGTCGGCACCCACAAATCCGCCAGGTGGATGGTCGCCGCCGCGAAGGGGGCGACTGCCACCCGATCATCGCCAGAGAAGCGCCCAATCTCCCGCCAGCTCTTGCCTTCGCGCTCATAGGCCTCCAGGGTGCGTGCCACGGGGTCCAGCAGCCAGGCATAGGCCACGCCGAACTGGGCGTAGATCGGCATCTTGATCTCCCGGTCCTTGCTGGCGGTGGACTTGGAGAGGATCTCGCACACCCAGTCGGGGACCACCGTGAAGCGCTGGTCCTCCGGGATTCGGGGCATCCGCTCGCGGCGCCAGCCGGCCAGGTCCGGCACATCGACCTCGGTGTCGCGGATGAAGTGCAGCTCCGGCTCGTCGATGATCCACCAGCCTCCGGGACCCCCGCGGCCCTGTTGGAAAGGTCCGAGCAGCTCGGCGCCAAGCACGGAGGACGCGAGCCCATGCCGGCCACTGGGGCGCGGCTGGGTATAGAGCTGCCCGTTGAGGATCTCGCCGGTCAGACCCTCGGGCAGCGCCTCGAGCTGTTGATACAAGGAGGGGCGAGCACGCGCGTGCATGATGGGAGCCGCCGACAGGGATAGGACACGGGTGCAAGTGTAATCGGCAGGCGAGCCATGGGGCGACCCGCCTGACGACATTTCGTCGATCACGATATCTCGTTAGCCCGCTCACGGCATTTCGGGACTCCGATTCGGGTTATGCGGTCCCCCACGGACCATCGGCGGCCGATTCGCCGTGACCGAATTCAGATCTGTCAGTGCCTTGCGGCCTTTCCGATCGTTTCTCACGGAAATGCCCCGCTTCCTGCCGTCTCCCTGCCATGACCTTCCGAGTCACGCGGCGGGATGACTCTCAGGGGGCCCTACTCCAAGTCGATGGCTGGCTAGAGGCCAAGGGGCTTGCGGATCTCCAACGGGAGAATCGAGGACGCCCGCGGGCGGGGGCCGGGTCGCTTGACCCTGGATCTCTCCGGGGTTCGTCAGGCGGACGCCGCGGCCGTCGAGCTACTGCGCAGGCTCGCAGCGGGTGGGGCGCGGCTCACCAACTGCCCACCCTATCTGGCGCTGCGGCTCACCGGGCCAAGGAGTCGGAACGGTCACGAGGCGCCCTGACGGGTATGAGATCGGCGCTTGCGTGAGAGACCAGACAGAGACCCATCACCAACCTGACGGAGAGACAGACCGATGCAGCTCACACCCAATGAACCCGATCGCCATGTCGATCGCCCCCTTAGACGCTCACGCGTCCCGCTCGCCCTCGCGACCTTCGCTCTGGGCAGCGCCCTGGCGCTCACCGGCCCGGCCTCGGCCGCGGATAGGCCCAACATTCTGGTCATCTGGGGCGACGACATCCGCCAGTTCAACGTCAGCGCCTTCAACCGGGGCATGATGGGCTACAAGACCCCCAACATCGACAGCATCGCCAAC
>CAVOQO010000056.1:0-35555 GCA_963698355.1 uncultured Gammaproteobacteria bacterium | reverse complement strand
GCAAATGCTGATCGAACCTGATATCGACGACACTGCCGACACCGAGACGACGACGCCCGAATCGCAACACTGGGGGCCATTTCCATGTCCCGGATCGATTTCCGAGGCTACGCCTCTCCCGCCACGGCGCACGCGGCAGGCGCGGCCTTTAGGGTCTCGCGTACATGAGCCAGCCGCCGCTCGATCCGCGCCCGATCCTGCGGGGCGGGGACGCTCCGACCGGTCAGCTCGGCGATCCACTGAACCTGCTCGTCGAGCGCACGCCGGTGGCTCGGGGTGACCGTCAGCTGCCAAGGGTATCGATGGCGCCGAGCATGCGCGCGATGATCGCGACATTGCCTTCGCGCTCCCACGGATCTGATCGAAGGCCTCGGCCAACAGGGCCTCAAAGGTAGGAACCCTGGCGATCACCCGCAGGGCCTCGCCCTCGTAGCGATGCGATGGCGGGAAGCGCCGGCCG
Source organism: uncultured Gammaproteobacteria bacterium (assembly GCA_963698355.1). GTDB lineage: Bacteria > Pseudomonadota > Gammaproteobacteria > Chromatiales > Chromatiaceae > Thiodictyon. The sequence goes on along the minus strand of CAVOQO010000056.1, from coordinate 35,095 downwards.
CTCAGCCGAGCCAGGATCGCCGTCAGGTAATCCACGCACGTCCCGCCGTCGAGGTGTCGTTGACACCCGGCGACAGGGCCTTCAACGCAATATCCACGATCTGTCGGATACCGAGGAGGGATCCCATTCGATCGTTCGATGGCGGCTGATGCCGTAGGCCCGATCAGGTCGGCGATCATGCCCTGATCCGGCGGGTAGGTCAGGGCGAGCGATGCCAGCACCGCTCCCTCGACCGCGAACGCGCCGACGCCACGCTCCATCCGCACGATGGTCCTGTGGTTTCGCGCCAGGTCCAGGATGCGCATCCTCATCCACGCCCTGGATGTAGCCGCTGACCTGCGCCGGCACGGGGTACCAGGTCCGCTCATCCAGGGGTGCGAGGACCTGTTCGTCCACCGCGTCCTCGGCGCCGTCGGGCTCGCGTCCCTGCAGCTCCGGAAATACCCGATCCATGGCCGCGTTGGTCTCCTGGGCGACCGAGGCGATGATGCTGACCGCCTGGATCGACGAGGCGATGTGGTGGATGAAAAAGATCAGCACGAGGACCCCTACGAGCGCCAGCACAAAGGCGAAAAGCACCGCCCCGCTCGGGATAAACGCCGCATCGCCGCCGCGAATCGAGCGCAGTACGATGAGGCAATAGGCGAAGATGCCGGCGAAGGCCCCGAGCGTCGTCTGGGTCGCGCGGCTCCCCATGAAGTTCCGCAGGATGCGCGAGGTGTATTGGCTCGAGGCCAGGGCCAGTGCCACCAAGGTCATCGAGAACGTGATGCCCATGACGGACATCATCGAACCGGCCAGGGTGGACAGCATCTGGCGCGCGCCCTCCGCCCCGACCCCGAAGAGGCGCGGCCACAGGGCCAGCCAACGATCAGCCCCACACGGCGTCCGCCTCGATCAGTGCCAGCGCGGTGACGATACCGTCAACCACCGCCAGCGACGGCACAAACCAAAAGCTCGACCGTGCGTCGTTGAAAAGCTGGCTTAGCCTGTTCATGTCCTGCCGGGTCCCAGGGCCCCTAGAACGGCTTGCGGCCGGGGCCAGCGAGGTACCAAACGATGACACCGATCAGGGGCAGGATCAGTACCAGCAGGACCCAGAGCAGCCTCTCGATATCCTTCGCACCGCTTTGAACGATCATCACGACCGCATAGATATCGGCGATCAGGATGAGCAGGGCGCCAATTCCGGTGATGTCCATCGTCATTCTCCAGGCAGGGGGTTGTAGGGTATCGATCAGTGTGATCCTTTCCATTTCCAGTCGCGGATCTCCGGCAGGTCCCGGCCGTGCTTGTCGATGTACTGCTTGTGCTCGATCAGCTTGTCCTTGAGCTGCTGCTTCAGGTAGATGCCCTGGTCGCCGGTCTGCGGCACGCGGTCGATGATGTCCATCACCAGGTGGAAGCGGTCCAGGTCGTTCAGCACCGTCATGTCGAAGGGCGTGGTGATGGTGCCCTCTTCCTTGTAACCGCGGACGTGGAAGTTGTCGTGGTTGGTGCGGCGGTAGGTCAGCCGGTGGATCAGCCACGGGTAGGCGTGGTAGGCGAAGATGACCGGTTTGTCCTTGGTGAAGAGCTCGTCGAAATCCATGTCGCTCAAGCCGTGCGGATGCTCGCTCGGCGGCTGCAGCTTCATCAGGTCGACGACGTTGACCACCCGGATCTTCAGCTCGGGCAGATGCTCGCGCAGGATGGAGACGGCGGCCAGCGTCTCCAGCGTGGGCACGTCGCCGCAGCAGGCCATGACCACGTCGGGTGCAACCGCCTGGTCGTTGCTGGCCCACTGCCAGATGCCGACGCCCTGCGGTGCAATGCTTGACGGCCGCGTCCATCGACAGCCATTGCGGTGCCGGATGTTTGCCGGCGACCACCACATTGACGTAGTGACGGCTGCGCAGGCAGTGGTCCATCACCGACAGCAGGCAGTTGGCGTCAGGCGGAAAGTAAACGCGCACGACCTCGGCCTTCTTGTTGACGACGTGGTCGATGAAACCGGGGTCCTGGTGCGTGAAGCCGTTGTGATCCTGTCGCCAGACGTGTGACGCGAGCAGGTAGTTCAGCGACGCGATCTTGCGTCGCCACGGCAGGTGCGCGGTGACCTTCAGCCACTTGGCGTGCTGGTTGAACATCGAGTCGATGATGTGGATGAACGCCTCGTAGCAGTTGAACAGTCCGTGCCTCCCGGTGAGCAGATAGCCCTCGAGCCAGCCCTCGCATTGGTGCTCGCTCAGCATGGAGTCCAGCACGCGGCCGCTGGGTGCGAGAAATTCGTCGTTCGGGATGGCGGTAAGTGTCAAGGTAGTTGTCGCATCAGTCATGCCGTACCCGCGTGCGGTTAGTGCTTCCCAGGGACAGGTTTTCCGGGATTGAGCAGGACGGAAGCCGGGGGTTGCCAGTTGCGCGTTGAGCTGGACCAGCGAGCCGGATGCGCGGCTCTGGCGGCTTGGTAGAGGGCGTCGCGTTGGGCCAGTAGATCGGTATCCTCGCGGCGATGGCGCTGGGCTGGGGTGACGAACTTCAGGGCGCTGTGGAGATGCTCGTCGTTGTACCAGCGGGTAAATTCAGCCACCCAGATGCGTGCCGCCTCGGGAGTCTCAAAGGGCTTGGTGGGGAAGTCCGGGCGGCCCTTGACGGTGTTGAACAACGACTCCGAGAACGGGTTATCGTTGCTCACCGCCGGGCGGCTAAAGGAGGGCACCACGCCCAGGCGCTGGAGGGTGGCGAGCATGGTGGCGCCCTTCATGGGCGCGCCATTATCTGAGTGCAGGACTAGCGCATCGGCGCGGACACCTTCGCGCAGGTGGGCCTTGTGAAAGACGCTGGCGGCGTGCTCAGCGGACTCCTCAGCGTAAACCTCCCAGCCGACGATCTTGCGGCTGTAGACGTCCATGATCAGGTAGAGATAGAAGAAGGCCCCGCGCACGGTGCTCGCCAGATAGGTGATATCCCAACTCCACACCTGATTGGGACCGGTGGCCTCGACGGGCTGCGGACGGACTCGGGCCGGGGCCTTGGGTCGGCCGCGGCGGGCGAGTTGGTCGGCGGCGCGCAGCACGCGGTAGAAGGTGGATTCCGAGGCGATGTAACGCCCCTGATCGGCCAAGGCCGGGACGATCTGATGCGGGCTGAGGTGGGCAAATTCCGGCTGGTTGGCCACCGTCAGGATCTCCCCCTGCTCCGCGGGCGAGAGGCGATTGGCCGGGGTGCGCACCGCCTCCGCGGCGCGGTGCTCCCGGCGGCGTGCGTCGCCCTTGACGGCGCCCTCCTGGCGCCAGCGCTGCAGGGTGCGCTCGGACAGTCCCAGCGCGGCGCAAGCAGGCGCCAGGCGAGCACCCTCGGCGCAGGTCTGGGCGATCGCCTCGCTCACCGCCATGCGCCGTGCTTGGGTGGGGGAGCGTCCTCTGACTCCTCCCAGATTGCCCGCACTTTTTTTTGGAGCACCAGCAACGCCGCCGCCTCGGCCAGGGCGCGGTCCTTGCGCTGCAACTCCCGGTTCAGGCGCTGGATTTGCTCACGCTCGGCGCGCTGTTCGGCCCGCTCTGTTTTGCTCGGCAGGGGAGCATTGGCTTGGCGGCAGGTATCCCGCCAGGCGATGATCTGCTCGGCAAAGAGCCCCTTGCGTCGGCAGTACGCGCCAAGCTCCAGCTCGTTGAGGGTCGCCGTCTCCACCACGACAGCGAACTTCTCCTCGCTGCTCAGCACACCCATGGGCGTCGCCGAGGTGGCCGGCCGGCGTGCCTGGCCACCGGCCTGGCGGCGCCAGCCGTAGAGGGTGTCGCGCGGGATGCCCGTGTCGCGCGCCAACTGCGGCACGCTGACGTTGTTCGGTGGCAGCATCTTCGCCACGGTGCTCTCTTTGAGTTCGGTCGAATAGGTCTTCAATGTTTGTCGCCTTGCTCGGGTCCCGGAGCGCTCGCGCCGCGCGCTGGGGGTCCGCCGTCCAGTCGCCCTATGGGCTCCTTACCGGCGGACCCCCAGCGCGCACCAGGCCTCGGGTCAGTGATGCCCCATCCTCACACAAATCCTCCCAGGGGGAGACGACATCTATCCTGACACCTGGGGTCCCCGGCTTGCCCACACGGTCGCTTGCCACATGCATGCTTTGTCCACACGGAGTCCGCCCGCTCCGCCCCTGCCGGTGAGCCCCCTTCCCTTCGCCCACATCATCGTGTCAGGCCCTGGAATGAATCAGCTGTCCCTGTTTAGCGCCGCGCTTGGTCTGTCCGCTCCTTGGGAGGTTATCGGTGTCCGCTTCGATCCGGCGCAGGGGCGGATCGATTTCGATGTCACGTTTGCCTGTGGCAGCCGGTTTGCCTGCCCGCACTGCGGGGCTTGCGAGCAGGCGGTGCACGACACGCTGGAGCGCAGCTGGCGCCATCTCAACTTCTCTCAGTATCAAGCCTATATCAACGCCCGAGTGCCTCGGGTACGCTGCGCCGACTGTGGCAAGACCACACAGATCGAGGTGCCCTGGGCGCGCCCTGGCAGCGGCTTCACCTTGCTGATGGAAGGGCTTCTCATCACCCTGTGCCAGGCGATGCCGGTGCGCCAGGTGGCGCTGCTGCTCGGGGTGAGCGATATGCGCCTGTGGCGCACCCTCGATCACTACGTCGACCAGGCCCGCGCCGAGGAGGACTTCTCCGGCGTGACCACCATCGGGCTCGACGAGACCGCGGCGCGGCGGGGACACCACTCCATCAGTCTGTTCCATGACCTCGACGCGGCCCGCCTGCTCTATGCCTGCGAGGGCCGCAAGGGCGAGGTCGTCGCCCACTTCGCCGAGGATCTCGAAGCCCATGGCGGCTGCGCCGAGAACGTCGGCGCGATCTGCATCGACATGTCCGCCAGCTACCGCGCGGGCGTCGAGGAGCATCTGCCCTGGGCCGAGATCACCTTCGACGAGTTCCACGTCGTCCAACTGGTCAACCAAGCGGTCGACGCGGTGCGCCGCCAAGAGGTCAAGTCCACGCCCGCGCTGCGCCGTTCCCGCTACATCTGGCTCAAGGACAAGGGCGCCTGGAGCCACCACCAGATCCAGCAGTTCCACGACCTCAAGCGCCTCAACCTCAAGACCCATCGCGCCTTCCGCATCAAAGAGGCCCTGCGCGAGATCTTCCGCAGCGCCGACAGCGCTGCCGAAGCACAGCCCCTGCTCGAGCGCTGGTACAGCTGGGCTCGCCGCTGCCGCCTCGAGCCCATCAAACGGATCGCCACCACCCTCAAGGAGCACTGGGCGGGCATCCTCAACGCCTTCGATTCCAAGCTCACCAATGGCCGCGTGGAGGCCGCCAACTCGCTCATCCAGGCCGCCAAGGCCAAGGCTCGCGGATACGGCACGACCCGCCATCTCATCACCATCTCCTATCTGGTGTCAGGTCGACTCGCACACCTTCCGGCTTCGCCGTTCCACACCGCCAAGGCAGCTATGCTGGCTACCCAAACCGAATGACTCTGACCCCTACACCCACACTAAACGTAAGAGACAGTTTGTTTCTCAAGAGGTCGCCTGATGCACATCCAACGCGGCAACACAGCGATAAAGTGGCGCGAGTTCCATGACCTTTCCCCCAGGTGCGGATGTTGAACCGGGAGACGCCGGATGCCATCACCGAATCCACCTCAGGCGCATGCGCCCGGGTCCGATTACCGTGCGGTCTCAAACGAGCCATTCCGGGGTACGAAGCAGTGATGGCCGGTCACGTTATAAGTCGGGATCGACTCTCCAAATCAGTTGATCGACCTGTCTCCGACGTCTCCCGCGCAGTATCGTTCATGTTCCCGGGTGCCGGCCCGCCTTCATGGGCGTTAGCAGGTGCCAGCGTCTTGGGGTTTGACGCTTCGGATGCTCGCCGCTAAACTCCACCGCCTGCTTCGGGCGCGTAGCTCAGCGGGAGAGCACTGCCTTCACACGGCAGGGGTCGGTGGTTCGAAACCACTCGCGCCCACCAATTTACACGCTGAATCAGTAAGTTAAAGGCCAGAATCCGCTGGCCTTTCTACTTCTTTGGGCGATGTGGGGCGAAAGTGGGACAGTCGTTCCACGGCGTCGCGGACATTCTTCGATGACAGGTGCGCGTACCGCATAGTCACCTGGATTGACGCATGCCGCAGCAGCTCGCAGACCACCCGGATGTCGACGCCATCTTGCACGAGCCAAGCCGCGCAGGTGTGGCGTAGGTCGTGCGGGTGGAAATCTTCGATGCCGGCCTTGTCGCAGGCGCTCTTGAATCCCTTCTTCACGTCGGCGATCCGCTCTCCCTGGCGGTTGGCGAACACCCAAAAGGACTGCGGACAGTACTGCTCGCGGTCGGCGCGGCGACGTTCCAGCGCCGCGATCGCCTCAGAGTTGAGCGGAACGCTGCCGTGCCTGCCGTTCTTCTGGTCCTTATCGGTGAGGTAGACCATGCCGCGATCCAGGTCGACACGGTCCCAGGTCAGACCGAGGATCTCGCCCTTGCGCATTCCGGTATGGAGGCCAAGCTGGATGAAATCCGGGAGGTAGCCCCGAACCCTCTTGGCCTCCGCGATTAACCACGCCGCCGTGGCGCGGTCGATCCAGCGGATTCGGCCTTCCGGTGGCCGCAGGCGCATCCCCTCTACCGGATTGGGAACATCCCACTGCAGCCGTCGGCGCGCGTAATTGAGTGCCGAGGACAACAGGTTCAGCTCCTTGTTCACGGTACCGGGACCCACGCCAGCGGCACGCCGTTGGTCGATGTACCCCTGGATGTCCGCTGGGCCGAGCGCATTCAGCGCCTTCCCCTGGAAGAACGGCGTCAGCCGCTTCGCGGCGTAGAGGTCCCGGCTGTGAGCCCGCTTGTCCCTAGATGGACCTTGCAGATAGCGGAGCATCAGGTCGTCGTAGAGACGAGGGGGTTCCTCGTCCCACATGACCTGCCGATGGACCTCCAGCTTCCACTTGGCGAGCAGAGCCTCCGCATCCTTGCGGTTTACAGTCCGAGTAGAGCGCTTAACGCGTCGGCCGCCTGCGTCGGTGAAATCCGCGTACCAGTACTGGCTGTTCGGTTTTTTAAAGAGCCCTTGGGTTTGCTTAGGCATGCGCCTTCTCCTCGTTTCGAGGCCAGCGCACCCTGATCCACGCCCCCTCGATTATCCCCGCCGGCCGTCCGCGCAGCAACGAACGCCCGCACGGCTGACGGCGCGACCATGACCCTCCCGCCAACCTTCGTCCTCGGCAGCTCGCCCCGCTCGATGTGGCGCCTAACTGTCCTTGTCGAGACGCCTCCGAGCTGCCGAGCGACTTCGTTAAGGTCCCAGAGAAGCGGCTCATGCTGCGCTTCCATCGGCGTCCCCCTCCTCCCGCCCGTCGCGCGCTCCTGGGATATATCCGTATCCCAGCAGCCCCATTGGCGCCTCCTCGTCCTTCAACAACTGCTGCCATTTCGCGAGCTGTGCCGGCTCGACTTTCCACTCGACGCCTAGTGCGCGGACTGAATCCCCGTGATCGTTTTCCACCTTGATGTTGAGATGCTGATGGCCGAGGCGCTTTTTCAACACGATCTTGTTCTCTGGCATCTTTCCCACTAGCAGCTCGAAAACCGCGAACAGCTGCTTGCGCCTAACGACGTGCCTCCTGTTTGCTTTCGCGGCGTCGAGGGCATCAGCGAGGAACTCGCGATACACTTCGCGGATAGGCACCTCTTCCCCATCGAAGACTGGCCGGCGGAGAATGCTGCCACCTCCCGTTGAAGGGCGGTTGTCGACCAAATACTCCAGATCGCCTTTGCGAAACGCCTCTGCCACCTCCTCGATGGCGGTCTGGGTGACCGTCTGCAGCAGCCGCTTCGGCTCATTGTCCAGGGCCTGGCGGGCCTTGGCCGGGTCGGCCTCGCGCGACATGAGGTAGTCGGCAAAGTCCTGGAGTTCGGACTTAATCTGCGCCAGGAGTTCGTCTCCCGCCTCACCGGGGGCCAACAGCTTCGCTTCCTGGCGTGGGCAGACGTTGAAGCGCCGGTCGTTCGCCTCGATCCGCATGGAGTTGGGCTGGTTGGACGAGAGGATCAGATTGAGGTGGTTCGGCACCTCGCGTAGGTCTTGGCGCATTCCACGCAACGGGATCTTGGGCTCGGTGATCCAGGTCTTGAAGCGTGCCATCAGTTTCGGCATCTGCCGGACTTGATCGGTGTCCACCTCGTCGATGTACAACACGATGGTGGACTCGACGAAGGCGTTGAACTGGTCTTCAAGGTTGCCCAGATTGACCGATCGGCAGTAGTCCTCGCCGATCAGCGGCCGGATGATGTGGCTGAATAGAGTTCCTTTCCCGGTGCCGGTCGTTCCCTGAAAAATCCACGCCGTCTGCGTGGGGGTGCGGTGGCGGAACAGAACGGCCAACCAGTTGATGAAGTGCTCGACTACCCACGTCGCGGGAGGGCTCGCTGCCGCACGCATGCTGCAGCCGGAGATCCGTGACGTCCTGTCCTGGTGGTCCGACCCGGCCGCGGCCCTCTACGCCTCCATCTGTCACCACGGCGGGCCGGTGGCGAGGCGCGATGTGCGGGAGCAGGCCGCGATCGTCGGCGAACACATCGGGTCGGAGTCCATCGACGGGCTGCGTGCGCTGCCGGCCAGGGAGAGCGAACGCGAAGGCCGGTAGTCCCCGGTAGCCGTCGGCGCGGGCGTGGGCCCGGAGTGGCGAAGGGGCGCGAGACCCGAAGCTGCGTAGGGAACATGCAAAGCGCATCCGACACGGCGTCAAGCCACCGTCGAAGGGCTGTGGCGCAGGCCGACCGCCCCCGCAGGGGGCAGGTCGTGCCGAAGCCGCGGCCCGGAGCGGGGCACACCGGGGCACCAAAGGCTGTCGCCAAGGAGCGAGTCCGTCCGGCGGCAGGAGCCCCCGGACGGATTCACGAGCGACACGCGACACTCCTAACCTGCTCGCCGCCCTGCGCGACCGCTACCCGGACGCCTGGGAGGATGCTCGGGTGATCAAATGGACACCGGCGCTCGATCATTTGGTCGCCGGCATCGTCATGGGTGCCGACTGGGTCGCGTCCGGTGCCTTCGAAGACATCGCTCAGGCGTACCGCGACGCCGGGACCTGGGACCGCCAGGACCGCCGCCTCTTGGAGGGCCTGCGCTTGCGCCCCCTCCAGCAAGCGATCGGCGGGGTGGCCCTGGATGAGCGGCTGGTCATCGTCGAGGACGGAACCGGCTCCGGGAAGACCGAGGCGGCCCTGGTCCATGCCGAGCGCCTCGCCGCGGCGAAGCTGATTTCGGGGATCTATTTCGCGGTCCCTACCCGGTCGGCCGCGACCGAGCTGCATGCGCGGATCAGCCGCTATCTCGACGCCGTGCCCGGACTGCGCGGCACCGTGACGCGGGTGGTGCCGGGTCAGATCGACACCGACGGCTGGCAGGGCCGGCGTCCCTGGCATCTCGGAGGGTCCCGGCAGGCCATGATGGCACGCGTCGCCGTCGGCACTATCGATCAGGCGATGCTCTCGGTGATGGCGGTGCGCCATGGCTGGATGCGCGCCGCTTGGCTCGCCGACCGTCTGCTGGTCATCGACGAGGTTCACGCCTCAGACCCCTACATGGAGGCCGTGGTCGGGTCCCTGGTGCGCCGGCACCTGGACCTCGGGGGCTATGTGCTGTGCCTGTCCGCGACGCTCGGCGAGTCCATGCGGTCGCGTCTGCTGGGCCACCCGCCCGCGCCGCCGGCAGACGCGCAGCGGATCCCTTACCCCGTCATCTGGGCGGGGTCGACGCCGGTCCCTGCGGACCCCGTCACCCGACGGGACGTCCAGATCGAGATGACCGACAGCCCCATCGAGGACGCCATGCGCGCTGCCGCGGACGGAGCGGCCGTCTTGATCATCCGCTCGACCGTGCGCGATGCCGTGGAGACCTGGGAGTCGCTCCGGGCGCTTGGGGTGACCCCTCTGCTGCACCACTCCCGATGGGCGGATGAGGATCGCCGTTATCTGGATGCCGAGGTGCTGCGGCGCATCGGGCGCGATGGCCGGATTTCGGGGTCCATCGTCGTCGGCACCCAGACGCTGGAGCAGTCGCTCGACATCGACGCCGACCTGCTCATCACCGACGCCTGCCCGGCCGACGTCTTGCTCCAGCGCTTGGGGCGGCTACACCGCCATGACCGCGAGCGCCCGGCGGGCTACGAGCAGCCGCGGGCGCTGCTGGTCGACCCGGGCGACATGGCTCAGTACGTGAGCCGGGACGGACGCGTCTCCGGGCGACAGGGCCAGGGCTGGGCCTGGGTCTACCCGGTGCTGTCCGTGGCGGCCACGGTCGAGTGGATCCGCGAGCATGGGCGCATCCGGGTGCCCGAGGACAGTCGCGCCCTGGTCGAGCGTGCGACGCACCCGGATCACCTCCAGGAGGTCGCTGAGCGCTTGGGCGTCGGCTGGCAGCGGCTCATGGCGGACACATACGGCAGCGGCGTCGCCGAGCGGCAGCAGGGCGGTCTCGCGGTGGTCGACTGGTCGGTTCCGTATCAGCGCGCGCAGGTGGATTCACACCCGACCCGGCTCGGGGACGGCACGGTGACCATCGAGACCCCCGATCTGCGCTCGCCGCTCACCGGTCGCAAGGTCGCTGCGCTACCGGTGCCCGCCCGCTGGCTCGACGGTGTCGATGAGGACACCCCGGCGACCGTGGCCGGGCAGGTAGTCACCATCGGGGCGCTGACCATGCGCTATGGTGAGCAGGGGTTGCAGCGGCTGTGATTCCGCCGGGAGTTGGGAGCGTGCCCAACAAAAGATCGTATCTGTCACAAGGAATCGGCCAACGCGTCCGCTACGCCAGAGAGTCCAAGGGCCTGTCCCTCAGGCAGCTCTCAGCGCTGACCGGCGGCGCTCTATCCAAGAGCCGGATCAACAACTACGAGTTAGGCATCCGCCGCATCAGCATCGAGGCGGCGCGCGGGCTGGCTGCAGCGCTCGGGACCTGCACCCCCGCGTATCTGCTGTGCGTGGATGACCCCATGAACCTCGCTGCCGATGAGATCGATCTGATCCAGACCTACCGGGGAACGGATGCGAAGGGCCGGGCACTGGTGCGGAAGAAGGCGACCGCCGAGGCGAAGCGGGCCGAACAGGCAGGCTAACGCTGCTGGGTCCCCGACAACGACGTCCTGTTGGCCATGGCCGCGTTTGAGCAGCGGCGGGAGTGTGGTGCCGACTGAAAAGCGGTTAGTTCACTGAGCCGCGGCAGGTGGGCTCTGGGCAGCGTCACGATCCTCTGTGATCGACGTGGCAGGACCACAACGCCTCTACGGTTCTTCCCCCGCGCTGCCTTCCTCGACGATATCATCGTCGGTGCCCACAGACCTCGGCCACGACGTCCTATGCCTCTGCCCGTTCTCAAAATCGAAGATCCAAACCGCGGCACACCCCGGCAGCCGGTGCCCCTTCGCTTCGCCTACTTTGTTACCGGGCTCTCTCCTCGCGTGTTCCTGGGGTTGCTCGCGACCCGGCAGGAGGGACGCTACGAGTACCTCACGGCGTATGAGTTTGCCGAAGGTGCCGAGCCCCGTCAGGTCCGCCCGGATATGTACCAGGAAATCCTGGCGAGTCTCCGCGAGGAAGAGCCGGACGACAAGGCTCTAATCGAGCAGCTGCCTGCCAGCCACTTCGTCTGGTCTGACAAGCTCGCGGAAGCCTTCTCACAGTTCATTCGTGACTACCTCGATGACGAGACTGCCAACCAGGCAGGGATGCAGCTGCTCTGGAATCCCACCCTCAACCAAACCGAGGCGCTACTTGAGGAGTGCGTCGATCTCAGCAGCCTCGCGGAAAGCACCGAGATTGCTGGACCGCAGGAGCAGGGTTACCTGTTTCGGCGTTCGAAAGCCGGCCCCTGGGAGATCACTTTCGAGGGGCGGCCTTGCCCTCCCTGCGCGGACCGTCGCGGACTGCACTATCTGAAGCACCTTCTCCAGAACCCGCAGAATCCGCAGAATCCACGGAAGACTCTGTCGGCGATTGAACTTAGCGCCGCCGTCCAAAACCCAGTGCTTTCCGCTGCGCAGCAGGCACGCGCCGACATTGCCTCGTCTCTGATCACCAAGGCCAGCGATCTCGAAGGCAACGAGGATGCAAAAACCTCAGACTTTTCCTCCACCGATGGCGGTGATGCCGGCTATGTCTTTGATAATGCAGCCAAGATAGCCTACAAGGCTGAAATTCGCCTACTACGGGAACAAGAAGACGATGCCCGGGACTTTGGGGACGTGGAGCTGGTCGAGGAGATTAGCGAGAAGATAGAGTTCCTGTCTAAGCAACTCAGGGAAGGTGTTCGACCCGACGGCGGGCTGCGTCGGGACAAGTCCACCTCAAAGCGTGCCTACGACGCCGTACACACCGCCATCGACCGTGCCATCGACTATCTGAAGGAACACTGCCCCGATCTCGGCCAGCACCTCGACGACTCTATCCATTACGAGCGCAGTGACGGCTGGTGCTACAGGCCCCCAACCGAGATCTCCTGGCGCTTCTGAATCCCCTCCGTACGACATTCAATGTCGTATTAGCGCCTGCCTCGCGTCGTTCAAAAGACATTCAACCTCGCCCCTCTGTCGGTAAGACCGGCTGCCAGCCATTCGCTGCAGCTCCATTTTTTGCCGCCCGTGCGGTCGCTCGGTCTAGGACACACGGGGACTATCTGAGGTTGTTACTCATGACATATTTCCAAATCCACTTTTTGTCCGCCGCAGACGGCACCGGGCTGACCAAGCGCTTCGACCTCCAGGATGGCCAGCTCGTGAAGCACCCCTACCCACAGGTGGCTGCCTTCACCTCGCACGCAGTTGAGGTGGAGACCGTCGAAGACCTCTTCGTTCAGCTGATGGCACACGGTGATGCCGGCCACTGCGTCCTCAAGGGCCAGCTCGACCGAGCGCTGAAGAACGAGAGCCGTGCCGACCACACCAACAGCGATACCACCACCGAGTGGATGGTGCTGGACAACGATCATCTGCATGACCTAGAGCCTCAGGCGCTCATGGACCTGCTGGGACTTGGCGACGTGGATCACATCGTGCAGTACTCGGCCTCCGCGGGCATCGTGCCAGGGAAGATGGGCTATCACATCTTCTTCCTGCTGGACCGCCCCTGGTTACCAGCCGACCTGAAGCTCGTGTTGCGCGCATGGAACCTCGATCATCCCGAGATCAAGCAGCATTTCCATCTCAGCCGCACGTACAACAGCCTTCGCTGGCCGCTGGACATCAGCGTCTGCCAGAACGACAAGCTGATCTACATCACTCCGCCGACACTTGGCCTTGGCGTCGACAGCACGCTGGAAGGCGAGCGCATCCGCCTGGTTCGAGGCAGCCGGCGCGCCGCATCGCTAACGCCGGCCGCAGAGACCGAGGATCTGCTCAGGCAGCGCGAGAACACAGTCTTGAACCAACTCAGGATAGAGGCCGGTCTGCCGCAGAAGGCTTTCGATACCCGCACCGACAAAGGCGAGATCGTCGTCGCGAAGAACCCGGATCAGGCACAGGTCACCGGCCACAAGGAAGAGCGCGGCTTCCGTTATCTCAACTTGAACGGTGGGGATAGCTGGGGGTACTACCACCCAATCACTTCGCCCGAGGTCCTCTTCAACTTCAAGGACGAGCCGAACTACCTCATCCAGGAGCTGTTGCCGGATTACTACCCGCAAGCGTTGGCGCGTGCCAACGAGGCAAGAGAGGCTCACACGCTGGAGCGTCAGCGCGCGGACATCGACCTGCAGAACCAGCGCATCCGCGATGCCGAGGCAAACGGCAAGCCTTTCCTCGTGGCCTTCCGGGACAAGAAAACAGACAAGTATTATGCGGGCTGGATCGATCCGGAGGACCAGAGCCACGATCTCGATGCGATCGGCACGAAGGAACGCATCAACGACCTATGCAAGCAGTACGGGATTCCCAAGATTAAGACCATTCCGTCTGGCGACTTCCGCTTCGATCCAGCCAACGATGAGCTGTACGACCTGGAAGCCGGGTTCATCAACCGGTACGAGGCGCCGAGCTACTTCAGGAACGCCAAGCGCCGCGACGGTGCTGCCATACCACCTGCGATTCGTCGGGTTCTCCGGCACGCGCTCGGCGACGACCCGCAGGTAGTCGAGCACTTCATCAACTGGTTAACGCGGTGCGCGGTTCTGCGGACTCAGAGCGGCGTTTCGAGTTCGAAACGCTGAGATCAGCGCAGGTAGGACCTAGCGCAAGGTGCGTGAGCCGCACCCGCGGTGGGCGGCAACAGGAGACGGTGAGCGTCTCTCAAACGCGCAAAGCTGCCTCTAGCCAGGGTAGTAGACCTAAAGCTACACACGTCGCGAACAATTGGTCCCGCCGCCCATACGGATGAAAAGCAAAGGGCCATCCGTGGCCCAGCGATTTCGCTCCTTTGGATCATCCAGCGTTACCGTCATCGCTCACTTGTTTTGGCCGGGATTCAAGACCTCCAGACTGCAGGTCGCGTTGGACACGTTACCGCAGCCGTCGTCGGCCTCGACTGACCAGGAGATCTGAGTTTCGACACCACCGCTGTCGAGGATCGTGATGGTCGCCGCCTCTAGCCCAACCATACAGGACTCCAGCTTCGACCTGCTCTTCTTGGAGACACAGTCATATCCCGTGAGGCTCACCGAGGGGATCCCGCAGTTGTCTGTTGCTGTGGCCGTATAGCTGACCGGTACGTCCTTTGGCGTGATGGCATCTGCTGCGTTACAACTGATCACGGGCGGCGTGGTGTCTTGCACGGTAATGGTCTGCACGTGTGTCGCGGAGTTCCCGCAATCATCCGTTGCAGTCCAGGTCCGCGTGAGCTCGTAGTTCGACGGGCAAGAGCCGTCCGTGCGCACCTCTGAGTACGTTACGGGGACATCGGTATCGCAGTTGTCCATTGCCGTCACCGTGGGCGGCAAGGGGACTACCTCGTTACATTCGACGGTAAAATCCGCGGGCTGCGGGCTCAGCACAGGGGCCGCGGTGTCCGCCACCGTGATCTGCTGCTCGCAGCTACTGTCATGGTCGCAATAGTCCGTCGCCGTCCAAGTGCGGGCGATGATCTTCGCCTGTAAACAACTGCCCGGGGTCTCGCTGTCGGACCAAGTCACATCGGGATCGCTGTCACAAATATCCGATGCAATGGCATAGCCCGTGTTGCCAGGATCGGAAGACGCCGAGCATTCAATCGCGACATCCGTAGGACAGCTAATCATCGGATCCTTGTTATCGCGGATTGTGACTGATGCAGTTCCCGGTGCAGACGAGGAGCCCTCCTCATCGGTGACCACAAGCTCGACGTCACAGACGACAGCGCACCCCGGAACGGTATCTACCGTCAGGGTCGGCGTGGTGGAGGTGCTGTCATCGAAGCTTGCACCTGGGCACGTGGACGTCCAGGCATAAGTCAGCTCACCCCCTTCGGGATCGCTGGAGCCGGCGCCATCGAGGCTGACCTTTGTGGTCGCCCCGGCGCATTCCGCTTCGTAAGGACCGCCCGCATCGCTGACCGGCCAGTCAACCACCAGCGGATCGGTGTTGTACACGTAGACTTCGTCACCGTCGGAGATTCCATCGCCATCGCTGTCTTGATCCAGCATGCAGAAGTAGTTAACCTCGTAGTGTTTGAGCCAGATTTCGTCGTCGCTGAGGTCGTTGCTCAGTAGGATTGCGTGCAACTGCCCCTCGTAGCGAGCGTTCGGGTCGTTATCTTGATTCCACCAGTCGATGCCTTCCGGCTCCTGATACATGCTCCATTCCGGGTGGTATTCGTATGCGAAAACTCCTGTCCCTACTTCATTGCTTACGTTTACCGAGCTTTGTATAAGCTTGAGGAACTGACCATCCGTATCGCGTCGAAAGAGGTGGAGTCCGCCGCGTGTGTCTTCAGGTGAATCGTTCGCCTCGCCAGCCGAGATGTAGAGATCTCCCCACGGAGTAAACACTCCGCCTTGCATATACGTGAACACTCCAGAAACCGCGGACCCATCGATCTCTGACACCTGCACGGGACTAATCGGAGTCAAAAAGTCGCCTTGGGTTTCATTCTCGATAAAGGAGAGTTCGAGCGAGTAACGCAGGAGCGGATTGTTCGCGCTGAGGCTGTTTCCTGACGTGTAAAGCGCCTGCTCTTGCCGATGAATGGAGAGCCAGCCTGCTTGCGTCTGCCAAGCTGTCACGTCCACCCAGTCGACGAGTTTTAGGTCGGAAGCCCGATAGGCGGCGATCACAGCCTTATGCACGGCGTTCCCTTCGAGCGGCACAAAGATGTAGCCCGCGTAATGGTCCGGATCGCCAAAGTGATTAATCCCCACTCTAAAAGGCCCCACCAATTGCGATAACTCCGGAGGTAAGTCATCTAACCCGGTGCTCGCGAGTTTACCGGGGTCATCTCCATCCACTGCATGCCAATTCTTGGAATACTTGATCATCCCTTCCCTGTGCGTGAAGAACCAGTATTCGCCATCATTTGCAAGGCCTTGCGCCTCCTCGCTCCAATCGGGACCATCGCCGCTCGGATCGTTACCCAGGTATATGTGGGAAGGGCAGTCTGTCGTGAGCTGTGCTTGTGCCGTCATCGAAGTTAACACAGCCACCCCGATGAAAAGGACTGGCCGAATACAGGAAAGCCTCTTAGTCAACAATTGGGCGTATTTCATGACTTTCTCCTCTACTTGAAAAGTAGTTGGAAAGATCGTAAAGACCCAAAATGCTTATTGGTAGATTTGGTCAAGAGCGCCTTGTCAGTCAAATCGTCAACTGTACTAACCTGCGCAGGCTCAGGTGGCCGGGATTTACGTCTTCCGCTGTTTAATCTAGCTCTCTCCTGTAAGGCGGCTACATCGCGTGACAAAAGTGGCAGGTTTTCAACGGGATCTTTGATCTAGGGCAACCCAAGGGACAAGTCGTTTGAGGTTGGGCTCACGGTAATGAGCAATATCAATGACAAAGATGGCGTGTTCGAGTCCCGCGACGACGGGTCGTTTCGATTCCTCCCGGCCGTCACGCTTACACCGCAGGAACACTTGATCGAGGGGCATTCGCTAGGGCGGCGGGTCCGTCACGCCCGGTTCATGGTTCTCCGTTCGCCCATCGACGCGCGCAGATCGTTGAGCGAGGCAGGACGAGGGAAGCGACGGGCGTTCCGGGATCGCAGCGCGACGATCTTCGAGCGTCGATCGATGGGCGCGCCCCCTGTAGCCGAGGGGTTAGTGCGGGGGTAAGACCAAAGCACAACGATCAAGGTGCCAGGTATCGGGTTCTCCAAGTCGGGATCGTAGGACCAGGACTTAGGTGGGTGCAGCGGACTCAGATCGGCGTTTCGAGTTCGAAACGCCGAGATCAGCGGACGTAGGACGTAGAGAAGGTGTGTGAGGCACAGCTGCGGTAGGCGGCAACAGGAGACGGCGAGTGTCTCCTGAACGCGCATAGCGGACCCCCATGATCGGCCGCGGCAGCGGCTGTTCCACGCGCATTGCGGACGCTGGCCCTGGAAGAGGAAATCCGACCGAGAGTCCAGTAAGCGGACGCTGCGCGACTGGCTTCACTTTTGGTGCCTTCGCCCTCCAACCCTGGGACCTCTGCGGGTCGGCGATAGGCTGTTCCCGACCCAAAGCAGACGCTCGAATTGGTGCTCGACCGAAGTGACGTTTCGATTTACTCACGCTGAAGACTTCATCGAACTAACTACTCTCGAGGTTGCTGAGTCTCCTAAGTCGGCTGGCGATGCTGAACTGCAAGTTGAGGTTCGGTCGTCCTCGGGCGCGGCGCGCGACACCTTGGAAAGGATCGCTTCCAGCAATGGCGTCATGAGGCCCAGCCGCCGCATCTGGATGACCGCGTTCCAGACCGGTTCGAATTTCTTCCAGCCGCCCGCGTAGAAGAAGTGCTTTAGCTTGTGCTTCGTCGTGCCGTGGAAAAGGCTGCTCCTGATGATCGCGCTCCAGCGATAAAACTGCTCGTACGCCGAATCGTAACCGGCCTTCAGTTCCTCGGCCGTCATGCCTCTCGGCTCGAACACGACGTGGCGCGTGTCGTACAGATTCCAGTCGCGCGTCAGCATGCGGCCGGCATCGTCCATTTCTCTGAAGAACCCAGTGTCGGGGTAGGGGGTCGCAATATGAAACGTTGCGGTGGTGATGCCGCGCTCGATCGCCCAGTCGACCGTGCGCTCGAAGACGTCGGGCGTGTCGCCGTCCAGGCCGAATACGAAGCTGCCGTTGATCATGATGCCGAGGTCGTGCAGACGATCAATAGCTGACTGGTAGTCGCGCCCGAGGTTCTGCTTCTTGCGGCTCTGTCTGAGATTCGCCGCGTCGAGGCTTTCGAAGCCGACAAACAGGCTGCGCAGACCGGCGTCGGCCGCCCGTTCAATCAGGTCGCTGCGCAGAATCGAATCGACGGTCGCGGCGCCCTGGAAGATACGCCCCATGCCGCGCATGCCCTCGAACAGGCTGCCGGCGAATCGCTGGTGTCCCAGCAGGTGGTCGTCGAGAAAGTACAGGTGCCGGCCCGGCAATCGCTGAATCTCGGCGAGCGCATCGTCAACCTGCTGCGTGTAGAACGACTTGCCGCCCTTGAAGAAGGCGTCCTTGTAGCAGAACGTGCAGTGATAGGGGCAGCCGCGGGTGACCACAATAGAGTTCGGTACGAGATAGCGCTCGCGCTCAATCAGGTCCCGGCGGATGGGCGGGATGCCCTGCAGCGTGCGCACGTCGCCGACGTAGACGGGCTTCGGTGTACCGTGTCGGAAGTCGGCAATAAACTTTGGGAACGACGACTCGGCCGGGCCGAGAAAGATGCAATCAGCGTGCGCGGCGGCTTCGTCGGGAAGTGACGTGACGTGCAGCCCGCCGAGAATGACGAAGACGCCCTTCGCACGATAGTGATCGCCGATCCGGTAGGCGCGATAGGCGTTGGTGATGTAGACCTGGATGGCGACGACGTCCGGCGTATCGGTCAGGTCCAGCTTCTGCACATGCTGGTCGACAATCTCGGCATCGTCCCCGTCGTCGAGATAGGCCGCAAGCGTTGCGAGCCCGAGCGGCGGAAACAGCGAGTACTTGATGGGCCGCCAGAACGGGCTTTCTGCCTCGGTGAGCGCCGGGAGAATAAATTTGATCTTCATGGCCGGGGAGCATAGCCAGCCGACGATGGCTCGAACAGGATTGACGCCACTCGATATCCGTTGCGTTGATGGATGAGCGGCCGCTTCTGGCCGGGTCCGGTCCCTCCAGGCGCAGACAACTTCCCCCCGCGCGGGGGCGCGGCAGGCCTCGCCTCCATCCGCGGATGACTGTCTGCTTTCTGCTGGGCGGCCTGGCCATTTACACCGCCCATCGCTGACCGCAATGCGTCCTTTGCAGCCAGGTAAACCATGAGCGTAGATCGTGGAACCCGCTGGCAACGACAGGCGCTCCAGGATCGTCGATCGATCCCCAATGTTCGCAGATCGACGATAGTAGAACTTGGCGCGTGGTGGGCGGTGACATGGATAATCACCCCAGGTAGTGACGTGGGTGCGGCAGGGGCGTGCTTCCTCCTCTTCTAGCCATCGTGCTGAGGGAGTGGAAGCTGTTCGACCCGGCAACGGTCGTCCAGTCGTTAGCAGATCGACGCTGGTTCGGATCGCGGACAGTTCTGAGCTTGGGTGGTTGCAAACGACCCACTGCTGCGGCTTCAGGCTAGCCTTCCGACTGACCGCAAAGGACACGCATTGGAGACGCTGGCACCCTGCCCTCTGGGCGGCTCAGATCGGCCAGTGCGCCGGAAGCAGACATTCGCGACCCGACAAACAAAAACCCCGGCACGAAGCCGGGGTCATTGGTGCGCTCACGAGAGGTCAGAACCTATGCGGGAGTTCTGCGCCTGCGCACAAACGGAATGGCCGCGAGGCCGAGGCCGAACAGGGCGAGAGTAGTGGGCTCAGGCGCTGCGCTGGTATTTCCGATCGTCACCCACTGACCTGGATCTGGAAACGGGTTTGTTTCCGTCAATGAATTATACGGCGCGCCGGCGGCGGTAAATGCTAACTGTAGTTTGAATAGCTCTTCGGCTACGAATTCAGCTTTATAGTCATCCGGCACGGTAAAAGCTACTGTAATGGCGGAAAACGAAAATGCTGGCAAAGGTGTGTCAGTTAAATAATTGGCATAGAACTCGTCATCAAGCAGGGAGCCGACAAACGCGTTGTTTATGCCAGTCCCGGTGACGGTAAAGGTTGGGGCAGTGCCCATAAGGCCCGTATAGGTGACATCGCTTGCAGCAAGATATTCCGTGACGGTCGGGTTGGACACAGAAGCTGCAGAAGTAACTGTGACGTCTAGGCGACTGGCCTGCGCTGACGCAGGTGGCGTTACTTGAAATTCCTGCCCGACCGGAGCCTGGAATGTGACAGACAGAGTCTTGTCGGTCGCGAAATCGACATCTAGAAGAAAGCCGCTAGTGGCGGTACTAAAATCGGCGGAAACTACGCTGTATGCTTGTTTATTATCGGTGGTACCAAACTCAAAATATTCATAAGAAAGTTCGGTTGAAGAAACGTCGAGATAAATCCCAACCGCCTCAGCCCTACTGCTGATGGCCAATGCAACAAAAGCAACCCACCTGGTCGCATTTATTATTGCCTTGCTTCCCATGGCGTCCCCCCGCTGGCAGGCGTTCTAAAACAACGTGGCACGCATAACACGCATATCTCGCACCGATATGGCGCAGCGGCCAAAAGCCCCTGTTTTTCTTACGGATACAAACTCGCCACCACAGTGCGAAATAGATTCGTTGTAAAGAATCCTGACGCTGTGGAGGCTATACAGCCGGTGCGTCGGCCTGCTTGGCCAACCATCCGCTGTGCAGAATCTGGCCGATTCCGGGGCTGCGCCTGGAGGTCTGAAGGGGGTCGATTTCGCCTCTTCTAGTGCGCCAGGGTCGTCGGCGCGGTGTAAAGAAAGCTGACAGGTGCCTACCGCAGCCTCGAAAGACCGCTTCGGGTGCGGCCTTTCGTGCGATCACAAACGACCGACTGCAATGCGCAGCGTGAAGCTGCCCCTCACCGGCACCGCCTGAGCGCCCGGAACTGGCGGAAGCCAGGTGGCGCTGTCGTCGCGCCGGGGCTTCGTACTTCTCAGTTCTTAGCTCGTGGTACGCGGTAGTGAGGGCGATATGGTATGCGCAACGTGTATTGAAGAAAGTACATTGATCGTGGTTTTAGGGCTGCCGACAGCCTAGTCACTCTTCAGATACCGCTTCTTGCCGCGATCGGTGATGCAGAAGCGGCCGCCCTTCGGACCCGTGCAGACCGCGCCTGATCCGCAGGCACAGCTGGTGTCGTCCGCCGCTGGTGCTGCTTGATGCCGGAAGGCCGACGGCGGCACCGGGCGTGGCGTCGGTCCAGAGTCCTCGCCGTTCGGTTCGAGCCTGCCGTTCGGCGGCTTCGTAGATCACGCGATCGGCGGGCGCCTGCTCGTCCGCGTACCTGCGGTACCACCAGGCCATGCCCGAGCTGACCATGGCGAGGTTCACGTCCCTCCCGTGGGAGATCAGCTTGCCCACGGTGCGGCCGTACCGGTCGGTCTTGTGCCAGTCGACCTCGACAGCTTGACCACCAACCAGCTCGGCGAGCCTCTGCTTGGCGCGGGCTCCGAAGGGCTGAGCCTTCTCGGGGGCGTCGATCCCGGCCAGGCGGACGCGTCGGGGGGCGCGGTCGACCAGGACCTCCACGGTGTCGCCATCGAGTATCCGCACCACCTTGCCGGTGAAGGTGTCGGCGTGGGCCGGCGGGAGGAGCAGCAGGGAGAGAAGGAGGACAGCGAGACGGGGGAGTCGTGCGGGCATGGTCCCGCGAGTATGAGACCGATGACCTTCGATCGTTGGGCTTCGATCATAGAACGTGGATCGAAGCGGCCCGTTGGCAGGGCGGTGTGCGCAGGGCTGGGAGGTTGGGCTTCGATCGCAGTTCTACGATCGTTGAACTGAGAACGAAGTACGTCGAACTACGATCGTTGATCGTTGGACTAGGAACGTCGAACTAAGATCGTTGCCGTCGGTAGCGGGGGACAGGTTCATTGCAGGAAGGGCATCGAACATAGTTCGAAGCAGGCGAGGGGGGGGGGCTGGAAAATCCCCCCTGACAGAAAAAATTCCTTTACGCTCTATAGAAGATTTTCCTGTTTTTTTACTGAGGGGGGATTATCCCCCTCACACCACCCGAGCGACCAGCCGCCCTGTATTAGCGACCGAGGTTGGCCCCGTCGAGCCACTCAGAAACGAAAGCCACTGGCAGCTTCACACAAGCTACAGCAGCATCCTGGCGCATGCTCTAGCGTAGCAGCATGATCGTACGCCATCGAATAGTGGAACCAGGCTTTGTCATCGCTGAAAATTCTATTTCCTTCATCTGAATTGCCCTCTTTGTCGGCTTGGTGAACGCCTTCAAACAGGTCGCACTTAGTCAAGTACTGAGCAGGGTCCATTCGATGCATTTTACGGTAGCGAAATAGCTTTAAGGTCAGCTCCAGTGCCCTGCGAATATTTTCTGATACCTGATCCGTGGCGCCCATCAACTCGTTGTAAATGCGGTATTTGGGATTGCCCGGATAATCCGGAAGGCTCTCGTGATCATCGAAATGGATCGCTCGCTGGCCCAAGAATAGCTTCCTGATATATTCATCGTTAAATCCGCGATGTTCAAACTCGAACGGGGCGAAGATGTTCTCATAGTAGTCCTCCCACTGCTCCGTCGTCCAATCTTTCACTAATTGGTTGTCAAGTATATGCTTCATGATAACTGCCTCATTTTCTCTAAAGGTTTCATTCGCTCATTGCCAGTAGTCATTATGACGTATTTGATGCCAATGTGCAATCGTTTTCCGATGAAGTGCTATTGCAAACTTACACATTTCTTATTGCCAAACCATTGGTTTGTTCTTCTAAAAATTTCTATGTAGTGACTGCCCGCGCTTGTAAAAGCGCCAGATAGCGAAGGGGCAAACAGGGCCAATGGCGTCCGGTTCCGGACGGGTCAGAAATAATTCAATCTCCGAAGAAAAGCGGAGCGCCGGGTGGGTTCCGAAACCCACCACTTGGCGGACTTGCAGTATCAGGTGTCGGGTATGGCGGGCCGAGGGCGGCCCAGGGGGGCAATCACGCCGGGTTCGCAGTACTCAGCCCATGGTGGGGGGGCGATACCAGGCATCGATCGTGGACCGCTGGACTTCTAGCGAAGGGGCCAGAGAGAATGGACGTCGATCGTAGAACTTTGGACTTCGATCGTAGAACCACGATCGTTGTTGCCAGGGCGGTGGGGCAGGGCGTGGAGGTGCGGACGTAGAACGTGGTTGGCTGTAATCAGCAACCGGCGGATGCAGGCACGTTCGGGGTTCATCGAAATTACGAAATTACACTTTTGCGGCGGTTTCCGGTAGCAGCCGCTGTTGCTGCTTCCTGAACTCTCTCTCGTCCTAAATCTGCGAAGTTTAAAAAAAAGTGTAATTCCGTAATTTTAGGCTGTGAGCCCAGTAACCACGCGGGTTTCAGCAATTACGCTTAGTGTAATTTGGTGTAACGAAATTACACTTTTGAAGCTCTCGGAGCCTGAGGCGACCGCCACAACAGCGCCTCAGCCTCCTGTCCAGCGAGGATGCGGATACTGAAATTACACTTTTGAGATGCCGACGATGGTGCTGCTTCAGCGGCGCGGTCCAGCCGCCCTCCCTGCCACACCGACATGACGGGCTGCAAGCGCAAGGGACACCAACGGGCAACCCAGCCCGAGGATGCACCTAACGGTCTACTGTGACCGTTGTTCTTGTAGCGGCATGCGGCGGACGATGGCACAGGGCGGGATCAAAACCGCTGGGGCAAAAGTGGGACGTAACCGCGTCCCGTCGTGTCGTTTTTTGGCCCATCCTGTCACTGGGACGTGGAACAGAGTGCGCTAACACGTGGATGTATATAGCGTTAGACAGGGCGACGGGCCTTCACACGGCAGGGGTCGGTGGTTCGAAACCACTCGCGCCCACCAAATTTCCTTATTTGAATTAGCCGACTAACGTCGGCTTTTTCGTTTCCTCCTCGGCCCGTTCTGGGCCAGTGTGCAAGTCAGTGTGCAAATGCGTAACTGATCGGGCTGGTTCGGGGCGATCGAGAATCGCCACGGCATCGGCCAGGTCTCCCGGTCGAAGGTGCGCGTAAACGCGAGCGGTGATGGCGACGTCACCGTGCCGCAGTAGCTCCGATACCCGCTCGATCCCGACGCCCGCCTGGACCAACCAACTGCCGAAGGTCCGACGCAGGTCGTGCGGGTGCACGTCGTCCAGTCCTGCGGCCTGCGCGCAGCCGACGAATCCGTTCGTGATCTTTGCAATGCGCGCTCCGTTCCGCCGGCAGAACACCCAGGGTGAGGCCGGGCAATGTGTCGCCCGGAATCGCGCGCGTGCCAGGATGGCCTCCCGCGCCTCGCGGTTCAGCGGCACGCGCCCCAGCTTGCCGTTCTTCTGTCCCGTCTTGCTGTCCTGCCGGGCGGCCTCGAAGGTGATGCAAGCACCGCCCAGGTCGACCCGGCTCCATTCCAGCCACAGCATTTCCCCGGGCCGCAGCCCCGAGTTCAACCCCAGGCGGATGAAGTCGTGCAGCCACGGCCAGCGCAGCAAGCGCGCTGGACTGGCTGCCGCCGTCAGCAGCCGCCCCGCTTCCTCCCCCGTCAACCAGCGGTTGCGCCCGGCTGGCTCGCTGAGGCGGCGGGATTCCCAGGGGTTGCGCAGGTCCCATTCGAGCTCGCGTCGTGCCCAATTCATCGCGGCCGACATCAGCCCCACTTCCTTGTTGATGGTCCCCGGCGCGATCCCGGCCGCTCGCCGACTGGCGATGTAGCCGCGAACCTCTGCGGCGCCGATGCTCGCCAGGGCGCGCCCGGTGAAGACTGGAAACAACACCTTTGCGCTCCATTTGTCGCGCTCCGGCGCGCGCTTGGTCGGCGTGACCTGCTCCAGGTAGAGCAACAGCAGGTCGTCGAAGGTGCTTCCCTCCCCGGTCCGCTCCACCTGCTTTTCGGCCATCCATGCCGCCCGCTGCGCGGCGGCTTTCAGGCCTTCGGGGTCGTCCGTGATGGCAATCCGAGTACTACGGCGAGCCGAGCCCCCGCATCCGTTGGGGTAGACGGCCCACCAATACGGCGACCGCGGTCGTTGGTAGATGCCCTCTTTCGGTCTGGTCTTGGTCTTACGTCGTGGCATGTGCTTTCTCCGTGCACCGCCACCCCAGGCGCATTATTACCCTGAGTCATCCGGCGGTCGATATAGACGTGAAGATCCGCGGCGCTCAGGCGCAGCGAGCGCCCGATCCGAATCGGGGCAAGCTCGCCGGCGTCAACCAGCCGGCGCACGGTGCGCGGGCTTACCGACAGCGCGGCGGCGGCGCCCTCAAGGGTCAGAAGCAATGGGGTCACGTTTTGGTCGTCCTCCCAGGTCGGCCAATGGATGTGCATCTGGTACTCCGCCGTCAGAACGCGATGTCATCGTCGAAGTCCACCGGCGCCGTCTGGGTCGGGCTGGCCTGGAAGGCGTGGGAAGAAGCCACGGCCCCGGCCGCGCGCGCGTCCTGCGGGACCGCTGGGTGCCCCTGGTGCGCCTCGCGGGCGCCGTCGAGCATCTGCAGGTCGCGAGCGACGATCTCGGTGGTGAAGCGCTCGCTGCCATCCTGAGCCTGCCACTTGCGGGTCCTCGAGCTTGCCCTCGACGTAGACCCGCGCGCCCTTGCGCAGGGACTCGGCGGCGATCTCGGCGAGGCGCCGCCACAGCACCACGCGGTGCCATTCGGTGCGCTCGCGGGTCTCGCCGCTGGCCTTGTCCTTCCAGCTCTCGGAGGTCGCCAGCCGCAGGGTGGCAACGGGGTCCCCGCCGGCGCTGTGGCGCACCTCGGGGTCGGCCCCCAGGTGGCCGATCAGGATGACCTTGTTGACGCCACGGCTCATAGCGCCTTCCTCGCGGCACGCGGCAAACTGGCGGCCCAGCGCTTGGCGAGCTGCAGGGCAACGCCCAGCTGGGTACGCAGGACCGCGAGGGCCACCTCGATCTGGTCGGTGTCGAGCACGGCAACGTGGCCGTCGTAGGCCAGGCGCCAGGCGCGAATCACCGGGTCCACAGCCGTGCGGTCCACCTCCAGCAGGTAGGTGTCGGGCGCCCAGGAGAGCCAGGGCCGGGGGTCCTTGCCCTCAAGCAGTCGTTGGTGTGCCCGGGCCAGGCGCTCGATGCCGGGGTCGCGGGTGCTTGGGGACCGATGCGTGCTCATGGCTGCCTCCTCGCTCGTCTCTTGTGGGTTGTGTGGCTCCAGGGGTGGCGGAGCGGTCCAGCCGATCCAGCACCGCCCACAGGTGGGCGGCCTGGGGGTGCGCGTCGGAGGTGCCCGCCACGATGGCGCGCGCCTCGGCGATCAGACCCTCCTGATAGCGCTCCTCGCCCGCCGCCCGCTCGGCCTCGAGCTGGAGCTCCAGCCAGGCCTCGTAGTCCTCCGCGTGATCGGCCAGGGCCTCCCCGGCCCGGACACCGGCTTGGCCCCAGGCGGGGTCGATGCTCTCGCGGATGATGGCCGATACGGGTTTCATAGTCGTCTCCGAACTAGGACTCCAAGTCCTAGTGTAGCACGGTTTCCCGCAGAGTGAACACTAGTGGTCCTATTTCAACACCAAAGAGGACGGGGACCCGACCACCAACACCAGGCCGGCGAGGCCCCGAGGACCGCCTGTGCCAGCGGGGACCAGCGGCCGGTAGCATCCGCGAGCGGCAGCAGCCGCCAGGCCGCGAAACCGACCGGGACCGCCACCACCGGCAGGCCCGGGCGCGCGACCGCGTGGGCGAGCAGGAGCGAGCCGAGCACCACCAGCGCGCCCCCGGTGCACGCGCGTGCGACCGCCTGGGTGCGCCGCGGGCTTCACCACCCCCTGCGCGAATGGCTCGACGGCGTCTGGCATGCGCTCTGCGTGTTGCCTGCGCCGGCTTTGGGTCTCTCGCCCCTGCGCCCCTGCGGCAACACGCCCGCGCCTACGCCTACCGGGGACGTGCGACACGAGGTCGCACGCGTATTTATCAGGGAAATCAAAGATCCGGTGTCCTGCCACCGGCACCCTACCGAGCCGTGCGCTGGGGGTACCCCTGGGGTGCGAAGCGCTCGGGACACTGTAGCCTCCGCCTGATAGGCGGGCAACTGAACCGTGAGGGGAGGTTGCGACTGCCAGCCTCACGGGGTGGGGAGCTGGGGTTGAAGGATAGGGCCAACAGATGTGAACCGCTGTCGAGTCGTCGTGATAGGCAACATGCCAAAGAGGCTGACAGGCATGAACCAAAAGGTAGGTAGTCAGGTCGGGGGAGCGCCCTCTTCCCCCGCGCAGATGGTGCACTGCCGGCGGTAAGGCGGGGCCTAAGTCCTTCAGGAATGGTACGCGTGTGGAACGTGGTAAGCCCAACCGTTCCCACAGGGAGCGTGGAAGGCAGCCCGTAAGGGCTTGCCGGTGAATGAGTGGGTAGCGCAGGTCGGCGAAAGCGAAAGCCGGTCTGTAATCGATCGGATAGGGGTTCGAGCTTTGCCCTACCCCGAAAGGGGGCTGACTTCCGACTGGTCTTGGATCACGAGAAAGGTGCGGAACGGCTAAACCACCGTGGTTACTTTAGACGATGCGTGCCTTGGGCACCATCGAAGGCCCGGTGGGCGCCTGGCGTCAGCTCAGTACAACCCCGTATCGTGAAGGCGACTCGCTGTGGGCCGCCGGGTGCTTCGCGGTGCCTTATCAAGGCTTGAGCCCGGTGCAGGGAAACTTGCATGCCGGGTTCTTAGGCGCTTAAGGCGTCAAACACGACAACATGTTGTTCGACGTGCACCTCATGGTCATGCGGCCAGCCCCAGGGTTTGGAAGGTGCGCCGCATCTCTTGCTGGAGTGCTTGGTAATGCTGATCAATGGGGTGGATGTGTTTGGGTGGCCGGCCGACGTGAGGCTTGCCGAGCCCGGATAGTACGGGCTTGATCACGTGTTCGCGCAACAAGAGCATCCCTGCCAGAATGCGGATACTGTCGCTCCCGGCGCATCGCCGAATGTCCGGCTACACCGTGCTCCCCGAGTTCGGACGAGTTTTCCGAAGGTGCTCTCTGGGCTTACTCGGCTCGTAAAACCCTCCTGGGCTGCGATTTGTCATCATCGTTCCGGCCTGACTTGGCGGCGCCTTTGTTCGGGGCACGGACAACGACATCGCGTCTAGAGTCAGAAGGTGAAATCAATGCTTGCGAGCAGCTCTCCGGCTGAATTGCGCAGCTCGGCTCGCCAGCTACCCTTCATGCCGGCGTAGATTCTTTTTGTGGAGTGGCTCCGCCAGCGGTTGGAACCAACAGGAACACGGAGGCGTAACACCTCCTTTCCGTTATGCAGCCAGCAATATTGGAGAGTTTCACCCTGCTGATCAGTAACCTCGCTGAAGGAAGAGACTGCAACGTACCCTGCAGCGTTGAGCGCGGTATCACCGATATCGCCTTGCGGCTCGTTGCGAATGACATCCTTTGCCAGTAAGAATCGTTTCACCGCAGGCGAGGCAATCGACGTGTTCGTCGACCGGAAAAGGCCCTGGTTACTTCGTTGCGATGACGCACTGGAGTCGGGCTCCGGCGCTACGTCGGTCGCTTCGCCGGGTGGTAGCGCGGATGCATCTGCCGCGGATGACTTCGGCACGGGCTCGCTCAGCGGCTCTTCTTCGGGGCGGCGTGGCTCCGTACGGCTTGGCTGGGAAGCAGACATCCTCGCCGTCACTGCCGGGGCCGCTGCCTGCGGGGCTGTTGGTGGCATGGTTGTCTTTGGCGCGACCTCCGGGGACGGAGACCTCTCCGAAGCGTCTCCCTCAACACCCCCACCAGGGGAATCCGGGATCTTGGCAGGTGGGGGCGGAGTGATTTGTCCCGGTGCTATTGTGAAATGCTCCGTATGGAGCCCTGGCAGAGGCTCACGCGGTGACCGCATCGTATCGGGTGTCGTACGAACCGGCGCGTCTGTGATATCGAGTGGCCCTGTCTCTTCGGACCTTCCCTCTGGAACCATTGCAGGCAGCCGTGCAGAGGATAATGATGCCGCTGCGTTCGTGGCCTCCTCTCGTTGTGGTGGACCCGCGACGACCATCTCATCCGGCATGTGTTGCTCATGGACCTCAGTCTTAGCCGGAAGGTTGGAGGGTTTCAGCCAGGCGAAAATGCCATAGCCAAGCGCCCCGAGCAGCAGGAGAAATGCTGCCAATGCCCCGAGAATGCGATCCCAGTGGTAGACATACTCTTGCACGGGCTCCTCACGGTGCGCCTCCGGGTGGGTGCTCTTGATCTTGATCTGCCATCTTGGTGGTTGGTCAACCATAGGAGAGCCACATAGTCCTGTTCGCGGGAGGTGTTCTTGCAGGGCATTGGGCAACTGCCCGCCGGGTCCTCCCGGCACCTATATTCAGACATAGCCTAGGGCTGAACACAACGAGTCTCGGGCTTCACGAACGCAGCGCGCCTCCCGTCCCTGCTTCCTCCTGCGTGTGTGCCCGATGAGTTAGGCGCCGGCGGCGTTCTCGGTCGCCTGGGTCGCCTTCATCGCGGCGCCGACGGTGTCCTCCATCGACTGCTTCCTGTCCATCGGACGACGCACCGAGCCGGCGGCAGTCGAGGACCATCGACGTCCCTCGCCACGGTGAACGAGCCGGCCACGGAAAACACTCGATCCGACGGTCCCGGTGGGAGCGCAGGGCGCAAGCGGTTAGACCGACGGCGGACGCTAGCGAGAAACCAGACGCATCTGCCGTCCCTGTTCCTGGAAGCACGCGATGAAGCGGCGCTGAAAACCGCGCAACATCTTGTGCTTGTGGTGGGCGATGCGCGTGGTCTCATCCGGGAAGAGGTGACTCAGGCTGCGGACGCCCAGGTTCGTGTCCTCGTCCGGGTGGTAGGCGATGTCGGCGATGATCCCGACCCCCATGCCCTCGCGCACATAGACCTTGATGATGTCGGTATCGGCTGCCCCGAGCACGATGCGGGGCTCCAGGCCCTCGCGGGCAAAGGCGTTGCTGAAGCGCCCGCGTCCGGTGAAGCCGAATACATAGGTCACCAGTGGATAGTCGCACAGCAGCTCCAGTGTGATCGGCCGGACCGCCAGAATCGGGTGCCCGTTCGGGGCGATGAGGCAGCGGTTCCAACGATAGCTGGGGATGGCGGTGAGCTCATCGCGCCGCCCGAGCTCTTCGGTGCAGATCGCAAGGTCCACCCGATCATCCAAGGCCATCTCGACCAATTGCTGCGGGGTGCCCTGGTGGAGTTGGAGTGCCACATGCGGATACTCGGCAGTGAAGCGACGCAACACCGGGGGCAGCACATAGCGGGCCTGGGTGTGGGTGGCGCCGATTCGCAGATCGCCGCGGCCCGGGTCGCGCTGGTCCTCACCGATGGCGTGAATGTTGGCGACGTCGGCCAGTGTGCGCCGGGCGTGGTGAAGTGCCTGCTCTCCTGCCGGAGTGAGCGCGACCAGCCGCTTGCCCTGGCGGCGAAACAGAGGCACCCCGAGCTCGTTCTCCAGGGCCTTGAGATGCTGGGAAACGGCGGGTTGGACCAGGTGCAGGCGCTCGGCGGCCCGACTGACGCTGAAATCGGAGTCCACCAGGGCGACGAGTGAACGCAGTTGACGCAGCTCCATATCACGAACCTTGATTTACTCAACCGCATTCTAATTGTTCTTGATTTCATTGCCACTCCATACTCCTCGGCAAGGGCCCCCTCGGAGGTCAGGCAAGGGGGCATTTCACTCGACTGCCGCGATAGGAGGTATCCGATGACGACACTGCAACCGCTGCCCGGTCCGGCGCGCCGCGCGCCGGGCATCCACTTCGATGATCAGGGCTTCCTGCTGGACAGCTCACAGTGGAGCCGGGAGACTGCCAGGGATCTCGCGCATCGGGAGGGACTGGACGAGCTGACCCTTCGTCACTGGGCGCTGATCAACCACATGCGTGACCGTTACCTGGGGAGCGATGCGCTGCCCAACATGCGTCTGGTATGCAGGGCGACCGGATTGGACAGGAAGGAGGTCGCGCACCTTTTCGGTGGCTGCCGGTCGATCTGGCGCATCGCCGGATTGCCCAATCCGGGAACCGAGGCCTTGGCCTATATGCACTGAGTGCGGGCCCGAAGGCCGCGGTGAGGGTGCGGTCACGGGGTCAACCCGCTCACCGGGCCGGCTCCCCCAGACGCGCGACTTGGGCGACGGCAAAGGACGCATTGCTGCCTCTCACCGACAACGCCTAAGCGCCAGGACTTTGCTCAAATTAGGTGTCGGGATCACCAACGTTGGCCGGTCGCGACTGGCATGGTGCTATCGCATGTCGTCCACTGCGGGCTCCAGTCCTGGGACCCGCTAGGCGCTTTCCCGGGAACCATGCGGATTAGAGGATGCGCCACCTGACGAGCACGTAGCCGAGCAACAGCAGAAGAACAACGATCAGGGGCAACACGAATTTGATGATCTGTGACTGGCGGGAAACAGCCGCGCGCTGCAACTCAAGACTTTCTCGGATGGACTGGTTTGACCGCTCAAGCTGTGCTTGGGCGAGATCAAGCTGCTGCTGTTGGACCTCAAGGCCCTTTCGCAGGCTCTCGTCCATGCGCGTAAGCAGGAAAATGATCTCGTCCTTTTCGCTCATGGGGCTCTTGGTGCCTACCGGTATTGTTCCGAGAGCATAAC
This sequence comes from uncultured Gammaproteobacteria bacterium, assembly GCA_963698355.1. Classification (GTDB taxonomy): domain Bacteria; phylum Pseudomonadota; class Gammaproteobacteria; order Chromatiales; family Chromatiaceae; genus Thiodictyon. Next base: position 3,385 of record CAVOQO010000056.1, on the reverse strand, counting down.
GCGGAGACGTTTGGGGAGCGAGAGACAGGCTGCCTGAACTTCGGCTTTTCGGGAAAACCCCTTCAATCCAACTAAAAAAAGCGGAGTGTGACTGATAGAGGCGGGCAAAGATCACTGCCCCTCGCCTTGTCTGTTCCGCCTAATCAGGCGCGGTGTGGATCGGGCTCGGCTGAGAACGACGGGTCAACGCGGTATTGGGTCAGCGGAGCGGCCAGCCTCGGGTGACCGCAGAGGACGCGTTGCTGCCTCTCGCACCCTTGTATGTTCTGTCCCCAGGGATTGACAGGGAGGATCGATAAACGGATTTAATGGAGAGTGTCCGGGAAGCCGTCGCACCCTGAAGCTTCGAGCTTGCACGTAGATTGGCTCCCCGCCCTCTTCGCCGATACCGAAGAGTATCCGAGGCCTTGGGCTTGGCCCTTGAGCCTGCATACACAAGGTCGGTAGGCGAGGGTGCAGGGTCGGGGAACCGGGGCACGATGTTACAGCGACTGTCCTTGGAGACCTAGAACGATGAACGTGGCGGGAATCGATGTGTCCCACAAGACCCTTGGGGTCGTTGTGAGCGTGGCCGAGAAGCTCGGCAAGGCCGAGGAGTATGCCAACACCCCCAGTGGCCACGCGGCCCTGGCCAAGGCGCTCAAGGCGGCGCGGGTCGAGCGCGTATGCCTGGAGGCGACTGGCTCCTACCATCTGGACCTGGCCTTGGCCCTGCAAGGGGCAGAGCTCGCGGTGATGGTGGTCAACCCCAAGGCGGCCAGACGCTTCGCCGAGGCGTTGCTGACCCGCACCAAGACCGACGCGGTGGATGCGGCGGTGCTGGCGCAGTTCGCCCTGCGCATGCCCTTCGAGCCGTGGCAGCGTCCCGACAACCAAGCCCTGGCGCTGCGCGCCTGCGCCCGGCGCCTGGAGGCCCTCAACCGCGCCAAGACCGAGGCGAAGAATCAGCTCCATGCACTCGCCCAGACCCAGACCACCCCAGCGGTCGTACTGGCCGACGTGCGCCTGACCATCACCCAGTGCGAGTCCCAGATCAAGGACTTGCGCACCTGGGCCGAAGGACAGATCCAGGCCGACGCCCACCTCAAGGAGATCTTTGAGTTGCTCGTCAGCGTCAAGGGCATCGCCACGGCCAGCGCTATCCAACTCATGGGCGAGTTGCTGGTGTTGCCCGCCGACATGCGCGCCAAGCAGTGGGTGGCGCTGGCCGGGCTCGACCCCCGCCAGAGCGTCTCCGGCACCAGCGTCCACAAGAAGCCGCGCCTGAGCAAAGCCGGCAACCGCTACCTGCGCCTGGCCCTGTATATGCCCGCCTTGAGCGCCGCGCGCCATGACCGCTATGTCAACGGCTACTACCGCCACCTCATCGAGGACCGCGGCCTGAAGAAGATCCAGGCCGTCTGTGCGGTGATGCGTAAGCTCCTGCATGCCATCCACGGCATGCTCAAGTCGCGCCGACCCTTCGACGGCAGCCGCTTCTACGCTCTCGTCGAGACCCCGGCCTGAGGGCACACCAAGCGAGAAGCCCGTTGATCGACGCCTTAAAAAACTTGATTGTTGTTGCGCCGCAGGCGTCCGCCACCGCCAGTGTCCTCGCCGCGGCGCAGTGTGGGCAAAGGGTGAATGAGTGGGGGCAAGCGGGGGGCAACGCGCCGCCATTGACCCGCGCCCCCAGGAATGAGGCCCGCGGCGCGTTGTCCCCCGCTTGTCCCCACGCTCGCTTGCGACATTCACGATTTGTCCACACGGAGTCCGCTACCCGCACCCCTCAAGCCGCTCCAACTAGCCCCCTCAACAGGCACCAACGGGGGCAGAACAAGTGGCTCGCAGGCCGTCCGTGAGCCCGAGGACCTGATAAGACTGGTTTATGGATTGGAGGCAAATCGGACTTGCAACGGAACAGAGTATCTACCCACTGAGCCACCGTGCTCGGCCAGAAGCGGCCGTTTACCGGCGCTGCCCCGGCGACCTGCCTACGCTGGTAGCTGCCGCTGACGGTGGGGCTTCCGGGAGGCCGCTCCTTAAACGCGGAACCGACACCGGCGAGGCAGCTGAAATATGCGCAATTCGGGCCAAGCTCAGGTATGGTGAGCAAAGCAAGGGGTCTGCTGGTGAATTCCGGCAGGCAAGAACCAACCTTAACCAAAGTGAAGATCCATTTGGCCCTTCCCCTCAACCTAGCTCCGTACAGAGCTAGTAAACCGGACATTACTGTACGCCATGACTACACGGCTCGCGCAGAAGCATGCGATCAAAGGTTCCCGGGAGTTTGAACTTGTCGATGACGAGGTTCGGTACATCATCAAGTCGCCGCTCAGAACGGAGTGTTTGAGCGTAGTCTTGAACGTCTTGGACCCTGAGCCTGTGATATCGGGATCGACGCTTTCGTTTGTCAGTCAGGTGAACAGAGAGCCACTGGTTGAGTTGTTTCGCGATAAGCCGGATAGGAAGACCTTTGATCAGTTCGTGAGCACTATGCAGCGACGGATTATCGAGGAGGATTTCGGCCGGCTTCGCGTCATGGATAAAGGTGTCGATGTAAACGTCGACGGAGTCACTGAATCGATTGATATGCTGCTGAGATACGTGGACCCGCAGGAGATTGAGACCTTGCTTGCTGCGTTGGAGGAACTTAAGCAGAAGCCGGAGGACCCGCAATGCCTGAAACGTGTCGCTGACGCATTCAATGAGCTTGGTTTTGCGCAAGGCCAGGTGCTGCTCTATGCGCCTTACATCAATTTGCTGTTGTCAGGGCCCCGTCCAGAGAGTGACCGGGCAGACAACGAGAAGTAGTGCAATCGACATCTCCTTTCGCGACGCGATAGCTTCTGTAATTCGAGATCAGAATGACTGCAAAAGTAGAGATCTACGGCACAAGCAATTGCAGGAAATGCGTTGACGTTCGGGCATTGTTGGACCGATATGGCATCGAATATGTTGACTATCTGATCGATTTGATGCCGCTTGAGAAAGACGAGATGCTCCGGCGCTGTGGGCTCAAGTACTGCCCCCAGATATTCATTAACGATGAACATATCGGAGGAGAAGAAGAGTTGATGATGCTGGAGGTCGACGGCCGGTTGCAGAAGCTACTGGGTGTGTAAGACACGAGGTGCGCCCGTGGCACGAGGCCGCAGAAATACGAGGGCTTGCCAGGTTCGCCACCCGTTCAGGGCGACTGTGCGCGATTCCGCACAACATTCCCTGGTCGACTGCTCGCCGGCGGTTGCGGGCGAGGCGGCCCGCGAGCTCGGGTACGCGACCAGGTCGCAGCGGTTCTCAATTCCTGGCAGTGCTCATCACGCAAGACACAGAAAACCGTAAATACAGAACCGCAGACGCGGCACTGCTCGACTTCTTTCGAGATCTCTCGCGCCTGTAGCTC
>CAVOQO010000055.1:0-53658 GCA_963698355.1 uncultured Gammaproteobacteria bacterium | reverse complement strand
GACAGTCGCAATAACACCAACAGCATAGCGGATGCGCGCGCTGTGCCTCAGTCACGTAGCCTAGCTGACCAGCCCCTGGTCATATCGCGCTGGCCTCGCGCTTCACCTTTTGCGACCCATTAAACGAAAAAACCCGGCTCTTGGCCGGGCTTCGCGTGTACTACAAACGTGGCTACATTTCGATGACGCCAGCTTGTCAAGTCTTTATTTTTCCGGATTTTTTGAATTGGTGCCGAGGAGAGGACTCGAACCTCCACGGGTCGCCCCACTAATACCTGAAACTAGCGCGTCTACCAATTCCGCCACCTCGGCAGAGACCGTTAGGGAACCGCTTTTGATCGGGCGCCGCTAAACGGAAGCGGGGATGTTAGTGAGACAAACTGGGGTTGTCAACGGTAAACTATTGGCTTTTCAGGAAGCGCAGACAGACACGTGGCAAGACGCAAACCCACCCACCAAGATACGCCGCAGACCGCCCCAAAAGCTACCCGAGCGAAATCAGGGACGGCCAGGGACAAGGACCCTCATCGCCAACGCGAGGCGAAGAAATACGACAACCCCATCCCGAGCCGCGAGTTCATCCTCGACACCCTTACCACCCACGGCGCCCCCCTACCCTTTGATGACCTGGCGCGCGCCCTGGACCTGTCGGGTGAGGAAGACCTGGTTGCCCTAGAGCGGCGCCTCGGCGCCATGGTGCGCGACGGGCAGCTGCTGCGTAACCGCAATCAGGCCTACTGCGTCGTCAACCGGCGCGACCTGATCGCCGGGCGGGTCATCGGCCACCCTGACGGCTTCGGTTTCCTGCGCCCGGACGAAGGGGGCGACGACCTCTATCTCTACCCCAAGGAGATGAAGGCCCTGTTCCACGGGGACCGGGTCGTGGTCCGGGTCAGCGGCCGGGACCGCCGCGGGCGTCTGGAGGGGGCCCTGGTGGAGATCCTGGAGCGCAAGACGCGCAGCGTGGTGGGTCGGCTCTATCAGGAGAGCGGGGTCGGCTTCGTGGTACCGGACAACAAGCGCCTCTCCCACGACATCATCATCCCGAGCGACCGCCTGAGCGGCGCGGCACAGGGCCAGATCGTGGTGGCGGAGATCACCGATCAGCCCACCAAACGCACCCAGCCGATCGGCCGTGTGGCGGAGGTGCTTGGCGACCACATGGCCGCCGGCATGGAGACCGACATCGCCATCCGCGCCCACGACCTGCCGGTCGAGTGGCCCGAGGCGGTGGAGGCCGAGATTGCGGGGCTGACCACCGAGGTACCGGAATCCGCCAAGACCGGCCGCACCGACCTGCGCCATCTCGCCCTGGTGACCATCGACGGTGAAGACGCCCGCGACTTCGACGATGCCGTCTACTGCGAGCGCAAGCCCAAGGGCTGGAAGCTGCTGGTGTGCATCGCCGACGTCTCCGCCTATGTGATGCCCGACACGGCCCTGGACCGCGAGGCCTTCGAACGCGGCAACTCCGTTTACTTCCCGGACCGCGTGGTCCCAATGCTGCCGGAGGTGCTGTCCAACGGGCTCTGCTCACTGAACCCGGCGGTGGACCGCCTGTGCATGGCCGCCGAGCTCTACGTGGACCTGGACGGCAAGGTGACCCGGACCCGCTTCTTCGAGGCGGTCATGCGCTCCCAGGCACGGCTCACCTACACCAAAGTGGCCGCGATGGTGGTGGACGGCGATCCGACCCTTTGCGAGCAATACGCCGAGATCCTGCCGCACCTGCACGAGCTTCACGCCCTCTATCACGTGCTGCATGCCGCGCGCGCCGAGCGCGGCGCGATCGACTTCGACACCACCGAGAGCAAGTTCGAGTTCAATGAGCAGGGGCGCATCGCCGCCGTCGTGCCGGTGATCCGCAACGACGCCCACCGCCTCATCGAGGAATGCATGCTGGCCGCCAACGTGGCCGCGGCGCGCCTGTTCGAGCGCAAGAAGATGCCCGCCCTCTACCGCATCCACGACCTGCCAGGCGAGGAGAAGCTGAACGACTTGAGGGAGTTCCTGGGCCAGCTCGCACTCACGCTCCCTGGCGGGCCCAAGCCGACGGCGGCGGACTACGCGGCCCTACTGGAGCAGGTCAAGGACCGCCCGGACCGCCACCTCATTCAGACCGTGCTGCTGCGCTCCATGCAGCAGGCCATGTACAGCTCGGACAACGTCGGCCATTTCGGCCTCGCCTACCCGGCCTACACCCACTTCACCTCCCCCATCCGTCGCTACCCGGACCTGCTGGTGCACCGCATCATCAAGTACATGCTGGCCGGGGGCACGGCGGCGGAGCTGGATTACGGCAAGTCGGACCTCCAACAGGTCGGCGAGCACTGCTCCGGCACCGAGCGGCGCGCCGACGAGGCGACCCGGGACGCCAGCGACTGGCTCAAGTGCGAGTTCATGCAGGACAAGCTGGGGGAGCGCTTCGAAGGCACCATCACCAGCGTCACGTCCTTCGGTATCTTCGTGCAGCTCGACGAGGTCTATATCGACGGTCTGGTGCACATCACCGCCCTGGACAACGACTATTACCACTTCGACCCCATCGGACACCGACTGCACGGGGAGCGCACCGGCTCCGTCTACCGTTTGGGCGACCGGCTACGCGTTCAGGTGGCGGCCGTGAACCTGGACGACCGCAAGATCGACTTCGTGCTCGCCGAGCCCCAAGCCAAGGGCAAGGCCCCGAGCAGGACCCAGGACAAGGCCCCCAGCAAATCCCCGGGCAAGCCCTCCGCCAAGGCGCCAGAAAAGCAGGAGCCCCAGTCGGAGGACCGGCCGCCCCGATCCCAATCACGCAGGAAGCGGCGCCCTGGGGGCACCAAGGGAAGCGCCGAATAGGCCGGTACCAGACCCGCACGTCGGCCAGTCGGCCTCTGTAGGCGGGCGTGGCGGGCTCAAGCCCGGCCCACACGGGGATCGCAAACGCATCATAGGGGCGGCAGCCCGTAGTACCCACGAACACCACACCACCAACCCAAAGCCGCAATGCTCGCCCTGGAAAAATTCCCCTGTCCCTGTTGCGGCCATCTGGTCCACGACCGGGAGCCGGGTTTTCACCAGACCTGCCCCATCTGCGGCTGGGAGGATGACCTTTCCCAGCTGCGCTTTCCCCTGATGCCCGGCAGCAGCAACACGGTCTGCCTCGCCGAGGCCCAGCACAACTTCTCGGACTACGGAGCTTCCGAGCGGCGCAACCGGGGGCAGACCCGCGAACCCGTCGACGGCGAGCCCAGGGACCGTGGCTGGCGTCCCATCGATCCAACCAAAGACAACATTGAGGAGCCCAGGCGCGGCAACCGTTACGCGGACTCCTACCCCTGGCCCGACACCACCGTCCTCTATTACTGGCGATCCACCTATTGGCGCCGCGTCGTCGCCTGACCCCACTTCCCTTCCGGCGCGCCCGCAAGTCGGCATCGGCGCACCGACGCGGCGGGTATCCGCTCTACAATTGCAGAGACGAAACCAATCACGGCTCGGTTCATCGACGCGCGCGTGTGTGGTCCGGCTCTGAGCCGGACCGGGATCGGACGTGATCCGCCGCCTCGAGGCTTCCAGAGATTCAACAGGAAATGAACGACATCCAGCGCCATTCCCCCCTTGAGCCCGGGCGGCTTTTCCATGCCTGCGACCTGAGCGGACACGACTTCAAGACGACCGCCGACCTCGAACCCCTCCCGGTCACAGTGGGCCAGGCGCGTGCGCTGGAGGCAATCGCCTTCGCAACCGGAATCGAGCACGAGGGCTACAACCTCTATGTCATGGGGTCCACCGGTCTCGGTCGCCATACCGCCGTGCGCGAGGCGCTTAAGGAGCGCACCGTGGCCCAGGGACTCCCGTCGGACTGGTGCTACGTCGCCGACTTCGCGGACCCCCACAGCCCGCAGGCCCTCGCCTTGCCCGCCGGTCGGGGGCGGGGATTGCGCCATGACATGGCGCAACTGGTCGGGGACCTCCTGAGTGCCCTGACCACGGCCCTGCAGAACGACGAGTATCGCCGCCGCGCCCAGGAGATCACCGACGCATTCAAGCAGCGGGAGGAAGAGGCGGCCCAGACACTGGGCAAGAAGGCGGCGGAGCGCGGTGTCGCACTGATCCACACGCCAAGCGGGTACAGCATGGCACCGCTGCGCGAGGGAGAGCTGATGAGCCCCAAGGATTTCAGCGACCTCTCGGAGGAGGAGCAGAACCGCTACCAGGAGGCCATGGAGCAGATCAAGGAGGAGCTGGGGGCCATCCTCGCCAAGGTGCCGCTGTGGCAGCGCGAGATGCGCCAGCGTTTCCGGGAGCTGGAGCAGGAGGTGATGCGCGTCACTGTCTGCCAGCTTCTAAAGGAGATCGAGCAGCGCTACGCGGACCTCCCTGACGTCCTCGCTTATCTGGCGGCGGTGCGCGACGACGCGGTCGAGAACACGGAGCTCTTCAAACCCTCGGGCGACACGCCGACGGAGCCCGGCGACGGCCGCTTCACCCGTTACCGGGTCAATCTGCTGGTCGACAACACCGACATGGGCGGAGCGCCCATCCTCTACGAGGACAATCCCAGCTACCAGAATCTGATCGGTCGGGTCGAGCACGTCGCCCGCCAGGGTACCCTGCTCACCGACTTCACCCTGATCAAACCCGGAGCGCTGCACCGGGCCAACGGCGGCTACCTGCTCCTGGATGCCGCCAAGGTCCTGATGAGCCCCTTCGCCTGGGAAGGATTGAAGCGCGCACTCAACGCCGGAGAGGTGCGTATCGAGTCACTCGAGCGACTACTCAGCCTGGCCGCGACCACCTCACTGGAGCCCGAGCCGATTCCGATCCGGTTGAAGGTCGTGCTCATCGGAGACCGATTCCTCTATTACCTGCTCAAGGCCTATGACCCGGAGTTCGGTCCGCTCTTCAAGGTGGCGGCCGACTTCAGCGAGGATCTGCCCCGCTCGGTCGAGAGCGACCTGCTCTATGCACGGCTGGTCGCCACACTCCAACGTCGCGAGCGGCTGCGCCCCATCGATCGCGAGGGGACCGCACGCATCGTCGAAGCCGGCGCGCGCCGGGCCGGTGACGGCGAGCGGGTGTCCCTGCACATCGGCCGTCTACTGGACCTGATCCGCGAGGCCGACGATCAGGCGCGTCGCGGCGGGGCCGCTGTGATCGGCCGCGCCCAGGTGCAGGCCGCCCTGGATGCCCAGGAGCGGCGCCTGTCCCAGGTCCGCGAGCGCCTGTACGACAGCATCCTCGACGGCACTCTGCTGATCGACACCAAGGGCGCCCAGCTCGGCCAGGTCAACGGGCTCTCGGTGCTGCAACTCGGTGACTATGCCTTCGGGGCGCCGACTCGGATCAGCGCCACGGCGCGGCTCGGTTCAGGCGACCTGATCGACATCGAGCGCGAGGCCAACCAGGGCGGTGACATTCACTCCAAGGGGGTGCTCATCCTCGCCTCCTACCTCGCGGGCCGCTATGCCCGGCACCAGCCCCTCTCGCTCTCCGCCAGCCTGGTGTTCGAGCAGACCTACGGCCATATCGAGGGCGACAGCGCCTCGGTGGCGGAGCTGTGTGCCCTGCTCTCGGCCATCGGCGATCTCCCCCTGCACCAGACCATCGGGGTCACCGGATCGGTCAATCAACACGGCCAGGTCCAGGCCATCGGCGGGGTGAACGAGAAGGTCGAGGGCTTCTTCGACATCTGCCGCGCACGCGGGCTCGACGGCACCCACGGCGTCATCATCCCGCAGGCCAACCAAAAGGACCTGATGCTGCGCTCGGACCTGGTGGAGGCCGCTGCCGCCGGGACATTCCACATCTATGCCGTCCAGCACGCGGACGAGGCCATGGAGATCCTGACCGGGCTTCCCGCCGGACACCGGGACGCCCAGGGCCTCTATCCCGCTGGGACCATCAACGGCCAGGTTCAGCGCCGGCTCATGGAGTGGACGGCGCTTCGGCAGCACTATGCCAGCCCTGAGCAGGGCGGACGCTCCGGGGAGTCCTAGGGCCCCATGCCCGCCTAGGGCGACGGCTTGCCGTCGCCCTCCTGGGACTTGGGGTCGGGCGCCGCGATCGAGTCCCTGAGCTGGTCTACCAGGGGATCCCCGGGGGCCGCAGCGGCGAGCTTCTCCAGCCAGCGCTCGGCGGCCTCGCGCCGTTCCAGCTTGGCGTTGTACTGCACCAGCGCCACCAACAGGTCGCGATTGGCGGGATCCCGCCCCTGAGCGTCCTCCAGAACCTGCAGGGCGTCCGCGGTGCGGCCCGCGCCGTCCAGGGCGACCGCGTAGACATAGGCGTAGCGGCCGTTGCTCGGAGCCAGCTCAAGGGCCCGCGCGAGCGACTCCAGCGCGGCGTCCAGACGCCCGGCGCGTACCTCGGCGAGCCCAAGGGCGTGGTGCAGGTCCGCGTTTTCAGGCTCGGCGACGAGCCCCTTGCGCAGCTCGGCCAGGGCGTCAGACTCCCGGCCCTCGGACCGGTAGAGATCGGCCAGGTTGACCCGGGCGGGCGTGAAGCCCGGCTGCAGTCGCAGTGCGGTGCGATAGGCCTGCTCCGCCACCCGCGGCTCTCCGGCCGAGGCGGCAACGAGCCCCAGGTTCAGATGGGCCTCGGGGCGGTCCGCGTTCACCGTCTGGGACGCCACGTACTCCTCCAGGGCGGTGGTCATCTGATCCAGGAGCTTGCCGCCGATCCCCTGGCGCATCACCGGGGCCAGCACCCTGGTCGCCTCCAGCCGCACGGTGCGCGCCGGGTCGGAGAGCAGCGGCCAGGCCAGCTCGATCCGAGTGCGCAGGTCCGCAAGCTCCAGGAAGCGCACCGCCTCGGCGCGCACCTGGGCGTCCTGGTCCGCAAGGAGGCGCCGCACCGTGACCAGCGACTCCGGGGTGGGACGATCACGCAGACGATCCAGGGCGCTCGCACGCACGATGGCGGGCTGGGCCGTGTCTCCCGCCAGGGCCAGCAGCCGTCCGGCCGCGTCCGGGGCACCGGCGTCGGCGGCGTGCAACGCCTCCCCGAAGTGGGGACCCCGATAGGTCGACTCCGGGTACCAGCCGGCCACGGCCTCGGCGGACCAGGCCGCGCCCTTGTCCTGGTGGCAGCCGGTGCATGCGTCGGGGGTACCGAGCGCGGCCGCGAGGTCCGGACGGGGGACCCGCATGCTGTGGTCGGCCCGCTCGTCCACCACCATGTAGTAGCGCTGCGCCATATGACAGGCGACGCACGCGGCACCCGGGGACCCGGCGGGGTGGTGATGGTGCTCCGGGGTGTCATAGCGGGCGGCCACGTGGCAGCGGGCGCAGACCCCATTGCCCTCGGCCCTCAGCTTGAGACTGTGGGGCTCGTGACAGTCGCCGCACACCACGCCCTGGTGGTACATGCGGCTCTGGATGAGGGAGCCGAAGACGTAGACCTCGTCCTTGATCTGACCGTCCGGGAAGTAGAGGCTGGGCTCCAGCAGGGCGAGCCGAAATCCCTGGTGCAGTGGCGCGCCGGGGGTCAGCACGTCCCAGATGCGCCCGCGCCTGGAGTGGCACTGGGCGCAGGTCTCGGTCTGGGTGTGCGAGGAGCGGGGCACGCTGCGGACCGGCTTGCCGGTCTGCGGATTGATCTGCCACTGGCCCCCGTCGCGGTCGCCGAGGTCGACCAGGAGCGCCCGGTCGGGATCCTGTGCGGGATCCGGGCGGTCGACGCCTTCCGGCGGCGTTCCCTGCCCGCTGCCCTCCCCCGCCGCAGCCGCAGTGCGGGCCCACTCCACGTGCTTGGAGCCGGGGCCGTGGCAGGTCTCGCAGGCCACGTTGATCTCCGCATAGCGGGTATCGTAGGCGTCGCGCTCCGGGTCGTAACGCTTCTGCAGGTCCGTGGAGTGACAGTCTGCACACTGGTAATTCCAGGTCTGATCCGGGGCGGTCCAGTGCAGTGGGTTGGTGTGGTCCATGGACTCGTTGGGATAGAGATGGAACCAGCGCTGCCCGCCCTGTTCCTTGGGGCGCGAGTCCCAGGCGAGCCCCAGACATTGGAGCCGCCCGCCGGGAAACTCGATGAGGTACTGCTGGAGCGGATACCAGCCGAAGGTATAGCGGATGGGGTAGTCACGAAGGTCCCCGTCCGGACCGTCGGTGTGGACGAGGAACTGTCCGTCCCGGCGGAAGAAGCGGGAGGTCACACCGTGGGCGGTGAACTCCGCGTCGTCGAAGTCCCCGAGCACCGTGTCCGACGTCGCCTCTTTCATGGCCAGGTCGTGGTGGGAACCCTTCCACAGGCTCAGCTCCTTCTCGTGACACTCGCCGCACACCGCAGCGCCCACATAACCCCGCTCCGCACGGGCTGGATCGACCAGCGGATCGGACGAGGTTTCCGCCGCCAGCGTGACAGGGGCAAGGAACAAGGCGAGCGCGAGGGCGCGAAGATCCATGAGGGGACGGCTCCCGAGTTTGAAGGGGCGGTCAGGATAGCGACAGACGGACGACGGCGCTAATGCCACCGTCGTGCGCCGGAATGGCTTGAGTCAGCGTCCGATCATACGGCCGATGATTGCCTGGACCGCCGGGTGGCCCATCAGGCGCAGAAAGCGGGGGTCGGACTTGAGTGCCTCCACGTTGCCCGACAGGACCAGGCCGACATAGGCCGGATCCGCCAGCGCCGATTGAAGCTCCGGGTCGTTCTGAAGCGCCGTGATGGAGCTCAGCATCACCGGGTCGCCAAGCAACTGGCGCTGGATTCCCGCGATGTCGCCGCTGTAATCCGCTGCGCCCGTGGTGACTGCCGAATTGGACGCGCCGTCAGCTGCCGACGGACGGATGGACAGCACGTCCGTTTCGCTGACCTCGATCTCCCCCATGACCGAGGTGCGGATGCGATAGCGGCCATTTGCCACGCCGACCAGCTCGCCGGAGAGGACGCTGCCGTCCCGCAGCTCGATACGGCTCTCACCCGCTTGGAGGCCCGCGACACCCAACCCCCACAGAAGCGCCACGGCACCCAAGGCTGGCCACGAAGACACCCCGCGCATCCGGTTCCCAAGTCGAGCGCTCATCAGTAAGGACCCCCAGCTCACGCCGGTCAGCCCGGCGGACCAAGTGTAAGCCCTGGGCCCGCCCGCGCGCTCGGATACACAACCGAAAAGCGGTGCCTCCGCGGGAGTTTGCCCAGATTGAAAGGACGAACGAGTCAACCCTCGGCCGACTCCCTGTACTCAATACGCGCGCAGGCGAGCGGGCGATCTGTCTATGCGAGCCCCCGCAACCGAGAATTCACGGTCTCACGCGGCCCCGGAATGTGGCATGCTTGCCCGCGCAGGCGCAGAGCCTTACGCGAGACCCATGCAACACAAAGACCGCGAGCTGTTTCTGGGGGAGATCGAGCAGATCGTCCGAGAGGTCAGCGAACTCGCCAGCGGCGACGGACGCCGCGCCTCGCTACGCCCGCGAATCGACACCCTGCTCGACGACTTCCTGCTCGAGTCCCAACCCATCGTCGCCGCCGAGGCGACCGTCGTGCTCGCGGACATCCGGGGCTTCACGGCCCTCACCGAGTCGCTTCCCGCCGCCACCGTCAGCAACCTGCTGAACCGCTATTTCGCCACCATGGGCTGCGTCGTCCACCGCCATGGCGGGGTCATCGACAAGTTCATGGGCGACGCCGTGATGGCCGTATTCGGCGCCCCCGAGCGTCGCCCGGACGACTCGCTGCGAGCCCTGGCCTGCGCGGTGGAGATGCAGCAGGCCATGGCGGAGTTCAACCAAGGGGCTCGAGGCCGTTTGGAGCCGCGCCTGTACGCCGGCATCGCCGTCAACACTGGCGTGGTCATGGCGGGCAGCTTCGGCTCGCGCTACCACAGCGAGTACACCATCATAGGGGACACAGTCAACCTGGTCTCGCGCATGGAGGCGTTCAGTCTGCGCGGCCAGATCCTGCTCAGTGAGTCCACCCTGGCCGCGGTCACGGACTACGTGCACATTGGTGGAACGAACGAGGTCCGAGTCAAGGGCAAGTCCAGCCCCCTGACCCTCTACGAGCTCAGGGCCCTCGACTACAGGGCGCGGCTGGTGGTTCCACGGATTGAGGTACGCCGCTCCCCCCGCGTGCGTGTCGCGTTCCCGGTGCTGATGCACCGGCTGGCTGCCAAGTGTGTCCTGCCCACCCCGCTGTCGGGGCAGGCCTTGGACCTCGGCTACAACGGGATGCTGGTGGACCTGCCGGTCCACCTGACCCCCGCCACGGACATGACCATGACCCTGATCCCGGACCTTAGCGCGGAACCCATCGGCGGCATCGACGCCAAGGTGGTTCGAACCGCACGTCGCGGCGATCGTTTCGAGACCAGCGTTCAATTCACCTCGATCGACACCCCCGCTTACACCCGGGTCAAACAGTACGTCGACACCCTGCTCTGGGGTCGCTGAGGCGCCGCACCGATCCTGACCGGACGGGTGCCGGTCTCGGACCCAATCAGCAGATGCGGGGCAGCTGCTCACCTGCCAGCCAGTCGACGATTCGGCTGCCGCCGAAGCCGGTCTCCATCTGTACGAACCGATAGCTGTCCTCCACCACCTCACCGATCGCGGCCGCCTGCCGTCCCAGGGGATGGGCGCGCATGGCGGCGAGCAGCGCATCCGCATCGGTGCTGCGACAGATGGCCACCAGCTTGCCCTCGTTGGCGACATACAGCGGATCAAGTCCGAGCAGCTCGCAGGCGGCAGCCACCTCCGGCCGCACAGGGATTTCGGACTCGCGGATGCGCATCCCCACGCCGGACTGGTGGGCCAGCTCATTGAGTGTGGTAGCAAGCCCGCCGCGAGTGGGGTCGCGCAGGCAGTGGATGCCCGGTACCGCCGCCACCATCGCCGCCACCAGGCCGTGCAGGGCGGCGGTGTCGGAGTGAATCGACACGTCGAAGCCCAGGTTCTCGCGTTTCGACATCACGGCCACCCCGTGGTCACCGATAGAGCCGCTGATCAGGATCGAGTCCCCGGGTCGCGCCCGGTCACCGGAGATCTCCACACCATCCGGCACCACGCCCACGCCGGTGGTGGTGATGAAGACCCCGTCGCCCTTGCCCCGCTCCACCACCTTGGTGTCGCCGGTGACCACCGGCACACCGGCCTCGTTTGCCGCACGCGCCATGCTGGCGACCACCTGAACGAGGTCCGCCAGGGGGAAGCCTTCCTCCAGGATGAATCCGGCGGCCAGGTACAGCGGCCGGGCCCCGGCCATGGCCACGTCGTTGATGGTCCCGTGGACCGCCAGGCAGCCGATGTCCCCGCCGGGGAAGAAGAGCGGCGAGATCACGTGGCCGTCGGTGCTCATCACCATACGGCCGGGGGGCGGGCTGAAGAGTGCCTGGTCGTTGCCCTGGAGCAGCAGCGCGTTGTCCAGATGGGCCTGGAACAGCTCGGTGATGAGCTGGGCCATGGCCCGCCCGCCTGCGCCGTGACTCATGTCGACGGTACCGTGCCTGAGATCGAGCCGGACGGGAAAGCCTCGGTCAGTGGTCATCCGGCATTCACTCTATTATTCCGTAGCTTAGATGGTAAATTTAATCCACAGAACGAGCAGATTGAGGCGGGTCGCGCCGCCTGCTTCTGCGCCCGACCCAGCCATGATCCAGGGCTAATCGACATCAGATACCATCTGTAAAACTATGATATGCAGTTACTCCGCAAACCCCAGAGCATAGCCACGGACTTCATCGAAGTGACAGGCCCACGCCCACATTCGGTCGGGGTTGAGTCCCGCCGGGACTCCTCGGCCAGGACGACCGCGAGCGTCTAGGCGGACACTGCCCGCTGCTCCCGAAAGCGCCCGTAGCTCCAATAGGCGGCGCAGGCCCCCTCGGAAGACACCATGCAGGAGCCCATCGGATTGTCCGGCGTGCAGACGGTACCAAAGAGCTTGCAATCCGTGGGCTCCTTGACCCCGCGCAGGATGGCCGGACACTCGCAGCCCTTGACCTCCCGGGCCGGCCCCACCTCCACAGGGAAGCGACACTCCGCATCCAGGTCCGCGTAGTCGTCCGCGAGACGCAGCGCACTCGCGGGCAGGAAGCCGAGCCCGCGCCACTCGAAGGTCTCGCGCAGGGTGAAGACCTCGCGCATGAGGGCCTGGGCCCGGAGGTTCCCTTCCTCGGTCACGGCACGCGTGTACTGGTTCTCCACCTCAACGCGACCGGCATTGATCTGGCGGATCAGCATCAGGGCGGACTGCATCACGTCCAGCGGCTCGAAGCCCGCGATCACCACTGGCCGCCCGAACTCCACGGGTACGAAACCGTAGGGCCGGCTGCCGATGACGGTGCTCACGTGGGAGGGCCCGAGGATGCCGTCGAGACGCACCCCCTCCGGCCCCGCGGTGGCGAGGATGGTGCGGAGCGCCGGCGGGGTCAGGACGTGGTTGCAGAAGACCGAGAAGTTCGCGAGCCCCTCGGCCCGCGCCGCCTTCACCGCGACCGCCGTGGGCGGGGTGGTGGTCTCGAAGCCGATGGCGAAGAACACCACCTGCCGGCCTGGGGCCTCGCGGGCGATACGCAGTGCATCCTGGGTGGAGTAGACCATGCGGATATCCGCCCCCTCCGCCTTGGCCTTGAGCAGGCTCTTGCGCTCGCTGGCCGGCACCCGCATCAGGTCGGCGTAGGTGCACAGCGTCACCCCGTAACGGGTGGCAAGCGCGATGGCGTGGTCGATGCGTGCCATGGGCAGGACGCACACCGGGCAGCCAGGTCCGTGGATGAAGCGCGCGTTGGGGGGCATCAGGTCCTGCAAGCCGTAGCGGAAGATGGCGTGGGTGTGGCCCCCGCAGAACTCCATCAGCCGATACTCTCGGGCTGGGTCGGCCTCCACGGCGATGGTCTCGGCCAGGCCGCGCGCGAGGCGCCGGTCTCGGAACTCGTCGACGTATTTCATACCTCGTCTCCCGCCACCCCGGACGCCGGCGGATTGACGCCCAGCTCATCGTCCAGCATGCCGGCCTCGGCGATCAGGGCCAGGGTGCGCTCGGCCTCCTCCTCGCTGATCCGGTTGAGCGCATATCCGACGTGGACCAAGACATAATCGCCCACCGCGGCATCGTCGACCAAGGCGAGCGAGATCTCCTTGCTGACCGCTCCCAGGCCCACGCGGGCGCATTGTCCACTGGGGTCGATGGAGTTGATTCGGGCGGGGATGGCGAGGCACATGGCGGTTTCTCTCGGTTGAGGGCCGGGGGCCGCGGGGGTCCCCGTGTCGGATGTCAGATCAATTCGAGCGCGAAATCCACACAGGGATCCACGGCGGCGATGAAGAGCCGCGCCAGGGGCTCAAGCTCGCCGGGCTCCACCCGGTTGGACATGCCGGCGAGTCCGGCCGCGACGGCGCCCCGCGGGTGGAAATTCCACTCGGTGGGGGCCAGGATACGGTAGTCCCGAACTTCACCCCCGGCGACCCGCACCCGATGCACCAATAGCCCCCGGGCGGCGGGGACCTGGGCCAGGCCAACGCCGGCGGCCAGCCGCGCCTCCGTTGAGGACCCCGGGGAGCCGCCTTTGAGCGCCAAACCTGCGACCTCCACCAGTTGGGCGGCGAGCCGGGTGAACAGCCCGTTGCCAAATCGCCCGGTCAGATCCCGGACAAGTGCCGAGTCCAGGACGCGCGTGTAGGGACTGGTCTCCCGCGGCCCCCCCTCCCAGTCGGGTCGGGCCACGAAGTCATCGGCCCCCAGCCCGTCCAGGCGGACGTCGAGCGACGCGGCATCCAGCGGCGGCAGTGGCGCGACGTCGCAGCGTCCGAGGTCCATGTGGCGTATGGCGACAAGAGTCCGCATCAGCCGGGCCGCTGCCGTCTCCGCCCGCCGCGACCAGTCGGCGAGTGCTCGGAAGCCGCCGACCGACGCGAGCCACTCGGCCGGTGGCGCCCCCAGCACCTGCTGCTCCACCACGGTCGCCAGCCCAGCCGCCGCACGCTCCGCAGACTCGAGGTCCGGCTCCGCGTGGCCCGCTCCGGGGGCGAAGACCTCCCCCCCGCCGACCAGGGCCGCCCGAAGGGCGCCATACAGGGCCATGACCCGCGCCATGGACGGGGCGTCCGGGGGGCAGCTCAGGGTGCGCGGCCAGTCCAGCAGGATGCGCCACAGGTGCTCGCGCAAGGTCTCTGCGTCCACCAGTCGGCGCCGCAGGTCCAGCACGCCCGGACCCGGTCGGGCGCGGAGGGCCTGCTCCAGGGCCCCGGCGCAGGCCGCTGACTGGGCGACGCCGCAGATGCTGAACAGCGTAGGCAGGAGCCGGTAGGTCTCCCCCACGTCGCGCCCAACGAACACCGACGCCGCTCGAACCGAACGGCTGGAGTCGATGCTGACGGTCCGCTGTCCGATGCGGATCTGCAGCTTACCGGCAGGGTCGATCATCGGGCGGCTTTAGGCGTCTCGATCGGATTGGCGGTAGGGGGCACGCCGGGAAATCCCGTGAGTGTAGCCGAAGCGCCCGCTAGAATACCCCGCCCCTCGGGGCGCTAATGCGCGCCCTGTCCTGAGCCACGACCGGCGGAGCCCCATGCTGACCAAGGAACAAGTGGACCAACTGCGCCGCGACATCCGCTTCGACGCCGAGTTCGGCGGGCGCACGCTCACACTGCACAGCACCTGGGGCCTCTTCTCCCCCCGGGAGGTTGACGAGGGAACCCGACTGCTCCTGGATCGGGTCGAGGTTGCCAGCGACGCGGACTGTCTCGATCTCGGCTGCGGCTACGGGCCGATCGGACTGTCCCTCGCGGCCCTCGCCCCCCAGGGTCACACCCTGCTGGTGGACAAGGACTTCGTAGCGGTGAGCTACGCCAATGCCAATGCCCGCCGCAACGGCCTCGGGAACGCCAAGGCCATCCTGAGCAACGGCTTCGATCAGGTGCCCAAGGACCTGCGCTTCGATGTCATCGCCAGCAACATACCCGCCAAGGTGGGCAAGGAGCTCCTCGCCATCCTTCTTCATGACGCCCGCGACCACCTGAAGCCCGGCGGGCGGCTCTACGTGGTCACCATCAACGGACTGCGCGAGTTCATGAAGCGCAACTTGAACGAGGTCTTCGGCAACTACGACAAACTCAAGCAGGGATCGCACTACACGGTTGCGCAGTCCGAACGGGCCTGAACGGGCACGCCTGACAAGCCGCTTTAGCCGGCGAGCCAAGCGAAACGGGAGCTGGCGCCCAGGTTGGTTAAGCGCATCGCACCCACCATAATCACGCATCGGTCTACGCAGTTTGTGGGCTTTGCGCGCATCCACCCGACCAGGAGACCCGAATGGTTCTCGACCTCGCACAGCTCTACACCCTGCTCCGCGTCCAACCATCCCCGCCCGACCGCGTAGAGGAGCCACTACAGATTCGCGGAGTAAACACGCTGGAGCTGGCCGAAGCGACCGACCTCTGCTTTGCGGAACGGCCGGACCAGGCAGACGCCGTTGAGGCCAGCCTCGCCGCAGCGGCCATCGTCCCGGAGGACTTTCCCGCAGTCGCCGGCCCTTTCCTGATTCGCTCAACGGAGCCACGCAACGATTTTTTCCGGGTGGCCGAGTCGTTCGTCCCCGAGTCCGAGATCCAGGGCGTGCACCGCACCGCGGTTATCGATCGTCTTGCTGCGCTGGGCGAGGACGTGGCGATCGGTCCCTGTGCAGTACTCGCCGCAGGCGTTCGGATCGGCGATCGCTGCGTCATAGGACCTGGGTGTTACTTGGGGCCCCGGGTAACCCTGGGGGACGATTGCGTGATCGAGGCCAACGTGACATTGCACCGCGACAGCATCCTGGGCAACCGGTGCATCGTCCACTCGGGCAGCGTGATTGGCGGAGACGGATTCGGATTCCAATGGGACGGCAGGGCCCACCGCAAGGTACCCCAGCTGGGGCGCGTGGTCATCGAGGACGACGTGGACATCGGCTGCAACTGCTGCGTCGACCGTGCCACCCTTGGCGAGACGCGTATCCGCCGCGGTGCCAAGATCGACAATCTGGTGCAGGTGGCCCACAACACGGACATCGGCGCACATGTGATCCTGGTCAGCCAGGCAGGGGTAGCGGGCAGCAGCACCCTGGGGACTGGCGCGGTGATCGCGGGCCAGGTCGCCATCTCCGATCATGTGAACGTCGGCGACGGAGCCCGAATCGGCGGCCAGTCCGGGGTCACTAAGGATGTACCCGCAGGCGCTGCAGTCTTTGGCACCCCGGCACGGCCAATGAAAGACACCCTGCGGGAAATGGCCGCCCTGACCAAGCTGCCGGGGCTCCTCAAGCAGTTCAAGCGCCAGGAACAGGAGCTGGACACCCTGCGCGCGCGCCTGGAGACCCTGGAGCATGGCCGCGGGGAGCAAGCGCGATGAGGCCGGGCCGAATCGCGACCTCAGAGCACTCCCGCCAACGCGTGTAACAGATGGCGGCCCCCGACCCACGGGGGCTGCCCCCGTCAGCGCGCCTCCGCCAAGGCCTGATCCAGGTCGGCAATGATGTCGTCCACGTGCTCGATGCCGATGGACAAGCGCACCAGGTCCTCGGAAACCCCGGCCCGCTTCATCTCGTCCGGGGAGAGCTGGCGGTGGGTGGTGGTGGCCGGGTGACAGGCGAGGGTCTTGGCGTCACCGATGTTGACCAGGCGCACGGCAAGCTTGAGTGCATCGATGAAGTGGGCGCCCGCCTCGAGCCCGCCCTCGATACCGAAGGACAGGATGGAGCTTGCCTTGCACCCGTCCATGTAGCGCTCCACCAGATGATAATCCGGGCTGTCCGGCAGGCCCGCGTAACGGACCCACTCGACCTTCGGGTGGCCCTTCAGATATTCCGCCACCTTGAGCGCGTTCTCGCAGTGCCGGTCCATGCGCACCGGCAGGGTCTCGATCCCCTGCATGATCAGGAAACTGTTAAAGGGCGAGATGGCGGCACCCATGTTGCGCAGCGGCACCACGCGGGCGCGTCCGATGTAGGCGGCAGGTCCCAGGGCGTCCGTGTAGACCACACCGTGGTAGGACACGTCGGGCTCGTTCAGCATCGGGAAGCGCTCGGCATGATCGGCCCAGGGAAACTTGCCGGAGTCCACCAGGACGCCGCCGATGGTGGTCCCGTGACCGCCCATGTACTTGGTCAGCGCGTGCACCACGATGTCACAGCCGTGCTCGAAGGGCCGGCAGAGATAGGGCGTCGCCACCGTGCTATCCACGATCACTGGTACCCCGTGGGCGTGCGCCATGTCCGAAATGGCCTTGAGGTCAGCCACGTTGCCCGCCGGGTTGCCGATGGACTCGCAAAAGACGGCCTTGGTCTTGCCGTCGATCTGAGCCGCCATGCCGGCGATGTCGTTAGGCCCGGCGAAGCGCACCTGGATACCGAGCCGCGGCAGGGTATGGGCGAACAGATTGTAAGTGCCGCCATAAAGCGTGGAGGCGGCGACGATGTTGTCTCCCGACTGGGCGATGGTGAAGATCGCGTAGGTCACCGCCGCCATACCAGAGGCGAGCGCCAGCGCCCCCACCCCTCCCTCCATGGTCGCGACCCGACGCTCCAGCACGTCGCTGGTGGGGTTCATGATGCGGGTGTAGATGTTTCCCGCCACCTTGAGGTCGAACAAGTCCGCCCCGTGCTGGGTATCGTCAAACGCGTAGCTGGTGGTCTGATAGATGGGCGTCGCCACCGCCTTGGTGGTTGGGTCCGGCTCGAAGCCGGCATGGATGGCCATGGTCTCGATCTTCATGCAGTCTTCCTCAGGTGGTGGGGTGATGGCATGACCGTTCCGACCGCGCAAAAATCAGGAGCGCGCCGCTGACGGCCTTGGGTCCGGGTGATGGTATCGGCGCCGGCCAACAGTGTCGATGGATGCATGCGTCCTAGGCTCATCGCGCCCCTGCGGACGAACTCCTACCGTCAACATCACGTTCGACAGGGTTTCGCACCACCGTGGACCCGCGCTTCTGGTAGATTTAAGGCATCACCACAGAGCGAGGGAACAATCATGGTCGAGATCAAACATCGGGAGTCGGGACAGGTGCTGGGAACGGTCGAGGGCGAGACCCTGGCCGGCGCGGACCTCCGCGACATGCAGCTCAACGGGGCCAATCTGCGCGGCGCGGACCTCTCGCATGCCAACCTGGAGTCCAGCGATCTGGTGGGAGCCGATCTCACCGAAGCCAACCTCACCGACGCCATCCTGGTGGGCGCCCACCTGAGGGATGCCACATTCACCGGCGCCAACCTGACCCGCGCCCGGTTGGGCTCTGAGCATCCCTCCCGCGCCGCCTTGCTGAGCGGGGCCAATCTCTCCCACGCCAACCTCAGCGGTGCCGACCTGCGAAACGCCGAGGCCCGCGCCGCCAACCTGCAGGGCGCCAACCTGAGCAACGCGGACATGCGCGGGGCGGACTTCAACGCCGCGAATCTGTGCCACGTCGTCGCGCCCAAGGCCCTGTTCATCAAGGCGAACCTGCGTGAGACCAACCTGTGCGGCGCAGACCTGCGGGATTGTCACCTCAATGATGCCAACCTGGTACGCGCCAGCATGCACGACGCTGACCTCACCAGCGCCTTCGACGGCGGCTTCACGGTGCTCAATCTGGCAAACCTGGAGGGAGCCGACCTGCGCGGTGCCAAGCTCCGTAACTGCTCGGCCCAGGACACCATCTTCCGCAACGCCAACCTCACCGGCGTGGACTTCACCGACGCCGTGCTCGGGGGCGCGATACTGCGCCGGGCCGACGTCACAGACGCCAACTTCAGCGGCGTCGAGCTGGCAAGCGTCACCATGGAGTTCGCGAACTTCTCAAAGGCCAAGAACGCCGTTATCCCGAGCTACAAGAAGAACCTGCGCTGAGCGAGCACAGAAGAACCTGCGCTGAGCGAGCACAGAATAAGGGGGAGATCGCCGCGGGAGGTCCCGAACGCAGTGCTCCACCGCTGCAGATCAACCGGCTCCGCCGCTATTGCAGCGCCCGCCCTCCTGCGGAATGCGGGGGACTGGATATCGAAGACCGAACCCTCCCGGGCGGTCAAGGTGGTGGCCAACGAAAATTTACCAGGCGATCGGCTCACCATGGCGGAAGAATCCGCCGCTCGGGCCGTCGTCGGGCAGAGTCGCGGCCCACACGATGCCCGCCGCCCCCTCTTGCACCGACAGCGGTGCCGACTCCCCGCCCATATCGGTGCGCACCCAGCCGGGGCAGACCGAGTTGACTTTGACCCCCGTGTTTCTCAACTCGTCGGCAAAGATCCGGGTCACGGCATTGAGCGCCACCTTGGAGAGCCGGTAGCCCGGGCAGCAGCCGTTCATCTCCTGGAGCTGGCCCATGCCGGACGAAACGTTGACCACCCGCCCGCGACCCTGCATCAGGGGGATCAGAACCTGGCAAAGGCGCAAGGCGGCCAGTGCATTGGTCTCCAGGCCCCGGCGAACTGACTCCAACTCGGCGCTGAAGACGCTGTCGCGGCTCGACCCCGGGGGTGGGTCCGGAAAGATGCCGGCGTTGTTGACCAGCACATCGAGGCGACCCTCCGTGTCGCGGACGTGGGCAACCAGTGCCTGGATGGACGACTCCTCGGTCACATCGAGCGGATGGAAGCGCACCGCGAGCCCACCGGCGGCCAGCCCTTCGGCCACGGCGCGCCCCTCCGGCTGGCGCCGGGCGGTGAGGATAACGGTGTGGCCCAGCTCGGCCAGCTGACGGCCGGTCTCGAGCCCCAGGCCCCGGTAGGCCCCGGTGACGAGTGCGACGGGTCGATCAGACATGGATGCCTCCTCGTAGGTTTTCGTGGGGCTGAATTCAGTGAGCCGCTCTCACTCAGACGGCACTGGGTTCCGGCGGTTCGGTGGCAATGCAAATCAGAGGGCCCGCTGCGTTCGAAGCCAACATGGTGCCGCGCCTGCTGGTCCGGAGCCCCAGCCGCCGCCGCGCGGATCTTCCAGTGTCGGCGAGCGGGTCTATCAACAACGGGGCCGGGTCGAAGTTTCATCCAGGTAATGGCCAGGCCGAGTCGCAGAATCCGCGGACTATATAAGCGGCGAGCCTGCAATGTTAGCATTCGACTCAGGAGTCCCTTGGTAGATCACGCGGGAGCCGGGGCAACCCAACGTGTCATTTGCTATTAAGAAACCCGTCGCCCTGTGCCTGGGGCTGCTTCTTTGCGTCGCCGGCATCCATTCGGGCCCCCTCGTTGCGGACTCCGGAGACGGAGCCAAGAAGACCGGCGACCTCGGGTTCTGGGAGGAACTGGCCTTCTGGGAGACCATCAAGAACAGCAAGGAACCCTCCGAATTCGAGGCCTATCTGGCCACGTATCCGAACGGACGCTTTGCGCGTCTCGCCGAGATTCGGATCGAGGCATTGAGGGGCCAGGCGAGACCCGATGGCGAGGGCGAAGGAAAGGCCCCCACTTCTGCACCGGTTGGCGGAGAAGGGACAGGCGTCGGCGCCACCGGCCATGGTGGTGTGGACCAATCCAGCGCAACCGCGGTTGACGCCGCCACCACCGCGCCGGGAGACACGTTTCGGGATTGCGACGCATGTCCGCTGATTGTCGTGGTGCCGGCGGGCACCTATCTGATGGGTTCCGACCAGGGCCGCCCGGACGAGAAGCCTCGGCATGAGGTGCGCTTTGCCAACCCGTTCGCGATCGGGGTCTACGAGATCACCGTCGCCGAATGGGATGCCTGTCTGCGCGAGGGCGGCTGCCGATTCAGCCCCGAGGGGGGCACAGATCCTCGCCTGCCGGTAAACAATCTGAGCTGGGACGATGCGCAGGCCTACACCGCCTGGCTGAGCAAGAAAACCGGGAAGGCGTACCGGTTGCCGACCGAGGCCGAGTGGGAGTATGCGGCAAGCGGCGGAACCGCGAGCGCCTATTGGTGGGGCGACGCGGCCGGCAGGGGCAAGGCGAACTGCAATGACTGCGGGAGCGACTGGGACGGGCGGGGTCCCGCGCCGGTCGGATCATTTGCGCCCAATCCGTTTGGGCTCTATGACGTCAATGGCAACCTCTGGGAATGGACCATGGACTGCGTGAATGGGTCCTACAAGAGCGCGCCCTCGGACGGCTCCGCCTGGCTTCGTGGCGATTGCATCGGCCGGATGCTCCGCGGCGGCAGCTGGAACCTGGGATCCGACTACATGCGAACGACCCGGCGGAATCATTACGATCGGGACGTCCGCTACTACCTTCACGGCTTCCGCGTCGCTCGCTCCGTGCCTTGAAGTCTTGGCCGAGTCCCTTTGGGTCTCGGCAGCGATGCCCGTGACGCGGTCCGGGATCTTCTCACCCTCCAGGCTTCGGTCGGACCTGGCCAACGCTTGAATGAACCCGTTGCCTCCGGCGCCGCCGGCATGCTCGTTTGGCGAGCGACGCGGTTAACGCCGCTCTGGATACGAGCGTCACGGCCCCCAACGGGATCGGGGGCGCTCCGGAATCTGCACGACCAAGCAAAAGACGCCGGCCGCGTGGCGGCTCAGGGCACGGTAATGGTGATCCGCTCGGACATCACCGGCGGCGTGTGCGGAATGTGATTGGCATCGCCGAGCAGCAGCTGCAAGGTATGCTGGCCCTTGGGCAGGGTCACGTGATACTCGGTCTGGCCGCGGCCGAAATGGACAAAGTTGTCGGTCGCGGGGATCGGTTGGTTGAGCGGCGGCAGATCGGTATCGATGAGCAGGTGATGGTGGCCGGTCAGAGGTTTATCCACCCCTGCGGGGGCTGTTCCCATCCCGTGCAGACCGAACAGAACGACGAAGTCGCCCCCGGGGATGACCTCACCGTCCTGAGGCCAGATGATGTATGCAAAGGCGTCCTCGGGCGCTTCTGTCGGGCCCCCTTTTAAACTGGGGGTAGCCGGCTGCAAAGAACCCTCGCCCTCTGTCGACTCGAGCAACTGGCCGTAGACGAAGCCCATCTGACCGCTGTTGAGGCGCACCTGGTGCCAGTTGCCCCCCGCAGCGCTCCCGATCACCCGCACGTGACTCCCTTGCTTGAGATAACCGATCTTTTGGGAATTGGTCGTCGGCGCCGCCCGGATGTTCGAATTGGCAGTGGCCTGGTACATCATGCCCGCCTCTTCCGCGCTCAGCGGGAGGGCGAACATTAGCAAGGCGATCGCGGCGGTGATTGGGCTTCGTTTCATGGAACTTGCTCCTTTGGTCACTCGTATCGTTGTTCGCGAAAATGCCAGGATGGCATTTGATCCGCACATCTCAATGCGGATGAGTATGGTCGGCCGACCCGATCACCACAACCTTACGGACGTAACGTCATTGTGCATACTCAAGCGCCCGCTTTAGCCCCAGCAGGCGCTCGTCGTCGGGATTCATCCTCAAACCGGTCTCGATCAACCGCCGCGCGTCGTCGATCTGCCCACGCCTCAGCAAAGTATCGGCAGAGCTAAAGACCCTGTTCGCTGCATTGATGCGCCCGATATGCACCAGTGCCTCCTTGGCCTGCGGGTGCTCTGGGTCTAGGTCAAGAATTCGGCTGTAGCTCTCGAAGGCGTTGTCTCCGGGCGGGTCGGTCAAGCGGCCGGCTTTCCACTGGCGCTCCGCCTGACGCAGCAGAGCCGCGATCTGCTGCTGTCCGCCGCCCTTCGGCTCAGCGACCGGACCTGCCGGCGCCGCCGTTGTCTGAGGGACATCCGTGCGAGCGTCCCGCCCCGACTCCCCGATGGTCGGACGCGCGGGCGACCGCGTCGGGCGCTCTGTCCCCCGAGCCGGTGAGGCCGGCGACACCCTGGTCTCGGAGACTTGTGCCGAGCTCCGCGGGACCTCTGGGGTCGCCACGGGTGCTTCTGTGGTCTGCGTAAACAGCCCGCGGTAACCGATGAGGGTCCCGATCCCCGCGACGAATGCGATGCCGACCAAGGCGCCAACCAGACCGAGCCGGTGTTTCGGCGCAGGCTTCCCAGCGACCTCAGCTTTAGGTACGGCACTCGGCGGACTCCGTGTCCACTCAGGGACTCGCGACAGAACGACGGTCCCATCGGAGTCGGACGGCGAGCGCACACCGGTATTGTCGTTCGGAATGCGGTCGATCAACCGCACCAACTCCTCGGCAGTCGCCAACCGATCAGCGGGTGTCTTCGCCATCAAACCTTCGATGAGGGGCTGGAACCGTCCCAGCGGTCCCGGCAGCTCCGGGATCGGATCATTCGCGTGTTTGAGGGCGAGCGCGAAGGGGTCCTGCGCCGTATAGGGCAAGGAGCCGGTCAGCATCTGCCAAAACAGGACGCCCAGGCTGTAGAGATCGGACCTGTTGTCGACCTCGTTCCCCAATGCCTGCTCCGGGCTCATGTATCCCACGCTGCCGACCGTCATGCCGGTTGAGGTGAGCTTGGTCTCGTTACCCACCGTCTTGGCGATGCCGAAGTCGGTCAGCACCGGCGCACCGCTTTGCGTGAAGAGGACATTGCCCGGCTTGATATCGCGGTGCACGATCCCCTGCCTGTGTGCGTACCCGAGGGCATCGGCCAGGCACTTCAGGATATACACGGCGTACTCGGTCGGGAGCCGGGGGGGGATCTTCTCCTTGAGGGTACCGCCCGGGAGGTAGGTCATGGACAAGTAGTGGAAAGACGCTGACGCTCCGATGTCGTAAACCGTGACGATATTGGGGTGGGAGAGCTTGGCGATCAGCCGCCCTTCGTTCAGGAAGCGCCGGCAGAAATCCGAATCGACCATCAGGATCTGGTTCATGACCTTCAAGGCCACGTGCCGGGACAGCGACTCCTGAACCGCGAGATAGACCGTCGCCATCCCACCCACGCCGAGGACGGCTTCGGTTGTATAACCCGCAATCTGCGGCAGCCCCGGCTTGTCTATGTCCACCGCGAGATCATCTCTCCGCCTTGCTCCGACTTGACACGGCACACCCCGTAAGTTGAGCGGGTACCAAGAGACACCCAGGGCCACCCAGGGCCCCGAACGAAATTGCCTAGGGATGCTAGCCGTACCCGAAATCCCGGGCAAAACGCTTGACTGAGCCCCGCGCGCTGCTTGCATCCTACACGAGCAGCGCCTCACTGCTCCCGCAACGGCATCGCAATGCAGAGATCGATCGATCTCCGAAGCAACCTGCTTCTCGTGCCAAAGGCGGAATTCTCAGACGGAGGACCGGCGGATGACAGATGCCGACTCCAGACACCCAAGTCATGAGGGCCGGCGCCGCTGGCTAATAGCCACATCAACCCCGAATGCATCGACATCGAGGTCTTATCCGGCACTGAGACGGGCCTTTGTTCAGTCTGAGGTTCCCTGCACCCTGTACGAGCTCTCCGGCCGCAGCGGCCCGCTGGTGGTATTCGACGCATCCGCTCCGGCGCGCCAGCGGCGGGACTTTGTTCATCGACGAGATCGGCGAGCTGTCGCTGATGTTCCAACCGCGGCTGCTGAGGGCGTTGGAAAGCCGGGAGGTGGTGCCCGTGGGCTCGGATCGGGCGGTGAAGGTCGATGTGCGAGTGACCCCGCCCCGCGGCGGCATGCCGCGGCTGCCGCCGCAGCCCTCCCTCAGCCCACTTCCACCGACTCTTCCCCGATCCCCGGCTCCAACGGCAATCGGTCACGCATCCGAGATAGACCTTAGGGGCCAGAACGATGGGGCCGCGCGGCCCGCATCAGAGCAGCACCAGATTATCCCGGTGGATCAGCTCTTCGTCGTCGAGATAGCCCAGGATGGACTCGAAGCGATTGCTGGGTTCGCCACGGATACGGGCGGCCTCCTGAACGTCATAGTTGATGAGACCGCGGGCCACCTCCCGGCCGTTTTCATCGACGCACGCGACGACCTCGCCGCGGGCGAAAGTACCATGGACGGCCTTGACACCCACCGCTAGCAGGCTGGTTCCCTTCTCCCGCAGTGCACGCACCGCACCCCCGTCCAGGGTGAGACGACCACGAACCTGGAGCTGACCAGCCAGCCACTGCTTGCGGGCGGCTTGGGGCTCCTGCACCGGGATAAGCAGGGTACCGACACGCTCGCCGTGTCCAATTCGGGTCAGCACCCGTTCGCCCCGCCCTGGGGCGATGACCGTGGGAGTTCCGGAGCGGGCGGCGAGCCGGGCGGCGCGCACCTTGGTCACCATGCCGCCGGTGCCCAGACCGGTGACGCTGCCCCCCGCCACCGCGTCCAGCTGAGGGTCGTCCACCCGGGTCTGGTCGATCAGGCAGGCCTTAGGGTCCTTACGGGGATCGCAGTCGAAAACGCCGTCCTGATCGGTGAGCAGGATCAGGAGGTCCGCCTCGATCAGGTTGGCCACCAGAGCGGCCAGGGTGTCATTGTCGCCGAAGCGCAGCTCGTCGGTGGCGACCGTGTCGTTCTCGTTGATGACCGGGATCACCCCCAGGCGCAGCAGGGTGCGCAGCGTACTGCGGGCATTGAGGTAACGGGCGCGGTCCGCCAGGTCCTCGCGGGTGAGCAGGACCTGGGCGGTGTGCAGACCGCGGGTCTTGAAGCAGTCCTCGTAGGCACGTACCAAGCCCATCTGGCCGATCGCGGCTGCGGCCTGGAGCTCGTGCAGTGCCCTGGGGCGGCGCCTCCAGCCCATGCGCGCCATGCCCTCGGCGACCGCCCCGGAGGAGACCAGCACCACGTCGTCACCGCCCACCCGGCGGGTCACCATCTGTTCCACCCAGGGTGCCAGCATCTCCCGGTCCAACCCCTGACCGTCGCGGGTGAGGAGTGCACTGCCGATCTTGACGACCCAGCGGCGGGTCTTCGGGAGGGTCTCGCGAGAGATCACGCAAAGGGCTCCGGGTTGACTGCAATGGACAGCGGATACAGCGGGTGGCGGAGCCTCAATCCAACGGATGCCAGAGCGTTTCTTCCGGTGAGTCGGCAGGCGCAGCCTCGCCGGACTCGACCTTGAGGGACTCGAGGCGGTGCATCAGATCGGCCATCAGCCGGTCCGTGCCTGCACCCGTCAGGGCGGAGATCTGGTAAATCGGGCCCTGCCAACCCAGGGCCTCGACGAGCCGCGCGCAACGGCCGCGAAGCTTCGCGGCCTCCAGCAAGTCACACTTGTTCAGCACCAGCCAGCGCTCCTTGTGGGCCAACTCGTCGTCGAAGGCACCGAGCTCCGCCTCGATCTTGCGCACCTGGTCCGCCGGGTCCTGCCCGTCGTCCAGGGGGGCGATGTCCACCAGGTGAAGCAGGAGCCGGGTGCGCGCCAGGTGCTTGAGAAACTGGATTCCGAGCCCCGCCCCTTCCGCAGCCCCCTCGATCACACCCGGGATGTCGGCAATCACGAAGCTCCTGTTGCGCCCCAGACTCACCACACCCAGGTTGGGATACAGGGTTGTGAAGGGGTAGTCCGCCACCTTGGGCCGGGCACTCGAGACCTGGCGGATCAGGGAAGACTTGCCCGCGTTTGGAAAACCAAGCAGGCCCACGTCCGCGAGCAGGATCAGCTCCAGGTGCAGGTCGCGCCGCTCTCCCGGGGTGCCCGGAGAGAATTGGCGGGGTGCACGATTGGTACTGGACTTATAGCGGGCGTTGCCGATGCCATGGAAGCCGCCCTGAGCCACGAGCATGCGCTGACCATTGGTGAGCAGCTCACCCAGCAGCTCGCCGGTATCCTGGTCGAACACTCGCGTTCCCACTGGCACCCGAAGGTCCAGGTCAGCGCCGCTGCGCCCACGCATGTCACGGCCCATGCCCTTGTGGCCTGACTCGGCGCGATGGATGCGCTGGAAGCGGAAGTCCACCAGGGTATTGATGTTGTTGTCGGCGACCAGCCGCACCGAGCCACCGTCGCCACCATCGCCACCGTCCGGCCCACCCTTGGGGATGTATTTCTCCCGCCGGAAGCTCACGCAGCCGCTGCCCCCGTCGCCGGCCTCGACCCGAATGAACGCCTCGTCGACGAATTTCATCTCAGCGTGCTCGTTAAATCGCTGCGGGAGCGCCGAAATGCAAAGAGCCCCGTCCGATGGACGAGGCTCTCATGCCGACTCCGCCAGGGGCAGCCCCGCCCCGAGGTCCGGTGGACCAGAATCAGGCCGTCTCGACGGTGACGAACTTGCGGTTCTTCGGGCCCTTGACCTGGAACTTCACCACCCCGTTCGCCAGTGCGAACAGTGTGTGGTCCTTCCCCAAGCCGACATTGACGCCATTGTGGAACTTGGTGCCGCGCTGGCGCACGATGATTCCGCCTGCCCTGACGCTCTGGCCGCCGAAGAGCTTGAGACCGAGTCGCTTGGACTCGGAGTCGCGCCCGTTGCGCGAACTGCCGCCTGCCTTTTTGTGTGCCATGGATAACTCCAATTCGTCTGGGCTGGATGGCGCGTTCCGCGCCCCATCTCAGCCCACGCTGATACCCGTGATCTTGAGCTCCGTGAACCACTGGCGGTGGCCCTGGCGCTTCATGTGGTGCTTGCGCCGACGGAACTTGATGATGGTGACCTTCTTAGCGCGGCCGTGTCCGCGAACTGTGGCGGTCACCTTGCCGCCCTCAATGAAGGGGGCGCCGACCTTCACATCGTCTCCGTCTGCCACCATCAGGACCTTGTCGATCTCGACGCTCGCGCCCTCGTCGGCCACGAGCTTCTCGACCTTTAGGGTGTCTCCTTCAGAGACCCGGTACTGCTTGCCACCGGTTTGAATAACCGCGTACATGTGTCTGAACGATCCCCAACGCTAATCCGGTTCCACCGACGCACCGCGCCGGACCAAAGACTGCGCAATTTACCTGCGCCCATCTGCGACGTCAACCAAAAAGGCGTTGGAGCAGCAATTCCCGCTGTGTGGGCCCGAGGTAGATCGAGGCCGGCGCGGACGCCCCTCGATCACGGACAGGCATAGCGAAACCCTCGCCGCGAAGCGGCGCTGTTGCACTGGCTGGTTGTCGGTGACCCTCAAAACTCGCGTCAAGCACATGCGTTCACGGCCGTCGGCTAGGAGGTGTCGTGCGGCAAGGGGAGCAGTGGCGGTTGGATAATGGAGCGGTAGAGCGTCTCCCAATCGGGGATCAGACAGAGGTCGAAACGACTGCGCAGCTTTCGCCACAAGCGGGTCTTGCCCTGCGCCGCCGTTAAGGCGGCCTGAAACAGCCGGCAGCCATGTTGTTGGATCTGATCGATCAGAAACGCCAGCATCATGAGGTGCATGAGCACGGTGCTGAGGTGGTTGTTGCCGTGACCGAAGTTGTGCTCGAAGTGGTAGCCTTGGTTTTTGAGGGTGTTGAAGGTTTCGTTCTCGATTTTCCAGCGTGCGCGGGCTCCTCGCATTAAGGTCATGAGGTTGTTTTCATGGATGGGGATATCCGTGACCCAAGAGAAGTGGGTCACCGTGCCGTCGGGGGCGTGCTCCCAGTACTCGAGGAAATTGACCTCGAGGTCGAAGTTGGCGTCGTTGAGCGGCGCACCGTTGAGATAGCGGAAACGGTGGCGGAATCCCTTCTCGTTGGTGAACGTGGCCTCGGCGGTTTCCGGCGTGGCCGCCACCCAATCGAACAAGAGCGTGTGGTCGCTCTGCTTGGCGCCGAGGATAAAGCGCAGATCCAGGGCCTGGAGCTGACGGATGTGCGGGGCATTGGAGGCGAGCCCGTCTTCGATGACGATCAACTTCAGATGCGGATGTTCTCGGCGCAGGTCCGTCAGCAGGCGCTTGGCGGCGTTGCGCTCGCAGTCGTTCTTGCGTGCACCGTCTTGCTTGAGGATGGGCTCGGGCGCCAGCGGGAACACCTCGCTGCGATCGGGGTGCACTAGCACCGCCCCGAGCATCTGGTGATAGTAGGTGATGGTGCCGTTGCGGTGGTGCTTCTCCCCGCACTGCGGGCAATGGATCGTTGAGGAAGAGAAATATCCCGTGCCGTCGAGCGAGAGCAGGTAATGCCCATCGAGGTAGGCGAATCCCTCCAGCCCCTTGCCGCGCTGCAGCTGTGCCAACAGTGCCTTGTACAGCGGGCGCAGGTGGCGCGGGTCAAGTTCATCGAGACGTTCGCGAAAGCGGGTGTCGCTCGGCGCACGCTCGATCCCGTAGAGCGCCTTGAGATTGGCGCGCGTCGTCTCTTCCCGACGGTCGTTCTCGAACTGCAGCAGCGAAGGATACTTCAGCCCGAACAACGCCAGGCCCGACATCAGATGATCGACCAGCGCAATATCGCAACCGGACTGCTCGGGGATCTTGGCAAACAACCGCCGCGCCTCGCTCAGCAGCCCTGCGGCAC
This sequence comes from uncultured Gammaproteobacteria bacterium, assembly GCA_963698355.1. Lineage (GTDB taxonomy): Bacteria > Pseudomonadota > Gammaproteobacteria > Chromatiales > Chromatiaceae > Thiodictyon. Next base: position 24,550 of record CAVOQO010000055.1, on the reverse strand, counting down.
TGAGGTGTTTGCGTGAAAACGGAGCGCTCATCAGCACCTGCCTCGCAACTTCAAGTGTGCGCGCCAGTATACTGATTCAGCGCTGAAAGTTTACGAAACGCTTTTTTTGAATCCGAGACAACCTACTGTTTTATAAGCCGAATTATTTTCGGCGGGAATTGCTGGCGTTGGAGCAGCAATTCCCGCTGTGTGGGCCCGAGGTAGATCGAGGCCGGCGCGGACGCCCCTCGATCACGGACAGGCATAGCGAAACCCTCGCCGCGAAGCGGCGCTGTTGCACTGGCTGGTTGTCGGTGACCCTCAAAACTCGCGTCAAGCACATGCGTTCACGGCCGTCGGCTAGGAGGTGTCGTGCGGCAAGGGGAGCAGTGGCGGTTGGATAATGGAGCGGTAGAGCGTCTCCCAATCGGGGATCAGACAGAGGTCGAAACGACTGCGCAGCTTTCGCCACAAGCGGGTCTTGCCCTGCGCCGCCGTTACGGCGGCCTGAAACAGCCGGCAGCCATGTTGTTGGATTTGATCGATCAGAAACGCCAGCATCATGAGGTGCATGAGCACGGTGCTGAGGTGGTTGTTGCCGTGACCGAAGTTGTGCTCGAAGTGGTAGCCTTGGTTTTTGAGGGTGTTGAAGGTTTCGTTCTCGATTTTCCAGCGTGCGCGGGCTCCTCGCATGAAGGTCATGAGGTTGTTTTCATGGATGGGGATATCCGTGACCCAAGAGAAGTGGGTCACCGTGCCGTCGGGGGCGTGCTCCCAGTACTCGAGGAAATTGACCTCGAGGTCGAAGTTGGCGTCGTTGAGCGGCGCACCGTTGAGATAGCGGAAACGGTGGCGGAATCCCTTCTCGTTGGTGAACGTGGCCTCGGCGGTTTCCGGCGTGGCCGCCACCCAATCGAACAAGAGCGTGTGGTCGCTCTGCTTGGCGCCGAGGATAAAGCGCAGATCCAGGGCCTGGAGCTGACGGATGTGCGGGGCATTGGAGGCGAGCCCGTCTTCGATGACGATCAACTTCAGATGCGGATGTTCTCGGCGCAGGTCCGTCAGCAGGCGCTTGGCGGCGTTGCGCTCGCAGTCGTTCTTGCGTGCACCGTCTCGCTTGAGGATGGGCTCGGGCGCCAGCGGGAACACCTCGCTGCGATCGGGGTGCACTAGCACCGCCCCGAGCATCTGGTGATAGTAGGTGATGGTGCCGTTGCGATGATGCTTCTCGGCGCACTGCGCACAGTGCACCCGCTGCGAGGAGAAGTAGCCCGTACCGTCGAGTGAGAGCAAGTAGTGGCCATCGAGGTCGTCAAACCCCTCCAGCCCCTTGCCGCGCTGCAACTGGCCGAACAACGCCTTGTACAACGGATGCAGGCAGCGCGGATCGACCTCGTCGAGACGTTCGCGAAAGCGCGTGTCGCTCGGCGCGCGCTCGACCCCGTAGAGTGCCTTGAGGTTCGCCCGCGTCGTCGCCTCCCGGCGGTCGTGCTCGAACTGCAACAGCGAGGGATACTTCAGGCCGAACAACGCCAGCCCCGACATCAGATGATCGACCAGCGCGATCTCGTTGCCGGGCTCGTCGGGGATCTGTGCAAACATCCGCCGCGCCTCGCACAGCAGCCCCTCAACACTGAGGTGCTTGCGGCAGAACGGTGCACTCACATCAATACCTGCCTCGCAGCCTTAGATTTGCGCGGCAGTATATTGAGTTAGCGGCGAAAGTTTACGAAGAACTTTTTTCCTGGCCGTTCCAAGTCATTGTTACATGAAGGAATGATTTTTCGGCGGGAATTGCTGGCGTTGGAGAAGACGTTGCCAGGGCCAATAGTGTCAGGGTCCGGCGGGCGTCCAGCTTGACAGTCACCGGACCCGCACCTAGCATCCGCGGCCACGTTCCGCCCCGCTCCCCAACCGTAATGGACCTCTCCACAATCCGGCTTCCCGTCGCCGAAGACACCGAGGCCGTCGATGCCCTGATCGTGCGCCGGCTCCAATCTGACGTAGTGCTCATCAATCAGATGGGACACTACATCGTCAACAGTGGCGGAAAGCGACTGCGTCCTCTCTCCGTACTTCTGGCCGCCCGCGCCTGCGGCTACAGCGGTTCCCACCACGTCGACCTGGCCGCCGTGGTTGAGTTCATTCACACCGCCACCCTTCTCCACGACGATGTGGTGGACAGCTCCGAGCTGCGCCGCAACCGCGAGACGGCCAATATGGTTTGGGGCAACGAGGCGAGCGTGCTGGTGGGCGATTTTCTTTACTCACGCGCCTTCGAGATGATGGTGGAGGTGGGCAGCATGCGGGTCATGGAGGTACTCGCGCACGCCACCAACCGGATCGCCGAGGGCGAAGTCCTGCAGCTGCTCAACACCAGGGACCCGGACACGGATGAAGACCGCTACATGGAGGTCATCAAACGCAAGACCGCCACCCTCTTCGAGGCTGGGACCCGCCTTGGGGCCATCCTTGCCGAGACGCCCGATGACATCGAGGAGGCTATGGCGAGCTACGGCCGCAACCTCGGGATCGCCTTCCAGCTGATCGATGACGCCCTGGATTACGCCACCGACAGCTCCGAGCTCGGCAAGAACGTGGGCGATGACCTCGACGAGGGCAAGCCGACACTGCCCGTCATCCGCGCCATGGCCATGGGGACGCCGGATCAGCGCGAGCTCCTCCGCGCGGTGATCGAAAACGGCGGACGCGACCACATCGAAGAGGTCATTGGCGCGATTGCGTCCACCGATGCCATTACCTATACTGCACAGCTCGCGCGAGACTACGCACGGCAGGCCAAGGAGGCACTCGCTCCCCTGGCTCCCTCCGACGCCGCCGACGCCCTCGCCGCCATGGCCGATTTCGCGGTCGCCCGAAGCTACTGACCCCGAAGGTAGCGCTCGCGCCCCGCAGGTCGCCAGCCGGCCATCCAGGGGACGCGTTCTCACGATCTCGACAGGCAGGCTACCGAAGCCCGCCGCAGACCCAGTCCCGCCTGGCCCGATCTCGGGTCCAGGAACCCCCTCGGGGTGTAGCTCAGCTTGGTAGAGCGCTGTCTTCGGGAGGCAGAAGTCGCTGGTTCGAATCCAGTCACCCCGACCATTAAAACAATAGGTTACAGATAACCGGCCTTGAGCCGGTTTTTTTGTAAGTGCAGAGTAAGTGATGGAAGCGCCAGTATTCCTGCGAAGGTTAGGACGGATACCAGGGGTTCTGAGGTCCGCGACTACGTTCGCCACGGTGCTCGCTGGTACGGCGAGAGTGTCGGGGCGACAGTTGCAGGTGCTGCAGCGATCCAGGAGTGTGATGCCCGACCAGGAGGCGGCGGCATCGGGCCCTTCAATGCCCCGCCAGAACTTGCGTAACATCCTCCTCCTTCACGGCATCCTTCGCGCGGAGCCCCTTGCCAGGTCGGCACAGATTTCGAGAAATAGGCCTCGCGGCACACACCGAGGTCGAGTCACTCGGCCAGCCTCACCCGGCGATTGGCATCGTAAACAACGCGAGGGAGCGCCTCCTGGCGTAACCCGCTGGTATCGGGGTTTTTGGGCTCCACTGGGACCGGTTGCCGATCGCTGGGGCAAACGAGTGCTCAGGCAGCAGGTGAAACTCCATGGACCTTGAAGCTCGGCAGCCGGGAGACTGCAGTGTCCCAAGTGCTGCCACTGCCGAGGCAGAGGGCGAGCGTCTCCTGAACGCGCTTTGCAGACGCTGGCGGTCACGCTCCGGACAGGCCGTTGACGACCCTTTGCCGTCATTGACCTTTCGCGCCCGATCGGCCGTAAAGCACCACAAAGCGGACGCCTGGGCGGATCGGAATTGACCCTGGCCCCTTATCCCCCTTATCCCCCGCTTATCCCCCGCGAGATGATCGATCAGCTCCAGCGGCGTGAGGGACAGCACCGTGCTTCCGTCCCGCTGGGCTCTGGGTAAGCGGTAGGCAACGTGCTGATCGTCGACCCGATCGAGACGTTCAAGCGCGAATGGGGGGCGGGCACAGTAGCGCAGCAGCCGCTCGAGGGCCGCGCGATCCCGAGCGGCAGTCCGCACTTCGGAACCCAGCGAGAATCCGCTGTTATCCCAGGCGCGCATCTCGCGGACGTCATCGCTGTCTATCAGGCCGCTGGAAGGGGAATGGTTCGAAATCAATTTGCCTCGGTATGCCGCGCCATGTTTATGCCAAGAGGTCTTTAGAGTTGTCCAACTTCTTTCGACAAACCTTTAAGGCGGAAAGCGCGGAGCGCAATCAGCAGAGCTGAGCGGATTCTTGGCGCGCACTACAGAGGGTTTCTCGCAGCGGGCGCTTTGAACCGATCTACTTACGGTTTTCCATCCAGCACTTTTCGTAACCAGCGCGGAAACTACCTTCATTTGCGGCATCGTATTCGCCGGTATGACGCTCATAAGCCATGCTCATTTTGATTTCGGCGTCTTGAACACCCCAACCGCAGCCATCATCGTAGGCCCGGCTCGCAGCGATGTCCGTTCCCGCAGTCTGTCCAGTAACCCCGACGCATCCGGAAAGACCACCGAGGGCAAGCGCGACCGCGGCGATTTTCAAATAGTTCATGTATATTCCTCTCTGCGTCGCCCAACTTGTAGGCAGATAGCCGATTTCGTGAGCGAGTTTAAGCCTAGTCGCTAGCCGCATGTCAATAGCCAGATTGGACGGATACGGATACGGATACGGATACGGATAGGAAAAACCAAGCCACCCTGCGAGTCCAGGGCGGCCTGAGATAGGGGACTAACGAGGACCGCAGGGCTGGTCAAGGCTCAAGTGTGGGGGCTCGGGGACGTCTCGAGAAGCGCGCGAGCGAGCTTCTCCGAGCTTTGGGACGAGCTTTCCAGGCGCGGCGGTCAACGCCGAGATATGGGGCGGCGGCGCCATCGATCGCAGAAGTTGGCGGTTACCAAGAGACGCGCTGGTCAAACTCGAAGCCGGGATCCGGTTGGGCGATGAGTTCCCAGTCCGGCATCGGTTCGGGAACATCGTCCCAGGCGGGTGGACCGCGGGCGGGGGCGATGGCCGGGGGATGTGCAGGCTCACCGAGGTGCTTGAGAATGCGCTGCACCGGGGCGGCATCGGTGATGAAGGCGATGATGCGCATGTCCACCCCGCAGCTGGGGCTGACCAGTGGGAGCGAAGGCAGTGGCGGCGACGAGGGCAAGTATCTGCTCCCTCATTTGTGTTCGCTTCAGAGCAGGTGCGGGCACCGGTCCCGGTTCATCCTGGCGTTGATTGATGTGAACTCGTGGTTGACGATGTGAAGACGACTCGCTGTTCAGTCGCGTCTTCGTCGGTCAAGCCATGAGCCAAAGGCATAAGCCGCCAGCGCATTGCCGACGCCCAGGCCGATCAATACGCTGATTCCGATCAGGCGGTCCGACAGCTCGGGCCGGATGCTGGGCTCCCCAGGGCTGGACAGGGACAGCAACGCGATCGTGCCGCCACCGAGCAACCCGTCCCGCGCCACCCTCAGTGTGCGTCCCTTGGCGCCCTCCGCGTGCCAGTGCAGATAAACGGGCACCCGCAGGTAGACCAGCAGCGCACAGGCGAGCAGGATCAGCAGCACGATCGCGAATCCGGGGGGCGGCGGAAAGTCGGCGATCGCGAGCGCGAGCAGCAGCCAGGTTCCGAAGAAAACCCCAGCCGTCCGGAACGCCGTCTTCTGGTGGACCGTCATGTGGATGGCAACTTCTGCTCGAATACCAGGGGTAACCAGGCCTGTCTGCCCTTCGGAACCGTCGCGACAGGCTCCTGCGAGGACGTCACTTGTTTCGCGGGCCGAGTACGATGAGCCCGAGACCGAGTAACCCCAGGACACCTGCCCCGGAGAGCAGGGCCGGACGGCGCTCGGCATAGGGCACCTGGGGTCGATGGGTGACGTCGTCCCGGCACCGTCCCTCCCGATAGTCGTAAACGTGCCCGGCATCCAGGCAACGGTCGACGGCGATGAGCCCGCGCCCGTAGTCCGCGAGCACCAGAGTGCCGGCACCGATCAGCAGCAGGAGGCCGACGGTGCGCCGCTGCTTCCTTCTCGATCGCAACGGCTCGATCCTCCGGCGGGCGCGTCATGCGGCAGCCAGACGCACGCGATACTCGCGCAGCCGATCTCGCCTCCCGTCGGCCTCGATGCGCCCGGCGTCGATGAGGAGCTGCAGCCGGCTGGAGAAGAAGAGATCGCTCATGAGGTTGTGTCCGTCGCACCGGCTCATGGCCGTCCCCACCACACGCGGTGCGGGTGTCCAGGTTGGTGGGCAAGACGCCAGCAGCAACGGATCATACCGATCCATCGGCACGCCCAGGATCCGTCCCTCCTCCCAGCGACGCAGGGGACCGGTTTCGCCGCGGATACGCAGGAAGTCCGCCGCGAGAACGGCGCGCTCCGTGTCCGTCAGCTCCCGGGCGGACGCATACAGGTCAGCGAGCTCGGCCGGTTCGTGCATGGCGACATAGTGGCGACCGTCCGTTCCAGGTATCCCCACCCGCAGCACTCGCTCGGAGCGGTTCCCAAGCCACCAACAGGCCATGGAGAGAAAGGTGGCCTCGGAGGCGTTGTCGCCACTCCAGATGACAACCGCGCCTGCGCCCGCCTCGTCGAGGCGGGCGATCATCGCCCGCCAGGGCGCGAAGGCGTCGGTGACATTGAGGTACCAGTCGTCGTAGCCGCGGAAGCGCTCGCGCATGTAGCCGATGCGCGCTCGGCCGTCGTCGAGCGGGCCATGACTGAGGTCATCCGGTATTCCGAGGGCAGCGCCGGGCATGCCGCAAGTGCGGCAGGCGGCCCGCAGACAACCTTCCGCGCTTTCTCCAAGGGCGATGTGGAGGGGGCTGCGCATTCTCTGCCTACCAATCCACGACTTCTCCGGAACTCGGAAAGGCACGAATCGCGATTGCGGCGATTCTGACTTCTATGCGTTGATCGTACCTGCTTTTCGTCGATGAATGGATGGAAGCAAATTCAGGGCGCCGACAGACGGACGCAGTCGACTCGCCGGCCCGCGGTCTCTGCTGGCAGCGTGGAAAAGCAGTCGTCCTATGTGCAGGCTGGAACGTGGCGCTCCGATGTCCGCAAGGTCCCAGGAGCTGCCGCTCATCCTCGGCCAGTCGAGCGACGGCTAAACGGCTGCGCTTTGCGGTCACCCAGGGCTGCGTAGGTCAGCGATCTCTTCACGCGCGGAGCGGACTTGCCCGAAGCATCACGATAGTGGCGGGGAACCAGCCAAAGGAATAAAGCAGCGCCGCTACTCCGTCCGTGCCTCAACGGACCGCCACACCTTCGCATCCGGATCCCACGCACGAGCGACGAAACAAGGCGTTGGGTTGATCCCGCCGCAATCCGTGCCATGGACGTCGGTGAGCAGGACAGGGTTGCGCCCGAATGTGAGCACCGTCCACCCCTGGTTGAGAAAAGAGGCGACGACGTCGCCGACCAGGAAGTGCGACACACAGCCACCTGTCGAGCAGAACATGGAGACGGCCGTGGAGCAGGCGTAGGCGCTTTCGTCGAGCACCCAGTCGGGGTTGAGGTCGCCGTCCAGGTCGGTTCGTGTCACTGCGCCCCATTCCAGGGCGAATTCCCCGTTCCCGTTATCCGCGCAGGCCTGCCGGGCCACGGTCACCTTTTCCGCCAGGGCCGCGGGAAGCCCCGTGAGGTCCAGAGCGTTGGCCGCCATCGGCATGAATGCCAGTACGGCGGTGGCAATTAGACTCTTCATGTTCGTTCTCTCGTTGTCCCCGGACGCTTGTTGACTGAGACCCGTCATTTCCCATCGTCGCCGGAACGGCCGGCCGCCTCTGCGTAACGATTGCGGGGCCTTTTTCTCATCGCCACGTCCCCTCGACTTTCGCCTGCCGCACAACCTGGTAAACGGCGATGTTCTCCTGTGTCAGGAGCCTGATCAGGTCAGGGACGCACTGGATGGGCGCGGCGAATTGAAAGCCGTGCGGAAGTCGGCGCAGACGCTGCGCGTGCCGCGGCCCCAGAAAGCTTCTCAGCACGCGGTTGGTGCCATCGACATCGACTGTCTCGAGGTAGAACCCGTACAGATCCTCTGAGTAGTCCAGCGGAGTACCGGTGACAGGGACCCCGGCCGGAGAATCAGCGTCACCCGAGCTCATGGACGGCGTTCAGTTGCACTTGCGGTAGGTGTAGTCACCGAATTCCAGCCAGTCCTCGTCGCCGTCCTTGAAGACCAGGAACTCCGCTCGGTCCTCGCTCAACAGGGCGACCACGAAGCCGCGCGGTGGTTCTGACTTGCCGAAATAGCTGTAGGCCGTCATGGCGCGTAGGGTCTCGCCGTTGATCGTGACGCGGGCGTCCCATTTATCCTCCGGCTTCTCGAGGATGGTGAATTCGATCTGGCGCTTGATGCCCCCGCCGCCGCAGTAGACCACGCCCTCGGGCGCCTCGATCCGCGCCGGGGCGCTAACCGCGCTCGGACCGCAGGCGGTGCGCAGGGACCTGATCGCCGCCCCGGAGCCCTTGAGGTCGAAGATGCCGTAGCTGACGTCCCTGTCGATCATGGCGAGGTTCAGGACCGCGTTCTTCCCGATCTGATCGAGGACGAAGCCGTAGTCCGCCTTGTCGCGAAAGACGATCTCGACGGGGTAGTTGTCGACGATTCGTATTTCGGCGTTGTCCCCTCCCGCCTGGAAAGCACCAACCTCCGTCGCGCCGTCCTTCATAAAGCGGATGGACAGGCCTTGCTTGCGCTCGATGTCCTGGGCGTCCTCGTACCCCGCGGGTGCGAAGCGCATCCGGTCGCACTGCAGCTCAAGGGTCATGTTTTCGGTCTGGATGAAGGCGTTCGGTGACGGCGGGCCGCTGAAGCCCCAGCCGGCGAATGCCGATGACCAGACCGCGACCAATGCGGCCGACAAGGTCGAACCCACCATTCCGCGACAATACATGGATCGCTCCATAGATTTCCGATATGCGGGCCCGTCACCGTGACGGACGAAGCGGGAGCGGCAACGGAGCCGAGGGGTGCCCACGGCTCCGTGCCCCAACTCTCTGGCCCCGGCCGGGCAGTACATCCTGCTGCAATGCCCGGCCGGTTCAGTGGCTAGGACTCAGTCACGGCTCGCGCCTTCCTTCCCTGTGCCGCGCAGCTGGCGATTTCCCGATTCGGGTCGTGGATCACCACTGTTTGAATTCGGTAATGGTGCCGTTGCCGTCGACGTTGCAGTAGCCCTTCGCATTCTTGCCGGCAACCTCCCAATCGAATGAAGCGCCGTCCTTCTTCAGGTCCGCCGCAGTCATCGCGCCCGAGTCGATCTCTTGCTGCAAGGTGGCGCCCAAGCGGACAGTGATGTCTGAATTGGGCACATCGAACTGCTCTAGGACCCGGTTCTTGCAGCCGGCGCCGAGCTTACCAATTACGGCGTCGGTCTGGCCGCCAGCTAGGGCAGACAGAGAAGACATCAGGGCAGCAGAGGTGAGGACGGCGGCCAGCAGCGAGAGGTTGCTTTTCCTGTACATGTATTAAGCCTCACGGAAGGAAGAATTCAGATTTGGAGAACCCAGCCCGAGCACAAATCGAGGGCGCGGAACGTTAGCACGGCAGTATGATGCAAGCAATCTGGGCGATGCGGGTCAGGCCGCTGCGGACCGAGAACTCCGGTCCAGAAGGAGCTGTCTCTTCTATCGCAGCGTTCGCTGCGAGGGTCCGCGATGCGGTCGTCCAGGAGGTCAGGCCCGGGTGACCGGTATCAGCGTGTGGCCGCCCGCGCAGCATTGTAGCCCGGCGTCCGCTGTTCGGACCCTTGCTCAAACTGGTGTCGCTTCGGCCAAGGGCCGGAATGCGTCCTTAGCAGCCATCCAACCCATGAACGTAGATCGTTGCGCCAGGCACGACGACCGGTGCTCCAGCGACGTCGATCGATCCCCAATGTTCGAAGATCGACGATCGTGGTGGACGGGCATAAATCTGGGGCCGTTGACGGACCGCTCACCATCCGCTGGGCTTTGGCACCGGGTTTCTGCCCACCGGATCTTCCTGGTTTCGAACCGGCGCCCGCCAATTACCCCGTAGCTATACGGGTAACACTCCGTAGATACCCTACTAGGCGGCTTGGATTTCTGTGCTAGCCTGAACTTATCTTCGGTGCCTCCCTCGGGTGGTCGCGAAGTTTTGTATGTCTAGGAGGCGTCGGATCAAACAGGAGGAAGACAACCATGGAGCATCCCACTCTCATCGCCTCGGTGGTCATCGGGGCGGTTTGCCTCAGTGGTGCGGTGCAGGCCAGAGACCTGCGCGACATCGAGCTTAGGCGTCTGTTGGAGCCAACGCCCGCGGAGGTACGGCAGGAGCACGAGGGCCGCGTCTACATCTACGATGGGTTGAAGGAGGCGGACATCGAACAGGCCATGCGCGAGCAGTTCCCGCGGGTGGATTCCATGATGTTCATCCGCGTTAAGCCCACTCCCGTGCCTCCTCCGGAAAACAAAAGCGAAACTCCCGCGCCCGCGTACTACCAAGACGACGGCTGTTGACGATACGTCTGGCGTTGCCGGGCCAAGGGCCGTTGGACGGTTACCGTCGGGATGACTGCTTTTGGTGGCGGACCCGCGGCGTCCAGCGCTTGACGAGCCCGCCCGCTCCTGACCAACGCCCGGGAAAGGCGTCCGCCTTTGATATGCCTTCATAATTTTCGAAGCGCATGGCAGCGCAGCGCCCTGCCTCTGACGCACCCGGCTTGGTCGTGGAACCCTGGTGCAAGGCTTGCTGAGCGGCTCACTCCGGATACCCTTCCGGGCGGGGGGCGAAGCTGGAAGCTGAAGCTGGCTGTGTGACGGGCCAACGGTCCTTTGTGAGCCGTTCCGGTCTCTGACTTCCTGATTCCGGAGGGCAGCTATGTGCCAGATAGCCGGCCATCGAGATGAATCCCGAATCAAGACCACGTTTCCGCCCAAAGGGCTGGTAGCTGACAAGAATGGTCAGAAATTTCTGCGCGGCCCACTATAGTTTGGCTATCCGAGTCCGGTATGCACGACCCACCACAAGCAGATCGAGGCAACAGCGATGAAAGAGATCCTGTCCGGAATTCTTGCCGTTACCCTAGTTGGCTCCGCCTGCGCTGGCGATATGGGCACGCCAGAAGAGGCCAAATCCATGAGTTTGAAGGCACAGGCCGCCGTCAACACGATGGGCCGCGATAAGGCGTTCGCCGCGTTCGCTGATCCGAACGGCGGGTTTCGCGACAGGGATCTGTATGTCTTTTGCGTCGACATGGATGGCGTCCTGCTCTCACAGCCCTTGAAGCCGGAACTGGTCGGGAAAAACATGTACGATTTCAATAAATACGGCGATCTTTTGTTCCAGGACATGATCGCCGTGGCCAAGGACTCGGGTGCCGGCTGGGTGAACTATAAGTGGCCGTATCCGGGTACTGAGGAGATCAGGCCGAAGACCAGCTACGTCGCCACCAACGACGAAGGCTTCTTCTGCGGTGTTGGGGCCTATAAGTGACGGATGGCCCCGCTGGGCAACCCCGCGCATCACAGGATGCGGGTGGAGGTGAGGCAGCGGGCGGCAAGGCTGACGCTCCAGGCTTCGTCGCGGCCAATGCCGGATACCGAATCCGGGCGGCAGGTCGACGTGAGTTCCAGTCACCGGCGACGCTGGGTGCGAGTGGGTGCTTACGACCCGAAGCCGACACTGCCCTCCCTAACCATGGCGGGGCAGCTTGCCCGATGTCGGCCGGCTGTCGGCCTCGTTCTGTGCATCGGCGCCGGAAACTTTCACTCCAGCGCGACCGACAGCCACTCACGTCTGTGGGTGGAGAACCCAGAGCCCTTCAGTCGGCAGCAGTAACTGAGCAGTGCACTAAACTAATGTTTCGTAGCGGCCGAACTGGCCGTGATATCCGCATCTGTGGACGGTGATCACCAGCGGAGGAATTTCCAACTCAGCATGCCATAGATGCATAGCCCTCTCAAATCAGAAGGAAATCTCATGATCTTTGGGAAATTAATTACCGGTACACCTGTTCTGGCGCTGTCCATAGCCTTTGCCGCGGCCGTTCACGCCTCCGACAATGCGCCGACGGCTCCGGAAGCGTCGCCTGATGTCTATAAGATCCTTGCTGAAAACGAGCAGTGGAGAGTTATCGAGGCGACTTGGCAACCCGGCCAGGAGGATAATCTCCACTCTCACCCGGCCGACCGGGTTTCAATTTACCCGATGGACTGCGAACTCCGCCTAAGCAAACCAGATGGCACATTCAGAGATGCTAGTCCGAAGGCCGGTGCTGTCAAAGCTCACACCGGCGAACCGGTAAAAGCACACACGGCGAAGAACATGGGAGACAAAGTCTGCGTCATGACGATCGTCGAACTGAAGTAGCACGGACTTTCTTGTCGATCCGATCATCGCGAATGCCTTCTGGGCAGGACATGGTCAGGCAAGATGATGGACCCCGCTTCGGCGGGGTTTTTTATGCCGGAGCCTCTACTCCGCAGCGGGAGGCGGCCAAGTGTCAAGTTGCTTCCCAGTGACAAGCCACGGCCCCGGTTTCAATGTCTCTCCATGGCTGGCACCCGCCCCGCGCAGTCGGACACAGGAGGGTGTCAGCAAACTTAACGGTGGGGCGTCAAACACGGCACCCGCGATGTTCGGTCTTAGCCGATTCGGCCCGCTCACAAGCCCCGGCTCGGGTGTTTCTAGTTGGGACACTGCGTAGGCGAGCCCTAACCACCTGGCGGACAGCTGTGCCAAAAAGGCAAGGCCGGGGTATTGGCCTACTAAATCGCCCCTGTAAAAAACCTTGACTGAAATAATTTTTCTATGATGACAAGCTCGGCTGGACGCCCAGAGGTAGCCAATGTCCCCCCAGCATCAGCTTTTGGCCTTGGCGTGGCCTCAGGCGGCGCTACGTCCCTCGATGAAGGGGTTGGCATGCACGGAAGCGACAATCTGTGCTCGGAGTCGTCCACAGAGCTGAGAATCGGGGCGTATTGCTCGCTTCACTTCCCGTCGCCGCCACGCGCCAAATCGAGTTTTGCAGCGGGCCCCCTCCCAGCACTTAGGAGTAAGCCCTCGCGAGCTTATTGGCAACCTCTTGGGGCAACTGAGTCGCTGGCCGAGGGATCTGCGAGAGTCCGCAATGCGCGGTCGCGACCGGCCAAAACAGGAGCAGGCGGCCGCGAGATTCAGATCGATCGGCGCAACGGCACCGAGATGCAGATCACCGACGGGGAGTGCGCGGAGATCACCGAGCCCGGCGAGCGGGCAGTGCTTCTACAGCAGCAAGGTCCCACCCCCGCCGGAAGTGTCCCAGCGGGCCGAAATAGGCCCTCTCAAGGAGTTTGGTGGGCCGAGTCTGGCGTTTTAGAGGTGCTCAAGATCGGAATGCGAGGAAAGCAACCGAAAATACAAACAACGTCAAGACGATCAAGAAACGGCAAAAGAGGGGTTCGGCGTCTCTCGTTCTGATTTTCATGCGTGCTCTCCCGCTGCTGCAAAGACGCTGCCACAACGCTGTTCCGGCAGTGCCTTTACGTGGGACGCAAGGTGTGTGCCGCGTCCTGTTTGTCCGCTAGAACAGTCTGTTACGACCCAAGCGGTTGCGGGTTTGTAAAGCATGCTGACATTTCGCCAATACGCCTCCGATAGAGGCCGCGACCGGCGTCGCCAAGATGGTTGGGGCTGGGAGGTGGCGGGACTGACGCACGGGGAAACCCAGTCCGTCCTTGGCCCCGCAGGAATACCTGTGGGACTGGTTTCCGAATTCAGGGAGCGTTTTCTCGGTTTTCCCCGCGAGGCAAAACTACACTGGCAGCTCGTGCTGTAACAAGCGAGACCCCGACCCGGCGGCCACCGGAGCGAGGTCTCTAACCATCCCGACCAGACAGGAAGCCGAAATGGCTGCATGCAATTCTAGCTTTGCCGCCGCACTGAGCCATCCGGAAATCGAGTCCAGCGAAGCGATCCGCCAGTCTTGGGAGCGAATACGCCGCGCTAGTCTTGAGGTGCTCACACTGGACTCGCAGGATCTCGTCCAGACCCTGCAGAGCGACGACGGCAGTCACACCATGCTGAATCTGGCCGAATCCCTTGACGCCTACCTGAACTGGCTCGAGCAGGATACCGGGCTGCTGAAGTCGGCATACGCACGACTCTGGACCGTGTTGATCCAGGAGGGAAAGAGGGCGTCTGCATTCAGTGTCGTCTGACCGCGATCACCTTCGCCCCCGGGACCCGACACGGCGGTGGGTCCTTACACGCGGCCATCGCCCGAAGAGCCACGCAAACCCCGCTAGGTCGCTGGGTCGCTCGCACCAGCGGGACCCGCCGTGCGCACAGTGAGCTGGCGCTCATCGGCGCATCCCACGACCAAAGGCGACGGCCTCGCCGCACGGCCCGAGGTAGAGTACTCGCTCAGCGCTCGCAACCAGAGTGACCACGGTTGCTTGGGCTCATCAACTGCCACACGCCGACGCCCTGAAGGCCGCTGAGAATCCCCCTGCGCGTGGAGCAGCTGTTGGCTTCGCCAATGCCGGGAAGCGCACAAAACGCGCTGAGCTGACGCTCAACAGGTCCCCGGCTCGTGGCAGGTCAACGCTGCCGATTGCGGTCAGTCGGTTTGGATGCTCTGAAAGGCGGGTTTCGAGCTCTTGGCGACTAAAGCCTGCACCGCGGAGGGCTCCCCCGCCTTAACGATTCCGATTCGCCATACGAGAAATCAACCGGCTTTGGCTGCCGTCTCTACAGCCTTGAGTCGGGTCAACGAGTAACAGGAACCGGGCGAAGCGTTAATGCGGCTTTTGATAGACGCTCGCTTGGGAGATGGGGGCGGCGGGGCAGCGCGTATCCCTCCGCCCACCGTTTGTCTCAAACGGCCGGTACAATGATACCGCAGGCGTCACGCGGGCCACCCGCACAGCCCTTTTTAAGCTCTGACTCCTCGTCGCAGTATGTGTCTTCGTTGGTATGGATGATGATGCTGCTTCCATCTTCGTCAAGCAGGCTGAGGCGTCCTGGAGACAAGGTCACCCGGTTCGTCGTATGCATCATAGAGCCCCGACCGTTTTTTACCTCGACATTGATGAGATCGCCCATGTGGAACGGGTGGTTGATGTCATTTGCGGGAACTTCGTCTCCCGCGCTATCCGGTCGCGTCTGCCCGTATGGTCCTGGATCGTGGTGGCCGAGGGCAGCGCCGCAGGGTTCGCAAGCTCCAACTTCGTGAATATGCACTGCGTGCTTACCATCGGACAAACCCTCGACCAAGAGATGAACCTTGACCTCCTTGATGCCTTCGTCGGTGCTTTCTTCAGTAAACGTAGCGGTCCCCCAAATGCCTGGGTCCGTACATCCTTTGATCTCGGCTGTGGCCGTAAGCTTGGCTGCATACGCGGGTAACGCTATGCAGGCGACTGCGGTCGCGAGAAGCCCCTGACGCCAGTTCCGAATGATGGCCTTTCGCTGTGCATTGATCATCGGCTATTCCTCTTGAAGGCTAAGCATGAATATCGCCTGAAGAGTATAGGTGACGCACCTGAAGGATTCCATCTGACTGAGGAATTTGAGGAGCGTATGGGGCGCAGGTAAAGACTTCGCCAAGCAAAAATATAAGGTTAGACAATGGAGTTAGGACGTCAACAGACTTAAGTCGCGCAGCGACGTAGACCCGGCGGAGCGGGGGTCTTTCGCTTCCGGCGGGGGGTCGCACTCCTGGCCGAATTGAGCCGTTTACTCGACTTTGGGAGTCCGCAATGCGTCCTTAGCGGACGCCCGAAGCGGCCGACCTAGAAGACCGGATTGAAGAGATTTCCGCCGAAGAATGCAGCACCCTGAGACCTCCCAGTATTCGGGTGTGAGGTCACTTGGTCCCTAATGCCCGTTTGGACTTCTGAAAGGCGGTTTGGACCGCTTCCCTGGCTGAGTCCGCTATCTTGTTCGCGCCTTCCTGGAGCTTGTTGGCGCCCGCCTCGCTTGCTCGTTCAAGCGGCGCTTTCATTCGAACTGAAGACAAGCCGAGTCATGACGATGAAATCCAAGCCCCTGGTCGCCCCAGCCCTGTCGATCACGGTTCTGTTGCTCGCGGCCTGCGGGGAGAAAGCCCAGGAGTCGGCTGGCCAGGCGGCGGACAAGGCCGGGGATGCCGTCAAAGAGAGCGCGGCGGAGGTGAAGCAGACCGCGGGCGAAGCCACGGAAGTGGCCAGGGCGACGGGGATCGAACCCAGCGCAAGGGTCAAGAAGGGCTATGAGGCGGCCAACGAGTCGGCAGGCGAGGTGGCCCATGCCATAAGCCGAACCGTCGAGGCGGGCGCCCACAAGGTCCAGGAAGGCGCTAACAAGATAGCGGACTCAGCCAGGGAAGCGGTCCAAACCGCCTTTCAGAAGTCCAATCGGGCATTAGGGACCAAGTGACCTCACACCCGAATACTGGGAGGTCTCAGGGTGCCGCCCTCTTCGGCGGAAATCTCCTCAATCCGGTTTTCTAGGTCGGCCGCTTCGGGCGTCCGCTAAGGACGCTTAGCAGACTGTCGCGGTCAAGCCTCTCGGGGGCCAGCTCCGGACATTGGTGCTTTGCCGCCCGAGGTCCACAATCGCGTGGACAGCAGACACTCGCCAGGTCCACGAATCACACGTAGCGTCCCCGGAATTCTTGCCCGCAAGTCCTATCCCCGAAAGTCCTCGCCGCCCTGGCTTCGCTCGGTCGATTGGGTGAACATTGCCGACACGTCCGCGCACCCCCGAACACTTGGTCATGAGCAACACCCTGACCGTCGATTACCCCGAGACCTTCCCCGATGCCCTGCACATGTCGCGTGCGGAGTTTGAGCGCGAGGCGCGTCTGGCCATGGCCGCCAAATTGTTCGAGACCGGCAGGCTCAGCTCCGGGCAGGCTGCCGGCCTTATCGGGATGGGGCGGGTGGCCTTTCTCGCCGAGCTTGGCCGCCTGGGCGTATCCACCATCCAGGTAGGCGCTGAGGAGTTGGACGGGGACCTCGCCGCCGCCGAGGCCGCCGGTGATCATCCTCAATAGCAGCCCGGTCATTCACCTGACCGTCGCCTTGGGTGGGCTCGACGCCCTACCGGCGCTGTATGGCCGGGTGTTGGTGCCAGAGCCCGTGCTCAGGGAGCTGGAGGCCGGCGCCGAACTGGACGACACCGCCCGGAGGTTGCGAACCGTCCCCGGTATCGAGGTGTATGCCCTGGCGACCGGGGTTTCGCCGCTCCTGGCCGGCGAGCTGGATCTCGGCGAGGCGGCGGTGATCCAACTCGCACTGGACCTTCCGGGCGCCACCGTGGTGTTGGACGACCTCAAGGCGAGGCGCGTCGCCCGCCGCAGCTCCATCCCGATGACAGGCTCCCTTGGCGTGCTCCTCTACGCTAAGCGGCGCGGGAAGCTGGACTCCATGACCCAGGCCGTCGAGCGTATCCGCCGGCATGGGGGTTGGCTCGCCGACGACGTCGTCGAGCGCGCGCTGGCCCTGGCCGGGGAGTGACCCTGACCCATCGGCCGCCCCCGGAACGCGTTTACCACCGACCAAGCCCCTGAGGCACACCGCTCGTTCCCGTGCGGCACAACCCGGGAGCATCTCCTCCTCTGCCGCACACTTACGCGGTGCACGCTGGAAGCTGCCGCTCGTTACCGCCCCCGCGGTTGACGGAAATGGACACAGAGCCGCCACCCGAAAGGCCTCGGCTGAGCGGCAGGTGAGGACGCAGAGCGGTCTCTCGGAACATCTCTTGTTACGGGTAGGCTGTACATTCCTCGCAGTGGTTACGCGAACTGCAGGGCCTTGGTATGGCGAGCGCCACCCGCCTCAGCACGAAAAAGGGGCCGCATCCACTACTTGCGATGCGGCCCCGTGTTTCCGACTCGGCCTCTCGGCTAGCTCGGCGTCACTGATTCTTAGAGCCGGCGGTCACCGCTTCCATCACCCGGTCGAGGCTGAAGCTGCCTGGCTTCTGACGCGGCGGGAACTCGCGGAAGCTCTGCAGCCAATTCCCCACGAAGGCGCCAGCTGGTGCGATGGCGTACATGTGCTCCATATACCAGCGTACGTAACCCATCGCGTGCTCCTCTCGGGCGCGCTCGAAGGGGTCCATTCGTAAGTTGACGAGCAGCGGGGCGCGCAGCGCTGTGAATGGCTGCTGCCACACCTCGAGCCCCTCTGCCTTCTGCTCGAGGAAGGTGAGCTTCCAATTGTCGTAGCGCAGCGCAGCGACGTTGCCGTCGTCGGTCCAGTAGATGAACTCCTTGCGCGGCCAGGCTGCCTCGCCCTTCAGGGCCGGACCGAGGTCGTAGCCGTCGATGTGGACCTTGTAGTTCGTGCCGCCGATGGTTCGGCCCTTCAGTAGATCCGCCGTGGCCGCGCTGTCTCCGGCCGCGGCCACCAGCGTGGGCAGCATGTCCTCGTGTGCGCCGATGTCGTTGACGACGGTGCCGGGCTTGATGACCCCGGGCCACTTGATCAGGGTCGGCACGCGGTAGCCCCCCTCCCACTGGGTGTTCTTCTCGCCGCGAAATACGGTCGTCCCGCCGTCCGGCCAGGTAAATGTCTCGGCGCCGTTGTCGGTGGAGTACATGACGATGGTGTCGTCCTCGATGCCGAGCTCCTTGAGCTTGGCCAGTAGCTGGCCAACCATCGCGTCGTGCTCAACCATACCGTCCGCATAGATGCCGAGCCCGGTCTTGCCCTGGGACTCGGGCCTCAGGTGCGTGAAGATGTGCATGCGCGTCGAGTTCCACCACACGAAGAACGGCTTGCCGTCATTGTGGGCCTTCTCCATGAAGCCGAGCGCCGCCTTCGTGACCTCCTCGTCCACGGTCTCCATGCGCTTCTTGGTGAGCGGGCCAGTGTCTTCTATCGACTGTGTGCCGTCCGCATTGGCGAACGAGTGGATCACTCCGCGCGGGCCGAACTTCTTCTTGAAATCCGGGTTCTTCGGGTAATCGGCGTTCTCGGGCTCCTCCTCGGCGTTGAGGTGGTAGAGGTTGCCGAAGAACTCATCGAAGCCGTGGGCGGTCGGGAGCATCTCGTCGCGATCACCCAGATGGTTCTTGCCGAACTGGCCGGTCACGTAGCCCTGCGCTTTGAGCAGCGTGGCGATTGTGGGGTCCTCTTTTGTCATGCCCTCGGGTGCGCCGGGCAACCCGACCTTGGTGAGACCGGTGCGGATCGGCGACTGGCCGGTGATGAAGGCCGCGCGCCCGGCCGTGCAGCTCTGCTGGCCGTACCAGTCGGTGAATAAGGCCCCCTCCTTCGCGATGCTGTCGATATTGGGCGTCTTGTAGCCCATCATGCCCACGTTGTAGGCGCTGATGTTGAAACCGCCGATGTCATCGCCCCAAATCACCAGGATGTTGGGCTTGTCGGCGGCCGCGGCCGGGCCAACGAGCCCAAGCGTCGCCAACCCCAAAGCGAGCGCTGTCGCGCCCAGGCGGGCGGAAAGCCCTGCCGTCATTAACCTTCTTCGCTTCATCGTCACTCCTCCTCTCGATTGATTTTATTGCAGCCCGAAGACTGACCGGGACCAGCACATCCCAGTTTCACGCCCCGCCGATTGAGAACACCCGTCCCTGCGAGTCTGCGGTCCGCGGGTATCGGCCTCCCGGTCCGCGCGTCGATCTTACGCACCGCGCCGAAGCGACGCCAGTCGCCGTTCCAGAAATCGCGAGGCTCCAACGAGCCCCTCTGCGATGCGAAAAGATGGTCCGCCAACGTATTGGACAGCATGCCGTTGGACGGTCTGGTGGCGTCAGTTGACGGCGGAGGGCAGCGCTGACCATGCGTCTGCTGACCTGCCTTGAGTGGACCCTCATTGGCCCACTGCTTCTAGCTTCAATGGGTCGTTTCGGCTCCTTGCAGCGCACCTGCGGCGCCAACCGTAAACAGCGTGAAGTGATCGCTGGCGTGAGCAGCCCTGGGAGTCCGCAAAGCGCGTGAAGCGGTCTCCGCCCACGGAGCTGGACGCTGGGTCAGGAGGAACGGCCGGTCGGGGGGCTGCTAAGGACGCAAACCCGTCACTCGACAGGCCCGTGTTGGCCGGCAGCTCGGGACGCAATGCCGTCACTAACCGCCGAAGCGACGATCCGGAAGAGGTTCCACAAAGCGGACGTTGCGCGGTGATCTCCCGCAGACGGTTTCACTCTTTGGCGCTCCGGAAATTCCCGCTGGGACAACAGACCGTTCCCGACCCACTGCAGACGCTCGGCTTTCCGGGGCCAGCGGCCGGTCTTGTCCCAGGTTGAGACGCTCGCGTCGAGACGCACGAATTGCTGCTCCCGGCGACCAGCGGGTAGCCGCTCACCGTTATCCTTCCTCTGGAATCGTTATTATTGCCGACGCCCAACTTCAGCGTCCGTATGGATTCTGTGGACGACTATGAGCGAACCCTGCGATTCCGTCCGCCGGCTTTAATGGTTTCAGACTGGATCGCGAAGCAAGCGTGAATCCGTATCCGCTTGCTTCACGCGTTTGGCCAGGAATGGCTAACGATCCTGCCTCAGGCGGCAACCTCCAGGTCATTTGCCCTTCGTGACCGGTGGTAGCTTGTAGGTCCCGTCCACTGCCTCCTGCTTTGGCTGATAGACCCGGACGGTCAGGTTGAACATGCCGCTGGGCGGTGTCGGCAACCAGTTCGACTCCTTGTCTGACCCCGGCGACTTCGCCTGTATGTAGATATCCAGCGAGCCATCCGCGTTGTACTTGAGCGGCATCGAGGACAGGATGCCGTATCGGTTGAGGGCATTGCGGACGTAGAAGTTCTCGCGATACGGCGAAATGGACCAGACCCCGCTGGCCGAGGGGGGCAGACCATCTTTCGGGAAATGCATCACGTAGTTGTACGCGGCATCGAGGGCATGGCCGTCGCCGTCCACGAACGCGGTCGGATAGATACAGTCAGCCGAGGTAAGGGCGCCGAGCCCCGCGTAGGCGATGAAGGCCCGGGTGTTGTAGTCGGTCCCGTACCGCCCGAGGTTCGGAAAGTTGAACCAGCCGTTGGTCGCGGACATGGTGTACGGGCCCTCGGCGAGCTCTTTCCACACGTTCCATGGCGCCTCGTTGATCCCCTTGCGCACCTGTTGGTCGATCTTGTCAGGGTCGAATTCCTTACCAGCCTCGACGCCCAGCAGCTCGAGCCGCCTCACCTGCCGCGAGTCGGCGGCATAAGGCGGGTTGTCTTTCAGCACCTTTGCCAGGCGCTTGAAGAACCGCTCTCCTGTCATGAGCCGGACCTGGTCGAAAGGCGTCGCGGTGAGATCGACGTTGGGATCGACGGGGACCGTCTCCGGTGCGGTATAGGGCTTGCCCCAGGCGCTGAGCGGCGTGACCTTGAGCTTGTCCTGAAGGGCATTGATGGCCGGGAAGTCTTTGGGGCGCTCGGCGGAGATCTGCACCAAGATCATGGCGTATCGTGTCGAAGAGCGGAAGGTTTCCTTGATCCCCTCGGGTGCGGTACCGCTCCACTTGGGACCCGCGATCAGGAAGTCCCCCGACTTCGTCGCCGGCGTGCGCGTGCCGACGGATGCGAAGTCGTCGGTCCACATGTTCATCGCCTGTGCCACCAGGTAGCGGTCCCCGGCGTCGGGAACGCTGACGATCATCGGCTCCTGGTCGAGATCGAGGAAAGCGAACGACCAGAGCGAGTTGACGCTGATTCGCACGACGTTGTCGTAATCCGGATCGACATAGGTGCGGATGCGGGCAAACTGATTGATCGGCGCGCTGTACTCGCCCGCCTTCGGCGTGGCCGTCAAGACCTCCCGCGTGACGTCCATCATCACGAGCGGAAAGCCGTAGACGTATTCCTCCTCGCCGAGCAGGTATCCGCCCCCTTCGCGGAGACTCCAGGCCGAGCTGCCGTAAGACACGAACAGCGCCAGCATCGCAACACCGACACGAACCAGCGATAGTCTTCTCATACGAAGTCTCCTGTGTATTGAAGATCAACCGGCATTTGGGCGGTCGCGGAGCCAGGCCCAGACCAGCAGCCCCGTCAGCGCGGTGTGCAGCGCCACGGCCGGCCACAACAAAACCCCGACGAATGCGCCGCCAAGGCCGAGCCGCACCAGGTACAGGGTCAACAGGACGCCGTAGGTCAACATTCCGACGAGCGCAGTGCTGCCCGGCCAGCAGCTCGCGCCCAACCCGATCAATGCGATGCCGGTCACCCGGGCGATCACCAAGCCAACTCCTGCGAGGTCGTCGAAGCCCAACAACAGCTTGGCGACGATGGACGGACCGATCAGCAAGGCGAGGCCCAAGGCCGCCTCCCCCAGTGCGGCCAGGGCCAGGAGCTTCTTGGTTACGTCTGGCATGCGATTAGCCCTTCGCGCAGGTGACCGCGCCGGCGATGGCCACGATCAGCGCTCATCGTGCGCTTGGGCGACGCCTTCCTGCATCTTCGCCTGCTCCTCTGCCGTCAACTGCGCCTCTCCAAGGTCGAATGTCAGCTTCTCGATGGTGCCGGTGAAGGTGAATGGCACGTCGTAGCGATACTCGGCCAGCGCCAGCGGGGTGCGGGTATCGCTGCCGATGTCGAAGGTTTCGTCCTCCGGGAAGGTGATCGGGGTGCTGTGCTCCATGGACTTTCTGTCCACCACCTTGCCGTCCACGGACAGCACGCCCGTCCCGCCCTTGCCCAGGCCTGGCTCGGCGGGTTTGTAGTCGAAGACGATGGTGTGCTTGCCGGCCTTTAACTCCGGCCCTTCCCAGATCGTGCGATCGAGGTTGAGCAGGTTGTACAGGAACACCGGCTTGCCCCGACGAATACCCGCCACACCCTTACTGAGGAACAGTCCATAGCCGCCGAAGCGCCCGCCGTCGGTGACGATCATGCCTTCCGCTCCGCCATCGGGGATCGTGACCTCGGCGGTGATGGTGTATGGCCGGTTCAGGATGCTCGGGGCGCCGCTGTTGGGAACCCCGGTCAGGGTTCCCGTGTAGGTGAACACCTTTCGTCCCGCCGTGAGGTTCGGACGCGGCGTGTTCCAGCGCGCGAGTGACGAGTTGTCGAGCGGCAGCACCTGGTACTTCTTCGCCTCCGAATAGAACAGGTCCTGCATCTCCTTGAGCTTGTCCGGCATCTTGGCCGCCACGTCGTCGAACTCGGTGGGATCCCCCGTTTGAAGATCGCCGACGTGGTAGAGCTCCCAGTGGTACCCGGTGATCACGTCGGGCGGCGTCTTGCTGCTGAGCTCCCACGGGAGCGTCGCCGGGGTCGTGCAAGCCATCCACCCATCGTGATAGATGGCGCGGTTGCCGAGCATCTCGAAGTACTGCGTGGTGTGCCGGGACGGAGCGTTGGCGTTTGCCTTGTCCCAGGTGTACACCATGCTCGTGCCTTCGATGGGGCTCTGCTTGATACCGTTGATCTCATCGGGGGCTGGGATGCCGGTCGCTTCGAGGATGGTCGGCACGATGTCGATCAGGTGGTGGAACTGGCGGCGGATACCGCCCGCGTCGTTGATGTGGCCCGGCCACGAGATGGCCATGCCCTGGGCCGTCCCGCCGTAATGCGACGCCACCTGCTTCATCCACTGAAACGGTGTGTCGAGCGCCCAGGCCCAAGGCGCCGCAAAGTGCGGGAAGGTCTTATCGGACCCCCAGAACGGGTACCAGAGTAACTGGGCTTTTACGGGTACTTCAACGCCATTGAAGGTGGTGAACTCGTTCGGCGTGCCATTGAGCATGCCTTCCGCGCTCGCGCCGTTGTCGCCGCTGACGTAGATGATCAGGGTGTTGTCCAGCTCACCCATGTCCTCGACCGCCTGGATGACGCGACCGATCTCGTGATCCGTATAGGCAAGGTAGGCGCCGTAGACGTCGGCTTGCTTGATGAAGAGCGTCTTCTCGTCCCAACTGAGCGAGTCCCAGTTGGGCATATCCTTCGGCCAGGGCGTCAGCTTTGCGTTCTCGGGCATGATGCCGAGCCGCTTCTGATTAGCGAAGATGGTTTCGCGCAGCTGGTTCCAGCCGCCGTCGAACAAATGCATGGCGCCGATTTTGTCGATCCACTCCTGCGTCGGATGGTGCGGGGCGTGCGTGCCACCCGGCACGTAATAGACAAGCCACGGCTTTTCGGGCGCAATCTCCTTGAGCTCCTTCATATACTGGATCGCCTCGTCCGCCATGGCCGTCGTCAGGTTCCAGGTACCCTCCGGCTTGCCCTCGAATGGGTAGATCGCCGTCGTATTGCGGAACAGGTTCGGCTGCCACTGGCTGGTGTCGCCGCCGACGAAGCCGTAGAAGTACTCGAAGCCCATCCCGTTCGGCCATTGATCGAAGGGTCCGGCCTGGGTCGCCTCGTAGAAGGGCGTGTTGTGATCCTTGCCGAACCAGGAGGTCGCGTACCCGTTTTCCTTGAGGATTTCACCGATGGTGCCGTTCGCCTTCGGGATGATCGAGTCGTAGCCCGGGAATCCCGTCGCGATCTCGCCCACCACACCGAATCCGTTCGAGTGATGATTGCGGCCGGTGATGATCGCCGAGCGTGAGGGCGAGCAGAGCGACGTGGAGTGGAAATTGGTGTAGCGCAGACCGGCCTTCGCGATGCGATCCAGTGCCGGGGTCGGCACGACACCGCCGAACGTCTGCGG
>CAVOQO010000054.1:0-10723 GCA_963698355.1 uncultured Gammaproteobacteria bacterium | reverse complement strand
CAGCAGCCAACCCGCCAACGCGACAAGCGCGTGTTTCCATGATCTCGTCTTCATCGCATGGTCCTCCATTTCACATCGTCAAGACCCGATCCGGGCAAAGCGGTAGCCGGCCGCAGCTGGCGGCTTGGGACGGCGAAGGGAGGACCGGGGCGGAATCGGCGCAACGCCGGCCAGCGTCTAGTGATGTGTGGCTCGGCGAGTGCCTGTTCGGCCTCGGGGTGTTACGCACCCCCGGCCGTCTCGGGTCGCAATGCCTACCCTAAGGTAGTCCGGTTTGTATAACCTCCTGGAGTAGCCGCCCACCGCTGAGGGAGAGCCGGTAGATCAGCTCCCAGGGTAGGGCAAGAACCGCGGGACCCGCGCCACGGCTCGTTGACGCTCCGCTCAGGCGGACAGGCGCGGGAAGCCACTGGGTGGATAAAGCTGTCGCTGGCTGGGGATGGGGCGGTGTCTCTTCCTGGCCGAACTGAGGCGCTCACTGGGTTGACCGCGAGCGACGGCATTGCGTCCCAGGAGTCGGCCAACAGGCGAGCCCCGAGCGGCGGCACGGGTGGTAACCAGTCGGCCGGTGAAGAACCGTTTCTCCCAGCAAGGCTCCAAGTACCAGGTACGCCGCAACCTAGCGCCGAGAGCCTGGAAGGGGCGGCCAGGCGCCCGGAATTCTGGTTCTCCCACCCGGTCACGTAGCGCGTTTTGACGTCAAAACGCCGGAATCAGAGGACGTAGAACTAAGGGAGAGCCGCTTTTTGTGGCCAGGGAGAGGGCATAGCGGGCTGCCACTGGCTGAGATTTGGGCCGTCCGTGCGGTGGCGCCAGGGGCTGGCCGACAGGCGGTTAAGGGGCCGCATACAACCCAATGCTGCTGCGCGAGGCTTGCACTTGCGGTGACCGCTGTGGACGCGTAGCGGACTGTCGGGGTTAATTCTCTCGGGCGGCCAGCTCCGAACTCATACGCACCGCACGCGATCCACGCCCGCCGCGTATGACAACGCGACGAGCCCGTGAACGTCGTTCCAACGAATTCATCAGAGTTCGATCTAGCATACCGTTGACGCCTTTTGTGGCCGATTTAGCCGGCCAAGGTGGCCATTTTGTGGGTTGGGCGCCAAGTGTGCAGTTCCAGCAGCCAGCAAATCATCTAACGAAGAACGGGGTGTTTGGGGTACGGACCTGTCGCGCACAGAATATCTGGACCGTTCGTACGACGAATACCAACTAGCCCTTAGGAGCGTCTGTGCCCTTTACTCCTTTCCACATGGGACCGGGATTAGCAATTAAAGCCGTGGCGGGCGCTCGCTTTAGTGTGCTCACCTTCGGGCTCGCCCAGATTGCGATGGACATCGAACCGCTTGTTGGAATGATTCGAGGCTCCACGGTAATACACGGCGCCACGCACACCTACTTGGCCGCGATATTCATCGCAATCGTTGTAGCGGTCATCGCACCGTTTATTTGTCGCCCGATCTTGCGACGGTGGAATCGTGAGCTATCCTTCTACGGCCTTGCATCGCGTAAGGCCGCAGAGTCGTTGTCAGCTGGTCCCGTCATCACGGGTGCATTCGCCGGAACCCTCTCGCACGTTGCGCTTGACAGCGTCATGCACTCTGACATCACGCCGCTTGCGCCGTGGTTGAACTCAAACATTCTGTTGGGAGTCGTCTCCATTTCGAGCCTACACCTCGTGTGCATCGCAACGGCCGCGCTCGGTTTCATCATCTGGCTGGCTCGTGCCCTCCCTCGCCCAAAGGTGGGTGGAGTGGCTTAATCTCTCGGTCAATCTGACCGCCGGCAAGCTGCGCTTGCCGATTCCCTGCGGCATTCTGCCTTCGGTGGCCGGTTGGGCCACTTCATCTTATTCCGCGCGTAGATGCTGAAATCGCTCAGGGTTGGTGCGGCTAGGTCACTTGTCGTCTGGCCGTGCGGGCGTTGCCCGCTAGGTTCTGTCGGCCCTTCCGTCTTGTGTCCTCCAGCGGCGTCACTCACTCCTGGCCCTCACGGGCCAACTCCGAAAGCTCGACGACGAGCAGCCCATCGCAAAGCTCACCGGGCAGCCCCTCGTAGCCTTCGTGGTACTCGTCGGGATCTTTTTACACGGGACACCCCCTACCCAATCCACGGTGCGCGATCATTGCCGAGGCATAAAGCTGATCTCGGAAGCGCCCAAGCGTTTTTACGGGGGCGCTTGGGCTTATCCTGTACCGGGATCAGCCAGATGCAAAGACCCGGGCTGACGGACACCACGGAGAGCCCGACGAGGGCGCCGACGCTCAGCCTCCTCGTCTTCCTTGCGCACCTCGGACCCATTTCTCCTGGGGGCGTCTCAATGCGGCCGTAAGCGGGCATTCGAGCGGTTGACCGGGAACGGCGGCTTCGGACGCACTGCAGACTCTCGCAGGCACCTCAGTGAGCGAGTCTGGTCGGCCAAGAGCCGACGCTGGCGTTTCGCTGCTCGCGGTCGGCAGTAGCGCGGCCAGCCGACACTGACCGAGTCCATGTGTTACGTACACTGCCCCCGGGAACCGGCGCTGTCACCCGGAATCGGCCGAACAGGATTGGCGGCTATCGCACCTTCCCATATTCAAATGGGTCTTACCGCAACTGCCTCGATCAGGCTGACGCGTTCCTCATCAAGATTGCGATGCAGTTATAGGCCTTGGTCAGGATGTCCCGAGTTATTTGCAAATCTGGTGTATGACCTTGGGGGCCAGAGTGTACTCAGGCGGCTTCCCGTTGCTCCACTTCGGCATCTGGTGGGTCGTCAGGCACCAGGATGCCGTCTTCGTAACGTGCCCCACCGAGCAGCTCGGCCACTTTCTCGGGGGCACGGATGCGTCGCCAGGTCTTGGCCGCCTCCTCGCTCATCTTGAAGGCGAGGCCGAGGAAGGTGGTGCGGTCGACGCAGTTCTTGGTCCGGCTGGTGCGATGGCGCACCGTGGCGAAGGTCGATTCGATCGGGTTGGTGGTGCGCAGGTGCACCCAGTGATCGGCCGGGAAGGCGAAGAAGGTCAACAGGACCGCGCGGTCCTTCTCCAGCTTCTCGGCGGCCTTGGGGTACTTGGCCCCGTAGCGCTTGATAAAGCGGTCGAAGGCCTGGTTGGCCTCCGTGCGGGTTGCCGCCATCCAGATCGCCTGTAGATCGGCCTTGGCCTTGCTCTGCAGGGACTTGGGCAAATCGGTGAGGACGTTGCCCATTTTGTGGAACCAGCAGCGCTGATGCACGGTTTCCGGATAGACCTGATCGAGCGCGCTCCAGAACCCGAGGGCCCCGTCACCGACGGCCAGGCGCGGACCCACCTCCAGGCCACGCTCCTTGAGGTCGCGCAGGACATCGAGCCAGGACTCGGTGGACTCGCGCAGCCCGTCGCTGATGGCGACCCACTCTTTGGTGCCATCGGCGGTGACGCCGATAATCACCAGCAGGCAGAGCTTGGGGTCATCGCTCTGGCGCAGCGTCGTGTAGATCCCATCGGCCCACCAGTAGGCGTGGCGCTGACCCTTGAGGCTGCGCCCCGCCCAGCCCTTGTACTCCTCGCTCCACTCGGCCTTGAGCCGACCCAGCGCGGCCGGAGAGAGGCCCTTGGCGCCCTCTCCGACGAGCACTTCCAGGGCCTCACCGAGGTCGCCGCTGGAGATCCCCTTGAGGTACAGCCACGGCAGCGCCGCGGCCACCCGGGCCCCTGTTGCGAACGGGGGACGCAAATACGGCGGCGCCAGCACCGAGTTGAACTTGATCCCCGAGCCGGTGCGGTCGCGCACCTTCGGCACTCGGACCTCCACCGGCCCGACCGTACTCAGGATCTCGCGCGTCGGCAGGTAGCCGTTGCGCACCACCGCCCGGCGCCCGTCGATCAGCCTCACCTCGGCGAACTGCTCGAGCATCACCTGCACCTCCGCCTCGATGGCCTTCTGGAGAATCCCGCGCGCTCCGCGGCGCACCAGTTCCTCCAACGGCAGGCCAAGCTCGCCCAGCGCCGCGTCTCCCGCCGCGCTTGCCTCAACCACCCCTCGATTCGTATCGTCGCGCATGGCGCGCCTCCACGTTGCTGCTGTGGGTCTCGACAACCGCATTGTCAGCAACGGTGCGCCGCCTCCTCAACCTCCGCCAGGCCCCATCGATACACCAGATTCGAGCATAGCTCAGTTAAATCACAAATTTGGATTGCGGTTTCGACTTACGTATTAGTTGCGATTATAAAAGATCGCCTGAATATTGATAATATTCTCCACACTTTGTTACAGGTCCTCAGTCTGACCCTATTCGAGCGCGCCCCAATAAATCAGCTACTTACGGATTCGGACTACAATTCAGCAGATTCCCTTGAGCGTAACCGGCTGACTTTGTTAGATTAAACGTTGGGACACTAGTGATCTATCCTTTTTTTGTCTTTTGTTGACACTGCACATCACATGGATTAAACATAGCAACGAGGCCCGTGAGGTTCTTCGGAGGGGGCTCGACAATGTGCAACAGGCTTTGCCCCATCGGGCAGCTGGGCCGGCGTCGCGATCAATTCAAGGAGAACAATCATGGCGGGAGATCTACCGTTTCGAGAGAATTTAGTCATTCATGACGCAGCAAGGCCACTCTCGGCGGCGGAAGCCGGAGCAGCGGCTGCTGTCAGACCTCCCAAGGTACTGCTGCGCTTTGGACCACGTGTCGAGATCCAGCTCGACACAACGCAACCGGCAGCTGAAGCAGCCCCCGTCCAGGCTATCCCGCAGGCGGTACTCGCAACGCTCGACGACAACGAACGCTTCGGTGTCGAGGCGATGCAACTTCGCACCAGCCAGGCCTTCGCCGACGCTAAGGCGAAGCGCCCGCGCGACGGCGAAGTATGGGATATGCCGGGATGCGCAGGCGCCCCGGTCCCCGCTTCCAGTCCGGCTGCGGCGGCGAGAGCAGGCGCGCCCGGTACGAGCGACTTCCTGATGGGGTCGGTGTCGCTGGGCGTTGTCATCGTAAACGGTCCGACTGCGGCCACCCAGTTTAGCGCTGCGGAGCAAACGAAGATCGTCGCCGAGGTTCAAGCCGGCGCCAGCTGGCTTGCCGGCTTCAACTTGTGGGCTGGCGTCAGCTTCGACTTCGACGTTCGGCCCGTGAACATCACTACGCAGTCGGATGCGGCTGCCTCGGACAACGAAAGCCGCTTCCGCAATCCCGCGGTTGCTGCGCTCGGTTTCCAGGCGAATTGGAATGGGGTGTTCGACTACATAAACAGCCTGCGAGCCGTCAAGCACACGACCTGGGCGTATTGCGTCTTCTTCGTCAAGGGTTACCCGGTCGATCATTTCGCGTACGCGTCTATCGGCGGGCCGCGGATTGTCATGGAGTACGCCAACGACGGCTGGGGTCCCGACAACATCGACCGCGTGTTCGCGCACGAGAGCGGCCATATTTTCAACTGCCCCGACGAGTATTCGTCGAGCGGTTGCAATTGCGGTGGATCGTGGGGGCGTTTTGGCGAGCCCAACGCCAATTGCGAGAACTGTGCCGGCGCCGCCGGGGTCGGCTGCCTCATGCGGGCAAACGAGTGGCAGATGTGCGGATCGACGAAGCGCCACCTCGGCTGGGGGCTCACATCGATGCGCACCACGCAGCCCGCCATGTGCAACGTCGTTAGCCGCAGCGCCGATCATCTGGACGTGTTCGTCTGCGACAATGGCGGAAATACCATCACGGCCGCCTGGGAGCCGGCGATGGTGAGCTGGTGGGAGGGATGGTGGAATCTACTCGGCGGGCGTGCGGCGGCCGGGGCGGCCGTTACAGCGGTTTCGCGACGACCCGATTTCCTGGATGTGTTTGTCGTCGGAACCGACGGGCGCGCCTACACGTGTGCCTGGGCGCCCGGCCAAGGCTGGCGCGGCTGGTGGCGGATCGGCAATGTGGTGTTTCCGCAAGGAGCAATGATCAACGCCGTCGTCAGAAGCCAAGACCATCTCGATATCTTTGGAACCGATACTGCCGGCCGGGTGATGACGGCCGCGTGGGAGCCAGCGTTTACTGATGGATGGCATGGCTGGTGGCAGATCCGCGGCGGCGCTGCCAAGCCGGGTGCGCCGGTCACCGCCGTTTCGCGTAGTGCGAACAAGCTGGACGTTTTCGTGACGGGAACCGACGGGCACTGCTACACCGCGGCGTGGGAACCGGCGTTTACGGACGGCTGGCACGGTTGGTGGCGGATTCGCGACGAGGTCTTTCCGCAGGGTTCCTACATCGGTGCGGTATCGCGCAGCGCGGATCACCTCGATATCTTCGGCACCAATTCCGTGGGCAACGTGATCACCGCAGCCTGGGAGCCGGCGTTTACTGATGGGTGGCATGGCTGGTGGCAGATCCGCGACGGACGTGCGCGTCCCGGGGCGCCCGTCGGGGCCGTATCGCGAAGCTCGAACAAACTGGACGTGTTTGTGGTCGGAACCGACAACACCATCCTCACGGCGGCGTGGGAGCCATCATTCGCCGACGGCTGGCATGGGTGGTGGAGCCTGAACGGCGGCAAGGCTGCTCACGGGTCCCTCGTTACTGCTGCGGTCCGTCGACCCGACTTCATGGATGTTTTCGTTATCGGACAGGATGGTCGGGCGTGGTCGGCCGCCTGGAGTCCGGGGCGCCCATGGGCCGGTTGGTGGCCGATGGGCAAGTAGCGCGTTATGCGCTGAAGGGCTCACCTTCGGTCGAGCCCTTCAGCGCCGCGCGACGTAGCGTCCGGAAACTCAACCGACCGCCCTGCCAAGCTGCCCAGTGCGAAGCGCAGCGCGGGTTGACAAGGCTTATTGGCTTTCAGTCTCGGTGGCTATCCTCGCAATGGAACTCGGTGCTGCGCTGGCCGCCACCGTAATGTTCGGAAACGCTGCCGACCGCTGTGCGGCAGCTTCTTCGTTTGTATTCGCAACCGATACTGGTTACGAGGTCGGTTGCCAAGAGTGCAAGTTCATGCCAGACAGTGAAGTGCTTCTGGTTGGCGCTGCTCCGTCCGTCGCGGCCAGCGGTCGCTGGAGAGTTGTTTCACGAGCGGGTCCCGAGGTTGTCGTGCTACGGGCGGACCTCGATGATCTCCCCCAGTTGGCGCAAGGCGCGCGCCTAGCGATAGGTCGCTCTGCCGACGGAGCGGTGCGCGCGCTCGGTGACGAGAAGGCGCTCGACGCGCTCGATCCGGGCACCCGGTTGTTCGTTCAAGCGTGGCGCGACAAGCAATCGAGCAAGCCGGAGCGCCCGGGCGAAGGGCTCCCATGGGATACGCCCGGCTTTCAGCCTCCTGATCGTCCGACGCCGCGAAACCGCTGATGTAGCTCTGAGAGTGTGCCCTGAGCGCGGCTAAGATCGGGGCCAGATCGGGTCTTGGGTGGTTGAATTTCCTAGGTAGTGTTGACATTTAACATGATATAGTTCACCCAACTTGCTGACGGGCGAACTTATGCCACGCCTGAACCTGCGCGATGATCAATGGGAGCGGATGGCACACCTGCTGCCGGGCAAACCGGGTGACCGCGGGCGCATCGCCGCGGACAATCGCTGGTTCGTCGAGGCGGTGCTTTGGATGGCACGCTCGGGAGCGCCTTGGCGCGATCTGCCGGAGGAGTTCGGCCCCTGGAACAGTGTCTATAAGCGGTTCGCACGGTGGCAGAAACGCGGCGTGTGGGAGCGGGTCTTCTCGGCACTGGCCGAGGATGCCGATTTCGAGGAAATCTTCATCGACAGCACCATCGTTCGTGTCCATCAACACGCGGCAGGCGCCCAAAAAAAGATGGCGCGCAGGCGATTGGCCGCTCGCGCGGCGGGCTGACAACCAAGATCCATGCCTTGGTCGAGGCCCTCGGCAACCTCGCGCGCTGGCGCCTGACAGCCGGACAAGAGGCTGACGTGACCCAAGCCGAGCCGCTTCTCAACGGCGTCGCGGCCCAAGCGGTTGCTGCCGACAAAGCTTACGACTCCCAGGCCTTGATCGACACCATCGTGGCCAGCGGCGCGCAGGCGGTCATCCCCCCGCGCGCCAACCGAACTCAGTCGCGCACCTTTGATCGCCACATCTACAAGAGCCGCAACCTGGTCGAGCGCTTCTTTTGTCGCATCAAACATTTCCGCAGAATCGCCACGCGCTATGACAAACTCGATACGCGCTTCGAGGCGTTCATCGCCATCGTTGCCGCGTGGATCTGGCTCGCCTAATGTCAACACTACCTAGGAGCGGCCGGCAAGACCGGGAATCTTGAGTCCCGTCCGAAAAGTCCCCAGGATCTACAGACCCTGCGGGGGTATGGGTAGAATCGCGCTGGGCCACCGCATTTCCCGTCCTGATTACCGTGAAAGATACCCTGCGGCGGGAGACATAGTTGCCCGCGGGCCTGAATGGGGCCCGGCAGCTCAGCGCATTGCGATGTCTCAGGCCGGGATGTACCCGCACTTCCTGAGCATCTTCATCCAGCGGGGCGCGGTGCGCTCCACGCTCATCGCCTCTTAGGCGAGCCCGGCATCCCGGTAGTAGTCGCCCCGTAAGCGTCCTGCGAATTACATCTATCGCGGCGCCGGCGGACTCGGGATGATCGCTCCACGATGAACCGCAGTGGCAGGGGGCGAACGTGGGACCAGCAGAGAACGGGGAGCGTCGGACGCCACAGCAGTGGGCGAGGTTGGTGCAGGAGTACGGGGCAAGCGGGCAAAGCCAGCGGCAGTTTTGTGCCGAGCACGGGATCGGGCAGAGCAGCCTGCGTTATTGGAGGCGGCGCCTGGAGCAGGGATCGGGCGCTGAGGGCGCGCAAGGCGCGACGGGCGTGCGGTTGGTCGCGCTGAAGGTCGTCGATGAATCTCCGGCACTGGCCGACAGTGGCCTAGTGGTGGTCTCGACGCGTGGCGTACGCGTGCAGATTGCCCGGGGGTTCGATGCTGGGACCCTCGCTCGGGTGCTGGCGACCCTGGCGGCGGCGCCATGATGGTCCCGAGCGAGCAGACCCGGGTCTATCTGGCCGTGGGTGCCACCGACATGCGCAAGCAGATCGACGGCCTGGCGGCCTTGGTCGAGGACGTCCTCCAACAGGACCCGTTCGGCGAGAGCCTGTTCGTGTTCTGCAATCGCAGGCGCGACAAGCTCAAGATCCTGCTCTGGCAGCACAACGGGTTTTGGCTGTGGTACCGGCGCCTGGAACGTGAGCGTTTTCGCTGGCCGCAATCCGACGCAGTCGCCCTCGAGGTCTCCGCACGGGAGCTGCGCTGGCTGCTCGACGGGCTGGATATCCGCCAGGTGGAGGGCCATCGAAAGGCGGATTTCCGGCTCCTTTGAAGCGCATTATCTACCTGAATCAATTGCTTAATTCAGGTAAAATGCGGCCTATGAAAAGTGCCGTTGCCCAGCTCCCGGAAGACCCCATCGAACTGCACGCCGAAGTGCTGCGGCTGCGCGATTGTGTGGCCGAATCCGAGCGCCAGATCCAGCAATTGCTCGACACCATTACGCTCCTCAAGCGCAAGCGCTTCGGCCCCAGTGCGGACCGCATCTCCCCAGACCAGCTCAACCTGTTCGACGAGGCCGAGCTCGAGGCGCTGATTGGTGAGCTCGACATCGCCGCCGAGCCGCCTGCCGCAGCGACGCCCCGCCAACCCGCCCCCGAGCAGCCCAAGGACAAGCCCGTACGCCGGCCCTTGCCGGAACACCTGCCGCGGGTGGAGCGCATCATCGACCTGCCCGAGGCCGAGAAGCAGGCCATGGGGTCGGATTGGAGCTTCATCGGCTACGACGAGTCTGAGCAACTGGCGGTGATTCCCCGCCAGCCCTATGTGATCCTGTTCAAGCGTGCCAAGTACGTCCCCATCAACGCGGACGTCGCCGGTGCCGAGCAGGGGGTGGTGATCGCCCCACGGCCCAGCCAGATCCTGCCCAAGGCCATCGGCCACAGCTCCCTGATTGCCGACGTGGTGGTGGGCAAGTTCGTCGACGCCCTGCCGCTCTATCGCCAGGAGAAGATCTTTGCCCGCGAGGGCATCGAGCTGTCCCGCCAGACGATGGCCGGCTGGATGATCCAGCTCGACCAACGGCTCACCCCGCTGATGGCGGCGATGAAGGCGCTGCTTTACCAGGGTCCGGTCATCCACATCGACGAGACCCGCCTGCAGGTGCTCGATGAGCCCGGGCGCGAGGCCAGCCAACAGTCGTTCATGTGGGTCTATCGCGGCGGCCCGCCCGACCGACCAGTCGTGTGGTTCCAATACGCGCAGACTCGCAGCGGCACGGTCCCCAGGCAATTTCTCTTCCCCGGCGGGGTGCCCCCGGCAGGCTGCTATCCGCCGCCAGAGGGCCTGTACCTCCTGAGCGATGGCTACAGCGGCTATAGCGCCCTGGCCCTCGAGGTGGGTATCCGCGGGCATGCCGCCTGTTGGGCGCACGTGCGCAGGAAGTTCGTCGAGGCCGCGGAGGGGCGCCGCAACACCGCCGCCGCCCACCAGATGGTCGCCCTGATTGGCCAGCTCTATGCCGTGGAGCGGCGCCTGCGCGCCTGCTCCCCAGACGAACGCAAGGCCAAACGTCAGGCCCATAGCCGCCCCATCCTGGAGACGATCAAGGCTTGGCTCGACGAGAAGGTCAGCATGGTCCTGCCCAAGGGGCTGCTCGGCACGGCCATCGGCTACGCGCTGGGATTGTGGCCGCAGCTCACCACCTTTCTCGAAGATGGCCATATCCCCATCGACAACAACGTCACCGAAAATGCCATCCGACCCTTCGTGGTCGGACGC
>CAVOQO010000053.1:0-37360 GCA_963698355.1 uncultured Gammaproteobacteria bacterium | reverse complement strand
CACATGAAACGCCGCCAGTTCCTGCAGACCTCGCTGCTGACCACCGCCGCCTCGACCATCGGCGTCGCGCCCCCCCGACCCTGGCCCAAGCCGCCCGGAGAAGGCACGAGTTCAGCGCTACCAGCGGCTTGGGCGGACAGCACTGGAGATCAGCGACATCTCCTTCGGCGGCGGCCAGATCCCGTCCGCGTCCCTGGTGTTGCGCGCCATCGATCAGGGCATCAACTACTTCGACACGGCGCCGGACTATGGCCGCAGCGAGTCGGTCATCGGCGAAGCCCTTGCCAAGCGCGGGCAGCGCGACAAGGTCTACATCGCTTCCAAGTTCTGCCGCCCGGTCGGCTACGAGGAGGGGGTCAGCCATCTCCAGCTCGGCAGCTCGAAGGCGGACTACAAGGCGGCGGTCGATGGCAGTCTCAAGCGCCTGCGCACGGACTATCTCGACGTCGTGTTCGTGCACGCCATCGGCGGCGTCAGGGACACCGAGGGCGAGCGCCGCCGGCTCCTGGACGAGGCGATGCTGAGCGCCTTCCAGGAGCTCAGGCAGGAGGGCAAGGCCCGCTACCTGGCGGTGTCGTCCCATGGTCCCTATCAGATGGAACAGCTGCTCACCGAGGCGGTCGCCTCGGGGCACTACGACGTCATCATGCCGGCCTTCAACTTCCTCAAGTTTCCGCGCGTGCCCGAAGTCCTGCGCCTCGCCCAGGAGAAGGGCGTCGGCGTGGTGGCGATGAAGACCCTGGCCGGGGCGCGCGACGCCGGCGTGGTCGCCCAGGACACGCCCTTCGAGCAGGCCGCCTTTAAATGGGTCCTCAAGCACCCCGAGGTCTCGGGTCTGGTCGTGACCATCAAGCGTGTTAGCGACCTGGAGCGGTTCCTGCCGGCATCGGGCCAGGCCTTCACGGCGCTCGATCAGCAGGCCCTCGACCGTTACGCGGGCGCCTATGGCAGCGACTACTGCCGCACGGGCTGCGGCGACTGCGAGCCGGCCTGTCCCTATGGCGTGGCCATCGCCTCCATCCTGCGTTTCGAGATGTATTTCAGCGAATATGGCGATCAGAAGCGGGCCATGCAGGAGTACGCGCGTCTGGGTGTCAAGGCGGACCCCTGCCGGGACTGCGCGGATGCGCCCTGCAATTCGGCCTGTCCGCACGGCCTGCCCGTCGCCGCCAAGCTGCGGGCGGCGCATCGCGACCTTGGCATCTGGACCTGACCCGTGGCATCCCCCCTGCCGGTACCTGCGCCCGCCCGCTGGACCCTCCTGCTGCTGCCCCCGCTGCTGGCGGTGGGGCTGTACTGGCAGAGCCGGCACTACGACCACGGACTCGTCGACCTGCACGCGCCCGGCCCCGGGGTCGCCGCGACCGGGATGGCGGCACTGCTGCCGGCGACCCTGCTCGGTCAGGAACGGGTCGGCAAAGTCCGCACCTTCTCCAAGGACAACCTCTACGAATACGTCGACGGGCATGCGGAGTACTACCTCAGCGCCGGCTTCCAGGGACTGGCGGTGGCGGAGTACGGGGCCGATGCCCAGGACCAGCCGACCCTGGTCGTGGATCTCTGGGACATGGGCAAGCCCCTGCAGGCCTTCGGTGTCCTTATGGACCAGGCAGGCCCGGATGCGGTGGCCGTGGGTGGGGACCTGCTCGGCTTTCGCACGAGCGGCGGCGTGAGCCTCGCCCACGGGCGTTTCTACCTCCAGCTCAGCGCCTTCGGTGGTGGCGACCCGACCTCTGCCGTCCAGGCCCTCAAGGCGGCTCTCGGGCCGGTGTCGGAGACAGGGCCGGCCCTGGCGGACTTCCCGGACCTGGGCAAGGTCGTGGCCACCCGGTTCGTCAAGGAGGCCTACCACGGCCTGGACCTGCTCGGGAATGTGATCGAGCGCCGCTTCGCGCGTGACGGCACCGAGGTCGAGGCCTTCGTGATCCAGGGCAGCACCGAGAAGACCAGGGAGCTGGAGGGCCGCCTCCTCGCCTTCCTCGACGGCGACGGCATCGGCCATGACACCATCACGATCGCCGGCCACGCGGTCCACCGGGTGAGCGACCCCTACGAGGGGGACTGGTTCTTCGTCGCCGCGGGCGGCCGCCTGGTGGGGGCCTTCGCCCCTCTGGACACCGCGCTGCAGGCGGCGGTGCAGCATTATCTCGAGCGAGGCCCGAACCCATGAGCGACGAGGCGCCCGGGCGGCAGACACAGGGACGGCATGGGGGCTCCCAGCACGGGCGGCCCGCGCGGCGGCTCACCCGCCGTGAGCTCCTGCGAGACATCGCGGCAACCACCGCCGCGGCGGCAGGCGTCTTGACCCTGGGCCACCTCGCCTACAGCGACCAGCCGGTGCGGCGCCGCGAGGAGACGGTGCATCGCCTGCAGGACTTCCGGGTCGAGCCGTCGGCGGTGCGCCCGGTGCTGGCCGTGGTGCGCGGCCAGCAGGCCGAGCCCATGGTGCGTGAGGCGGTGGCGCGACTCGGCGGGATGGGCCGCTTCGTGGGCAAGGGGGAACGTGTCCTCATCAAGCCGAACGTCGGCTGGGACCGCCAGCCCGAGCAGGCAGCCAACACCAGCCCCGAGGTCGTCGGCGCCCTGGTGCGGCTTTGCCGGGAGGCGGGCGCGTCGCAGGTTTGGGTGACCGATGTCTCCCTGAACGACCCGGCACGCTGCTTCGTCCGCTCGGGCATCCAGGCCGCGGCCCAGCGGGCCGGCGCTGAGATCCGGCTGCCCGGGCCCGGCGATTTTCTCACCACGGACATGGGCGGTAACCTGCTACGGATCTGGCCCGTGTCGCGCTTCTTCCACGAGGTGGATCGGGTCATCAACGCCCCCATCGTCAAGCACCACTCCCTGTGCGGCTGCACCCTGGCGATGAAGAACTGGTATGGCGTGCTGGGCGGGCGGCGCAACCAGCTCCACCAGGACATCCACACCTCCATCGTCGACCTGGCGCAGGCCGTGCGGCCGACCCTCACGGTGATGGACGCGGTCCGCGTCCTCAAGCGCAACGGCCCGACCGGCGGCAGCCTGGACGACGTGGCGGTCGAGAACACGATCATCGCCGGCCTCGACGAGGTGGCCATCGATGCCTACAGCCTGCAGCTCCTCAGTCTGACACCGGAGCAGGTGCCCTACCTCGCCATGGGCGAGGCACGCGGGCTCGGCGTGGTGGAATGGAGGTCGGTGAATTGGGTCGAGTCCCAGCTGGGTTGAGACCATGCGCCTGATCCCAAGCAGCCTGCGCAGCTACCGCCGCTACTGGGCAATGTTCTTCCTCTCCCTGTTCCTGTTCCTGCTCTGGGTGGCCGATTACGGGCGCATGCGGGGCTGGCAGATCCCCCTGTTCCTGGAGCTCGACCCCCTCACCGCCCTCGCCGGCTTCCTCACCAGCGCCACCCTGTACAAGGGCCTTGCGCTCGCGTTGTTAGTCATCGTGCCGACCCTGTTCCTCGGGCGCTTCTTCTGCTCTTGGATCTGCCCACTGGGAATCACCAGCCAGATCCTCGGCCGGCTCTTCAACCGCCGCAAGCCTCTGGAAGAGCAGCATCTCAATGCCTACCGCCCCCTGTTCCGCATCAAGTACTACCTGCTGGTG
The DNA here is from genome assembly GCA_963698355.1 of uncultured Gammaproteobacteria bacterium. Classification (GTDB taxonomy): domain Bacteria; phylum Pseudomonadota; class Gammaproteobacteria; order Chromatiales; family Chromatiaceae; genus Thiodictyon. The sequence continues at coordinate 33,774 of CAVOQO010000053.1, read as the reverse complement.
GCCCTGCTCGTGCTCACCGCGTTCGGCTCGCTGCAGATCGGGCTGCTCGATCCCATCGCGCTTATCTACCGGTCCTTCACGGTGGGCGTGCTCCCGGGACTGGACCGCATCGGCCTTCCCGTCCACCTCCATGCCCCCGTCTTCCAGGGCGGCGTGCTGGTGGCGCTGCTGTTCGCCGCCATCCTCCTGGCCAACCGGTTCTTTCCGCGCTTCTGGTGCCGGGTACTGTGTCCCCTGGGCGCGCTGCTCGGGGTCCTGTCGCGGCGGGCGCCCTTGCGCATCCAGCGCGACATCGACAAATGCACCGACTGCGGGAAGTGCGTGCGCCACTGCCCGGGCGCCTGCGATCCGGACAAGGAGCTGCGCATCGCCGAATGCCACGTGTGCATGAACTGCATCGAGGACTGCCCGGAGGACGCCCTGCATTTCGGGCTGAGGCGCGAGCGCAGCTCGGCCCACAGGCCCATCGACATCAGTCGGCGGCGCGTGGTCGAGACCGCCGTCGCCACCGCGGTCCTGCTGCCCATGGCGCGCAGCTCCGCATCGGCGCTCAATCTGCCCACGGCGGCGGTGATCCGGCCGCCCGGCGCACTCACCGAGGACGAGTTCCTCGGGCGCTGCATCAAGTGTGCCGCCTGCATGCGGGTCTGCCCGACCAACGTGCTGCAGCCCGCCCTGCTCGAGGCGGGGCTGGAGGGGCTCTGGACCCCGGTGCTGATCAACCGCATTGGCTGGTGCGAGCAGTACTGCGTGGCCTGCGGCCAGGCCTGCCCCACCGGCGCCATCCGCCGCATCGGCGTGGCCGAGAAAACGGGCCAGGCGCCGTACGCCCAACCCATCCGGCTGGGCACCGCCTTCTACGACCGCGGGCGCTGCCTGCCCTGGGCCATGCACACCCCCTGCATCGTCTGCGAGGAGATGTGCCCGACCTCGCCCAAGGCGATCTGGTTCGACGTGGTCCAGGTCGCGGGGCGCGACGGCCGGCCGATCGAGCTCAAGCAGCCCTATGTGGACCCAGGCCAGTGCATCGGCTGCGGCATCTGCGAGAACAAGTGCCCGGTGGAGGACCTGCCGGCGATCCGGGTGAGCTCCGTGGGAGAGACGCGCTCGGCGACCAACCAGATGCTGCTTAAGGGCTCTTCGGGGTAGGGGCCGCAGGGGCACCATGGCGGGCAACGGGCGGCATCTGCACTTCGACCCAGTCGGCGGACTCGCCGGCGACATGGTCTGTGCCGCCCTCCTAGACGCCTTCCCGGACCAGATCGAGGGGCTGCGCGCGGCCATCGCGTCCCTGGAGCCCCCCGCCGGCTGGGCTGTCTCGGTCGAGACCGTGCGCCGACCCCTGCGTGGCAGCCGGTTTCGGGTCCTGCTCCCGGAAGGGCCGGACCACCGGCACCGGCACTGGCGCGAAATCCGGGGCCTGCTGGGGCGCGGGCTCCAGGACCCGGGCGTGCGCCTTCGCGCCCTGGCCATCTTTGAGCGCCTGGCGGCCGCCGAGTCGCAAGTACACGGGGTGCCGGTCGAGGCCGTCGAGTTTCACGAGGTCGGCGACTGGGATTCCATCATCGACATCGTCGGCGCGGCCTACCTCCTGGAGCGCCTCGCGGTGCAAAGCGCAAGCTGCGGACCCCTGCCCCTTGGTGGCGGCACCGTGGCCACCGCCCACGGCGAGCTGCCGGTGCCGGCCCCGGCGACGCTTGAGCTGCTCCGAGGCTTCGCCTGGCAGGACGACGGGCTGGCAGGCGAGCGCGTCACCCCCACCGGCGCGGCCATCGCCTCCGCGCTGCCGCCCGCGCTGACCGAGGCCGCGGTGCTGCGCGCCACCGGGGTCGGCTTCGGCACCCGGGATCTCGGCAGCAGGCCGAACTGTCTGCGCCTGCTGTGCTTCGATGCGCCGCCGCAGGAAACAGCCCTGTCCGAGCGGCTGACCGAGCTCGCCTTCGAGGTCGACGACCAGGCACCGGAGGACCTGGCTGCAGCGCTGGACAGGCTGCGCGGGACAGAGGGGGTGCTCGACCTGAACACCCTCCCCGTCGTTGGCAAGGCGGGCCGGGTCGCCCAGGGGGTGCGCCTTCTGCTCCGCCCCGAGTTTCTGGCCCATGTCATCGCCCGCTGCCTGCAGGAGACGACCACCATTGGCCTGCGCTGGTACCCGGTTGAACGCCTGGCCCTGCCCCGCCGGCAGGTGGTGGTGGAGGTGGAGGGCCGGCGCCTGGAAGTGAAGGTGGTGGACCGACAAGGGGTCCTGACCGCGAAGGTCGAGAGCCGCTCGCTCGCGGACCTGACCGATGCGGCCCAGCGGGCCAGGCTGCGGCGCCTGGGGGAAGAGGCGGCGCTGCGGCTGGCGGCGGCCGCTTCGATGGAGCCCAAGTGAGCCCTGTGCCGGAGTGCGCCGCTGCCGAGGATCGGGGACAATTGCCCGCAGGTCGTGCGGCCCCGACCGGCTCGTCTGGGATGGCTGGCCCCGCGGCGGTCTATCTGGCCCAATATAAGCCACACCATGCGTGAGATGCCCGAAGACACCCGATCCACCCTTGAGCGCCTCCTCCGGCAGCTCGCCCCCGTGCGCATCGCCGTCAGCGGCGGGGTGGACAGCATGACACTGGCCATCCTCGCCGGCCGCACCTTAGGGGATCGGGCGACCATGCTGCACGCCGTCTCGCCGGCGGTGCCGGCCGAGGCCACGCGGCGCGTCCAGTCCGTCGCGGAGCGAGAGGGCTGGGTCCTGCACCTGATCGACGCCGGGGAGTTTGGTGACGAGGCCTATCTCGCCAACCCCTATGACCGCTGCTTCCATTGCAAGACCCACCTCTATACCGCGCTGGCCGGCGTCGGCCACGGCACGACCCTGTCCGGTACCAATACCGACGACCTGGGCGACTACCGCCCCGGCCTGCGGGCCGCGAGCAACCACGGCGCGCGCCACCCCTTCGTCGAGGCCGGCGTGGACAAGCGCGGCGTGCGTGCGCTGTGCCGCTCGCTCGGCCACCCGGAGATCGCCGAGCTGCCCGCGGCCCCCTGCCTGTCCAGCCGGGTGGAGACCGGCATCCGCATCGAGGCCGGGATGTTGGCCTTGGTGCACCAGGTGGAGCGTGAGCTCGGCGAGACGCTGCGACCCGAGGTCGTGCGCTGCCGGGTGCGACCTGACGCCATCGCCGTGGAGGTCGACGAGCCGGCGCTCGGGCGTCTGTTAAACGGCGATCGCCAGGCCTGGCGCGAGCGCATCGCCGGCCTCGCCCGCGCCCTTGGGCTGCCCGAGGCCGTCCGCTTCGAACCCTACCGGCGGGGGAGCGCCTTTGTCCCAGGTCCCTGAGCAATGGCCGCGGGCCGTGGTCGACTTCAGCCGTGGCGAGCGCATCGGCATCGAGGAGGCGGTGTACTGCGCCAACAAGCAACCCGCCCAGATCGAGGGAGTGCTGGCACAGCACGCCTCGCGGAGTCACCCCTGCCTGCTGACCCGGCTCGCCCCCGCACAGCTTGCGGCTCTGCCGGACGGCTGGCGGTCGCGGCTGGATTACGACCCGGTCTCGCGCACGGCGTTCTTCCTCAATGGCCGCCCCTACGCCCCCGAGCCGCGGGTGGCGGTGGTTAGCGGGGGCACCTCCGATGCGCCGATCTGCGGTGAGGCGGTCCGCACCCTGGCCTTCCACGGTGTAGCCAGCACTCGGATCGAGGACGTGGGCGTCGCCGGGCTCTGGCGGCTGATGGAGCGCCTGGAGGAGATCCGACGACACCCGGTAGTGATCGCCGTGGCTGGCATGGAAGGCGCGCTGTTCAGCGTCCTGGGCGGCCTGGTGGGGGGGGTCATGATCGCCGTGCCCAGCTCCGTGGGCTACGGCGTGGCCGCGGCCGGGGAGCTGAGCCTGAGGTCGGCCCTGGCGAGCTGCGCGCCCGGGATCGTCACGGTCAACATCGACAACGGCTATGGCGCCGCCTGCGCGGCACTGCGCGTGCTGGGGCTCGGCGGGCCAAGGCCCGGCTGAGATTGCAGGCCATCATGTGCAGGGCGAGTTTTCGTCTCGCCCCGGCCAGACCACAGCAGCGAAGGCGCGTGAGCCCTTGCCCGAGAGTCGCCCCTGCTCGCGATAACCGGCGGGACATCCATCCGAGTCTCCCCCGGGGACTCGCCGGGCCGACCACGGTTTGCGCCCCCGGTACGCCCCGCTCCGGCCCGCGGCTGCCGGACCCTCCATCGAGGACCCTCAATCGAGGCCCCTCCGCGCTCCGCCAGCAGACTTGCAGCGCAGTGTGCGCGCACGGCAGGCTCAGTCGGCGAGCCCGCCAGCCGGATCACTGGGGCAAGCCGAGGGGTTCCGCTCGACCTTCAGCGTCGCTCCCCCTGCCAGGCTCTCCAAGGCCTCCAGGACGACCGTGAGGCACTCCTGGAGGGTGTCCCCACCCTCGGGGACATCGTCGACGACGAGCCTGGAGACGGCGTCCCAGGAGGTCCTGAGGCCATCAATGAATTCGGCTTTCTCGCCGAGGCCAAGGGCTTCCGTCTCCCCCCGAAGACGCTCAAGCGTTGCATGCTGCACCCACAGACTGTAGGTGACGGCTGAGCCCGGGAACGGACCAAGCCTCTCGCAGAAGGTCGCCTTGGCCTTGAGGCGCAGGGTGTGCTCGGCGATGTCGTTGTAGTAGCGGATATCGGCGCGCAGATCGGGATCGGTGATGCGGTCGAGCTTTCGTTGTGTGGGGGTCTCGCTCCAGTTGAGACCCAGAAGATATCTGCGGTCGGCGTCGAGGGGTGGGTAGGTCTCACCGTTCATTGCCTCCAGAATGCCCTTCCAGCCCAGTGAGGTGATCGTGTCGGCGGCGGCTATGTGTGGGATGGCTGCGATCCTTGCCCGGTAGAAGTCCTGCTCGTTCTGTTTCTGCTCTATCGCCAGGCGGAAGTGTTCACTGAGCTTAGGCGGCTTCACTGCAGCCCCAAGCCATCGAGGATCTTGATCACCGCGCCGGCAAAGCCGGCGTGCCATCCACCAATCCTGGAGCCGACTTGTGAGAACCCTGACCACGACCGCCGTCCCTGCCCGACCCGCCGCCTTCCTGCTTCTTAGCGTCATCGCTCTTGCGCTCTACGGCGGTGTCGCCGAGGCGCGTAATTGCGGAATGATGAAACCGCCGATGTTCATGGGCATGCCCATGTCTCCCATGCCCTTCCCGATGCAGCGTGGAATGCCGACGGGTGCCGCGTACGGTCCAGCGGCTAAGGCGGGCCCCAGCGTGGTCGCCGTGTTGAAACGGTCCGGCGAGTTTTCCACCCTGCTCGCGGCAATCGATGCTGCGGGCCTGGCCGGTCTGCTCGAAGGCGATGGCCCCTTCACCCTGTTCGCCCCGACCGATGCGGCGTTCAAGAAGCTGCCGGAGGGGGCCCTCGAAGAACTGCTGGCTGACAAGGCGAAGCTGACCGCGCTTCTCAAATACCACTTGGTGCCGAAGCGCGTTACCGCCGTGGAGATCCTGTCGAGCCGAACCCTCGAGACCGCCACAGGCCAGGAGCTGCCGACGGTGGATCTGAGCGTCATTCGCGCCGATATTGCCGCCCGCAACGGTGTCGTCGATATCGTGGACACGGTCCTCCTACCCACAGGTTGAGCCGAGACCGAGGAACCCCCTACCGTCCGGCGGAGCGTCAGCAATACCGCTCGCGCGGCGGGGAGCCCCGAGCCGATTCCACGGTGCCAATGATCTACCCGCTGCCGAATACAGGTTTCGCGCCGATGAAACCGTGGCAATGGGCGGTCGCCGCTTCACTTTTGGCGTTTTTTGTTCCTGGGGTTGGTCTGGCGGAGATACCGCTTGCCTCTGGGGGACACTACAGCTACCAGGAAGCCTCCCGCGACGGCACCGGCAAGCACTATTTCGGCCGCGAGATCGCTCAAGTCATGGGTCACCAGGGAGTCGCCTGGCTCGAGCGAAAGAGCCGAGCGACTGAGGAGCTACCGGACAAGGTGGTGAGGGGCATGGGGCTGGCGCCCCATGGCCGCGTTGCCGACATCGGCGCAGGCACCGGCTACTTGACCTTTCGAATCGCATCCGAGGTCCCTGCCGGGCGAGTCTTCGCGGTCGATGTTCAGCCGGAGATGCTGGAGATCCTGCACAAACGCATCCAACGGCGCTCGATTGGGAATGTCCTTCCCGTCTTGGGACAGCCGGATGATCCTCGGCTCCCGGATGGCACAATCGACGCCGTCCTCCTGGTCGATGCCTATCACGAATTCGCCTACCCGTTCGAGATGATGCGCGCCACCCCAACCGGAACCCGAGGTGATCCAACAGATCGAGAGCCTGATCGAGCGCGCTTCGCGCAGTCGTGCTTGGGCATCGGCCAACGAGTACTTCCGCAAGCGCTTCACGGGTGCTGATCTGGACTACGCCCTGGCTGAGCTGGCGAAAGCCGAACAGGAGGCCGACCCCGAAGCGCAAGCCGCCTGATCGTAACCGTCCCCATCGGGGCATTCATCCTTCGGGGTGAGTGCCCCTTTCTTTTTGGAGCACTGCAATGAACGTCATCAATGTCTGCCAACGCAGCCCCGAGTGGCATGCGTGGCGTACCGCTGGAGTCACCGCTTCCGAGGCCGCCATCATCCTGAATCGCTCTCCCTATAAAACGCCCTGGCGCCTGTGGGCGGAGCGTACAGGGGTCGCCACACCGGAAGATCTCTCCAGCAACCCGTTCGTCCAACGTGGACTGGCACTGGAAGACCGTGCTCGACAGGGCTTCGAGGACCGCCACAAGACCATCCTGCTGCCCGTCTGTGCTCAGTCGTCTGAGCAGTCTGTGCTACGTGCCTCGCTCGATGGACTGAGTACGGAGGACGAACCCGTGGAGCTTAAAGTCCCGTCCTTCAGGACCTATCAGCGGGTGGCGGCAGAGCGCGAACAGTCCCAGCCGTATCGGCTCTACTGGGTTCAGCTCCAGTTCCAGCTCTATGTCACAGGCTCTCCCCGTGGCTGGCTGGTGTTCGACCCCTGTCACAACGGTTCAGCCCCGCTGGATTTTGAAGTCAAAAGGGACGAGAGCTTCCTGCGCACGGAGCTGGTTCCATCCTGTCTGGCTTTCTGGGAGGCGATCGAGACGGGCAAAGCACCGGAACCCGATCCAGAGCACGACCTGTACCTTCCAGTCACCGAGGAGGCGGTTGCACAGTGGATGGAGGCCGCCTCTGCGTACCGTTCGCTCACCACTGAGCGGCGGGATCTGGAGACTGCACTCAAGGCGCTGAAGACCAGGATGGCCGAGACAGACGCAGTCTTCCTCGGGCAGATGGGTGAGTTCCTGCTGGCCGAGACTGGAGGGATTCGGGTCACCCGCTATCTCCAGAACGGCACGGTCGATAACCCGCACTGCTGAAACAGATCGCCCCGGATCTCGACACAGAGCAGCTCAACCGTTTCAGACGTCCCGCTTCGGAACGCATCAAGGTCACCCTGCAGCCCACTGCCGCAGAAACCGCGCCCAGACCGGTCTCAGCCGAGACCTGTCGCTACTTCTGACCCGACTGCCCAGCAACCTGCGGGGAGAGACGTTCTCCCCGAAAGGAGTGGCGTGTCTCCCCAACCCATTGGAGACAACCCATGACCCTGCAACGTTTCGATGTCGCCGCCACCTTTAGTGTCCAAGCCCGTACAGGGCTGGAAGTGGTCGGTTTCGCTGATGATACCCATCCGCAGATCCCTGTGAAAAAGCCCTACGTGTTCCGCAGCGAGCTGCTGCGGGACGTGCTCGCCTATCTCCACGAGTCCGGCCACGCTCAGTCTGACCTTCAAGGGCGCCCCCAAGGTGTTCGAGTACGCCCTGACCCAGGCGCTCACCGCCCGCGCGGAGGCGGAGCAGCAGGTGGCGATCCATCGCATCGCCGCCGATATCTTCGGCGACTACGACCTCGGCATAGCGGTTCGTGGTCTCCAGGCTGACATGGCCGAGCCAGGCCCGGATGACGTTTACGTCGACACCGGATTCAAGCAAATGAACGGCTGTCGTGTGGCGTACTACATGGGGGGAGAGGCGACGGGCGGCACCGCTGTCCGAGCGCAGGGCGGCCAGTTGCGCGGTGTGTCGCTTGACGACTTTGTAGAGTCCGAACCGCGTCATCGGTCGTCCCAGTCGGGAACGGAACAGCGGGGTTGCTGGATCGCCAGTGCGGACCGTATCGAGCTGCTGTAGCTCCTGTGCGGTCTCGGGCCACAGCGGACAGGCGCGCCACTTGTCGCCTTTGCCGTGGAGGCGAACGCGATACGGACCGTTCAGGTCGACATCGCCGACGCGCAGATTCGCGACCTCCTGGACCCGCGCGCCGGTGTTGTACATCAGGGTCAGGATCGCGTGGTCGCGCTGCCCCAGCGGCGCACTGATGGCGACCCCGGTCAGCACGTGTTCGATTTCGTCGCGCTCCAGGTAGCAGGTTTGGGGCGGCGGCGTCCGCTTGGTGGGAATGGCCTCGACGCGGGCCGCCTCGGCGAGCATTTCCGGTGCGCGGCTGGCGAGGTAACGGTAGAAGGTCCGCAGTGCCGCCAAGCGCTGATTGCGGGTGCGGATCCGGTTGCCTCGCGTCACTTCCAGTGACTGGAGAAAGTCGAGCACCGCCTCAGCCGTCAAGTCCGCCGGGGCGAGGCGCGTGACCGGGCAGTGCCGGCGTGCGGCGATCCGGTTGAGGAACAGCTTGAGGACATCGCGATAGCTGTGGATGGAGGTGGGCTGCAGGCCCTTTTGGACCTTCAGATGGTCCTCGAAGAACGCCACCACCAGCGTGCCGAGGGCGTTCATGGCGCACCGCCTGCCGCGGGGGCCAGGCCGGCGAAGCGCCGGAACCGGGTGCTCGCCTCGTCGAGCAACGTATCGGTCATCGTGATGTAGACCGCGGTCGAGGTCGGATCGACATGTCCGAGGAAGGTAGCCAGGTGGAGCAGGCGTTGGTTTGGATCGATGCCCTCGCGGTACCAGCGCAGCAGCCTGCCCACGGCGAACGAGTGCCTCAGATCGTGGAGCCGTGGCGCGGCCACACCGGGTCGCTCCTCCAGGGCCAGTTGGGGCAGGAGGGCGTGGAAGGCCTGGCTGATCGTCATCGGATTGACCGCTTGGCCCGGGGTGAAGCTGAACAGCGGGGCATCGGCCGCGGGCGCAGCGGCGAAGCGCGCCGCCAGATAGCACTCCAGGCGCTGGCCGATGTGCGGTCCGAACGGCACCAAGCGATCCTTCGCGAACTTGGTTTGGCGGACGATCAGCACGCCCCGGGTACGGTCCAGGTCGCCCACCTGGAGCCGGGCGATTTCGCCAACGCGCAGGCCCAGACCATACAGCAGCGCAAAGATCGTCTCGTAGGTCAACCCGCGGTAAGGGCCGCGGGGTCGGTCGGGGAGTTGCCGCGCGACATCCAGTAGCCGGCGCGCCTGAGCAAGGTCGAACAGGTAGGGGATGCGCTGTCCGCCGTCACGCCGGACGCTGGCGGTAACGGGCGTGGTTGTGATGACGCCCTGGAGGACCAGCCAGGCAAAGAAGCGGCGCAGCACACCCAGCAGGTGGTTGTAGCTACGTGGCCGATTGCGTGGCCGCGCGGCGAGGAACCGGTCGATGTCCGCCGGGGTCACGGTAGCCGCGGTGGCCCCAGCAGCGAGCGCGCCCACGAACAACCGCAGGGCGCCTGCTTCGGTGTTGAACTTGCGGTTCAACGCCTGCTTATACGCAACGAACGCCTCGGCGGCCTGAGCGAGTGAGGTGTCCGGAGACAAGGGGAGCGGCGTATTCATAGGGCCTCCCCGTCGCCCAGGGCGACGTCGCGCAGGGCCTCGGTGGCGACCTTGGCGTAGATCTCGGTGGATGAGGGGGAACGGTGCCCGACGTAATCGCCGATGACTTTGAGCGAGACGTCGGCATCGACGAGGCGCTGCACACAGGTGTGGCGCAGCGTATGCGATCCAGCCCGCCGCACCGCGATCCCGGCCCGGTGCAGATAGACCCCGACGCTCTGCGCGATGGCCGTGGCCCCTAACGGTTGGACAGGGGCCATCACGCGAAAGAACAGGTGCCGGTCGGTGGTAGTCGGGCGGACCTGCTGCAGGTAAGCCACAATCGCCTCACCGACGACGCTGGCCAGGGGGTAGACCGTCCAATGCCCGGCCTTACGCTCCGGGACGCACAGCCGATCACGGGACCAATCGAGGTCGTCAAGGGTCAGCGCCGCGACCTCATGCGCCCGCAGCCCGTAGGTCACCAGCAGCAACAGGATCGCGTAGTCGCGGATCCCTTTCGGACTGCGTCGATCGACGACCGCGAACATCTGGCGAACCTCGTCCCAGCTGATCGAACGAGGCAGCTCGGCGAGCCGATATGCCTGGGGCATCTCCACAGCCGCACTCAGATCAACGGCGACCAGGCCCTCGCGGTGGCAGTAACGCAGAAACACCTTGATCGTGCCGCACAGGTCGCGCCGGGAGTTGCGGCTGAGCGCCGGGGCGCTATCGACAACGAAGGCCGCGAGGGTGGCCACGGAGAGCTCGCGTAGCGACGTGATCTGGTGGCGTGCCAGAAAGGCCGCGAAGCGATTGAGATAGTGCCGGTAGTGGTCGATCGACGACCCTTTGAGGCCGCGCTCTTCACGCAGGTGGGTGAAGAACCCCGGCACCTCCTCGCGGAACGGGTCCGGCCGTACTTGGCGACCGCCCCCGGCGTAGTCTGGCAACTGGAGGCGGAGCAGTTGGTTGACCGGATTACGCGCCTCCTCGGCGAGCCTGCGCCGGGCGGGCAGACTCATGCCGTCGCCCGCATGCCCGTTCATCCAGTGTTCGGCGAAGTCCTCGACCAGTGTCGCGGCTTGCTCCAGCGACGCGGCGCCGCGTTCTTCGGCGAACTGCGCGAAGTGGCAGAGCAGCGGGACACGACGGTGGACATTGCGCTGGGCGTAACCCTCCTGTTCCAGCCACTCCACGTAGCGTTCAATGGCGGTCCCGAGCCAGCACGCGCGAATTCGGTCAACGGTCTGGTGCTTGACGAAATAACGTTCGAGCATGACAACCTCAACTCCGATCAGGGAACGGAGAGGTCATCATCGGTTAAACGGTGCTCGTTATGTGGCGTCGGATCGAGCCAAGTAGCTTCAATCCCAGTGGGTTACAGGCGCAACGCCACATAACGGCGAAGGGCACAAAAGTACGATTATGTGCCGCGGCACATAATCGTACAGGACCGTGAGGGGAACGCCGCCGAAGAAGGCGAAGGCGGCGTTGTGCCCATCGCAAAACGCCTCGGTGGTCTCCCCCGGGTAGGCTTTGAGAAACACCGCATCGCTGTGCGGCAGCGCGAACACCAGGAAATGGACCTTGCGCTCTTCCCCGGCAATGACCGCCAGTGCCTCACCGAAGTCCGCTTGGGCATGCCCCGGCGGATGGGCGAGCGGCACGAACATCTCCTGGCGACGCTGGTGCTGCTCACGCACGTAGTCCTTGACGATGGTGTAACCGCCGGTGAACCCGTGCTCTTGTTGTAACCGCTCACAGATCCGCTTGGCGGTATGGCGCTGCTTGCGCGGGCGGTTGCGGTCTTCCTCTAAGATCTGGTCGATGAGCTCGGTAAACGGGTCAAGCTTCGGTCGCGCTGGCGGCTGCTGACGCCGGTAGCCCGGCGGCACCGAGTGGCTGAGCATCTTGCGCACCGTCTTGCGGTGGATCCCGAACACCCGTGACAGCTCATGGATGCTCTCCCCCTCGACGAAATGTGCGCGTCGGACCTTGTAGTAGATCTCCACGCCGTACATCCCCCCTCCGATCCGGTAGCCTCAAATAGCGCCCAGATCGGGGCTTCGTCGGCGGTACACCTTCGCACCGCCACGACCGGACATTCCGGCCGCTTCAGGGGGACATTTTTGCTCCGCCGATTACACGCCTGCCGGGCGGCTGCTCGATAACGGCCCCTCCACCATGGCCTATGCTTGCGACCGACAACGACGCAGCGGCCCGCGGTCCCTTAGTCGCTGGTCATCCTGAGCCAGGGTACTCAACATGACCGTGCGCATCGTCAGACTGGGTAGCCCCCGTCTGGAGTCGGAAGGACTCCGGATCGGGACCGTCCGCCGTCCTCCGCGCGGCATTCCGAAGGCCGAGTACGCCAGCCGGAACATCTACGACGTATGGTTTCCCAATCTTGCGCCGAGTGAGGCACTTCTGAAGGAGGCCTCACCCAACGACGACCCATCCTGGAGGACCTTCAGGCGGCGATTCCTCGCGGAAATGAACGCGCCGGAGGCGCGCCGAACACTGGATTTGCTGGCAGCGCTGTCGCATGACACCAACTTCTCCGTGGGATGCTACTGCGAGAATGAAGCGCGCTGCCATCGGTCCATCCTGCGTGAGCTGCTGGTCAAGCGTGGGGCCGAGTGCGCTTGAGTCCCCCCCAACAACCTGCCACTCGATCCAAGAGAGCGAACCGGAGAGAGGTTCCTTCCCAGTGGCAGCGATCGCTTGCCTATCGACCCATCCCAGTCGAGGGGGGGAGGTCAGGGAGCCCGGCTCGTGCGCAAGGCCTCAACCGCCGCCAGGTTGTAATCGACCGCCGCCCGCACATCCGCATCGCTGAGTTGGAGGTCGCCGCCGCGCGGCGGCATGACGACCGCGCCGCCAGGACCGGTCATGCCGAGAATGACGTTCTGGTAGAGCGGCTCGCGGCCCTTGGCGCGGCGCTGGTCCCATTGGTCGGAATGAGCCACTCCCAGGATGTGGTTGACCCCCATCAGGTGGCAGTTGCGGCAGGTGCGCATCCAGATCGAACGGCCAGCGCTGAGGTGACCGTCGTCGAAGCGGGGCAACTCGGGAATGGCCACCTTGCCGCCCTCACCGCAGCCGGCGAGGATGGTCAGGCCCAGCAGGGCCAGGCCAGCGAGATGGACGGGTGCGCGGGGGGGCGGGGCATGGGGCTTGCCCTCGCGGCAGGTGGCCCGCCACCGGTTCCGGGCGTGGCCAATCGTGCCTGCAGTCCAGTGGCATTTCCAGCGCATCTTGGCGTTCCCCGCTGGGGACCGGGACGCCGGGAGGGACTTCTCGGCGGGGAAGGATCAAATGCCCCTGGGTCGGACGACGTTTCCAGGTGAGGACCCGGGCAGTTGAGATGCGCCGCGACCACGCCCAGGGTGTGGCGCCAGCGCTCACCGCCGAAGCGGTGGCCGATGGCCCGGATTGGAGCGGCGGATTCCGGGGGACGCCCCGTCCGCCTGTTACGAACGGTTCAACCCAAGATTGCCAGGGCTTTAGACCAGATTGGGTGTCCGTATCATGCCCCGCCAGCACCTGCTGCGAGCGACGCCAGATCGATGACGAACCGATATTTGACATCGCTGCGAAGCATCCGCTCGTAGGCCTCATTGATCTTCTGGATCGGGATGATCTCGATGTCTGAGACGATCCCGTGCTCGGCGCAGAAGTCGAGCATTTCTTGGGTTTCCTTGATGCCACCGATCAGTGACCCGACCAGCCGGCGACGCTTGAAGATCAGATTGAAGACGTTGGGGGAGGGGTGCGGGAGCTCCGGCGCTCCGACCAGGCACATGGTCCCGTCGCGCTTGAGCAGTTCCAGGTAGGCGTCCAGGTTGTGCGGCGCGGCCACCGTGTTGAGGATGAAGTCGAAGCTGGCGAGGTGGCGTTGCATCTCGTCGGTGTTTTTCGAGATCACGACCTCATCCGCACCTAAGCGATGCGCATCGGCCGCCTTGCCCGGCGAGGTCGTGAACATCACCACGTGGGCGCCGAGGGCGTGGGCGAATTTCACTCCCATGTGACCCAGGCCGCCGAGGCCGACGACTCCCACCTTCTGTCCCGGGCCCACCTCCCACTTGCGAAGTGGCGAATAGGTCGTGATGCCAGCGCAAAGCAGGGGCGCAACGGCCGGCAGGTGCAGCGTGTCCGAGACCCTCAGCACGAAGCGCTCGTCCACCACGATGCGGTTGGAGTAGCCGCCATAGGTCATGCCCCCGGAATGGGGGTCCGGGCTGTTGTAGGTCAGGGTAAAGGTCGGGCAGTACTGTTCCAGGCCCTCCTGGCAGTCGGGGCAGGTGCCGCAGGAATCGACCATGCAGCCGACGCCGGCCAGGTCCCCGGGCTTGAAGCCCTTCACTTGCGCGCCCACCCCGGTCACGCGCCCGACGATCTCGTGGCCCGGTACCACCGGGTAGACGGTGTTGTGCCACTCGTTGCGGGCTGTGTGCAGGTCCGAGTGACAGACCCCGCAGTAGAGGATCTCGATCTGCACGTCGCGCGGACCGGGCTCCCGGCGCTCGACGTGGAACAGGTCCAATGGGGTCGTCGCGCCCTGGGCCGCGTATCCAAGTGTCTTGGTCATGACTGGGGGTCTCCTCTGGCAGTGAGCTGGGACAGCGCTATCTTAACGGCCAAACCAGCGGCCGGTTAGGCGCAGGGAGGCAGAGGACCAACACCGGATACGCTGTCAGGTGGACACCGGCGGTGCACGAGACGCTACCGCGAGTGTAAGTGAATAAAAAAATCGTGTCCTTTCAAAAACGAAAACCCCAAGTGCGGATGCCTTGGGGTGATATTCTTGTCCATTCCACGGGACATCCATTTCAAGGAGTATCCTTTTCAATGGCTAGGGGAAATCGCGTAACTCAAAAATCGCTATCAGAGTAACCTGCTGTACGTGTGTGCGCACCTCACGATGGTATGAGGTTCTTACTTCACATAAAGTGCCATTCTCATCCGGTTAGCGCAAGGGTTTGCTATCAGCGACATTACCAAGACCTGCTAACCGGCTTTGCCTCTCCTGCCTCTCATCAATTGGCTTATCACATTCTGCCGGAGTGCCGCGCCTGTCGGGTGTTATTTCCATGTAGACTTCCCCATCTACAGGTCGCGCATCAAGAGCCACAATGACTTTGTGGCTGAGCTTCCGTCGTTTTCGCACTTTTTTCATGGTAGGTTAGGCTCCTTACTTCTCCTCTTACCCGGGGCTCCAGGTTTGACTATCTGCACAAAACGCCCCAAGGCAGCACAAGAAGTAAAAAGCTGTTTGCCTGCTAACTGCCCATGAATATGTTGATCACCTCCTTATAAACGTTCAGAAAAGTGTGTGCAGATTTAAATCATGCAGAGTCGACACTGTTCGATATGTTTAAATAATCTCGAATATCAACTTGTTCACCATTTGGCAGGTGAACAATAATTTTGAGTGGCTTCCCAGAGTCATCGACCGATTCCAGCAAAGCCCGCACCTTGAGTGACTGCTTGAAAAGCTCAGTGGGGCCAATGCCAACCTGGTCCCGCAGTTGCTCCCAGAGATCGGCCCATTCCTGCGCGAGACGAAATGCAATCGGTGTAGGAGGCCTCCGCTTGGGCCTTCCCCAATCCGGTAGTGATTCTGGCTTAATCGCTTTAGCGGTTTTCATACCCTTTATCTCCGCCTGACGTGTAATGCACAAGAGGTAATGGACGTATTGCCATAACAAAAAGTAGTCTATCACACGTGTACTGTCTAATTAAAAATGCTTATAGCTGTATGATAAACGCACCTTATCCTCAGATAAAAATATCAAACATGCAGTACCTCTATTGTTACACCATAATGTATCAAGCCGCAAAGACCCCCTCGGAGACTGTCCGAAGAGATTCTTGGGTGGAGCGGCCCGAGCCGGGCGCCAAGGATTACCAACAGGCCTGGAGGTCCGGCAGGTAGAGCTAAGAGTCAGGATCGGTTGCCTTGGCGCGCACCATCGCGGTGCGCCCATACGCCTTCGGCCCTGTGGCTCGGAGGGATCTGTAGGCCATCCCGAACGTGCCGCGCCAACGTGGACACCGATTCGAGGCAGCCGAGGCAGCCGAGGACGCCGAGTCCGTCGGCGGCTGGGCGAGCTGCGACGGGTCATTCTGGCCGCGCGCCCTGGCCGCGCGCCCGCGCGAGGGAACCGAGCGAGGGGGAAGATGCCGACCCTGCGTTAGCACCGCGCTCCCGCCAAACTGAGACAGTCACCCGCTAACGTTGGAGGAGTCGATGGACCCTAGTAATCACCCCGGGACCACGTGTATCCCACCGGGGATTTCCCCGCTCCCGCCCCCGGGCACCTATGCCGGCAAGTCAATCAACGCCCTGTGGCCGACCTGGACTACGGTGAGCTGCGCGTCTACCCCGGCAGCTACGACGCGTACATGACCGCCGCCAGCCAGGCGCGCTCGCGCCAGTATGCCGACAACGCCAAGAAGAAGGTCCAGATGGCCGCGCTGCAATCGTTCGTCAGCCGCTTCTCCGCCAACGCCTCCAAGGCCAGGCAGGCCACCTCGCGCCAGCGCCAGCTGGAGAAAATCCAGCTCGAGGACATCAAGCCCTCCAGCCGGGTCAACCCGTACATCCGCTTCAGCCAGGACAAGAAGCTCTATCGCCTGGCGCTGGAAGTCAAGGCCCTGGCAAAGGGCTACGGCGGCACGCCGCTGTTCAGCGGCCTCAACCTGACTGTCGAGGTCGGCGAGCGGGTCGCCATCATTGGTCCCAACGGCATCGGCAAGACGACCCTGTTGCGCAGCCTCGCCGGTGACTTGACCCCTGATAACGGCACCGTCAAATGGTCGGAGAACAGCACGCTGGGTTACTTCGCCCAGGACCACGCGGCCGACTTCGACCAGGACACCAACTTGTATGACTGGATGGACCAGTGGAAACAGCCAGGCGACGACGAGCAGGTCATCCGCGGTACCCTGGGGCGACTGTTGTTCTCCCAGGACGAAATCAAGAAACCCGTGAGGGTGATCTCTGGCGGTGAGCAGGGCCGCATGCTGTTCGGCAAGCTGATGCTGCAAAGGCCCAACATCCTGCTGATGGACGAGCCCACCAACCATCTGGACATGGAATCCATCGAGTCGCTCAACACCGCGCTGGAAGACTACCCCGGCACCCTGATCTTCGTCAGTCACGACCGGGAGTTCGTCTCTTCCCTGGCGACCCGAATCATCGAGCTGACCCCCCAGGGCGTGGTCAACTTCCGCGGCAACTACGAAAACTATCTGCAGAACGAGGACGCGGCGGCGTAACCCATCTTTGGCACCCTTCCCAAAACGTCCATGGAATTTCAAGCAGTTACAAATTTTCGGTGGCGGCCTTGGGCACTACGTCTGTGAAACCTCAGTGACGTATGGTGCCGCGGATATATTCGCCAGAACCCTAGCAGTGTGGCCGACAGCGATCAATGGGGCCATAGGAGATTATGGCACTACACGCAGATGTGAATCACTAACCTATTGAGTTGGTGGGATACGAGCGCCGCACTAGCGCGGAAAAACGGGGTTTTTGGGCCGAACGCACGGCCGAAATGCCAAAGATGGGGTAAGGCGCCCAATCTGGGCTAATCCGTATCTGGGATGACGACCGCACCTGACCCAGGCCCCACAGCGCGACGGTGCGCACCGCTCCAGCCCGGCCCGGTCGTGGCCGGCGATGCGCACGGAGGCGTCGACGGATCCGTGCATCCGCACTGACGAAACCGTCGCGATCTGTCAACCGGTTGGCAACGGACCGAACGCCCGATCAAGCATTGACCACAAGAGGCAACTGACATGACAAAAGGAATGGATCAGAAGAAAGAGACCAAGAAACAGCCGGCAAAGACGATGAAGGAAAAGCGTGCCGAGAAAGCCACCAAGAAGGGCTAAGGAGCGGTTCACGCCGGAAAGCGGGTGGCAATCCCCTGGCGATACCCGCAGCGGTCGCAGCGCAGGGCGTGTTGGCAACCGGCCCGGGACCTCCTCTGGCCCAGGGGCGGGGTAGGGGAGTCGCGCCACGCTCAGGCTGCGGCGTTCTCGTCTTCCTCCGCCAGCTCCCCGTCCCCGTCCACGGTAACCACTGACTCCGCCGCGGCATTGCCCACCGCGACCTCCTCGCCCTTGCCCTTGCGCACCGCGAACTCGCGGGCGCGCGCTTCGATCTCGACGATGCGCCGCCCCAGCGCGAGCAATGCGTTGCGCCATTTGTAGGCCGCGTCCGCGCGCTGCCGGTTGCTGAAGACACCGCTCAGCCACAGGGTATCGATACCCACCATCAGCCGGTCGAGGGCCTGGATCAGGTCCGCGTACTGGGAGAGTTGTGGCGAGGAGATGCGGAACGTGATGTGGCTGGGGTTGGTGTAGCTGGGAGCGGCGGAAATTCCGCTGGAGGTTTTCACGGCGTCCAGTCGAGCGATCTCATCGCCCAGTGCCTTGGAGAAATCGCCGAGCAGCCCGCTCCAGTAGCGGTGTGGCAATGCCCTCAGGGACTTTCATGGTGGGCGGACTCCTTTGGTTGCGCCTTCAGTCTAGACCCTTCTCCAACAGGGCCTGCTTCACGTCCTCGTCCTTGAGCTTGGCAAGACGGGAGAGCGCCATGTGTCCCGGCCCTTGCGCAGACTTGCATGACTACGGACGGGACTGTTGCTCGACCGATCTCTTAACTCTCCTCCAGGCCCGGCACCCGCCGGGCTTTTTTTGCTCATGTTTCTGTGGTCACGTGTCTCTGGGATTGCGACGGAGACATCGGGCAGATGCTCGGGGTTTTTGTGTCTGGCGGGGAAAAGGTCGAGGATTTGGGGTGCTCCTGTAAGCAGGGCGGTATCCTTGACCTCCCTCGGGGCCGCAGGTTGGGCAGTAGACCGTGAAGATCAATTTCACGAAGAAGGAGTATCAGACGCTCGTCGAGATGCTACTCGTTGCAGATTGGGTGATAACGGCGTACGAGGAGGGGGAGCGGGAGGCGACGAAGCCGTACAAGGAGCTGCGTAAGAAGGTGCTGTCCCAGCACAAGGAGATGGGCATGGAGGAGGCCTTCGAGTACTCGCCGGAGCATGACGATTACTTCGAGACCGCGGCCTACGAGGAGCAGGCGCCGCACATGCGGTTCATCGACGAGTACGACGAGCAGGTGTTCTGGGTAGGGCTTACAAGCAAGCTCGCCCATCGGGATCTGGCCGCTGAGGGGCCGCTCGGTGAGAAGGAGCTGACTAAGAAGCTCGTTGAGCTAATCGCGCGCTATGAGGAGGAGTTTTCCGAGAACGGGCTCGACAACATTCAGCTCGTCCTCGACACGCCACGGGTGCACTGAGGGAGGCGTGGAGGGGGGCGCCGGTAGGGATCGACCGGCGCCGGCGTCCTCAATCGTCGTCCCAGTGGCGACCGTGTTTGTGCCATTTCTTGTGGCCATGCCTGCCACGATCACCACCGCGATAGACGACCACGGGTCGCTCGTACCGCTCCACGAAGACCGGCGCGGGTGCATACCGCTCGACCACCACCGGGGCAGGCGCATAGCGCTCGACCACGACCGGTGCCGCGTAGACTGGGTGGGGCACGATGGCTGAGCCGATGAGGCCGCCGACCACACCCCCGACAAGTCCGCCGAGCGCCGCGTCTCCCGCGTTGTACCCATGGGCGAAGGCGCTCACGGGGAGCGTTGAGAGAGCCGCGCAGATGCCTAGAGCAGCGATATTCTTGTTCATGTGGACACCTCGTTGGGTTGTCAGCGCATGACCGGCCGTGTGGGTGCTCCGGTCTTCTGTGGAATCACGATACGGCGCGGACGCTGAACGAGGGCTGAACGGCCGGACGCGCGTCCGGCAGGGGGGTATGCTGGGGGCCGTTGAACGCAACGACAGACATCAAAACGACGCGATGACGATAGACGCTGCGACGCGAGAAGAAATCGATCGTCTTTATGAGGCGGTTGACGAGTTTTCCGCGGAAATGAAAGCGCGCCTGCGCGAACAGGCCATGAAAGGCTACCGCGGCTGGGACGAACCGGAGAATTACCAGCGTATCCTTGAAATGATGATGCAGCACGCGGCGGCTGCCGAGGGGGAAGAAGTGGATGCTGCCAATCTGGCGATGATCTTATGGAGTATGCGCCGTCGAAGGGACGGAGAGTAGAGTAGGCGTGGCGTAGGCCGCGGTGAACTTGATACCAGAGGTTCTGATTTAGCATGGCGCACGAGAAATGCCCGAACTGCGGATCAAACAAGCACCAACTCATGGCTTGTTCCACGTGCGGATTCTCCCGAAGAGCAGGGACAAAGCACCATGCAGAAGGAACTAGACGAAGATTGAATGCAGATCTCGGAGCGAAGAAGCCTCGTGTGACTGCCGGGCTCACCGAGGACTTTGAAGGTATCGTTCAGACTCTGCGTCCTATCTTTAGCGCCACGCTTCTAGCTAAGATCGTCGAATTGGAGAAGAGGGGGCGACTGTCGGAGAGAGTTCTTGTATTTATTGCAGAAGCTGCAGCCGGCGATCAAACCAGATCCCCAACTCAAGAAACAGGAAGCTGCCCCCCAAATCAAGAAACGGAAAGCGAAGAAGTCCCGCCCAAGAAGTATATCGCCCAAGCATCCTTTCTTGAGCGGAAAGTGTTCCGTATGCGGTCGCCCCGCTATTCCTGGTGACAATGTGTGCTATGCACATTCAAAGTAGGCATGGACTCTTACTGCTTGCTGCTCACGTATGCGTCGACGTCGAGCTTCCGTAATGGAAGCCGCCGGCGCCGGTGTAGACGATCCGGAGAATTACCAGCGCATCGTCGAGATGATGATGCAGCACGCGGCAGTTGCCGAAGGGGAGGAGGTGGATGCTGCCAATCTGGCGATGATCTTGTGGAGTCTGCGCCGTCGAAGGGACGAGGGTTAGGGTAGGCGGGGCGTGAAGGGTACGTGGGGGCTTGCCGGGAGCAGCCAGATGGTGCAGTAGAGGGGTTACCGTTTCCACGCGCGAAGCACGGTCGCGACCTGGTCGCTCACGCGCGCTCGTGCGTCTCCTCGCTCGCAACCGCCGACGAGCAAGTCATCGTATGGCGTCTCCCTGTGACGAATGTGCGCGACGACGGCCAGGCGGATCAGCGTCCTCGTCCAGGGCCTTCGCGGCGCCACTGCGGCCCACACGACCGCTGTATTTGCGGCACGCGTGCTCGGCGATCTTCGTTTCGCGCCCTTCTGGACAGCTCGGGATAGAGCTCCCGGACGCGGGCGGCGAACCGGACGACGTACTCCTGATCCAGCTCCGCCCGGCGCTGTGCGGCGCTCGCCCGTCGTGCCTCTCGGGTCGCGGCGTCGGCCGCGCACGCTTCCTCTGCCCGATCGAGGGCGTCCTCCTCGACCAGTATCCCCTGGCGCTCGTATCGCTTGCGTGCCTGACTCCACTTGAGGACGACCGCCGAGAGACGGGCGTGTTTGCGCGCACGGCGCGTGAGGGCCGCGTCGCCTGAAGGGAGGAAGGCGAGGTGATCCAGGTCGGCGCAGGCGAGGCACACCGCGCGGCCGTCTCCTTTGAGGGTTATCCACGCGTGGCGGCCGAGGTCTTCCTTGCACTCGTCGCATCGACTCTCGCGACTCGTGATGAAGACCTTCAGGTCTTCGGCGGGGTTGTCGATGACTTTGCGCATAGCGGCTGGGGTGTGGGGAAGTCGGCGAGGGTGTTGCCGATCGTGCTCATTGAGCCGAGCGTAGCGGCAGACGGGCTCTGGAGGTGACGCTAGGGCGCGGCGACAAGTTCGAGGAGGTCGGGGCTGTCGTTCTGGGGGCTGTTCACCTTGCGTGAGACCTGCCGCAACACCCAGGCCGCAGGATCGCGTCGGCCGTAGCATCTTCAGCAAGGCCGCAGTGTCCTTGTTGTCGGGTCGAGCCAGGCGTCGTAGTCCTCGGGCGCGAGGATGACCGGCATCCGGTCGTGGAGGTCACGCACCAGGGCGTTCGCATCCGTGACGATGATGGTGCAGGACTCCAGGTGCGTCACCGTCCTTGCCGTGCCACTCTTCCCACAGGCCCGCCATGCCGAAGGGTGCGCCGTCGGCGCGCCGGATGAGGTACGGCGTCTTCTTACCGTCTTCTGCTTTCCACTCGTAGAACCCCTCGGAGGGGATCAGGCAGCGCCGGCGCTTGAAGGCGTTACGGTAGGCGGGCGATGAATCGACCGTCTCGGCGCGGGCGTTGATCATGCTGAAGCGGCTGTCCGGCCCCTTCGACCAGGAGGGGACGAGTCCCCAGCGCAGCGGCACTAGCTCGCGCGTTCCTTCCGCCGCTCGCCGCACCGCGAGTACCAGCTGCGTTGGTGCGAGGTTGTAGCGCGGCTTCGCCTCGCACATCGAATCGACGTCGAAGCGGCTGGCGTATACGTCGGGTTCAGAGTACTGGACGAAACGACCGCACATAGATTCACAGTACCGCCGCCGGCCCTGGTGGGCCAGAGCAGGCGGCTTGGGAAGGCGGGAACACCATGCGATGCTGCCTGCGCCGGCAGTTGTCCCCCGTTCCGGTGAGCGCCGCTGTGGATAGGCTGTGCCTGGAGGGCTGCGTGCCTTTCCCGCAGCCGGTCGGTGCGCGGCTGGGTAGAAATTGGTTAGGGCGTCTAGCCTTAAAGCGCTGCTGATCGCGCTCCGAAGATCATAGTCAAATTGAGATTTTCGGTTCCCCTATGCACGCGGAACGATACCTTCTGACCCACGCTAAGACGCCGCTTGACATTGAAAACGTCCTGCGCCGTATAGACGGGACTTCCATTAACAGTCTCTATGACATCGTTCACGCGAAAACCCGCGTTCTGCGCTGGCCCGCCGGCATCCACTCTTACAACTACAACGTTCGAAGACGTTCCTTGCTCCGGACGGTCTTCAACACGGATACCAAGCGTGGGACCCGAAACATAGCTACCAGTCAATGACATGGAGGTGCAGCGCGCGTGGCTCGCGGGTTTTGGGGCGGCCTGGGTGGAGGCCGCCGGCGTTGAGTCGGTCGATGTTGGATGGCAGGGAAGAGCTGCTGCGTCAGCCCAGGAGTTACCGGACGGAGTGGGGAAGTCAGGCGGTGCAGTGACGGGCAGGGTACGACCCGCTGCTGCCAGTCGAGGTGGGCCTCTTGACTGTCCGCAACGGACGCATAGCGGACTCCCACTGTGGACCCACTGGGTGGCTGAAATGCCCCAAGAGGTCCCCTGGTATGGCTCTGGTCGCCGCGGCTAAGGGCAATCAAGCAGCAGCCGGATAGAGTATTTGAGACCGGCCCGCCTTGCCCCTCTCTTATCCCCCTCTCGGCCGAAGAGGCATCGCCCGGAGAATGCATCGGGTCGTCAGCGCACAGCACTGACCAGGCAGCACCTGGGAGGGCACCGCCTTGCGCCCGCCCTCGCCGATCACCTGCACCCGCACGCTGCCCGCGAGCAGGAGCACATAGCTCTTTCAGGGGGACGCAGCGCGGAAGACAGGCGCGTTCCCTCCCAGCTCGATGCGCCGGGCCCTGCCCAGTTTCCCCTGACTCACCGGGTCACCGCACGCATGCGTCGGGGAACCGCCGCCGGCGCCAGTCCGCAGGGTCGGTGCTCACCTCGCCGGCCCCCATGGTATAGGGCGGGATCGGTAGGCGGCCAAGCCGTCGCGGGGAGGAAGGGCGGAGCGCTGGAGGGGTGGAGGCATCTGAGGCATCGTAGTGCGCGGGCTGCTATCGTTCACTCGTAAACAGCCGAGCGCGCCTGTCTATTCCCGGATCAGCGAGCGGTGCTCAGGGAGTTAAGCGGTATGCGGAATAGGCTCCCCCGTCAAAATGTTTGCATCACGGAGTGGCCTCGTTCGCCCTCGGGCCAGGTCCGCTGCCTGCCTGCAACCCGATCCGGGTCCCAGCAACCTCGCCCCCGCTTCTTTCAGGAGTAAGGGGGCCAAGCGGAACTAAGAGAGGAACGTCATGACTGGACCGAACCGAAGCCCCCGGGCAATCGTGCTTGCCGCCGCCCTGGCCGCCTGGGGCGTATCCGCATCCGATACGCCGACGCAGGTGCCCGACATCGGGCCCCTGCCCCCCGTGGAGGCCAACCCCGACAATCCGCCGACCGAGGCACGCCTGGCCTTGGGCCGGGCGCTTTTCTTCGACAATCGCATCTCCGCCAGCGGCACCATGAACTGCGCGACCTGCCATCTGCCCCACCAGGGATGGACGGTGCAGACACCGCTCTCGCCGGCCAACCCCGGCCATGTCGAGCGCCGCAACTCCCCGACCCTCATCAACGTCGGCTACAACAAAGCCCTGATCTGGGACGGGCGCGCCTTTCCGCTAGAAAAGCAGGCTATCGGCTCCACCAAGAACCCGCTCCACAAGGGCCAGGACATCGACAAGCTCATGGCGACGTTCAAGGCCGATCCGGAGATTGTGCGGATGTTCCAGGAGGCCTATGGAAGCGAGCCCAACCCCGATGACTACGGCAAGGCGCTGGCTGTGTTTCAACGCCACTTCATCGTCACCGGCCCCAGCCCCTTCGACCGCTACGTTGAGGGCGATGAGGCCGCCATGGACGCGGCGGCGGTCCGCGGCATGGCCTTGTTCAAGGGTAAGGGCAACTGCATCGCCTGCCACAACGGGCCAAACTTCACCGACTCGGGGTTCTACAACATCGGCCTCAAGGACAACCCGCTCCTGGCCGACGAAGTCCACCAGAAGGTGCTCAAGTTCGACGCCAAACGGACGAAAAATGCGGACTGGGAAACCATCACGACCGACCCCGGCCGTTATCTGATCACCCACGACCAGGGGGACTGGGGACGGTTCAAGACGCCAACCCTGCGCAACTTGGCGGATACCCCGCCCTACACGCACGACGGACGTTACCGAACCCTGGACGAGGTGATCGACCACTATGATCGCGGCGGCGATACCACGCGCAACCAGGATCCCCGGATCAAGCCGTTGCACCTCAGCAGTGACGAGAAGCAGGACCTCAAAGCCTTTCTCCTGGCCCTCAGAGGCCCCTTGCCAGACATTCGCATGCAGGACTGGGTGCGTCCGGTGGTCGCAGCCGCCGGGCAAGACGGCAAGACGCTGTTCGAGGGCAAGGCCACCTGCGTGAACTGCCACCAGGCCGACGGCAAGGGCGTGCCGGGCGTATTTCCACCGCTGGCGGGCAACCCTCGCGTCGTCGAAGGCGATGGCAGCTTTGTCGCCCACACCATCATTCACGGACGCAGCGGCGAGATTACCGTCGGCGACAAGGTCTTCAACGCCGTGATGCCCCCAATCGGAACCCAACAGGGCCTCAGTGACGCGGAGATCGCGGCAGTCGCGACCTATGTGCGCAGTGCTTGGGGAAATCAGGCCACACCGGTCACGGCCGAGGTCGTCGGGCGGCAACGCTGAGGAGTCGCGGGAAAGGGACGACCGGCCTGGTGGGCCTCGCACGAATCGGTCTGGCGGGTGACCTCCGCCGTCGATCACCGCCGATGCGACGTCGGCACCGCTGCCAGTCCACCTGTCGTGCCGCCCTTCGCCGACACCACCGTGGCCGGTCAGCAAACCGGATTTGTTCCGAGTTCGATCAGCCGAAGGCGGGGTAGGCGGCAGGGACTCGAACAGGCGGGGCGCAACATCGCCCACAGGTAGCTTAGTGGGGAGCGGATGCTTGGCACCGCGCCCATGGGCGATAGCAGCCAGGCGCCGTAGGCGCCGGGGCTGCGGCGAACGTCCGCTGTCCGTCGGACTGCTGCCATTGAGTTTCAAAGAACCGATGTCGGCTTTGGGTCGCTATGTGAGCTATGTGAAGTTCCAAGCTATGTGAAGTTCGGTTTCGGCCATTGGCAGGGACCGGCGTAGTCGATGGAGTCGCGTGCCGGATGGTGATCAGTAGCTTCACATAGTTTTCCGGTCTACTGAAGTGCTCTCAGCCACTTTAGGAGACCGCGATGGCCGCGACGCGACAGCTTGCCCTAACCGGGTCACTCCAAGCGACCTATACTTGAATCGACCCCGCGGGCATGGTCGGGAAAGGCTCGCAGACTAGCGCCCTGCTCGAGCCGTAGTTCCCAACCTCGCGGGGCGGCCCCACGAGCCTGGAAAGGCAGGGAGGCTCGGCTACAGGCTGAATGTAGCCCTCGTGGGGCTTGTCTCTTTATCTTAGGCGGGCGGATCGCCGTCCTCAGTCCTGCGGATGCTGGCTGCCTCATCAAGGAGGCCAAGCCACTCTTCCTCTGTCAGTTCATCCGTGTCCGTAACGCCCTCGCGGCTCAGCAGCCCCAGCAGGATGCGACCATCGCGCTCGTCGGCGTCAGCGCCCATTAACTCGACAAGCTGGGCGGGGGTGAAGTTGTTGTCGATGTGCATGGTGTCTCTCCGGGTGCCACGTCAGGGGAGGCGTGTTCTGGGGCCAGCATAGGGGTCTGGTTCGGGACCCGCACGGTTCCCCCACCAACCTATACTGTATGTGAGCCCTGCGAGCAGAAAGTCAGCGAGGTCCCCGCAAGGGAGGCGAGGTCGCTGGGAAACTTTCCACCTGATGATGGGCGAAGGGCCGGTGAGGCGTAGACCGCGCACCCGATGCTCCTTTACTTCAATGTCAGTGAGCGGGGTTCCTGTTTGTCCCCGAGAGTTGGTGTTGAACGGGCTGCCAGTTGAGCAGCCCAGTTTATGTTTGGGGACTGACCCACGGCCAGGGCCTCGGCCACCTCGGCGATGCGGCTGAACCGACCCTTGATCGTTTGCCAGCACTCGCGGGCCGTGCTCGATCCAAAGCATCAGCCCCCATCAGGTCAAAAGCGGCCAGGGCGTGACGAGAACGAATCGCGGCCAACTCCAACGCAGCGGCCATTGTCCCGGCGCTCAGGGGTTCAAGCTCGGGCGCCTCATGTGCGCGCTCGGCAACGTGGAGCACGCCTGCCAGTCGGGCGGCGCCGCCGGGCCGCTTCCCGGTCCAGTCCACCATGTACGGCGCCTCGCCGAGCGCCACCCTTCCTCACCATCGAGAAGACCGGTGCCCGCCCGAGAGGTAACGCAGCTTGCCGGCGCTGTTGACCAGGGCATCCATCGCAACACTCGGTTCCGGTGGATGGCCAATCCCTTCCGGCTCGGGACTTACACCCGTCGGGTCGTTACAAGAGGTTTCCGACCGCTGCCCATCCGTTTCTGCTTTCTTCCCCCTCGTCCAGGGTTTGCCTGGCGCAATACGTATACTGTCCCCGGAATTGTGCGACACGAAGTCGCACGTGCATTTATCAAGGAATATGATCCGGTGTTCTGCCACCGGTACCCTACCAGACCGTGCGCCGTGGGCAACTGCGGGGTGCGAAGCGTCTGGGACACTGTAGCCTCCGTTTCACAACGGGCGGGCGAACCGCGAGGGGAGTCCGTGACTGTCAGCCTCAAGACGGTCGGGAGCTGGGGTTGGAGGGCAAGGTCAACATAGGTGAATCGCTATTGAGCCGTCGTGAGGACAAACATGCCTAAGAGGCTGAGAGGCATGAACCAAAAGGTGGGCAGCCAGGTCGAGGGGGCAGTTCTTCTCCTCGCGCAGATGTTGCGCTGCCGGCGCCGAGGCGAGACCTACCCCCTTCTGGATTGGTGTGCGTGCGGAACGTGGTAAGCCCGTTTGTTCCCGCAGGGATAGCGGCAAGTGGCCCGCAAGGGCTCACCGATGGGCGAGCGGGTAACGGAGGTCGGAGGAAGCGAATGCCGCTCGGTAATCGAGCCGATAGGGGTTCGAACTTTGCCCCACCCCGAAAGGGGGCTGACTTCCGACTGGTCTCGAATCACGAGAAAGGTGCGGAAAGGCTCAACCCATGTGGTTACTTAGACGATGAACGCCTTTGGCGTCATTGAAGGCCCGTGGGGCGCACATGTAAGCCAATTACAATCCTCTATCGTGAAGATGGTCAGGGCGGGTTTTCGCCCTTGGCCACCGGGTGCTTCACGGCGCCTTTTCGAGGCTTGAGCCGTGTGCGGTGAAAGTCGCTTGCACGGTTCTTAGGGGGCGGGGTGGCGGTAACGCCACCCTGCTACCCGACCCCAGGACTTCCCGGAAGGAGTTGAGGCAGCGCTGGTATCCGTCAAGGCTCCTTCCATACAGGCGGCAGGGGTAGGGGAAATGGACGACGAGGCGGTAATCGCGGCAACGCGGCAATGGATCGAAAAGGCGGTGATCGGGCTGAATCTGTGCCCGTTCGCCAAGGCGGCCTACGTAAAAAGCCAGGTGCGGTTCGTGGTGAGCCGGGCGCAACATCTGGACGGGCTGCTTGAAGATCTTGACCGCGAGCTGGATTTTCTTGCCTCCGCCGACCCCAAAGCGGTCGAAACGACACTGCTGATCCACCCCGCGCTGACGCCGGACTTTCTCGATTTCAATGATTTCATACAGCTGGCCGAGGCGGCTGTGGAGGAACACGATCTGCAAGGTGTGATCCAGATCGCCAGCTTTCATCCGACATTCCAGTTCGCGGGAACGGAACCCGACGACATCGGAAACTTCACCAATCGGGCGCCGTTTCCGACCCTGCACCTGCTGCGCGAGGCGAGCATCGAACGCGCGATGGCGGCGTTCCCTGAAGCCGAGACGATTTACGAACGCAATATCGAAACGCTCAAAGCGCTGGGGCATGCGGGGTGGCAGGCCCTGTGGCGCAAGCCGTGAGCAGGCTGTGAAAGTTCAACCTGGAAGTCGGACAGCGCGGGATCGTATGAAATCTTAAGTCTGGACTCGGCCAATCGGACGTCGTACGGGATGGCCCCGGACTCCTGCGCCGCCCGCCGCACGTCCCCCGCTGACGGGTTCACGCGACCGTCGTGGTCGCTGTCGGCTCGCTCGGGGGCACCCGATCGGTACCGCCCACCAGTGCGAGGGCGGCACGAACCACCGCATCGGGTTGGGGCACGGCCGCCTGTTCCAGCACCCAAGACGACGCGATCGGGGCATCGGGTCCGGTCAGGCGCACCACCGGGGAGCGCAGGGCGTCGAAGGCGCGGGTCGCCGCCAGGGCGGCGACCTCGGCGGCGATCCCGCACAGGCCGCTCGCCTCGTGCACGACGATCAGACGCCCGGTCTTGCGCACCGAGGTGAGGATCGCCGCCTCATCCAGGCGCTTGAGGCTCCGCAGGTCGATCACCTCGGCCGAGACCTGCTGGCCGCTCAAGGCCTCGGCGGCCTTGAGGCAGACGCCGACCGTCTTGGCGTAGCTCACGATCGTGACGTCGCTGCCCGTGCGGCGCACTGCGGCCTGCCCGATGGGTACCAGGTGTTCCGGGTCGTCCGGCACCTCGCCCTCCTGGTGCAGCAGTCCCAGGTCGGTAAAGAACAGCACCGGGTTGTCGTCGCGGATGGCTGAACGGAGCAGGCCCCGGACGTCCGCGGGCTCCGCGGGCATCACCACCTTGAGGCCCGGTGCGTGGACGAACATGGCCTCCAGATTATGGTTGTGCTGCGCCCCGACACACCAGCCGGTGCCGGTCAGGCCCATGGCGACAAGCGGGAAGCTGAACTGCCCGCCCGAGAGGTAACGCAGCTTGCCGGCGCTGTTGACCAGGGCATCCATCGCATAGGCCATGAAGGGCGCGAACAGCAGGTCGATCACCGGGCGCAGGCCGCTGGCGGCGGCGCCCACCGCGGTGCCGGCGATGATGGCCTCGGCCAGCGGTGTGTTGCGCACCCGCGCACCGCCGAAGTCGCGCACCAGGTCCTGGTGTTTGGTAGCCGCGCCCTCGCCCATAAGCAGCACGCGCGGGTCGCGCCCCAGCTCCTCGCGCAACGCCAGGGCAATGGCTTTTTCTACGGTCATGCGGGCCATGGTGTGGCTCTCCGGTTGGGACTAAGCGTAAACGTGATCGGTGAGCCGCTCGGGTGCTGGCCAGGGGCTTGCCTGGGCGAAGGCCAGGGCGTCCGCCAACTGGGCGCGTACCCGTTCCTGTAGCGCAGCAAGACCCGCCGCGTCGATCACTCCGGCAGCCGTCAGCCGCTCGGTCTGCACCCGGATCGGGTCGCGTTCGAGCCAGCCCGCAAGCTCCGCCGGGTCCACATAGGACTGGTCATCGGGCTCGAAGTGGCCGCGCTGGCGGTAAGTTTGGAGTTCGATGAACCTGGGTCTGCCATCGGCCCGGATCTGCGCCACCGCGTCCAGCGCCGCCGCGTAGACGGCCTCCACGTCGTTGCCGTCGATGGAGCAAACCGGCAGCCCGTGGCCCCGCGCCCAGACGCTGATCCCGTCCTCCGGCATGGTCTCGCGGCGATGCACGAAGGCCTGCCACTGGTTGTTTTCGCAGACGAAGAGCAGGGGCAACTGCCACTGGACCGCAAGGTTGAGCGACTCGTGGAAGATCCCCTCGCAGGCCGCGCCGTCCCCGAAGAACACCGCGACGATGCCCCCGGACTCGCCGTGGCCCAGCTTCTGAGCCAGGGCCACACCGGGCGCCATGGACAGCTCCCCGCCCACGATGGTGGAGGTGAGCACCACCCCGAGCTCCCGGGCCGAGATGTGAAGGCTGCCGGAGTGGCCACCGCAGTAGCCGTCGGTGCGCCCCAGGACCTCCGCGAACAGCCGCCGCGGCTCGGCACCGCGGGCGATCAGGTGGCCGGCACTGCGGTGGTTGGTCAGTAGGCGGTCGCGCCGGTCCAGGGCCGCGACCACACCCACCGCACAGGCCTCCTGGCCCACGCTGGTGCAGGTGCCGGGGGCGCCCTGGCGCTGCAACTCGACCGTGTGTTCCTCATAGACACGGATAGTGAGCATGGTCTCCAGCCGCCGCAGGGGGGCGGAGGACTCTGGTCCTCCTCCCCCGGGGGTGGCGGGGCCGGCTCGGTTCTGGGTCACTGGGTTCATGGTCGGATGCTCCTGGGGATCCCGGGGGATTAGCGGCTGGCCTGACGGGGGAGATTCTTGGGGATGAACTCGATGTAAGGCGTCGTGACGACTTCCCCGGGTCCTGCAGCGGCGGGTGCTGGTTCACCGGCGGGACCCAAGGCGCGGATGAAGCGGTAGATGGCGATCAGGTCGTCGTCGTCCATCGCGCGCAGGTTGAACCAGGGCATGGGCGGGCGCATAGGCTGGCGCACCCGCGCGAGCCATTGGCCCTCGTTCATACCTTGGACCAGGAGCCGCAGGTTCGCCGGGTACGTCGTCCCCCAGGGTCCTTGGAAACCGACCGGGCTGCCGGTGAGCCACTGATTGGCGGGGAGGGCGCCGTCCGCCTCCGGGTAGCCCGGGGTGTGGCAGTCGTTGCAGCCACTGGTGACCGTTAGGTAGCGACCGCGCTCCAGGGTCTGAGCGTCGGCTTCGTGTGACTCCGTTGCGACCGCCGTGGTGCCAGCCAAACCCAACGCCAATGCAACCGCTGCGAGCGCTTTTAACATCGTAAACCCCTTGTTCGCTTCTTTCACGGAATGTGCTGAGCGACGAACGGCCCGGACTCAAATGGCCACCGTCGACAAGCGCGGTGTGGATCCCGGCTCAATGCAGTTAGCCCAACGCGGCTTCGGACAGACAACGTCTATCGGGCGTCTTATCCACTGGTGTGAGCATGCGGTCAGGTCCGGTTGGTCCCACGAGCGGCGAGGCGGGGCCGCAACCGCTGGTCTTCGCAGTAGCTCGATACTCTGGGCAGGTGGACTCGGCTGGCGACTGGGGAGCCCGCGGCGCAACAACCAGGTGCTTGGCCGGGCAGTCCGGCTGGTGCATCCCTCTGAGCCGCGTGGCCAAATCGGACCATTTCCCCCGATCAGACCTCTCACAAGGCCGCCTTCGTAATGGTGGCCGTCGAGCACACCGTCGTCGAGCCAGGGATGACTTCAGTGAAGGTCGGTTCATGGCTTTCTCCGGTGCGCTTGAATACGTGTGCTCGGGGTTTCTCATGGCACCAGCCGGACCGCGATGGCGGAGAACCGACTGGTGGAACCCTGGACCTACAGGTGCCGGATCAGTGCGGAAAGCCCCGTCTCGACCCCTTCGAAGGCCGTCGCGTCCGGAGGCTTGACGCTTCCGTCGGTTAGCGTCTTGTCGAGGCCATTGACCCGGGCGGCGATGGCGTCCAAATCCGGTTTGGCCTCCGGGCTGAGTTTGTCAGCGGCGGCCTTGAGGTAGCCCTCGGCCTCGGCCAGGTCGACCTTGGCTGCCGCCTCGTCCTTGGCGACGAGAGAGTCGATGCGGGCATAGGCCACAAACAGCTTGGCCTCGATCAGGTCCTCTTTCCCTGGGCTCTTCGCCCGCAGTCGCTCCCAACCGGTGCTGACATACTCGGCGGTGCGCTCCGATAGGGCCTGCACCCGCTGCCAGGAGCGGTCGAGTCCCGGTGAGAAGCCAGCGTCCTCGGAGCTCAGCAGGCGATCGAGGTCCCTGACCTCCTCGACGAGCTTGCCGGCCTGCTCGCGTACCAGTTGATCCTGGCTGCTCGCAGCCCGCTCCAGGGCGCTGACGGCCTGCTGAAGATTGGTCTTGGCGGAGCCTTTGTCACCTGAGTCATAGCTCTGGCGGGCGCGCCACAGGGCACTCTTCGCCTGGGTGAGAGGCGAATCGAAGGAAACGGACATGAAGACCACATTGTCTTCGGCAGAGCTAAGCGCCTGGTCCGCGCCCTTCGTATCGCTCTTGGCCAGATCGGCCTTGGCTTGGTCGACAAGGGTGCGGGTGGAGCTTAGGGGAAGGTCCGCTTCCACATACACCAATGCCTCGTCGACCTGCTTCAACTCTTCCTTCGCCTGGTCCTTTTGGTCCTTACCCATCGCCTCCTTCGCCTTGGCCAGGTGGCCTTTCGCCTGGTCGACCGGCATGTAATCCGCCAACTCGTCGAGGGACGTGAAGATCGGCACCAGGTCAGGCAACACCTCCCGGGTGTCCTTGTATTCCAGATGCTTCTGGGCAACCCAGATGCGGTCCTTCACCTCGGCTGCCGGTAGCGACGCCTGGATGATATCCAGCAGCGTTTCGGCTTTGCTCAGCTCGGCCTTCGCGGCCTCCTGGTCCGGCTTGTCGCCGCGCAGATGACCCCGTGCCTCGGCGATGTGGCGCAGTACCTTGACCGCCGCGGAGGAGATCACGGCCTCGTCGGCCGCACTGATCGGACGCGCGGGAGAAACAGTCACGTCTTCCTGAATGCTGGCCGCGGACACGGGTAGCGCACAACTGCTGAAACCGGCCAACAGGAGCGCCGCGGCAATGGGCGTGCGGGAAAATCTCGCGTGCATGGCTCGTACCTTCGAATGTTCGTTGAACCCACAGTCAGAGGCGGACTCTGCGCGCCTCTGATGGCCATAAGGCACAAGCGATGCCAATCAATATCTATCTGTTTTTTCAGAGAGTCTATGGCGCGATCGATCTCTGGCTCAGACACATGGGGCGTTTCCACCAGATCTCTGGTTCTCAGCAACCAACCAAGGGTCTTGGCGCCGCTCAGAAGAACGGCCGTTCTCCATTTCTCGCCCTTTTCGGGGCTGGCACCCTCGGTCGCAACGCCCCTTCGCAGCGGGCGTGCTGCGGGATCGACAGGAATTGGCAGGTGAAATGCTCAGGTGGCGGTATCAGGGTCCGGGGCCCTGTGCACTCCCAGCCGAGGCCGCCGGATCCATTTCCACCATCAGCGGAGGTAACCGATGCACCTTGATCTAGATTGGAGAACCCACTCACGAATCGAAGATTACGCAGGATTTCGCAGCGCCGGGGCGTTCCTGGTGGCCGCACTCGGCGTCGGGGCTGTACTGCTGGTCCTGGAATTCGTTCAGGACACCAGGGTCTTTTCGGACCCGGCTCTCGCCGACCTCCTGCGCGCGCAGTCGTATCTCAACCGATCCTTTGCCCCGGAAGAGAATCTAATGAGCGAGTCGGGCATTGCGCACCGTGACTTGGAAGCGACAATCAGGTTCCTCGCCGCGGCGGAGCAGGCCGATCCAACCCCCAGTCAGAGAATCGATGAGCTTCGCTCCAACCTGAAGGCCCTGGAGACCGTAAAGGGCGAGGAACACATGACACCGGAGAAGCTGGACACCCGCTATCAGAACTTACACAGGCAGATCGAGGGACTGATCGAGGCGCGGCGGGTACGCGGCCGCTAGCCC
>CAVOQO010000052.1:0-112720 GCA_963698355.1 uncultured Gammaproteobacteria bacterium | reverse complement strand
TCGCTGGCGAACAACTCACACCAGGCGCACCCTGGCGCATCATTGTCACCGATACGCTACGCGCGCGCTTTGCCGGCGATGCACCCGCCGGATATGTTCCAATCGTCGACGCCATGCGCATCCTCGGCGTGTCGCGCCAAACCGTGTTGCAGCGTGTCAAGCGCGGTGAGCTCAATGCCATCCATGTCTCCCAAGGCAATCGTAAAGGATTGAAAATACAGCTCCCAGACACCCTGCCAGACCTCTTTGACGAACCTGAATCAGCCGGGGGGTAGTATGAACAGCGATCCAAGAATTTCGACAAATCAAGATCCACCACGTAGGGCTTTCCCCCGGCCACGATCTTGCGCGCCGCCTCCACCGCTTGGCCTTGGTTCCGCCCGGGGCGAAAACCGTAGCTGTGCGCCGAGAACAACGGCTCGAAGATCGGTTCCAGCAGCAGTTTCAGGGTGGCGTGAACCACCCTGTCCCGCACCGTCGGCACTCCGAGTAAGCGAATGCCTTTCCCACCGGGCTTCGGGATCTCCACCCGCCGCACCGGTGAGGGTTTGTAGCTCCAGCTCTCAAGGTCCCCTTGAAGCCGAGCCAGCTCTTCGTCCAGTCGCGTCTCGAACTGCTCGATGCTCACGCCGTCGACGCCGGGCGATCCTTTGTTCTTCTTCACACGCCGGAATCCCGCGTCCAACCAGGCGGTCGTACACAGGTCCTCGAAAAGTCTGCTCTCGTCGGTCAATAGGTCTCTTTCGTTCATTTCACCCCGATCTTTGCACGGGCCTTTCCGCGACCATCGCACCCACGATCAAACCGATGTCTACGTCTCGGTCACTCGCCGGCTCCCGCTCGGGCTGGTCTCAGACCCACGGTCTTTAACAAACGTCCAAAACCGCTTACGTGTTCCGCCCTTCACCTCCGCCTTCCTTGGCCCTGACCCGATGGTTTACCCTCACCGACGTCACCGCCGGATCACAGGCACCGAGCTTTACGATTACTACGGCTTCGTCTGCAGGCCCCCGTCCCATCACGGATCACGTCTCCGCGTCGCTTAGGGCTTAAGGTGTCGTAGTTACACCGACCCGGAATCGGCGGCCTTTCACCGGGTAAGTCAGTCGCCTCTGTCTTCGCCCACCTGCCTTCTATACCTACAGGGACTTACGGGAAGAGTTTCGGGCTTCGGTGGTCCAGGGCACCTCGCCCGCCCCTGTCTGCCTAACCAAAGGTTCGCTCTCGCTCAGGTGGCGAATTTGGACTCCGGCTTCTTTCAGATCCCTCATTGGCTCCCGTCCAGTAGCGGCCTTGCCAGCTTCCTCTTCCTTAAGGCGCGGGGGGAGTTTCTTCGGGCACCCTTGCCTTCGCCTACATGTTCCCCTCTTCCAGGGGCCATGACTGGATTTGCACCAGTTAGCCGACGAACATGCCGGTCACACCAACGACAGCCTGGCGGCCGAGACCAACAACGAGGACCCACAGCAGGCGCTGCACTTCATCGACAGTTCAGACCAGGTCAAGCTCTGGGAGTACGCCGTGCTGGTGACCAACGCAGACGATGCGCTGGAAGCCATGGGCCAGCTCTACCGGGACCGGGCCGATTGCGAGAACGGTTTCGATGAGTTGAAGAACCACTGGGGCTGGGGCGGCTACACCACCCATGACCTGGAGCGCTGCAACCTGTCCGCGCGCGCGGTGGCGCTGATTGACAACTGGTGGAGTTGGTATGTCCGCCTGGCGCACCCGCAGACCCGCCTGGAGGCGATCACCAGCCGCCCCATGCTGCTCAGCGCTGTCGCCCGCCTGACCCAGCACGCCGGCCAGTCCCGGCTGCTGCTCACCCTATCCCATGGGGCAGGCGCTCGGATCAAGGAGATGATCGCCAATATCCGCGCGGGTCTTGAGCATGTTCTGGCAAACGCGCCTCAGCTGCCGACCATCGACCGCTGGCGCGCCCTCGTGCGCTATATCGTCAGCCAGATCATCGCGGCCAGGCCGCCAAACCCATCGCCTCTCAGCTTGTCTGCCCCTCGGTTGGCTCCCGGATCGGGTTAACTGAGGAATTTAGGTTCAAACCTGGTCCGGCGTCCAGCCCGACTGTGTCAAATCAGTGGGTTGGCAATCTGCCTCCCACCCCATCGAAGCGGCCCGGGAGACGACTTCGATCTTGGCGTCAGATTATAACATATTGATCCGGAGCAGGTTTAATGGTTTCTTTCCACGCACAAGCTACTCAGCGTCGAGGTGTTCGAACAGAACAGCGGCGCCGTCCGCCTGTACCGGCGCCTGTGCTACAGAGAGGTCGAGAGACGTCCAGTCGTCCCTCACTCGTGCCACCCGTATACCGGTGAGGTGATCCTGCTAACGAAACCTGTCGGTGCGGCCACCGAGAGGTCGGCATGAGGGGGACCCCATCAGTGCGAGCAACAGTCAACCCGGCATGAGGCGCGGCATAGGGTCTATCAGAGCCTCCGGACATCGCCTAGGGCAATCGGGGGCTCGGAACACCTGGGTACCACCCCGAACCTCAGACCCCCGCCCTGAGTGTCCTGGGTTGCGCCCTGGCAGTAGACCCCATTGGCGTCTGCGCCAGGCCCGAGTGGCAGAAGATGCGGCGCGAGTTGATCCAGCGCCCGGTCGCGGCCGGCAAGAAGCGGCAGAAACCAAGGGATCGATGTACCAGACGGACCCCCGATCGGTTCTCGTGAGGGCCATCGCGCTAGCGGAGGACCCGTCGGCTAGCGGCCCGCCCCCTCAGGTCGGTGACCCGGAAAGCCCGTCGTCTCCGGATCGATGCTCGCTCGGGCCGCCGCTGCGGGTCAGGTTGCGGGCGCTGTTGATCAGGGCCACGTGGGTAAAGGCCTGGGGAAAGTTGCCGAGCAGCCGGCGGTTATCAGGGTCGTACTCCTCGGAGATGAGCCCCACGTCGTTGCACAGGTCGAGCAGCCCCTCGAACAAT
This sequence comes from uncultured Gammaproteobacteria bacterium, assembly GCA_963698355.1. Classification (GTDB taxonomy): domain Bacteria; phylum Pseudomonadota; class Gammaproteobacteria; order Chromatiales; family Chromatiaceae; genus Thiodictyon. The sequence continues at coordinate 109,776 of CAVOQO010000052.1, read as the reverse complement.
CGGCCCGCGTCGTCTGCCCGCCCGCCCAGGGCCAGGTTGTCGACCAGCCAGAAGGAGCACGGTAGGAATACCCCCTCTCGCGACGCCAGGCCGTCCACCTCCTGGTCGGGCTCGTAGCGCATCACCAACCCGTCTCTGGTCAGGTATCGCTCTACCGCCCGCACGGTGCCCAGGACGCGCTCGTCGCCGGCGGGAAGAAAGCCGACCAGGGGCAGCATCAACAGACTGGCGTCCAGCGCCTTTCCGCCATACTCCTGGACGAAGGTGCGCCGCTCACTGTCGTATCCGCGGCGGCAGACCTCCGCGTGGATCTGATCCCGGATCCCCTCCCAGCGGGCCTTTGGACCCTCCAGGTGAAACAGCTCGACCGCCTTGGCGGCACGGTCGAAAGCGACCCAGGCCATGACCTTCGAGTGGGTGAAATGGCGGCGCGGCCCCCGCACCTCCCAGATGCCGTTGTCGGGCTCCACCCAGGCGGACTCCAGGAAGTCGAGCAACACCCGTTGCAGCTTCCAGGCATGAGCACTCGGCTCCAGCTCCGAACGGCGCGCCAGGTGCAGGGCGTCGAACACCTCTCCGTAGACGTCGAGCTGGCGCTGGGCGTGGGCCGCGTTTCCGGTCCGCACCGGGGTCGAGCCCTGGTAGCCGGGGAGCCACGCGAGCTCCAGCTCGCTGAGGCGCCGCTCACCGGCCAGTCCGTAGAGGATCTGCAGGTCCTGCGGGCGGCCCGCGGCCGCGCGCAGCAGCCACTCTCGCCAGGCCCGCGCCTCCTCCACGTAGCCCGCGATGAGCAGGGCGTAGAGCGAGAAGGTCGCGTCGCGCAGCCAGCAGTAGCGGTAGTCCCAGTTGCGGTCGCCCCCGAGGCACTCCGGCAGCGAGGTCGTCGGCGCCGCGACGATGCCCCCCGTCGGGGCATAGGTCAGGGCCTTGAGGGTGATCAGGGAGCGCTCCACCGCGGTCCGGTAGCGGCCCGAGTAGGTGGAGCGGCCGCTCCAGTTCCGCCACCAGCTCGCAGTCATCTCGCAGGACGCGTAGGGGTCGATCGGCAGTGGAGGGGATCCCTCCGAGGGAAAGTGGGTCAGCGCGAACGAGACCGACTGTCCCGCCGCGATCTCGAACTGGGCGCAGGTGGTGTAGTCCTCCCCGTGGTGGGGAACCTGGGCGCGCAGCTCGAGAGAGTCCGGCCCGGCGGTGGCGATGATGCGCCCGTCGAGGTGCCGGACCCAGGGGGTCAGGGCGCCGTAGTCGAACCGGATGGTCATCTCGGCGCGCATGGCCACACGGCCGCTCAGTCCCTGAACCAGCCGGATCAGGTCGGACCGTCCCTCCCAGTGCGGCATGAAGTCCGTTACCCGCACCGTGCCCCCCTGGGTCTCGAACTCTGTGTCCAGCACCAGGGTGCCCTTGCGGTAGGCCCGGCCCACCCGCCGGACCGGCTCGCTGGGGGCGATCAGCCATCGGCCGTGGTCCGGGCCCCCAAGCAGCGCGCAGAAGCAGGCAGGCGAGTCGAACCGGGGAAGACAGAGCCAGTCCACCGAGCCGTCGCGTCCGACCAGGGCGGCCGTGCGGGTGTTGCCGATGAGCGCGTAGTCTTCGATGGGAAGCGGCACGGTTCGTCTCCTCAGGGATACTCGTCGGTGGTGATGCCTCAAACCCATGGTTCGGGTCAAGGATGGCCGTCGTCGGCCAGGATCCTGGAGCGGGCCCCTGGCTGCCGGTCGAACATGCACAAATACCGCCATGATCCTTAACGTGAAAGAACCCGACGTCGGGACGAGTGGCATTCTGGCGTGACGCATGCCGGTGCGTGACGGCCTGGCGATGGGAGGCCGGGAGGCGGCGGAGCGAATCAGGCGGTGGCGATGTAGCCGTGCTTGGCCAGCATCTTCAGCCAACGCGGCGCGTTGCGGCCCACCATGAGTGCTTCGTAATCGACGGTGCGATCCTGATAGGGTGTTGTGTTGGCAAGCATCGCATAGACGATGCGCAGCATCTTGTGCGCCAAGGCCACGATGGAGCGTTTGTGTCCCTTGCGGATGGCGAGGGCCGAGAACTTGTCCTTCAAGGCACAGCGGGTGCGGGAGGCGGCTTGGGCGAACTCGCACAACAGGCGTCGCACCCAGGCGTTGCCCTTGCGCGTGCGGCCGCTTTTGCGTTTGCCCGCACTCTCGTTGTTACCCGGGCAGATGCCCACCCAGGAAGCGAGGCGTTCAGCGCTGCCGAAGCTGTCCATGTCCGTGCCGATTTCCACCAGCAACATGGCCGCGCCCAGGCGGTCGATGCCGGGAACGGTTTCCAGCAGGCGCATCTGCGGCTCCCAGGGGGCAAGGCCAACGAGCAGTTGCTGTTCAAAGCGGGCCATCGTGGCTTCCAGGTATTCGATATGCGCCATGATCTCGTTGAGCACGAAGCGATGCTTGGCACTGAGCTCTTCCGGCTGCAGGGCTTCGAACAGATCCTCGCGGCTGGCACGCAGACGCCCGGCACGCTCGAGGATGGCGTGGATGGGTTCATCGGCCAGCAGGGCCTTGACCATGGCTCGTGCGGACTGCCCATGCAGGTCGGAGAGCAGCACATTCAGACGGATCCCGGCATCGGCCAGCACCTTGTGCAGCCGGTTCTTCTCCGCGGCCAGCATCCCGCCGAGCTTCTGGCGCTGTCGTGCGATCAGGCGCAGATGGCGGATCTCGGCCGGAGGAATGAACGAGGCCCGCACCAGGCCCGCCCGCGCCAGCGTGGCCAGCCACTGGGCATCGGAGATGTCCGTCTTGCGGCCGGGCACGTTCTTGACGTGACGGGCATTGACCACCCACGCCGCAATGCCCACTTTCTCCAATGCCGCATAGGGACTCTTCCAGTAAATCCCCGTGCTCTCCATGACCACGATGTCCGGGGCCAACCCGTGGACCCACGCTGCCAGTGCCCGGCGATCCCGCTTGAAGCCACCAAACTCCCGCTGTTGCACCGCCACACTGCCATCGGCTTGCTCGATCAGGGCGCAGGCCGTGATCTTGTTCTGGTGCACATCCAGACCGATGACCCGCCGGTGAATCGGGGTGATGTCCATGCTGACCTCCTGAGGCTGACGCACGCACTATCATTGACGCTGTGCTGTCGCCACGGGCGCTGCCATTCAACGGCCTGTCGGGAATCGACGGCTCTTTTTAACGTGCGCTGTCCATGACCGGTTCAGGCCATGCCAAGCAATCCGGGGTACGAGTGAATGGTGGCGGGTCGAGTTAGGTTGCGCGGTCAGGCGCCATCAAAAAATATCGCGACCTCTGCCCAAGGCGACAGCACCCCCATTATCTTTCATCATCGGGGGTGCCTCACGACCGAGATGCATGAGAGTTAGGCTCGGGGCATCGGCCCCGGACACCCCGCGCCGGCGCCGAGGGGTGGTATGCCCCGGCGTGGGGTTGAAATCGCTTGATCGGGGCTCGACGGACCCCAGCGCCCGCCCCTAAAGCCAAACACGCGGACGTTGGTCCCGACTCGCGCATGGCACCGGGTCCGCGCCGGCGGTAACTCTAACGACCCTTGCGTCGGGGCGGCTGGCGTCGCGGCCGCGCTGCTTAGCCCAAGTTTGACATCGGCGTTGGCAGAATCTCTATAAATCAGTAAGTTGGCCTGTGGATAAGTGCCGTTATGGCACTACACGGTTATTTGGCGAATGCTACGCGATGGTTTTCTCGGTTCGCCCAGGTCGGTCGCTGATGCCCAGTGCGTCATAGATGACCTGCTGACGGGGCTCAGCACGGGTGGCCTTGCGAATGTGAACCGTCTTGCCGTCGGCGCGTTTGAGCGTGACGGTGACACGATCCTGGCCGGCGAGCTCGCGGCGTATGCCCTCCCAGCTCAAATGGATCCCGGCGGCCTTGAGTTGAAAACGAATTGTATGCACGAGGTGGTAGGCGAGCACGGAGATGAACAGGTGCCCGCTCACCCGATCGGTCTTGCGATGGAAGATGGGCCGCAGACCAAGCTCGGATTTCAGACAGCGGAAGACCGCCTCCAGATCGGTGAGCATGGTATAGGTCCGCCACAGGGTGGCTTCGTCCCAGTCCTGTTCGTTGGTGCGCAGGCAATAGACACCGGGGAGGGTCTCCGCGATGGGTGTGGTGCGCTGCCAATGAATCGCGGTGGCCTTGCCACTGCTGGCGTCCTGCTCGACGCTGACCTCATAGTATTGCGCCGCCCGTGAATATTTCTCGCGCAGGCGGCCAAGGCGCTCCAAGACCTTCTCGTAACGCTTGACGGACCCCTTCTTGTGCAAACCCGCGGCGAGCTTCTCCAAGGCGGCCTCAAAGCGCTTGGCAAACAGCTCGGCAATGCCACGATCCTTTTTCTCGCGCTCGGAGGAGTGGCAGTAGAGCTCCACCTCGCCGGTGTCGGCGTTGACCACGCGCTGGGCGCGGATGCTCAGCTCGCCGTCCTGCGTGATCAGCACCGCGGCATCGGGGTCGAATTGGCGTTGGCGTTTTCGGCTGACCACCAGATAGCGGTAGCCGTTCTCCACCAGCCAGGCGATGTTCTCCTCGGTGGCGATTCCGGCATCGAGCACCACTGTTGGAGCCATGTCCGTGTGCCCTGAAGCCAGCTTGTCGATCATCCGTGAGAGGGTCTTGGGCTCGCTGACGTTGCCGGCAAAGATCTCGCTGCGTTTGGGAAAGCCGCTGGCGTCGAGCACCAGCGCCAAGGTCACCAGGGGGCAATCCGAGCGCTTCTCCTTGGACTTGCCCAAGGCCGCGTTGGCATTGCCCCGCCCCGTACCTTCGCAATAGGTATTGGTGAGGTCATAGAGGGTGATGACCTCCTCGAAGTCGAACAGGGTGCGCTCCTGCTCGTACAAGAACCCCTCCAGCGCCGCCTTGTGCCTGAGCAACTGATCGGAGATCCGATACAGTGCCTTCAGCTCCAGCCCCGAGAAGTCGTAGTCGATCAGCTCGCCCAGTGCGCTGTGCTGTTGCAGCCAGTGGTAGGTGGCAAGCTCGCTGCCGGGGGCGGCCATGCGCGCAACCAGGGTACCGATGGCGGCCGCCTGCTGCGGCCCATTGAACCCCAAGGCGACGAGCTTCGCATCCAAGCCGACTTCTCGTAAGGCTTCCAATGCGACGTGCTCGATGGCGACGCTGCGCGGACGCAGCAGCTCCAGGCTGTCGACATCGACGGTCTGATAATCCGCCGCCTCGCACGAGCGGCCTTCATCCACGCTGGCCCGGCTGCGGATCAGCTGCGCCGCATAGCGTTGCGCCGCCTCTTCCCATTGCGTATCCAGATACGCGGGCATCAGGTCCTGTTGCCCGCCAACCAGGTGTTCGATGCGCTGGACCAAAGCGCCCCACTGCTCGCGCGGGACCTCGAAATGCCGCCCAAGGTTCAGCAGCGTGCGCTGGCGTACCTGTTTGCCTTCCCGGATCGACTCCACCAGCCGGTAGGTGTAGTAAGGCTCCCCCGTCTGCCGGCTCTTGATCGTGGTACGGCGGATATACATGTCGCAACCGTAGCCAGTCCTGCCGAGAATAGCAATGGGAGCATAGCCGATTATGGCACTACTTTCGACATTTCTGAGCTGACCTCATGAAGATCAGAGGGTTGCTGTACGTAACGCAGCAAATAACCGCCTTATATCATGGGGTCAGAGTAAAGATGGGTTAGGCACCTGCCCGCCGGCGCGCAATCTCCGGTACTCCCCGCCTTCGCCGTTGCCGCCGGCTATCTGGCCGTCTGGACGGGTTCCGCGCCCGGGCCACCCTGGGACAATGGGCACGGCTGGAGCTGCGCCTGATCACGCCGATGATGGAGAGCGCGAGCGGCTGGATGAGCGGCGCCCTCATGGTCGCCGCCGGGGCCTTCCAGCTCACCCGGCTCAAGAGCACGTGCCTGAACAAGTGCCGCTCGCCGCTCGGCTTTCTCATGGCCGATTGGCGCCCCGGCGCCGGCGGCGCTTTCGTCATGGGGCTGCGCCACGGCGCGTACGGCGCCGGTTGCTGCACCTTGATGATTCTGTGCTGGGGTGATGAACCTGGCCTGGATCGTGGCGCTCAACCTCGTCGTTCTGGCGGACAAGCCCTGCCGACGGAGGGCATCTGGCCGTCACGGGTGCTGGGCGCCGGCCTGGTCATCTGGGGGTGCCTCTCTGCTGCTTGCCGCGAACGGCTGACTCCGAGTCTCGACCCTGTTCCCCAGCCGCCGGCTCCCGCTCACGGCGCATCGACGTAGAGCGGTTTGCGCTCGAGCTTCAGCTCGACGGTCTGACCGGCCCGCAGTGTCAGCAGCGCGGAGCCGACGCCGAGCCGGATCGTCCCGGTTTCGGGTGATACGGCCCGGACCCGCACCAGATCGTGGCTGATGTCGAGCTCCAGGGTCTGACCACGGAAGCGAACCCGGATGCTCAGACCCTTGAGCTCTTCCGGCAGGCTGGGATTGACCCACAGTTGCTGGTCCCGAACCTCGATCCCGGTGTAGCCGCGCTGTACCAGATCCACGGTCCCCGCCATGGCGCCCAGGTGGATGCCCTCGGCCGTGGTGCCCCCCTGGATGTCCGCCACGTCGCTCTCCAGCGCCTGGGTGAACAGCGACCAGGAACGGGGTCGGTCGGAGCGCGCCAGCACCCAGGCGTCCACCACCCGGCTCAGGGTCGAGCCGTCGCTGGTGCGCGCCCCATAGTAGGCCACGTTGCGCCGTATCATCGCGGGATCGAAGTCATAGCCGACCCGCGCGAACAACCGCTCCAGCTCCTCCGTGGAGAAGAGATAGAAGAGCATGAGCACGTCGGCCTGCTTGGTGGCCTGGTAGTGGTTGGGTGAATCTCCCTCGGCCTCGAGGATGCGGTCGAGGCGCTGGATGTCGCCGTAGCGGCGCCGGTAGCGGTCCCAATCCAGCTCCTTCAGGTCCGCAAATCCCTCGAACTGGCTGATGATGCCTTCACCGTGAAAGCACACCATGAGCTTGCTGCTCACTGCGTCCCAGTGGGCAAGCTCGTCGTCCCCGATCGCGAGCCGCTCCCGCAGCTCTTCCCAGCGCTCCCGGGGCAGGTGCTCGGGGAGGTCGAGGGCCCGACAGATCACCCACGCCGCCATCAGGTTGGTGTAGGCGTGATTGTCGAGGCCCGGCTCCTGACGATCCGCGTAGCCGGTGTGAAACTCGTCGGGGCCGATGACCCCGCGGATCTCGTAACGGTCGAGCTCCTGGTTCCGGATCGCGAGGCTGGCCCAGAAGCGAGCGATTTCCAGGATCATCTCGGCGCCGTAAAAGGACAGAAACTCCCGGTCGCCGGTGGTCTGGTAGTACTGCCAAAGGTTGTAAGCAATGGCCGAGCCCACGTGTCGCTGGAGGCGGGTCTCGTCCGGTGTCCAGCGCCCGGAGCGGGGATTCAGATGCAGCTCCTGGCTCTCCTCCCGGCCGTTGCTCCCGCTCTGCCAGGGGTACATGGCACCGCGCAGCCCCGCCGCTCGCGCGTTGGCGCGGGCCTCCTCCAGGCGGCGGTAGCGGTAGAGCAAGAGCGAGCGGGTGACCTCCGGAAGGCGCAGGTTGAGTAGCGGGAAGATGAAAAGCTCGTCCCAGAAGATATGGCCCCGGTAGGCCTCGCCGTGAAGCCCTCGGGCCGGGACGCCGCAGTCGAGGTCCATGACGTTGGGCGAGGCGGTGACCAGAAGGTGAAACAGGTGCAGCCGCAGGACGGATACGGTGCGCCCGCCGTCATCCTCGCGCAGGGTGAGCACCAGGTCGAAGCGCCACCACAGCTGGCGCCAGATCAAGGCATGGCTGGCCAGCAGGTCGCCGAAACGGGGACCGTGTCCGATCGCCTGACGGGCCTCCAAAGCGCATTCGCTGCTCGCGCGGTCCCGGGAGCTGTATAGGGCGACCAGCTTCTCGATGGTGACCGGCCGGGCGCGCTCCAGCGTTAGAGTGAAGATCTGGGCGATATAGTCCGCCTGGTGGTCCAGCATGGGCTCGACGTCCAGGCGTCGCTCGCCGCAATAGGCGCGGGTGCGGGCGGCGAGTGCGACCTCCAGCCTGGATTGGCGGGTCCTCGTCTTGAGGTAGATGCCGTCGTCCCCGACCGCATGAGACTCCAGGGGCTCCAGGTGCCGCCCGTCGAGCCCCCGGTAGCGAGCCACACCGTCGTTGACCACCCGCCCGTCAAGGGCGCTCGTCAATTGAACCGAGCCCGACCAGTTGAGCGCGGTTAGCTCGGTCTCCAGTGCCGCCAGATGGCTCAGGCCCATGTGCACCAGTCGGCGCTGGACCAGCCGGGTCTCCCGGCCCGCGGGGTCGCGGAAGCGGATGTCGCGGATCAGGATGCCGTCGCGCAGGTCCAGGGTCTGGCGGTAGGCGAGCAAATCCACCGATCCTGCATCGAACCAGTCGCCGTCCTCGATGCGCAGGCGAAGCACCAGCCAGTTGGGCAGGTTGACCAGGTCCTCGTTCTCCACCACACGACCGCGCACCTCGCTCTTCAGCCGGTTGTAGCCGCCGGCAAGATAGGTCCCGGGATAGTGGACGTCGTCGGCCTCAGACTCGGGAGCGGCACCGCGGGTGGCGAAATAGCCGTTTCCCAGGGTACACATGGCCTCGCGAAGGCGCTCCTGCTCGGGCGCATAGTCATGGTAGGACCAGGTCCATTCACCCATCCCCGGTCTCCGTCTCCACCAGGTGGCGCAGCAGGGCCTCCACCTGGGCCGTATCGCGCAGCCGATAGTCCGCCGCGCTCGGCTGGGGCTGCTCCCCGACCAGGATTCCGATGCCGCGCCCGCGCAGCGCGCTGAACGCGTCCTCGTCCGTGACGTCGTCCCCGATGTAGATGGGCAGGACGTCCGGGCCGTCAAGACCCAGCTTCGAGAGCAGCCAGCGCACCGCCCGGCCCTTGTCCCAGTCGATGTCCGGACACAGCTCGAAGACCTTCTTGCCACCGGTCTTGCGCAGCCGCGGATAACGCCCCTGGACCTGGTCGACCGCGAGCTCCACGCGCCCCGCGTCCCCCTCGGCCGCCTGCCGGTAATGCACGGCGATGGCGAAGCGCTTGCGCTCCAGGCGCGCCCCGGGGATGGGCGCAATCCGCTCGGCGAGGTCCTCCGCGGCACGGTCCAGGTCATCGAGTGCGTCGACCCCCTCTGGCAGCTCCAACCGCAGGTTGGGGCCCTGGATGTCGCATCCGTGGCTGCCCACGTAGATGATCTCCGGGAGCCTCACCAGCCGGCGGACGTCGGCCAGATCGCGGCCGCTGACCACGGCCACCGGCATCACCTGCGCGGCAGCGCTCAGGGTGCGCAGCATCTCATCGGAAAGTCGGGCGTTCTCGGGCCGCTCGGCGATCGGGGTCAGGGTGCCGTCGAAATCGAGAAAGAGCGCCGGGCGCCTGTCCTCGAGCCGATTCGAGATCCTAGACCAATCAGTCAGAAGTTCGGGACTGTGCCCGGTGTCGGTGTCGCCCCCCTCCACGGCGATTCGGCACAGATCCTCGAAGACCAGGTCCGCGCCGTGCTCCGAGAGCGCCTCGCGCTGCCCGCCCCGATCGACGCCGATGACGAGCGCGAAGCGGCCGCGGCGGGCAGCGGTCACCCCGGCGATGGCGTCCTCGATCACGGCCGCGCGCTCGGGCTCGACACCCAGTCGGCGAGCGGCCTCCAGGAAGGTGTCCGGATCGGGCTTACCGTCGAGATCTAGTCGCTCGGCCTCAATGCCGTCGACCTGCGCATCGAACAGATCACCGATCCCAGCCTCCTCCAGGATCAGGCCGCAATTCTTGCTCGCGGAGACCACAGCCGTCTTGATGCCCGCCGCCCGCAGCTGGTGGATGAGAGCCACGGCGCAGCCGTAGACCTCGACGCCCTGTTCGCGGATGAACTCGCGAAACACACGATTCTTGCGGTTTCCGAGCCCACAGATGGTCTCGCTCTCCGGCGAGTCCTCGGGTTCCCCCATGGGGAGCTCGATCCGGCGTGAGGACAGGAAGTGCCTGACCCCTTGATAGCGGGGTCTGCCGTCCACGTAGCGGCGATAGTCGCGCTCGACATCGAAGGGGCTCGTGTCTTCCCCTTCTCCGGCCGTCCGCTCGCTGAGGTAACTGTCGAACAGACGCTTCCAGGCAGCGGCATGGACCTCGGCCGTGCGGGTAACCACCCCGTCAAGGTCGAAGATCACGGCGTCGAGGCGATCGGGCGAGATGGTCAGGTCAGGATCGGTCATCGGTGGTGACTTCGTTGGTCAGCAGCCCCACCGGGAAGGGCCGCAGTACCTCGGCTGCGGAAAGGACGAAGCTGTCCTTTCGGGGACTGGATTGCACAACGGCCCCCGAGAGTGCGTTCCTCAGTGTCCCCCTAGGAACCTCGATCCAGGTGGACTCCCAGCCGGCGTCCGCGAACGGGTGGCTTGGCCCGCCCCCGACCCCGGAAACCAGTTCAGACTCGGGTGGAACCAGCCCCGCGAGCAGGCGGGGGGCGAGCGCGATGACCGAGCGTCCCTGGTGGGTACGCGCATAGGCACAGAGCCGGTCGGCATGGGGACCTTCGACCGCCAGTGGCCTGTAGTCGCCGTGCTCGAAGAGATCCGGGTCTGAGCGTCGCAGCGCCAGTGCCTGTCGGACGAGATAGAGCTTGGCTCGGCCGTCGTCGAGGCCCTCCACCAGCGCCTGGACCAGCCCGGGGGACGGCGCCCCCAGCGTTCCGAGGAGGGTGCGCCGCAGCTCGTAGTCCACGGGCCGGCGGTTATCGGGGTCGGCCAGGGAAAACGTCCAGAGCTCACTGCCCTGATAGATGTCCGGGACGCCCGGGGCGGTCAGCCTCAGCAGGATCTGAGACAGACTGTTGTAGAGGCCCAGACGGGCGATCCGTCTCTGGAGCGACAGGAAGTCCTCGAAGAAGGCGCCATTGTGCTTGGGGTTGAGCACCGCCTCGACGAAGGTCCCCAGGATCGTCTCGTACTCGGTATTGGGGTTGCGCCAAGCGGTGTGGACCTTCGCTTCCTTCACCGCCTTCTCCATGTAGGCGCGGATGCGCTCGCGAAGCGCGTCGAGCGCCTCGCCCTCGACCGGATCAAGGGGCCAGACACCAAGGAGCGTCTGGTAGAGCAGGTACTCGGTGTTCGCGTCCGGCAGGCTCAGACCGTCGGCGTCGCGCCGAAACCGCCGGTTGAGACGCGCCCAGCGCTCCACGTGGGTCCGCCACTCACCCGGCAGCTCCGAGAGCACGTGGAGCCGGGCGCGCAGGTCCTCTGAGCGCTTACTGTCGTGGGTGGAGCCGGCGAGCATGGCGTGGGGCCAGGCCTCCAGCTGCCGCCCGTTGGCGCGATGGAAGGCCTCGAGCGCAAGGCCGAAACGCTCCGGGGCGCCCCCGACCTCGTTGAGCGAGACCAGGCGGTGGTAACGGTAAAAGGCCGTGTCCTCGACGCCCTTGGCCGTGACCGGCCCAGTGTATTGCTGGAGCTTCATGGCCAGGCGCAGGACCCTCGAGCGGTAGGCATCGGGCTTGCCCGACCCGATGTCGGTAAGCACGACGTCCTGCACGAAGTCGAAGACCGACAGGTCCGCCGCCTGGCTGCGCCGTCTGGCCAGCGCCACTGCCTTGAGCACATGGTTGCGATCGCCGGTCGACACCCCCTCGGCTGAGATGTAGGTGCGATAAACGGGGAAGCAGGCCACCATCTCCATGAGCGCATCGCGCAGTGCGTCGAGCGTGTAGTCGCGGGTGTGGGGGTCCGCCTCGGCGATGCGCGAGAGCTCGCTCGCCAGCACGTTCAGCTCGCTCGAGAGGAGGTTCCGCATCACCAGCTTCTTCGCCGCGTAGACCTCATCGGCGAGGGGCCTGACGTCGCCCGCGAAGTCGCGGTAGCTCTCGCTCAGGGGCTCCGCGCCCGCGGGGTCCACGAGCAATGCATCGGCGAGCGCCGCGAAGTCGTAGCCCGTGGTCCCGTGCACCGGCCAGTCGGAGGGCAGTCGCTCGTCCCCAGCCAGGATCTTCTCCACCACCAGGTACAAGGGGCGTGCGTTGTCTTCCGCCGACGGCCCACACTGCTTGCGCACCGCCACATGTTCCTGAATCCGGCGAAAGTACTCCGCCGGGTCATAAAGTCCGTCCGGATGATCGATACGCAGGCCGGCGAGCCTGCCCTCGGCGATCAGATCGAGCACCAGTCCGTGGGTCGCATCGAAGGCCTCGGGGTTCTCCATGCGCAGCGCGGCCAGGTCATTGATATCGAAGAAGCGACGGTAATTGATCTCGTCGGCCGCGACGCGCCAGTGGGCCAGCCGGTACGCCTGGAGCTCCAATAGGGCGTGGAGGCGGCCCGGGTCCGCCGGATAGTTCTCGTCCCCGTTGAAATCGCGCAGACACTCCTGGATGTACCAGCTCAAATCCGCGTTGCGCCCACACAGCTCGGCCAGACGTTGCTTGTGGATCTCCTTGTCGCGCCGGCGCTCGATCATCGCCTCGTCGTCGAGTCGCCCGCGCTCGGGCAGGTTGCCGAAGGCGGTAACCACGCTCTCAAAGGCCGTCAGGTCCTCGTCTTCATCCCCCAGCCGCTCACGGAGCCGGGCGCGGCCGGGCGCGAGGATCCGGGGGTATTCGCGGGGGTCGATCGGGAACTGGTGCTCGTAGTACTCGACGCGGAAGGCCCCCTCGGAATAGACGAGCCTGAGCGCACCGCTGTCGATCACATTGCCGTAGTGATCGCCCAGCACTGGCAACAAGACTTTGCCCTGGAGCTCACGTCGCAGGGGCTCCCAATCGATGTCGAAAAAATCGGCGTAGGCGGAGCTTGGACCATTCTCCAGAACGTCCAGCCACCAGTGGTTCTCGCGCCCCATCACGCCGACATGGTTTGGGACCATGTCCAGGATCTGGCCCATTCCGTGGGCCGCGAGGGTGTCGCACAGGCGATCGTAATCCTCGCGGCTGCCCAGCTCCGGATTGAGCTGATCGTGGGCGACCACGTCGTAGCCGTGTGTGCTGCCCGGCCGGGCCTTCAGGTAGGGCGAGAAATAGCAGTGGCTGATGCCGAGCTCGGCGAGATAGGGCACGCGGTCGGCGGCGGCGGCGAAGCCGAAACGGGCGTGGAGCTGAAGCCGATAGGTGGCGCGGGGAATCGCGGTGCTGAAGGACTCTGTCCCCTCAAGCTCCTCGCGCGACGGCTGCGGCAGCACCGTGGCGACGCCGCGTTCCTCTCGCATGGCGGACAAGAGCCCCTGGACGTCTGGCTCATCGGCCCAGCGCTCGATCTCCAGGGGCTGTCGCTGACGCCAGTTGGGGTAGGTGTCCCTGCTGCCCGGCAATGCCGTTTGTTCGGTTTGGCCGAGCAGATCGGCGGTCTGGATCAACAGTAGCTTCGCGGGCGCGCGCGCCAGATAGCGATAGATGGCCCGGACGTGCGCCGGCGTCAGCTCCGGAACCGCCACCGGGTCCACGCCATCCTCCTCCGGAAGCAAACCCTCGTGACCGAGCGCGAGCAACAGCAGGGCCCGGTCGTTGCTGCGCTGCACCAGTAGCCCCTCGTACCCTTGCTCGCCGTCAAAGAGCTTGAGCGCGCGGCCCTGCTCCAGGTCTGACCCTTGCCAGAAGCCCCTCAGCGTAGGGAGCCTTGAGTTTGCCGCCGAGATCACCGTCTGAGGTTCGATCTCGGAAGGGCGTAGAAAGCCGCCGTCCCCGGTGCGCGCGCAGTACAGGGGGCGAGACAACAGGACACCCTTCGGCTCGAGCGCGGCCATCAGCCATTGCGGCAACTCGTCTTGCGCGTCACCAATGACCAGACACCGGTTGCGAACGCTCTCCAGGGCCAGCACCCCAAGCAGGTCCTCCAGGGGATAGGACAGATAGGTGCCGTCCGCCGGGCCAGCTCCCTCGGGTATCAGGAACTGGCGCATCAGCCCCGTAACGTGGTCGATGCGCAGCGCACCCGCATCCTGCATGTTGGCTCTCAGGACTGACGCGAACGGTGCGTAGGCCGCGTCCCGCAAAGCCCCGGGATGCCAAGGCAGCACGCCCAAATCCTGTCCCTTGGGTCTCGAGTCGTCCGGCGGGACGCCGACGTGGACGCCCGCAACATAGAATCCTGGCAGAGCCCAGGGGGCGGCGCCGCCGGGTGCGGTGCCGAGCGCCAGATCCGGACACAATCCAAGTACGAGATGGAGATCGAGGCAACGCCGTCCCACGGCCTGGAGCTGTTGAGCCGCCAGCCACTGCAGCCAGGTGTGGAAGTCGACGCGGGCGGCGTGCTCCCGGGCAAAGCCGGCGACCTCTTCAGACTCGACCCGCCGGTAGGGCTCTGGCCAGTCCTTGGGATCGGATGAAGTGCCGGCTTTGTCCGAGAATGCCTCAGTCAGTGCCTCGAACACCGCGAAGCGCTGCAGGGCCTCGCCCTGCTCCTCGCGAAAGGCCTGGAAGGCACAGGCACGCAGACTGCCGGGCCCGAGGTGGTGCTCGCCAAAGTGGCGATAGAGGCGCTCAAGAACACCGAGCTTCGCCCTGGCAACCGCCGCGTAATCCACCAGCGAGGCCGAGCGCAAGGCACGCAGCAGGGCCTTGAAGTCGTCACGCCCGATCTCGGTGCGGGCCTGCTCGCACTCGGCCAGCTCCGGAATAGCCTCGACGTCGATATACAGCCAGTTCAGGAAGGTCCGGCTCGACGGCGCATAGGGATCGCAGCGCTCCGGTTGTCGCGTGAACAATGCGTGGAAAGGATTGAGCGCCAGCACCCCGGCCCCGGCGCGCGCCGTCAGCTCCACCAGCCTGGTGAGATCGGTGAAATCGCCGACACCCCAGTTACGGGTGGATCTGACCCCATGGAGCGCCGTGGCGAGACCCCAGGGGCGGCGCTCCCCGCTCAACCCCTCGGGCAGATAACAGCGCCGCGGCGCCAGGATGACGGTCGCGGTGGCGAGGAGCGACCCATCCGCACCGGAGCGCAGCTCCAGACGGTGATAACCAGGCCGGCTGGGCACAGTCAGCGTGACCCGCCGCCGCACCCAGGTCTGGCCTGCAATCACCCGACGCCGAGCCCCGCGCCCGGAGTCCGGCCCCAGGGTGCCTTCGCGGGTGTCACCGGTCTCCTCCTGGAGAACCCAGCGCAAGCGCCGCGTCTCGCGCTCTTGGGGCAGTGCAACCTCGACCTCCAGGGCGTCCGCCCCCTCCCACAGCACCACGACCGGAGGCAGCACGCGGGCCCACTCGGCATCAAGCGCCGCATCGAGACTCTGACGTTCTGTCTCGGCATCGCCGACCGCCACCCCCAGCGCGCTCAATAGGGCGCGTCGGGTCCCTTCAGGCACCGGGCGCGCCTGGCCATCCGCGTCCTCATAGCTGACGGCCACCCCGTAGTGGCTGCACAGCCGATCGAGATCCGGAGCCTGGCTCATGGTCCGGCACCCCTGGCACTCAGCTCCCAGACTACCGACCAGGGCGGCAGACAGCCGCTGGATAGGGCCTCGACGGCGCTGTACGGCTCGGAATACAGAACTGATTGGTCAGCGTACTGAAGCAACTCTGGGTGCAGGAGCTCGCGGTCACCCAGGTTGGCAATTAGCGTCAGGCGGCTCCCGTCCCCCAGGCCCCAGTGCACCATGACTCCCCGCGCCCCCAACAGCGCGTAGCCCGACTGGCCGCCTCGCACTCCGGCGAGCCGCGGGACGATCTCGCGCCGCCGAAGCTCCAGCAGGTCCCGGTGGAACCCGTACCAGGCATGATGGAACTGGTTGCTCAGCGCCCCCCAATCGAGCTTGGATCGTGCGAAGGTCCCCGGATCCATGGGGTCTGGGATGAGCTCGCGAACCTCCGGGTGGGCAAATCGCTCGAAGGTCGAAAACTCACGTCGGCGGCCTTCGGTGACTGACTGTGCGAGGTCGTCGCCGAAGTCGCAGAAGAACAGGAAGGGGCTCTCGGCCAACCACTCCTGACCCATGAACAGGAGCGGCGGCGAGGGGGCGAGCAGCAGGATGGCCAGGGCGGCCCGCAGGGCCTCGGGCGATGCCAGCTCACCGATCCGCTCGCCCAACGCACGGTTTCCCACCTGATCGTGGTTCTGCAGTAGGTTGACGAAGGCGGTGGGCGGCAGATGGGCGCTCCGCTCGCCCCGGTTCTGGCCCCCCCGGAAGACCGAGGGCTCACCCTGATAGGCGAAGCCCTCGGCGAGGCAGCGCCCCAGGTGGCGCATCGGCGCGTCCGCGTAGTCCATGTAATAGCCGTCGGATTCGCCGGTCGTGAGGAGATGCAGTGCGTGATGGAAGTCATCGTTCCACTGGGCCGCATACCAGCGCGGCGCTCCATCAGAGCCCCGCTCGAGATAACGCGCCCCATTGCGGTCGTTCTCCAGGACAAGATGGATGGGACGCTCACTCCCGGGGCCGTCGCGTACCGCCTCGGCAAGCTCGATGAGTACGTGTGGCTGCGAGTCGTCGGCGATCGCATGGACCGCATCCAGGCGCAGCCCGTCGAAGCGGTACTCGCTGAGCCAGTAGAGTGCGTTGTGGATGAAGAAGTCCCGCACCGCTCGGCTGCCGTCGCCATCGAAGTTGATTCCAGCCCCCCACGGGGTCTGATGGCGATCGGTGAAGAACTGGGGCGCATAGAGGTGCAGGTAGTTGCCCTCGGGTCCGAAGTGGTTGTAAACGCAATCAAGGAACACCATCAGGCCGAGTCCGTGGGCGGCCTGGACGAGGAACTTGAGATCCTCCGGCCGGCCATAGCTCGCATCGGGCGCGAAGAGCAGAACCCCGTCATAGCCCCAGTTGCACCGCCCCGGGAATTCTGCCACGGGCATCAGCTCGACGGCGGTTACACCAAGCTCGGCGAGATGGTCCAGGCGCTCGGCGGCGGCCCGAAATGTCCCCTCCCCCGTGAAGGTGCCGACGTGGAGCTCGTAGCAGACGGCCTCTTCCCAGGGGCGGCCCTGCCATGCGCTGTCCAGCCACGTGAAGGAGGCGGGGTCGACCACCTCGCTGGGCCCGTGCACGTCACGGGGTTGGAAACGGGAGGCGGGGTCCGGGACCCTTTGTTCCCCGTCGATACGGTAGCGGTAGAGGCTGCCCGCCCTCGCTTCTCCGGTCACCCGCTCGAACCAGCCATCATCGCCGGCCGCCTTCATCGTCAGGAACCTCTCGCCGTCGGGCGCTTCCAGGCACAGCTCCACCCGCCGAGCGGCCGGCGCCCACAGGCGGAAGCGTACCCGCCCGTCCTCCTGAACCTCCGCCCCGAAGGGCATCCCGTGTGCGCAGCCTGTCATCTGCCCTACTCTGAATCGTCCCCTGACCCGGTCAGGAGAACCAACGAATGGGCCTGGAGTGGATAGGGCTCGCCGCGGTGCATTGGATCGGCTTGCCTGAAGGGATACCCGTTAGCGGTGTCGAGAAACAACTGCCAGGAACGGCCCTCTGGCGGCGGAGGTAGCACGAAGTCGCGGGGCTCGTGACCAGCGTTGAGCAGCAGCAGAAAGCTGTCGTCACGGATCGGCCGGCCGCGCGCGTCGGTTTCCTTGATGCCATCGCCGTTCAGCACCACTCCGAGCACCCGCGCCTGGTCGTGTGTCCAGGCCGCATCCTCCATCTCGCGCCCGTCGGGGGCGATCCACAGGATATCCTTGACACCAGCCCCTTTGATCTGGCGACCCTGAAAAAAAAGGCGTCGCCGAAACAGTGGATGGGAGCGGCGCAACCTGATGAGTCGCCGCACGAAGGCGAGCAGGGCCCGCCGCCCGGCATCCAGTTCCCACTCCACCCAGGAGAGCGAGTTGTCCTGACAATAGCTGTTGTTGTTGCCGTTCTGGGTTCGCCCCGACTCATCGCCGGCCAGCAGCATGGGCACGCCCTGGGACAGCAGCAGGGTGGCCAGCAGATTGCGCTGCTGGCGCACGCGCAGTGCATTCACCTCCGGGTCATCGGTGGGACCCTCGACGCCGCAGTTCCAGCTGCGGTTGTGGTCCTCTCCGTCGCGGTTGTCTTCTCCGTTGGCTTCATTGTGCTTGTGGTCGTAGCTCACCAGGTCGCGCAGGGTGAAGCCGTCGTGACAGGTCACGAAGTTGATGCTCGCCACCGGTCGGCGGCCGTCGCGCTCGTAGAGGTCGCTGGATCCGGTGAGGCGGGTGGCCAGCTCGCCGATGACCCCGCCCTCGGCGCGCCAGTAGTCCCGCACCGTGTCGCGGTAGCGGCCGTTCCATTCGGTCCAGCCAGGAGGGAAGTTGCCGACCTGGTAGCCACCCTCGCCCAGGTCCCAGGGCTCGGCGATCAGCTTGACCTGGGAGAGCACGGGATCCTGGTGGATGATGTCGAAGAAGGCCCCGAGGCGGTCCACCTCGTGGAGCTCCCGCGCCAGCGCCGAGGCAAGGTCGAAGCGAAAGCCGTCCACGTGCATCTCCAGGACCCAATAACGCAGGCTGTCCATGATGAGCTGCAGGACCCGCGGATGGAGCATGTTCAGGGTGTTGCCGCAGCCCGTATAATCCTTGTAGTAACGTGGCTCCCCAGGAACCAGGCGGTAGTATGCGCTGTTGTCGATGCCGCGAAAGCACAGGGTCGGACCCAGGTGATTTCCCTCGGCGGTGTGGTTGTAGACCACGTCCAGGATCACCTCGATGCCGGCCGAGTGCAGGCGCTTGACCATGGTCTTGAACTCGCCGAGGGAGCCGGTCGCCGAATAGCGCATGTCCGGGGCGAAATAACCGATGGAGTTGTAGCCCCAGTAATTGGAAAGTCCCCTCTCGATCAGTTGCCGCTCGTCCACGAAGCTGTGCACCGGCATCAGCTCGACGGCGGTGACGCCGAGGCGCTGCAGATAATCGATCACCGGCGCGGTGGCCAGGCCCGCATAGGTTCCGCGCAGCTTGTCCGGGACCTCGGGGTGCCGCTGGGTGAATCCCTTGACGTGCAGCTCGTAGATCAGGGTGTCCTGCCAGGGGGTGCGGGGAGACCGGTCGTCGCCCCAGCTGAAGGCGGGGTCCACCACCATGGACTTGGGCATCTCGCGGGCATTGTTGCGGCGGTCCATGGAGAGATCGGCCTTCCTGTGGCCGACCCGGTAACCAAATGGGCGTCCGACCAGCGAAGCGACCCGCGAATGTATTTGGCGTATGGATCCAGCAGCAGCTTCTTGGGGTTGAACCTGTGCCCAGTCTCGGGATCGTAGGGGCCATGCACACGGTACCCGTAGAGTTGGCCCGGTTGGACGTCCGGCAGGTAGCCGTGCCAGACCTGGTCCGTGCGCTCCGGCAGCGCGACGACTTCAGTCTCCTTGCGTCCGGTCGCGTCGAAGAGGCACAGGTCCACCCGCTCGGCATGCTCCGAGAAGAGTGAGAAGTTGACACCCTCTCCGTCCCAGACGGCGCCCAAGGGGTAGGCCTGACCAGGCCAAACGCGGGATGAGCGGGAATTCATGGGCTTTTCAAACGAATTGTCAGATTGGACCGGCGACCCGTTTGGGGCTCCCGGGGTTGGGCCGGTCGTGGGCGTGGTCTCTCAGAGTCTGGACCGATTTTCGCAGGTTCGCCATGTCGACCGACCCAGGGAGTCCTGGCACTCGCCCTGAACGCGCGAGCGACTGGGCCAGCGATCCCGAGCCTAATGGACCTGGCCCGCCGGCCCGGACGGGGTTCCGAGGACCTCGGCTCAAACGGTTTTCGGACCCATGCGGAACTCGCTGGTTGCCGTCTCCTATCCTTACGAGGGGAGGCGCATCGACCCGAGGCTCACCCCGGCTTCGCCGGTCATTGGCCTTCCAGCGGCACGCACTGCAGTGCCTAACGTGGATCCAGACAACAGCGACTGACCCATGAACGCCAACGCAGGACCCGACAATCTCCCTGATGATCCACTCTGGTACAAGGACGCGATCATCTACCAGACCCACGTCAAGGCCTTCTTCGACACCGATCGGGACGGAATCGGAGATCTACGAGGACTGACCGAGAAGCTCGATTACGTCCGCGATCTCGGCGTCAATGCCATTTGGCTCCTGCCCTTCTATCCGTCGCCCATGCGTGACGACGGCTACGACATTGCCGACTATCGCAACATCTATCCGGCCTACGGCACCCGGCGGGACTTCCGACGCTTCGTGAGCGCCGCGCACAGGCGGGGCATCCGGGTCATCATCGAGCTCATCATCAACCACACCTCGGACCAGCACCCCTGGTTCCAGGCCGCCCGCCGGGCACCCAAAGGGTCCCGCAAGCGCGACTACTACGTCTGGAACGACGACGACAAGCGCTTTGCCGAAACGCGGATCATCTTCACCGATACCGAGACATCGAACTGGACCTGGGACCCGGTGGCCCGGCAGTACTACTGGCACCGATTCTTCTCCCACCAGCCGGACCTCAATCACAACAATCCCCAGGTGGTGAGGGCGGTGATCCGGGTGATGCGCTTCTGGCTCGACATGGGAGTGGACGGACTGCGGTTGGACGCCATCCCCTATCTCTGCGTGCGCGATGGGACTAACAACGAGAACCTACCCGAGACCCACGCCGTGATCCGGCAGATGCGCGCCGTCGTCGATGAGCACTACCGGAACCGGTTGTTTCTTGCCGAGGCCAACCAGTGGCCCGAGGACGTGCGCGACTATTTCGGCGACGGGGATGAGTGCCACGTCGCCTATCACTTTCCGTTGATGCCCCGCATGTACATGGCGCTCGCCCAGGAGGACCGTCATCCGGTAGTGGAGATCATGGAACAGACGCCGGAGATCCCCGAGAGTTGCCAATGGGCGGTGTTCCTGCGCAACCACGACGAGCTGACCCTGGAGATGGTGAGCGACCGCGAGCGCGACTACATGTACCAGACCTACGCGGCCGACCCGCGGATGCGCGTCAACGTGGGGATCCGCCGCCGCCTCGCGCCGCTGCTGGACAACGATCAGGACAAGATCCGGCTGATGCACAGTCTGCTCCTGTCCATGCCGGGATCGCCCATCCTCTATTACGGCGATGAGCTGGGTATGGGAGACAACATCTATCTTGGCGACCGCAGCGGCGTGCGCACCCCGATGCAGTGGTCGCCCGATCGCAACGCCGGATTCTCCCGGGCAGATCCGCAGCGGCTCTACCTGCCACCGATCATGGACCCGATTTACGGCTACCAATCGGTCAACGTGGAGGCCCAGAGCCGCGAGGCTGCGTCACTGCTGAACTGGATGCGCCGCGTGATCGAGGTCCGCAAGGCCCACAAGGTCTTCGGACGGGGCACCACCAGCTTCCTTCACCCTGGCAACCGAAAGATCCTGGCTTATGTGCGCGGCGGTGGCGAGGGGGAGGAGGCGGTGCTGTGCGTCGCGAACCTGGCCCGCGGCGCCCAGCCGGTGGAGCTGGATCTGGCCCGTTTTCGCGGGCGGATCCCGGTTGAGATGCTCGGACAGACCGCCTTTCCGCCCATCGGCGAGCTGCCCTACCTGCTCACCCTTCCCGGTCACGGGTTCTACTGGTTCCTGCTCTCTTCGGAGGCCAAGGCCCCCGCCTGGCACGAGGAACGGAGCCCGGCGCTCACACTTGTTACCCTGGTCACCCCCGAGGGCTGGAGGAGCCTGCAGCCGCAACGTGCGGAACGGGCCGAGCCCACCCAGCGCGCGATCGATCGCCTGGAGCGGCGGGTCCTGCCGGCCTATCTGCCCACCCGACGGTGGTTCGCGCCGAACGGCAGCAGCATTCGTCGCGTCAGACTGTGTGAGCGGCAGGAATGGTTCGACTGGCTGCTGACCCGGGGTCGCGTGGAGCTCGACGACGGGTCCGATCAGGACTACTTCCTTCCGCTCAGCATACTCTGGGAGGGACACGATGACGGGTCCACGACCGGCGCCCTGCCCGCTGCCCTCGCCCGCGTCCGCCGCCATGCCACCCCAGGGCTCCTCGTCGACGCCTTCGCCGACGAGGGCTTCCTGCGTGCCCTCGCCCGAGCGATTCGCGCCGGGGGCGAGACCCCTCTGGGGGACGGGCGGCTGGTGTTCTCTCCGGCGCCCGGGATCGAGCGGCTGTCGGGAGCCGGTGCCGGGGGCGGATACCCGACCCGCCTGCGGCTGGTTTCTGAGGGCAGCAACAGCGGAGCCGTCCTGGACGACCGATTCTACCTCAAGGGGTATCGGCGCCTGCGACGCGGCATCAATCCCGAGGTCGAGATCGGGCGCTTCTTCGCCGAGCTGTCGCCGTTCGCCCAGGTCGCTCCAATGGCAGGATGGGTCGAGTACCGCGAAGACGATGGAGTCCCCACCACCTTGGCCGTGCTGGAGGGATATGTTCCGAACCAGGGCGAGCTCTGGGGATTCACCCTGGAGCTACTCGGCCGCCTGGGCGCGGCGTACGGAGACCGCACGGGGGAATGGGACACCGATGCGGCGCAGCTCAGCTACGCGGCGCTCGTGGACACGCTGGGGCTGCGCCTTGCGGAGCTGCACCGCGCCCTTGCGCAGCCGGGTGGCGGCGAGGCGTTCGATCCAGCGCCGATTACAGGCGCAGATCTGACGATCTGGCAAGCGCTCATCCGTGGGGAGGCCGAGCACACCCTCGGACTCTTGTCAGGACACTTGGATGACCATCCGGAAGAGGCACGCGCACCCGCCGAGTCGCTGCTTGTGCGCCGAGACGGTCTAATGGCGTCGATTGCGGACCTGACCCCAACAGGTCTCGACTCGGTCAAGACGCGCTGCCATGGCGACCTGCACCTCGGCCAGGTCCTGGTCGTCCGCAACGACGTGGTGTTCATCGACTTTGAGGGCGATCCGTCCCGACCCCTTGTCGAGCGGCGCGCCAAGCAATGCCCACTAGTGGACGTGGCGGGGATCACCCATTCCTTGGACCGCGCGGCGCGTCATGCGCTCGAGCTGATGTGCTGGGACCACCCGACAGAGCGCGCACGTCTTGGGGAACCCCTCGCCCGCTGGAGCAAGCTGATGATCCAA
Source organism: uncultured Gammaproteobacteria bacterium (assembly GCA_963698355.1). Classification (GTDB taxonomy): domain Bacteria; phylum Pseudomonadota; class Gammaproteobacteria; order Chromatiales; family Chromatiaceae; genus Thiodictyon. Next base: position 86,911 of record CAVOQO010000052.1, on the reverse strand, counting down.
CGCTTCCTGTTGGCCTACGGGAAGGAGGCCGAAGGATCGCCCTCCCAACCCGGATCAGAGCAGCAGAGGCGAGACCTGATCCGGCTCTTCTGCCTGGAAAAGGCCCTTGAAGAGGTCCGTAACGCGCTGCGCAGCGACACGCAATGGCTCGGCGTGTCGATCGCGGGCGTCATGGCGGTGTTGGATTCGGCTAGCTGAAAAAGAGTAGCGGAGGGTCAACTGGCCGGGGGACTGCACTTAGGAAACGGCGCAGCGCCTGACCCGGAACAAGAGGCAACTGCCCCAAACGACCGGCCGATATTGGGGACACCGCATCTGACGCCCTCGGACCCTGACTTGGTCGGGATTGAGGGTGCGGGGCGCTCGACCGATGGGACCGAGTTCGCATCGATAACCGCTTCTTTCAGCGTCGCCGCATCCCTCGGTTTCCCCGAATATTGCAAACTTTTTTATAGGTATCATTGCGCAAGCGGGAGAAGCGCCCCGGCTTTGCTCGGACGGCACGCGATCACCGGCGCTGGCCCAATGCCCCTCGACGCTAACCAAAAGTTACCCACTTCTGCTAACGGAAAGGGACCCGCCCGTTGCGCAGTGGTTGACCTTGTTTGGGGGTATGTCGGACGCGCAGCGGCCCGTGGCGGGCCGGTTCACCGGGAACCGGGACCGCGACGGGGCCGCACGGAAGGGGACGTTTCAGTCGGGGGTCTGGGTCTAGGTGTGGGTCTAGGGCTCGGGGACGTGCTGGTGTTGAGGCCGGTTCAAAACTGACCAGCTTTTCGGGGTTGGTCCAGCGCCACATGCTCGACTCCCCAAGAAGTGCCCCTTGTCGCATTGTCCGTCCGCCGGTTGCTCACCGCGGGGCCGCGGAAATCGGCGAGGATCTCGGTCGTCCTTGATCTTTCCGGCAGGTAACTCTAAATTGAGAGTATAGGATAAATAACTCTATTTAAGGACCTCACAAGATGAGCGCAGTACCCCACCCTCAGACCGGCTTCGATCCGCAGCGGCTATCCAGCGCCGCCCTGCAGGCCTTTTTCAACCTTTCCGCGCGCTGGGGGCTCAGCGCCGCTCAGGAGCGGATTCTGCTCGGCAGCCCGCCGGAGTCGACCTTTTTCAAGTGGAAGGCGGAGAAGACCGCCCGACGGCTGGGGCGGGACGTGCTGGAGCGCATCAGCTATCTGCTGGGCATCTCCAAGGCGCTGAACATCCTGTTGCCGTCCCCCCGTGCTGCCGACGAATGGGTGAAGAAGCCCAATGCGGCACCGCTGTTTCATGGGCGCTCCGCGCTTGATCGGATGCTCGGTGGTAGCCTGGTCGATCTGGCGGATGTGCGGCGGTATCTCGATGCCCAGCGGGGACTTTAGCCCGCAGGACCCGCCGCTCTCCGAGCTGGACTGGGAACACCAGTACCGCGTCGTCTCCTCGGAACTCCCGCCCATCAACTTCTTCGAAACTCTGGCCGAACCGGAACTGATGGAGGAGCTGTTCTACATCGAAGGGCTGACCAACGATCGGTTACGAGACGAGGCGGGCGATATCGCACTGGTGGATCCGCAGGACCGCGTCAGCGGTCCCGGGTCATCACCAGTGATGGCCGCGTTCACGCATATCGGGGTGGAAAGCCGATTCAGCGATGGCAGCTTCGGCGTTTACTATGCGGCCAAGAGCCTGAAAACCGCCATCGAGGAGACGAAATTCCATCGTGCCAGATTTCTTTCCTACACCCACGAAGATGCCGGGGAAATCGATATGCGGGTGTACGTTGGCGAGGTCGCGAAACCGTTGCACGATGTCCGGGGAACGGACTACGGCCATCTGCATGACCCAGACGATTGGAGGCCTTCCCAGGCATTCGGCCTGGAGATGCGAGCGGCGCGTTCCTGGGGGACGGGCTATCGGTCGGTGAGAGACCCAGGAGGCGAGTGCATCGCCGCGTTACGGCCGCCGGCGGTCACCATCCCCCGGCAGGGTCCCCACCTTTCTTATGTCTGGGATGGCGCTCGGATCGTCCGCGTATACGAGAAGACGTTGATCCAGTAATCAACACAGCAACCTCCGCCGCGGCTAAGCCTCTTCATTCGGCTGATCGAGGTCGACCAGGTAAAGCTCCTGCGGCAACGCCCGTCCATGGCGGCGGATGACGGCCCAGAGCGTGCGCACGGGCTCGTTCCTACTGGCGTCGAGGGCCGCGGCGGCCATGGGGAGGTGATCTCGGTCGCGCTCCTGCAGACCATGGGTGAGGGCCCGCTCCAGCCGGGCGGGCTCGGGGGCGATGAACACCCGCACCACACCCGCACCCCTCGCGCAGTGGCGGGCCCGCGGGGGGCTGAAGGTGCAACACTGCTGCTGCTGCCCTTGCACGCGTCAGGTAGGCTACCGAACTTCTCGCGAACCGCCTTGACCAGCGCACCCGCCGTCAACGGCGGCACACCAACCGCACCGCAAGATAGCATCGTACTATCCAGTGACTGATGGAGAGTCATTCATAACACCAGGATTTTACATTCTTACTTCTGATACCAACCACGGTTCTCGACAAGCTTGACGCGATCATCGACCAGATAAACCAAGCCGGAAACGTAGATTTGATGGGCCTGACGGTGCTCAAGCGATGGTTCGAGCAGCCCGGAAGACTGGTGGCCTTTGCACTCTGGATCGCCTCTCGTGCCGCCTCACGTGGTGGCAGGGCAACTGGGCCTGCCCGGGACCTTTTCGGGAGGCCGAGACGTTACTCTCGGGACAGGGAGTGAGCGGTGGGCTCAATGCCGCGACGGCGGAGCAACTGCACCGCCGTCTGCGCGAATTCCAGAACACCTACCGAAAGCTGAAATGGGGAGCGGCCCGTATCGCCAAGGAGTCGGACCCGTTGCTGGTTGAAGAAGGCCTCGCGGTTTACCTGTGGCATTTGCACTCGCCGCCCCACGGCTACAAGCTGGCCGCGGCCTACTGCGAGCACTACGACCCGCGCTACGGTAACGGCCTCAATGGCCCTTCGTGTGTCAAGGTCGAAGCGATTCGCGACTTCGTCAGACGCCGGGCAGCCCAAGAAGCCGAGAGCACTCCGACTGTTTACTCGGAGCCATGAGCCCGTTTCACTGCGTTGCCGGCTGCCGTGCAGCCGATCCGGCCCCCACGCCATGGTCGCTGACCGGTCACTACCGGACACTGCGGGTCGGCCTGGAGTTGGTCTACCCATGGGATAAAGCCGCCGGCCGATCGGGCGCGGCGCGGGGGCCGGAACACCCTGTACTCGCTCGGGGATAGCGGTTGTAGGCCCCGCAATCACTCGCGCAACCGTCGGGCACTGTCCCTTGGGGCCCCCAAGAGAGCACCGAGCGGTCATCCGCGTTGCTCAGTTTCCGCGTCGGGCTTCAGCCGGTCGCTTCCGCTTGGTTCCGAATCCCGGTGCGGACAGGGTGTTTGCCTTCAGACTGCGGCGGGCGCGATCCCAATGCTGTCGAGCCCCTACCTCTCGGAATGGATCCAAGTCCGACGCGCAAGATGAGCGACCTAAACTGAGGCTGGCTTGAGCGACAACACCGGTCGGGTCCCGACAGTGGCTGGCGCGGTTCGGTAGGGTACCTTTGCCCACTTCGGGAAAGAATTCTCTTCTGATCATGCCCTCTGCGCCCACGGATACGTCGGGATGTTGCGATCCGCCCGTCCGCGTTGCGGGATGGGCAGCGACGGAAAAGGAGCTGCGATCCAATGCGACAGAAATCGGACAAGGCCGCGGGACTGGGATTCTGGGAGGTGACGGCCATCGGGGTCGGCGGCATGGTCGGCGGCGGCATCTTCGCCGTGCTGGGGCTGGCGGTACAGTTGGCACGCGGCGGAACACCACTGGCCTTCCTCATTGCCGGGCTGGTGGCCCTGCTGACGGCCTACGCGTACGCAAGACTGTCGGTAGCATTTCCCAGCCAGGGCGGCACGGTCTCGTTTCTGAACCGCGCATTCGGCCCCGGCACCCTCACCGGCGGACTCAATGTCCTGCTCTGGTTGAGCTACATCGTCATGCTGTCGCTGTATTCCTCTGCCTTTGGCAGCTATGGCGCGACGTTCCTGCCTTCCGCGTGGCAGACGATCGGCAAGCACGTGCTCACCAGCCTGAGCATTGTCGGCATCGCCGGTCTCAATGTCCTCAGCTCCAAGTTCATCGGCGAGGTGGAGAACTGGATCGTCGGCGTTAAGCTGATCATCCTGCTGCTGTTCGTCGGGGTTGGTCTACTCGGCATCGATGCCGCACGCCTGTCCCCAGGCGACTGGTCCCCCGTGCCGCAATTGGTGGCCGGAGGGATGATTATCTTTCTCGCTTACGAGGGCTTCGAACTGATCGCCAATACGGCGCGGGATGTCGAGGAGCCGGAAACCAATCTTCCTCGCGCCTATTATTCGGCGGTCGGATTCGTCATCGTGCTCTATGTGCTGGTGGCGGTGGTGACCGTGGGCAACCTGCCGGTCGATAAGATCGTGGCGGCCAAAGATTACGCCCTGGCCGAGGCGGCAAGGCCCTTCCTGGGGCAGGCCGGCTTCACGCTGATCGCCGTCGCCGCTTTGCTATCCACCGCCTCGGCGATCAACGCGACCCTATACGGCGCGTCCAGACTGAGCTACATCATCGCCAAGGACGGAGAACTGCCCGAGTTCCTCGAGGACAAGATCTGGAACGAGCCCTTGGTCGGCCTCCTCATCACGACGGGCACCACCCTGCTGGTCGCCAACCTGTTCGACCTATCCAGCATCTCGACCATGGGCAGCGCCGGGTTCCTGTTGGTGTTTGCCGCCGTCAATGCCGCCAATGTGCGGCTCGCCCGCGAGACGGGCAGCCGGCGCTGGCTATCGATAGTGGCCACCGTGGCCTGCCTTGCCGCGCTGATGGCCCTAATCTGGCACGCCGCGGCGACTGCACCGCAGAGGCTGTGGGTCCTGGCGCTGATGGTCGGGCTTGCGTTTGCCATCGAGCTCGGTTACCGGAGCGCAACGGGCCGCGAGATTCGAGTCTGAGCAGACCAGACGGAGATTGTGGCCCAGGGCGGGGACTATGTGCTGGGCCTCAAGGGCAACCAGAGTGCGCTGCAAGGTGATTTTGCCCACCTCGCCTATGCCTTCACCGAGGAGTTGGATAAGGACCATGGCCGCCTGGAAGTCCGTCGCTACTGGATCAGCGAGGATCTGCGCACGCTCCTCGAGCGTGAACGCTGGGCGGGGTTGCGCAGCATCGGCCTGGTCGAGCGCACCTGTGTCAGCGCGGAGACCTCCAGCCTCGAGCGACGCTACTTCATCAACTCCATCCCCGCCGATGCCCCACGCTTCGCGCACGCCGTGCGCGGGCACTGGGGCGTGGAGAACCGGCTGCACTGGCGCCTGGATGTGGTCTTCGGGGAGGATGCCAGCCGCATCCGCAAGGGCCACGCCCCAACCATCATGACGTCCTTGCGCCACCTGTGCATGAACCTGTTCGAACAGGAACCGTCCTCCCTCAGCCTCGCCAAGAAACGCCGCAAGGCCGCCTGGAACGATCACTACCGCGCCAAGGTCGTGTTCGGCTGACTGTTTATGCGCGCTCGCCCTGGCGCCAGGCCCAGCAATTCCAAATTTGCCCCTAACTCGTGTTTGGCTTGGCCCTAGCGTTGCGCGGTGCGCGGGGGTGAGTGAAGCGAGCATGAAATCGACGAGACGCTCCCAGGAGTCGAAGGGGAGGTACTGCAGGAGGGCGCGCAGGTGCTCGAAGAAGGTGCGCCGGGAGGGCAGTTGGGCGCGCACGGCCCGGTAGCGCCGATCCAGGAGGTCGAGCACGGTGTGCACCAGGTAGGCGAGCAGGATCAGGGTCGCCAGCACGGCGGAGAGGTGGTGTTTGCCATGGCCGTAGTTGTGCTCGAAGTGGTAGCCCTTGGTCTTGAGTGTGTTGTTGTTCTCGTTCTCGATTTTCCAGCGGCTGCGGCCCGCTGCCACCGTCGCGATGACGTTCTCGGCGCTCAGGGTGTGGGAGGTGGTCCAGGCGTTGCGGTAGAGGACGCGACCGGTGGCGTCGGTGGTGGTCAACTCGCACCAGCCCACCAGCAGGGCATCGTCGCTGTCGCGCAGAGGCAGCTCGTTCAGGTGGCGGTAGGTATCGGTGAGGCGTTGCTTGCCCGTCCAGCGGGTGGTGACCACGCTCGGCACGGCGCCGTTGCGCGCGAAGTCCGCCACCCACTCGTAGAGGGTGGGATGGGACGGCGGCAAGCAGACGAACAGGAAGTGGCAACTCTGGGCCCGGACCTGGTGGCAGAACGGTTGGTGGCAGTACAGGTCATCGCCCAGGAACGTGACCCCCCAGGGGGCGAGGCGCGGTGCCCACTGTCCCAGCCAGCGGGCGCTCGCTGCCAACTCGCGGTCCTGCTTGGCATGGCCGTCCTGGGGGGTGACGAATGCCGGGGGGAGGGAAAACACGGTCTCCTGGCCCGGCGCCAGTAGCACCGGGGTGACCGCCGTATGGACGTGCTGGGTGCTTCCGTTGGCCAGCGTGCGGGTGGAGCAACTGGGACAGGAAATGGCCTCGGAGGCGAAGTACTGGGTGCCGTCGAGCGCGACCAGGAACCCCCCGGCCAGTGCCCGGTGGGTCTCCAAGGCGGCGCGCTGTTGGAGCGCCTCGACGAGGTCGAGCAACAGCGGGGCTACAGACTCCGCAGGCACCGGATCGAGCAGGTTGCGGATCTGTTGGTCGCTGGCAATCTAATGCACCCCGAACAACGCGGTGGCGTTGTTGTGCCCCCGCTCCTTGTGCATCCGCACCTGATAGTCGAGGAACGAAGGGCTCTGGGTGAAGAACACCGAAAACGCGCTGAGCGCGGCGGCGTCCAGCGTGTAGCGCTGGTTGTTGCCGCCCTTGCGCACGTCGGGCAGACGGCGGAAGGTGTCGCGAATCGCCGCCACCAGCGCATCCACCGTCAATGGCGGCAACCCCAACCCAGCGTAGGATACCATCGGACCCTCCAGTAAGTTCTGAAGAGTCCCTCATAAATTTAGGGTCTTAAATTCGGAACTGCTGCGCCAGGCCGCCCGCAGCGGGTACCGTTGTCGCTGTCCCCTGGCTATCATGACCCCCGGTTCCAGTTGTTGAAGGCGACGTATCCGATGGGCGCACGGATTCTCGACGGCAAGGCGATCGCGGCGCACATCCGCGACCAGGTCAAGGCGCGGGTCGACACTATCCGCGCGGCGGGTGGCCGGGAGCCCGGACTGGCGGTGGTGCTGGTGGGCGAGAATCCGGCCTCCCAGGTCTATGTGCGCAACAAGCGGAAGGCGTGCGCTGAGGTGGGTTTCTACTCCCAGCTCCACGAGATCCCCGCCGCCGCCAGCCAGGCCGAACTGGAGGCGCTCATCGACCGGCTCAACGCAGACCCGGCGATCGACGGCATCCTGGTCCAGTTGCCCCTGCCGGATCACATGGACGCGGAGGCCATCACCGAGCGCATCCTGCCCACCAAGGACGTGGACGGCTTCCATCCCTACAACCTGGGCCGCCTGGCCCTGCGCATGCCGCTGCTGCGGCCCTGCACACCCAAGGGCGTGATGACGCTGCTCGCGCGCACCGGCGAAAGCCTCGAAGGGCTGGACGCTGTCGTCATCGGCCAGTCCAACATCGTCGGTCGGCCCATGGCGCTGGAGCTGCTGGCTGCGCGGTGCACCATCACCGTTTGTCACAGCCGCACCCGCGATCTCGCCGACAAGGTGCGCGGGGCGGACGTGCTGGTGGCGGCGGTGGGCCGCCCGGCATTCGTTCCCGGGGACTGGGTGAAGCCGGGCGCCCTGGTGATCGACGTGGGGATCAACCGGGGCGCCGACGGCAAGCTGGTAGGGGATGTGGACTATGCCGCCTGCGCCGAGCGCGCCTCCTGGATCACCCCGGTGCCCGGCGGAGTCGGGCCCATGACCATCGCCAGTCTGCTGGAGAACACCCTGCAGGCTGCCGGGCTGCACGCGGCGGTTGTTGCCCCGGGCGGACACTGAGAGGTCCGATGCGCCGGCGGGAGCAGGCGCCCACGCTCCACTCTGAGTCGACCTTGGGGGCAACACGTGACGGGGGCAGCCCAGCCGCCGCCGGACCCTGGAAGGCCGTGAAGCAGGATGTAACGCCTGGCACCCATTCCCTTTTCATATCCTGTTCATGCGTGCCCCTCCCTCTGGCGCAGTCGCCCTCGTTCGCTGTACTTCACATCAGGCATCCACGGCCGCCGCACTGGCAGGGAAGTGCCGCGGAAATTCCCCCGCGATATTTTAGTGGTTAATCGTGCCGTGACGGGACCATTCCTGCACGCCCCGGATCCACAGGCATTCACCTACACCATCCATCAGAAAAAAATATGCCGGCATTACCTTGACAAGGATTCGACAGCCCCTATTCTTGGGTTCACCTAGCAAACAACTAGGGTTTACACCAAACAGCGAGGAAGCGACATGAGCGAGCAAACCGAGATCCTGGAGTCCTATTGCCCCGGCAGCCGAGTCCATGCCCTAATCAACAACCCAACCACCGAAGGGATCGACGAGGGTTGAATACGGTACGGCGGGGGCTTCGGCCCCCGCGGTCGTTAGGGGTGATCGAGAGGAGGTCGAGTACGTCTGATGAAGGTGGCAGTGATCGGCGGGACCGGGTTCGTGGGTGTGCACGTAGTGGAGCGCCTGGTGCAGGACGGCCATCACCCGCGACTGCTGGTGCGTCCCGGCAACGTCTCGAAAGTGGAGCGGCCATCCGACTGCGAGATCGTCTCCGGAGATCTGGGTCAGCCCGGTGCCGTGGCCCGATGCCTGGAAGACTGCGACGCCGTAATTTATTTGATCGGCATCCTGCGCGAGCGCCTTTCCCAAGGAATCACCTACGAGGCAATGCACCTTCTCGGGGTGGAAAAGACCATTGATGCGGCCCAGGCGCAGGGCGTCGACCGATTCCTTCTGATGAGCGCCAATGGGGTGCGCGCCGACGGCACCCCCTACCAGCGGACCAAGTACCTGGCTGAAGAGGCGCTCAAGACGTCCGGGCTGCGTTGGACCATCTTCAGGCCCTCCGTCATCTTCGGCGATCCGCGCGGGCGGATGGAATTCTGCTCCCAGCTCAAGCACGACATCATCGACAGCCCGCTGCCTGCGCCACTTTTCTACCCCGGCCTGCTGCCGATGAACGCGGGTGAATTCAAGCTCGCGCCGGTCGGCGTCGCCGACGTGGCGGCCGCCTTCGCGCTGGCACTCACCGACCCGCGAACCGAATACCAGACCTACAGCTTGTGCGGCCCGGATCGGCTGAGCTGGAAGGACGTACTGAGCACCATTGCCGCCGCCTGCGGTCGCTCCAAGTGGATGCTGCCCGCCCCTGCCTTGGCCGTCGGCGCCGTCGCCCGTCTGCTCGACCGCTTTCCCTGGTTCCCGATCACTCGCGACCAGCTGCGCATGCTGCTGGAGGGCAACGTCTGCCACGAGAACGACGGCTTTGCCCGCCTGGGACTCTCCCCACAGCACTTTGGTCGCGAGGCCCTGGCCTACCTGAAGACCTGAGATCGAGCGGAAGCGACGGGCGCGGGGACCGCGGGCCCTCCGCCGCTTCAGCCAGCCCCGACCGGTTCACGCGCCACGTCCGGCACATAGCCCTCATCACCGAAGTAGTAGCGCCGGTAAGGGGACCGGCCGTCGATGCCGTAACGCGCCGCCTTTCGCCTGTCGAGCTGGTTGAGCACGGCGCCGATCAGGGGGGTGTGCATCTGGTTCAGCCGCTCCACGGCGAGCTGCACCAGCGGCCGCGGCGTCGCGTCCGCCCTGACGACGAGCACCACTGCATTGCATAGCCGCGAAAGCACCAGGGCATCGCTGACCGCCTGGGTCGGCGCCGAATCCAGCACGATGCGGTCATAGCGCTTCTCCAGGTCCGCAAGGGTCTGGGCGAAGGCCCCGGAGGACAGGAGCTCAAGCGGGTTCGGCACCAGCACGCCGGCCGGCAGCACGTCGAGGCTGGCGCCCTCGATCCCATGGACGCAAGCATCGATGCCGGCGCTGCCCGCGACCAGATTGCAGAGCCCAGGGGCGTCCGCCGAAAGCCCTAATTTGGCACCGATGGAGGGACGGCGCAGGTTAGCGTCCACCAACAGCACCCGCTCAAGAGGCGCCAGGGCCGCGGCCAGGTTGACGGCCACCGTGGTGCTGCCGTCTCCCGGGACCGCGGAGGTCACCAGCATCACTCGACGGGGCGTTTCCGACCCCGAGAGGAGGACGCCCGAACGGACTGTTCGGATGGCCTCGGCGAAACCGGACTCTGGGCGCTCGAGGAAAGTGCGCTCGGGCGGTGTCCGTTTGCGGGCGCGCCGGTCAAGCAGAGGCACTGTACCCAGGATGGCGAGCTGGGTGTGCTGCTGGAGGTCTTCGGCGCTCTTCAGGGATCGGTCGAGACGCTCTCGAATGGCGGCAAGCCCGACGCCGGCCAATAGGGCCAGGGCGACGCTCACCGCCATGATTGGCGCCTTGCGGGGTCTGATCGGTTGTTTAGGAACCTGAGCGGTGTCGATCACGAGCGCGTTGTTGAAGTCCACCTTGGCGCCCCGGTCGATTGCGTCGAAGCGGTCCAGAAGGTCGTCGTAGAGCCGGCGCTTGGCCTCGGCATCGCGCTTCAGGGAACGGAGGGTGAGCTCCTTGCGGCTCAGATCCTTGGCCCGAGCTTTGAGCCGGTCGAGCTCGGCCTCCAACTGCTCGGCCCTGGCCTGGGCTACGTCGTATCGCTTTTTGGCACCGGCGATGATTTGATCGATCTCCTCCCGCAGCTTGGAGCGGACGCTGTCGAGGTCTGATTGAGCCGCGACCAACTTGGGATGCAGGGGGCCATAGCGCTCGCCCAGCTCCGACACCACGCGCTCGGCGCGGACTTCGTCGGTCTTCAGGTTCTGGATGACGGGACTACGAATGACCGCCGGGTGAGAGCCGATCTCGGCGCTGCCGAGACTGGTGAGCCCGCGGATCTGCTCGTATTCGCTTCGCAGACCCTCGCGCTGGCCGCGGGCCTCAGCGAGCCTCGCGGTCAGTTGCTCCAGTTCCCGGTTGGTCAGGTCCAAGGTGCGGTCGATGTCCACTTGTCCCTGCTGGTCGCGAAAGTCCTGGATTTTGAGCTCGGATGCCTCGACCTGCCCGCGCAGCCCCTCGAGGCGCCGGGTCAGCCAGCCCGTAGCCCGCGTGACCGTCTCCAATCGTGTCTCGAGCCCCGCCTCGATATAGGCGTCGGCATAGGCCGCCGCCACCCGGGCGGCTAGCTCAGGGTCATGGGCCGCGAAGGAGATGCGAATCATCTCGGAATCCGGGATCACTCCGGCCTCGATGCCCCCTGCGACCGCATCGACGACGGCCCGGCGCGCCTCCTCGTCGTTCATCTGCGGCGCCGTCTGACTCCCGAAGGGCCAATACGGGGCCAGGGACTTCAGGTCGAGATGAAAGCGGGCCCGGTGCTGATCCTCTTGGCGGCGATCGAGCTCAGGGTGGGTCCAGAGATCGAGGCGCTCGGCCACCGTCTCGGCCATGGCCCTGGATCGGAGCAGCAGCGCCTGAGTCTGCAGGTGGGTCAGGCCGGTAGGCGCAGAGGTCCAACCGCTACCGGTGTCGTCTTGGGCGGGGGTGAAACCGCGTCGATGGGCGTCGACCAGGAGGGTCGTGCTCGACTGGTAGACCGGCTCCAGTAAATTGGCGACCAGCGCGGCAAGCGACCCGGCCGCCAGGGCGAGACCGAAGATGGAAGCGGGGTGCCGCCGGACCAGTTCCCACACAGCGCCTGCGAGGCTCGATGATCGGGACCCTGTCGGTATCCCTACACGGGTGCCGGGAGGAGTCGCGCCATTGCCGAGGGCGTCCTGCTGGCGAACCATCAGAACAGGCTTTCCTTGACGACGATGGTATCTCCGGGGCCAAACGGATCGTCCTGACCCACCCGCTGCTCCTTACCGGGCTCACCCTCGAAGACCAAGAACACCTTGGTACGCGATGCCCGATCCGTATATCCGCCGGCGATAGAGATCGCCTTGCGTATCGTCAGCCCCGGTTGGTAAGCGTAGCCCCCCGGGCGGTTGACCTGCCCCATGACGAAGAACTCCCGGTACTCCTCGATGCTGACCGTTACCCGCGGATCCACCAGATAAGGTCCGCGCAGGCGCGAGGTGATCATCTCCTGCAGCTCAGCCGGGGTCATGTTGGCGACGCGCAGCTCGCCGAGCAGTGGATAGGCGATGGTTCCGCGATCACTGACCCGCTCGCTCACGCTGAGGTCGTCCTCGCCGAACACGTTGATCCGAACCTTGTCGCCGGCGCCGATCCGGGGTCCCGCCTCGGCGCCGGCAACGGCGCCGTTCACGGCAGACAGTGCCAGAAACAGGACCAACCACAGCGAACGACCGATTCCTGGTTGCATCGATGAATGTCTTAAGCCGCTAAGCCGCTCAATCGTGCCGACGGTGACGGTACGATGCAGGTCAATAAGCCGTACGTATGGAGAGAAGACGCTGTCTTCGTACTCGGCGAGCGGAATGTTCGAGTCCCGAGTCTCCTGGTAGTAGAGCCCCCCGGAGAGCTCGTAAAAGTCATCATTACGCGGCTCACCATGATAATCCTCGTCGGCCACGACCAGACCCAGCTTCGAACTTAGGAACGGGTTCCACTCTTGGACCCAGTCCATGGCAAGCGAGCTGATGACCACGGCGTCCGAAAGACCGGTGGACGATTCAGCGGCCAGGCGCTGGGTGACCAAATTCACAGTGGAGTGGGCCTTTGGGCGCCAACGCAGGTCGATCTCCCACCCGACGTCGCACCCGAGTGTAGAGAGTGGCCCCCAGAACGGGGCGGTCATTGTCGCGATACTCTTGATCGTTGTTGACGTAGCGGCGTATCCACCGCGTTTCCAGTGCGCGACGGTCGTGCCAGTCAAGGAATTCATAGTCTGCCCTCAGGCGATGCCGCGAACCCAGCTCCCAACTGGCATTTGCGGCGGCCCTTTGGTCGACGAAGTCGTCGTCCGAGCTCTCAAACACACTGCCGATCCGCGCGTTGTACGAGAGGTTGTAAGCGTCCGCGCCGTTTAAGGTCGTGAGTCGAATCCCAGGGATGACGATGCTCTCCCATGTGCTCATCGGTCCCAAAAAACCCAGCCGCTCCAATTCGCTGTTGCTTCGGTAGTAGTTCGATTCGTAGTTAAACAGGACGTCGAGCCAGGGATAGGCCCGAAAGACGCCCAGGTCGAAGCCGTTGCCCCCCGGCTCAGCAACGGTCGCGCCGCATCCAAGCGCAAGGAGCAACGCCACCAGCAGTCGTTGCGCACGTCGCATAGGCATCAGCGCCTCTCTCCTGGGTATTGCGCCAGCGAGGGAGAAGTCACGGAAGGCTCTCTTCGCGGCCTGAATGGGCCACGGCTTCGGGTGTTGCTTCTGCGCCACTGCCGCTGACCACGCTCCAGAGGATTGGCGCAGCGCAGACGGGGAAGCCCCAGGCCGAGCAGATCCGGTCCGAGCAGATCAAGTCCGAGCACGCCAAAGGGGTCGCCTCCTCTGCCTTCAACCGCTGCCCTACGATGGGCACACGACGCCAAGGCGATCGGCGCTAGGCGCAGGACATTGGGCTCACCCGCCGCCGGATTCGCTCAATGGCAGAGGGACACCGTCGCTCCGATTGCACCGCAAATCCACACGCCGGCTGGCATTGTGCCAGAAACAGGCGCGATGAATTATGATCGACCGGGCATTCTCGAACAGACCCCTCGGGATAAGGACTTAGGCGATTGCCGGAGAATCATGTACCAGATGGCACCGGATTTACGTCCGCCTTCAAGGAGTGCCGGCAGGAGCATAGCCGAGCTATGTGACTGCCGGCGCGACAAAGAAGGCGGGCGCAAAGACAAGCTAGCTGGTACATGATTTGACAAAAATCGCCTTAGGCCTCTTTGGGCCGCAACTGCTCCGGTCTAAGTCGGGGAGTGAAGTAGAGGTCCGCGTCGTCGAGGTCTACCTCAGCCTCCTCGGCATCGACCAACGGTTGCTCGAAGTCCTTCCAGCCGCGCAGGCCAGTCTGCAGGGAGCTCACGTTCTCGTAACCCAGGAGCAGCATGGAGTTGGCCGCCAGCACGCTGCGGTAGCCCGAACGGCAGACGACCACGATCTCCCGACCCCGTGCCCGGACAAGCTCCGGCTCCGTCTCCTCATAGTCCCACTCGCAAGCGGATTCGAGGATGCCACGTGGGACATTCAGCGAGCCGGCGATGTGCATGGCCACAAACTCGTAAGGCTCGCGCACGTCGACGATCAGCAACTCCGGATTTTCGGCCATCCGGTCCGCCAGGTCCCAGGGCATGATCTCCTTGACGTCCACCAGGCAGTCCTTTATGAGCTCTAGAAAATTTTTCATTCCGGTTACAGCCTATCGATGTCTCAATGAGTGTGTACGGCCACCGCCTGGCCAATCAGCCTTGATCCCGCGGCACGCCGCGCTCGCACAGACCCCGCTCCACCGCGATCACCGCCGCCTCCACCCGCGAGTGGACGTCGAGCTTGCGTAGGATCGCCTTGACGTGCAGCTTCACGGTCCCGTCGGAGATGCCGAGACGCCGGCCGATCGCCTTGTTGCTCTGGCCCTCGGCCAAGTGGCAAAGGATCTCCTGCTCCCTTGGGGTCAGATCGGCGATGCGGCCGCCGGGAGTATCCACCAATCGCGCTTCGCCCTGTACCGCCTTGGCGAGGACCCCGACCAGCTCGGGTGCGACCACGGTGCGGCCCTGGACGATCTCGCCCAGGGCCGCGATAAGGGCATCGGGCTCCATGTCCTTGAGTAGATATCCCTGGGCGCCGCCCTGCAGGCTCTCGATCACGTCACGCTCCTCGGCGCTGGTGGTGAGCATGGCGATGGGCATCCGCGGATGGTCACCCCTCAGCTCCCGGAGCACCTCGATCCCGCTGCGCTCGGGCATGCGCATGTCGAGCAGCACCACATCGGGTTGAGTCTGCGCTACCCGTCGCACGCCGGTCGCGCAGTCGCCTAAGGCCGCGACTACCTCGATGCCTCGACGCTCCAGCAGCTCCTGCAGTCCGAACCGAAACAGGGCGTGGTCATCGATCAAAAGGACACGCATCAGGATGCCACCCGGGTTGCACGTTCCAGCCGCCGGCCGGAGTCCAGAATAAGCTCCACGCGAGTACCCTCCCCCGGCTCACTCTCGATGCGCAGCTCGGCGCCGATGCGCCGAGCCCGTTCCTCCATGATGGAGAGTCCGATTTGCTCGCCGCCGTGCCCACTGGCAATCGGGGCGGAAAAGCCGACCCCGTCGTCTTCGACCAACACAACAAAGGCCCCATTGGTTTCGCGGGTCAGCAAGACCCGAACCGTCTGGGCCTGCGCGTGCTTACGGATGTTGGCCAGGGACTCCTGCACGATGCGCAACACCTGCAGCTCCTCGCTGGCGGAGAGCTCCAAATTGCGGCAGTTGTTCTGGAATAGGATGTGCGTCCCCGTCTCCTGGCCGAAGCGCCGGGTGAGCTTGTCCAGTGCCGGAACCAGTCCGCGCCGGTCCAGCGGGGCACGGAAGCTCGTGAGCAGCTCCCGCAGTTCGGTGTGTGCCTCGTCGAGACCGGCGCGCACCCGTGCCAGGTCGTTGCGGGCCGCGTCGGGGATCGGGACCTCGTCGAGGGCATCGTGGAGCATTCGCACCTGAAAGCGCAGGCTGGCCAGGGTCTGGGCCAAGGAGTCGTGGAGCTCGTGGGCCAGGGAGTTACGCTCTTCGACGATGGACAGTCGGCGCGCCTCCGTATCGGAGCGCTGCTTGGCAATCGCCACCCCCAGATGGTGCCCCACGGTCAACAGCAGATCCATGATGTCCTCCCTTCCGCTGACTCCCGGGCGGTCGACGAAGATGGTGTAGACGCCGAGCAGCTCGTCGCGGTGTTCCAGGGGCACCGTCACCACCTCCAACTCGTCCGCTCCGAACATGCGTCGGCCGTAGACCCGCGAGCAGTAGCGGGCGTCGTTATTGCACAGGATATCTCCCGGAGACAGCACACTGCCGCACAGGCACAGATCCACCGGCGCCATGTCCTGCTCGGCCACCAGGTCATTGTCCAGCCCGATGGAGCCCACCAGTCGCCGGGTTCCGTCCGCCATCACCAGGCGCACGGTGGCGGCGCGGCCGTTGACCATCTCCTTGACGACCCGCAAAAAGCGCAGCAGCAGCTCCTCCAACCCATGCGCCTGGTGGATCCCGGCGGCCACGTCGTAGAGGATCTTGAGGGAGGCGGTCTTCTGGGCCAGCCGCATGGTCTGGCGGGCCACGCGATTGTCCATGTCCTCGTAGAGCTCAGTCAGCTCCGCGTTGAGACTGCCGATGTCCCTGGCCATTCGGTCCAGCACACCAGCTGCGTGCAGGGTCTCGCTGGCCCCGGGCTCGCCCTGGCTAATACGGGACACGGACTCCTCCAACCGGACCAGCGGGATCAGGAGCTTGGTGCGCAGCCGGCACCAGGTCAGCAGGAAGGCACCGACCCCCCCCACGAGAAAGCCGAAGTAGACCAGTGGCGGCCAGGTGAGCCCGGGCCTTGCCCAGTGCACGATCAACATCGCGAAGGCCACCACCAGGGTGGCCGCCACCAGGGTCAGCGGGCCCACCAGCCGCGCCTCGCGGAGCAACCCTAAAACGCGCGCCGAATCCCGCTCCGAGTGTCCTAGGGTGGCGCTCCGCTCGGGTGACATTGACACCGCGTCCCCGGCGCCAGGACCGGAGCCCTGCTCGCCGTTCATAGGACCTGCTCCAGGACTTCCGCCCCTTCCCGTTGCTGCAGCTCCCACATGTCCGCATAGTGCCCCCCGGCCTCGAGGAGCTGGCGATGGGTTCCCTGCTCGCGAATCCGTCCGTGGTCCAGTACCAGGATGCGATCGGCGTCCACCACGGTGGACAGGCGATGGGCGATCACCAGGGTCGTATGGTCCTCCGCCACCTCCGCGAGGGTCTGCTGGATCGCCTGCTCAGTGTGGCTGTCGAGCGACGACGTGGCCTCATCGAACACCAGGATGCGCGGGCGCTTCAAGATGGCCCGCGCAATGGCCACTCGCTGCTTCTCGCCCCCCGACAGCTTGAGGCCCCGCTCGCCCACCACCGTGTTCCAGCCGTCAGGAAGGCTCTCGACGAAGGCGCGGATGTGCGCCATCTCTGCGGCGCGCAGGACTTCCTCGCGGGTGGCATCAGGGCGGCCGTAGAGCAGGTTGTAGTAGATGCTCTCGTTGAACAGCACGGTGTCCTGGGGAACGATACCCATGGCCGAGCGCAGGCTGTCCTGGGTCACGGTTCGGATGTCCTGCCCGTCGATCAGGATACGTCCTCGGGAGGCGTCATAGAACCGAAAGAGCAGCCGCGCCAGGGTGGACTTGCCGGCCCCGCTATGACCCACCACCGCCAGGGTCTGGCCGGGTTCGATCCGGAAGTCCAGGTCGCTCAGGATCGGCCGCTCCGGCTGGTAATGAAAGTCCACGTGCTCAAAGCGGATCGCGCCGGCGGTCACCGTCAGCAACCGCGCGTCGGGGCGATCCTGGATCTCAGGTCGCCGCTCGAGCAGCTTGAACACCAGATCCATGTCCGCCAGGGCGTATTTGATCTGCCGGTAGACGATGCCGAGAAAGCCGAGCGGGATGAAGAGCTGCAGCAGGAGCGCGTTGACCAGCACCAGATCGCCGATGCTCATGTCCCCGTTGACCACGCCCTGGGCGGCGAACACCATCAGGACGGTCACCCCCAAGGCGATGATGGCCCCCTGACCGAAGTTCAGCACCGACATGGAGGTCTGGCTCTTGACCGCCATCTCCTCCCAACTCGCCAGGGTGGCGTCGTAGCGATCGAGCTCCATGCGCTCGTTGCCGAAATACTTCACCGTCTCGTAGTTCATCAGGCTGTCGATCGCCTGGGAGTTGGCCTGGGAGTCGTGCCGGTTCATGTCGTGGCGGTAGTCCATGCGCCACTCGGTGATCGCAAAGGTAAAGGCGACATAGACCGCGACGGTGCCGAAGGTCACCAGGGTAAAGACCGGGGCATAGCGCCCGAGCAGGATCACCGCCACCAGGGAGAACTCCACCAGCACCGGCAGGATGCTGAACACCATGTAGTTGAGGATGGTCGCGACCGAGCGCGTTCCCCGTTCCAGGTCTCGGCTGATGGCGCCGCTGCGCCGCTCGAGGTGGTAGCGCAGTGACAGCTGGTGCAGGTGATCGAGCACCCGTGTCGAGAGCCTACGCATGGCCCGATAGCGGACCCGGGCAAAGACTACGTCGCGCAGCTCGTTGAAGAGCGAGGCACCGAGCTTCAGGGCGCCGTAGCCTAGAAGCAGCGACACGGGCAGGACCAGCATCTGCCCCTGTCGGCCCTCGAAGGCGTCGACAATGCCCTTGAGCACCAGTGGAACCCCCACATTCACCAGCTTGGCAAGGACCAGGCATGCGAGTGCGATAGCCGCCCGCCCCCTGAATTCCAACAGGTAGGGCAGCATGGCACCGAGGTTGTGCCAGTCTCGGCGATCCCCGTGGACGCGCTCGGTGGCGGCGATTCGTTGCATGGGTAGTGGTTGCTTTGTGGCCGCACGGATGCCATTTTGCTTGGCTATCCGATCGGCCCGGGCGGGGCTTCAGATCGAGCCGAAAGATGAGGATGGATGATGGCAGATCCCACCCTTGACGGCACGGGTCACAGCACCGGCTGCAGCATGCACGAGCCCTACGCCCTGCAGGTGCTGGGCGACGAGATGGCGCCCGAGTTCCCAGACCGCTGCATCGTCATCATTGAGCCCACCAACCAGTTCAAGAACGGGTGCTACGTGTTCGCCGAGGTCGAGGGTGTGCGCTGGTTCCGCAAGTACGTCAAGGACACAGAGGGTCGCGAGTGCCTAGTGGCGGAGAACCGAATCTACCCGGATATCGAGCTCAACGGCCTCGACTGGTCCGTCCTTGGGGTCATCATCCAGCGCAATGTCCGCCGCCAAATCAAGCACTACGACTATTCCCGAGAGCCCGCTGCCGCGCCCGTGGTCGAGATCCGGGACCTGACGGGGCGCTGATGCGCGTGCACGCGGCACCAACGGCTGCCATCGCCTGCGCGGCCTGAGCATTCTGACCGGTGTCCTTCAGCCGTACCCCCAAAGCCATACGCCGCCTCGCGCCGGCGCTGGTCATCGCCTTGCTGCTGCCGGGCTGCGGCAACGGCGGGGCCCAACCCGCGTCCGGCAAGCGTGAGCGGCCCAGATCCGACCATCTCGTCACCGCCGTTGCCGCCGAGCTCACTCCAGTGTCCACTGCCCAGGAGCGGCCAGGCACCCTGCGCTATCGCAAGCTGGTACGCATCCACAGCCAGGAAGAGGGACGGGTGGTCGAGCTCGATCTGTTCGAAGGGGACCGGGTCGACCAGGGTCAGGTGCTGGTGCGGCTGGAGGACGATCTGCTGCGGGCCGAGCGCGACAAGGCCCAGGCCACCCGGGACCAGAAACGGCTCGACCTCGAGCGCCTCGACGACCTGCGCCGCAAGCGCGCCGCCTCGGAGGACGAGGGGGCCCAGGCGGCCACGGCACTGGCACTTGCGGAAGCGGACCTTCGTCTGCTGGAGACGCGGCTCGGATTCACCCGCATGTCGGCCCCCTTTGCCGGGGTGATCACGGAGCGACTGGTGGAGCCCGGCGACTTCGTGGCCAAGAACACCCATCTGCTGACCCTGGCAGATCCCGACTCCCTGGTGGCGGAGGTCTATGCCTCGGAGTTCATCCTGCCCCATGTCGGCGTTGGGGACCCGGCGCGGGTGCGCATCGACGCCCTGGGGGACCAGGAGCTCAAGGCCCACATCCTGCGCATCCACCCGCGTTTGGAGGAGTCGAGCCGCCAGGGCATCGTCGAGCTCACCTTGGACCCCTTACCCCCGCGGGCAAAGGCCGGCCAGTTCGTCCGCGCCACCCTCACGACCGCTGCGGCCCCGCGACTGTTGGTCCCCTTCCGGGCCTTGCAGCGGGACCGAGACGGCGAGTTCGTCTGGATGGTCGGCGACGAGGGCAAGGCCGCCCGGCGCGCGGTCACCAGCGGTTTGCGTATCGCCGACGGCGTCGAGATCCTGGACGGACTGACGGCGGGCGAGCGGGTGATCACCAGGGGCTTTCTGGGACTTGCGGAGGGCAAGGCGGTCAAGGTCGTGCCGGGCTGATACACTCAGCCGGCAGATTTGCGGCTCGCCCATCTTCCTGTCTCAGAACGGTAAGGGCGGGCACGGACCGGATTCGAGAGCCATGAACATCGAACACCTCTACGCCGCCGTCGACCGGGTGCGGCAGCACCGTTACGGGGCCAGCTCCAAGCAGGCGAGCTTTCTGCGCGCCTATCCCGCCCTCGTCTCCGCGGCACGCATGGAGTCGACAAGCCCGGCGGACGCCTTCCTGCGAACCGCCGCCCTCGCCTACGCCTGGATGCCCCGGGTACTCAAGCTCGACGACGATTTCCTTTCCGCCGCCGTAGCCGCATTCGAGGAAGCGCGGGGCGACGGCGTGACCATCAGTCAGGCAGTCATCGAGCCCATCGCCGCCTGTTTGGGCTCCTTGGCCGGCGCATCCAAGGTGCTTCACCTGGCCAATCCTGGTGTCTTTCCCATTTGGGACAAGGGTGTCGAGCGCTTTCGCCTCGGCGAGGAGCCCACCGCCTATCACATGGGCCAAACCCGAAACTATCTGGGCTTCATTGAGGATGTCTGGAACGTCACATCGGACCCCCACTTCCTCACCTTCCACCACGACTACTGCATCGCTTACCAGGAACGCCTGCAGCGGCTGAACATCGCCCCCTACCCACTCACCGAGCCGCGCGTGGTGCAGTCCGCCACCTCGGAGCTGGCCGGCGTCTGAGGAGCCGACCGCCGTGAGCCGGCGCCCAAGTGAATCGGCAGGGGCTGGCGATCAAACCCTGGCCCCGCGAGAGAACGATGGAGACTCAGCGGGCGCCGGGGCCGTTCCGGGAGGTCTCGAAGCGAAACGGGGCGGCGAGCAGTCCGCGCGGCCCGTGGAGCAGCACCCGCGCCTCCCAGTTCATGCGGTCGCGCACGCAGATCGGCAGCATACCGTTGC
Organism: uncultured Gammaproteobacteria bacterium; assembly: GCA_963698355.1. Classification (GTDB taxonomy): domain Bacteria; phylum Pseudomonadota; class Gammaproteobacteria; order Chromatiales; family Chromatiaceae; genus Thiodictyon. Next base: position 65,804 of record CAVOQO010000052.1, on the reverse strand, counting down.
CCTCATAGCGGCCGGGCCCGACCGAGCTCAGGGCGGGACGGTTGTAACCCATGTTCATGTCCACTCCGGCGAAGTCCACCTCCACGGCATCTGCTTCGAGTCCGCTCAGAGATACACGCAACACGAGTGGCGTGACCACCGGGATGCCCTTGGGCTCCACCTCGAATGTCAGCACGCCCCCTCCGGGAAACCGGGCATTGCACCCGGCGACGCGCAGATCGCACCCGGCCTCGGGCTGGGCCATCAGTACAGGCTCGGGTTTCAGCACGGGTTGCAGCTTGTAGGCGGCCACACCGACGACCGCCGCCAGCAGGATAACAAGCGCTAGCCAGAGGTTACGGTTCGTTTCGGCGGCCTTCATCTTGGATTCGGCAATCAGTCTGCAAAAGCTGTGATGGGGTCACGAGCGTCGGCGCTCGCCCGCCACTTCAGCGCTCAGGGTGAGGGATTCAGGATCCCGCTGCAAGCGCCGCCGCTCTGCGGTTCGCTGGTTCCTCTCGTTCCCGCGGTCACTCAACCCCGCCTCAATGTTCCGCGCAAGCGGGGCATACATCAATCGTCTATGCCGATCCATACGATGACAACAATCCATTTTTGTTATCGCCATCCCGTCCGTATCTTGAAACCCGTCGGCGGGGACGCCCGCCATCCCATCCAATCGCTGTCCCTGACTGGAGATTCGAGCAATGTTTCAAGATCGTACCGGAAGCCGCGTGCCCCAGGTCCTTCTCCGCACTCGCCGCGGCCATGAATGGGTGGATGTGACCACCGACGAGGTCTTCGCCGGCAAGACCGTGGTGGTGTTTTCCCTGCCCGGGGCCTTCACGCCCACATGCTCATCTTCTCACGTGCCACGTTATAACTAACTGGTGCCAGCCTTTAAGGCACAAGGCGTCGACGAGATCGTTTGTATCTCGGTGAATGGCGCCTTCGTGATGAACGAGTGGCAAAAGACCCAGAACACGGATCCAATCACCTTCCTTCCCGACGGCAACGGCGACTTTACAGCCGGCATGTGCATGCTGGTGGACAAGAACGAGCTAGGCTTCGGCAAGCGCTCCTGGCGCTACTCGATGCTGGTGAAGGACGGCGTCGTGGCGAAGATGTTCATCGAGCCCGATCGGCCCGGAGACCCCTTCGAGGTCTCGGACGCGGACACCATGCTGCGCCACCTGGCCCCGAACGCACCCAAACCGCTGGACGTGGCGTTGTTCAGCCGTGACGGCTGCCCATACTGCGTGGCGGCCAAACAAGCGCTGCGCAATGCCGGGATCGCCTTCGAGGAGCTGGCGCTCAACCGGGACTACACGGAGCAAACACTCCGCGCCGTGGCCAATGCGGCGACCGTGCCCCAGGTGTTCGTCAACGGCACCCTGATCGGCGGTTCCGAAGCCGTGGAGGACTGGCTGACCGATCGCATGGCGGCCTGAGTCCTGTCCCAACACCCTATCGTCTGTCGAGCGCGGCCTGGCCAGGGACGGCCAGCCGGACGGCGGCGACGCCGCGCCCAAGGGCCGAGCCGTCCCCGTCCCGGCGTTGGCGCGCGGTCACGAAACTTTGGAGCTTTTCGACATGAGTCAGCACTTCGATCTCATTGCCCTCGGCGGAGGCAGCGGCGGTCTCGCGGTGGCGGGGCAAGCGGCCGAATTGGGCCGGCGGGTCGCCATCGTCGAGGCCGACCGGCTCGGCGGGACCTGCGTGAATCGCGGCTGCGTGCCTAAAAAGGTCATGTGGTACGCCGCTCACCTGGCCGACGCGGTGGCGGACGCACCCGGTTTCGGCGTCCGCGCGACTCTGGATGGCGTGGACTGGCCGACCCTGGTCGCCAGGCGCGACCGCTACGTCGGCGACATCAATGACTACTGGGATGCCCACGCGGAGCGTCTGGGCATCACGCGCGTCACCGGCTTCGGTCGCTTTCTGAATGCGCGGACCCTGGAGGTCGGCGGCGTGCGATACAGCTCTGACCATATTGTGATCGCCACCGGTGGACGGCCTTTAGTGCCGCGCCTGCCAGGCGCGGAGCTTGGAATCACCTCCGACGGCTTCTTCGCCTTGGGGAGCCTGCCGCGCCGGGTCGCGGTCATCGGCGGGGGTTACATCGGGGTGGAGCTGGCCGGGATGCTTCGCGCCCTCGGCTCGCAGGTGACCCTCGTCGCCCTGGAGGACCGCCTGCTGTGGGCCTTCGAACCGCTGATCGGCGAGACCCTGGCGAAAAATATGGTCCATGAAGGGGTCGATCTGCACCCGAGCTTCGAGGTGGCGGCCCTGGAGGAACACGAGGCCGGGATCTCCCTGACCGGGCGCAGCGGCGAGCGCATCCCAGGCTTCGATACCGTGATCTGGGCGGTGGGGCGTGTCCCCAACAGCAGCGGCCTGGGACTTGACGCGGCCGGGGTGGCGGTGCAGCCGAACGGCCTGATCCCCACGGATGACCACCAGTCCACGAATGTGCCCGGGGTCTATGCCATCGGCGACGTCACGGGGCGGGAGCCCCTGACGCCGGTGGCCATTGCCGCCGGTCGACGTCTGGCACGGCGCCTGTTCGGCGGGGAGACGAATCTCAGACTGGACTATGCGCAGGTGCCGACCGTGGTCTTCACCCACCCCCCGGTAGGGAAGGTCGGGCTCACCCAGCCGGAGGCCAGGGAAGTCTTCGGCGACACCCTCACGGTCTACGAGACACGCTTCACGCCCATGCGCTATGCCCTGAACGAGCGGGGGAGGACCGCGCACGGCCATGAAGCTGGTGTGCCAGGGCCCGCGGGAGCGGGTGGCCGGCATCCATCTGATCGGGGATGGAGCGGACGAGATGCTCCAGGGCTTTGCGGTCGCGGTGAAGATGGGCGCCACCAAGGCAGACCTGGACGGCACGGTCGCCATCCACCCGAGCAGCGCCGAGGAGCTGGTAACCCTGAAGGAGCCGGTACGCCGCCCGCGCACGATAGCCCGAGCGGTGGCCGCCGCGGCCTGACCCCGATGATCGGAACGGCGCCGCGGCCAGACGCCCTGGCATCAGGCTGCGACCCAAGAGGGTGTTTTGGCGACACGTCTCCGCGACGTATCAGGCTCTCAAGCATCGATTCAATCTTGGCCATGCGCGCTTCGATCAGGTCGAGACGCTGGAGCACGTCGTTGTGCATCTCGCCATGACCGCCACCTCCGTGAACTCCCATTCCATGGCCACCTCGCGCCCCTCCGTGGCCCCCTTTGCCACGACCCGTCCCGAGCAAATGCCCGACCACGCTCCCTGGTATCCTTAGCACGGCCGGGCACCTCTGGAGAAGTCTCTTGCCGCCAAGACGATCCCGTTCCCATCGCACCCGTCGACGACCCCGCACCCTTGGCGTCTGCTCCTGGGCCCTGCTCGGCCTCGCCGCCAATCTGTGCCTGGCAGCCGAACTGCCGACTGAGATCGACAAGGCCCTGCGCCTGCAGCATATCGAGGCAGCCGATCTCAGCTTGTACCTGCGGGAGGTCACGGAGGCCAGGCCTCGGCTCGCGGTGAATGCGGATGTGGCGCGCACCCCGGCCTCCACCATCAAGCTACTCACCACCATCGCCGCTTTGGACCGCCTCGGCCCAACGTATCGCTGGCACACCCGCGCCTACCTGGGCGGCCCTTTGGTGGACGGGCGGCTCGAGGGCGACCTGATCATCCAGGGCGGCGGAGACCCCAGCCTGAGACCCGAGGATCTGTGGCGCTTCCTGTGGGAGATGCGTTCCCGGGGGCTCGAGACGATCACCGGCGATCTGGTCATTGACAATCGCGCCTTCGAGGCGCCGGAGACCACGCGTGACGCCTTCGACGGCAAGGGACTGGATCCCTACAACGCCCTGCCGGTGGCGTTCGCGGTCAATTTTCAGGCAACCCAGATCGAGGTCCTGCCCGAGCCGGCTACACGCAGTCTGCGGACCTACCTGGTGCCGCCCCTGGCGAACGTGACCCTGCTCAATCAGGCGCGGCTGGTCCAGGCCCCCTGCCGGTCGAAATATCACCGGCTGAATCTCGCCGTGGAGGAGAACGGCCCCGGGGCGAACCTGACCCTGACCGGTAATTTCGCCTCCGAGTGTGGTCAGGACAGTATCTCCCGCCTGTTGCTCGATCCGGTCAGCCACGCAGGCGATGCCGTCCGTGCGCTATGGGAAGGTCTAGGCGGGACCATTGCGGGCGGCGTGGATGAGGGACCCGTGCCGAACGGCGCGGCCCTGTTCCACACCCTGGACTCGAACGAGTTGGCCCTGGTGGTACGCGACATCAATAAATGGAGCAACAATCTGATGACGCGCACCCTGTTCCTGACCTTGGGGATGGAGCGCTTTGGGCGACCGGCCACGCTTTCGAAGGGACGGGCTGCCGTCCGCGAGTGGTTGGCCGAACAGGGTCTCGACTTTCCCGAGTTGGTGATCGACAACGGCAGCGGCCTGTCACGCGAGACACGGATTTCGGCGAGCAGCCTGGGGCGGCTCCTCGCCTGGGCCTACGCCAATCCCGAGATGTCCGAGTTGACCGCGTCGCTCCCGATCATCGGCGTCGACGGAACCCTGCACGAGCGTTTCAAACGGGACGCCCTGCGCGGGCAGGCCCACCTGAAGACGGGAACCCTGCGCGGCGCGACCGGTCTCGCTGGGTTCATTGATGACTCCGCCGGACACCGCTGGATCCTCGCGTCGCTCATCAACAGCCCTCGCCTCCAGGGCTGGAGGGGCAAGGCGCTGGAGGATGCCATCCTGCGCTGGGTCTACCTGGGTGCCCCTTGGGAAACGAGCCCGGCGCAGGCGCAGCGCTGACCCAATCAACGGATTCGGGAGTTGAGGTGTCGACAATGAATCGCCCACTGGTCCTGATCGTGGAGGACGAGGAGCGGCTCGCCGCTTTGGTGGCGGACTATCTCGTGGCGGCGGGTTACCGGGTCCACAGCATGGCGGACGGGGCCCAGGTCCTCGACTGGATCAGGGCGAACGGTCCAGACCTGGTGATCCTGGATCTCATGTTGCCGGGCAAGGACGGGCTCAGCATCTGCCGGGAACTGCGCGCCGAGAGCCAGGTGCCCGTGATCATGACCACCGCCCGGGTGGAGGAGATCGACCGGCTGCTGGGATTGGAGCTCGGCGCCGATGACTATGTGTGCAAGCCCTACAGTCCTCGGGAGCTGGTGGCCCGGGTCAAGGCGGTGCTCAGGCGGACGCTGCCAGAAACGACCCCGGCGAGCGCCAAACTCGAGTCCGGCCCCCTCGCGCTGCACCCGGAGAGCCTTCGGGTGCGAGCGGGGAACCGCGAGATCGAGCTCACCGCCGTGGAGTTCGCCCTGCTAGAGACACTCCACGCGGCCCCGGGCCGGATCTTTTCCCGGGACCGTCTCATGGACCGCATTTACTCCGATCACCGGGTGGTCTCGGACCGCACCATCGACAGCCACGTGAAGAAGCTGCGGCGCCGACTCGCGGAGCTGCTGCCAGAGCGGGAGCTGGTCCATTCGGTCTATGGCGTGGGTTACCGCTACGAGGTCAAGGATCCGATCTGATTCGGCGGTCCGATCTCCTCTTCCTCCGTCATTGCGCATTTCCTGCACGGCAGCTGCATCGGGGGTCGCTAATCTGTGCATCGACGGTTCGCCGCTAGCGCCGGACCGCAGAGACCACAGACTCCACAGGAGACACGCTGATGAAACCGACCACGACCCGCGCCCTTACCGCCATCGCCTTTGCGATCGCCGGCTTCACCGCAACCACCGCGGCCTTTTCCGGACCCATGGGTTGCCCTGGGGACGGCTCCGCCTTCACCGACCAGCGCCTGGAGCGAATGACCGAGAGGCTCGGCTTAAGTGCCGAACAGCAAGCGCAAGTCCGCACCATCCTGGACGAGCAGCGCGCCGCCCGTGATCTCCAGCGTCAGGAGACCCACCAGCGCATCGACGCCGTGCTGACAGAGGCACAACGGGCCCAGCGCGACCAGTTCATTCAAGCCCGTCTGGACCGTCGACTGGACCGCATGGTGGAGCGTCTGGACCTGACGCCTGATCAGACCGACCAGATCCGCGCCATCATGCAAGAGCGCCTCGGGGACCCGCAGGTGACCCGCGGCGAGATGAGGGACCGCATCGCCGGCGTGCTCACGGCTGAGCAGCGCGCTCAGTTCCAAGCCATGGCCGGGCGTCCCGGCCGCGGATCTGGCCCTGGGTTCTAACTAAACACCAGAACGACAGTCTGCGGCGGTCACTCTCCCCGGCGGCCAACCCGCCGGGGGCGCTCCGGATGAGGCGACCACACGCCGATCGTCTGCCCAGAGGACCCAGCACAGCAAGTCACGCTATAGGCAAGTGCGACACCGGGTCCTTTGGCCATCCGCCGGTCAGGAGCCCCTGGACCTCACAAGGTCAGAACAAGTTGGTGCTACTTTCCCGGGTGGAGGAGGGGAAAAGGACCGCGACAGCCCGACGGGGGCCATCGCGGCGGTACGGGACCAGGATCGTTTAGGAGCGGACCGCGGCCGTCAGCGCGGACTGGGAACCGTTGGGCGCCGCGGGCGACCAAAGGCCGGTGGTCCCCTTGTCCTTCTTGTCTTTGCTGCAGCCGTCTCCGGCGTGGGCAGGGATGGCAGTGCCAGCAATCATCAGGGCGCCAAGCAGAGCGGCGCTGACCATGGCGGAGAAGCGGAAGCTCATGATAATCACCTCGCGAGGACATGTGGACATCGTGAGGACGGGGGGGATCGCCCCGTCTCTTTCCGAGATTGGGCCAAATCTCGAAAGACCAAGCTCTCCCGTCGGCTTTTCCCGGATTGCCGAGCCGTGGACGGCGGCAAGCGGCACGCCCGCATGCCAACGCCCCGCATCGGTCTCCTTCTTCCAGGCAACCGTCAACGGAACTGTCGGGGGTGGTGAGGCGTTGAGTTGTCCCTAGCCCGGGCTGCTGTTAACCGCCAGCAATGGGGTTTACGAATACTCCGGAATGGACATTTGACGCCTCGCTCGAGGCCGCGGATGCAGACTCTACGAGGCGCAGCGGGCGGAATGCGATCGCATCAGCGAGCTCGCTCCCGCCTCCGCATCAGGGCGTTTCAGTAGTTGAAGACCGCGGCGTCTTCCGCGAGATCGACCAGGAAGGCGGCGCCCCCGGGTTCCGCTCCCTCGATCAACTCATCGGGTTCCACCGAGTGGGCCTTCATGCAGGGGGCACAGACGAAAACGTGCCCGCCGTTCTCGACGAATGCCTTCTGCAAGGTGTCCAGCGAAGGGAAAGGTGGGAATCGCAGGCCTTTGGTTCCACCTTTCTTCGCCTCTCTAACCGCCAGGCCCTGAAGAAAAATCGTGACCTCCTTATCCGCAGCAAGTGCCGCATTCCCAACTGCCCAGGGCATGGTGGCTATTTCAAGGTTGTCATCGAAATGCGTTGCAATCAGGACAACTTTTGACATGTCACTACCTCCCTACCATCGTAGAGCGTCCATGCTATATTCGCATTTCCTAATGTAATTATAGGCGGGGCGACCACGGAGGCTAGGCTTGGCTCCCCGGGATTTCGGTCAGCGGCTCCCAGATGCGGCACCTGACCCGTTCGGCGGGGTTGCATCCCAGGCCGGACAGGGTCTCACCCAATAGACTGCCCCGAAGGCCGAGGGCCTGGAACGTGTTGGTGCTGGCAGCACGGTCCCAAGCTCCGGCTCCCGAACCAGCAGCAGGGCTCCGTCGGGGCGGATGTGGCTCTATCGACAATCATCGATGTGCTTCGCGGGGAAATGGGGCAATGTCCCGAGCAGGTTCAGGAGGGGTGCGGCCTCGACATGATGTGATGTTGAGGAGTATCTTGTAACCATCTGTAGTGACGAGAGAAGGTGCGGTTGTGGCGGCGGTGGTCAAGAGATCGGGCGAGGAGGTGACGGTCGAGGTGACGGTGCGGCTCAGCGGCAGTCTGCTGGAGATGGAAGGAGCGATCCAGGAGGCGACCAACGCGGTCGGTCGTTGTGTTACCGAGGAGGCGCTCAAGCGGTTCGACACCGACGGCAGAGCGATCCGTGTTGGTGCGATCAAGCTGACCGCGCGCGGGCGCGACCCGAAGGCGTACCAGAGCCCGTACGGGGAGGTACAGGTGGAGCGCTACGTCTACCAGAGCTCCCGCGGCGGGCGCATCTACTGCCCGCTCGAGCACCAGGCGCGGATCGTGCGCGGGGCCACCCCGCTATTTGCCAGCCAGATCAGCCACAAATATGCGCACCTCAACGTGCGCGCGGTGCAAGCCGACCTCGAGCAGAACCACGGCCGGAAAGTGGCCGCCTCCTACATTCAGAATGTTGCCGAATGGGTGGGCACCATCGCCACGGCCAAAGAAGAAGACTGGGCGTACGCGATGCCGGCGCTTGAGCGCCCCATCGCGACCATCGTGGTCAGCCTCGACGGGGCCATGGTCCCGATGGCCGACAGTGAGGGGTATCGCGAAGCGATGGTGGGAACCCTGTCGTTCTACGACCAGGAGGGCGAGCGCCAACACACCATCTACCTCGCTGCCGCGCCCGAGTACGGCAAAGGGAAGTTCCTGCAGCGCATGGAGCGCGAGATTGCGCGCGCCAAGCAACAGTTTCCCGACGCCCTCTACCTGGGCATCGCAGACGGGGCAGCCAGCAATTGGCGCTTCCTCGAGCAGCACACGGATCGCCAGCTGATCGACTTTTTTCATACCACAGAGTACGTTGGCAAGATCGCCCAAGCGCTCTATCCGCACCGCCGCGCTGAGGGTAAGCGGGGGCACTGGCAACATGAGCACTGCAAGAAGCTCAAGCACGACCCCGACGCCCTCGACGTGCTCATCGGCGAGGCCGCACGCCTCTCGCATCGGCGTTCCCTCGCGCCGAAGGTCCGCGACGACGTCCTCAGCGCTTGGACGTACCTCACCAACCATCGCCACCAGATGGACTATGCCGGCTTCACCGCCGAGGGCCTGTCAATCGGCTCGGGGGTCACCGAGGCGGCCTGCAAGACCCTGGTCAAGCAACGGCTGTGCGCCTCCGGCATGCGCTGGAAGAACAAAGGCGCCAGAATCGTGCTCAGCCTCCGCGCCCTTACCCACACCGTCGGACGTTGGACGCAGTTCTGGCAGAAAATCGATCAGTTCGGGGCTGAATGCTGCTGCTGATCACATTATTCCAAGGCCGCACCCGTTCAGGAGTATCGCAGCTCGAATGCCCGGAAGACCTCCTGGCCGTACCGGCAACCAGGGCGAGCGCGCTTAAAATTGCTTTTTGACAGGTAGTTGTCTGATGTTACCGAGAAACAACATTAGGAGTTTCTCATGTCAGCAGGCATCCTTGAGCATTTTGCATCGCTGGAAGATCCGCGGATCGAGCGCAACAAGCTTCATGAGCTGGTCGATATCGTACTGCTGACGATCTGTGCGGTTGTCAGTGGCGCCGATGGGTGGGAGGCGATCGAGGATTTTGGACACGAAAAGCTGGACTGGCTGCGCGGGGTCGCCCCCTTCGGCAATGGCGTTCCCTCCCACGACTGCATCGCCAACGTGGTCTCGCGCCTGTCCCCGAAAGGGTTTCAGGCCTGTTTGCTGAGCTGGACGAGGGAGGCCGCGCAGGTGACAGACGGCGAGGTGATCGCCCTCGACGGCAAGACGGCGCGCGGCTCGCGCGAGCGTAAACGCGGGCGTGCGCCCCTGCACATGGTCAGCGCCTGGGCGAGTGCCAACCGACTTGTGCTGGGCCAGGAGGCGACAGACGCCAAGTCCAACGAAATCACGGCGATCCCCAAGCTGCTGCAATTGTTGGAGCTGCGCGGGTGTCTGGTGACCATCGATGCGATGGGCTGCCAAACCGCCATCGCCGCCCAGATTGTGGCCCAGGGCGGGGACTATGTGCTGGGCCTCAAGGGCAACCAGAGTGCGCTGCAAGGTGATTTTGCCCACCTCCCCCATGCCTTCACCGAGGAGTTGGATAAGGACCATGGCCGCCTGGAAGTCCGTCGCTACTGGATCAGCGAGGATCTGCGCACGCTCCCCGAGCGTGAACGCTGGGCGGGGTTGCGCAGCATCGGCCTGGTCGAGCGCACCTGTGTCAGCGCGGGGACCTCCAGCCTCGAGCGACGCTACTTCATCAACTCCATCCCCGCCGATGCCCCACGCTTCGCGCACGCCGTGCGCGGGCACTGGGGCGTGGAGAACCGGCTGCACTGGCGCCTGGATGTGGTCTTCGGGGAGGATGCCAGCCGCATCCGCAAGGGCCACGCCCCAACCATCATGACGTCCTTGCGCCACCTGTGCATGAACCTGTTCGAACAGGAACCGTCCTCCCTCAGCCTCACCAAGAAACGCCGCAAGGCCGCCTGGAACGATGACTACCGAGCCAAGGTCGTGTTGGGCTGACTGTTTATGCGCGCTCGCCCTGTACCGGCAACGACTGGGAGGTTAATCGGGCGTCAGGTCTTGATTCCAATACCCCTGCGGAGGAGGCGGAGGCTGTAAAGCGCGAGGGCCACGATGAAGGCAAGGATGATGGTGAAGGCGACCCCCAAGGGGATATCGCTCACGCCGTGGAGCCCGTAGCGGAAGCCGTTGACCATGTAAAGCACGGGGTTGGCGAGGGAAAGCCCCTGCCAGACTGGAGGCAGCAGCTCGATGGAGTAGAAGACCCCGCCCAGGTAGGTCAACGGCGTGAGCACGAAGGTGGGGATGATGGAGATGTCGTCGAAGCTGTTGGCATAGACGGCGTTGATGAAGCCCCCCAAGGCGAACAGCATCGAGGTCATGAGGAAGACCAACAGGGTGACCGCGTAGCTGTGAACCTGGATATCGGTGAAGATCATGGCCACAAGCATCACCGCCAACCCGACCGTCAGCCCCCGGGCCATGCCGCCCGCCACATAGCCCGCCAGGATCACCCAGTTTGGGGCCGGCGAGACCAGGAGCTCCTCCACGTAACGGGAGAACTTGCTGCTGTAGAAGGACGAGACGACGTTTGAGTACGAATTGGTGATCACCGCCATCAGCACCAGCCCGGGGACGATGAAGTCCAGGTAGTCGAGCCCGTCCATGGTCCCGATCCGCTCCCCGATCAGGCGGCCGAAGATCACAAAGTAGAGGGTGGTGGTGATGACCGAGGGCAGGATGGTCTGCACCCAGATGCGGGTGAAGCGCAGGATCTCTTTGGTCAGAATGGTCTGGAAGGTGACCCAATAGCGCTGCCAGTCCTTGAGGGTGGGGCTCATACCTTGTCCCCCGCCTCCGCGCGCGCCTTCGCGTGCCGCTTGTCCACCATGTCGAGAAAGAGCTGCTCCAGCCGATTTTGCTTGTTGCGCAGGCTGATCACCTCGATCCCGTTGCGGGACAGGGCGTCGAAGAGCCCATTGATGGTGTGCTCCCGACTCATCTCCACCTCGACGGTGCAATCGTCGACGGAATTGAGCACGAATCCGCCAAGCTGGGGCAGGTCCACTATCCGCCCCTTCAGGTTCAGCACGAAGGTCTCGGTTTGCAGCTTACCCAGCAACTCGCCGATGCTTGAGCGCTCCGCTATCTCACCCTGGTTGATGATGGCGATATTGCGGCAGAGGCTCTCCGCCTCTTCGAGATAATGGGTGGTGAGGATGATGGTGGTGCCACCCGCATTCAGCTCTCTCAGGAACTGCCACATGGACCGGCGGATCTCGATATCCACGCCCGCCGTGGGCTCGTCCAGGATCAACAGCCGCGGCTCATGGACCAGAGCTCGCGCGATCATGGCGCGCCGCTTCAAGCCCCCCGAGAGCTTGCGCATCTCGGTATCGCGGCGGTCCCAAAGCTCCAACTGTCGCAGGTAACGCTCCGCTCGGACGCGCGCCTCGCGCCGGGGAATGCCGTAATAGCCCGCCTGGTTGAGCAGCACCTCCACCACGGGCAGAAAAAGATTGAAGTTAAACTCCTGGGGCACTAGGCCGATGCAGGACTTGACGCCCTCCGGGTCCCCGTCGAGATCGCGGCCAAAGACCCGCACCTGCCCGGCGGTCTTGTTGACCAGCGAGGCGACGATCCCAATCAGCGTCGACTTACCGGCACCATTTGGCCCCAGGAGGGCGAAGAAATCGCCTTCCTCCACCCGAAGGTCGACACCCTTCAGCGCCTGGAAATCGCCCTTGTAGGTCTTGGCGAGTTGGACAACGTCGAGGGCTGGTACCATGGCGTACTGAGCGGACCGGGCGGCGATGGGAGCGCGTAAGCTAGCGGTCCGCCCGTGCGGATTCAACCCGAGGTCGGGGCCACGGTTCCCTCAAGGACCCCAGTCCCAAAGGGTGCGCTCACCTCCGATCGCGTGGAACATATCCGGGCCACGCCCGCAGGGCACCGTGGTGTTCTCTGGGGCGGTCCGAACGCGATCCGGGGCTCACTGCGACCCTGCGTGGTGGTCGGCGTGAGGTGGAACCCCTGCTCCATGGGCCTCCCCATCCACCATCACGTGGATGTGCAAATGGCTATGCGTGTGACTGTGAGGGTGGCGGTGCATCACAGCGGGCTCCAGGCGCCCGTCCACCAGGGCCACCGCCCGGGTCGCCAGCCGTTCCAGGAAGGCGCGGTCGTGGGAGACGATCAGCATTGCTTGGGAGGCCGCTGCCAGATGGGCGGTGAGACGAGCCTCTGTGGCCTCGTCGAGCCCATTGGTCGGCTCATCGAGCAGCAGCACTTGCGGGTCCATGGCGAGCACCGTGGCTAGGGCGACCAGGCGCTTCTCGCCGGCAGACAGACGGTGGGTGACCCGCCCCTCGAATTCGGAGAGACCCAGGAAACTTAGGGCGCCCCGGGCGGCGGCCACGGCCTGGGACCGGGAATGGCCCAGATTGAGCGGACCGAAGGCCACATCCTCCAGCACCGTGGGGCAGAAGAGCTGGTCATCAGCGTCCTGAAAAAGGAGCCCAACCCGGTTGCGGACCTCATGAAAATCGGTCTCTAGCCGGCGTGGGCGGCCGAAGGCCCAGACCTCCCCCGCGGTCGGCCGACGCAAGCCCACCAGTAGGTGCAGGAGGGTGGTTTTTCCGGCCCCGTTGCACCCGATCAGGGCGAGACGCTCCCCGGCCGCCAGTCGCAGATCTACGCCCTGGAGCACCGGGCGCTCCGGATGGCTGAAGCCGACGCCCCGCAGTTCCAGCAAGGGCCCGGCTGACGGGTTCGGCGGCGCCGTCATGCCAGCCGATCTAGGGCCAGGAGCCCGGTCAGCATCAGGAGCAAGAGTCCCGAGAGGCGCGTGTCCCCGGGATTCCAGGACGGCGAATCCAGCAGATAGAGCCGGCCCCGGAAGCCGCGGCAACGCATGGCGGCCAGCACCCGCCGCGAGCGGTCCATGGCACGCACCAGGAGCATGCCGATCAGCCAGCCATAGCTGTTCCATGTGTGCCGGTCGCTGCGGGGAACGAAGGCGCGGGCCCGCATCGCCTGACGCAGGCGCCGATGCTCCTGATGAAGCAGATGGACCTGGCGCACCGTCAGGAGCAGCAGATGCACCAGCTTCTCCGGCACACCCAATCGGCCGAGGGCGTGACCGAGGACCACGGGCTCCAGGCCCCCGACCAGCCCCATGAGCGACAGCACCACGCCGTTGGCCTTGAGCAGGATGGTGCAAGCGCGCACCAGACCCTCTCGGCTGGCCGCGAGGGATCCAAGCTCAAGCACCGGGCTGCCAGGCACGGTGAAGGGCAGGGTCAGTACCAAGACGGCCATGAACCCCCCCAGGACCAGAAGACGCCGCCCTAACTCACTCCAGGTCAAACCACCGGCGAGCGCCAAGCCGAGGGCCACCCCCTGCGCGGCGAGCAGTGCCGGAATCCGGTGCAGGCTCAGGAAAACCAAAGCGAAGGCCAGGGCCGCGAGGAGGCGCAGCCGGGGATCTCGCTCAGCCAGCCACCCACCCTCGCGCCGCGCAGGGCCCAGAAGGGCGCCGGCTCCGGGCGTGCTCATGGTGAGCCACTCCCCCGGCGGGCGCGCCACCAGGCAGCCAGCCCCGCGATCCCCAGGATGTAGCCGATGCCGCCCAAGATGTCCCGCAGCCGCGCCTGGTCCTGGGCGGCCATCAGCTCCTGCCGTAATGGAGCCACCTGGCGGCTGACCGCCTGCTCGATGGATGCCACCAGCGTCGGATCGGGTCGGGCACTGGCTTCCACGGCGGCCGGAGTCGGCATGGAACCTGGGGAAAGTGCGGGCACCCTTGCAGCGGGCACCGCTGACCCCGGAAAGCCGGCCGCCAGCTCGGACGCGGTCACCCTCCACTCGGCCTTGTGCCCGTCACCCGTTCGGGCCACCACCACATGGTCCACGGGCGCCTGCGCCTGAAAGCTGAAGCGTCCCTGGGCATCCGGGACCGGCTCGGCAAGGGTCTTACCATCCGCGTCGAGGATGCTGATTTGTGCCCCAGGGGCCGCACCGCCCCCCCCGAAATAGGCGGAGCCCTCGATGCGCGCCCCGTCCGCAGAGGCAAAGACCTGGAGCTTGTGGGCCAGGACCGTGCCGCTCATGGAGAGCAGCAACAGCGCGAGCACAGCGCGGCTACACATGCGACGCCTCGGGCCCAGGAAGCGAATCCGGGTCCACCCGCCGCAGGAAGGTAAGCACGGTTGCCGAAACCAGGGTTTCCACCACGGCCAGAGGCACATAGGTCAGCGCCAGGACCTGAGCGGCAGGCAAGAAGGCAGAGTCGCTGAGGACCAGGGAAAGGACCAACAGCAGGGCGGTCCCCAGCACGGCGAGACCGCCGGCGGCGGCCCCGATCCAAAAGGTCGCTCGTGGCCCCGCGCCGCCCAGAAGCGGTCGCAGTATGCGTGAACACAGGAGCGCCGGCAGGGCCAGGTTGAACACGTTCACCCCGAGTGACGTCAGCCCCCCGTGCCCGAAAAAGACGACCTGCAACGTGAGCGCCACCGCCAGCGCCGGAACCGCGGTCCACCCGAGCAGGAGTCCCATGAGCCCGTTGAGCAAGAGATGCACGCTGCTCGGCCCCAGGGGCACGCTGATCAACGAAGAGACGAAAAAGGCCGCGGAGAGGACCGCCGCCTGCGGCAAGTGGTCGTAATCGAGCCGCCGCAGGGCTGCCACCAGGAGCCCGGCCGAGGCCAGGGCACCGCCGATCAGAATCGGCGCGGACAGGACGCCGTCGGGGATGTGGGCCATGGTGGCTCAGCGCATATCCCGAACCTGGACCCAGATCAGCGCGCCCTGCTCCACCGGGACGAATCTGCCTTCGGGATTCGGCACGGGCCGATCCCCCTGGATCAGGGCCGCGAAGCCCCACCAGCCGGCCCGCGGCATGGCATAGGCAAAGACGCCGTTGGCATCGGCCTTGATCACCTGGGTCATGAAGGGCTCTGAGGGCGCGGTCACCGAGCCGTCGTTGCGCCACTCCACCTCCACCTCGGCGTAGGGCACGGGCTCGCCGGCTTTTTTGACGACGCCGCGAAACAGGTTGCCAGTCCAGAGCCCATAGGGCCGCACCAGAGGCGCGATCTCTACCGGCAGACCCACCTCGGCGTCCCAGCCGGTCCCGGCCCCGAAGGCATCCACCACGACCTTGGTGTAGTGGACGATCATCGCGCCCTCACCCGCCTCCCAGTAGGGCGCAGGCTCCACGAAGAACACGTAATCCCCCGGCCGCCGGGCCTGGTAGGCGGACCGGTAGGCGCGCTTACCGTCCAGGCTTACGGGCTGCAGGGTGCCCTTCAAGTCCTCAGCGCCCCCGGGACTTAGGACTCCAAAGCGGATCGGCTCGCCCATGTCCATCACCGGTCCCCGCTCCATAGGATGGGTGAAGCACAGGTCGAGCACCACCCGGCCGGCGCTCTCCCGGGACAGGATATCGGCGGACGGGATCAGCTCCTGGAAATGGGCCGGTGAGAGTGCGGGCCAGACAAGGAGCAGGACCGCTGCGCCCGCGCGCACCGGATCGCTGGATCTGGGGACGGCCGGACGCCGGGCTGGCGCCCGCTCGGGAAGCGCCGGCGTTACGGATGGCTCCGCGCGGGATCGCTCCGCACTGAATGGCATGGGGTTCCTCGGGCCACTGGGACTGGCTCTCGGCCCGTCCAGATCCGCGACCGGCGGGCCAACGACGCTAAGCGGCGACACCGGGTATTACGGTTCTGAATACTATCACACCGCCCCGTCAGATCGTGGTCCTGAGCCTGAGCTCCGGCGGCATACCCGGCGGCGATCGAGGTCAACGGCCATTGAATTCCGGGCGGCGGCTCCAGATGTTCCCGGCGGGGTCTGCCAAGCCGACCCGATGACTCATCACAAACCAAGGAGACCCGAGGATGTTCTTCACGACTCGCCGCGTCGTTGCCGCTCCCCTGATCGCCCTGTGTGCCGCCCTGCTCGCGGGCACTGCATGGGCCGAGCGCACCCCCGCCCCTGAGGGGGTCACCTTATACATCATCTCACCGGAAGACGGCGAGACCGTCCCCCAGACCTTCAAGGTGAAGTTCGGTCTGACCGGCATGGGTGTCGCACCTGCGGGCGTTGATCTACCCAAGACCGGCCACCACCACCTCCTGATCGACATGGCCGAGCTGCCGCCAATGGATCAGCCCATGAGTAAGGACATCAAGCACTTCGGCGGGGGCCAGACGGAGGCGGAGATCACCCTGCCGCCGGGGAAGCACACACTGCAGCTGATGTTGGGTGACAAGAACCATATCCCCTTCGACCCGCCCGTGATCTCGGAGAAGATCACCATCACGGTGAAGTGAGATCCCTCGCCAGGCCCTGCGGGACATCGCCTCCCCGGACCGCCGTGACGGCACGAGCCGCCGTTCACGGTCGCAAGAACTGTGGTCGTGGGCGGGCAGGCCGGGAACCGCTCGCCCAGGCGCCGGAATCTGGATCATTGATCGCAGGATCACGACGTGTTCATGCGCCGCAGAGCCAGCGCCGATCGAACGTCACGGTGTTGGTTCGGCCGGTGTCAGAATCATTCGCTCCACGTCCGCCAGTCGGACCACCTGGCCCTCGATGGTGCGGAAGCTGCGTCCCTCGACGTCCCGACGCCGCGCACGGTAGTCGATCTCTGCACCGGTGTTGGCATTCACCACCCGGACCTGCAGGATCTCCCGACCCTCATCCCAGCCCCGAATGAGAAAGAGTCCCGTCCCCCCGAGCATCAGGGCCAGGACCCCGTAGGCGGCGGCGCGCACCAACCCCGGCTGCAGCCACGGCGCGGGCGCCGGTGCAGTGGGTTCGGGCCGGCGGGACCGTTCCATGCGCGCACGGATGACCAGGTAGGCGCCAAGGATGACAGCAGTGGTCAAAAGGAGCTTCCAGAACATGCGACCTAGGGTATCACGCCCCGGTCGTCGCCCAGCCGGGACCGTCTTGAGAGTCGGTCCGGTTGCGGGGCTCACCCGAGCGCCTTACCATCCCCGCGTCGTCCATGGTGGCGACCTGGATTCCCATCTTCCTGACCCGCGCCGGCCACCCTGAGCCTTCCAGGCCCCTGACATGAGCTCCTCCAAACTGCTCGTCTTCGCCTTGTTGGCCCTGCTGCTCGCCGCTTGCGGGAAGCCGTCGCCCCCCACCGTCAACCTGTATCGGGCGGTCCAGGTAGGGGATCTGGATCAGATCAAGCGCCACATCTACTGGGGCACGGACCTCAATCAACCCGACCCTAACGGAGACATGCCGCTTCACGTCGCCGCCCGTGGCGGTCAGGTGGGCATTTCCCGGGAGCTCGCCGAGCATGGTGCTGCCCTCGCGGCGCCCAACGCGGCGGGTCAGACACCTTTGGATCTAGCGCTGACCAACGGCAAGACCCAAGTGGCCGCGCTGCTTGCCGAGGCCGGCGCACCCCTTGAACCCCAGGCAAGCCTGGTTGCCTTGGTCCGCGCCGGGATCTCGGACCGGGACTCCTTCGACTTCCTGTTTCGCCGGGGCGCCGACGTCAATCGGCCGGATGGTGTCGGCCAGGCTCCGCTGCATCTCGCGGTCAGCCTGGGCCGGCTCGAGACAGTGCGGCGGCTTCTGCTACGGGGTGCGGACGTGAATCAGCCCAACGACTCCGGCGCCACCCCACTCGCCTTGGCGCGTGCCCTGGACCCCAAGGCACCCGACACCGCGGACATCATCGCCACCCTTCGGCAATACGGCGCCAAACTCCCCGCCGAGCGCGCGCCGGACACATCATCCAATCCGCAACCCCATCCGACACAGGAGCCACTATGACTGAGCGGGCCGAGGACCTGACCGTCACCTACACTGAGGACGGCATCGACACCACCAAGGAGGTGGACAAGGTGATCCTCTCCAAGGGGAGCTGGACCACCATCATCTTCCGCTACCAGGACTGGGACCGGACCAAGGGCGAGTATGGGCCCGATAAGTACAGCATCCGCCGTTATCAGAAACGTGGCGGCGAATATCGCCAGCAATCGAAGTTCAACATCTCCAGCCGCGCCCAGGCCGAGGCCCTCGTCAAGGCCCTCCAGGGTTGGATGAAGCAAGGCGAGACGTGAGCCCCGGTATGCCTTTGGGGCGGATCGAGCGACGCGCGGGAGCCAGATGATGAAGATCGCACGCTTTCAGGACCCCCACGGGACCACCCACCTTGGGATCCCCTTGGATGGAAGCCATGCCTCGCGGCTCGCCGGCAGCCTCTACCAAGGACTCACGGATACCGGCGAGACACTCAAAGTCGCCCGCTGGCTGGCCCCAGTGCAGCCCGTCAATATTTTCGGCATCGGGCTGAACTACCGCGCCCACGCTGAGGAGACCGGGGCCCCCATCCCAGAGAACCCGGTGGTCTTCATGAAGCCGACGACTGCGATCGCCAACCCCGGTGATCCCATCCCCCTACCCCGCGCCTGCGAACATGAACCGGAGGTGGACTACGAGGCCGAACTGGCGGTATTGATCGGGCGGACGGCACGAGACGTGCCAGTGTCCCAGGCACTTTCACATGTGCTCGGCTACAGCTGCGCCAACGATGTCTCGGCCCGACGCTGGCAGAAACAGGGAGGGGCCGGCCAATGGGTTCGAGGTAAGAGCTTCGACGGCTTCTGCCCTTTGGGGCCTGTGCTCGTCACGGCTGACGAGATCCCTGACCCCCAGACCCTTGGCGTTACCTGCACCCTCAATGGCGAGCGGGTTCAGACCGGCCACACCAGCGATATGATCTTCAGCGTGGCGGAGCTGATCGCCTTTCTGAGCCGCGATACCACCCTGCTGGCGGGCACCCTGATCATCACGGGAACCCCGCCCGGGGTGGGGATGGCCCGTAACCCACCCCGTTTTCTCAAGGACGGAGACCGTGTGGTGGTGGAGATCACCGGCATCGGCGCCCTGGAAAATCCGGTCGCCCAGACCCGCTGATTCCAGATCCGGAGATTGGCGGCAGGCCGGTCGTCCGACGCGTTCCTTGGCTTCGGGACCCAAATCCGATTTCAGTTCTCGGAAGCGCCTCCGGGGTGTCGGATTCGCGTCGGGTGGGTCCTCGGATTGTTCAGGGATCCGAGTAGTAGGTCCGCGGGGTCCAAACATCGCCGTAGGGATAGGGTTCGCCGCGACCCAAAGGCTTGTAGCCGAAGACGATGTCCCCCTTGGTGCCGTCGTTCAGTGACAGCTGCCCGATGCCGTTGCGCCCGTCGTGAGCGCGGATGATGTCCGCCCAGCCGGCGCGCCCGTCGTCGCAATAGACGTCGAAGACGGCGTCCTGGGAGCCGGTGAAGGCGTTGTAGGAGCCGTGGCAGCCGTTTTCGCCATTCGACACGCGGAAGCTGGCCTGGAAGGGCGGCAGGGAGTTGTAGCTCCCGAGATAGAGTCCCCCATCCATCGCGACTGCGAACGGACCTGAGGTGGACTGTCCCCGAGGTATGTCGTCCGCCAGGGGTTCGTCGAAATAATCGAGGACAGCACTCAGGCAGGCCGGATAGTCCTCGAGGTCGACGCTGCGGCATAGCCGCTCGCCGTAGTCTTCGGCCGTCACGCTGGTGCTGATACCCCCGATATGATTAGGCAACAGGACGCCGCAGCTGCCGAGCAAGACGGTCGACCCGGCAACGACACCGGACAGGAGGAGCTTGGTTAGGGGTTGGAACACGGGCCTTCCCTCCGCCGATGCCCCTGATCGAAGGGGCCTATGCCGATGATGACTTGGGCGTCGACATCACGCCGTGACCCGGCGCGGCCTTGAACCCGACGGCGCGAGTGTAGCCGCATCCCGTGACCCAATGTGGAGTCCGGTTCTCGCTCCTGTCATCGTGCATGCCTTGAACTGGTGCCCAATTTTGCCGGCCCCGCTAAGCCATCATCCCTCCAGCCGGCCCTGGTCGATGCGTCGACCGATCATTGGGGCTACAGTTGAGGGGTCGGACGATCACGTTGGCCACGCCCGGACCTCGATCCCGAACGGAACCACGCTCATGCAGCCCAAGCCGCCCAAGCCGCCCGTCCAGAGCATGAACACCCTTTGGATACGCTCGATTCTGCTCGCGGTCCTTGTGCTCCTCTTGACCGGTTGCGACCGTCCCCTAGTGCTAGATCAGACCCTACCCCGGCAGATCGAAGAGATTGGGTGCATCAGCCGCTGCCAGGCCACCAAGGACAGCTGCGACGCCGACGCCCGCTTCGACTACCGGCAGTGTCAGGCTGGCTTCAGTCGCAGGTTCCGGGATTACCGCTGGTGTCTGGCGTCCAGTCGAGAGAATTGCGGCTACCCGTGGTGGAATTGCTCTGAAAACCGATACGGCTACTGCACGAACCGTTATTGGGAGTGCCGCCAAGGCTGTCTGCGGAACCCCCGCTGACTGGCCCACACCCGGGGCAGACATAGCGGTCGGGAGTCCCGGGGGATGTGGCGCAGCGCCTGCCCCACGACCTCCGCTGCCGGCCAGGGAGAGCGAACGCGAAGGCCGGGTCGGGATAGAAATGCGATGCGCGCAACCTTAGGTCCGGACTTGGCTGTTTCAGTGTTTCCACGGTGTGTGCCCGTTTAGCCCAAACCATAGCCCACGTTTCCGCAAGCCCCCCTACGATCCCACACGGTCGGTTTTCCCGAGTGCGGTTCTGACCCTGGCATATCCTCCTGCTGCCTTCCCGACGCCGAGGAAGCTTAAATGCTGGCGCATATGCACCCCTCTCGACGCCGGTTTACATGCAGGTCCAGGCCTGGCTACCGAGCTCCTCCCATTGCTGGTTGGCTCAACCAGACCACCAGGTGCCCAGAGCCCCTTTGCCCGCAGCAAGGTGTTACCTCCTGCGGTATGGCGTCCAGCACCACATCGGAGGGCATTACCCCTCCTTCATCGCTCCTATGGGCTCATGCGCCAGACCAAATCCCTCCCCCCGGCTTCGGATCAACCTCCTCCGGCGGGTCTTTGCAGGTTGTCACCAGTCCCTGCTGGGAGATGGCCTTTCCCGACGTTATCTCTGCAATCCTTACCCAGGTGCCTGGACCCCTACCCCGTGATGTTCTCCCGGTGCACATGCTCATTTCTTCCCGGCAGACAACGGCCTCACGTCAGGACTAAGACGTTCGGCACACCAATCGCCCCTGCAATGCAACTTCAACAGGGCCTACATTTCGAGGCTGCAGTCAGTTCGTTATGTTCAGGCTCCCACGTTCGCTAGACCCCCCGGTTGCACCCACCGCTGTGACTGAACGTCTCAGGGCGGCCGGGCCGTTTACACCACGCAGAACTTGGTTGGTTACCTGCCCCAAGCAGTGGTATCGCTACGTGTCCGTCACGAGCAACTGACACGACTGGACTTTCACCAGCTGGATTGCAGCCTTGTCGGCTGCTCCTAGTCCCCGGTAGCCGTCGGCGCGGGCGTGGGCCCGGAGTGGCGAAGGGGCGCGAGACCCGAAGCTGCGTAGGGAACATGCAAAGCGCATCCGACACGGCGTCAAGCCACCGTCGAAGGGCTGTGGCGCAGGCCGACCGCCCCCGCAGGGGGCAGGTCGTGCCGAAGCCGCGGCCCGGAGCGGGGCGCACCGGGGCACCAAAGGTTGTCGCCAAGGAGCGAGTCCGTCCGGCGGCAGGAGCCCCCGGACGGATTCACGAGCGACACGCGACACTCCTACTCCAAGTGCCCGAGCCCGTCGACGGCGAGACGGTGTCGAGCCAATCGATGCCGAGCCCCACGGCGTGTCGTCTGATGCGTGGTCCGTCCGTCTCTCTCGTCCCTCGGCCCTTGCTCAAATCCCCTTCTCCAGCATCAACTCCTTGATGCGCCCGATGGCGCGGGTAGGGTTGAGCCCCTTGGGGCAGACCTCCACGCAGCTCATGATGGTGTGGCAGCGAAACAGCTTGTAGGGGCCCTCGAGCGCGTCGAGGCGCTCCGCGGTGGCCTGATCGCGGGTATCGGCCAGGAAGCGCCAGGCCTGCAGCAGGGCGGCGGGGCCGTGGAACTTGTCCGGGTTCCACCAGAACGACGGGCAGGCGGTGGAGCAGCAGCCGCACAGGATGCACTCGTAGAGCCCATCGAGCTGGTCGCGCTCCTGGGGGGACTGCAGGATCTCCTGCTCGGGCAGCGGGTCGGTGCGCACCAGGTAGGGTCTCACCGCCCGGTACTGCTCGTAGAACTGGGTCATGTCCACCACCAGGTCGCGGATCACCGGGCGGCCCGGGAAGGGGCGCACCTCGATCGGCTCCTTCAGCTCCGTGATCGGGGTGATGCAGGCGAGCCGGTTGGTGCCGTTGACGTTGACCCCGTCGGAGCCGCACACCCCCTCGCCGCAGGAGTGACGAAAGGCGAAGGACTCGTCCTGGCGTTTGATCTCCAGCAGCGCGTCGCGCAGCATCATGCCCTGGACGGGCTTGACCACGAAGTCCTGCAGGCGCGGCTTCTCGCCGGTGTCGGGGTTGTAGCGGTAGACGCGGATCTTCATGGACGTGGCCTTCCTAGTAGACCCGCTCCTTGGGCGGGAAGCTCTCCACCGTGAGCGGCTTGGTGCGCACCGGCTTGTAGTCCAGACGGTCGGCCTCCCGGAAGTAGAGGCTGTGCTTCATCCAGTTGAGGTCGTCGCGGTTGGGGTAGTCGGGGCGCGAGTGGGCGCCGCGGCTCTCCTGGCGGTGCAGGGCGGAGACGGCGATGGCGAGCCCCACGTCGATCAGGTTCTCCAGCTCCAGGGCCTCGATGCGGGCGGTGTTGAAGACCTTCGAGTGGTCCGTGAGGCGCGCCTCGGCGAGCCGCGCGCGGATGGCGCAGAGCTTCTGGTAGCCCTCGCTCATGATGTCTTGCGTGCGAAACACCCCGGCGTGGTCCTCCATGCACTTGCGGAACTCCGCGCGCAGCGCGCTGACGGCGAGTCCCTCGCCCTTCTGGTCCCAGCGGGTGAGCCGGCCCATGGCCTGCTCCAGGCTCGCGGGGTCGGTGCTGCGCTGGTAGGGGTTCTCACGCACGAAGTCGATGATGTCCTTGCCCGCCAGGCGCCCGAACACCAGGATGTCCAGGAGCGAGTTGCCGCCCAGGCGGTTGGCCCCGTGCACCGAGGCGCAGGCGCACTCCCCGGCGGCATAGAGCCCGACCACCACCTCTTCCCCGTGCCGGGCGGGCACCACCACCCGCCCGAAGCGGTCGGTGGGGATGCCGCCCATGGCGTAGTGGGCGGTGGGAAACACCGGGATGGGCTCGCGCACCGGGTCGACGCCGGCGAAGATCCGGCTCGATTCGCGGATGCCGGGCAGGCGCTTGGCGATGACCGCTTCGCCTAAGTGGTCGAGCTTGAGCAGCACGTGGTCGGCGTGCTCGCCGGCGCCGCGCCCTTCCTTGACCTCGGTGACGATGGAGCGCGCGACCACGTCGCGGCTGGCCAGGTCCTTGGCGCGCGGGGCGTAGCGCTCCATGAAGCGCTCGCCGTCTTTGTTGACGAGGAAGCCGCCCTCCCCACGCACCCCTTCGGTAATGAGCATGCCCTTGCCGGCGATGCCGGTGGGGTGGAACTGGTAGAACTCCATGTCCATCAGGGGGACGCCTGAGCGCAGGGCCATGGCGGCGCCGTCGCCGGTGTTGATGTGGGCGTTGGAGGTGGTGCGAAACACCTGGCCGCAGCCGCCGGTGGCGAGCAAGGTGGCCTTGGCCTCGATCAGCAGCGGCTCGCCCGTCTCGATCTCGAGCACCAGGGCGCCGCAGCAGATGCCCTCGCGGTCGTGCACCAGGTCGAGGGCGAAGTATTCGTCGAAGAAGTGGGTGCGGGCGCGGATGTTCTGCTGATACAGGGTGTGCAGGATGGCGTGGCCGGTGCGATCGGCCGCGGCGCAGGTGCGCGCGGCCTGCGCGCCGCCGAAATTCTGGCTCTGCCCGCCGAAGGCGCGCTGGTAGATCTTGCCGTTGTCCAGGCGCGAAAAGGGCACCCCGGCGTGCTCGAGCTCATACACCGTCGGGATGGCCTCGCGGCACATGAATTCGATGGCGTCCTGATCCCCCAGGTAGTCCGAGCCCTTGACGGTGTCGAACATGTGCCAGTGCCAGGTATCGGGAAGCACGTTGGCGAGCGCGGCGTTGACCCCGCCCTGGGCGGCGACGGTGTGGGAGCGGGTGGGGAAGACCTTGGAGACGACGGCGACCCGGGTCTGGGCGCCGGCCAGTTGCAGGGCGGCGTTGAGGCCGGCGCCGCCGGCACCGATGATGAGGGCGTCGAAGTGGCGGGTGGGGAGGCTCATGGGCTGGGTTCCCTGGTCAGGCGGCGATGATGGCCTTGAGCGCCCACAGGCCGGAGGCGAGGAGGCAGAGGGCGAAGAGGCTGAGCAGGACGACCCGGATCCTTAAGGGGTGGACGTAGTCGATCAGGACGTCGCGGATGCCGATCCAGGCGTGGGCGAGCAGCAGGGGGACGAACACCAGAAACCCGGCCGAGACCAGGGGGGCGCTGACCCAGGCCTTCAGGGCGGCGTGGTCGGCGGGGGCGTGCAGGGTGAAGTGGATCAGCAGATAGCTGAGGAACAGCCCCAGGTACACGGCGCTGACGCGCTGGATGATCCAGGCCTTGAGGCCGGAGGCCTGGCGGCTCATGCCAGTACTCCTGCGCCGAGCACCAGGGCGGTGGCGATGAGGCCGGCGCTCAGGGCGAGCCAGGCGCTGTGGCGGGCGGGGGCGCGATCGAGCCCGAGCCCCAGATCCAGGAGCAGATAGCGGATGCCGGCGAACAGGTGGTGCAGCAGGCTCCACAGCAGCACCAGCAGCGCCAGACGCACCGGCCAATCTCCCAGGAAGGCGGCGCTGGCGGCAAAGCCCTCAGGACCCGACAGGGCCTGGTGCAACAGGATCGCCCCCGCCGGAAGCGCGAGCACCATCAACACCCCGCTCAGGCGGTGCAGGATGGACACGAAACCCATGACGGGGAGCTTGATGCGACGGAGATCGAGGTAGATGGGGCGGGGACTTCTGGGTGCGATCATGTGTGCATTCCGATCGAGGTTCGACTGCCGACCAGCGTCCGCAACTCCATCACTGAGCCCGAACCGCCGCCAGCGCGGTCATGTTGAGCAACCCGCGCACGGTGATCGCCGGCGTCACCACATGGGCAGACTTGGCGGCACCCAGCAGCAGGGGTCCGATGGCGATCCCCTCCCCCAGCACCTTCAGTAGGTTGAAGGCGATGTTGGCCGCGTCCTGGTTAGGCATGATCAGCAGGTTTGCGCCGCCTTCCAGCAGCGAGTCCGGGAAGCGCTCGGCTCGGAGCTCCTCCGACAGGGCCAGGTCCGCCCGCATCTCACCGTCCACATCCAGGTCCGGCCGCGCGCGCCGGATCAGTCGCAGCGCCTCCCGGGTCTTGCGCGCCGAGGCGTCGTCATGGCTGCCGAAGTTGGAATGTGACAGTAGGGCAACCTGTGGCTCCAGCCCGAAGCGACGCACCTCGTCGGCGCACAGGGCCGCGATCCCCGCCAGGTCCTCCGCGTCCGGGTCGATCTGGACATAGGTGTCGCCGATGAACAGCGTGCCAGACTTCAGGACCACGCCGTTCATGGAGGCCAGGCGCCTGACCCCGTCCGCCAGCCCGATCACCAGCTCGACCAGGTCCAGGTGCGACTGGTAGCGCCCGACGGTGCCGCAGATCATGGCGTCCGCCTCGCCAGTGCGCAGCAACGTGGCGGCCAGTGACGTGTTGTTGTTGCGCACGGTCTCCCGCGCCTCGGCCGGGGCGTACCCGCGCCGCTTGGCCCGCTGGTAGAAGGCCGCCACATGGCCCTCGTAACGCGGGTTGTTCTGGGGGTCCAGGAGCACGAAGTCCCGATCCGGCCGGATGTCCAGCCCCAGCTCGCCGATGCGCTGCTCCACCACGCTGCGGCGCCCGATCAGGATCGGCCGCGCGATGCCCTGCTCCAGGGCCTGCTGGGCCACCTGCAGGACCTTGTCCTGCTCCCCCTCCGCATAGACCACCCGCTGCACCGCCGTGCGGGCCTGGTCGAACACCGGCTTCATGGTCATGCCGGTGCGGAACACCCGCTGCTGCAGGCCCTGGCGATAGGCGTCGAGGTCCTCGATGGGCCTGGTCGCGACCCCGGAGTCCGCCGCGGCCCGGGCCACTGCCGGGGCCACGTGCTCCATGAGCCGCGGGTCGAAGGGCTTCGGGATCAAATACTCGGGGCCGAAGCGCAGCTCGGCCCCGCCGTAGGCCCGCCGCACGATGTCCGAGGGTCGGGCTCGGGCGAGCCCGGCGATTGCCTCCACGGCAGCGCGCTTCATGACCTCGTTGATCTGGGTCGCCCCGCAGTCGAGCGCGCCGCGGAACAGGAAGGGAAAGCACAGGACGTTGTTGACCTGATTGGGGAAATCGGTGCGACCCGTGGCGATGACGGCATCCGGGCGCACGGCCTTGGCCTCGCTCGGAAGGATTTCCGGGGTCGGATTGGCCAGCGCCAGGATCAGCGGGCTGGCCGCCATTCTGGCGAGCCAGGGTCCCTTGAGAACGCCGCCGGCGGAAAGACCGAGAAAGATGTCCGCGCCGTCCAGGGCCTGCTCCAGGGTCCGGTGGGGGGTGTCCGCGGCGAAGCGCGCCTTGTAAGGGTCCATCTCCTCGGTGCGCCCCCGGTACACCACGCCCGCAATGTCCGTCACGATGAGGCTCTCGGGTCTGAGCCCCAGATCGATGAGCAGGGTCACACAGGCCAGGGCGGCCGCGCCCGCGCCGGCGGTGACCAGCCGCACCGCGCCGATCTCCTTGCCGACGACACGCAACCCGTTGAGCACAGCCGCTGCCACCACGATCGCGGTGCCGTGCTGGTCATCGTGGAACACCGGGATCTTCATGCGCTCCTTGAGCGCCTGCTCGACGACGAAGCACTCCGGGGCCTTGATGTCCTCCAGGTTGATGCCGCCGAAGGTCGGCTCCAAGCGGGCGATGGTCTCGATCAAGAGCTGGGGGTCGCGTTCGTCGATCTCGATATCGAAGACGTCGATGTCGGCAAACTGCTTGAACAGCACCGCCTTGCCTTCCATGACCGGCTTGCTCGCCAGGCTGCCGATGGCGCCCAGCCCGAGAACCGCAGTCCCGTTGGTGATCACCGCCACCAGGTTTCCTCGTGCCGTGTATAGTGCGGCGGCGAGGGGGTCGGCGGCGATCTCTTCGCAGGCTGCGGCCACCCCCGGCGAGTAGGCCAGCGCCAGGTCACGCTGGTTGGCCAAGGGCTTGGTCGCCTCGACTGAGAGCTTTCCGGGGCGGGGATAGCGGTGATAGTCGAGGGCGCTCTGACGCAGTTCGTTCGGCATGGCCTGCCCTGATGGTGACGAATGTCCCGGACGGCATCCGGAGCCTGGATGCAGCGCCCGTGCCCGGGGAGACGCGGATTACATCAGCAATTCCACAAGCCCGCTCAATGCTTGCAGTTCGGAACCACCAATACCGGCACCTCGCTGCTCTGGATCACCCGCCTGGCGGTGGAACCCAGCAGCCCGTGGCCCAGGAGCCCGTGCGAGCAGGTGCCCATCACGATCAGATCCGCCTTGCGCTCCTTCGCCAGGCGCGGGATCTCGACCCCGGGCCGGCCGTGGACCACCACCACCTCCGAGACCAGGGACGAATCCTCCGGGCAGCTTCCGGTCTCGTCCTCGCAGAACTTGGCGATGCGCGCGCGCATCCGTTCCAGGATCTTCTGCATGCCGTCATGCTGATATTTCTCAAACTGAGCCTTCGGCAGATAGGCCTCGACGACCGCCAGGCCGGTGGAGGTCAGCGGCTCCGCCACGTGCACCATGATGATCTGGGCCTTGTGGCACTCCGCCATGGCGATGGCGCGGCGGAACACCGGGCGCATGTGGGTCCCCTGGTCCGAGGCGTAGAGGATGGTCTTGATGGATGGAAGCTTGCTCACTTGGGTCTGCTCTTATTGATAACCCTGCATCTTGTCGATGAATTCCGGCAGGAACAGCGAGAGCTGTGGGATGTATGTAATCAGCAGGAGGAATCCCAGCAGGAGCAGCATCCAGGGCAGCACCGCCTTGATGACCCAGCCCATCGTCTCGCCCGTGATCCCCGCCGTGACGAATAGATTGAGCCCCACCGGCGGCGTCAGCATCCCGATCTCCATGTTCACCACCATGATGATCCCCAAGTGGATCGGGTCAATCCCCAGCTGGGTGGCAATGGGGAACAGGATCGGCGCCATGATCAGCAGGATCGCCGAGGGCTCCATGAAGTTGCCCGCCGCCAACAGCAGCAGGTTCACCACCACCAGGAACATCCACGGCGACAGGCCCCAGCCGACGATGGCCTCGGCGATGTGGTGCGGGATGCGCTCGGTGGTCAGCACATGGGCGAACAGCATGGCGTTGGCGATGATGAAGAGCAGCATGATGCTCACCTTGGCCCCGTCCAGCACCACCTTGCGCACCTCCGGGTGAAAGACACTGGCCGGCAGGGCCCAGAGCACCTGCCAGGCATTGCGGAACAGCACGCTCGCGCCGCCCTCCCCCTCCTTTCGCCAGGGCGTCCCCTTGAGCGGACCCATGTCGCGATAGCCGATAACGGCAACCAGGAAGGCGTAGACGGCGGACACGGCGGCGGCCTCTGTCGGGCTGGCGATGCCCCCGTAGATGGACCCCAGCACGATGACGATGAGCAGGATGCCGCCCGATGCGCTCACCGCCCCTTTTAGAACCTCGCGCAGACCCGCAAACGGCTGGGCCGGCAGCTTCTTGATTCGGGCCACGATGTAGATGGCGACCATGAGCAGCAGCCCCATCAGGATGCCGGGGACAAAGCCCGCCATGAACATCCGCGCCGCGGAGACCTCGGTGGCCGCCGCATAGACCAGCATCACGATGGAAGGCGGGATCAGGATGCCGAGGGTGCCCGCGGTGGTGATGACGCCCGCCGCCAGCTCCTTCGGATACCCCGACCTGACCATGCCGGTGATGACGATAGTCCCGATGGCGGCCACCGTGGCCGGAGATGAGCCGGAGACCGCCGCGAAAAGCATGCACGCCAGGATCGAGGCCATCGCGAGGCCGCCTCGGATGTGCCCAACCAAGTCCACCGCGAAGCGAATGAGCCGCCGGGCCACGCCCCCGGTGGATAGAAAGGCCGAGGACAGGATGAAGAACGGGATGGCGAGCAGGGTGTAGTGACCCGACAGGGACTCGAGCAGCTTGAGCGCGATGGAGGCCAGCGAATCGTTCGAGAACAACAGGATGGTGACAATGCTTGAGAAGCCCAACGCGATGGCGATGGGCATACCGATCAGCATGCAGCCGAACAACAGGAGAAAGAGGGTCGCGATGGTCATTGGGCCCCCTCCTCCCTCTTGAGCTGCTCGGCCAGCTGCATGCTCTCCTGCGCCTCGTCCTTGTGCCCGAAGCCAGTGGCCTTACCGGTGGCAACGGCCCACAGGAGCTCGAACAGCCGCATCGCCAGGAGAACGAAGCCGATCAGCAGGATGCTGTGTGCGATCCAGGCCTGGATCGGCAGGTCTTCCAGCTCGATGCCGATCTTCTTCATCTTCGCCAGATAGATCCAAGCCCCGTAGATGAAGAGCCCGCAGTAGGCCAGGCTCAGGACGACGCCGATCCCGGTCAGCACGCGCTGGCCCAACGGGGAGAACAGCCGGACCAGGGCGTCCACCCCGATATGGGCACCCACCTTGAGCCCGTAAGAGGCGCCAAACAGCACGAACCACGCGGACAGGTGCAGCGTCAGCTCCTCGGACCAGATCAGCCCGGTGTTGAAGCCGAAGCGCAGCACCACGTCGGCGAACACCAGCAGGGTCATGGCCACCAGGAGCAGGGAGATGATCGCCTCCTCGGCCTGATCGACGAGACGGAAGAACATGGGCCGATCCTCCAGCGGAGCTGGCCCGCCTCGGGCGCGGGCCTTTTACTTGTTGTCGAACGTGGGGATTGGGAAGACCGGCCGGTCAGCGCGATCCAGTGCCCTGACCGACCGGAACCCTAGGTCACTTCGCGGCGACCCTGGTCTGGTTCGCCGCCAGGGCGGCCTCGATCAGCTCCTTGCCGATCTCGCCCTCGAACTTCTTCCACACGGGCTTCATGACAGCGACCCATTGGGCGCGCTCCTCGGGCGTGAGCGTGATGACCTCGGTGCGCTTGGAGTCGATGATCTTCTGCCGATCGTCTAGGGCCTGCTGGGCCGAGACCTGGTTGCCGAAGGCGATGGACTCGTCGAGCACCTTCTTCAGCTCGTCGCGGACATCGTCGGGCAGGTCCATCCAGAACTCCGCCGAGGTCACCACCATGTAATCCAGCACGCCGTGATCGGTCTCGGTGATGTAGGGCTGAACCTCGAAGAACTTCTTGGAATAGGTGTTCGACCAGGGATTCTCGGTGCCGTCGATGGCCTTGGTCTGGAGCAGGGTGAAGACCTCGGAGAAGGGCTTCTTCACCGGCATGGCGCCCAGGACCTCGAACTGGGCCGCTAGCACGTCGGAGGCCTGGATGCGGAACTTGAGGCCCTTTGCGTCGGCCGGGACCCGGATCGGCTTGTCCGCCGAGAGCTGCTTCATGCCGTTGTGCAGATACCCCAGGCCGACCAGCCCCTTCTTCTTCAGGGAATCCAGCATCTTCTGACCCTCGGGTCCGTGCTGGAAGCGGTCAACCGCGGCCATGTCGTTGAACAGGAAGGGCAGATCGAAAATATCAAGCTGCTTGGTGTAGCGACTGAACTTGGACAGGCTGGGTGCGGCCAGCTGCACGTCGCCGAGCAGCATGGCCTCCAGCACCTTGTCGTCGCCGAAGAGCTGGGAATTCGGATAGACCTCGACGGTCACCTTTCCGGGCAGGCGCGCCTCGGCCAGCTCCTTGAACTTGTTGGCCATCTGGCCCTTGGGCGTGTTCTCCGCCACGACGTGGGAGAACTTGATGACGATCGGATCGGCGGCCAGGGCGATCCCGGACGCCAGGACGGCGGCGAGGCCGACGGCGGCCGCGGTGAGCTTGTGGTTCATTGGTTACTCCGATTCTCTCAGTGTGTGGTTGTCGTCTGAATTCCGGACCTCGAGCCGGGCGCCGTCCTGGACCGTCTCGCCCTCCCCAGGGGCCTCGGCTGCCGGTTTGGGGCCCGCATCCGCGGGCTTTCCGTACGCGGTGTCGTCCGCTGCGCCGCGCCCTCCGGGGTGTGAGAAGACGCGACACGCCCCGAACCGGCCGGCTGGCCGGACAATACACCGGCCGGTGCCGTCGCCTAAACGTAGCAGATCCAGACGTCCCAAGCAGGAAAAACGACCCCATTGAACGCACGTGTATTCAGCGACTGCAGGGTCGGGAAGGCTCCAGAGACGGGCCGCGGCAGGCAAGGAAGGGGCGTCACCGGACGATGTCGCCCGGCTTCAAACGCCGCAAAGTGCGCAGCCGGGAGATGGCTGAGGGAAAAGGGGCCACGCTCAATTTCGGGTAGGCTAATCCATGCCCCGCCGCCCGCGTATCCATCTCGACGGTTTTCCCCTGCACATCGTGCAGCGGGGACACAATCGTCAGCCCTGCTTCTTCGACAACCAGGACCGCCATGCCTGGAGCGAGCGGAGGCGGTTCCGCGAGTCGTCATCGGCATGGGGCGCCGCTACGTGCAGTACGTCAACAATACCTACGGACGCACGGGCACGCTCTGGGACGGTACAAGTCCTCGCTCGTGCAGGCGGACACCTACCTGCTGGTTTGCCAACGATGCATCGAGATGAATCCGGTGCGCGCGGGCATGGTGGCCGATCCGGCGGATTACCGCTGGTCGAGCTATCGCCACCATGCCCTGGGTCAACCCGACCGCATCCTCTCGCCCCATCTGGTCTATCTCGCCTTGGGCTCCGACCCGCAGGGCCGAGATCGAGGCGGCTACCGGCCAGCGCAGAGAACTCAAGACCGGGGCCGCCCGCCGCAAACGGCGTTGCGACTGGATGATCAAGCTTCGGACCTACGTCTGTATCGATTCGCTGCCTCCGCAGCTGGCCTGAGTACATGGCCACGGGGTCACAGGGGTTCGTGCCCATCCCGGGCGACGCCTGTCTGTGGGTCGAGGTCTCAAGGAGGATGGCCTCCGCCGTCTGACGGACATGGTCCTCAAGACCACACGCGTCTGGCTGGCCCAGCAGGAGCGACAGCGGGCTGAGCTCGCCTCAACGGTGGTCCGAAGGCAAGCAGCCCTCCGGGATGAGGGGCCTACTCCTTGCGGTCTCCGTCCTTGTGCCACCAGGGGTGCTTCGCGCGCACAAATTCCTTCCAGCGGTCTTCGAAGCCGTCCAGAAGCTCGTGGGACTGCCGCGTACGCCACCCGACCAGTCCGCCCGAATAGCGGATCGCCCCGGGATCGGATTGCCCCTCGAGCAGGGCGTCGAGCAGCGCGCTCGTGACCGACACGTCGTTCAGGACGCCGAGCAGGTCCTGGAGCCCCTTCATGCGGCCGATGAACTCGTCCAGGCCGGGGGTGATGGACACGAAGAACTCGGCGGCGTAGCGCAGCCTCTTGCATTCGATCCGCAGCCGGTGCATCTGCTCAGGGTTGTGCTTATCGACATCGCTGCCCGCCTCCAGGACCCTGCGCTCCAGCCGATCGAGCATCCTCCGCGAGTATCGCGTGATCCCCTTGTCGAGGTACTTGCGCTGCTTCGCGGTCAACCCAGCGTCACGCCAGGCCGAGTTCTCGAACCACTCCGGAAAGTCACGCTTGAGCGCGGCGTAGCGGTCGCTGTCTAGCATCTCCCGCACCCCCGTGTAGGCCTCGGCACGATGCCGCTCGGCGAGCGCGAGCAGACTTTCCTCGCCGACCAGCGGGAGCTGGCCGCTCACCGATCCCAGACCCTCGTCGATAAACACGTCGAGGTCCCGTGCCCTGCCAAGCTGACTCGCCACCCAACCCAGCGCCTGGGACCAAGGCAGGCTCACCTCCTTGGGAACAGCGGCGCGGAACGACGACAAGGCCGCGCGCATCCGGCGCGAGGACACCCGCATCTGGTGCACGCCCTCGATGTCGTCCCAGGAACGGGCCGCGTCTTCCCACTGAGTAAGGGATTGAAAATTGTGTCGGAGGATCTCCGCCAGCGCCGCGCTGACCGTAGAGTCCGGCTGCAAGACGAGGCGCGTCTTCGCCTTTTTCGCATTCATGGTCGTTGTGCTCTTGCAGGGCCCTACTGCACGGAGATTGCGCTCGACCCGCGTGCTCGACCGGTGGAGCCGCGTGCCGGTTCGGTGGCCGCCTTTTGGGCCACGCGCGATGCGCGCGATGACCGCCGGGCCGCCGCTTGCGCTCCGTTCGGGGTCATGTCCGGTCCCCCCGGTGGCGCAGGGTCTCGATCAGGATG
This sequence comes from uncultured Gammaproteobacteria bacterium, assembly GCA_963698355.1. GTDB lineage: Bacteria > Pseudomonadota > Gammaproteobacteria > Chromatiales > Chromatiaceae > Thiodictyon. The sequence goes on along the minus strand of CAVOQO010000052.1, from coordinate 32,121 downwards.
GCGCGGTCGCGGAAGCGCACGTCTTGGCCCTCCGCCACATAGATGACCTGCTCGGCGATGGACCCCGCGTGGTTGCCGATGCGGTTCAGGGCATGGGCGATGGCGAACAGGGATTCGAGCTGAACCCGAGTCGGCGACTGCTCGGATTCCCCGGGCTGTGCCTCGGCCCAGTCCCCAAGGGTCAGCTCCCGAACCAGGTCGGAGGAGGCCTGATCGAGCAGGGTCTCGTCCTCGAAGACGCCGAGTGCGCCGTCGATGTCGAAGGTGGCAACGGCGCCCATGGCCCGCTCGAAGGCGCAGCACACCAACTGGTCGAGTCGCCGAAACCGGTCGCGTACGGGCTCTGGGAGCTCTGCGCCCTGCTCGCGCAGGCTGATGGCACGATAGGCGATGCGGGCGGCCTTGTCGCCGGCGCGCTCGGCATCGTCCGCGATCCTTGAGAGGGCCAACACGATACGCAGGTCCACCGCCTTGGGCTGGCGGCGCGCGATGACGTGATAGGCCTCCTCGTCCGCGTCCAGGGCCAGGTAGTCGATCTGCGGCTCCCGGTCCAGGACCCGGTACGCAGGCGTGAGATCCTCACCCAGCAGGGCGGCCACCGCCGTCTGGGTTTGTTCCACCACCCGCTCTCCCATCTCCAGGATCAGCTCGCGCAATCGGGTCAGGTCCCGGTCGAAACCGCGGACCGTGTGTCCGCGGGCGATGTCCACGGCGGCCTTGGTGGTGATCGGCTCATTCATTATCCGAAGCGGCCCGTGATGTAGTCCTCGGTGAGCTTGTGCCGGGGATTGGTGAAGATCTCGTTGGTCTCACCCACCTCGATCAGGTCACCCAGGTGGAAGTAGGCCGTGCGCTGGGAAACCCGCGCCGCCTGCTGCATCGAGTGGGTGACGATGGCGATGCTGTAGTTCTCCCGCAGCTCGTCGATCAGCTCCTCGATGATGGCCGTCGCGATCGGGTCCAGGGCCGAGCAGGGCTCGTCCATCAGGATGACCTCCGGCGACACGGCAATCGTGCGGGCGATGCAGAGGCGCTGCTGCTGACCGCCGGAAAGGCCGGTGCCCGGTTGATCCAAGCGGTCCTTGACCTCGTTCCACAGGCCGGCCTTGCGCAGGCTGGTCTCCACCAGCTCGTCCAGCTCGGCCTGGCCGTTGGTGAGCCCGTGGATCCGGGGGCCGTAGGCCACGTTCTCGTAGATGGATTTGGGGAAAGGGTTGGGCTTCTGGAAGACCATGCCGACCTGGGCGCGCAAGGGCACTGGGTCCAGGTTGCGGTCATAGATTTCCTGCCCGTCGAGTTGGATGGAGCCCGTGACCCGGCACCCATCGATGGTGTCGTTCATGCGGTTAAGACAGCGCAGGAGGGTGGACTTGCCGCAGCCTGAGGGGCCGATCATGGCCACCACCTCGTTCTTGCCGATGTCAAGGCTCACGTCTCTGATCGCTTGTTTGTCACCGTACCAGACGTTGACCTGCCGGCACACCATGCGGGGGTCCGCGGCGGTGATGTCGCCAACGGTCTCGGTGAAGGTCCCTCCCCTCGCCAGGTCGGCGGCCCGGATGGCAGCCGTGCCGGCAACATGGACGACATCACTCGCCAGGGTATTCATGCGTCACCTCTAAACTCCGAGCTTATGGCAGCGCCGCTTACCAGCGCCGCTCGAACCGGCGCCGCAGGATGACCGCGGCCAGGTTCATCAGTAACAGGAAGCCGAGCAGGACCATGATGGCCGCGGAGGTCCGCTCCACGAAGCCCCGCTCGGGGCTGTCAGCCCATAGGAAGATCTGAACCGGCAGCACGGTGGCCGAGTCGGTGAAGCCGCCGGGGATGTCCACGATGAAGGCGATCATTCCGATCATCAGGAGCGGTGCGGTCTCCCCCAGGGCCTGAGCCATGCCGATGATGGTCCCGGTGAGCATCCCGGGCATGGCGAGCGGCAGCACGTGGTGGAACTGGGTCTGCAGGGGCGATGCCCCCACCCCCAGTGCCGCCTCGCGAATGGAGGGTGGGACCGACTTCAAGGCCGCGCGGCTGGCGATGATGATGGTGGGGAGTGTCATCAGGGTCAGCACCAGGGCGCCCACCAGGGGTGTGGACCGGGGCACCCCAAAGACATTGATGAAGACCGCGAGCCCGAGCAGACCGAAGACGATGGAGGGGACGGCCGCCAGGTTGTTGATGTTGACCTCGATGAAATCAGTCCACCGATTCCTTGGGGCGAATTCCTCCAGGTACAGAGCCGCACCCACGCCGATGGGGAAGGAGAACAGCAGGGTCAGGGTCAGAGTATAAAAGGACCCCATGAGGGCCCCGGCGATACCGGCCATCTCCGGTTCCCGGGAGGTGCCGTTGGTGAAGAAGCCGGTGTTGAAGCGTTTTTCGATGCGCCCGTCCTCGAGCATCCGGTCCACCAGGGCCAGGGCGCTGTCCTTGATCCGGCGGTCGGCCTCCGGCAGGTCCCGGTCGATGTGTCCCTTGATCAGCATGTCCACGTCGGCGCCCGCAAGCACCCAGATGTCCCGGGTGGTGCCGATCAGGGACGGATGGGCCAGGACCAGGCGCTGGATCTGCTGCCCTGCGCCCACGCTCACCAGGGAATAGAGCTCGCGCAGCTTCCTCCGGTCCGTAATCTCCGGGAAGAGCTGGCGCAGGGACTTCTTGACCAGCCCGGTGTAGTCCGCGCTGGCCAAGACCTTGGGGTCCCGCTCACCGGCGGGGTCCAGGGTGTCCACGTCGAAATGGATCGGCACGTGGATGTGGGTCTGCTGAAAGGCCGTGTAGCCCTTCGCGCTGATGTCCAGGAATAGGACAGTTACGAACAGAAGCCCCAGGGTCACCGCGGCCGCGCCCAGGAAGCGGAAGCGCCGCTCCTGGGCATAACGCCGCTTGAGGCTGGCGTTGACGACGTGGATCGTCCGACGGGTCGTGGGCGGAATGACCGGAACTCCCGCCATCGGGTCGGCGCCGGGGCTACTCGTACTGTTCACGGTACGTGCGCACGATGTGCAGCGCGATCACGTTGAGTGTGAGGGTCACCAGGAACAGGGCGAGGCCCAGAGCGAAGGCGGCCAGGGTCTTGGCGCTGTCGAACTCCTGGTCGCCGGTGAGCAGGGTCACGATCTGGACCGTGACGGTGGTGACGCTCTCCAGAGGGTTGGCGGTGAGGTTGGCCGCGAGACCCGCGGCCATCACCACGATCATGGTCTCGCCGACGGCTCGGGAGACGGCGAGCAGGACGCCGCCGACAATGCCCGGCAGCGCGGCGGGGATGATCACCCGGCGCACTGTCTCGGACTGGGTGGCCCCCAGGGCGTAGGACCCGTCGCGCATCGACTGGGGCACGGCGTTGATCACGTCATCCGACAAGGACGATACGAAGGGGATGATCATGACGCCCATCACCAGCCCTGCGGCCAGGGCGCTCTCGGAGGCGACCGCGAGCCCGAGGGATTCGCCGAGGCCGCGAATCAGCGGCGCGACCGTAAGTGCGGCGAAGAAACCGTAGACCACGGTGGGGATGCCGGCCAGGACCTCCAGGATGGGCTTGGCAAGCGAGCGCACCTTCCGAGGCGCGTACTCCGACAGATAGATGGCGGACATGAGCCCGATGGGCACCGCCACCAGCATGGCGATGGTCGACACCAGCAGGGTGCCGGTGAACAGCGGCACGGCGCCGAAGGAGCCCTCCGCCGCCACCTGGTCTGCCCGCATCGCCGTCTGGGGGCTCCACAGGGTGCCGAGAAAGAACTCGAGGGGGGAGACCTTCTGGAAAAACAGCAGGGACTCGAACAGGACCGAGAGGACGATCCCCAGGGTGGTCAGGATCGCGATGGAGGAGAACGCGATCATGATTCCAAGCACCATGGACTCGACCCGATTGCGGGCCCGCATCCGGGGGTTGGTCTGACGCACCGCCAGCGCCATTCCGGCCAGGGCGACCCCAAGGACCAGGAGCCACAACGCGTAGTCGGCGAGCCGCTGGAGCCGGGAGTAATGGTCCGCGGCGGCCTGGAGCTCCGGCGTCACCTCCCCGGAAAGGATGTTGCCCTCGGCGAGATTCCTGACGTCGCTGAGCAGCAAGCTCAGTTGTCCAGGAGACAGACCCTCGACGGCCTCGGTCGGCATCTCAGACTTCACCAAGGCGGTGACCACCGAGTCCTGGATACCGGACCACAGCGATCATCAGAAGTAGGGCGGGGACCGCGGCCCACAGGGCGGCGTAGAAGCCGTAGTAGGACGGCAGGGAGTGCAGCGTATTGATTCGGGCCGCGCCGCCGGCACTTGCCACCGCGCGTTGGCGCCCGCCCTGGTAGGCCAGGGCCACCAGGGCGAGCAGGACGATGAGCAGGGTCGATGCGTGCATCTTGGAATCCAGGGCGGCTGCCCTCTCACGCCGTCGGCAGACCGGGTTGACAACCCGGGGTTCCCGTGGCTCGACGGGGACTGGGCTCGCCTACTTGGCCGGCTTCTTCAAGGGGGTCATGGCCTGGGCACTCACCGCAACGCTCTTGCGCTCGCCATCGGGCAGGGCGATCAGACCTTTGTCGGCCAGATAACCCTCCGGACCCCATGCCTTGTCGCTGGTGAACTCGGTCACGTACTCCTTGATGCCCGGGATGGTCCCCACGTGGGCATTCTTCACATAGAAGTACAGTGAACGAGAGAGCGGGTACTCGCCGCTGGAGATGGAGTCATAGGTGGGCTCCACGCCGCTGACCGTGAGGCCCTGGATCTTGTCGGCGTTCTGATCCAGGAAGCTGTAGCCGAAGATGCCAAGGGCTTTGCGGTTCGCGACCAGCTTCTGGACGATCAGGTTGTCATTCTCGCCCGCCTCGATGTAAGCCCCGTCCTCGCGCACCCCTTGGCAGACCGCCTTGTGTTTCTCCTCGTCCTCCTTCTTCAGGGCCTTGATGGACTCATAGGCGTTGCAGCCGCCCTCCATGGCCAGCTCCGCGAACGCATCGCGGGTGCCTGAGGTAGGCGGAGGACCCAGGACCTCGATCTTCTCGCCGGGCAGGGAGGGGTTGACGTCCTTCCAGGTCTTGTTGGGGTTGGGCACCAGCTTGCCGGATGCGTCCGGGACGTCCTTGGCCAGCGCCGTGAAGATGTCCTTGAGGGTCAGTTGCATCGCAAGGCCCTCCTTGGACTCGGCCAACACGATGCCGTCGAAGCCGATCCTGACCTCGGTGATCGACTTGACGCCGTTCTCCTCACAAGTGTCGAACTCGGACGCCTTCATCCGACGGGAGGCGTTGGTGATGTCCGGGTGCGACACGCCGACGCCGCCGCAAAAGAGCTTCATCCCGCCCCCCGTGCCGGTGGACTCCACCTTGGGGGTCCTGTAGCCGCCGGTGCGGCCGAAGGTCTCCGCTACCGTCGTGGAGAAGGGGAACACGGTAGACGAGCCGACGATGTTGATGGTGTCCCGGGCCACGGCCTGGACGGACAGAGAGGCGGCGGCGACGCCGACGGCGGTGATGAGGGTCTTGTTCATGGGAATCCCCGAAGATGAGAGGTTCTCGGTCAAAGTCTCAGGTCGACCGGCATCTTACGCAGTCCATTTGAACCTTAGGTGAATTGCTTATGAAGGTTCCATGACCGCCAAGAACGCCGGGTTTGGGAGAGCCCTCCGCCTACCGCAACAAGTGCGTCATCGTTCCCAAATTTCCCAGTAACAGTCCCCTCACGAGCTCGAAACAGGTCGCCATTATTCTTCGCCCTGTTTCTGAAGACTTCGAGGGTGTGCGATGACTCCGACAGCCCCCAGTGTTGTCGAGTGGGCAATCCCCGTTCCAGGCGGGTCGCTGCTGACACCTCGGGGGCATTTGTGTAACCTGCCCGCCAGGTTTCGGGAATCGAACGTACCCTATCGGCATGTCCGGCGCGCACCATAGATCGACCACGATCCGCGAGCTTGAGCTGGAGCACCTGGCCGCGGTCTACGCGCTCGGCGAGTCCGTGTTCACGGCGGACAAGTGGCCCAGTCTCTACCGGACCTGGGACGAGTACGAGCCGGTTAACCGCTTCTACTCCGACGGCGAGTTCTGTTTCGTCGCGGAGCGCGACGACCGGGTGGTCGGGTTTGCCCTTGGATCGCTGATCGACAAGCGCAAGAGCGCCTGGAGCTACGGTTATCTGATCTGGATTGCCGTCGATCCCACATTGAAGCGCAGCGGCATCGCGACCCAGCTGATCGAGACCATCACCGAGGCCTTCATCCGGGCTGGCGCCCGCATGATGATCATGGACACGGACGCCGAAAACACCGCGGCGATCAGCTTCTTCCGCCGTCATGGGTTTGGCCATGAGCACCGGCACATCTACCTGAGCAAGAATCTGACCGGCCATCCGGAATATCGGCGCCTGCGCCGCCACCACAAGGAATAACCGAACTTGCTTTGCGCTGCCGGCAGTCCCCGGCCGCCGAGGGAGGCTGCACCATGAACAACGAGCTGCGGGCGATTCTGGACCATCTCGACGACACGCAGATCGTCACGCTGCTGACCGACGCCGTGGAGCAATACAGCCCCTCGTTCGCCGAGGAGCCCGCCATGGAGGTCTTCGCCGAGCGCCTGAATCAGTGCGGGATCAGCTACATCCGCCAGCCGGTCCGCGAGGCCGGCGGACCCATCGCGGACCATCGCGCCAACCTGATCATCGAGCTCGGGCCTCAGCCTTCATCGATGATGTGGGTGGGCCACGTCGACACGGTGCCGATCGTCGACGAAGAGGAGCAGCGGATCCATCGCGAGGGGGACATTCTGCACGGTCTGGGGACCGCCGACATGAAGTCTGGCTGTGCTGCCATGGTCGAGGCGGTGGTGGCGCTCGTCCAATCGAAGGTCGCTTTGAAGCGCGGCCTCACCGTGGCCCTGGTGGTGGGCGAAGAGGAGTACGGCGATGGCTCAGAGGCGCTGCTCGAGTGGCGCACCGCCCCCCTCACCGTCATCGGCGAGCCCACCGGCCTCGACGCCTGCATCGACCATCACAGCTATTACGAATGCCGGCTGACGGCGCGCGGCACCCGTGCCCACGCCGCCCTGCCCGAGATCGGGGCGAGCGCCATCCACGCCATGCTGGCATGGATGCAGCAGATTCTGGAGGCCGCAGCCGAGACCTATCTGGCCCAGGGACTCAGCGTCAATCCGCGCGCCATCCAAGGAGGCGCCCAGTTGTTCATGGTCGCAGAGTCGTGCGAGGCGTTGATCGACATTCACGCCCCGCCCGATGTCGAGAAGTCCGCCATCGACCGGCTCATCGACGAGGCTCGGACTCGGGCGCGAAGCACCCATCCGCGCTGCGAGCTCGACTACGAGAATCTCTACTGGGCCGCGGGATACGCCACGGTGCCCGAGGGACCGTTGCTCGAGCCGCTGCACCGGGCGTACCAGGATATCGGTCTGGAATGGCGGCCAACGGCGTTCCGCTCCCACTCCGATGGCAGTCTGTTTCATCAGAAGGGGTCCGTGCCCGTGATTTGCGGACCCGGCCGGCTCGAGGTGGCGCACACGCGCGGCGAGCATGTTTCCATTGCAGAAACCTGCCGTGCCGCGAGGCTCTATGCGGCCATGATCTACCAGACCTGCGTCCACTGATCCCCGCGTAGGCCGACTTGTTCGGGGCGCAGATACTGCTCAATTGTCACCCCGCTCAGAGCGGGGAATGAGACCACGCGCGTCCGACCGCGCTCTCCCGCACTGATCGAGGAGCGGTATACCTGGCCCGTACTGACCGTTCTGTTGCGAGGGGGTGTCCCGCCAGGGCCACTTCCTGCCAGATTTCCACATCGCTCGGTGTCAACGGCGCGTTCGGATATTGGTGATGGCGATGTGGCGGTTCTTCCAAAAGCATTGGCTGGTCTTTTTGGTGTCTGCCGCGGGTCTGCTGCTGTCCTTCGGGGCATTCTGGGCCATCCGCGCCGAGTTGGGGGCGCGGCAGCGGCTGGAGTTCGAGTGGGTGGCCCAGGACCACAATCGGGCGCTGAAAAAAGGAATCGAGGAGGCGCTGGATGCGGTACGTTCCATCCGGGACCTGTTCCGGGCCTCCGAGCGGGTCGGCTCCCGGGAGTTCAGACTGTTTTCCGGTGCCTTATTCGCCCGTTACCGGGGGATCCACGCTCTGGAATGGGTGCCATTGGTGACCGCCGCGGAGCGTTCCGCCCACGAGCGGGAGGCCAGGATCGACGCGCCGGATTACCGGATTCTTGAGCCGAATGGTGGCTCCGACGGGTCTTTGCGCCCGGCAGCCAGCCGCGAGCGTTATTTTCCCATTCGCTACCTGGAGTCGGAACAGCACCGTGGCTCGATCATGGGCTCCGATCAGGGTGCCGACCCGGTGCGGCGGACTTTGATGGAGCGGGCCTGGCTCAGTGGGCAGATGGTGGTGAGCGGCCGTATACCCCTGGTAACGGACGAGACTCCCCAGTACGGGTTCATGGCGTTTCAGCCCGTGTACCAGAACGATGCGCCGATCTCCACGGAGGCCGAGCGCCGGGAGGCACTGCTGGGGTTCGCCGTGGGGGTGTTCCGGATCGCCGACCTGGCCGATGCCTCCATGCGGCTGCTTGAACCCAGGGGCGTGGAGTTTCTGTTGCGCGACGAATCGGCCCCCGAAGGAGCGAAACTGCTCGATTTCTACGTCAGCCGGCTCAGCCGTCACTCCGATTCCGCCCCCGTATACACCCAATTTCCGGGTTGGGATCTGGAGACAGCTCCGAGGGTGACCGAGGTCTTCCCAGTGGCGGACCGCCGCTGGTCCATTACCAGCTCGGCGACTCACCAATTTCGCAGCGGCGAGGGCTTTGGGGAAGGACCCTGGATCCTGCTGGGCAGTGGCTTGGTCATGACCCTGATCATGGCCCTCTTCGTCCTGCATACCCAGGCGGGGATGCGGCTGCGGACGCGCATCGAGCAGGAACTGCGAAAGTCGGAGCAGAAACTGCGTGTCCTGTTTCACCAATCGCCGGACATCATCATGACGGTGGATCGAGCCGGCCGCGTACTGATTGTCAATCGTGCCATGCCCAGGGTGACCGGCGGCGGAGGGACCGGGCAGTACGACAGCGCCTTTCTGCCGCAGCGGGCGCAGGAGCGCTTCCGGCAGGCCCTGGAGAGGGTCTTTCAGACCGGGGAGGCGGACGAGTTGCACTATGCCGGCGAGGATTCCACCTGGTGGGAACTGCGCATCGTGCCGCTGCGCGAGGGGACGCAGGTGACGGCCGCCATGGTCATCGCCACGAATGTCACCGAGAAGCGAGTGCTGGAAGCCCACGCCATCCGCAACGCCCGTTTGGCCTCGCTCGGGGTGCTGGCCGCGAGCGTGGCCCACGAGATCAACAACCCGAACAACGCCATCCAGTTCAACATCTCCGTTCTGTCCCGGAGTTGGGGGGACATCCTCAAGGTGCTCGAATTTCACCGGCGGGAACACGGGGAATTCAACGTGGGCGGCGTACCGGTGGAAAAGGCGCTGGAGGGCATGCCGCGCCTGCTGGACGGCATCGCCAAGAGCACCCAGCGGATACAGCAGATCGTGGCCAACCTGAAGCACATGGCCCGTCCCGATCAGGGTGAGCTGGACCACCGCGTGGACCTGTCGGAAGTGCTACACACCACATTGTCGATGCTACAAAGCCAGATCCAGAAGCATACCGACTGCTGTCGGCTGGAGGCCCCGGAGCCCCTGCCGGCCATACGGGGCAACGCCCAGCAGCTGGAACAGGTGTTCATCAACCTGGTCCTGAACGCTCTACAGTCACTTCCCGACCGTTCTGCGGGGGTGACGGTCACGGCAGCGCTGGAGCCCGAAGGGGAGTTCATCCGGGTCCGTGTCAGCGACCAGGGGTGCGGTATTCCTGACGAGATCAAGGCGCGGGTGACCGACCCGTTTTTTACCACCAAGGGTGCGACCGGCGGCACCGGGCTCGGTCTGTCCATCTCCTCGCGCATCATCCAGAATCACTCGGGGCGGATGGAGATCGCCTCGCGAGCGGGCTCCGGTACCGATGTGAGCGTATTGCTGCCGGTCGCCACTAACTGACTGGGAAAATCCACTGTGGAGAACAGACGCAAGCTGCCGGTGGTCCTGGTGGACGACGAGGAGGATATCCTTTTCGGCGGGGAATACCTGTTGAATACCCACGGCATTGAACCGGTGGTCGGCCTGAGCGACGGGCGCGAGTTATTGCCCTACCTGGAGCGGGAAGCGGTGGGGACCGTGGTGTTGGATCTGTTCATGCCGCAGGTGTCAGGGATCGACCTGCTGCCTCTCATCGTGCAGCAGCATCCGGAGGTGCCGGTGGTGGTCATGACGGCCTCCCAGGAGGTGGAGACAGCCGTATCCTGCATGAAGGAGGGCGCCTTCGATTACCTGGTCAAGCCCGTGGAGGAGAACCGGTTCGTCAACTGTGTGCGCCGCGCTCTGGAGATCCGTCTGCTGCGCCAGGAGATCGGCTCCCTGCGCCACAGCCTGATGGGGGAGGAGACCGAGCACCCGGAGGCCTTCGCCCACATCGTGACCTGCAACCGGCGCATACAGGCCCTGTTTCGCTACATCGAGGCCGTCGCGGATTCGGGCGAGCCCGTGCTCATCACCGGGGAGACCGGCACTGGCAAGGAGCTGTTTGCCCAAGCGGTGCATCGTCTGAGTGGCCGCTCGGGCCGCATGGTTTCGTTGAACGTGGCCGGTCTGGACGACAACTTATTCTCCGATACCCTGTTCGGGCACGTCCGAGGCGCCTTTACCGGGGCGGACAAGGAGCGCGAAGGGCTGATCGCCAAGGCAGCGGGCGGCACGCTGTTCCTGGACGAGATCGGCGACCTCAAGCCCGCGTCCCAGGTCAAACTGCTGCGCTTGCTCCAGGCCCGCACCTACTATCCCATCGGTTCCGATGTCCCGCGCACCTCGGACGCCCGGATCGTCGCCGCCACCAATCAACAACTGCATCGGAGAATGGGCAGAGGCAAGTTCCGTCAGGACCTCTATTTTCGGTTGTCCAGCCACCCCATTGAGCTGCCAGCCCTGCGCGAGCGCAAGGACGACCTGCCGCTATTGCTCCAGCATTTCATCGACGAGGCCGCTCACTCCCTGGAACGGCCCGCACCCGCGGTGTCCGAGGAATTGCTCACCCTGCTGTCGTTGTACGATTTCCCCGGGAATATTCGCGAGTTGCGCGCCCTTGTGTTCAACGCCGTGGCCCAGCATCGTGGCGGGCCGGTGCTCGCCATGGATAGCTTCCGGCAGGTGATCCGTCGGGAGCAGAGCGATCCCGGCGGCGGGGGCCGGCGCGCCGAACTGGACGCAGGGCCGGCCCTGAGGATCCCTGGGCGCTTCCCTACCCTCAAGCAAGCGGACCTGTTTCTCGTGGAAGAGGCCATGCGGCGCGCCCACGACAACCAGGGCATCGCCGCGACGCTGCTCGGCATCAGCCGCCAGTCGCTCAACCGCCGGCTTCAGATCATGCGCGGGGATTAGGCCGCGCCTTCGCCGCTCGGCGGAGACCCCAATGGCGGTGGCGGCCCAGTCCTGCGGCCCAGCCCTGCCGCGCTTCCCAGATCCGGCCTTGACCGGAAGCGAAATCGCCGACCAGCTCCTGGTTCCCCCGCCGATCCGTCATCGATCCCAATGTCCTCTGCGTCCGGGGGTGCAGCAATTGCTGCATTCCTCCGGCTCCTCTACCGCGCGTAGGCAGTTGATCTAGGAATCATTTCAGGCAGCTCCCCGGCATGGTTCCGCAATTTTGCTGCACCCGCGGATAGGTAGTGCGCAGCCTCCGATAATCCCCGCAACCTTATGTTAATAAAGCAAAGATTCAGAATCGCATACTTGGGCACGAAATCTGCCTGGCAATTATTCGGATGCGCCGCGATCGCCCCTGCGAAGAGGTCGCAGCGTCGCACAGGGAATGGCGGGGATCCGGCCCGCCCAACCGCCGCCGCGCATAGCAGGACCGAGGCAACCAGAGCCGGATCGTCCGCGATGTGACAGTGGCATGCCACTGGCCCTGGCCCTGGTATCCCGCCGGGCGCACCGGATGCTGGGATCCTGACTGTCCACGACATCGAGGAACACACCATGATTACGCGAACCGTTCTGCTGATGACAGCTGTGGGCTATCTGCTGATCTACTTCTTGCCCATGTAGTGACCGAGGCGATTCGCCCTGCCCCTGGAATCTCGCCGGGCGCACCGAATGCTGGGACCCTGAATTCACTCTGTCTACGACATCGAGGAATACGCTATGAATACGCGAACCGTTTCTCCGTCCAAGCGCCTGGCGATGGCAGGTCTGGGCTATCTGCTGATCTACCTCGGGCCCATGTGGATTAAGGGGGGGGCCGTAGCGATGTTGGCTGCGGCCGTCTTGTATGCCGTCTTTGCTCTTTTGCTGCTGAGGATCGCGGCGCCGGGACTGTTGAGCTCGGGCAGGTCCGAGGACGAAATCCATCCGGTCCAGGCCGGCAAGCAGCCCCTGCTGCGCCGTGGACGTCCAGCGGCCTGGAGCCGGGCCTGAGATAGAGCGGGTCGGGCGGTCCCGGAGTAGAGGCACCTCTGTAGCGAACGCGCGCCTAGGACCCCTTGTTGCGGTCCCTCGATCGGATCGTGACTCGCTCCCGCACGGTCTGTGATTCGCTCTCTAAAACGGAACGCATGAGCCATGCCCCGCGGGGCTGTTACGAACGGGACGCCCCCTTGCGGCGGCTGCCGCAGGCTGGGCCAGCCGTCCGCCTGCCCTTGATAGAGAGCCGCATTACCCGGTCTTTTCGGGCACCCGCCCCGAACCCGGCGACGCCCGTTCGCGGCGCCGGTACCCAGTCATTTCACTATTCGAGACCCACGACATGAGAACCAAGCAAATTGCCTTGTTCGGGAAGACCAAGGCGATGGAGGCGATGATCGACGACTTTCTCGACAAGGTCTCCGAGGGCGGGATGCGCTTCGAGCAAGACATCGCCGCCTTTGTGGATTCCGGCGTCAGCGACAAATTCGCCGAGAAGGTGGAGCGGATGCGGGAGGTGGAGCGCGAGGGAAATCGGCTACGGCGCACGATCGAGACGCACCTGTACAGGGAGATGCTGATCCCCGATTTCCGTGCCGACGTGCTGAGCCTGCTGGAGGACTTGAACTACCTGCTCGGGAAAATCGAGGACATCTTCCTCGCCATCACGGTGGAGCATCCAGAGATAGACGACGCCTTCAAGGCCGACTTCAAGCTGCTCGCGCAAACGGCGGTCAAGACGGTGGAGTCGGCAGTTCTGGCCACGCGGGCCTTTTTCCGCAACATCACCGCGGTGCGCGACCACCTGGGCAAGGTTGGGTTCCACGAGGAGGAGGCGGACCAGATCGCCACGCACCTGAAACGGGAGATCTTCGCCTCGGGGCTCAGCCTCGACCGCAAGATGCACCTGCGCTACTTCGTCGACAAGATCGACAACCTGGCGGACGAGGCGGAGGACGTCGGCGATTGGCTGGCCATCTATTCCATCAAGCGCTCCCTGTGACCGACCTTCGAAGATGCCGCGCTCCCCTTCTGCCATCCCCCCGCAGGCAACGCGTCTCGGATGGAAACCAGCAGCCTGCCAATTCAACAGAATAAAATAGATGGATATCAGTATATTGATCTTTCTTTCCAGCGGCCTGTTCCTCGGGTGGTCGCTGGGCGCCAACGACGCCGCGAACGTGTTCGGGACGGCGGTGGGCAGCCGCATGATCCGCTTCACCACCGCGGCGGCCATTTGCAGTCTCTTCCTGATTCTCGGCGCGGTCCTCAGCGGTGCCGGCGCCGCCCACGGTCTGGGCAAGCTCGGAACGCTGAACGCGCTGCCCGGGGCATTCATGGCGGCGTTCTCGGCCGCGGTCACCGTATATTGGATGACCAAGGCCAGCCTGCCGGTCTCGACCACCCAGGCGGTAGTGGGCGCCATCATCGGCTGGAACTGGTTTAGCGGCTCTATAACCGATCTTTCGGCATTGACCACGATCCTGGGTACCTGGGTAGCCTGCCCGATCCTGGGGGCGATATTCAGTGCCTTGCTGTACAAGCTGACGGTTAAGGGGATCACCTGGTCCAAGCTGCACCTGCTGCGGCTGGACGTGTATACCCGGCTCGGCTTGATCGTCGCCGGCGCGTTCGGCTCCTACAGCCTGGGGGCCAACAATATCGGCAACGTGATGGGGGTGTTCGTCGGCTCGTCGCCCTTCACTGAGTTCTCCGTTGGAAACCTGTTCACGGTCAGCTCCGTGCAGCAGTTGTTCTTCGTGGGCGCCGTTGCCATCGGCGTCGGAGTGTTCACCTATTCGAAGCGGGTCATGATGATGGTCGGTGAGGGACTCATGCCGCTTTCGCCGGTGGCGGCGTGGGTAGTGGTGATCGCCCAGTCCGTCGTGCTGTTTCTGTTTTCGTCCATCGCCCTAGAGCACTTCCTGGCCAGCAACGGCCTGCCAACCATCCCCTTGATCCCAGTTTCCAGCTCCCAGGCCGTGGTGGGGGCCGTGATCGGCATCGGGCTCCTGAATGGTGGCAAGGGGATCAGGTGGGGCTCTCTTGCCAGCATTGCCTCGGGATGGGTCACCACGCCGATCATTGCCGCGCTCATCTGTTTCGTTATGCTGTTCGTTTTGCAAAACGTGTTCAATCAGACCGTCTACCACGAAGTGAGGTATGTCCTCAGTGCGCCGGTCATGGCCCACCTGGAAAAGGAGGGGGTACCGGTCGAGCCGTTCAAGGGCCTGACGGACGAAGAGGTTGTGGGCGGGGTGAACTTCCGCGACCTGCTCCGTAGCCGCGCGCGTCTTCCGGCCAAGCTGGAGGACAAGGTCATTGCCGAGGCCGAGTTGTATCGCATGCGCATCGACGGCGACCTGTTCCGGGATATCGACGTGGACTACCTGACCTCCGCCCAGGACGACGCCCTGGAGCAGTTGGTGGGGCGCTCGTTCCAGCACCGCTGGGAGCTATACGATGCCCTGTCGAGTCTGACACCGGATTGGAAACGGAAAGAGGACAACAAGCTGAACAAACCGTACAACAAACAGCTCGCGGAGCAATTGGATTACGTGTACGGGCTATTCCAGGTTCCAGAGGAACCGCGCCCCCGTCATTGAAAGATGTTGTGAGAACAATCGCAGAGCAGTAAACCCCGTAATGGCTGCCTTCCGCCTCGACCGGCCGAACACAACGCCTCGCTCAACGTTAAGACTGGAAAGCTTTGGAGCGCCGGGGTGGCGGATTAGCCTTCTGTGGTCGCTGAGATAGCGTGACCGCGGCGGGGTGCATGGATGCGGTCAGAAACATGGTCACCGGAACGTTCGGCGCACTGATCGTACCCCGAGTGTAGCCAGCGACAGCGCGGAAGCGCCCCCGCGGAAGCGCTCAACCCCACGGGCGCGAACAACGCTACGCCCAGATCCGTCGACGGCGGCAGCGCGACCGTCGCACCCGCGAAACCGCCGACGAGGTCGCCCGCACTGAAGCGGCTTCCAGTGTCGTCCCTCAGATCGCCGCTCCCGGTGATGCGGCGTGGCACGTCGTGCTGTCGCCGTATCATGACAGTTTGATGACCGACGAATGACGGCTATATTGGCGCACTCCTGTCGAGACGGCAGGACCTTGGAGGCGAAGCGGTCAGGCAAAGCGACCGGGGTCGAAGGCTTTTTGCCTGTCGACTGGTGGCTTACCGTTGGGTTACTGCCGCTTGGCTACGCGCGGTTCGGCAAGCAGGGGGAAAGGCCTGGGTCGTAAAGGTCAGGGCGTGCCCGGTGTCGGGCGCGGCTTTTTCGAGTTCCTTAGCGGAGGCATGCCATCCGTGTTCGACCGCCACGCCAGACGAAAGCTGCGCCACTCGATCCAACGGGTCGCCCCGGGAATCCTGGCCTTGTCCGGTTACCAGGGATCCTGGTTGCGTCATGATCTCGCCGCGGGACTGTCGGTCGCCGCGATTGCGCTTCCGGTGGGTATCGCCTATGCGGACCTGGCCCGTGTGCCGCCCGTCATCGGCATGTACTCCGCGATCTTCCCGCTCTTCGCGTATGCCCTTTTCGGCTCCTCCCGTCAGCTCATGACGGGCCCCGACGCGGCCACCTGCATCATCGTTGCCGCCTCCCTGAGTCCCCTGGCGGGTGGAGACCCGGAGCGCTACGCGACCCTTATGCTATCGCTGACGCTCATGACCGGGTTGCTGTATCTCTTCGCCGGCTCGGTTCGGCTCGGCTTTATCGCGAACTTCCTGTCCCAGCCCATCCTGACGGGATACCTGAACGGCATTGCGTTGCTCATCATCGTGGGACAGTTGCCCAAGCTGCTCGGTTATCAGGGGACCGAGGAACGGTTCTTCAGAAAGGTCCTGGAGGTCTTCGAGCGATTCGACCAGAGCCACTGGCCCACCGCGGCGCTGGGCGTGGCGATGCTCGTGGTCCTGGTGCTGGTGATGCGTTTCCTGCCGCGACTGCCCGGCGCCTTGATCGTGGTGGCGCTAAGTATCGTCCTGGTGGCCAGCCTCGGGCTGGATCACAAAGGGGTGGCCGTCCTTGGGGCAGTGCCGGGGGGGCTGCCATCGCTGGCACTGCCGACGTTCGGTCACGGCGCCTTCAATGACATCTTCGGTGCCGCGGCCGGAATCGTGTTGGTGAGCTTCACCAGCGGCGTCCTGACTGCCAAGAGCTTCGCCCGCCGCAATGGTTACCAGGTCGACGCCAACCAGGAGTTGATCGGGTTCGGTGCCTGCAATCTCGCCTCTGGGCTGGCGCAGGGGTTTCCGGTCACCGGGGCCGACTCACGCACCGCAGTCAACAACGCCATGGGGGGCAAGACCCAAATGGTGGGCATCGTCGCCGGTGGCACCATGCTGCTGATCCTGCTGTTCCTGACCTCGCCATTGGCCTATGTGCCCACCACAGCGCTGGCGGCGGTGATCCTGGTCTCCGCCGTCGGCCTGTTCGACCTAGCGGACCTGCGCAGCTTGTTCCAGATGAGTTATCGGGAGTTCCTGATGTCGGTGGCCACCACACTTGGTGTGCTGGTGCTGGGCGTACTGCCGGGGGTCCTGCTGGCGGTGGCCCTGTCACTGATGTGGCTGTTGTCGGTCGGATCGCGGCCCAATGACGCGGTGCTGGGCAAGGTGCCCGGGCACAAGGGATTCCACAATGTCGCCGATTATCCCGAGGCGAAGACCATCCCAGGGTTGCTGCTCTACCGTTTCGATTCCAACGTCGTCTTCTATAACGCCGACTACTTCAAGACCCGGGTGCGCGCGGCGGTGGCCGCCCAAAAGACACCGGTGGAATGGGTCGTGGTGGATGCCAGTTCCATCAACGTGCTCGATGTGACGGGCCTACGCAAGCTCGACGAGCTGCGCCAGGAACTCGCGGCCGAAGGTGTATCAGTCTACTACGCGCGGGTAAAACGCCATCTGGAACGTTTCTTCAATAGCGGATTCGCCCTGGAGCGGCGCGCGGCGGCGAAACAGTATCGCTTCCAGACCCTGAAGCCCGCCATACGGGCCTTTCTGAAGTTCCAACAGGCCAAGGGTCAGGCTACCGGCGCACCCGAGGCGGCAGATCCCGAGTTGGATGCCTCCAATTGGCGCGAGCCGGTCCAGGCCCCGCGCAAGGCGACCTCCGGCCGAGCGCCGACCCCGACCCAAGAGCCGGCGCTTGCGCCGCCACATGCCAAGGCCGACACGTCCCCGGAGGAAAGGACCCCGGCAGGATCGGTATCAGGGCAAGTCTCGGAGGGCGCAAAGGAGTGACGGGCGATCCCGTCGCGAGAATCTCACCCTGTGCTATGAAGCCGCCTTCTGCTTCTTCTCGTTCTTCTGTTTCTCCTCTTTCTTTTTCTTTTTTGGTTTCTTTTTCTTCTTTGCCTTCTTCGGCTTTCTCGGCTTTGCAACCGGTTCGGCCACGGAAGCCACCCGGTGCCTGAGCCGCTCCTTGTATTGCCCAAGCAACGCCAAGGCATCTTCAAGGTAGTCGCGCGACGTCACCTCCTCGGTAAGGTAGCGATGGAGGAGGTAAAGCCACTGCTCATGGATTTCACAGTGTTCGGCGACGCCAAGCCCGGCCAGCGGACAGTCGGCACAACGAAGGTAGAGGGTACGGCTTGCAACAGCGTTGCGTTCCCAATCGCGCCGGAATTGGGCAGCCCGCCGCTCGATCCACTCCATGGCCCTGGCACCGTGCTCCTCTGCCGGATACTGGGCAAGGTGGTGCTTGATCGCCTTGAGCTGCCGCTCCAAGAATTCTTGGTTCGTCGATCCTGTACCTTCCGTATCGACGACGAAGCGTAGGATCAAAGCCAAGAATGGGTCGTCAAGGACGAACATTATGGCGAGCTGGGCCGCTGTTCCTGCATTGGGACGCGTTAACTGGATCTGCTTGCACCCGCGAGCGCGTGTTTCAATTTCCCCGGGAACCGGGGGCCGGAACTGAATCGTCGCAATTCGGGTAATCCATTTTAGCGTGCTGGGAAGGGGTTATGTCGGCCCGGAGGTGACAGTAGCTTTCCGATGGCGCCCAGGCCAGGATCCGAAGGATTCGTCAAGCTCGGTGCCTTGAACACAGCGTCGCCGACCATTCTGGCACAGCGTCCTCGCTTCAGAGGTCGGCAACTGGCACCCGGCCGCGGCCGCCCGCCCCGACAGTCTCGTGTCAGCGATCTGAGTCCAGTCGTTGCCAGACACCGATTTCCGGGATAATTGCCCTCTATTCTCAG
This sequence comes from uncultured Gammaproteobacteria bacterium, assembly GCA_963698355.1. GTDB lineage: Bacteria > Pseudomonadota > Gammaproteobacteria > Chromatiales > Chromatiaceae > Thiodictyon. The sequence goes on along the minus strand of CAVOQO010000052.1, from coordinate 13,416 downwards.
ACTCACGGCACCTGCGGAGATACCGTCCTTGGCACTCAGGCTCAAGCGCTCGACCCGTGGCCTGCTCACGTTGCTGGCGCTCCTGCCGGCCGCCGTGTTCCTGCTCGGCATCCTCTACACACTCGGCATGACCTATCTGGAGGGGGCGCCACGGAACCTCTGGGAGGGCCTGGAGTGGGCCGCTGAGACGCTGACCACGACGGGCTACGGAAAGGACGCGCACTGGGACCATCCGGCCATGGTCCTGTTCGTCATGCTGGCTCAGTTCTGCGGTCTGTTCCTGGTCTTTCTGATCTTTCCCATCTATGTCCTGCCCTATTTTGAAGAGCGGTTTGAGGCGCGCCTTCCCCATCGTCTACCAGCGATGGACGGGCAGGTGCTGTTCCACCGATACGGCCCGGCGGTGGAATCCCTGGTGGACGAGTTGCAACGGGTCGGGACGCCCTTCGTAATCCTGGAGCAGGACCCCGGTTCGGCACGCAGCCTCGCAGACCGCGGATTCCCCGTGGTGGTGGGTACGCTGGATCAGGATCAGGACCTGTTGGCCGGGGTGGAACGTGCCCGCGCGCTGTTCACCAACGCCGACGACCACGTGGATGCCACATTCATCATGTCGGCCAGGGAGCATGGATTCACCGGCCCGATCTACGCCCTGGCCGAGAATCCGCTGCACCGTGCGCCCATGCTCCAGGTGGGCGCCACGGCCGTATACACCCCTTCCCATGTCCTGGCCGCGGCACTCGCCGCCCACGCAAGCGCGCGAATCAGCCCGCGTGCAGAGGGTCTTCAGAGCCTGGACGCGCAGGTGGGGTTGGCCGAGTATCGGATCCATCCGGAAAGTCCGCTGGCGGGTCGGCGGCTGGGAGACTTGCACCTGAGGGAGCGGCTCGGAGTCAACCTCATCGGGCAATGGCAAGGCGGGAGCTTCGTCCCGACCCGGGGGCCGGATAGTCCCGTCGCACCTGGGGCCATCCTGGTAGCGATCGGCAGCCACGAGAACCTGGTGAAATTGGACGCGTTGGCCGCCCCAATCCCAAGGGCCGGGCCCATCGTGGTCGCCGGTTTCGGTGAGGTGGGACGCAAGGTCGACGAGATGCTGAAGGACGCGGGTGAGACCACGGTCACCATCGACGCACGGGCCCAGCCGGGCGTGGACGTGGTGGGCAACCTGCTGGAGCAGTCGACCCTGGAGCGTGGCGGGGTGCGTTCCGCCGGTACCGTGGTCCTCGCCCTGAGCGACGACAGCGCCGGGGTCTTCGCCACCGCGGTGGTGCGCGAGTACGCCCCCCAGGCCAGGCTGATCGCGCGGGTCAATCGCGCGAACAACGTCCACCGGCTCTATCAGGCAGGGGCAGATTTTGCACTCTCAGTGGGCCAGCTGGCTGGACAGCTGTTGGCCCACCACCTGTTCGGAGAGAGCGCCCTGTCGGTGGATCAGCACCTGCAATGCATGCGCATGACGCCAGGCACACTGGTGGGCTCGCACCCCTGGGGTGCCGGTGTGCGGGAGCGCAGCGGCGCATCCTTGGTTGGGTTGGAACGTGATGAAAAGGCGGTCGTGGAGTTCCCGCCGGACTTTCGAATCGAGCCAGGGGATCTGATCTTCGTCTGCGGCACGGCGACGAGCCTCGACGCCTTCGCGCGCGAGTTTCGTGCGGCACCTTGGGACGGCTCGCACGAGACCTGAGTGTCGGGTTGGGACCAACACCAGGGGCGTTAGCTATTCTTCGATGGATCCGCCGCCTTGTCCGCCGAATCGGATCCAGCCGCGCGGTCGGTTTGGGACTTCTTCCACCAGGGGTGCTGGGCCTCGACGAACTCTTCCCAGCAGCCGTCGAATCTGATCAACATGTGGTGGGAGTCGCAGGTTCGCCAGCCGAGGATCCCACCAGCGTATATGAACAATTGGCGGTCCTTTTGGCCGGTCAGCAATGCGCCGAGCAGGTTCTGTGTGACAGCGACGTCATTCAGGGTCCCGAGAAGGTCCTGGAGACCCTTCATGTGCGAGATGAAGACATCCATACCTGTGAACAGCGGTTGGAAAAACTCCGCCGCATAACGCAGTTTTTTACAGGCAATGCGCAGCCGGTGCATCTCCTCGGGCTTGTCCCGATTGACATGGCTGCCGGCGGCGAGCACGCGACGCTCCTGCTTGTCCAGGCGATTGCGGGCATAGGGGATGATGTTCGCGGACAGCCGCTCCGCCCGCTTCGCGCCCTGGGCGGTTTTCTCCCATTCCCTGGAATCCAGCCAAGCGCCGAAGCCTTCCTTAAAGCGCCGGTAGCGGCCGCTGTCGAGCATTCCCCGCACCTGTTCCTCGTAGGCGCGTGCCCGGCGCTGCTCGGCGATTCGCATGAAACGATCGGCCCCCTTGAGCGGCAGCTTTGCGTCCAGGCTGACTAACACCTCTGAGATGAACACGTCCAGGTCGCGGGCCAGCCCCAGCTCACCGGCGAGCCAGCGCATCTCCTCCCGCCAGTGTCGATCGGAGGAACGCGGGATGGCGCTCTCGAACAGCGGTAAGGCCGAGCGCATGCGGCGGACCGTGACCCGTAGCTGGTGCACGCCCTCGATGTCGGCCCAGCTGCGCGCGGTGTGCTCCCACCTTTCCATGTTCTCGAAGTTATGGCGGAGGATGGAGGCGAAGGACTCGCTCACCGTCTGGTCCGCGCTGACAGGCGGAGACTTGGACTTGCTTGCCATGGCCTCTAGCGAAGAATTGGTCGACGGAGTACCGAGAGCCTGATCGGAAGTCTTCACGGACGTATCCAACGGCTTGCCAGGCGCCGCCCTCGGGTCTAGGCATGCGATAGAGCATAGTGTCCCCCAAATCACGGAGATGGAGGCGGGGATAATGTCGAGGCCAAGGAACAGGCACGTTCTCGACTGGATTTGAGCCTAGTCTTGGCGGCCGGGGCCTCTGCCGCATGCGCAGGCGCAACACCGAGTGCGGACATCGATGACTCCTCCCCGCTGGGGCTCGATGGCCCCTTTTTGTCTTCATGCCGTCCGCGGGGATGCACCCGCGGAGACTTGAGGGAACATTATAGGTGCGTGGAAGGCGCTTTTCTCGTTTAGACCGCGTCGCGCGCGGTTGTCACTTGTCAGGCGATCTGCACCACGATGTCGTGAAGGACGCCGGCCGCGTGCTCCAGGCGGTCCGCGCCGTTGGAGAGGTGGCGGTAAATTTCGCGGCGCTTGAACACCTCGATGACGTACATCATTGCGTCCGCCTCGGCGCCCTGGGTCTTCTCACTCAAGGCATCGATGTGCTGCTGGGCGCTGAACAGTTCGGCAAGCGCTGCCCGATAGACCTTCTCCGTGTTGCGCTCAGCCTTGCGAGCCGCGGCGGCATACTGCTCGCCATCCATGGGTTTGGTCGAGAGCTTCGCGTAACCGTCGCGCAGAGCCGTGCTGCCGTCGCGGATCAAGCGCGCCATCTCGGCCATGTGCCCGTCCGGCTTGATCTCCAGAGCCTCGATCTCGCGCACTGCGGTCTTGGCGTAGTTTAGGATCTCGTCGATGGTGACGATGGCCCGGTAGATGTCCTCCCGATCCATGGGGGTGGCGAAGGCATGGTTCAGGATCTCCATGTGCTTGGACTTCAGCTCATCGCCTTCCTTCTCCATGGCGCGGACCTGGTTGCCGATCTCCATGTCGCCGGTTTCCATGAATTTGACGTACACGTCCATGGACCGGCAAACCTGCTCGGCCTGGGCGCTGATCAGGCCGTAGAAGTCCGGCATGCGCGGGAACACGCGGTCGACCAGCTTGGTGACGACGGAGTTGGAGCTGCCGCTCATAGGGGTATTCCTCTTGACGAATTGAGAAAAAAACTCGATGCGATGACGCTCAGTTCACGCCGAGCAGGGCGTTGACCAGGAGGTAGGTCAGCACCGACACGGTGCCGGCGCCGGGGATGGTGATGATCCAGGTACTGACGATCTCCTGCGCCTTCGCCCAGCGCACTGCCTTGGGCCGCTCCGCGGCGCCGATACCCATCAGAGCGGAGCTGACCACGTGGGTGGTGGAGACCGGGGCCCCGATCAACGAGGCCGTGAAGATGACCGACGCGGAGGTCAGCTGGGCGTCAAAAGCATGGATGGGGCGGACCTTGAAGATGCCGAAGCCGACGGTGCGCACGATGCGCCAACCGCCGGAGAGGATGCCCAGGGTGATGGCCGTGGCGCAGGACAGGATGACCCAGAAGGGCACGTGAAACTCGGTGAGGAATCCACCGTTCAGCAGCACCAGGGTGATGATGCCCATGCTCTTCTGGGCGTCGTTGGCCCCGTGGGCGAAGGCCAGACCGGCGGCGGAGACGAACTGGATGCGCTTGAAAAACTTGTTGACCCCGGGCTTGGCGCCGCGCATCAGGAAGAAGACCAGCCGATGGATAAAGAATCCGGCCCAGAAGCCGATGAGGGGGGAGATGATCAGTGCCAGCAGCACTTTGGTCACGCCGGTGAAGTGTCCCTGGGCGAGTTGCGAGAAGCCCCAGATCACGTGATCTGCCCCCACTGCGACGACCACGGCGCCCGCCAGCCCGCCGACCAGGGCATGCGAGGACGAGGAGGGTATGCCGAACCACCAGGTGATGAGGTTCCAGAAGATGGCCCCGGACAGGCCGCACAGGATGACGGTGACCGAGAGGATGGCCGCGATATCGTCAAGGTTGACGAACTTGCCGATGGTATTGGCCACCGCCGTGCCGCCGAGGACGGGCCCGAGAAACTCGAAGACAGCGACGATCGACACTGCCTGGATGGGCGTCAGCGCACGCGATGCGATGGGGGTTGCGATGATGTTGGCGGCGTCGTGGAAGCCGTTGGTGTAGTCGAACAAGAGAACGACCCCAACGGCGACATAGACGAGTACGGTGAGTAATTCCAAGGTTTTGTTCTCGGTTGATCGTGACCGTTCGGCGCGACGCGGGATCGCGGGCTCGACGCAAGAGCCAGCAAGCGCGAGGCAAATCACCCCAAGCAGCGACCCCGCTTCAGGCCCAGGGACATCTATATTAGCGGTTCAGTCGCAGCGTGGTAACACACTCGTAATATTTCTGTCTCGGCGCGCGAGGGTGATGGGGGTGCTCGGGAAACGGATTTCGGAAAGAGTCCCCATGCCTTCGAGGCACGACGCAGAGTCCGCAACAAGGCTGCAGCCGCTCGCGTGCCAATGTGGACCCCGAATTTGAGACAGCCCTTAAACTAGACCGACATACCGCTCAGGGGTGATGAAGCGCAAGCGGTACACGAAAGCCTTAACTGAGGTGTCCGTTGACATTAGGCCACCTTAGAGACGGCGCTATGCAGCACTCCGAATGACGCCGACGCCCAAGCTGGCGATGTGCAACTTGCGGCGTCGGCTCGCCACGAAGTGCGTCCAGGCGGGTTTCTGTCGCAAGCACCGTCGCCACCGCGACTGTCCAGGCGACGAGCCCATCTGTTAAGTTTCGACGCAATTGGACCTGAGGGAAGCGCGTGACGACGACCGTCTGTTCGACGAGGCTCCGGCGGCGCCTGTTCAACGCCGACTCGACATCCCTACTCTCGGCGATGATGCTACTCGCCTGGCTGATCGGCGCCGCCGCGCCGTCAGCCGCGTCAGAAGAACCCGAAGAGCTGGAACCGGTCCCGATGGGCGAAGCCGATCCCCTCGACTCGACCCAGTGGCGCTTGCCCCGGCTTGGCTGGGACCAAACCACCGCGGACCTATTTGAATACGCCAGGGTCACGGTGCCCGACACGGACGCTGAAACCAACCATCCCGCCCTCGCCGGCGAGATGGCGGGAAGAGCCTCTCTGATCGAAAGATCCGAAGTCGACGGCACCGTCGCCTCCTCCGTAGCCAATGAGGCAGGGCAGGTCGGCGTCCGCTATGCCAGCACGCAGATCCTGTCCGTCACCCTGCCGGGCGCGGAAAGGGCCAGCCAGGACGGCGGCTCCAACCTGGTTGCGTTCGGCAATCCCGGCAGGATCGAGAGATTCATGGAGATCATCGACTACGCGCGCAACCGGGGCGTGGTTCTGTCCCCCGCCGGCAACGAGGGCCTCGCGACCCCGACCTTTCCTGCGGGCTACCTCGGCAGCGCCGACGGCATCAAGGTCGAGAAGGCCTTCCAGACCATCTCGGTGGCGGCGGCCGCCCCGTCGACCGCGGCGTACGGCGGCACCTTCGACGTAGCGGCGGTGGCCTCCTCGGGTCTGGCGGTGGCCATCACCACCTCCGGGATCTGCACGGGCAACGGCACCGGCTCGGCCACCGTCACCATGACCAGCGGAACAGGCATTTGCAAGGTGCACTTCAAACAGGGGGGCGATGCGAATTACAACGCCGCGCCCGAGGCGACCAACGGCATCAGGGCGACAAAGGCCCAACAGATCGTCATGCCGACGGCAGCCTACGCCAGCACCTTCGACGTGGCGGCAGCGGCGTCGTCCGGTCTGCCGGCCACCATCACCGCCTCCGGTGCCTGCGCGGGCAGCGGTAGCGGCAAGGCCATAATCGCTATGACCAGCGGAACAGGCGCTTGCACGGTTCACTTCAACCAGGAGGGCGATGCCAACTACAGCGCCGCCTCCGAGGCGACCTACGACATCACGGCAAAAAAGGCCGACCAGAGCATCGAGGTGACGGCGGCGGCCCCGGCGACTGCGGCCTACGCCAGCACCTTCGACGTGACGGCGACGGCCTCTTCGACTTTGGCGGTGGACATCGCTGCCTCCGGTGTCTGCACCGGCAACGGTAGCGGCACCGCCACGATCGCCATGACCAGCGGCGTGGGCACCTGCAGGTTGCACTTCAATCAGGCGGGCGATTCCAACTTTTTCGCTGCGGCGGAAGTGACCGAGACCGTGACGGCGGAGAAGGCGACACTCACCGTCAGCCCGAAGCCGTCCGCGCGCCAGTACGGTGATCGCAACCCGTCGTTGTTACCTGCGTACTCGGGTTTCGCACCCGGCGAAGGTGTCGGCGATCTCATCGAAGAACCCAAGTGCATGACGACCGCTGAAGCAACCAGCCCGCCGGGTTCCTATCCGATCACGTGCACTGGCGGCAGTGCGTCGAACTACAGCCTCAACCACGGCGATGGCGCCATGCTGACCGTGACCCCAGAGGAGGCGTCGATTGATTTCGCTGCCGACAACCCCGCCGCCGTGAAGACAAACGCCCGCGACAAGTACACCTGGAGGCTGAACCTAAGCGTCCGCGTCACGGAGAAACAACCCGATTCGGCGACCGATGGGTCGGCAGCCGGCGACATCGACACCACGGACCTCACCGTTACCCTGACGCCGCTATCGGCTGGCGGCGCCATTCCGCTCACCTGCAAAGCGGCCCGGGTTTCCGGTACCGGTTACGGCGCCGTCAAGACGTTTACCTGCAGCAACCGAGTGAGCCTGGGCGTCGATGTTTATGACGTCACCGCCCAGGCAGGCGGCAACTATACGGGCGTGGCCTACGACAGCGTCGTCGTGTACGGCCGGGGCCTGGGCTTTGCCAATGGCGGTGGCTGGTTCCAATGGCCGGGCACCGAGGACAAGACGAGCTTCGGCTTCGTGATGAAGGAGGGCAAGGGCGACACCGGCCCCGAGGGCACATTGCAGGTCGTGCGCCACCATGCGGACGGCACGATCTCGCGGATCAAGAGCGACTCGCTGACTGGACTCGTACTCCAGGACGACGCGGCGTCTGGCTGCGGCAATGCCACGTTCAGCGGCAAAGTGACATATACGACTTGGGATCCGTCTGCGAACTCCGGGCTCGGCGGCTACGTCAGCACCGGCGGAAATCCGTTCATGGCCTACGCCGAGGACTGCAATAACCCGGGATCGGGACCCGATTCGTTCCTGATACGCAGTGTCGGAGCAATCCAGATGCCCCCTGATGCCTATTCGAGCAAGGTGCCGATCGCCGTCGACCGTGGTGACATTGTCGTGCCGCACGCGGCGGGCAAGAAGAAATGATGGAAAGGGCGCCGCCGATGTTGATTGGGGCACATCGTGACCAGGGCGGCTCAGGGCGTACAGACGGCGTTGTGGCTGTCTTACCGAAACCTACCCTATACCCAACGTCTCGATCCCCAACTCCACGCACGAAACTCGCCTCCAGCGGATCCGAGCCGCGCGACCGTGTACTGCAGTTCGGTCGCGTCGGCGGGATTTGTACCTCCGACCACCTGAACAGCGTTCTGAGGGCCAAGTTTGCACTGTTTGTTTTCATTATTTCGCGTTCACGCTCACACGAGTCGTCCGCACATTTTCGGACACATGGCACAACTCGACAAAAGAAAGCCGCTCCAGGAAACAGCTGAAGGGGCTTGTGAGCCCGGGCGAGGTTTTCTCGAGCGTTGGCATCAGGTTCAGTTGACCTGCGTCGATGGGGCCGAGTCTCGCGGACCACGTTTAGGGCCGGTTTCGTGCTGCCTCCGAACGCCTGAGAGGAAGTCGCACGTTCCGAGAAGCTGAGAAGGTGGCGGGTCTCGCCAAGGGATGATGCAGGATCCGCGACGCGTGGCTTGGCCAAGCGACAGCGCACGACATTGAGCAGGCGTGAGTCGCGGGCCGCCATTCCGGTACACGGACTTTACGATTCCGCGGCTCCTCGGCAACGCAAAGTCTCCGGCGGTAACCGGTATCATTGTCCCGTCGTGCGCATCGCCCAGGGAGATCGCCAGCGCGGGCGGAGGGAAACAAGCCGCGTCGCGCTGCACGGGATGTCGGCGTGTCACGTGCCAATAGAGACGTTTCGGAGTTGAATGATGTCCACGAACCGATCCGACAAGCGTCGGCGACAGAAGATGCAAGGCAATATGGCTCGGCGTCAACGATCAGCGACGCGCCAGACAGCCCCTCGCGCGCTCGGCGCCGTACCCTCCGCCCAGACGATGTGGCGAACGATGCATCTGAATTTCGGGGTGCAAGACACCTTGGCGGAGACCGCGATGGATCTGCTTCCAGCGTTGTGGAAACGGGATCACGCCAAGATCCAGCGGATCGAACAGGCGCCGGACCTGGAGTCCGCCCTGGATCTCGCGCCAGCCGCGATGGGCTTGGCCGATTACGCGTGGCTCAAGCGCATGCGCGGTTTCGGTCCGCGTGCCGCCGACCGGATCGTGGCGCGGCTCAACAGTGACTGGATGCACCGCCACCCCGCCAAGCAACGGGCTGCTATCCAGGAGCGCTATCTCGGTGCGCTGCGGTGGTGCGAAGGTCGCGCCGCCGGAGCGCTGATGGATTGCTGGGATGCGCTCGATGATTATGGGCGGAGCCTGGCCTCGATCGTGCTCGGGTTGGTGGGCGAGACGTCGGCTGCCGATCGACTCTGGGCCTTCTTTCAACGGATGAGACCCTTGCCGCAGTCGATCTTCGTCGGCCCGCTCTGGGGCTTGATCGACGTGGGCGATCGTCGTGCCACTGACGCCTTGGTTGAGCTCGCCGCCGACCAACGTCGGTATTACGAACAGTACGGCTTCCTCTCCCGCGCCGGTGATCACCGCGTCGTGCTTGCGCTGATCGTAGAAGCGCTCGATGGGACTGAGGAGAGACGTTCCGAAGCGATGTGGGCGTTGACCGGTATCGCGCACCGGATCGGCCGTGACGACTTCCACGCCTCGATTTGGGATGGTGACGACGCCCAACCAACGGAGAGCAGCGGGGTTACTTCCTTCGTGGACCTTGTCTTTCAGTATTCTCAGGGAGATGTCGAGCAGCACTTCGAGAGTTTCTATGACAGAAACGCGACGAGCCTCCTCAACCAAGCCAAGAAACCGGCACCTCACCATTGAATGGAGCGGAGGCGATCCGGCGGTAGCGGCCAGACCTCCAACGGAACAGTCGCGCTGACCAGCAACCACGCCGGCTTGCAGTGACCATGATTGCGAACTGCGCGTGGTTCGGAACTACAGTAAGAGGTCCGGGACTGCCCCTCGGCTCTAACCGTTCGCCGATCCCGGCCCGTGACCGGCGCCGGATCGAAATCAGCATGTGCACGTGATCGGGCATCAGGTGTCCCTCCAGGATACGACACTGCTTCTGCTCCGCTAGCGCTCGGAATACCTCCCCAAGATGGCGGCGCAGTTGCTCGTACAACACCTTGCGTCGACACTTCGGGATGAACACGAGATGGTATTTGCACTCCCATTTCGAGTGACTTAGGCTCTCCGACTCGTCCATCGGGATTCTCCGTGGTTGTGTGCTTGGCGGCTCACAACCCGGAGTTTCCTAGGTGGACTCCCGTAACTGTCAAACTTTTTCAGTCCCCCGGCAAAGCCCGGGGATTTCCCGGTTTGGTTAACGGTTTTCCTCGAGGCTTTGCCGGTGTCCGGTGCAAACCGGGTGTCCAGACGCTAGACCTGCGCCCTCACCCCCTCACTCATTTTCTACGCTTCGCAGCGGCGGTTGTCGGACGCCCCGCGAGACTCGCTTCCGGTGGATGGCGAACCCTTTCCAGCTCGGGACTTGCCCCCGGCGGGTCCATCCCCGCACCCGGCACCTGTCCCGGCGCGTGCGCGCGTTCGTCGATTTCCTGGAGGAGCGCTTCGCCGGCATGCCGTATTGGGACCGCTGCCTGGAAGACGATCAGCGTCCGCCCCCGCGACCGCTTGTCCTAACGCGCCGCAGCGGCGGCAGGCGCCAGCGTCGCTTGAGTCCTTCGACAACGAAGGGCATGAGCCGGCCCTTGTCCCAGAGAATGCGGGCAAAGAGGCCCACGGCGCTGCGCCGAGGGGGCCGGTACCCGGAGCGCTTCACCAAGGTGATGGCGCCGCGTTCGCAGACGGGGACGCAGACCCCGCAGCCGAGGCAGACATCCGTATTTACCTCCGCAGAGCGCGTTGCCCCGGACCCGGCTCCGTGACCCGCCTTCGCCCTCGCACGTGCGTCCTCACCGAGCCCGATGCACTTGACGTTGCAGGCCCGCAGGCACTCGCCGCAATAGTCGCAGCGCACGGGATCGACTTCGGCGATGAAGGGGGTCTTGGCCAGGGCGTTGGGGAATCCGGACTGCACCCCTGCCATCAGCTCGCAGCAGCAACGGCAGCAGTTGCACAGGAACGACGGCTGCTCGCGGACGTTGTCGGTGACGTGGGTGAGTCCGAGGGAGCGGGCGTCGTCCAGGGTCTGGAGCATTTGCTCGACCGTGCGCTCCTCAGCGAAGCCGCGGCGCACCAGGAAACGCGCCCCTTCGCCGAGGACCATGCAGATGCCCTCCACCGGGGCGCCCTTGCGACAGGCCTGCCCCAGGTGCGCCTTCTTGTGGCGGCAGAAGCACAGGGTCACCGCGCGGTAGTCGCTGTCGCGGATGATCCGCCGTGCGTCCTCGTAGGGCGTGATCCGGGAGGTGACGGGGATGTGCTCATCGTAGACGAGGGCGCGGGCGATCGGGGTGCGGCCGCCGAAGAACTCGCCAGCCTGGCCCTCGCGTCCCTGCTCGTGCAGATACTCCGACATCAGATGCGCGAGCCGCTCCATCGGCAGGTCCGCGCGCTGGCGCATGAAGGTGAACTCCATGAACCCGATCAGCCCAGGCATCAGCAGATAGTACGTGGTTCCGGCGTAGGGCAGGTCCATGACCAGGCCCTTGTTGGCCATGGACTCGAGGACGACGTCGAGCTCTGCCACAGGGATGTCCGTCGACGCGCAGAGCTCCTCCAGGGTCGCCTCCATCAGCGGGAAACGGGAGGCAACGAAGGCCTCGCGCTCGTCGAACAGCAGGGAGAGGATCTCGCGCAGCTTGGCGCTGTCCACCAGCCCGATCGGGTAGCGGTTCAATCGGTCGATCAATGGCACCAGAGACGACTTGGCGCTCAGCAGATGCCCCATGGGCCCTCCCCGCCAGCAACTCCGAGAGTCAGTATAGGGATGCGCGACCCTCGCCGGGGTCATAGGCCAAAAGCGCAGAGCAAGTGGTTATCGGCATCCGGGCCGCCGCTGATGGACGCGGGTTGCCCGCCCGCAAAACACTCCCATCTCACAGGTGACGTATCCTTGCTCCGGGGCGCGCACCTACCGCGTCGCGGCAGATGCTTCAGGCAGCGAAAAACGGGAATCGGCCGCAATGCGCTTTCGTCGGGCTTACTACGATCTCTTCTCGCACGTCTACGACCGGGTGATCGCCCTCCACTCGGGCGATGCCAGTGCACGCCTGCGGGACCTGTTGATCGAACGGACCGGCATCAAAGCCGGCGGCAGGCTTCTCGACCTCTGTACCGGCACGGGGGCGGTGGCCGTTCGTGCTCAGACGGCTGTCGAGCCCGGCGGGCTTGTGGTGGGCGTTGATTTCTCTGCTGGGATGATCCGCCGGGCTTGTGTGAAGGCCCACCAGACGGGCGTCGCGGACGTCGCCTTCGTCGTCGGGGACGCGGCTCGCCTGCCCTTTGCCAACGCCAGCTTCGATGCGGTGAGCTGCTCCCACGCCATGTACGAGCTCAGCCCGGAGGTTCGGGACCGGGCGCTTCAGGAGGCCAGCAGGGTCCTTCGCCCGGGTGGCCGATTCGTGATGATGGAGCACTGCGAGCCCAGCCGTCCGCTCGTCCGTTTTCTCTACCGGGTGCGGCTGTCGGTGCTGGGGTCATCGGAAAACCGGGACTTCGCCCGCGACGAAGTGCCATTCCTACGCCGGTACTTTGCCGACGTGAGACGGGAACTGTCGCCCAAGGGCCGCTCCAAACTCATCTTCGGAAACAAGCATGAAGGCGCTGAAACGGCTGGCTGAACGGCTGCACACAACGATCACCCGTCCAGGACGACAACGCCTGCAATGAAGGCGAAGGAGGACAAAGCCATGTTCGAAAGAGATCGCTTTATCCAAGACTGTATCGATGCCATCGCTGAAGGCCAAGGGGCCGTTCGCGAAGTCGTATCCAAAGCAGTCTCCGACAGCGCCGGGGTCATGTCTGAGCTTGGCGAGCCGGAACATGCTGGCATCACACCCATCTACCGCTCACATGATCTTACCATCATCAATTTCGCATGGGCGCCCTGTATGAGTCTCATGCCGCACAATCACCAGATGTTCTCAGTCATCGGCATCTATTCTGGTCGGGAAGACAATGTGTTTTGGCGAAGGACCGGAACCTCTATCGAAGCAGCGGGAGCCAAATCGCTGGGAGTCGGAGACGTTGCTACTCTCGGGCGCGACATCATTCACTCTGTCCTGAATCCGATCGGAAAGATGACTTGCGCACTCCATGTCTATGGCGGTGACTTTTTCGAACCGGACGCACCGAGAAGCGAATGGGACCACGAGACGCTCATCGAGCGCCCTTGGGATATCGACAGGGTCAAATCGCTCTTTCGCGAGGCCGAAGCGCGCTTCAGTGCCTAAAGACAAGACGCTTACGACCCCCTCCAGTCGGTAACGGGTTGACATCCACATAGCAGACGTTCAACTCAGATCGATCAGCGCGCACCG
>CAVOQO010000051.1:0-34307 GCA_963698355.1 uncultured Gammaproteobacteria bacterium | reverse complement strand
ATGACCTGATCTCCCGGAATTTACGTCGAGCCCAGTTGCAGCACCAAGCGCAGGTTCGTGCGCGGGAAAACCGTTTCCGTCGCATTGAGTTCCGCGCAGAGTTTCTCGATTGCCTGATCGGTCACGGCATTCGCCCCATGGTGTAGGCGTACCGTGAGGGTGCCCGCATCGGGGTCCGGCAACAGGTCGGCTTCGGTGGTGTAGAGGGCGCGGAGCAGGCGCCGCGCCTCGTCGGGCCGTTTGAGGTGTTCGCGCAGGCTATTGGCCATCGCTGTCTCGGCCCGATAGGCGATCATCTTGATGGTATCGACGAGGTGCTTGCTCTGGGTGCTGAGCTGGCGAAAACGCGCCTCCTCGGGCAGTTCGTCGACGCTGATGTGGTGGGGGGTCTCCTTGCGGCTGGCCTTGAGTGTCGCGAGTGCGTGTTGCAGGGTTTCGATCTCCTCTTGCAGCGCCGCCTTGCGGCGCACAAACGGCTCGACATGCTTGGGCTCGATGGGCTCATCGAGGGTCATGGCGGCGAAGTTCGCCAGGCGGCGGGTGAGCTTGGCGGTGGCGGAGCGGACCTGTCCGTCGAGGTGGCGATAGTCGGGGTTGACGACCCGTAGGGGGTCGGATATCTCCTCGGTGCGATAGTCTGCCAAGCGATCCAGGCCAAAGTGTTCGCGGGCATACTTGAAGAAGTTTTCTTGCGACCAGCGGGCGAACATGGCCGCGGCCAGGGGGGCTGCCTGCGAGCGATAGTCGGTGCACAGGATGGCGGTCTGATGGCCGCGCTCGGTGCGCTTGCGCAACTCCCGTACCCACAACCCGTTGCTCAGGCAGGTACCCCGTTCGGCCAGGTCCATGGTCACCGCCTCACCGTTGGCAAGACGCACTCGAGAGGGAGCGAACTCCTCCTGCGACCAATCCTCGCCGGGAAATTTGTGGTAGGTCAGGCAGGCGATGTGCTGGGCCTTCATGCGCTTGAGAAATGCCGGCGAATAGCCCTCGCGATCGAACACCAGGGTGAAGCGATGGCGCAGCGGATCGGCTTGCAGCTGCGGGTCCGCTGCGGCAGGCAGGCTCTGCTCGATGCGCGGCACAAGCTCCTGCTCGATGACCTCGATCAGCCCTGGGTCGACCACCTGGTTGACGACAAAAAAGGGCTGACCGTCCATGGCGTTGACCCAGTAGTCGGTGGTCGCCCTCTGACACAGACGCTGGCGAGCGACGGAATGGCGCGGCAATTGGGTCTGGCTGCCGTTATAGACGCGTACATGCCCGTCGATGTAGAGCACCCCTGCCTGTTCCGGGGCGGCGGCCATCCAGCGCTCGCACAGCGCCGCATTCCATTGCGCCGGGTGATCGTCCTGGGCCAACAGCTGGATCTTGGCGCGCAGGGTGCGCACTTCCGGGACGCGATCAAGCCCCAGGAGCTTGCCCCACTCCCCTGGGGCGCTGTAGCGCAGCGATTCGATGGTTTCGAACCGCGCCAGCGCCATGAAGGCCAGCAGCAGCAGGAGACTGTCGAGGCCGTAGTACCCCTTGGGCAATGCCAAGTGGCGCTCGACGCCTTCGAGCAGACCAACGGCGAGCAAGGCCGGCAGCGCGCACAGCAGGCCGCCGTTGGGCACGTCCAGCGCCGGGGAAAAGTCCGGGGCCACCGCGGCGAGTTCGCCGACGCTGGCGGCCAAACGGCCCTCGACATCCGCCGCGCCCATGCCCATCGGGGCGGCACGGTCGGCGTTCGAGCGTTCGCTCTTGCTCGTCAGCTGCGCGACAGGCTTTTTTTTACCGGCTTGTGCAGGCGCCCCGCACGCACCGCCTTGGAGAGGGTGTCGCGCTTGATGTCCAGTCGATCGGCCACTTCCGCAGTCTCCAAGCCCTCATCGAGCAACCGCTGAGCCTCGCTCAGAACCTCTGGGGTCAATACCGCCGGACCGCGATGGCCGCGTGGCCTATAGAACCCTTTTGGTCCCTCCTCGCGATAGCGCTTCACCGCCCGCTTGAGGCTGATCTGCGTCACCCCGAAGGCGCGCACAATCTCCGCCTGCTTGGCATTGCCGTTGACGCAAAACTGGGCGGTGATCATGCGAAAAGAGGCCACGTCCGCTTCCTCGTGGACGAACACCGGCATGCTGCCGTTGAAGTAGGTCACCCGCCCGTCGCGTTTGCTGAACGCCAACAGCGCGGTGATGTGGGTGACGCCTTCGGGGAAGAACGGAAACTGGACCTGCGGCATCGCTACGGACTCCGGCAAGCGGGGCATGGCCGAACACACTGCCGATCCCACCCAAGCGCAAAACCGGTATCGTTTCAGAATCCGTTCGTGATGAGAACCCCAACCGCGTCCATGGGCTGATGCTGCCACCTTCTGCCTGAAAAAACTGGCTTTCTCAGAGGGTGCGGCCTCGACATGATGTGATGTTGAGGAGTATCTTGTAACCTTCTGTAGTGACGAGAGAAGGTGTGGTTGTGGCGGCGGTGGTCAAGAGATCGGGTGAGGAGGTGACGGTCGAGGTGACGGTGCGGCTCAGCGGCAGTCTGCTGGAGATGGAAGGAGCGATCCAGGAGGCGACCAACGCGGTCGGTCGTTGTGTTACCGAGGAGGCGCTCAAGCGGTTCGACACCGACGGCAGAGCGATGCGTGTTGGTGCGATCAAGCTGACCGCGCGCGGGCGCGACCCGAAGGCGTACCAGAGCCCGTACGGGGAGGTACAGGTGGAGCGCTACGTCTACCAGAGCTCCCGCGGCGGGCGCATCTACTGCCCGCTCGAGCACCAGGCGCGGATCGTGCGCGGGGCCACCCCGCTATTTGCCAGCCAGATCAGCCACAAATATGCGCACCTCAACGTGCGCGCGGTGCAAGCCGACCTCGAGCAGAACCACGGCCGGAAAGTGGCCGCCTCCTACATTCAGAATGTTGCCGAATGGGTGGGCACCATCGCCACGGCCAAAGAAGAAGACTGGGCGTACGCGATGCCGGCGCTTGAGCGCCCCATCGCGACCATCGTGGTCAGCCTCGACGGGGCCATGGTCCCGATGGCCGACAGTGAGGGGTATCGCGAAGCGATGGTGGGAACCCTGTCGTTCTACGACCAGGAGGGCGAGCGCCAACACACCATCTACCTCGCTGCCGCGCCCGAGTACGGCAAAGGGAAGTTCCTGCAGCGCATGGAGCGCGAGATTGCGCGCGCCAAGCAACAGTTTCCCGACGCCCTCTACCTGGGCATCGCAGACGGGGCAGCCAGCAATTGGCGCTTCCTCGAGCAGCACACGGATCGCCAGCTGATCGACTTTTTTCATACCACAGAGTACGTTGGCAAGATCGCCCAAGCGCTCTATCCGCACCGCCGCGCTGAGGGTAAGCGGGGGCACTGGCAACATGAGCACTGCAAGAAGCTCAAGCACGACCCCGACGCCCTCGACGTGCTCATCGGCGAGGCCGCACGCCTCTCGCATCGGCGTTCCCTCGCGCCGAAGGTCCGCGACGACGTCCTCAGCGCTTGGACGTACCTCACCAACCATCGCCACCAGATGGACTATGCCGGCTTCACCGCCGAGGGCCTGTCAATCGGCTCGGGGGTCACCGAGGCGGCCTGCAAGACCCTGGTCAAGCAACGGCTGTGCGCCTCCGGCATGCGCTGGAAGAACAAAGGCGCCAGAATCGTGCTCAGCCTCCGCGCCATTACCCACACCGTCGGACGTTGGACGCAGTTCTGGCAGAAAATCGATCAGTTCGGGGCTGAATGCTGCTGCTGATCACATTATTCCAAGGCCGCACCCTTCTCAGATCGACGGCACCGTAGGGATCAGCGGGCGAGATCCGGTTCTCTGAATTAACCAAAAAGGAGCTAAAGCCTTGCACACCAAGACCGTCTTTTTTGCAGCTGCTCTAACCGCGGTGCTGACCGCGGCCACGGCCCAGGCAGAGACTGGCCTGACGACCCAACCCATCAAGGCCATCGCGGTACAGACACAAGTGTCAGGTGTCGTCACGGTCGTCAATACTGATACTAGGATGCTGACCATCAGGAAGGCCGATGGAACCTTCGAGGTCCTGCATGCGCCGCCGGAGGTCCAGCGCCTGGATCGGATCAGGATCGGCAACCGGGTAACTCTGACCGAGACGACCACGGCGCTGATCGAACTGCAAAGCGGACGTGACGCGGGGTCCATGGGCATCGTCGGGAACACCGAAGTGAACCGCACCCCGGGCACCCGGCCCGCCGGGACCATCACCGATACCCTTACGCTTTACGGCCAAATCACTGCCGTTGACCCCCGTGCCGGAACAGTCACCGTGAGGGGCGCCAACGACACGCGCACCTTCGAGTTCGAGAACAAGCAACTGCTTGGAAGCATCAAGGTCGGGGACGGCGTCGTGGTCAGGATCCGCAATGTCATCAGTGGTGAAGTGACCTTCAACTAGCCATTTTTCCCGCGCGGATCGCGCAGACGCCCTCGTCTGCGGGTCCTCACTCCTGCCGTGCCCGCCAGGGATCTCTTAGGCGATTTCTGTCAATTGATGCACCAGCTTGCTTGTCTTTGCGCCCGCCTTCTTTGTCGCACCGGCAGTCACATAGCCCGGCTATGCTTCTGCCGGAACTCCTTGAAGGCGGGCGTAAATCCGGCGCCATCTGGTACATGATTCTCCGGCAATCGCCTTAACCCTTGGTCTGTCGCGCGCCTGACGTGAATGCGGCGATCGTCTCCCCGACACACGTCTCGCTCACGATGCCCTCAGCGGCTTAGCGACAAGGTGTCGTTAGCGCGCTGCCTGAGCTACGATCTTGCCTGCAGTTCAACCATCGGGAGTTCTCCTTGAATTCGTCAGCTCTATCGCCGCATCGCGGTGCCGTTTGCTCAACGTTCGCCAGGATGGCGTCCGCCCCCCTGGCCCTCTCCCTTCTGGCGTTGCTCTCGGCGTGCCAGCCGGCCGATGAGCCTCAAACGGCCCCCGCGCCCATCCGTCCGGTGCGGGTGGTGACGGTCGAGGAGCGCCCCGGCGGAGAGACCGTGAAACTGACCGGAAACGTGCAGGCCCGGGACGACGTGAGCCTGGCCTTTCGGGTCGGCGGGCAGCTGATTGAGCGAACCGTCAACATCGGCGACCGTGTCCGCGGGGGCCAAGTGGTGGCGCGCCTGGATGCCCAGACCGAGCGCAACGCGGTCGACGCGGCGCGCGCCAATCTTGCCGCGGCCATGGCGCGCCTGGTCGAGGCCCGCAACACGGTGCAGCGTTACGAGCCCTTGCTGGAGCGGGGATTCGTCGCCCGCGCGCAGTTCGACCGAGCGGTGGAGGCGCGCGACGCCGCGCAAGCCCAAGTGGACGCGGCCGGGGCCCAGGTGGCCACGGCGGAGAACCAGCTCGGATTCACGACCCTGGTCGCGGACGGCCCGGGTACCGTCACCAGCCGCGGGGCCGAGCCGGGTGAGGTGGTCGGGGCCGGTCAATCGATCGTGCGGCTGGCCCGAGCGGGCGGGCGGGATGCGGTTTTCGACGTCCCGGCGCGGGTCAAGGAGGCGGCATCGGCGACGGATGAGGTGCTGGTCACGCTGAGCACGGATGAGACAGTGACCGCCACTGGACGGGTGCGCGAGGTCTCCCCGCAGGCCGATCCGGTGACTCGCACCTTCGCAGTCCGGGTCGGCCTCGCCAACCCGCCGGAGGCCATGCGGCTCGGTTCTACCGTGACCGGTACGGTTCACCTTGGCGGATCCGCCGCGATTGCGATCCCGGCGTCCGCGCTCACCTCGACCGGGGGCCAGCCCGCGGTCTGGGTTTACGACCCGAAGAACGGGACCGTGGCCCTGCGCAACGTCGACGTGTTGCGCCATGAGCTCGACCAGGTGCTGGTTTCACAAGGGCTCGACATGGGTGAGATCGTGGTCACCGCGGGCGTTCAGGCACTACGCCCGGGTCAGCAGGTGCGCCTCGCGGGCGCGCCGCCGGCACCGGTATCCGGCGACGAGCCACAACTCGAGATCGTACCCAAGTCCGGCTCCGCCGATGTGCCGGAAGCAGCCGAACCCGCCGGCGAGGGAGCAGCCGGAAAATGAACGCAACGGCCGTCCCACCCCGGATTTCGCTCCTTCCCCCGGTCCTCTCGCGCGCCCGGCGCAAGCGTCATCGTCGGCCGGGAGCCCGGCCATGAGTGGCTTCAACCTGTCGGAATGGGCCATCAAGAACCGCTCCGTGGTGGTGTTCCTGATGATCGTCTCGGTGGCCGCCGGGATCGCCGCCTTCTACAAGCTCGGGCGCGCCGAGGACCCGCCGTTTACCTTCCGCACCATGGTGGTGAGCGCCGCCTGGCCGGGAGCGACCCTGGAGGAGACGCTCTTGCAGGTCACCGAGCGCCTGGAGCGCACCCTGCAAGAGGTGCCCAACCTGGACAACCTGCGCAGCTTCACCCGACCGGGCGTCGCGACCATCTTCGTGGATTTGACCGGCGACACCGGCCCCAAGGCGGTGGAGGACACCTGGTACCAGGTGCGCAAGAAGGTGGGGGACATGCGCCACACCCTGCCCCAGGGGATCGTCGGGCCTGGCTTCAACGACGAGTTCGGCGATACCTACGGCATCATCTACGGCTTCACCGCCGACGGCTTCACCCAACGCGAGCTGCGCGATTATGTCGAGGAAGTGCGCTCGAAGCTGTTGCGGGTCCCGGACGTGTCGAAGGTGAGCGTCTTGGGGGCCCAGGACGAGCGCATCTTCGTCGAGTTCGACATGCGCACCCTGGCGGGCCTGGGCCTCGATCCGGGTACCCTGATATGCCGCCTTGTCAGCGCAGAATCTAGTGCGTCCCACCGGGGTCATCCAGACCGACAACGAGAGCATCTCGCTGCGGGTGTCCGGCGCCTTCAGCTCCGAGGCGGACCTGCTCGACGTCAACTTCGCCGTCGGCGACCGCATGCTGCGGCTCGGCGATATCGCTCAGGTCCGCCGCGGTCTCGCGGATCCGCCCCAGCCGATGTTCCGAGTCAACGGCGAGGATGCCATCGGGCTCGCGATCGTCATGCGCGACGGCGGCGACATCCTGGGTCTGGGGAAGAACATCAAGCAGACGATGCAGGGCATCGTCGCCGACCTGCCGATCGGGATCGAGGCGCACCGGGTCGCCGATCAGCCGCAGACGGTGGACGCGGCCATCAATGACTTCACCACATCCCTGTGGCAGGCCATCGGTATCATCCTGGTGGTGAGCTTCCTGAGCCTGGGGGTGCGTGCCGGGACCGTTGTGGCGCTGGCCATCCCGCTGGTGCTGACCACCGTCTTCGCCATCATGGACATCCTCGACATCGACCTGCAGCGTATCTCGCTGGGTGCCCTGATCATCGCCCTGGCGCTTCTGGTGGACGACGCCCTGACGACCGTCGACGCCATGTCCCGGCGGCTCGCGATCGGCGAGGCCAAGGAGGCGGCGGCGACCTATGCCTACAAGACCCTGGCCTTCGCCATGCTGACCGGCACCCTGGTCACCATCGCGGGTTTCGTCCCGGTGGGCTTCGCGGCCAGCTCCGCCGGTGAGTACACCTTCGACATCTTCGCGGTGGTCGGCATCACGCTGATCGTCTCCTGGTTCGTGGCCGTGGTCTTTGCGCCGCTGCTCGGCATGCTGCTGCTGGTGCCGCCAAAGACCCAGACCGACGAGTCGAACCCCGGCGCCTTGCTGCGTGCCTATCGGGCATTGCTCAGAGGCGCGATCCGCGTGCGCTGGCTCACCATCGCGGTGACTATCGCTGCCTTCGTGGGCGCGGTGCTCGCCCTGGATCTGGTGCCCCGCCAGTTCTTCCCGGCCTCGGACCGCACCGATCTGCTGGTCGACATCAGTCTGCCCCAGAATGCCTCCATCCATGCCACCGCCCGCGAGGCGGACAGGCTCGATGCCATCCTGGGCGCCGATCCGGACGTAGATCACTGGAGCACCTACGTGGGCTGGGGCGCCGTGCGTTTCTATCTTCCGCTGAATGTACAGTTGCCCAATCCCTTCTTCACCCAGGCGGTGGTGGTCGCGAAGGACGTGGCGGCGCGGCAGCGGCTCGAGGTCAAGCTCGACCAGTATCTGAAGGAGGAGGTACCACAGGCCGTCACCCGCGTCTCGCCACTGGAGCTCGGCCCCCCGGTGGGCTGGCCGGTCCAATACCGGGTGCTGGGCGACGACCCCGAGCGCCTGCGCGAGATTGCCCTGGAGCTCGGTCAGATCGTCGCCGACCATCCGGATGCAAGGGATGTGAACTTCGACTGGATGGAGCCCGGTCGGCAGTTGCGGATCCGCATCGACCAGGATCAGGTGCGACGCCTAGGGCTTTCGTCCGCGGCGGTGGCATCGGTGCTCAACACCCACATCACCGGGACGACCGTCACCCAGGTGCGCGACGACATCTATCTGATCGACGTAGTGGCCCGGGAGCGCGAGGGTCAACGCCTGTCCTTCGCGGATCTGCGGACCCTGGAGGTGCCGTTGCCGGACGGCCGCACCGTCGCCCTGGACCAGCTTGCGACCTTCGAAAACGGCCAGGAATATCCGATGATCTGGCGCCGGGACCGGGTGCCGACCCTGACCGTCCAGGCCGACCTGGCCCCGGGGGTGCTGCCGGACGCGGTGGTCGCCGGCCTGACCCCGGCGGTGGAGGCGTTGAATGCGCGTCTGCCCGCCGGCTATCGGATCGAGGTCGGGGGATCGGTTGAGGAGAGCGCGAAGTCTCAGGCGTCCGTCATGGCGGTGGTGCCCCTGATGCTCCTGATCATGATCTCGCTCCTGATGTTCCAACTGAGGAGCTTCCCGCTGCTGATCATCGTGCTGAGCGTGGTGCCCCTGGGGTTGATCGGGGTGGTCGGTGCCTTGCTGCTCGCGGGGCAGCCTCTGGGGTTCGTCGCCATACTCGGTGTACTGGCCCTGATTGGCATGATCGCCAAGAATTCGGTCATCCTGATCAGTCAGATCGAGCAGGAGCGGCAGACCGGTAAGGCGCTGCGGGAGGCGGTCGTGGATGCCAGCGCCTCGCGCCTGCGCCCCATCATGCTCACCGCCATGTCCACGGTGCTCGGGCTGACCCCCATCGCGCCGACCGTCTTCTGGGGCCCGATGGCCTTCGCCATCATGGGCGGGTTGCTGGTCGCCACCTTGCTCACCCTGGTCTTCCTGCCCACGCTCTATGTGACCTGGGAGTCCCGGCGGGCGGCAGGTTCGGGCGAGCCGTCGGGTCCGCGCATCGCCGGGTCGCCGGGATGAGGCAGCGGATAGGGGATCCTGCGGCGTGGGCGGCCGGGAATCCTTCAATCAGCATGGCGCTATGGAGCACCGATCCCATCGGCGTCTACTTCGTTTCAGACGCATCGCCGCAGGGGCGCTGGCGCGCTACCATGGGCTGCGCAGACATGTGGCACCTCTCGGGGTGCGCGTCGGTCAACCGCCAACAACAAACCGCCGAACACGGCCGAGGTGATCATGTTGAATGAAATGGTCGATAGTCTGCATAGTGCCAAGATCGAGGGCCTGGCCAACACCTTCAGACGGCTGGGCCGAACCGGATTCTGGCTCCAGGTGGTGCTGGGCTCCTTTCCGGTCGTCTTGATGCTCTATGTCTTCGCCTTCTCGGGGACCGTCTCCGGTACCCGTGCGGGGTTGCCGATCATCGAATACCTGACCGTGGCGAATCTGCTGGTGCTGGTGTTTACCGCCGTCTGGTTCTATCGCTACATCGGTCTCTCCAGGAAGATCGCGGACCCGCTGGCGCGCCCGACCGAGTCCGTGGTGCTGCGACGCGTCTGGATCGGGCTGGTGGCCAGCGTGCTGGGCATCTTGTTCTCGATGCTGGTGATGCTGATCGAGGTGGGGCAGCTCCTCTTTTATTTCCTGGCCGCCCCCCAGGGCGGTATCCCGTCGATCCAGATGACCCCGGGCAACATCGGCGGGGCCGCGAGCTGGGTGTCGACGGTGGACATGGCGAGCCTGATGGCCTTGATCCTGACGCTGGCCGCGGAGATGGTCGCCATGGTCCTGGGCCTTTGGCTCCTGTTCCGGACCACAAGGTCCTCCGGCGAGTTTCCAGAAAGCGCCGAAGATTGATACGGCACCGGCAAGAGGTTCAGCCCTGAGCGCGTCATGGCCCCACAGGGCATTGGCCGGCAGCGCGTCTCGCGTTGGCGCCTGGGCCTGACCATCGGGCTCCTTGCCGCGCTGGCGGGTGTCGCCGCCTGGACCTGGTGGGCGGAAGACCATCCGCGAGAGGAGCGCCGGCTGCGCACGCTGGTCCACGATCAACTCGACGCCTGGTTTCCCGGAGCAAATGGCCCCGGACGACGGTTGGCATGGCATCCACCCCCGCGTTGCCCCCGCGGATCCCCATGGCGTCTCCGTTCTGTTGGTCCATGGGCTGGATGAGCCCGGTACCATCTGGGACGACCTGGTGCCCGTACTGGGGGCTGCTGGCTTCGAGGCGTGGGAGTTTCGCTACCCCAACGATCAGGGCATCGACCGTAGCGCCGACTACCTGGCGGCGCACTGGTCCGAGCTGCCTGCGGACCGTCCGGTGGCGCTGATCGGGCACAGCATGGGCGGGCTGGTCATCCGTGACTTCGTCTCGCGTCTGAGACATCCGGTCGATCAGCCGGCGCGACTCGATGGTCCTCCCGTCGCGGGCGTGATCCTCGTCGGCACCCCGAGCCAGGGGTCGGAATGGGCACGCCTGCGTGTCTGGCTGGAGCTGCGCGATCAGTTTCCCACGACCGAGGGGCGCCGCTTCTCCCTGTTTGCCGCACTGCGCGACGGCACCGGAGAGGCCAAGGTCGATCTGCGTCCCGGGAGCGACTTTCTGCGCGACCTCAACGCCCGGCCCTGGCCGCCGACAGTACCGATCCTGTCCATCGCCGGTCGCCTCCTGACCCCGTACCCCGACCTGGCCGTGGGTATCGAGGCGGCCTCCGTCGAGACCGGTTCCGCGGAGCTTCGTCGCCGGCTCTCCGACTGGTGGTCCGGAATCGGTGCCGACCTGGGCGATGGCGTGGTGGCGCTGGCGTCGGCCCAGATTCCGGACAGGCCGTCCCCCCTGGTGGTGAACGCCTCCCATCGCGGCATGATCGCCCGCTTGCTCCCAGGTGACCCGGAGCCGCCCGCTATTGCCCCGATCTTGGTGACTCTGCGCGCTTGGGATGCCCAGGTCTCAGGTCGTCAATCACCCTAGATGACGGTAATGAAACCGAATCGCCGCTCGATCGTGACCTGGACTCACCCGGCCGAGCCTAATAGCATGATTGTGCGCGCAAGCGGTCCGTCGATGACGCAATCCGGAGCGACGATCCGTCCGAGAGTGTGCACGCCGCCGGGAGCGCCTGAAGCCAGGAGACGGCCGAAGGCGAGATTGGGTGCGGGCGCCTGCCGCGATGATGCTTGACGGAGGGTAACGTGATGGGCTCTAGCTTGATCAAGCTGCTGAAACTGGCGGCGGGTCTGATCCTTGCGGGCGCACTGATCTTCTTGGGGTTACGCATCTACATTTCGGAACAGGGCCCGCCGCTTGAGCCCTGGCATACCTTCGTTCCGGACGAGCTGACCGCCGAGGAGATTGATCGCGCCGACTGGGACCAATACCTGGAGGCGGAGAACGCCCTCTTCGAGGAGGTCCGCACCGAGGTCACCCAACGTCTGGACGCGGATGAGAGGGTCCCCGCCAATCGCTATTTCGAAGGAAGCCCAGTCTATCCGGAGCACTTCGCCGTGGACTGGAATCGCTCCTTCGTTCTGGAACCGCCGGGGGAAGCGGTTGGGGCAGCCATCTTCCTGCATGGACTCACCGACTCGCCCTACAGCATGCGGAACATCGCCTGGCTCTACCAGGAGCGCGGCTTTTTGGCGGTCGTCCCCCGACTGCCCGGACACGGCACCGTGCCGGCGGGTCTCTCCGAGGCGGAATGGCAGGACTGGGCGGCGGCTGCGAGGTTGGCGGCGCGCGAGGCCCGGCGGCGGCTCGGGCCGGGGAGGCCGCTCCATGTTATCGGGTACTCCAATGGTGGGGCAGTGGCGATGAAGTACGCGCTGGACGCCATCGACGACCCCAATCTGCCCCACCCCGATCGAATCGTTTTGATCTCACCCATGATCGGCATCACCGAATGGGCGCGTTTTGCCGGTCTCGCTGGCCTGCCGGCCGTCCTGCCAGCCTTCGCGAAGTCCGCCTGGCTGTCGGTTCTGCCGGAGTTCAATCCGTTCAAGTACAACTCGTTCCCGGTCAATGCGGCGCGCCAGTCGTCGCTGCTTACCCGGGCACTGCAGCCGCGGATCGCACGTTTTGCCCGCGAGGGCCGACTCGTTGACATGCCGCCCGTCCTCACCTTCCAGTCTCTGACCGACTTTACGGTGAGCACCCAGGCTGTGGTCGATGCGCTTTATTCCCAGCTCCCGGCAAACGGCAGCGAGCTGGTGTTGTTCGATCTCAACCGCAGCACGAAATTCGGGCCCCTGCTGCGCCCGAGCACCGAGACGCTGCCTTCCCGGCTCTTCCCGGAGGCGCCGCGGCCGTATCGCACCACGATTGTCACCAACGCCGACCCCGATTCCGCCGAGGTGGTGGCGCGCGTTACCGAGGCCGGTGCGGCGACCGAGGAGGTACGCCCCCTGGGGCTCGACTACCCCAAGGAGGTCTTCTCACTCTCACACGTCGCACTGCCCTTTCCCGTCACAGATCCGCTCTACGGCTTGACCCCGGACCCCTCCGAGGACTTCGGCGTCCACCTCGGGTCCATGGCACTGCGAGGCGAACGCGGGACCCTGATCACCAGCCTGGACGCATTGAACCGCATGGCGTCCAACCCCTTCTTCTCCTACCTGCTCGAGCGTATCGAGGAGGGGATCCCCGCAGGGCGCTAGTGCCCGCGGAGTCCATGGCTGTCACGGCATCGCCGCCCTGGTCTTCGCGCCCCCGGCCTCGACCGAGGTCACGGCACGGCTCAAGCTGGGGGAGGTGCGGATGACGAGTTTCTCCAACTTCACGATCAGGAAGAACACGAACCCACCCCAGGCGTGCCGATGCGGGAGACGTCGATCAACTGGTCCTTGGCCAAATGGTTGGATCGTCCGACCCATACGGAATGGTCTGCGCGACACTCAGACGACAGCGATGAAACGTTCGCCGGATTTTGCGTTACACGGACCCGGTGCCGAGCCGGCTCGGCACCGGGTCGCGTCGTCAGAAGACTATACGGACAGTTCCCCGACGAGAACGCTCCGTGGCAGTACCGAGATCGCCATGTGCTCGGCCACACTGTAAATGCGCCGCAGCTTGTCGAGTATCTCGAGCTGCACGCGGTGCTTGAGCAGGCGGTCCGGGTCGTCCCGGGCGAGACGCGCGGCCTGTTGCCTGTGCAACTCGGAAGTGAGCTCCAGGATCGCGTCGCGATTCGCGACAACGGTCTGCGCCGCCCGCTCGTCACCCTCCACCAGTGCCCGCAGCGCGGAATGCGCTGACTCCTGTATCGTCTGAAACAGACGTTCCAGCAGCTCAGTGGTCTCTTTCGAAGGGGTGATATCCGCCTCCTTTAGGGTCTGGGCCAGCGGTGCCAGTTCGCGGCTGATCGCCGCACTCATGTTCTCGATGTCGCCGGTGGCGGCAACCAGCCGCGCATGCTCGTCAGCTTCGGCGTCGCTCAGCTCGCCACGCCCGACGTGCTGCAGATAGGCGAGCACCGCTTCTCGCAGCACCACGACCTGGTCATGCTGCTGCGACAGCTCGCTGAGATCCCTGGCTTCGAAGGCCGACTTGACCTTCGCCAGCATCGCTTCGGTCAGCTCACCCATGTGCCCGAGCTCCATCCGCGCGCGCTCCAAGGCCATCGCTGGCAGCTGGATCAATGCGTCGTCGAGATACCTGGGGCGGATGATTGCCCGCTCCTCAACCGCCCGATCCGGGATCATCTTGATGGCCATCTTCGCAAACAACGCGGCGAACGGCAGGAAGATCAACGTGTTGGCAGTGGCCCAGATGGTTGCGGCGTTGGCGATCTGGCGCGGCACCTCCTCGGCGAGCCGCTCCACTCCCTGCAGATGCGCGGCCATCGGCGAAACCATCTCGGCGAGCCCCGCGAGCTGAGCGATGAACGGCAGCCAAATCAGGGCACCCAACACATTGAACAGGACGTGCACGGCTGCCGCCCGCTTTGCATCCTGCGGCTTGCCGATCGCGGCGAGTATCGCCGTGATTCCCGTTCCGATCTTGGCCCCGAACAGGATCGCGATACCCGCCGGAAGGGACAGCAGCCCCTGGGTCGCCATGACAACCGCGAGACCGATGGTTGCCGAGGACGATTGCACCAGCGCCGTAAACACCGCGCCGGCCAGCATCCCCAGGACCGGGTTCTGCAAGGATTGCAGGAGCTCGGCAAAGCCCGCGTGCGTGCGCAACGGCGACATGGCCGAGCCCATCGCCGCCATGCCATAGAAGATCAGACCAAGCCCCATCAACATGGCGCCATAGTGGCGTGCCACGCCCTGCTTCCACACGGAGGTCATGACAAACCCGATGGCGATCAGCGGAAAGGCCAGGGCGGTCGTGTTGAACGCCACGATCTGCGCCGTCACCGTGGTGCCCACATTGGCACCGAAGATCACCCCGACCGACTGCACCAGAGTCATGAGCCCGGCACTCACGAAACCCACCACGAGTACCGTGGTCACCGAGGAAGACTGGATCACCGCGGTGATGATGGCTCCGGTGATGGCACCCAATAGAGGGTTACCTGTCAGCCTGGCCAACAGCGTGTTCATCTGCTTGCCGGCGGCTGCCTTCAACCCGTCGGTCATCTTCTCCATGCCGTACAGGAACAGCGCGAGCCCGCCGAGCAGCTCGATGGTCATTGTCAGGGGGTCTAGTTCAGTCATGGGCAACCTCTTTGTTCTATGAGCAATGTTACGATCCGTTTAACTCCCTGCACCAAGGGTCGTTCCACCACCCACCGGTATCATTTGGCGATCTGCAGCTGGCGGTATTTGCCGTACAGCAACTGGACCAGCTCATACTCGAACGGCGAGCCGGTCTCGTAGTAACGGAACGCGGTCCGGTGCCGTGCATCGGGTCGACGAGCTGGAAGGCTCCCCTCACGGCCAGCAGGATACCGAAGAAAGTCACGCCGGACCTGGTCAGGAACGGCGTCATCCCCAACCCGACGGAGCCGGTCCTGGGGGTCGGTTCTCGCATTGTTGCATCGCTTCAGCCCACTCTCGTCAATTACACTGGAGCTTGAGCGGCGGCGTGTGACCGATGATTCTTTCCTTGTTCCACGGGATTGGACGTACGGAAGGTTCTGCGACTGCCAGCGGCGCAGTCGCTCGGGCAAGTCCGGTTCGAGCAGATCGGCCAGGCTGGTTCTTGGCCGTCCAGGCATCATGGCCGTGGTAGAGCACCCTGGTCGCATTCAGGGGGTAGTGCCGGTTGGAGGCGACCGCCGGCCGGGATCTCTCCAGCGGCGGCAAGGTCCTGATACAACAGCCCGACGTAGGTCAGCAGCCGAACCGCCAGCAGGCGGTCGACGGTGGACTGGAACTCCAGCAGCAGATAGACGTAGAGCCCACGCTCACCCCAGCGCAGGCGCCAGACGATGTCGTCTGCGCGCTCGCCCAGGTCGTGGCTGACGCCATCTCTCGAACCCGCTCCAGGGTGTCGAAGTCCAGCGCCGCGACCCAGTCTTCGCGCACGAAACCGCGGACCAGATCGGCGACCATCTCGTGATGGGAGAACAGGAGCTTGTAGGACGTATCGTGCTCGGCCATGGGACGATTATGGACCCGGATTGCCGCCCTTAGGCCGATCCGGGTGCCGCTCTGGGTGCGATTCTGGTTCCGATGCTGGCCGCGCCCCTTCGATGGCGACCCGCAGCGGCTCGCGCGCGTCCAGGTGCAGGTCCCGCTGCGGGAAGGCGATACTGATACCCGCCTGCTGGAACTTCCGATAGATCGCCTTGTGCAGGTCGGTGATGGTCGCGAGCCGCCGGTCGAGATCGTCGATGAAGGCGCGCAGGATCAGCGTCAGTGAATTGTCGCCGAAGCCCTCGAAGCTCAGGACCGGCTTGGGGTCGCGCAGGACCAGCGCGTGCTCCAGCGCGGCCTCGCGCATCAGGGCGTGGGCCTGCTCGACGTCGGTCCCGTAGGCGACCCCGACCACGACCATCAGGCGGGTGACCTGATCGGACAGGGACCAGTTGAGCAGTCGGCCGGTGATGAACTCCTTGTTCGGCACCAGGAGCTCCTTGCGGTCCCAGTTGCGGATGGTGGTGGCGCGGATGCGGATCTTGGTCACCACCCCATCGGTGTCGCCGACGGTGACGATGTCGCCGACCCGGATCGGACGCTCGAACAGGATGATCAGGCCGCTGATGAAGTTGGCCACGATCTCCTGCAGGCCGAAGCCGATGCCCACGCCGAGCGCCGCCACCAGCCATTGCAGTTGCGACCATTGGGCGCCGAGGGTGTTGAGTGCTAGCACCGTACCGATCGCCATGATGGCGTAGTTGGTCAGCGTGGTGATGGTGTAGCGGTTGCCCGAGGCGACCTGGAGGCGCTCCGCCAGGATCATGTTCAGCAAAGCAGGCAGCCGTTTGGCGAGCACCGTCATAGCCATCAGGTAGAGCAATGCCAGGCCGAGATCCTCCAGGGTGATCGGCAGGTTGCGTACATCCCCGTCCACGGTGGTCGTGGACTGCCACAGGGTCACCTCATCGAGTACGCCCAGGGCCGGAAACACCGGGGACCAGATCAGGTATAGGCCGAGCAGGGCGACGAAGGCGATGGTGATCCGCAGCAGATCCAAGCTGTGCGCGCTGGCCTCGTCCAGGTCCAGGTCGGCCTCCTCGGACGGCGTCAGCTCCGCGGCCTCGGTCGCTCGCGCGCCCGCCTGCTCGCGCGCCGCCACGGCGGCCCGCCGCCGTTCCAGCGCCGCCTGCAAGGCCAAACGCCGACGCGCCAGGGTCAACCAGCGCACCACCAGCGCGTGCAGCACGATCAGGGCGACGATCATCCCCATGGTCGGGAAAAGGGCGTTCGAGAGGATCAGCGTCGTATAGGCATAGCCCGACAGGATCAGGGCCAGGAGCACGAGGGGAAAGGCGATCAGCAGCGGGAACCAGATTGGGTAGGCGCGGTACAGCAAGCCCGCGTCCGCGCGTTGCACCGGGCGCCGCAGCAGGCCCTGTCGGCGGTGGAAGATGCGGTAAAAGAAGACCCCGATGGCGAGCGCCGCGACCAGGAGTCCAAGCCGCGTGACCAGGCCACCCGCCGCGGCGGGGTTCAGACTCATAGCCAGGCGCAGGACCAGGATCGTCGGCACGATCACCCAGGTGAACCAACGCAGCTCGGCATCGAGCCGCCGCACATTGGGTTCGGCCCAGCGGAAGTGCGCCAGCCCCAGTCCGCCGGGCAGACAGATCGCTCGCAACGCCAGGAGCCCGTAGAGGATCAGCGCCAAGCGCACCAGGTAGCCGCCCAGGACCAGGGAAAACTCGGTGCCCTGGGTCGCGGCCTGGAGCCGCCAGCCGATGACGCCCAACAGCAGGGGCAAGGGCGCGGCCCGGGCCAGCGTCAACAGCAAGGCGCGCAGGGTGTCGCTAGAGCGGGCGATGTCGGCGTCGGCAGGTCGCTCCGCCGTGCGCTGGATCGCAGCGGTCAGCGCGCGGCGCTTCCACAACAGCACGCTGGACAGGAGCAGGGCCAGCCAGAACAGGGGCGAGGCGATGACCTGATGGCCAAGGGTCCGGGCCAGCTCCGACCAGCGCGCCGGTGCGAGCAGCAGGCGCACCTCCTGCGGCAGCTTGGCGAGATCGCTCGGACGGGTCTTGGCCCCGGTAGGGAGCCAGAACAGCTGCTCTTGCAGGAAGGCGTCGTAGGCGTGCGCCGACTCCAGCATCCGGGCCTCCGCGGTCTGGAGCTTGCGCAGCCGATCCAGATAGCGCCCCTCGGCCTCCAGTTGCCGGTCGAGCAGGCTGCGACGCTGCTCCAGCAGGTCGCGCCGCAGGTCGTGCGCGGTAGCGGCGTCGGCGGGCAGCGAGCCCGTGCCGGGTTCCCGGGCGGCCGATTCCGTGGCAGTCGGAACCGGATCGGCGAGCCGCTCCGCCTCTTCCAGGTGGCGCAGACGGCTCAAGGTGACGGCGGCGATCTGCCGCTCCAGCGCACTGGCCCGGCGGGCGTGGACCTCGAAATCGGGCAGCGCCGCGCGGTGCTCGAGCAGGAGCTGGCCCAGACCCTCGCTCGGGACATCGACCGCCTTGGCGGTCTTGGCGCGCTCGAAGTTCGCCGTCGTGCGGGCGGCGAGGCGCTCCACCTGCTGCTGCTCCGAGTTCAGTCGATCGGTCTGCTCGACGGCGGTAGCGAGCGCCTGGGCGAGGTCGGCGTTCTGCTCGGCGAGGCGGGCCAGTGCCGGGTCCAGGGACGCGGTCGCTTGCACCATGCGCTGGGCGGCGGTCTTCGCCTGCTGCGCCGCGGCCTCGCGCCGGTCGTTGAGCAGTGTCTGCAGCGCCTCGACCCGTTGCTCGATTCGGTCGTTGTTCGCCGACGCCTCGGCGCGCCTGGCCGCGAGCAGGTCCAGGCGCATCGGCAGGCTGAGGAGCTCTTGATCGAGCGCCTGGATCTCGGTGCTGAGCGCGATGTAGCGGGTCTCCAGGCCCCAGCGCCGCGCCTGCAGTTGGGCAGAACCGGGGCCGAACCGGGGGCCGAACCGGTGTCGCCGGCGAGCTCGGCCTGGAGTGCGGCGGCGATGGCGTCCTGTTCCTCCTGAGCCGCGGTGAGACGCTGGCGGATCGACGCCGGCCGGTTCTCCTGATAGGCCAGTTGGCGCTCGAGCTCGGCACGCTGGGCGTCCGCGGCGGCCCGATCCGCCTGCTCGCGCTTGAGTTTCCGCTCGATCTGATCGAGCGGCGTGTCGGCAGCGACGTCCAAGGCCGCCGGCGGTTCAACGGCCTTGGCCGCCGCGAGCCGTTCACGAATGCGCTGCGTCTGCTCCGGCGCGGAACCGGTCGTTGCCTTGAAGGCGTCGGCCCGGGTCCGATTGGCTGCCACCTCCTGGAGGTTGCTCAATGCCTTGCGGTAGAGGGCGACGAGGCTGGCCTTCGCCTCGCCGTCCATCGCGGGGTCGGCCTCGGTCTCGGCGAGCTTCGCCTGGAGCAGATCCGCGGTGACCAGCGCCGGGGGCACCGTGGTGATGCCCTGGTCCTGCGCCCGGACCCCGGTCGAGACGAGCGCCAGGACCAACAGGCAGGATGCAATCGGGATGAGCTTGTTCATTAAATGTCCCGATTGACCGGAAAGATCCAGGTCACCCGACCCGTCTTGACCAACTGCCGTCCCGGCTCTCCCAACCGCCGACCGTCACGGATCCGAGATCCGGTGCCAGATCCGGGGACACTTCACTTAATTCCGCAAACGCCCTTGGAATCAAGCGCAAGATTGGACCGGCCTCAGCCCGCCGGGTCCAGGGCGGATGCCCGCAGGGTGATCTGCCATCGTGCCAACGACTAACATGGCGGAACCGCCTTCGGCGTTCCGCCCTAGTGTGCCCGACATGGGCATGTAGGCGCGCTCGCGGGGGTCCTGTCGAGTCCAGCCTCGCGTTATCCCTTTCACTGCCGTGGTTCTGGGTCCACCAACGCGACGATCTTGGCCCTGACATCGTTCAGCTCAGCGATGGAAACCTTCCCTTTGCGTTGGGCCTTGCGGGCCACCCAATCGAGGCTCTTGACCTGGTCGGCTAGAACGGCGCCCGGGCGATCCCCCGGTATCGGTACTTCGAAGGGGTAGCCCTTGATTTGCGTGGTCATGGGACAGCAGAGCATCAGCCCGGTTTTGCCGTTGTAGGCCGAAGGGCTGACAACCAGCGCTGGCCTGTGGCCAGCCTGCTCATGTCCGGCCTGCGGATCGAAGTGCAGCCACACGATATCGCCGGCCTCGGGCACGTAACGCCGAACCATCAAAGCGCTTCCTTACCCACGGGCCCACCGAAGTCGACTTCTGCGTGCAGGTTCTCGGGCGTAATGCCGACCAGCAATTCGGCAAGGTCGTATCCCCTGGGTCGTACCGGCGCGATCACGATGCACCCGCCTTCTTCGCGGATATCCACGACTTCATCCAGTGTCAGATGGGCCGCCTCCATGATGGCGGCAGGAATACGCACCGACGCACTGTTGCCCCACTTCTTCACGGTTACACGCACAGCCGACTTCCTCGGGTATCATCAATGTCGATACACTACGCCTGAGCCACGCGCCCTGCAACCTTGCCCACCGTCGGGTCGGGTTACCGCGACAGACCCTGTCAGCGCACTGGTACTAGCGCGTAGGCTGGGTAGAGCGCAGCGAAACCCATCTTTCACACTGAGTGCAATCTAGCCCTGACGGCAGGGAAGTGCGCCACACGCGCAGGCACTGATGAGCAACCATGGACATAGGCGAATCCACGGATGCCTTCGCGCTGCTGTCCTGTCCTTTTCGGTGCAGGGTCGCTATTGGGCCGGTTGGGTCCTTGGACGGAGGTCGGTTACGAACTGGCGAGCGGCGGGGGAGCGCAACCGCGCTCGCTTGGTCGGATGCTGGATCGCAAGACGAGAACCCGTGACCTGCGCGGACCCCGTGACCCCGTACCTCAGCCGGACACCGCGGCATGCCAGCGACGCCGAACGGCCAACTGCGGACGCTCACCCGTCAGCGGCGAGCGTCCGCTTCACGCAGCGGAGAGCGGCCATTCTGTATACCCCGGCCCGCCGTCGCGACCCCATAGCGGCCTCTTGCCTCGAGAATCCATCGCTCTTGGTCCGGCCATAGGTTCCGAGCCCGATTCCTGGCCGGTTCTTGCCGTGATCGGAGCCATCTCGCTTCGCCTGACTATTTGGCCTATGCTGCGGCATTTGTTCAATTCTTGTAGCGATGCCCGATGCAGCCTGAACGCCACGTCCGCCTGTTTCGCAACGGTCGCAATCAAGCGCTTCGCATCCCGCGCGAGCTCGAACTCGACGCGGACGAGGCCATCATCCGCAGGGACGGCGAGCGTTTGATCGTCGAACCGGTGAAGCGCCGGCAGGATCTGGCCACCCTGCTCGCCGGCTGGGAGCCGCTCGATGAGCCCTACCCCGACGTGGACGAGGGACTGTTGCCCCTGAACGACATCCGCCTCTAAGCCATGGACGGGCTGCGCTACCTGCTCGACACCAACATCCTCTCCGCGCTGATCAGGCAACCCCAGGGGCCGGTCGCCGCGATGCTCGCCCGGCTCGGCTACGGCACCGTTTGCACCAGCATCGTCGTCGCCGCAGAACTGCGCTTCGGTGCCCGGAAGCTCGGCTCCAGCGTGCTGAGTCGGAAGGTCGATGACCTGCTGGCCTCATTGCCCGTCCTGCCCTTGGAGGCCGGGGTCGATCAGACCTATGCCGAGTCCCGCTTCCAGTTGGAACAAGCCGGGACGCCCATCGGCCCCAACGACCTGCTGATCGCCGCACAAGCACGAGACCTGGGGCTCACCCTCGTAACCGACAATGTGGACGAATTTGCCCGGATCGCCGGGTTGCGGATGGAGAATTGGCTGGATGATCCTGCCGCCGTGCGGGAATAACCACCCGCACGAGCTACATGAAAGACCATATCAGCCGAAGACACGGGCGGAGTCATGGCTCAGCACTCCTCGCGGGCGTCGTGCAGCAGCTTCGCGATCAGCCGCTCCGACAGCCGGAATCCCTGGGCGGTAAGCCGATCAATCGGATCGCGGCTAGGGCAAGACGAACCGGAAATTGCCGTCTGCTGTCCTCGCCACAGCGGACGCTCACGTGGCGAGCGCGACTGACCGCCCGCTGGATCGAGGCCGACAGGCCGCTAACCCCTTGTCACAAAGGCCAATGCCGGAAATACGGCGGCGGCCGCGCGGCTAACGGGATGCGGGCAGCGCGGAGGCCCCCGCGGGCCGCCCGCGCACCAGCCTCAGTACCAGGGCCGCGTAGATGAGGCCGATGACGACTCCGGCGATGCGAATGCCCAAGCGCTCGTCGGTGTCCTCGTAGAGTGCCGACATGCCTTGGCCCAGGAGGATCGCCACCGCGTTGAGTGATTTCTGGGCGACGGCGCGGCTTGAGCCGCCCGCGGCGATGCGCCGGGCCAGGGGCCAGGTCACCACCATCACCGCCAATGGCAGGACGATCAGGCTGTGCGCAAGCTCGATCAGCGCCGTGCCGACAATGGCGAGTCCGGCGCCAAGCAGGCCGGCATCGTAGCGGTCACGCAGCGTGCGCTCCGGCGGCTCGCCACCGGGCCGCAACCCGATCACGACGCTGACCAGCACGGCCCCGGGGGCGGGCGGGCCGATGATCCAGACGGCCCAGGCGGCGGCGGTCAGGGCCAGGGCGGCGGCCAGCGGCGGGATCGGGGCCGCGAAGGCTGTCGGCATTGCGGGCGCGGGCACCGCCGTTGCCGGCGTGGGGAAGAAACGGGTGGCGAGGAAGACCGCCGCGGAGGCCGCCAGGCAGTTGCGGACGATCGCATCCGTCATGTCACCGGCGGCATCCGGGTAGCGCATGACCAGGTCCGGGACGACGGCAAACAGCACCAGCACCAGCAGTGTGATCACCGCCCATTGCGGGCGGGCGGACAGGCGAAAGCCGACCAGGAAGATGCCGACCATGGCCAGCATCAGCGCCAGGGGCCAGGAGGCCAGCAGCCCGGTCACGGCCACTACGGCGATCATGATGCCCCACGCGATGAGCGGCAGGCCGATCAAGAGGGCCAGCGGCGGGGCCGGCACTGCGGCCAAGGTCCCCGCCACCAGCGGGGCGATGAAGGTGACCTCCAGGTCCGCCGCCTGGGCGATGGTGAGCGCCAGGGCGAAGGCGAAGGCGATGCGCAGGGCCGGGCGATCGGACATGGGCGCCTAGTAGCCGAAGCGGGCGAAGGCGACGAAGCGGATCCAGGCCCAGCCCACCCACCGCATCGGCCCCGCGTGCTGCGTATAGATGATGACGTTGGCGCGCCCGCCCACCCGCGTCGGCAGGCTGTCGATGGCCTCCGCCAACTCGATCCGCACCGGGATGCGGTCCACCTCGCGCAGCCAGGTGCGGCGCTCCGGGACATAGGCGAGGTTCCCTTGCAGCCCGGCAGCGACGGCCCGCTCGACGCCGCCGGCGATGCTGGCGACGCGGCCCGGGATCACCCGCCCGGGCTGGGCGTCCAAGACGATCTCCGCGCGGTCGCCCGGTTGCACGTTGGCCAGCATGTTCTCCTTGAGATTGGCGACGATCCAGGCGCGCTGGGTGTCGACCACGGTGGCGACGGTGTGGCCTGCGCTCGCGAACTGGCCGGTGGCCAGCACGGTGTTGGTCACTACCCCATCGACCGGTGCCAGCACCCGGGTGTCGCGCAGGTCCAACCGCGCGCGCGTCAACTGGGCCAGCGCCCCCTGGATCTGCGGGTTGTCCTGGCCGGTGGCCCCGAGGCGTTTGCGCATCTCCTCGAGCTTGGACTCGGCCGAGCGCACCCCCGCCTCGGCGCTGGCGAGTTGGGACTTCGCCGTGTCGCCCTGGGCCTTCGGCAGCACGTTGCGGCGCACCATTTCCAGCGTGCGGGTGTATTGCTCGCGCGTGTCGATGAGGTGGGCCTGCGCCTCGGAGAGCCGCGCCTCGGCCGTGCCGATGCCGGCGGTGCTGGCCCCGACCTGCTGGCCGGCGTCGGCGAGCGCGGCCTCCGCGGCAGCGACCGCCGCGGCGAAGCGTTCCGGGTCGATGGTGAAGAGTGGATCGTTGGCCCGCACGACTTGATTGTCTTCGACGCTGACCTCGACGATGGTCCCCGAGACGTTGGGGGCCACGCCGATCACGGGCGCCTGCACCGTCGCCTCCGAGCTGTAGGGGGTGAATTGATCGACCAGGATGTGCAGGGCAATCACCGCAACGAGCAGCCCGAGGAGGATTGCGCCGGTGAAGCGGCGCCGTGTTGGCGCCGTCACGGCCGCGTTCGCGGCAAGCGACGCCGGGGCCTCGACCGCCGTGGCGGGGGGTGCGGCAGAGGCCCCGGGCGACGCGTCAGCCGGGGCGCTTGGGGGGAGATCGGTCACGGCATCGCGGCCCTGGTCTTCGCGCCCCCGGCCTCGACCGAGGTCACGGCACGGCTCATGCTGGGGGAGGCGCGGATGACGAGCTTCTCCAGTTCCACGATCAGGAAGAACACGAACCCACCCAGGAACAGCCAGGGCCAGATATGGAGCGGGATCGCCTCGGTGTGGAACAGGGCCTGCAGCGGCGGTGCATAGGTGAACAGGAGCTGGAGCACCACCACCGCCCCGATCCCCATGGGCAGGTATCGGTTGCCGAGATGGGCCCGGATGGAGAATGAGGAATCCAGCAGGAAGCGGCTGTTGAGCAGATAGAACACCTGGCCGATGGTGATCGCATTGACGGCAACCGTGCGGGCCAGGTCATCGGACGCGCCCTGTCCTTGCATCCAGAAGAAGGCGACGAGGGTGTAGGCAAGCAGGGCCAGCCCGACGAAGACCACCCGCCAGATCCCGAACCCGGTGAGGATCGGGCGATCGACCGCCCGCGGCGCACGCCGCATGACGTCCAGCTCGTGGGGCTCGAACGCGATCACCAGGCCGAGCGCCACCGAGGTCACCATGTTCACCCACAGGACCTGGGGCGCGGTGATCGGCATGGTGAATCCGAAGAAGATCGCCACCGCGATGACCAACGCCTGGGCGACGTTGGTCGGCAGCATGAAGAGGATGGCCTTCTCGATGTTGTTGTAGACGGTGCGGCCTTCTTTAACCGCCGCGGTGATGGAGGCGAAGTTGTCGTCCGCCAGGATCATGCCCGCCGCCTCCTTGGTCACCTCCGTCCCCTTGATGCCCATGGCGACGCCGATATCTGCCTTCTTGAGCGACGGCGCGTCGTTCACCCCGTCGCCGGTCATGGCGACGATCTGTTTGTTGGCCTGGATCGCCTTCACCAGCCGCAGCTTGTGCTCCGGGCTGGCACGCGCGAAGACGTCCACGTCGCGCACCGTCTCCTGGAGCGCCGCGTCGTTCATCTCCTCGATCTCGGCGCCGGCCACCGCCGTCTTGCCGTCGCCGATCCCGAGCATCTTGGCGATGGCCGCGGCGGTGATCTTATGATCGCCGGTGATCATGGTGACGCGGATGCCACCGTCGTGGCACGCCTGCACCGCCTCGATGGCCTCCTGGCGAGGCGGATCGAGCAGGCCGATCAGGCCGAGCAGGACCAGGTTCCTGGGCAGGTCGGCGGGGCCGAGGCTACCGGCCGCGAGTCCCGGGTTTTCGATCCAGGCCAGCGCCAGCACGCGCTCGCCTTGACCCGCCATGCGATCGGAGACCCGCATGAAGTGCTCGCGATCGAGCGGCACCGCCTCGCCGGAAGCGGTCTGCTGACGATCGCAGTGGCCCATGATGACCTCGGGCGCACCCTTGGCGAACAGGATCTCCCGGCCGTCAGCCGACCGATGCAGCGTCGCCATGAACTTGTGCTCGGACTCGAATGGGATGGCGTCCACGCGCGGCAGGGACTGGGTCTCCGCCTGGCGGTCCATGCCGAGCTTGGTCGCAAAGGGATACAAGGCGCCCTCGGTGGGGTCCCCCTGGACCTTCCAGACGCCGTCCTCATGGAGCAGTACGGCGTCGTTGCACAGCATCGAGACCCGGCCCATCAGGTCCATCACCGGGTCCTTGCCCGCGGGCTGGCCGTCCTTCTTGACCTCGCCCTCGGGCGCATAGCCGTTTCCGCTGACCTGATACTCGGTCTCGGCCGTGGCGGCCGAGACCACCATCATCTCCATCAGGGTCAGGGTGCCGGTCTTGTCCGAGCAGATGCGCGACACCGAGCCCAGGGTCTCCACCGCTGGCAGACGCCGGATGATGGCGTTGCGGCTCGCCATGCGCTGCACGCCGATCGCCAGCGCAATGGTGATGATCGCCGGCAGTCCTTCCGGGATCACCGACACCGCGATCCCGATGACCGCCTGGAACAGCTCGACGAGATCCATGCCCTTCACCCACTTGCCGTAGGCGAAGACCAGAACGCTCACCACGCCGATGACGGCGGTGATGGCGTAGCCGAACTTCTTGATCTGGCGCAGCAGCGGCGTCTCCAGGGCGCTCACGCCGGCGAGCAAGGCGTTGATGCGGCCGAGCTCGGTATCGGTGCCGGTGGCGACGACCACCCCGGTCGCCCGGCCGGAGACCACCATGGTCCCGGAGAAGCCCATGCTGTGGCGGTCGCCCACCGTCGCCTTCGCCGGCACGGGGTCTGTGGACTTGTCAGCCGGTACGGATTCGCCGGTGAGCGCCGCTTCTTCCGTGCGCAGGTTCTTGACCTCGGCGAGACGAAGATCCGCCGGAATCTTGTCCCCCGAC
Source organism: uncultured Gammaproteobacteria bacterium (assembly GCA_963698355.1). Classification (GTDB taxonomy): domain Bacteria; phylum Pseudomonadota; class Gammaproteobacteria; order Chromatiales; family Chromatiaceae; genus Thiodictyon. The sequence continues at coordinate 7,947 of CAVOQO010000051.1, read as the reverse complement.
TCGAGGAGCACGATGTCTCCCGGGACCAGCTCCTCCGCCGGGATGATTCGGGTCTCGCCGCCGCGCACCGTGCGGGCCTCGGCGGAGAGCATGTTGCGGATGGAGTCCAGGGCCTTTTCGGCCTTGCCCTCCTGGATGAACCCGAGCAGGGCGTTGATGAGGACCACGCCGAAGATGATGCCGGCGTCGACCCATAGATCGAGCAACAGCTTTGCGAACCCGGCGCCCAGCAGCACATAGACCAGGACGTTGTTGAGCTGGGAGAGGAAGCGCATCAGGGGCCCGCGTTTCTTTCCTGCGGGCAGGCGGTTCGGTCCGTAGCGCTCGAGGCGGGCGGTCGCCTCGGAGGTATCGAGTCCCACGGCCCGATCGGTGGTGAGTCCCGCCAGCACCTCGGCAACGCTTTGGGCGTGCCACGGGGGGGTCGGGTTGGCGTTCTGGGTTTCCTCGGCCTGATCCATCGAGATTCTCCGTTGCGTGGGGCCTGTGGTCGCATCGATTCGCGCCGACCGGCTTTCGTTAAACTGAAAGAGGCGCCAACTCGGCGCCTGTCTTCCCCTGCGAAGGGGCATCATAAGTGCGGTCGGGACCGACCGCTAGCCCGGAGTCGAGGCGCCAAGCCCGGTCTTGTTCGGGCGTTCTCCGCCACCCAACACCTCGGCGATCTGGCAAAATGCGGGAGACGTCGATCGACTGGCCCTTGCCCAAATGGTTGGATCGTCCGACGGATACGGAATGGTCTGCGCGATACTCAGGTGACAGCGATGAAACGTTCGACGAAGCGACTGCTGTGGATCTCTGCCGCGATTCTTTTGGTCATTGGGTCATTGGGGTATTACGGTTTTTTCCTATCCACCAATGCGGCACTAGAGCTCGCCGAGAGCTTCGAGTTCCGGCGCATGCGCGTGGCCCGGGTTGACGATCAGGACCGATTCCGATTCTTCTTCGTCACCAATCGGGCGGGCGGCGGCGCCGACGCGCCGCTTGAGGAGCGCTTCACTGCGCAGCGGGCCGAGGGGCTCAGGCTCGGCTCCTTCGATACCGAGATCGAGCCGTCGCTCGGTCTCGGGAGGTGGCTCGACGCGAGCAGCTGGTTTCTCGACGAGGAGATCAAGATCCTCAACGTGCGGGACCTGAAACAGGTCGATTTCGTTCAGCAGGTGCGCGAGATGGTCGCGGCGTCCCCCCATCGCGCCCTTCTGGTCTTGGTGCACGGCTACCGGAGCGATTTCGATTTCGCGCTCCGGGGCACCGCATTTCTCGCCAATATTCTCGACATCGATGCCCCCGTCATGGTCTTCGACTGGCCGGGAAATCAGGGCGAATCGCTGCGCGGCTATCGACGTGCGCAGCAGGTGGCAACCGCCTCCGGAGCGGATCTGGCCGAGGCGCTGCGCCTGATCGTTCACGAGGTCCGACCGGAGCGGTTGTGGCTGGTCGCCAACAGCATGGGCGGCCAGGTGGTCGTTGATGCGTTCAGTCAGCTCTATCGCGACCGCGATTTTATGGACGTGGACACCGAGATCGACCAGGTCGTACTGACGGCACCGGATGTGGACCATGCCCGGTTCAACGATGAATTCAAGACCGAGCTGGCGGCACTTGCTCGCGATACCACGGTCTATGTCTCCTCCAATGACCGCGCCTTGTTGATCAGCCGTGTCGTCAATCGCGCCAGGCGTCTCGGGGAAAGCACCCTGTCTAAAGGCAACGCCGAGGCGGTCGACGGGGTCGAGGGCACGCTGTCGAACGGGGATGCGGAGATGGCCGACGAGATTGCAGGTCTGTTGGAGCTGGTCGAGCCGGACAGCAATCGCCTGACCCTGATCGACGTGACGCCGGTCAATCGGACCCGAAACTTCCATAATTTCAGTCTGGAGGTGCCGGAATATTTCGACGACATCTTCCTGCGCCTGACCAATTCCGACACGCCTCAAAATCGCCTGCGTTATCGCTTCCGGACCCCGCAGGGAAAGGTCTATTCCGTCCTGACCCGCGGACGCTAGGTAGCCACCGCCATACCCTTCCCCCCGGATGACCCGCTCTATGGGCGCTATCCGCGAGAAGAGGAGGGCCGGTCTTCCTGGGACAACTCACATTCCATGGCGAACGCGGCGTTTTGAAGATTCCGGCCCAGTGTCGCTGCTGCGTCCGCGCGACCACCCTGTTCTACGACCATCCGGAGCGCCGCGTGCTGGAGTAGATCGAGCGAGTAAACAGTCGTCCGGCGCCAGCGGATGGACGGTGGTTAACGCGGCCGGCGCAATACCCAATAGAGAGAGACCCTTTCGATGCTCAGCCAAATCATGACCTTCTTTGAACAGAATCTCTTGCCGGGAAGCACAGACACAGAAGAGGAGGCGGAACACCGGCTACGGCTTGCGGTGGCGGCCTTGTTGCTGGAGATGACCCGGATGGACGATCAGGTGCGGCCCGAGGAATGTGAAATCGTGGAGTCAGCCATTCGAGGCCATTTCGACCTGACCGCAAATGAAACACAAGAGCTCATTGACCTGGCGGCGGCCGAGCGCTGCGAAGCGACCGACTATTTTCAGTTTACGTCGCTGATCAATAAGCACTACACGCCGCAGCAAAGGGTCCAGCTCATCGAGCATCTCTGGAAGATCGCCTACGCGGACCAGACGATTCACCACTACGAAGAACATCTGGTGCGAAAGATCGCCGAGCTTCTACATGTGCCTCATAGCGCATTCATTGTGGCGAAGCATCGAAGCGAAGGCGGGTCATCGACCGCTTGAGGCGGTCGGCGTGCGCTATCCCGAGCCCTCGGGCAAGCGGACCGCCCGCGGATACCACGCTCTGGCGAGAGTGCCGCCGCCCGTTGGCGTTTCTGGGGGGCGCCTCGCTGCGGGTGCCCGCCCGGGCCGACATCTCAACCGCACCGAGAGATCCGCTCCGTGCTTCACCCCCTAACCCGACAGCCGTGAAACGCCCAAGCCAGCCGATCGCCCTCTGGGTCACAGCCTTCATCCTGGTGCTGCTGCTCACCGCTTGCGGTGAGGAGACCGGGCTGCCTCCGTTGCCGCCGAACGCCGTGATCCTCGCGGTTGGCGACAGCCTCACCCACGGAACGGGCGCGAAGCCGCAGGAGAGCTACCCGGCGGTTCTCCAGTCGCTGACCGGCCGGCGGGTGGTCAACGCCGGAATTCCGGGCGAGGAGAGCGACGCTGGACTCGCCCGCCTCGCGCAGCTCCTGGACCAGTTCAAGTCAGATCTTGTGATCCTTGGCCACGGCGGAAACGACATCCTCCGTCAGCGGGACCTGGCGCGCACCGAGGCGAATCTGCGCCAGATGGTGGAGCTGGTCCGCCAGCGCGGCGCCTCCGTCGTCCTCCTCGGCGTGCCGAGCCCGGCCATCTTTCTCGGAACCCACCCGATGTACGAGCGACTCGCCGCAGCGCTCGAGATCCCGTTGGAGGAGGACGCCTTGCCCGACATCCTCTCCGACGGCTCCCTCAAGTCCGACCCCATCCATCCCAACGCCGCCGGCTACCGCAAACTGGCGCAAGCGGTCTATGGCCTGTTGGTGGAAAAGGGCGCCCTGTAGGGGTTCCGGGAAGACGCAATGCGGTGCGCAAGCCCCCGGAAGCGTGGACGTTGCCCATTCGGCGGGAATCGCAACCGGGTCGAAACACGGTAATCTAAGGCTCTGGGTGTGCGTGCGATTCGCTCAAGTTGACCCCTGGTAGGTCGGACTGCAGTCCGACTCAGGCCTCGTACGCCCCCGGAGGTCGCCGTCGGGCTGAAGCCCGACCTCTCATAGCGCGGGCGCGGAACAAGAGCCAGCCAAGACACACGTCAAACGGTGCCGGAACCGAAGTGTGGCGCAAGAAGAAGGTGAGCGGAGTATCGAGCGGCCTCCTGCTGAAGGCCGCCCTCGACTACGGCCGCCTCGGCTGGTCAGTGATCCCCGTCGAGCCGCGGGGCAAGCGACCACTGATCCCGTGGCAGGTCTACCAACACCGGCGGCCCGAAGTCCCGGAGATCGGCGACTGGTTCACGCGCTGGCCCGACGCCAACATCGCCATCGTCACCGGCGTCGTCTCCGGTCTGGTGGTGCTGGATCTGGACCCGCGCCACGGCGCAGTCGCCGGCCTCGAGCAACTGCAGCAGGGGCACGGGCCCATCGCCGACACCGTCGAGGCCCTGACGGGCGGGGGAGGGCGCCATCTCTACTTCGCCCACCCCGGCAGCATCACCCGCAACCGGGTCGGCATCGCCCCAGGCGTCGACCTGCGCGGCGATGGCGGCTATGTCGTGGCGCCGCCGTCAATGCACGCCAGCGGCGAGCCCTATCGATGGGTGCACCCGCCCGATGTGCGCTACCCGGTGTCGTTGCCCGGCTGGCTGCTCCACAGCGCGCCGGAGGACACGGCCGGTCACGGACACCCGCTGGTCTACTGGCAGCGTCTGCTCCGCGAGGGCGTGGCCGAGGGCGCGCGCAACAACACCCTCGCCTCACTCACCGGGCACCTGCTGCGGCACGGTGTCGACCCCGAGGTGACGGCGGAGCTGCTGCTGAGCTGGAACGTGGCGCGCTGCCGGCCCCCACTGGACGAAGCGGAGGTGATTCGCACCGTCGAGTCCATCGTGCGGACCCACCAGCGGGCCGAAGCCGGCGAGCCCTGACGCGGGTTGAAGCACCCGGCAGGTCGGATTTCAGTCCGACACAACGATTCAGAACCCAAACCGCCTCCGTCGGGCTGAAGCCCTACCTACAATCAACATCGGCTCAGCCCTGCGTATCCGGCGAGCACCAAAGGAGCGTTGTGCTGGCAAGGCGGACAAGACCAGCCGATGCGCCATTTCTCGCGCCCGTAGTTGGATCTACTAGCAAGCGTCACCGGCTTCAAGCGACAATCCGCCGAGGCCTGCCCGCCCGGCGAAGACACCCGGAGCCTTTGCCTCCATGCCGCGGCCCAGCAATAGGGGATCCCACTGTGACCGCGTTTCCCGACAGCCGCCGCCTGGTCTTTTTGCTGGACACCGTCTATCGGGAGGCGCGACTAAGCCGTAGGTGCCCACAGATCGCCCAGGTCGATCGTGACCGCATCGAAGGGGACCACCGACACGCGGTCGGTGTCGGCAAAGCGACCGATCTCTCGCCAAACGCCGCCCTCCAGGGCGTAGGCCTCCAGCGTGTGGGCCTCCGGATCGATCAGCCACGCATAGGCAACCCCGAACTTCGCGTAGATCGGCATCTTGACTTCGCGGTCCAAGCTCGCCGTGGACTTGGAGAGGACTTCGCAAACCCAGTCTGGCACGACGCTGTATCGGTGCCCATCTGGCAGGAGCGGCATTCGTTCCTGCCGCCAGCCCGCAAGATCTGGGACATGGACCTCGGTATCACGCAGGAAGTGCAGTTCCGGTTCGTCGATAATCCACCAGCCCCCGGGACCGCCGCGACCCCGCTGAAATGGGCCGATCAACTCGTAACCAAGAGACGAGGCCGCAAGCCCATGAGGTGCATTCGGGCGTGGGTGCGCGTGAAGCTGGCCATCGATAATTTGGCCGGTCAACCCTTCCGGTAACGATTCCAGCTGCTCGTAGAGGCTCGGGCGGGTACGGGCGTGCATCGGCAGGTCTCGCTCAGGGGTGGTAATCCTAAGCATATCCGGACCTCGGCCAAGCAGTGGTTACTGAACGTCGCGCCTAACGCCTTTCTACTCGTTCTCGCGCCGGCGTGGAAAAAGCAAAACCAATCTGTGGGGTCGCGCGAGTCCGTGGCACGAATGCAAATCTGGTGGCACACCGTTGATGCAGTGACAGATCGGAGTTAAGGATGGCGAGACTGCAACCGCCGAATGAAGTGCGTCTGGGTGCCCAGGGGCGGCTGGTGATTCCGGCGCATTTGCGCAAAGCACTGGAGTTGGAGCCGGGGGAACGGCTGCTTGCTCGCAGGGAGGGCGAACGCATCGTCCTCGAGAGGCGTTCATCCCTGGTGAAGCGCCTGCAGGAGCGGTTTGCGCATATTTCGAAGGAGGTCTGCCTCGCGGATGAAGTGATCGCCGAGCGACGGGCGGAGGCGGAACGGGAGATGGGATCGTGACCTGTGTACTGGATGCCGCCGCATTGCTCGCGCTGCTCCACGACGAGCCTGGTGCGCAACGGGTGGAGGCGGCGCTTGAGGGGGCGCTCATGTGTACCGTGAATTGGTCAGAGGTCGTACAGAAATCGATTGCCCGCGGGGCGAACGTCGAAGGCATGGGGGGAGAATTGGCGGAGGCGGGGTTGCGATTTGAAAGCTTCACCGAGCAGTAGGCCGAGCTCGCGGGAAGGCTATGGGCGGACACGAGGCATCTGGGGCTTGCCCTTGCGGACCGTGCATGCCTGGCGCTGGCCCTGGACAAGTCGCTGCCTCTCATGACCGCTGACCGTGCGTGGGAAATTCTGAACTTAAGCGTGCGCCTCGACCTGATCCGGTGACGTCGCACAGATTGGCCGGCCCTTATGCATCGAACGGACCTGGTGCAGGAAGCACGTGACAGGGTGAAGGACGATGCTTTCGCCGCCGGTCTGCCTGACGATGGCTGCGGGCTCGACGCGCGCGGTAGTGCTGGCACTACCTATGCCGACGCAGTAGCGACGTACCTGGGCTTTCTCGTAAGCAAGCTCGCTGACAAGGGGTCTACGCTCTGCACGTGGGATATTGGGCCGACGTCTTCAGTGACCGCATCCGGGCGGTCGGCACGCGTGGCGACTGTACGAGTGACATTCGCGCGCCAGGCGCTCTCCATGACCTGGGGCTTCGCCGAGGTGAACTTCTTTAGTGATTCGGTGGGAAGTTTGGAAATAGTGCTGCGGACCCTCACCGCACCGCTGGGCTACCTATCAACAGCCGCCAAGCCCGGACGGCGGGAACCCGCAGGCGCGTCCCGTCCGGAAGCACCAAGACGAGCTTGATTTCGCCTTGGTGACTGACGGCGCCACAGGCGCGCAGCGCCAAGGCTTGGGCGTCCGGTCGTTTCCAAGGCTCGAAGGGCATGCGCAGGGCCCTGTGATGCGTGTCGATGAGGCCTCTTCAGAAGCGTCCTACCCAGTTCTTCGCCTACCATCCAAGAATATGACCTCAGCCACGATCAAGCTTTTCTTGCCCCACGGAGACGCGAAGCGCCTTCGCGTTGGTGAGGTTTCAAACTGGACTGGAAAGCGCTCGCAGCGCCGCGTACAGAGCTTGACGACCTTCTCTCTCGAGAAGAGCTTGAGAGTGCCGGGGTCTACTTCCTTCTCGGAACAAACCCCGACACCGGGAACCCGCAGGCGTACATCGGTGAAGCGGAAGTGATCAGAGATCGTCTGAAACAACACAAGGCGAAAGCGCTGGAATTCTGGAATTCAATCGTGGTCTTTGTTAGCAAGGAGTAGAGAAATCTCACTAAGGCCGATGAACGCTACCTAGAAAACAGGCTTTGGCAGGAATCGAAGATCGCGGGTCGCTACGAGCTTGAGAAGTTGTCAATGGGAGACAATCCCAAGACTTCCCGAGTCTGACCGTGAAGACACGGAAGTCTTCCTCTCGCGCATTCGCCAGGTGTTGCCGTATTGGCTCGGATCTCCTGACACCAATCGCCGGATCGACAAAGCCAACGAAGGGACAGCCGAATCTCGTCTGCAAGATCAAGAACGCGCTTGCGCACGGTAGGCGCACCGAGGCAGGCTTCGTCGTGTCCAAGGACTCCACGGGAAGTCGGCGTTGCGGCCGTCGGTTGAAAGCGAGCACCCGTTCGTCTCGTTGCGGCACAAACTCACTCAGGATGGCACATCTGGTAGAGAAGGATGGCGTCTTATATTTACCCAAACGCTGAGTTTTCCAGTCCAAGTGCGGCAGCGGCGGTCGTCCATGGAGGAGGCGCAAACGGACTGACCGCGTGGCGCGATTCAACAGGCAAGACCCTCGAGGAACTGGAAGAGGCGTAACCAGAAGGA
>CAVOQO010000050.1:0-14107 GCA_963698355.1 uncultured Gammaproteobacteria bacterium | reverse complement strand
AAGACGGGTTAGGCTGCACGCAGCCTAGCACCCAAGCGTCCTACACCGTTTGCTCACCCGAACCTCGCCGCCCCATCCCGACAGCTCCCAATTCCAGTCGTGCCATGCACCCACCGGCGCTGCTGGTCGGTCTGCTGCCGGTGCGCCCCCAAGCTGCACCAGCGCCTGCATCCCCTGCGGCAGCACCTCCACGGTGCGCCTGAGGCGATGAGCTGGTCGGTCTCCATGACCTCCAGCACGGCGGTCAGGACCTCGGGGTCCTGCTTTGCGATCGCGTTCAGGGCGTCGCCGACCACCTCGGGACGCGCGGCGGCGGCCTCGGCCATCTTCTGCGAGACCTTGTAGGCGGTCTCGCTCTTGATCAGCCCGACGCGGTTCTCGCCGTCCTGCTTCATGGCGCTGGTGACCTGCACCAGGCGCTTGACCACCTTCTCGGTGATGTTGTCGACCATCTGGCGGTCGGTGAAGGCGACCTTGCGGATGTAGACGGAGCCGAGCTGGTAGCCCCACTTCTCCGACAGCGGCGAGACGGTGGCGCGGACCGGTGGCTGAGGCTGTGGCGGTCCTCGAGCATCTTGTCCATCTCCAGATTGCTCAAGGTCGAGATGGTGGAGCTGGTCACGTTGGCCTGGAGCGAGCCCTCCGGGTTGGCGTTGCTGAACAGATAGGAGACCGGGTCGCTGACCTGCATCTCGTACCAGATGCCGACGCCCATCGGCGTGCCCTCCTCGGAGTTGACCATCTGGTCGCGCAGGTAGTGCTGGCGCAGCGCGGTGTTGACCAGGTGGCGCTTGCCGAACAAGGGCACCAGCAGGGCCTTGGGGCCGAAATGCAGGATGGGCAGGCGCAGTCCGGCCTCGTCGAGGGTGCCGATGACCTTTCCGAACAGCGTGTAGACCTGGGCCTGGCGCTCCCGGACGATGGTGTAGAGACCGAGTGCGTTGGCCAGCCAGCATGATTACCGGGATGGCGAGCAGGCCGGCGACGAAGGCGCCGATGGGTGCGGAGGGATCGTCGAAAGGCATGGTGTTTCTCCTTACTCCTTAGGCGCGATTGCCGGTCGACAGCACGATGCGCCGGGCCCTGCCCAGCAGTGGGATGCGCATGTTGCGGACATAGGCCCGCAGGGCCTCGCTGCCGCCCCCGGCCTTGACCTGGGCCAGGGTGTCTGCCAGCTCCTTCAAGGGGGCCACCTCCGCCTGGGCGTTGTTGGTGGCGATGTCGACCGCCCGCTTGCTCATGGTGATCTGCTGCTCGGCGTCCGCCCGGGCCGTGCTGATGTCCGCGGCCACCTGGTTGCGGGTGCTGTTGATGGCGGACAGCGCCCGGTCCACCTCCTGGGGCGGGTCGATCTGGGTGATCAGCGCCGCGTCCAGCTCGATCCCGTAGCGGGCCCCTGTGGTGCGGCACTGCTGCTCCATGTAGTCGTTGAGCAGCGGCAGGTTCTTGCGCAGGTCATTGATGGAGACGCCCTCGGACAAATCCGCGGCGGCTGGGCCACCCTCACTCTGCAGCTCGCCCTCTGTGAGCAGGCTCTTACCCTTGGGATCGGAGAAGGTGGCGATGCGCTCGCGCAGCACCGCGATGAAATAGCCCATGACATGCTGCATCGGGTCGTCCACCCCGAAGCAGTAGCCGTAGAGGTTGTTCTCCGAGATGCGGAAGCGAATCTGACCGTTGACCCCGGTGGTGAGGTTGTCCTTGGTCACCGCCTCGATGGTCGTCTGGCGCTTGGTGGGGTCCCAGGTGAGATCCAGTGCCTGGGTGGCGACATCCACCTTGTGGACCTCTTGCCAGGGCCATTTGAAGTAGGGGCCGCCGGGGCCGATGACGTGCAGGCGCGGGAATCGGTAGCGTTGCTGCTCCTCCTCGTTCATCAGGACGTCGGAGACCAGCTGATCTCCCATGCGCTCGGCGCGCCCGAACGATGTGATGACGGCCCGCTCGTTGGGCTTGACGGTGTAGAAGGCGCGAATGACGACCCGGTAGATGCAGTAAAGCAACAGTCCGAGCAAGAAAGCGGCGGTGATCGGCATCGGTGGCTCCGGTCAAGGGAGGAAAACGGGATCGGACGCCGGGGATCGACGCCCTGTCCGCGGTTAACCTTACCACCGACGGTCTGGGCCGTTCGGTGCCTGGATCACTTGCCTGGAACCGCCCGTCGCGGATACTCCGGCTCTCCACTAGATGGCGGCACTCAGCGTCGGTCGGCGGCCGGCTCCATCCAGGTCTTCCGCGCCATCGCGACGGCGGCGCGGTCGGGCGGTGCGGGTACGCCGCTGGGTGCGACCGGTCGGGGTGCGGGCGCGCCGCGGGCGGGCGATTGCGAGGGCCTGCAGCCTCTCAATCAGGGCGCAGGTGAGGCCGAGCACAAGATAGAAGCTGGACAGGAACAGCAGGATCACGAACAGGTTGAGGATGGACTCCATCGTCGTCTCCCGGGCTGGTTGGGGATGGTGAAAGAGATCATGCGCCAGGCAGTGGCTCATCCCGTGAGTCCGCGAACACGAACAAAGGCGGAAGCGCTGGTATGTTAGGCACCTCCCGCGCGACCCCAGGAGGCCCAGATGTCGATCAAGCTCCCCGCCCCCTACAAGCCTGTCCCGCTCGAGCGCATCCGCGCCATCTGCGAGCACTATGGGTTGACGGAGCTGTGGGCCCTGATCGAGTCGGATCCCCCGCGCAATCCCTTCAGCAGCGACGGCTGCTCGGGCTTTCCCAACGCCTGGATCGACGGCCGCGACCTCTACGAGGGCTGCTTCATCCACGACCTCTTCTACTGGGCGGGCAAGCCGAACGACGATCTTGGCCGGCTCAAGGCGGACGTCTGGCTCATGCTCTGGGTCGCCGAGAACGTGGAGGTGCACCTGGGTGTGCTGATGTTCGGCGGCGTGCGAGCGGGCGGCTCCGAGAAGCTACCGATGCCCTGGCGCTGGGGATTCGGGCGGGCCTAGCGCCCCGGGCGGTGCCAGAGGGTGGCGGCTACTCGTCTCGCAGGGCCGCGATCGGATCCAGCGCCGCCGCGTTTAACGCCGGCAGCACGCCGGCTGCGAGACCGATCAGTCCGGCGGTGAGCTCGGCGACCAGTACGAAGTCCCAGGCGGTGTGGGTGGGCAGGGCCGGCACCGCCGCGCCGATCAGCCAGGCCCCACCCGCCCCTATCACGAATCCGACCAGCCCGCCCAGCAGGGCGAGCACCACCGCCTCCAGCAGGAAGAGAGCGAGGATCTGGCCCTGTGCCGCACCCAGTGCGCGCAGGAGCCCGATCTCCCGCCGGCGCTCCTGCACCGCGATGGTCATGATGGTGAGGATTCCGATCCCGCCCACGACCAAGGAGATTCCGCCCAGGGCACCCACCACCGCGGTGAGCACGTTCAGCACCGAGCCCAGCACGTCGAGCATCTGGTCCTGCGTCGTGACGGTGAAGTCCTCGCTCCCATGGCGACGCTTGAGCAGGGTGCGCACCCGCTCGGCCACGGCGCTGCTGTCCGCGGAGCGGTCGTAGAGCAGGTCGATCTCCATCAGGCTGTCGCGGTCGAACATGGCGAGCGCCCGTTCCACCGGGATGAAGACGGTGTCGTCCAGGTCGAAGCCGAGCATCTGGCCCTTGGACTGCATGACCCCGATCACCCGGTAGGGCTCTCCCCCGACGCGCACCCGCGCCCCCAGCGGCGACGAGCTGCCGAACAACTCCCGCCTGAGCTTGGACCCCAGCACGGCGAAAGGTCGGGCCGCCTCGGACTCCTGGGGCAGGAAGCGGCCGATGGCCGGGGTCATGGCCCAGATCTCCGGCACCCGGGACCCGGCGCCGAGCACCATGGTGCGCCGGCTGGTCCCGCCGTACTCGACCGCCGCGTTTCCCTGCACCACGGGAACCACCGCCTCCACGTCAGGGACCTGCTGGAGGGCCCTGGCATCCTGCAGGCTCAGGGGCCGCACGTTGGAGATCATGGCCCCGGACATACCGAAGGTGGTGGTCTTGCCCGGATTGATCGCGATCAGGTTGGTGCCGAACTGGGTGAACTCCGCCAGCACGAATCGGTGGATGCCCTCGCCGATGGCGGTGAGTAGCACCACCGCCGCCACGCCGATGGCGATGCCGGTCACGGTCAGCAGGCTCCGGCCGCGCTGGGAGCGGATGGCGGTCAGGGTGTAGGCGGCCAGGTCACGGGTGCGCATGGATCGAGTCAGCGTCCGGACAAGGCCACCACGGGATCGAGCCGGGCCGCCCGGCGGGCGGGGAGCAGGCCGAAGAACAGCCCGGCGGCCAAGGAAACGGCCGCGGCCGCCAAGGGCGCCCAGACAGGGATCACCAGCGCGAAGGCGTCGAACTGCCGGTTGACCAGCCACACGCCCCCAAAGGCCAGGGCCAGTCCCGCCAGGGTTCCCGCCCCGGCGAGCAACAGGGCCTCGGTGAGGAAGAGCCCGAGCACCTGACGTTGTCCGGCCCCCAGGGCCTTGAGCAGACCAACCTCCGCGGTGCGCTGCGAGACCGCAACCAGCATCACGTTCATGATCAGCACCCCCGCCACGGTGAGGCTGATGGCGGCGATCCCCGCCACCGCCAGGGTAAGCGCGCCGAGGATGCGGTCGAAGGTTCCGAGCATGGCGTCCTGGGTGACGACGGTGACGTCGTCCTCCCCCTCGTGACGGGCTCGGATGATGGTTCGGATGTCGTCCGCTGCCGCGTCCAGGGCCTCGCGGTCCTTGGCCTGGACCAGGATGCGGAACAGCGCGGGGTTGTCGAAGAGGGCCTGGGCGGACGCCACCGGGATCACCGCCAGGTCACCCAGGTCGTCCCCCAGTGAAACACCGCCCGAGGCGAGCAGGCCGATGACCCGAAAACGCCGGTCGCCGATGCGGACGAAGCGCCCCACGGGGCTCGCGTTCCCGAACAGCTCGCGGGCCAACTTTTCTCCGAGCACGGCCACGGGTCGGGCGCGCGCCGCCTCTCCCTCGGGCAAAAAGCGGCCCGAGGCCATCTCGAGGTTACGAACGTCGAGAAAGTCACTGGTGGACCCCAGGATATTGACCTCGCGGTCCAAGCTCCCGCGTGAGACGCCGGCGGACCCGATGGACAGCGGAGCGATACGCTCGATGTAGCGCGAGCGCAGCAGGGCCAAGGCGTCGTCGAGGGTCAGATCGCGGGGGGTCTCTCCCATCAGCGGCGGGGGGCCACCAGTCGTCTCGTTGCGACCGGGGAAGACGATGAGCAGATGGGTGCCGAGGCTCGTGAACTCGTCCAGCACGTAGCGCCGCGCCCCCTCGCCCAGGGCCGATAACAACACCACGGCGGCAGTGCCGAGCGCCATGGCGAGCAGGGTCAACCAGCTCCGGCTGGGGTGCGAGACCAGGGCGCGGGCAGCGCTGTGCAGGGTGTCGGTCAAGCGCATGGTGGGCAGGATCTGAGCAGTGGTTTCGGCGACCCAGATCGGGGGTGGTCTCAGCCCCTCGCGGTCGTCCCTAAATCTCGTGGTCCGCCGCCGCCCCAAGCAGTTCCTGGTAGACGGCGAGGTCCGAAGCGGAGAAGCAGCAGAAGATCACCTCCTCAATCTCCGGATGGCTGGCGCTGGTCGCACGTACCGTATCGACTGCGATCCGGGCCGCCTGAGCCACGGGGTAGCCATAAACCCCCGTGCCGATCCCCGGAAAGGCGAGGGAGCGAGCCCCTTGGGACGCCGCCACCTCGACGGAGCGGCGGTAACAGGAGGCCAGGAATCCAGGCTCTCCGTGCTCGCCCCCGTGCCAGACCGGACCGACGGTGTGGATGACGTGCCGGGCAGGCAAACGATAGCCGCGGGTGAGCTTGGCGTCGCCGGTCGCACACCCGCCCAGCAGGCGGCATTCCGCGAGCAGCTCCGGCCCGGCGGCGCGGTGGATGGCCCCATCCACGCCGCCGCCCCCGAGGAGGCTGGAGTTTGCCGCATTAACGATGGCGTCCACGTCGAGTGTGGTGATGTCGGCCTGGATGGCGCTGAGTCTGGCTGACATGGCGTGATTCTCCGTTCGCGTGGTCTGGACGCATCCAAGCTAGTCCGATCCGGGCTCGTCCGCCACCACGGCCCCATCGGCCATGCGGATTTGGCGGCGGGCGCGGTCGCCGATGACGGGGTCGTGGGTGACCACCACCAGGGTGAGCCCTTTGGCGTTGAGTGATTCCAGGGTCCGCATCACCTCCTCGCCCGAGGCGCGGTCCAGGTTTCCGGTGGGCTCGTCGGCGAGGATCAGACCAGGCTCCATCACGGTGGCGCGGGCGATGGCCACCCGCTGTCGCTGGCCGCCGGAGAGCTGATCGGGCTTGTGGTGGGCGCGCGGGGTGAGGCCAACCGCGTCCAGCATGCGCTCCACCCGCGGCCGTCGCTCGCGCGGCGCGAGACCGGCCAGCACCAACGGCAACTCCACGTTCTCGAAGGCCGTGAGGCGCGGGATCAGGTGGAAGGACTGGAAGACGAAGCCGATGCGTTCCCGGCGCAGACGCGCCCGCGCCTCCTCGCCCAGAGTGCCGGTCTCAACGCCGTCGAGCCGGTAGGTCCCGGAATCGGGCCGGTCGAGCAGACCCAGGATATTGAGCAGTGTGGTCTTGCCGGAGCCGGAGGGGCCCATGACGGCGACGTACTCGCCGTCCTCCAGTGTCAGATCCAGGTGGCGCAGGGCATGCACGGGCTGATCGCCCACCTGGAAGACCCGCTCCAGGGCAGTGAGCTCGATCACCCCCCCTTGGTCTCCTCGACCACCGCGGGGGCCCCCTCCTCCACGCCTTCCCGGTCCAGGGACAGGATCACCTTCTCTCCGGCCTCCAGACCGGCGGTCACCTGGGTCTGCTCCCAGTTGGAGAGCCCCGTCTCGATCTCCCGCGACTCGATGAGCCCGGTCTCGGGGTCGAGCAGCAGCACGCTCGGCTGGTCACCTACCCGGACCGCCGCCGTTGGAATGCGCAGCACGTCCTCCCGGCGCTCGATCACGATCTCCACGTCCGCGCTGTAGCCGGCCAGGAGCGGGCTGTCCCTGGGCGGGTCGGCGATCTCCACCTCCACCTCCACGGTGCGGGCCTGCTTCTCCAGGTCGAGGACGTAGGGTGCGATGCGGCGGACTGTCCCTTCGAAGCTGCACTCGCCGAATGCATCCAGGGTGACGCGAGCGGTCTGACCCAGCCGCACCTGGGCGGCATCCACCTCGTCGATCGGGGCGGAGATGTAGTAGCAGCTGTCGTCGATCAGGTCCACGGCCGGCGGGGTGGGGATGCCAGGGGGCGAGGGGGTGACATACTCGTTGAGCTCACCGGAGACCTCGGCGATGACGCCGTCGAAGGGGGCGGTGAGCCGTGTGCGGTCCAGTTCTGCTTGGGCCACCCCAAGCCGGGCACTGCCGACCCGGGCGGTGGCGCGGGCGGCCTCGCAGTCCGCCTTGCCGGCCGCAGCACCGGTAATGGCCCGATCCACCAGCTCCTCGGAGGCCATGCGCCGCTCCTTGAGCTTCTCCTGGCGGTCGGCCTCTCGCTGGGCATTGTCGGCGTTGAGGCAGGCGGCTCGCGCGCGCGCCTCGCCGGCGTCCGCCTCCCGTTCAGCCAGAGTCACCTGGGCACGAAGGTCCTGGTTCCACAGCTCCAACAGGACCTGGCCGGAACGCACCCGATCCCCCTCATGCACCAGGAGCCGGGCGATCTGACCGCCGGTGCCGGGGGCCAGCTTGGCTCGGCGGCAGGCCTTGACGGTGCCGGCCCTGGTGTTGGAGACCATCTCCTCCACCAAACCGATCTCTGCCGCCTGCACCCGCACTTCCACCGGTTCGGGTTTGGTCAGATACCAGTAAGCAGCGGCAGCGGCGCCCGCAACACCAAGGAACAACAGGGATTTAACGGGGATCGCCATGACGGTGCGGAAAGATTTGGCCGCGAATGAACGCAAAAAGCGCAAGAAAGCGAGATGTGCGATGTCGATTCGTCCGACATTCTCAGGGTGCGCGATGTGCGCTATCAAGTCCTTGCGCTTTCCCTGGATCCGTTAGGCCTCTGCGACTCGACGGCTGTTTCCGGAAGGACGAGCATCGCAAAGGATGGGGCAGTAATGGCTGCTGAATATCGATAGCCTAAACCGCGGTTCCCGTCGCCGACCCGCCCACCCACCCACCTGGGAGCCATGCTAGCGGCACAGCGTCGCCAATGGTGTGTTCGGCTTGGATGCAGCAGGGGCTCGCTGCAGTCGCTTCTGTCCCCTCACTTTACGCTTACGACCCTGATCCGACGCTCAAGCTCGACTCCTCGGTGTCTGCACCGTCCCAATGGCGGTCAGTCAGCAGGCTGTCGCGGACCGGCCGCAGTCGGCCACTTGCAGACACTCGTGCTTCGCCGACCGGGGTCCGCAGTCGCGTGGACAGCCGACACTCGCCGCGTAGGAAATCCTAGCCGCACGCCGGGCAACGACGAGCGCTCCGGCGAGCCAGGATAGCCGCAATTGAGCCTGGCCCCTTGTTGTTCCCTGTTGTTCAGCAAAAAGCCGTAAACCACGGAAAGGTGAAAACTTGCCGCAGATGCTTTATTGCAGGACCGGACCGGGGCGCCGCTCATGCAGGGCGATTGCGGAGCATCTTCGCGTCTAATTGCCAAGAGTGGGCCGCAGCGATGCAACAACGCGAGAACTGACCCCCAGGACCGGCTCCGTCGGGTTGGGGATGACGCCGTTCCTGACCAGGTCCGGCGTGACTTTCTTCGGTATCCTGCTGGCCGTGAGGGGAGCCTTCCAGCTCGTCGACCCGATGCACGGCACCGGACCGCGTTCCGTTACTACGAGACCGGCTCGCCGTTCGAGTATGAGCTGGTCCAGTTGCTGTACGGCAAATACCGCCAGCTGCAGATCGCCAAATGATACCGGTGGGTGGTGGAACGACCCTTGGTGCAGGGAGTTAAACGGATCGTAACATTGCTCATAGAACCTAAATGCTGCAAGCGCTGAATACAGGATGCGTAGAATGGTAACCTTCTCAGTACATTAGAGCCGCATTGGGTTCGCCTTGAGGAGTCACCGTTTCGATGAGCAAACCGACCGCAAAGAGACCCGGATCGGCCCGGGGTGCGTCGCCGAAGATCCGGCTGGAAGACGCAGGACGTGGCATGAGCAGCCAAGCCGGGCTGGTGCCGGTGGTCAAGTTTCTCGACGCCCTGGGCTTCGGCGGCCTGTTCGGTCATCACGTTGAGCACACGCGCGCGGCGAACGCCCTCTACCAACTCGGCGACGCCGCGTTCCTGGTGGTGGTGGGCTTGATCGGCGGGGCGCGCAGCCTCAGTCAGTGCATGGCGCTGTGGTCCGACGAGGTGCTGCGCCGGGTAGCCGGTTGGCAGCGCCTGCCCGATCAGAGCACGCTCGGGCGGGTGTTTAAGGAGGTGCGCGAGCGGCATGTCAGCGGCCTGGAGACGCTGGTCCATGCGCTGCGCCAGCGGGTGTGGGCCCGCGCCCTGCGCGCCGGGCGCTCGCATCTGGCCACGCAGTGCCAAAAATGGATCGATGCCGACTCCACGGTCAAGACTGTCTACGGTCGCCAGCAAGGGACGGCCAAGGGCTACAACCCCCACAAACGCGGCGCGCGTTCCTATCATCCGTTGCTCGCCTTCTGCAGCGACACCAAAGAGATCGTACAGGCGTGGTTGCGCACCGGCAGCGCCTACACCAGCAATGGCATGGTGGCGTTCATGCAGCAACTGCTCGCCCAGTTCCCGGCGCATCATCGCCTGATTCTGCGCGCCGACAGCGGCTTCTTCGACGGCGCCTTGCTCGACCTGCTCGACGCCCGCGGCCACGGCTACCTGATCAAGGTCAAGATGAGGAACCTCGCCCAGCTGCTCGGCCAACAGCGCTGGACCCCGATCCACCGGCGCCGCGGCTGGGAGCAATGTGAATTCTCTCACCGAGCCGGCGGGTGGAGCCGTGAGCGGTTCTTCCTCGCGGTGCGCTGCCCGCAAGCGCGCGATGCCGATCACCCCCAAGGCGAGCTGCTCGAGCTGGAGTGCTATGACTGCTTCTGCTACGTGAGCACCGAGCCGCTGAGCCCGTGGCTCGCCCATCGCACCTATGGTCAACGCGCCACCTCCGAGACCTGGATCGAGGAGGCCAAGAGCCAAATGGGCCTGGCCCACCTGAAGACCGTCCACTTCCTGGCCAACGCCGCGTTGTTCCAGTGCGCGGTCCTCGCCTATAACACCCTGCGCTGGATGACCCTGCTCAGCGGCAACGCCCAGCTCAAGCGCTGGGAGCCGCAGAGCATCCGTCTGTTCCTGATTCGCGTGGCGGGGAAACTCCTGACCGGCGCCAATCAGTTGCGCATCAAGCTCGCGCGCCAGCACCTGCATGCCCGGGTCTGGGAGGACTGGTTGGCATTGAGCCAACCGCTCTAAGTCCTTCCAATGCTCCAAGGCGAAGTGATCGCCGGCCTGATCGTCCAGGTCGGCGGGCCCTGTTTGGAGCGGCATCCGCGCTGGCGCTTCCGGCCCCAATCCGGCCCGCCAAAGCGACCGCGGGAGGTGGCTGCGGCGGCGATTCCGTCATCCGCCCGGCAATTGTCGCCCCCGCTATCGCCCATTAATCAGACCCCTTTGTTCTGGTCGTCGCGCTCAGAGCGCACTTGCAAAATCTAGGTAGAACAAAGAGGTTGCCCATGACTGAACTAGACCCCCTGACAATGACCATCGAGCTGCTCGGCGGGCTCGCGCTGTTCCTGTACGGCATGGAGAAGATGACCGACGGGTTGAAGGCAGCCGCCGGCAAGCAGATGAACACGCTGTTGGCCAGGCTGACAGGTAACCCTCTATTGGGTGCCATCACCGGAGCCATCATCACCGCGGTGATCCAGTCTTCCTCGGTGACCACGGTACTCGTGGTGGGTTTCGTGAGTGCCGGGCTCATGACTCTGGTGCAGTCGGTCGGGGTGATCTTCGGTGCCAATGTGGGCACCACGGTGACGGCGCAGATCGTGGCGTTCAACACGACCGCCCTGGCCTTTCCGCTGATCGCCATCGGGTTTGTCATGACCTCCGTGTGGAAGCAGGGCGTGGCACGCCACTATGGCGCCATGTTGATGGGGCTTGGTCTGATCTTCTATGGCATGGCGGCGATGGGCTCGGCCATGTCGCCGTTGCGCACGCACGCGGGCTTTGCCGAGCTCCTGCAATCCTTGCAGAACCCGGTCCTGGGGATGCTGGCCGGCGCGGTGTTTACGGCGCTGGTGCAATCGTCCTCGGCAACCATCGGTCTCGCGGTTGTCATGGCGACCCAGGGGCTGCTGTCCCTTCCGGCGGGTATCGCGATCCTGTTCGGGGCCAAGATCGGAACGGGAATCACGGCGATACTCGCCGCGATCGGCAAGCCGCAGGATGCAAAGCGGGCGGCAGCCGTGCACGTCCTGTTCAATGTGTTGGGTGCCCTGATTTGGCTGCCGTTCATCGCTCAGCTCGCGGGGCTCGCCGAGATGGTTTCGCCGATGGCCGCGCATCTGCAGGGAGTGGAGCGGCTCGCCGAGGAGGTGCCGCGCCAGATCGCCAACGCCGCAACCATCTGGGCCACTGCCAACACGTTGATCTTCCTGCCGTTTGCCGCGTTGTTTGCGAAGATGGCCATCAAGCTGATCCCGGATCGGCCGGTTGAGGAGAGGGCGATCATCCGCCCCAGGTATCTCGACGACGCATTGATCCAGCTGCCAGCGATGGCCTTGGAGCGCGCGCGGATGGAGCTCGGGCACATGGGTGAGCTGACCGAAGCGATGCTGGCGAAGGTCAAGTCGGCCTTCGAAGCCAGGGATCTCAGCGAGCTGTCGCAGCAGCATGACCAGGTCGTGGTGCTGCGAGAAGCGGTGCTCGCCTATCTGCAGCACGTCGGGCGTGGCGAGCTGAGCGACGCCGAAGCGGACGAGCATGCACGGCTGGTCGCCGCCACCGGCGACATCGAGAACATGAGTGCGGCGATCAGCCGCGAACTGGCACCGCTGGCCCAGACCCTAAAGGAGGCGGATATCACCCCTTCGAAAGAGACCACTGAGCTGCTGGAACGTCTGTTTCAGACGATACAGGAGTCAGCGCATTCCGCGCTGCGGGCACTGGTGGAGGGTGACGAGCGGGCGGCGCAGACCGTTGTCGCGAATCGCGACGCGATCCTGGAGCTCACTTCCGAGTTGCACAGGCAACAGGCCGCGCGTCTCGCCCGGGACGACCCGGACCGCCTGCTCAAGCACCGCGTGCAGCTCGAGATACTCGACAAGCTGCGGCGCATTTACAGTGTGGCCGAGCACATGGCGATCTCGGTACTGCCACGGAGCGTTCTCGTCGGGGAACTGTCCGTATAGTCTTCTGACGACCTGACCCGGTGCCGAGCCGGTCCGGCACGGGTCCGTGTAAGGCGCAATCCGGCTCAGATATCGCGCACGACTTCTATCGCGCCGTCGTTGATCTCCTCGCAGAGCTGCGTCCAATCGCGCGCGGTAATGTCCGCATACCGGTCAGCGTATTCGACCATGACGTCGTCGAAGGTCTCGTCATCACCGATGTACCCGCGGATCATCATGGCATCCCCCGAACGCGCATGCGCGAAGGCCAGCGTCTTTCCGCAAAGGCCGGCGTAGGCTGCCAGCCGTTCGGGTCCGAGCTCTTCGACATCGATCTTGCCCTTGCCGTCCCATAGCTGGCGGAAGTAGAAGTCGATCTCCTGTCCGCCCGGCTCCTGCCACCGCGCCCAGCCAAGAAGAACGTCGCTGGTTGCCTGGATCAGGCGCTGGCCTTCGACAACACGTTGACCTGCCTGCTCGAAGGCGCTGGCCCCGAGGTGGGCTTCGAGAACGGATGACGTCGCCTGCTTGAGCTGAAGGAACAGGGGCGTGCCGTCTCCGGCCTCGAGCAGCACGATCAGGCAACGGGTGCCGACGCTACCCACCCCGACGACCTTTCTGGCGACGTCCATCAGGGAGAACCGATCGAGAAGCATGCGCCGTTCGAGCGTCAGGCTCTGGCGGTAGCGGTCCAAGAGCTCACCCACCGCGCCCGACTCGGCCGCGGCGATCTCCTCATCGACGCGGACGATCAACGGTGGATCGGGGACTATGACGCGTCGGCCGTCGACGACGTCGGTCAGCTTGTCAAAGGCGCGCAGACTGTTCTTGCGGCTGGCCTTTGCCAGGACCTCCTCTTTCCATTTGCGATGTTTCTTGCCGTGTTTCTCGATTCGCTCCAGCGCGGCCTGCGATTCGAAGTGGTAATAGTGCAGTGCGAGCGGACTGAGCTCCGATGCCTCGGCGATGAACTTGTGGTAGTAGCGCATCGCAGATCGCGTGGCGGCGCGGGCCTGGCTATTGGAAAAACCGTTCGCTCGGGCCGAGACCGTGACGCTCGCCGCAAGACGCTTGACGTCCCACTCGAATGGCCCGGGCAGGGTCTCGTCGAAATCGTTCAGGTCGAATACCAGCTCCCGATTGGGTGCGTAGTACCACCGGAAGTTGCCCAAGTGGGCATCGCCCGTGAGCTCGACCCGTAGGTCGCTCCTGGCGCCGGCCGCGAGATCACTTGCCATGATGGCTGCTGCCCCACGCAGAAAGGTGAATGGGGTGCGGCTCATCCGGCCATACCGAAGAGGGACGAGCTCAGTGAGCCGGGTCTTGTCCTGTTCGGCCAGAATGGCGAGTGGATCGGTACGGCCGGTTTCCGGGGCGGCCTCGACATGGGCTTCCAGGGGAACGGTTTCCCGCTGCGACCTTCCGGCATCGTGGCGCTCGGCGGGGGCGGCCCTGAGATAGGCCGATTCGCTTTCGGAGTTGAACAAGGATCTGGGCATAAGGCCTCCATACAAAGCTCGGCACCGGGAATCTCGCTCCAATATTGCAGGAGGAACTCGCGGATGCAAACTCACCGGGCGGGTGTTGTCTAGCGCCAACCCTGAGCCATGCTTCCATTCAATTAAATGCGGTATATCGGGCTATTTGTCCGTTTGCGGGATGCGTAATCGACCCCAATGGGTCGAGGGCACAATATATGATCTGCTTAGCGAGCTGTAACAGCACGGTTTTCGAGGCGGCGTTTGTCATGGTGTCGTTTCCTGCTCGCGAGCCGCCCAGCCATCAAGACAGAATCAGGTACAGA
>CAVOQO010000049.1:0-30526 GCA_963698355.1 uncultured Gammaproteobacteria bacterium | reverse complement strand
CCCGAGACGATGGTTCCACCCGGCCCCCATCCGGCGCACTATCAGGCCGACCATCCGGGTCGATGACATGCAGGCGCGCCATGGCCTGATCGTGGGTGATGCCGGCCGCCTGCAGGCGCTCTCCGGATCGATGGAGATCGAGCCATTCGATCGCTCCGCCTCGGTCGATGGCCCGGTAGTGTCCGATCTCCCGGCGACACAGGGGGCAGTCGCCGTCGTAGAAGACCACGGGTCTGCGGGGCGGGGCGTGTGTCGAGGGCTGCTGGGCCTGGGTCTTCAAGGGTTCAATCCTGCATCGGGTCTGTATGCTTCCGAGATGCCGGGGCCCGGCGCGAATAAAACCCTGCACGGGACCCGGCGGGGACCACCGCCAGGGCCAGCCGAGCCTTGCCCCCTCCCCAGCTCGCGGCCTCTCGGCCCGCAGGCTGGACAACCCGCTCGGGGCGTGATTCGCTGAGTCCCCTGACCACGATCCCTCCGCCCCAGTCATGCCCATGCCGCGCCCCATCTCGCTCTTTCTTGGCTTACTCGGCCTGCTCGTCATTGCGGCATTGGCCGCGGCCCTGTCCGGGCTGTGGCTCACCAAACAGGCCGAGCCCGACTACGCGGGCGAGCTGAGCCTCCCGGGGTTGCAGGCGCCCGTCCAGGTGGACTTCGGCCCTCATGCCGTCCCCAGCATCCGCGCCGAATCCACCCGCGACCTGGTCTTTGCCCAGGGCTACGTGGTGGCGAGCGAGCGCATGTGGCAGATGGACGTCATGCGCCGACTGGCCGGCGGGCGGCTCGCGGAGGTTTTCGGCGCCGGTGCCCTGGACGTGGATCGTCTGTTCCGCACCCTCGGGCTCGGGGCCTCCGCGCGGCGTGGGCTCGCCGATCTGGACGCCGCCGAGCGGGATCTGCTGCGCGCCTATGCCGACGGGGTGAACGCCTACCAGACGACGGCCGCCGGGCGTCTGCCGATCGAGTACCGCATCTCCGGGCTCACCCCTGAGCCCTGGGCGCCCGAGGACAGCCTGGCCATCGGCGCATTCATGGCCTGGACCCAGTCGTTCAACCTGCGCGAGGAGCTGACCTTCCTGCGGGTGGCCGCGCGGGTGGGCAAGGAGCGGGCGCGCGAGCTCTTCCCGACCGATGAGGGGGTGCCCGCTCCACCCGTGCCGCCGGAGCTGCCCGATCCCGCGCTGGCCCAGACCCGCGAGCTGGCCGAGGCCTTGGAGACCCTGGTCCAGGCGCCCGGCCGGTTCGGACTCCCGGTCCCGGGGCCCGCGAGCAACGCCTGGGCGGTGACCGGACCCCGCAGCGCCGACGGCTCCGCCCTGCTGGCCAACGACCCTCATCTCGCGCCCTCGGTCCCGGGGGTCTGGTACGAGCTCGAGCTGATCGGCCCCGACCTCCACGTGGCCGGGCTGGCCCTGCCCGGGGTGCCCCTGGTGCTGATCGGCCACAACGCCGATCTCGGGTGGGGCTTCACCAGCGCCATCGCCGACAATCAGGACCTCTTCCTCGAGCGGCTAGTCCCATCGACGGGGTCGGGGGACGAGGCCGTGGAGCGCCCGGGCGGGGCCAGCGAGCCCATCGAGACCCGCGTCCAGCGCATCCAGGTCAAGGGCGCCGAGCCCGTGGAGCTGCGGGTACGGCGCACCAGCCACGGGGTGATCCTGAACGACATCCTGCCCCTAGATCCGATGGGTCGGTTCGAGGACGGAGATCCGGGGGCCCTGCCGCGGGTCGACAGTCCCTACCTGCTCACCCTGCGCCAGGCGGACGACCTACCCGACCGCGGGTTCGCGGCCTTCGCGGGACTCAACCGGGCGCGCACCCTGGCCGAGGCGCGCGCGCACATGGACGGCTTCAGGCAGGTGACCCAGAACCTGATGCTGGTGCATCGCGACGGCGGCATCGCCTGGCATCTCGTCGGCCTGCTGCCTCTGCGCGGCAAGGGGGCGGGGGCCTTCCCGGCGCCTGGCTGGGTTGCGGGCTACGGCTGGCAGGGCTATGTCCCGCGAGCCGAGAACCCGGGCCGGACCGATCCCGAGGGTGCCGCCCTCATCACCGCCAACAACCGCACCATCCCGTTCGATTACCCGGTGACCGTGTCCCACTCCTGGATGGCCCCGTATCGGGCCCAGCGGGTCGCCGAGCTGCTGGCCGAGGCGCCGCCCCTCGATCCCGCCGCCATGGCCAGGATGCAGGCCGACCGCGCCAGCATCCCGGCCCGGCTCGCCCAGCAGGCCATCAGGGGGCTGGCCGCGGAGATCCAGGCCGCCGACCCGGCCGCCTGGGCCATCGCCGAGGAGGTTCTGCTGCCCTGGGATGGGGTGATGGACGGCGCCAGTCGTGCCGCCGCCCTGTTCGAGCTGCTCGAGCCGGCGCTCTATCGCGCCCTCTATGGCGACGAGCTGGGCGCCGATGTGGAGGCCCTAATGGCGCTCTCCATCGTCGCCTACAACCCGGTCCAGGAGACCGTCCGCAGCGGCGTTTCGAGCTTTTGGGACGACGTGGGCACCCCCGAGGAAGAGGGCCCGGCGGTGATCTGGGGGCGCGCGATCCGTGCGGCGGCGCGCTCGCTCGAGGAGCGTCTGCCCCGGCGCGAGGACCAGCGGCTCGATCGGCTCGTCGGTCTTACCTTTCCCCACGCCTTCTCCGACATGCCCGTGCTAGGGGGCCTGTTCAAGGTGGGCCCCCTGGGCGTGGGCGGCGGCGCCGACACCATCGACGTCACCAAGTCCTCGGTGCTGGCCCCCGAGAAGGCGCTGTTCGTCCCCTCGGCGCGGCTCGTCCTGGCGGCGGGCGACTGGCCAGAGAGTCGGGGCACCCTGCCACTCGGTCAGTCCGGGCATCGACTCTCGCCCTTCCGGGCGGATCAGCTCGACGACTGGCTGGCGGGCCGGACCCATCCCTGGCCATGGAACGGGCCACCTGACGGGGCGTCCATCGGGCGGCTCACCCTGAGCCCCGGCGATTGACCCGCCCTGGGCCGGGGAATCCCGACCGATGCCCCCACATCGCGGCGATCAGTCGCGCCGCCAGGAGAGCCCCGTGTCCGATCCCCGACTCACCCGCATCGATATCAGCAAGGAATACCTGAACTTCAGCGCCGGGCACTTCACGATCTTCTCAGAGCGCGAGCGGGAAAACCTCCACGGACATAATTTCCAGGTACGCTGCTCGGTGACGTCGGGGGTCGGACCGGATGGGATGGCCTTCGACTATGTGCTGCTCAAACGGATGCTTAAGGAGCTCTGCGATGCCCTAGACGAGCGCGTGCTCTTGCCGGAGCGCTCGCCCTATCTGCGCCTGGAGCGGGACGGTGGGCTGGTGATCGCGGTGTTCGGTGAGGAGCGGATTCCCTTCCTCGAGCGGGACTGCCTCCCGCTGCCGGTACGCAACGTCACCGTCGAGGAACTGGCCGGTCTGTTGCTCGGGCGTTTGTTGGAGCGCCCCGAGGTCGCCGGCTGGGATGTGCGGTCCGTGGAGCTCGGGGTCTCCTCGGGACTCGGGCAGTGGGCCACCGCGGTCTGGAACCGGCAATCGGCCGTCTCGTGCAGCGTCGAGGGAGATACGGATAGGAAATTCAAGCGCCTTTGCACGCCCAAGGCGGCGTCGGGTCAAGAAGTTAGCGAGGGCCAGGGGGCTGGTCAAGGCGCAACCAAGAGCGGCCCGGACATCCCGGAGGTGTCGGAACGCGCTTCGGCGGGGTTTGGGAGGAGATTGCAGGCGCAGCGAGCAGGCGTGAGATCAGTGGCGGCGGCACCCTCTGTGGCAGAGGATGGCGGCTACCAGGCAACGCTCTGGCTGTTTGAGGAGGTCCCAGTCCGGCGTCGGCTCGGGAGCATCCTCCCAGGCCGGCGGTCCGCGCGCAGTGGCGATCCGGGGCGGCTCGACGGGCTCGCCGACGTGGTTGAGACTTCGGCGCACTGGAGCGGCCTCGGTGATGAAGGCGATGATGCGGATGTCAGCCCAAACGGCGACCCCGGCTCGGTCCCCCGTGGCCTGTATCCCAAAATCCCGAAAACCGCCGAACGTCCCCCCCTCCCCCCCGGAATGGCGACGAAGACCCCACTTCGGATTCCATGGGTCCCATCCGGCCAAAGGGGACCCATTGTTCCGGCCCCCCCCGCTTCGCCTCCGAGGCCCAAAGCGCCACCCGGAACCGGAGCGCCTCCAGGCGACGCTCGATGCCATCCGCGGCACGTTGGGTCAGGGGACTATTCAGCGGGGCGTAATCATCGCCATGGCGAAGCAGGCCGCAAGCGAAATTGACACGAGCGACCGCTGCGCGATCAGCTCGCGCGCCGGCCGTGGTGGATAGGAGAAGCCCCGCAGACTGACTTCGTGGCGAAGGCGCATCGGGTGCTCGACTCTCGGCCTCACCGGCCCTTCTCCCGTCGCCAGTCGGGAAGCGTCCCAGCGGCCTCGCCTCCACTGCCGAGGTCTTCGCTGACTTCCCGTTTGCGGGGCTCATTCAGAGTGTAGACCGTCCAACGCATGCGACCGGTGTCCGCAAAACCTGGCGGCGGGTTCGAGCAAGGCCACCATCCGCGCCGGCATCCACGCCCTGGGAGACACGAGCACCCTTGACGGCCGCCACGGCCTGGGCGAGCCTTTCCTTGAAGCCGGCGGGCGGTGCGGGACTGCGGGCTCCTTTGGGAGAAACCGACTCCCCCCTTGAAGACGCCGGCTTCTCCTTTTTTCTGCGGCCACCCCGGGCATGGACCCGGTGCCCGTGCGTGGTCCCCACCATCCCGTCCAAGCCCCGGGGCGCTACAGTGCCGCCCGAGGTGCTCTCTGGCGTCGCGTTTGCCCCCACCCGACCGGCCTGTGATTCGGCTGAGGGGACAAAGCCAGTTGGAGCACCGGGCTCCGCGGGAAGTGACTGCGCAGCTTCCCAAAGCACCTCACCTCTCACTCGCCGGGCCAGAAACGCGGTCCCGACATTCCAAACGTCCTCCTGACCGGCACCCCCGAGCCCGCGGGGATCGACACCCTCACGACCGGCCGAAAAGAAGGCGGCATAGCCCAGGCACCCAGGCCCGCGCGCGGGTGCTAGGACGCGTGATATACCCTTGCCACCTGCGACTTGGCCATTGGCGAAACCGACACCCGTGACCCAGGACAAAATCACCCTGACTCAAGAAATCGGCGAACGTCTGCGTTACGCCAGACATTGCAAGCGGCTCAGCCTCGGCCAACTCTCGGCGCTGACCGGCGGCGCTCTCTCCAAGAGCCGGATCAGCAACTACGAGCTAGGCACCCGCCGCATGAGCGTCGAGGCGGCCCGTTTGCTGGCGGACGCACTCGGCACCTGCACCCCCGCGTTCCTGCTGTGCGTCGATGACCATTTGACCCTCACTGCCGACGAGATCGACCTGATCCAGTCCTACCGCCAGACCGACGCCAAGGGTCGAGCGCTGGTGCGGAAGAAGGCAAACGCGGAAGCAAAGCGGGTCGAACAGGCAGGCTGACGTAATCGCCGAAGCCGGCGGGGTGAACCATGCTCGTGTTCATACTGAGCGACCCGCCCCAGACCGGCCACTTCGAGGAGGACCCCATGAGCAGGATTATCGACCCCTCGCTAGCCCGCGGCCTGCGCCGGGGGACGACCCGCGAGTTTTTCCATGACGCCGAGCAGATCAGCAAGCGCCTGGCCGCAACCCGCGGCCCAAACAAAACCGCCGCCTGGTTCCGCGACCAGGTTAAGGCGTTTGGCACCGACCGCTTCGGCGTGACCCTCACCTCCCGTATCACGGGAACCGGCAAGCGCGCTGTTTACCAGGACCTGATTGCTTCGCCGCCGGTTGGCGGTGCCGGCAACTGGGCGATTAGCTTCACCCAGATCATTGCCCGCACCCGCGACGTGGGCAGCTACCGGGTGCGGCTGGAAATTGCCCTGCACGCCATCGAGCGGCAGATGCAGTGGGGCCACCGGACTACGGCCGTCGCGGCGGTGCGTGACATGGGCCCGGCCCTGCTGTTCGGGATCTACCTCATCGGGTACCACCACTTCCATGCCGAAGGGATTTCAGGGCTACCGCTGCTGCCCGAGGCGCTCGGTGGGGACGCGCAGTGGCCGCTCGCCATCGAGGGCGGTGCGTTGGTGGTTTGCCAGCACACCAGGCAGGACCAGGACCCGGATGCGCGGGTGGTGGTGACCGTGTTGCGGGACCGAGACCGCTGGGGATCGCAGTTGGTTGTCGAGGTCAAGCAGGCACCGCCGCCGGGTTGGGACTTCTGGAACTTCTGGGAGGACTTCCAGACCTGAGCGGCCCGCCTGCGAGACCGCCTCCCCGCCACCCACCGCCCCGGCCCCACGCCGGGGTTTTGTTGGGCGTCATCACAACTGGCCAAATTGACCAGTTGGAGCAGACCGCCTGGCCAGTGCGGGAGGGGACATTGGTAATTCAGGTGAGTTTTAGCAGCAACGAAAAACGCGCGGTGCCGTCGGAATGACTGACCAGATCGGGCCGGGGCGTGACTGGTTGGGCGGGGCGCGAGCAAGCTCGCTCCTGCGGGGAGGGCCGAGGGGTGGTGTGCAATTGGCGAGGCGGGCGCGGATGCGCGGCTCAAGGCACTGATCGAGTGAAGTCTGTCCGCTGCCAACCGCGCTCGGAATGGGAGCGACGGAAGATGCTCCCCGAAAGCCGTCGGCACCTGCAGCGCCGCGTTCCTGCTGTGCGTCGATGACCATGACCCTCACTGCCGACGAGTTCGACCTGATCCAGACCTATTGGGCGACCGACGCCAAGGGTCAAGCGCTGGTGCGGAAGAAGGCGCATGCGGAGGCGAGGCAGGCTGACGCTGCCGGTTTCAGCGAGGTCCACCATGCTCGCATTCATCGATAGGGCCTTAGCCCTCTTTTCTGCCGCTCAGGCTTGGTTCCTCGCCCAGCCCTTACTGATACAGATCGTCGTCGGCGCCGTTGCTCTGGCGGTGCTCTGGTGCCTGTGGATCATCGTGCGGGTGACCTTGGTCGCCTTTCGCGCGGCGTTCAGGGGTCTATGATCCGGACACAAGCGTGGAGGTCGCGGCACGGTCGAATTTCCGACCCGTTACTGCTCGGCCACCTCCCGTTCAACGAAAATGCCGCCCGAAGGCGGCATCAGCGACGTGCAGGCACGCGCCCGAGATCAGGGACGCACGGCCGCCGACTGGCAAGGCTCCTCGTCCGCCTCGATCAACATCTCGGTGACGAATTGCATCTCCACCGGAAATTGCTCGCTCAGGTTACGCCATTCCTCGCAGTCAACGCGCAGGTGATCGCTCATCGCACAGCTCCAAATAGACGTTAGTAGCCGCTAAGATACTGAGGTACATTTGGGCAGTCAAAGGGTGCCGGGAGGGGCGTTTTGAGGCCCCCCGTACTGGCTGTTTGCGCCCGTAAGTGGGTATCACAGGGTCCCGGCCCCGAAGCTCTTCAGTACGTGGAGTCCGGCACAACCGGCCGCCGTGCGCGACGATGGATGTGGCACGTCGGAAGCTCGCGCGAAAAATAGAGTGGGTTGCTGCCTGTTATGAAGGTTATTTGTAAAACCAAGCCCACAACGGCAAGTTATGGTTCGGGAAAGCTTTGTTGTTCACCGTTTCTGTGGATAACCTTGTGGATGCCATTTCCCGGATGCGCGTTGGGCCTGCCAAATATGACCGTTTTGTTAGATTGATCAGTTTATGACCGCAGGAATTTGCATCAAAATTCAGCCAACTACGGAATATTCCCGAATACTAAAGATCAATAGGCCGCCCAGCACGTAGCAATCTCGGAGTCAACTGTGGTTGTGTACAAAAGATCACTCTTTCGGTAGGAGACGGGGAGTATGCGATGAGCGCCCCATTGATTTCACCGCCTCCGCCATTCCCAAGGAGGCACCGGCTCCGGATCAGACCACAGCCCTCGGCGTTCCCGCCGTGCCCCATCTTCCGCATCCGCATACAGCTCTCGGTCCACGAGGGTCTGCTCGTCCCCGTACTTGCGATACCACCAGCACATGCCGTCCCTGACCAATGCTAGGTTCACGTCACGCTGCCCATCCAGGATCTTGCCCACGATCCGCTTGTAGCGATCTCGCTTCCCCCAATCCACCGTGATCTCGCGGTCGAACACATAGTCGGATAAGGCTTGCTTGGCCTTCGTGCTCCACGGCTGCTTGCGTTCTGGGCAGTCGATGCCTGCGAGGCGGACCTTGTGTTGCGTGTGGGTCGCATCGAGGACCACCAAGGTGTCACCATCGACGACACGAACCACCCTGCCCGTGAGTTCTTGTGACCACGCCGCCCGGGGCAGCAGGAGTAGAACCAGGGAGAGCCCCCACAGGAGTGCGCTCCTGGTTCGCCCTCCGCCGCTCGCCGTATGAATCGCAAACCGCATCACTGTACCGACACGTGATTTACGGAGACGGAAATTTGGCCGTAGATCTTCGGTCCGTCAGAGACCTCCTCGGTATCCTCGACTGCCGGATTGTTCGCACAGGCAGCAATCCCCAGTGCCAGGACCGGAAGCAGGAGCAGAAGACGACTGGTGAAGCGGCTCATTTTGGGGATTCCCGCTCCATCATAGAGCACATGTCGGTCAAGCCAGCGGTCATGGCGTCCACGTGGACTTGGGCCAAACGTCAATGGGGCCGTCAAGGTACGGGTTCCGTGTACCGACACCGTGCCGCGCGATAATTGGTGCAGCCGAGGAAAGTCCCGCGGGGGCCTGGGCGCTTGATCAGTCGCCCAGTCTTACAACGGGGGCAGACGCGCTCGCGATGCTCGCAGCCCGGGTTGTTGCAGGCGTAATCGGCCCCGTCAGGAGCCGCAACCAACAGCCCGTTGGCGCAGCGCCTGCACGCGCCCACCCTGATAGGCGCACTGGGGATAGCGCGAGCAGCCGTAGAAGACACCGTGCTCGCCTCTTCGCTGAATCAGGACACCGCGTTTGCAGCGGGGGCAGCTCACCGGCGTGGGGATTGCCCCACCCCGTTCATCCACATCAAGTCCAAACCTCTGGATCTCGGTAACGAAGGTCGATGGCAGAGTCGGGTCGGCGACGATGTGAACACGATGTCGCGCCCGCGTCAGGGCGACGTAGAACAAGCGCCGCTCCTCCGCAAAGGGAAACGCCTCCGGTACCGCGAGCACCAGATCCAGTAGCGGGTCGTCGGTCGCTTCCGATGGAAAACCGTTCTCGCCGGAGCGCATCCCGAGCACGACGACATAGTCGGCTTCCAACCCCTTGGACCCATGAATGGTTTTGAATTCGACCCTCAGGCGGGGGAACCGACGCATTTCCGACCAAGGGAGTCCGTCGCTTGTGAAGCGGTAGCGCCCGAGGATCAACACGCTCGCTGCGTCGCTCGTTCGATCCTGAATTTCGGCTAGCGCCTCAAGGACTGGACTCGTGTCGGCTCCGTTCGCCCGATGGATCACCACCGCCGCCCCCACGACGGGTCGTGGTGCATAGATGTCTTTTCGAATCTGGGCCGGATTGGTCAGCACGAAGCGGGTCGCCACACCGTTGATGCCGCTGTTGAACCGGAAGGTCTGGTCGAGCATCACGGTCTCGGTGGGACCAAAATGTTGCTCAAAGTCCCGCATCAGGGCGATGTCACTCCCGGCAAACCGATAGATGCTCTGCCAGTCATCGCCAACGCAAAAGAGGCGATGGGACGGTGACTGATCCGCCAGCGCCTTGATCAGGCGTGCTCGCCCCGCCGAGATGTCCTGAAACTCGTCCACCAGAATGGTGGTGTAGGGCGAGACGAAGCGACGGGTTTCGGCGTGACGCGCCGCCCCCAGGATCATGTCGTTGAAGTCCACGAAGCCTGAGCGCCGCAGACTCTGCTCGTAGCGTTCGAGCAAGGGCTCAAAGACATTGAGGAACGCGCGGGCGCGCTCCGCATCCGGTCCTCCGATGGACGCCTGCACCGCCGCTATCGTCTTGCCGGACCCTTTGAAGTGGTTCAGAAAGGTTGTCGCCAGTTGCGTCATCGCGCCGATGCGCTTGCGCTCGCGCAGGCGCTGAAGTGCTTCCTGCGAGGAGATGGGACGCAACGGCACCTGGAGTTCGCGCAACTGCGCTTCGAGGCTCGTGAGCAGGGTGCCTTCGCGCCGCTGGTAGCTGTACGTCTCGATCAGGCGCGTCCCATGGGTGCGGTGGAGGGAACGCTTCCACTCGATGCCCTGGTGGTAGCTCGTGCGGTCCACGAACGGAGGCAGTCGAGCCGTCCCGGGCGACACCGAAATGCTCGATGTAAATGTCCGACTCGGTCAGATGGAAGTCCGGCTGGTACTGCCGGTGCTCCTGATCAGCGGTGGGGTGGACATAAGGCGCTTCGTAGCGGTACGGGATGCCGCTGAGATAGAGGAAGTTCGCGATCTCGGCTTCCTCGAAGCTCTTCACCGTTTCGCCCTTGAGAGTGACCAGCTCATGGCTGCGCAGATAGGCGGCGTACTCCTCCTCGGTGTTGAAGTCGAAAACGCTGCGGTAGGGGGCGAAATGGCTTTGGACGTAGGCGCGCACCCCGGGGGAGGTGACGGGGTCGAGGATCAGTTCCGCGATGAGGTCCTGCAGGTGATCGGCCAGCTGGCGTTCGCTCTCGACCCAAGGCGCAAGGGAGGGCTTCGCGCCATCGACGCGGGCGATGATGTCGAGCCCCAAGGCATGGAAGGTGTTGACCCGGATTTCGATGCCCAGCCGCTCGCGGATGCGTGCGCGCATCTCCTCGGCGGCATCGCGGTTGAAGGCCAGCAGCAGGATTTCATCGGCTCGGCAGAGGCCCTTGCGCACTAGGTAGCCCGCTTTGGCCACGATGACACTGGTCTTGCCCGAGCCTGCGCCAGCAATGACGCGTGTATTGTCCTCGTGGGTGACAACGGCGCGGCGCTGGGCCGGGGTCAGCGCCTGTCGTTCGACGGAGTCGAAGTAGTCTCCAAATCGCTCCAGTTCCGCGCGGACGAAGGTCGCGTTGCATGTTTGGCGGAATCGTTCGCCAGCGGTACGAAGTTGCTGAATCCTCGCGAGATCCTGGGCTTGATCTGGGTCACTCGTCAGTAGCTCGGCGGGATAGGATGCCAGCCCGTTGAGCTTGCGGGCGTCGGCAAGCGCCCCTTCAAGTCGGTGGGATGGAAACCAGGAGCCCCCCGATTCGGCCTCGCCAAGCCAGCGGCCAAGCGCGCAAATCCGGGCGCGCTCCCGGATCAGAACCGTCTGGGCCTCGGAGAAGGCTTGTTGCGCGTGCGCCAGGGCGGTGAGGAAGCGTCTGGCAGCGCTGTTGGCAATACCGCCCAGCTGCGTCGTAGCGCCTCCGTGCTCGCGGAACACCAACTCGCCGAACAGCCAGCCGCCCGCCAGTTCCGCGTTCTGCAGGTCACGCAAGGTGATGCGATGGACGTCGCCCAACCGCTCGATGGTGACCACGCCGGGGTTGATGGCGGCCGTCCCGAAGGTGGCGTTGGAACCGCCCAGGAGGCGGGCGATCCAGGCGGTCTTAACAGTGGGACTTGGCTGGGATAACTGCATCGGGGGCTCGGTAGGGTGCCGCCTATCATTGCACCCCTGCAACCGCTTCTCCCGTGCGCCATCTGGCAAAACGCGCTCGCGCTGCTCGTGAGGAACCTGGGTTGGACTGGTGAGGCCGGGCCACCGCTAGTGACGCGACTCGTCCTGAAGTTCATCGGTCAATCCTGTTACTTCGAGCAGCGCGGAGATGAGGTTCTGCATCCCAGATGAGAGGAGGGCCAGGGTATCGTCGTCCAAGGTCTCAGCCCGGACCATCTTGAGCAGTGTCTCTTGGGGCACATCGCCGTACTTCCGCTGGTACCAACCGATGTTGATTGCGAGGAGTTTGGCCACGTCGGCGAGCTGCTCCTTGGTGGCCCGCTCGATGAGCTGGTCGGCCAGCCTCGCGTAGGGGGCGAAATCGTCTGGCGCTGGCATCGGATAGTGGCTTCCGCAGTCGTGCAAGGCCCCAGGATGCCGGGCCGTTCGCAGGATTGAAAGTGCCTCCAGGAGAAAACCGCGCCAAGACGAAGGCAGCTGTTCTCTCGCGAAAATCGGAGATCCTGAGCGACACTCAGCGCGGGCGTGCTCTGTGCGCCCAGACGAAGCTGTAGTTCTTCCCCCGGCGTGATGGCCGGGATATTTTTTGGTGCCTATCCCGCGGATCTGGACCCAGTTTTTGGCAGGCTCTTGGCGCTGCTATGCTGAACATCCATGGGAACCGGAAGCTCGCACACCGACGCGAACACCGACTGGCTTGAGGTGAGCCTGATCGCGGCCCATCAAGGCGCCGACGCGTTGCGCGCGCTTTGGATGCGCCTGGCCGCGGCTGGCAAGCTTCCGCGCGACATCGACATCAGCGACCCGGACAGCGTCGATTGGGAGCGGATTACCGACGTCCTGTTGGCTATGGTGGCGTTCGAGCGGTGGCTGCGCCGAGGCGCCCTGCCGAAAGACGTACTCTGGTGCCGCGACGAGACAGGGCAGTTGGTGGAGGTTGCGGTGCCCAGGAGAAGCGGTTGGTCCACTGAGCACGCTTCAAGCGTGCCCGATCCCGGAACCGAAATCTGCCTAGCTCTTGCGCCCGGTTCTTGGGACAACCTCGTGCTCGCGGTGACCCCACAGCCCACCAGAAGCTCACCCCGGGTTCCTGCAAGGCGATTGGATGCTTTGAATTCGCGCCAAGCGCTGCCCCTACCGATGGATCACCGTCCATAAGTATTTTCGAATTGTATAATGCACCGCCGGAACAATACTGAAATGTGAAGTCGTTCGAGCTAAACATGCGCACCGTTTGCCGTCCGGGTGGTTTCGGACCTACTGAGGTGCGCCGAAAATGGCCGAGGAGGTGCAACCATGCTGGTTAATCAATGGCGCATTGCCGCCTTTCTCCCACTGACCCTTGTGCTGATTGCCGCGGGCATGGCGACTGCTAAGGACGAGGCAGCCCCTGTCGATCAGCCACAAGCAGCCGCAGAAGCTCCCGCCAATGTGGCGCAGACCGATCAGGCGACTCAACCCGAAGCGGTCGATGAGCCCGAAGCACAACCGGAGGTCACAGCGCTGATCGACGACGAGGCAACATCGGTGAGGCCGCCGTTGCTGATGCCCCCAGCGCCACCGCCGAGTCTGCAGACCCTGGTCGATCAACGTCGTGATCAGCTGCGCGAGCGGCGCGAGGCCCTGTTCGATGCCTTCCGTCCCTACTCCACGTACATGTCTCCATGGACGGCGCGCTACGATCGGACCATGGACCTCTATCGGGACGCCGCGCGCCAGCTTCATCGTGATCAGCGCGACTACTCGCGGCACTACTTCGATAGCTGGATGAATGCCATGTGTCCGTGGTCCAAGCCGCAACGGGATTGGACGCGGATGCGCAGCTACTTGAGGCAGCAGGAGCAGTTGGATCGCCAAGAGGTGCGTGACGCCTGGCTGGCGCCTCGCCGGTACACGTACGCCGGGCTAATGCCCTGGTAGTCGATGTTCTCGGCTGCATCTGCAGCCGGGGACTGCCATTCGCGGGGGACTTGTCGATTCACGCACCGCGACGCACTGTGCCAAATTTGGGGGAGGCCCTCCCCGGCAAGTGTCGATCCTGCAGGCAGCCCACCACTGTCCCCGGCAAGCGCTCCGTCAGTTCCTCGTAAACCTCCTGTGTCCTTGCCGGATCGCGGAAGTTGACGATGACGTATTGCGCCTGGGTGCGCACCAACAGGTACGGCGGGACGCCGAGCCGGATGAAGAGCTGCCCGTCGCCGAGCTGCGCGAGCCGGAAGTGGCCGCGCAGTGTCCTCCCTCCGGCGTAACCGTTGGTTCGCGCAAGGATCCTCGGGATACGCTGACAGAGTGAGACCCCCGTGATCTCGGCCATGGGGAACTGCTCGCCGTAGAGGACACCCCTGACCTTGAAGGACACGTCGGTCACGGTGACCTTTGGCGGTTGCTCCTCGAAGTAGGCCAGCAGGCCGATACCTGCGAGCACCAGGAAGAGGATGCCGAGCAGCACCGTCCGCCACTTCTTCGTCCAGGATTGAACCCGGGCCTCTTCCTGCGGAGAAAGAGGCTCCGGCGCACCGATGACCCCCTCGATGGCGCGGACTACCGCGTCCGGTTCGTCCGTCCCGATGCGCAGGCGCCTGCCGCCCTTCAACAGGATCTCGACTGCCTGGAGGCCCGAGACGTTGTACAGCACCCCGCCCGGGTACAGGTGGATGCCCCAGCCGTAATACCAGGGATTGCGGACCGCCCTGTAGTGGCGGATGTCGGCAAGGGCGATGCGTTTGCCGATCAGCCCGAGGGTGAAGCGGAACCCGAGGTGCGTGTCGTCCACGACGACCGTCAGCGTCGCGAACAGCGCCATCAGCGACAGGAGGACTGCGAGGAAGGCAGCTGGCATCGGGCCTGCGCTGATTGCCTGGATGGCCGGTACTGCGACTGCGGCAGCGGCGATCACCGCGATGATGATGGCCCAGCCAATCTGTGTGTGACGATAACGATGACGCATCACTGACCACACCCCGCCGGTGCGTGCCGACGATTGACGTCGCTGCCGTTGACCCTGAACCATAGCAGTCACGGAGCGCATCCGTCTCGGCCTGCCGGAGAGGAGACCGGGGTCACGGCGTTGGGGCGTGCACGCGTTAGCATGCGTCTGATCGAGTCAGACGCTGAGCATCAACAGGATGAACAGGCTTCTCCTGATCGCCGCCCTGCTCGCCGCAGGTTGGTACGTTGGTCGCCACTGAACTTTACGACTACCAGGAGGATCCCCTCGAGACCCGCAACCAGGCCGCACGGATAGCTCCGGTTACGTCCCCGCAACGCCTCCATCAGCCCGCCATCGCGGCGTCGGCGTTCCTGGCCAGGGTCCCGCGCGCGAGCATGGCGCCGATGTCGTCTCCGCTTGCGATCCGTTGCAGCCGCTCATGCACCTCTGGTGCGCCATAGAAGGCATCGGTGCAGCGCGCCGCCATGGCCGTATCCGCGGGGTCCGGGTCATAGCTGTCGCGCCCGGCGGCGAGCGGTATGCCGGGGAAAGGGTAGAACGGCAGGAAGCGGGCGGCATCCGGGGCGGCGGCGCGGGCCAGCTCCACCGCCTCGGCGCGCTGGCGCGGCGTCTCCCCGGGCAGGCCGATGATGAACGAGGCCACCGAGAACATGCCAAGCTCGCGCATGCGCGCGAACAGGGTCCGGTAGGCGTCCAGGCCGATGGCCTTGCCGCTGCGCTGGCCGAGCTCGTCGGACAGGGTCTCGACCCCCACCGAGACCCGCAGCATGCGGGCGCGGGCCATGGCCGGGAGCAGCTCGGGGTCGGCCAGCAGATCGTCGGCGCGGGCCGAGACGAGGATGCAGGCGGGCAGGTCCACGTCCTCCAGCAGCGCGCAGATCTGTCGCACCCGCCGGCGGCTGGCGGCGAAGTTGTCGTCGGTGATCTCGATCAGCCAGGCGGCCTGATCCGTGACCAGGCCGCGGATATCGGCGGCCACCCGCACCGGCGTGCGCCAGCGCCAGCGGCGGCCGTAGAAGCGCGTGGTCTCGCAGAAGCCGCAGTCGTGCGGGCAGCCGCGGCTGGTCTCCAGCAGGTGCACGCCGCCCGCCGGCGCCGGCAGCAGGTCGAGGGCCGGTGCCGAGAGCCGGTCCAGCGGCACCACCAGCGGCGGCATCTCGCCCTGCACCAGCTCGCCGCCACGCAGTCGCACGGCACCCGCCGGCACCAGGGCGTCGGCGCTGTGATCGGCGAGCCCGTCGGCGAGTACCGCGCGCAGGGCCAGCTCGCCCTCGCCGCGGATCACGGCATCGGCGCCGGCCTCCAGCACCGGCCGCGGCAACATCGATGCGCCGTGTCCGCCCACCAGGATGCGCGCCCGCGGCAGCCGCTGGCGCAGTGCGCGGATCAGTTGCGCGGCGGGGGCGAGGGAGGCCAGGGCCATGGTGGTGATGCCGATCCAGTCCGGGCGCGCATCGCTGATCTCGCGCAGGGCCTGCGCCGGGGTCAGCTCGCTGGCATCGAGGATCGCCACCCGCGCCAAGTCCCGCACCGCCGCCGCCAGCACCGCCAGGCTGAAGGCACCGAAGCTGAAGCGTGAGCGCTCCGGCGGCTTCACCAGCAACAGCGTTGGGGTCGGTGCCATGGTGGATCGGCGTGGCGCTAGGTGCGCTCAGACGTCGGCCAGCTCGCCGAGCAGCCCCAGCAGCCGCTCGGGGTCCTGTGCACGGGTGCGCTGCACCAGTGCCGTGGCGGCCGCGGCATCGGCACGCATGTAGTCGCAATGGCTGGCGAATGGGCGCCCGTCTCCAGGACCGAGCAGCTCCGCCTCGGCGAAGCAGGGGCCGCCGCAGAGCGGCGCGGCCCAACAGCCGGCGCAGTCAGTGCGCTGCTCGTAGGGCCGGCCTGGACCGGCCTGGAAGCGTTCCAGCGCCTGCGCTTGCGGGCCCGTGTCCACATCGCCGAGGCGATAGGCGTCGACGCCGACAAAGCGAAAGCAGGGATACAGGCTGCCATCGGGTCCGACGCCATAGAAATTGCGCCCGGCGCCGCAGGCGACTCGCTGCAGGTCGTAGCCCATGCCGCGGCGCGCGGCATTGATCACGCGGACCAGCTCCGGCAGGCCCGGCTCGGCGTCGGCGAAGCGCGTGGCGTAGTCGTCGACGAATTGGCCATAGCGGGTCAGGTCGGCGGCATCGGGGATGATGGCCGGGTCCTCATGGGCCACCGGCACCAGCTCGATTCGGCGCACGCCGAGCTCGGCAATGGCGGCGAAGACCTCGGCGGGATCGTTGCCCCGGCAGAGCACGGCGGAGACGGCGAAGCGTCGCGGGATGCGCCGGGCGAGCTCGCGCGCGGCCTCGGCGACTTGGGCATGGGTGCCGCGGCCGCGGGCGGTGACGCGCCAGCGGTCGTGCACTGAGGCCGGTCCGTCGAGGCTGATCTTGACGTTCCAGCCGGTGGCGACGAGCCAGTCCAGCGTGTCGGCATGCAGCAGCGTGCCGTTGGTGGTGATGAACACCTCCGGCACCGGCAGCCCGGCGTCGCGCCGCGCCTTGAGCTGGTCGTCGAGCCGGCGCAGCAGCGGCGCCGCCAGCAGCGGTTCGCCGCTGCCGAGGCGGATGCTCGGCGCCAGGTCCAGCGGCAGCGTCGGTTGCAGCAGCGATAGGGCCTGTTCCAGCACGGCCTCGGACATGCCGGGCCGGTGCCGGGGCTGGGTGGCCGATTCGGCGCAATAGCGGCAGGCCAGGTTGCAGCGACCGGCCACATCCAGTGCCAGCGCGACGATGGGGCGGGGGCGTTCGCGCAGCGGCGGCGGCTCGATGTCGGCGGGATCAAAGCCCGCTGGGGCGAGGCTAGTCATCAGCGGTGTCGGCTGCGCAGAGGATGCCGGCCAGCGGCAGCAGCTTCTCCGGCCGCTCGGCGAAATGGGCATGGATGCGTCGGGCGATCTCGCAATTCTTGCGAATCAAGCTGCACTCATCGGCGCCGCAGACCGGCACGATGGCCGGGCAGCCGCCGCCGCACAGCGGCAGCGCGTCGCAATCGGCGCACTCGGCCCGGGGCCCGCGGTCGGCGCGCCAGCGCGCGCCATTGCTCACCCAATGCGCGGGCGGATCATCCACATGACCAAGCCGCTGCTCGCCGTCCGCCGGCAGCAGGACGCAGGGGGTGATGGTGCCGTCCGGCAGCACGCCAAAGGTGGTCTCGCCGGCCCCGCAGAAGCGCGACCGCTCGCCGCCGCACAGCAGTTGCAGGACGCGGTTGGCGAAGCGGTCGTCCGGCGGCTGTCGGCCGGCCTCAAGCTCGGTGATGACCTGATCGCCGATGCGCTCCAAATCGGCGACATAGCCGACCCGCTCGGAGGGGGTCAGTGTGAAGGGATTGCTGTCCGGGGCGCGCACCGCCTGGGCCTTGATGGCGTCCACCGGGAGCTGGCGCAGATAGTCGGTGGCCGCGGCCAGGCCCCAGCCCCGGCGCACCACCGCGGAGCCGCGTACATGACAGCAGGTACGGCTGCGCAGGGCATCCAGGAAGGCCATGACCCGGGCATGGGTGGCCGCTCCGCCGCGGCTGGGCCGGCAGGCGTCGTGCACATCGGCGGGGCCGTCGATGCTGAGGACGACCTGAAATCGGCCGCGGTCGAGCAGGGCCAGGATCTCGTCAGAGAGCAGCGCGCCATTGGTGGTCATGGCGAAGCGGAAACGACCGCGGGGGTAGTCGTCGGCGGCGTCGAGCATGGCCCGCAGCGCCGGCAGGTTCAGCAGCGGTTCACCGCCGTAGAGGTGAATGCAGATGCTGTCCACGCCGGGGAGGCCGAGGTGCAGCGCGGTCACCAGACGGCGAGCCTGGTCGGCGGACATGCGGCTTTCGGCGTCGGCGCTTCGGGTGCGTTCGCCGACGAAACAATAGCGGCAGCGCAGGTTGCAGTCCCAGGTGGTGGCGACCAGCACCTCGGCATCCGGCAGGTCGGCGCCCGCGGCCCGCGGCCCCGGCGCTGCCGGGGCCGCGCTGGCGGCGCGCTCAGACGGCGGCAATGCCGCAGCCCCCGCCGCCGTTTGCGCACAGGAGCTCATCGGCCAGGGAGCGGATCTGTTTGTCGATGCCTTTCACCGTCGCCAGCACCAGGCGAACCTCCTTCATCTCCACATCGGTGAGTTCCTTGCGGCCGAGGGCCTTGGCCGGATCCGCGCTGAGCTGCTTTCGGAACTTGGCGTCGGTCAGGGCCTGCACCACGAGCTTGCGGTTGACCCGCTTCGGGCTTGCTTTCTTTTTGGCCATGGATGTCCTCGCATTGGTCCGAATGATGCCAAGGCTGGGGGCCTTGGCGGATGCGTGAGCCGCTGGTTGTGATGATGGTGTTGCGGCGCGGGCGCTCTGTCCCTGGCTGTGCGGAGCGGACGTTATGACGATTAGTCGAGGTGCCGGAGCCTGACAACCGGCGCGGGGCCGTATCAGCTTTTCGGCTGACGGCGGTCAATGAAGCCGCGACGATTGTTGGGCCTCACGCCCTTTACCCGCCGACTGGCGGGACAACTCTCCGACGGCATGAAACAGAAGCTGGGGCTCGCCTGCACCCTGGTGCGCCCTCCCCGTCTCTTGCTCCTGGACGAGCCCACCGTCGGAGTGGACCCGGTCTCCAGGCGCGAGCTGTGGTCGATCGTCTACGGGCTCGTGCGCGAGGGTGGGATGAGTGTGCTGTTGAGCACTGCCTACTCGACGAGGCCGAGCGCTGCGACCGGGTGATCCTGATACACGAGGGCAGGCTGTTGGGCGAGGGCACCCCCGAGTCGTTCCGCCGGCCCCTCGAGGGACACGCCTTCCAGGTGGACGTGCCTGGGGTCCCCAAGCGCCAACTCCAGACCCGGCTGGCAGGGCTTGCGGGCGTGGTGGACGCGGTGATCGCAGGCGAGCGGGTGCGGGTGGTGATGCGTGAGGCCG
The DNA here is from genome assembly GCA_963698355.1 of uncultured Gammaproteobacteria bacterium. Taxonomy (GTDB): domain Bacteria; phylum Pseudomonadota; class Gammaproteobacteria; order Chromatiales; family Chromatiaceae; genus Thiodictyon. Next base: position 11,120 of record CAVOQO010000049.1, on the reverse strand, counting down.
CGCCCCCGGACCTCTCCGGGATCACGGGCGAGGCCGAGGCGCAGATCAGCCCGGCAGCGCCCACCTTCGAGGACGCCTTCGTCACGCGCCTGCGTCAGGAGCCCACCGCCGGCGCGACGGGCGCGCCGGCGATGCCGTCCGTATCGGCCGGGCTCGGCGGCGGCCCGGTGATCCGGGTCGAGGGGGTCGAGCGCTTCTTCGGGGACTTCGCCGCGCTCAAGGGCGTCAGCTTCTCGCCGCCGCGCCGGAGTATGGCAAGCAGGAATTCGACCAGCGCATGACGCGTGAGATTGACCGAGCCAAGCAGCGCTATCCCGAGGCGCGCTACCTGGGAATCGCCGACGGTGCCTCCAGCAACTGGAGCTTCCTCGAGCAGCATACCGAGCGCCAGCTGCTCGACTTCTTCCACGTCAGCGAGTATGTCAGCGCGCTGGCGCAGGCGCGCTATCCTCAACGCCATGCCGAGGACAAACGCTCGCGCTGGCACCATCAGCAGTGCAGCGAGCTCAAGCAAGATCCCACCGCCGCCGACCGGCTCATCGCGCAAGCGGCCACCCTCTCGCGGCGCACCTCCCTGTCGCAGGCGCTTCGCGATGGCGCCTACAGCGCTTGGACCTACTTCAACAACCATCGCCATCAGATGGACTACCCCGGTTTCCTCGCTGAGCACCTGCCGATCGGATCGGGCGTCACCGCGGCCGCCTGCAAGACCCTCGTCAAGCAGCGTCTGTGCGCCTCCGGCATGCGTTGGAAAACCAAAGGGGCCAAGATCATTCTCAGCCTGCGCTCACTGGTCCACACCACCGGACGCTGGGCTCAGTTCTGGGAGAAAATCGACCAATTCGCCGCTGAATGCTGCTGCTAACCACATTATGGCGAGGCCGCACCCCGTTGAAGGTATCGATGAAGGTGCAGAGCCTGTGGCGCAAGTCATCGAGGGAGCGGAAGTTGCCACGACGGATGACTTTGCGCGCGAGGATGGAGAACCACATCTCGATCTGGTTGAGCCAGGAGGCATGCTTGGGCGTGAAGTGGCAGACGATACGATGAGTCGGCTCGCGCAGGAAGCGCTCGCGGGTGGCCATGGACTTGAGGATGCCGCATTTGCCTTTGACGCCGAGGTCGCTATCGAGCCCGCAGGCGGCGGCGACGACGCGCACGACGGCCTCCGAGCAGTGGATGTTGAGGTTGTCCATGATCAGGTGCCATGGGGTGGCGGCGCTGCGTTGCGCGAGCAGTTCCCCCAACCAGAGCGCGAAGTCCTGCTCGGTGCGGGTTGGGCCGAGATGGTAGGTGACCTTGCCGGTGACCACATCGAAGGCGGCGATCAGGGTCAGGGTGCCATGGCGGATGTACTCGAACTTGCGCCGCTCGACCAGGCCGGGGCGCATCGGCAAGGTCGCGGCGGCCCGTTGGAGTGCCTGCACGCCGGTCATCTCGTCGATGCTGCGGGTCTCGATGCCGGCGGCGGCACGCTGTGGGGCCAGTCGGTAGGTCTCGCACAGGTCATGGCACTTCTGCTCGAACTGGGCATCGCGCGGCGTGTTGATCCAGCCGCGGGTGCGGTCGGGCTTGAGATCGGCCTCGCGCAGGAATCGCCCGATGGAGTCCGCCGAGATGGACTCCACGATGCCGCGTGCGTGGGTCCAGTGGGTCAGCTCGCGCCCGGCGCGCCGCGGCGCCTCGCAGGCCAGGGCCAGGATCGCGCAGATCTGCTCCGACGTGAAGGTCGCCGGCGTGCCGGGGCGCGGCGCGTCGACCAACCGCTCCAGCACCGACCATCCCGCGGCACAACGCGACCAGCGCCGGCGCCACCGCTGCACCGTGGCGCGACCCACCCCCAAACTCGCCGCCGTGGAGCGCACACCAACGCCAGCAGCGGCCCACAGGACAATGTGGGCACGCATCACCAAACCCTGGGGCGCCGAGCGTTGGCCCACCAACGCCTCCAGCGCTCGACGATCCTTCTGCGAAAGCTCCACGGGAGCAGCGGGGCACAAAGGCATGGTGAACATTCTCTGATCATGGAAATATCTCCTGATCAATATGCTAAACCATGAACCTAGAAACGGTCTCAACATTTTCACAGTGCTGCACTAGACGGTTGGGGATCTGTTGCTCCCAGAAACGGCGGTTGAAGCGCTAGACGAGTTCGTCGATTTACCCCTCCAGGCTGGGCGGACTCAAAGCTTCGTGGACTGTGCCGAGGAGGGGACCTCCTTGAGCGACCTGACCGCGGCCCTCGGGATCAACAAGCCCAGCTTGTACGCGGCCTTCGGCAACAAGGAGCAGCTCTTTGCGAGCGCCCTGACCCGTTACGGTAGCCGCTACGGGCTGCCTCACGCCGAGCATCTCCTGGAACCGTCGGGTGCTCCCTGGCGGGACCGGCTGCGCAACTACCTCTCGTCTGTAGCGCACATGCTGACCGACCCGTCACTGCCCGGTGGTTGTCTGATTGCCCAAAGCAGCTACGAGGCCGCCGGTGGCAACTTGCCCGAAGAGGCCACGCGCACCCTGACCGGCCTTCGTCAGGAGACTCGGCGCCTGTTGGCGCAGGTGTTCCAGCAGGAGCAGGCAGCGGAAAACATGCGTTCCGAAAAAGATCCGGACCAAATGGCGTCCTATGTCATGACCGTGATGATGGGTATGGCCGCGATGGCCCGGGGCGGAGCGGACTTGGCGGAGCTCGAGGGAGTGATCGCGCTGGCGATGGAATCGATCTAGCCAAGACTTGCTATCCTGAAACCTGTGCCGCCGCAGAATCACGCGCTTGTGGACGACTTCTCCAAGCCGGGCGCCTGCGTTTCCTGCTTCGCTTGTGCCTTTGACGGCATGCGTCCTGCCGTGGCACTGAGGGCCACGCGTGCCGGGATTGCGACGTCGAGTATCCTCATCCGTGCTCACGGTGCCGAGGGGACAGGGAGCGCTCAGAATCGGGGCAGGCGTATGGAGGCGGGCTACTAGGTCCCTATCGGAACGGTTCTCTACGAGCTCGACTGCTCTGCCCGTGCCCGGATCGGGCCCGTGCACGCCGCCGGGGCCGGGCCCGCGGCGACGGCGCAACCCGGCTGCTGGGCCTGACTCCGGAAGACGAGAGCAGTACACAGCGAGGAAGAATCCATGAGTGCCGAATCCCAAACTCCGTCCTCCTGGCCGGAGCTTCCCTACGCGGCTTGGGCAGATACCTGCACCACGCTGCACCTGTGGACGCAAGTGGTCGGCAAGGTCCGCCTCGCCAAGTCGCCCTGGATCAACCACTCTTGGCACGTGACCCTCTATGTCACGGCGCGTGGACTGACCACCTCGCCGATACCGCATGGCGAGCGGCAGTTTCAGATCGACTTCGACTTCATCGATCACCGGCTCGTCGTCTCTGTCAGCGACGGCCAGAGGCGCACCCTGCCTCTTACGCCGATGTCTGTCGCGGACTTCTATGAAAAACTGATGGGGATGCTCGGCGAACTGGGTATCCCGGTACGCATCCACGAGACGCCCAACGAGGTCCCGGACCCCATCCCCTTCAGCCAGGACCAGGTCCACGCGTCCTACGACGCCCGGTCCGCCAACCAATACTGGCGGGTGCTGCTGCAGGCGGACCGCGTCCTCAAGGCGTTCCGGGTCCGCTTCACCGGCAAGTGCAGCCCCGTTCATTTTTTCTGGGGCAGCAACGACCTGGCGGTGACCCGCTTCTCCGGCAGGCCCGCCCCCGTCCACCCCGGCGGCGTTCCCCACCTTCCGGACCCGGTCACGCGCGAGGCCTACAGCCAGGAGGTCAGCAGCGCCGGGTTCTGGCCCGGCGGGGGGCCCATCGAGCACGCCGCCTTCTACTCCTATGCCTACCCGATACCTGCGGGATTCGGCAACGCCCGGGTTCAACCCGCCGCAGCCTATTTCCACGACTCCCTGGGCGAGTTCCTTTTGCCCTACGAGGCGGTTCGTACCTCCGACGACCCGGACGCGACGCTCCTTGCTTTCCTGCAGAGCACCTACGAGGCCGCCGCGGAGTCGGCCGGATGGGATCGAACAAGCCTGGAACGGGATCCAATGCCACCGCAGTGACGCTCGGTGAGCGCAATAAGGCCGCGTCACGAAGCCACGGCACTGCTCATGGAAACGCTTTACGCCGCACTGCTCGGTCAAAACCCCGATGCCGGCGAACTCGACGTCGCCGCGCGCGTTGCGCCTGGCCCAGGCGACGACCCGCGAGGCGGGCGCCGCGCACCCGGGCCTGTGGGGGCCATGGCTCATCGTGGGTGACGGCGGCTGGAGAATGGAATGAACCAGACAGGGACTGCGCCCGCGATCACCATCCAGGCCCTGCCCGCGTCCTACGGCGACGCCTTGCTGGTCAGTTGTCCCGTGCCCGGCGGCACCTGGCGACTGCTCATGGATACCGGCCCGGACGAAACCTGGCCGCTGGTGCAGGCCGGGCTGGCGTCGATCGCCCCGGATGCCGCGGGAGATCGGCGGATCGATCTGGCGATCGTCAGCCATATCGACCACGATCATATCGGCGCGGCCCACCTGCTGCTGGGCGACGACGAACTCGGCCTGCGCTTTGGCGACGTCTGGTTCAACGCCCGCCAGCACCTGACCGCCGCACGCGGCGTCGCGGAGGGAGAGGCCCTGGCCACGCTGCTCCAGGCACCCGAGCGGGAACTCCCATGGAACGTGGCGTTCGCCGGCGGCCCCGTATCGACCGGCGCGGATGGGGGCTTCGTCGAGCTGCCATCGACGCCGGGATATCCGCGGCTGACCCTGCTCTCGCCGACGTCGAAACGGCTTACCCGCCTGGCAACCGTTTGGGACCGGGAACTGGAACGTCTCAGGAAGGGCCACTCGAACACCGAGTCGGAGATCGAGCGCGGCATCAGGACGCTCGACCTCGAAGAGCTGGCCGCGCGGCGCACCGCCAAGGATCAGGCGCCACCCAACGGCTCCAGCATCGCCATGCTCCTCGAACACCAGGGCGCCTCGGTGCTCCTCGCAGCGGACGCCTTCCCCACGGTGCTGGGCAGCGCGCTGCTCAACCTGACCGCACACCGTCGCCTCGAGCCGCCGCTGGCCATCGACGCCTTCAAGCTCAGCCACCACGGCAGCCGAGCCAATCTGGTGCCGGAACTCCTGAAGGTCGTACAGGCGAAGCACTACATCGTCAGCACAGATAATTCGCGCTTCGGCCATCCCAACGACGAGACGATTGCGCGGGTCGTGCTGCACGGGGGCGAAGCCCCGACCCTCTGCTTCAACTACGCGACAGATCACAACCTGCGCTGGGAAGCCCCTTCGCTCCAGGCGCGTTACCGCTACGCGACCGTATACCCGAAGCAGGCGAAGGAGGGGCTGCTGCTCACCCTACCCCCGCGCAGCTGACCGCCTCCCGACGACTCAATCCAGCGCCCACTCCGGCATCGGCCAGCCTTCGGGCGGCGCCAACGGAAAGCCCGCCCGAGAACGCAGGGCCACGTCCGCCAGCGCGTAGCCCCAGTTGATCAGGCGCCCCTGCTCCTGCTCGGCGAAACGGCTGAGGCGGGTCGGTATGTGTTCCAGGGATTCGGTGAGCCCGTTGTCCGCCACCAGGGCGCTGGCGTCATCGTAGTCCCCGATCCGGGTCCCGATGCCCCAGTATGCGCCGCGCCGCCGGCCCGCCTCGAAATCCGATACCAGCCAGCGCTTGCGCAGGGCGCGCGTCTGGTCGATCAAGATGTCGCGCACGCGCCCGAGTTGCAGTAGGTCGTCCTCGAACGGCGACTCGTCGATCTCGAACGGGGCCCCCGCGTCGCTGACCAGAATGACATCCACCGCCTCGAGCAGGGCTTCGACGCCCATGTTGTCGTAGACACCCCCGTCGGCCAGCGCGATGCGCCGGCGCAAGGCCTCGATGTTGGGCAGATCCCTATACGCCTCCCTCCAACTGTCTGGCTCCGTTCTCAACACGACCGGAGAGAAGATCGGCGGGAAGGCGCTCGAAGCGGCCACGACCTCGGCGAGCGGGATGTCGGTGCTGCGCGACAGCCCGAGGTAGTAGTCGGCGATGTAGTCCTGGCGAAAACGAAAGCTGCGCCCCGTCTGCATGTTGGTGGCGTAGAAGATGAAGCGGGGCGCCCCTTCGCCCGGGGGGTCGGGCAACTCGCGCAACAAGGTTTCTCCAAAGAGGTCCTTGGCATAGCGCCGCGCGAGAAATTCGCCAGAGGTCTTGAACGGCGTGAGATGTCCCAAGAGGGCGGCCCTGATGTCGATCGTGTGACTGCAAAACTCCCGCACGGGCGACCCCACGACACTGTCGAAGTTGTCCGCACGACCGTCCTGGAAACGCAGTTGGCGCCAGCGATGCGCGAGGATGCCGGCGAGTATCGAGCCACCCGACACGCTGGTGATCCGGGCCAGCCGTCCCAGAAGCCCTGCCTCGTTCAAGCGCCAGAGGCTCCCCAACCCGAACAGAGTCGCACGAAAGCCGCCCCCGGACAGTGCCAGACCGACTTGCAAGCCGTTGTTCGAGTTCATGTCGATTCTCCCTGGTCACCGTAAATTGGAGAATGGCCGCCCTTGCTGACGTACGCCGGTAGCCCCAGCCATGAACGGCTCCGCCACTCCCAACCTCGCCGACGGTCCTCCCTGCATCGCGGGTCGGCTCCGACAGCGGCGATCGGTGCTTGCCGAGATCTTGCCTCCATCCTGGTTCGCTGTCGCTGTGGCGCTGTCGTTGTGCCGTTCAAGTGTCTGCCATTGCGGGTGCGTAACCGAGGGTGCGTTGCCAGCTGGAGAAGGTGATTGAACGCATCGAGAAGAAGGGCTGAGGGTCCTACGGCCGCGGCGTCAACACTGCCAGCGCTCCTCAACGTCCCCTAGCCTCCAGCAAGGCGGAGGCGGAGGCTGTCGTCGTGCCTGTCTGCCACCCGATTCTCAGTTTCGGGTGTCGGCTGCGTCTTCCAGACACTCGGCTGGCTACCTTGGCAGTCTGGTTTGGACGCATTGCGGACTCTCGCGGTCAACCCATTGAGCGGCAGTTCGGCCGGGAAGAGACACCGCCCCATCCCCAGCCAGCGACAGCCTTATCCACGCAGTGGCCTCCCGCGCCCGTCCGCCTGAGCGGATCGTCAACGGGCCGTGACGCGGGTCCCGCGGTCCTTGACCTACCCTGGGAGCTGATCTACCGGCTCTCCCTCAGCGGTGGGCGGATACCCCGGAGGTTATGCAAACCGGACTATCCTTAGGGTAGGCATTGCGACCCGAGACGGCCGGGGGCGCGTAACACGCCGAGGCCGAACAGGCACTCGCCGAGCCACACATCACTGGACGCGGGCCGGCGTTGCGCCGATTCCGCCCCGGTCCTCCCTTTGTCGTCCCAAGCCGCCAGCTGCGGCCGGCTACCGCTTTGCCCGGATCGGGTCTTGACGATGTGAAATGGAGGACCATGCGATGAAGACGAGATCATTGAAACACGCGCTTGTCGCGTTGGCGGGTGGGCTGCTGCTGGCGGTGCCGGTGCTCGGGTGGGCCGGCTCTCCTGGGGGTTCCGACGCCCTCCAGGGCCATGGCGACCGTGCCGTCATCGTGCAAAAGGCCCGGCAGCCTGCGAGACACCACTGGGTCCGCTGTCATGAAACCCATTTCCAACAAGGGGCGTGCAAGACGCTTAAGGCGGAGTTGGCCAGCTGCCAGGAGGACCTCGCGGCCTGCCTGGCCGAGCCGTGCGCCATCTTCCCCGGTGACGGGCAGACCGGGGCACCGTTGAGCTACACGGACAACGGCGACGGCACCTTCACCGACGACAACACGGGACTGATGTGGGAGATCAAGGATGGCGCTGACGGCGTGCACAACGTCGGCAACCTGTACACTTGGACGGCTGACGTCGCAGAGCCCCCCTTTACCTTCAACGGCACGGCCGAAACCGAATTCCTGGCCGAGCTGAATGCGGAGCCCGGATTTGCGGGCCACACCGACTGGCGTCTACCGACAGTGAAGGAGCTGCAGAGCCTGGTGGATTACAGTGTTCCGATCGATCCCGGTCCGATCTGCCCGACATGTGTGGCCGTTTCGCCTGATCTGCCGGGTGCCACTGCTTGTAGTTTCTACTGGTCGTCCACCTCCGAGGCCAGCCTCGATGAGTGCGCCTGGAGCGTGAGCTTCCACGACGGCATCGTGTTCTGCGACCAACCGGGCGTCCCGGCCGGCGTTCGTGCGGTGCGAGGCGGCTGGTGGGGGGTCTGGGGGGCGGCAACCCCCCAGCGCACTATTTTGGGGCGGATCTGCGCGACGGGTATCCCCTGGGGTCCTCGCGGTATCGTCGGGGCGTTGGAGGCTTGCGAGGCGGAGCTCGCGCAGTGCCAGGAGCAGCCTGGGATGACGTTCCCCGGCGACGGGCAGACGGGCGCGCCGCTCGCCTATGAAGAGGCAGTTCCGCCGGATGGCACCTTCACCGACCTCAACACCGGGCTGGTGTGGGAGATGAAGCTCGCGGAGGATGACTCGGCGTGCCTCTTCGAGCTGCAGGCCGACCGTAATGTCCACTGCGTGCAAAACCGGTACACTTGGACGGCTGACGTCGCAGAGCCCCCCTTTACCTTCAACGGCACGGCCGAAACCGAATTCCTGGCCGAGCTGAATGCGGAGCCCGGATTTGCGGGCCACACCGACTGGCGTCTACCGACAGTGAAGGAGCTGCAGAGCCTGGTGGATTACAGTGTTCCGTATCCGGGCCCGGTCGTGAAGCAGGACCCAGATGGCCTGCCGGGGGCGACGGCGCCGGCTTACTGGCCCTGGTCATCCGGGGCGTACTGGTCGTCGTCCTCCCACGCCTTCCTCGATGTCTACGCCTGGAGCGTGCCCTTCGGCTACGGCGACGTGGGCTACGACAACAAGGCCAGCGAGGACCACGTTCGCGCGGTGCGAGGCGGCTGGTGATCAGTCATTGGGTAATTCGCCGATGATCCTTTGACCGGGGGGCTGGCGGGCAGCCCAGCTCGTCAGCGGCCGGTTTCGCGATGAAGCGGCCAGCCCGCTTCGCGAGCTGAGTGACCGCGGAGGGTCGCGATGAGCCCCACTAAGCCCGGTCACCGCGACCGTCCGCTGTGCGCGTTGGCGGCCTCTGGTGTGAAGAATCCTGACAGTCCGCTCTGCGCGTAGTGCTGCCCCTCAACGGGCCGCGGTTGAGCGGCAGGTCCGTACGCACTGCGGACTCCCCCAGTCGAGCCTATCGGCGTCCGTGACGTCGCATTGAACAGTGCCCTTCGTCAGCGAACGAGCAGCCTGCGCTTCCCTGGCCGGCAATCCCGTGATAGACACGGCGTTGGGGCGACAGGTAGCCTCTGCCACTTTCGAACCCCCAGCTAGCGAATGTTTCGCTCGATAGGTTGCTTGAGCACTAGCATGAACGGGCCGCTAAGACCTGCCACCTGGGCATCCGCCCTAGCAATGTCTCTGCTAGTTGGGAATCCCCCTTGCAGCCAGGGTCGGGAAGTGGTCGCCCTCGACGAGCCGTTCGCAGCGACCTTCTCGCTGGTTGCCATCGACCCGGCCAACGGGGACGTCGGGGTGGTGGTGGAGTCCAAGTTTCCCAACGTGCGCCCCATCATCCCCTGGGCCGAGGCGGGCGTGGGGGCCATCGCCACCCAGTCCTACATCAACGTCTCCTATGGCCCACGGGGCCTGGCCCTGCTGCGGAACGGGGCCACCGCCGAGGAGGCGCTGCACGTCCTCATCGACCACGATCCCCACCGCGAGTCGCGCCAGGTCGGCATCATCGACGCCCAGGGCAACGCGGCGAGCTGGACCGGCTCCGAGTGCTTCGACTGGGCCGGCGGGATCGCCGGAGGAAACAGCGGCGGGAAAGGTACGGTCATCACCGGCAAGGGCTTTGCGGCCCAGGGCAACACCCTGGTCGGAAGGGAAACCGTGGAGGTGCTGGCCAGGACCTTCAAGGAGACGCCGGGGCCGCTCAGTGACCGCCTCGTGGCCGCCATCGTGGCCGCGGCCAAGGCCGGGGGTGACCGCCGGGGCGAGGAGTCGGCGGCCCTGCTGGTCAAGCGCAAGGGGGCTGGCTACGACGGCACCACCGACGACCTGGTGGACATCAGCGTCTACGACCACCCCCACCCACTCGCGGAGCTTGAGCGCCTGTACAAGCTCCACAAGCTCTACTACTTCCGCACCGACGAGCAGAACCTGCTCCGCATCGATGCCGCCCTGTGCAGCGAGCTTCAGGGCATCCTGAGCGACACGGCCTACAAGGGCGTGGCCTTCTACGACGGACCGGTCAACGGCATCTTCGACGCCAGGACCAAGAAGGCGTTGCAGGACTTCATGGGCTGGGAGAACTACGACGTGCGCATTCGCGACGACGACCAGATCGACGGCGAAGTCTTAGAGGACATTCGCCGTAACTATGCGGACTGGAAGAGCAGAGGGTAGCCCTCTGTGCCAATGTCGGTGAGACACTTTTCCCCTGGTGAATTACTGCAGGGCGAAGAGGAGGTCACTGATGGAAGCAATCCCGGGAGTCCGCTGTGCACGTTGCGCCGTCACTCCGAAGGACCAAGTCGAGCCGCAGCTCCGAGGACACCCCAGCCAGAGGGCGCGCAATTCCGGGGGTCCGCAACGATTCTTAATCGGCCAGCGGCAGAACCTCAAGGCCAGCTGTTGGGCCTGACGCCAATCCGCAATTCGCCGCCCCTTTTGGTTGAGACTGCGCCACCGGAGGAAAGGCGAAGCCGGGGAGCCAAAGGGGGTGGGAGCTGGCCCGGGGTTTCCCGCGGACATCACCGGCGGGCGATCTCCCGCAGTGACCTGACCTCCCCCGAGGTCAACAACGCGAGCGAGCGATGGCCGCGGGCGAGTGCCAGCTGCAGCGGCGTGGACACCATGTCCCAGGGGCGGGGCGTGGGGGCTCCTCGACGGTGATCGTGTCCTTCCGGCAAGCCTGCATGAATTCCGAGCCCTGCGCCGGTAACGTGGGAGCCCCGCGTACTGGGTGAGCGGAGGCCCCTCTGGGGTCCTCATCGGTCGCGTCGCTCGTAACCTGGTGCCGGGGTCTGGCGCCGTGGCCGGCTGGGCGACGCGACACTGCCTCGCGCGCGACCAGCGCCCCGTCGATGGTCGGGGGAGACGGGCGCTGGGAT
>CAVOQO010000048.1:0-226025 GCA_963698355.1 uncultured Gammaproteobacteria bacterium | reverse complement strand
TTTATCAGGGAAATCAGAGATCCGGTGTTCTGCCACCGGTACCCTACCGGGCCGTGCGCTGGGGGTAACCCTAGGGTGCGAAGCGCTCGGGACACTGTAGCCTCCGCCTGATAAGCGGGCAACCGACCCGTGAGGAAAGGTTGCGACTGCCAGCCTCATGGTGGTCGGGAGCTAGGGTTTAGGGGTATGGCCAACGTAGGTGAACCGCTGTTGATGCGTCGTGACGGATACCATGCCAAAGAGGCTGACAGGCATGAACCAAAAGGTGGGTAGTCAGGTCGGGGAGCTCGGTGTTCTCCCCGCGCAGATGAAGCACTGCCGGCGCGAAGGCGGGGCCTAAGCCCCTTCAGGAATGGTACAGGTGCGCAACGTGGTAAGCCCGATCGGCCCCGCACGGACGGCGGAAGCCAGCCCGCAAGGGTTGCGTGATGGTCGAGCGGGTATGGGAGGCCGGAGCAAGCGAACGCCGCGCTGTAATGGCGTGGATAGGGGTTTGCACATTGCCCTACCTCGAAAGGGGGCTGACTTCCGGCTGGTCTTGAATCACGACAACGGCGCGCAAGGGCGAAACCTGCGCGGTATCTTGGACGATGAGCACTTTTGGTGTCATTGAAGGCCCGCAGGGCGTGGCAGACGTGTGGTCCGGTCTCGACTGGAACGCCGTCCAGCGTCACGTCCGCCGACTGCAAGCCCGCATCGTGAAGGCGCTCAAAGCAGGCAACTGGCACCGCGTACGGTGTCTGCAACGCCTGCTCGCACGCTCGTGGGCAGCCAAGCTCTTGGCCGTCAAACGGGTCTGCAGCAATCGAGGTAAACGCACCGCCGGAGTGGATGGGGTCATCCTGGATAGCGTAACGGCCTGAAAGCGTTCTATCATCGTTGCCATGATGGACTACAGCCTGCCAGCCAAAGAACTCGCCGAGCTGCGTGCGGCGCATCGCCGCACCCGCGACAAGCGCGAGGCCGACCGCATCAAGGCGGTGGTGCTGCTGGCAAGCGGCTGGCGGGCAGAAGATGTTGCCGATGCCCTGCTGGTCGACCCCAATACCGTGCGCAACCATTCCAAGACCTATCAGGCAGAGGGTCTGTCGGGTCTGCTGCATCTGGCCTACCGCGGCAGCGACTGTGAATTGAGCGAGGCCGCGCTGAGCGCGCTCGATGCACATGTGCAAGCCAACCTGTACCTGAGTGCCAAGGAGGTAGCGGCGTGGGTCGCGGCCCAGTTCGGCGTCGTCTACACCGCCAGCGGCATGACCGCGCTGCTGCATCGCCTCGGCTTCGTCTATAAAAAGCCCAAGCTGGTCCCTGGCAAGGCCGACCCCGAGGCGCAGGAAGCGCATCTCGCCAAGTACGAAGAACTGAAGAAAACCAAAGGCGAGAACGACGTCATTTGCTTCATGGACGCGGTCCACCCGCAGCACAACCCGGTGCTCGGCTACGGCTGGATCAAGCGCGGCGAGGACTACGCGGTGCGCTCCAACACCGGACGGCGGCGCGTCAACATCAACGGGGTGATCGACTTGGAGCGTTTGGAGCCGGTGGTGCGCTTCGACGACACCATCAACGCCGACTCGACCATTGCGCTGTTTGAGCAACTCGAACAGTTTTATGCCGTTGCCACCTACATTTACGTCATCTGCGACAACGCGCGTTACTATCACTCGCGCGCTGTCCAAGCGTATCTTGAGAATTCCCGCATCAAGCTCCACCGGCGCAACAGTGGCGACAAGCCCAAGCGTTGAACGCGAAAGGATACCGGCCACAACCGCTCAGACGGATCTACATCCCCAAGAAAAACGGAAAGCGCCGCGCGCTCGGCATTCCAACGCAAGCTGACCGGGCCGAGCAGGCCCTGGAGTAGTTGGCGCTGGATCCGGTGTCAGAAACGCGGGCGGACCCGTGCTCGTACGGCTTCCGCCAAGGACGCTCGACACAGGACGCCATTGAGGCCTGCTTCAATGCGCTGAGCCGACGCAACGACAGTGCCGAATGGATTCTCGAAGGGGACATCCGGGCGTGCTTGGATCGCTGTTCATACTACCCCCCGGCTGATTCAGGTTCGTCAAAGAGGTCTGGCAGGGTGTCTGGGAGCTGTATTTTCAATCCTTTACGATTGCCTTGCGAGACATGGATGGCATTGAGCTCACCGCGCTTGACACGCTGCAACACGGTTTGGCGCGACACGCCGAGGATGCGCATGGCGTCGACGATTGGAACATATCCGGCGGGCGCATCGCCGGCAAAGCGCGCGCGTAGCGTATCGGTGACAATGATGCGCCAGGGTGCGCCTGGCGTGAGTTGTTCGCCAGCGATGAGCCCATCATTCAGATGCCGGTGCAGCGTGGATGGTGCCACACCGAGCATCTCGGCGGCTTCACGGATGGTTAGCGGCTCGCCAATGACGGGCTCTGCCGGCGGGACGAAGCACGGAATGCCCCAATGGGTTCGCAGGCTGCCGACGCGATTGACGGTGAATGGCAGGCCAGTGACGGTGGTGCGCTGCTGGCGATTGAGGACGCCGGCGATGATGGCGTCGGGATAATGCACGGCCAAGCGGCGAATGAGCGCAATGGTGTCTTCGTCGGTGCGCAGGGTGGCAGGACGTGATGGGGGCAACGGGATCGGGATGTCACTGGTCAAGCCACCCTGCCAGCGTAACGTCAAGCGCACCGCGTGCGCTGAGGTGTCGCGCGTCACCATGACCTCTTCTATGAGTGCGCGCAGCAGCTCCTTGCGGTCGCGATCGGTGGTGGACGGTGCCGACCAGACGGCGTCGAGATCATCGGCAAGGCTCAGAATGGTGTCGCGTTCAGCCGGCGTCAGCGTGCGCGGCTGTTGCTGCTGGCGTCGTTGCAGCTCGTGCTCGGTGGTATGGATCGCCTGCAACGCCTGTTCCCAGGCGGCCTCCAGCCCGCGGGCGACGAGGCGGTTGTCGGGATCGACGTTGTGATAGCGCCGCTCGGCGAGTTGGGCCTGATAGCGTGTCTGCTCGAGCTGATGTTGCCACTGCACCAGAGCGGCATCCGCCGCGCTGTCCAACGCCTCGGCCGCATCCAAGGCCGCTTGCAAGGCGGCTGGCTGCACCGCGGCGAGGACGGCCGCGGTGACTGCCTGTTGGATTTTCTGGCCACCGATGCGCAAGCAGGCCTCACCCCTGCCGTTGGCGATGTTGTCCCCGGGGCAGTAGTAGGTCGGCACGGCGTTGCGCCCGCTGTAGGCCACCAAGAGCTTGCGCCCGCAATGCCCGCACAGGGCCAGGCCTTGCAGCAAGGCGGCGCCCTCGCGCAGCGCGCCGGCACTGTCATGGGGGGTGGGTCGGGTATTGGACGCTAGGCGCACCTGATTGGCCTCGAAGGTGGCCCAATCGATGAAGCCTGGGTGGTGATCATGAATCAGCACGCTCCATTCGCCGGGCGGTAAGCGTTTGAGGCGCTGGCGCACATCGCCGTGGTCATCGATGTAGCGTTCTTGGCGGGTCTTGCCGTAGACGTAGGCGCCAGCATAGACCGGATTGGTGAGGACCTGATGGATTTTCGTATAGGTCGGGGTGAGCCATTGGATCGCGCTGCAACCGGGGGCTTGGGAGGGGAAAGGCAAGGCCTCGCTGCGAAACCACAGCCACACCCGCCGCGCCGAGCCCATCTCGCGGAAGCGCTCGAAGACGGCGCCGAGGGCGCCTGTCACCGCCGCGTCGGGGTGGAAGCACACCTCGCCATCGGCCTCACCCCACACCAGCCCAATGGGCAGACCACGGCGCAGTTCTCCACGGGCGGCCTTGTTGCGGATGCCGCCGTTGAGGCGGGCCCGCAGCACATGCAATTCAGCCTCGGACATGGTGCCCTTGAGTCCGAGCACGAGCCGGTCATTGAACAGCCCGGGGTGGTAGAGGCCGTCGGCATCGCCGATCAGCGTATCCGTGGCCCCGCACAGATCCAACAGCCGGTACCAATCGGCATTGTTGCGGGCGAGTCGCGACACCTCCAAGGCGAGCACGATCCCCACCTGGCCCAGCGCGACCTCCGCGGCCAGTTCGGCGAACCCCTCGCGGGCGCTCAGGCCCGCTCCGGAGGTGCCGAGGTCCTGGTCGAGCACGCGCGTTCGTCCCGGCGGCCAGCCGAGCTGCGTGGCGAAGGCCTGCAGTTGATACTGCCGTTCGGTGGATTCGCGGTTGTGCTCGACCTGCGCGCTGGTGGATTGGCGGATGTAGACAATGGCCTGGCGAGCCAGATGAGACGGGGTGATCTTGGTGTGTTCAGTCATTTGGATGCCCCTCGGCCGGGGGCGCCCGCTGGGCCAGGACGACCTGACGCATCAGGCGCGCCAGAAGGGTGCGAATCGCCTGCTGTCGATCGGCTTGGAGGGTCTCCCACACCGGTACCGCGCCCGCGGGTGGTTCCGGTTGGAGAAAGGTCAACTGTTGGGGCATGGGTGCACTCCTTCGGTGAGGTTCGAGCGGCTGGATCAACCGTTTCCGCCCGGCGAAGGAGTGCATTAACAACGGCGCGCGCCTGGAGCAACTGCGCCACGGAGGCGAGCACCGCCGGCCGGGGCTCGGGCGTGCCATGCAGATCTGTCCAAGCGGCGGGAACCCGCAGGCGCGTCCCGTCCGGAAGCACCAAGACGAGCTTGATTTCGCCTTGGTGACTGACGGCGCTGAAGACCTCAAGTGACTGACCATCAAAGGGATGGCGCGGGCGTACCACGGTGACCCGCTTGGGGTAGCCGTCTAGGGGGTGGTGATGGGTAGTGTGTCGTGGTGTCCTTCGACACGCTGTCGCATCGATGGCTTATCGAGCATATTCCCACCCACCCAGGGAAATTGCGGGCATGGCTGAATGCCGGGTACATGGAAAAGGGGGCCTTCCAACTCACGACGGAAGGGACACCGCAAGGGGGCATTCTCTCCCCCACCGCGGCCAATATGGCGTTGGACGGCCTGGAACGCGCCCTCAAAGCGCGCTTCCGGCGTCATCACAAAGTCCATCTGGTTCGCTACGCGGATGACTTCATCATCACCGGCGTCTCCGCGGCGCTACTGGCCGATGAGGTCCGACCCCTGGTCGAGCAGTTCCTCATGGAGCGAGGACTCACCCTGTCGCGGGAGAAGACCCAAATCGTCCATATCGAAACGGGCTTCGACTTCCTGGGGTTCAATGTACGCAAGTATCACGGAAAACTGCTCATCAAACCGGCGGCATCCAGTATCGCCGCGGTCAAGGACAAGGTGCGCCAGATTCTGAAGACGGGCACTAGCCAGTCGCAAGGTCTGGTCATCCAACGGCTCAATCCGGTGATCCGCGGTTGGGCCAACTATTACCGCCATGTCGTCAGCAAGAAGGTCTTTGACGACATTGACAGTGCGATCTGGCGCCTGACATGGAATTGGGCCACAAGACGACATCCCCGGAAGAGCCGAGCTTGGGTCAAGGACCGCTATTACGTGTGCAGGGACAGTCTCGCCTGGGTGTTCACAGACGGATCGGCGACGTTATTTCGGATGGGCACGCTCCCGATCCAGCGTCATGTCAAAATCCGCCGCGATGCTAACCCCTACGACCCACAGGACGCCGATTATTTCGTCGAGCGTCGCCGGCGACAACGGGGAAAGACACCAACGGCGGCACCGACATGGCTCATCGTGTGAACCGTACCAGCCACGACCTCGTTGAGTGCCGGGTGCTCCGCCGCGCCTTATCAAGGCTTGAGCCGTGTGCGGTGAAAGTCGCAAGCACGGTTCTTAGGGGGCGGGGTGGCGGTAACGCCACCCCGCTACCCGACTCAAGCCATATATGGTCCGCCCCGTGGTGCAAGAGGAAATCGCTGTTGGGCTGAGGGAGGAAGTTGCGGTCATATATCCGGCATCGTGTTGAGGTGCCGTCAACGGCCCTCGTGCCCTGATGGAATCCGCGGGCATCCCCGTCCTCATCATTCGCGCAGTCTCGGCAGAGCCGGCTTTTGGCTTGAACAGGTTCTCGGGAATGCAGGACTTGCCTTTCATGCCATCACAGTGAGGTTCGCTCTTCGCAACTCGTGGTGGTCTGTACTTCGGTCTGGCGTGGGTCATCGGCGTTTGTCGTTGAACGTCGTCGTCCGCCTTGGTCGGGGTCAGCCGTTTGCCATGGCAGCCCAGGCGGGGTCGTAGGGCTTGCCCGTGGTCAGCACCGCATAGGCGACCCGCGCGATCTTATTGGCCATGGCGACGACCGCGACATTGCCGTGACGGCGCCGCTTCAGGGCGGCGGCCCAGCGGCTGGTGCGGTCGGCCTTGCGCTCGACAAAGCGCAGCACCGCCCTGGCACCGTGGATGAGCAGGTTGCGCAGGTAGACATCGCCGCGTTTGCTGATGCCGAGCAGCCGATCGCGCCCGCCGGTGGAATGCTGGCGCGGCACCAAGCCGATCCAGGCGGCGAGAGCGCGGCCGTTGTGGAACAGGCTCGGGTCCTCACCGACCGCCGCGAGCAAGGCGGTGGCACCTTTGGTACCGATACCGGGGATCGTCATCAGGTCACGCGCCTGACGGTCGCCCTGCGCGATGGCATCGATCTGCGTGTCGTAGTGAGCAACGCGTTCATTGAGGTGACGCAGCTCCTCGGCCAGCCCGTGCAGCTCGGCACGAAAGCGCGCGCTCAGCCCGTTGTCGGCATCCTCCAGGATCTCGGGCAGGCGCCGCTGCACGGTCGGGCGTCCTTGCGCGATCTCGATACCGTATTCCAACAGCAGGCCGCGGATCTGGTTGACCTGCGCGGTGCGCCGGTCCACCACCAGACTGCGCATGCGGTGGATGGCCTGGATGTCCTGCTGCTCGACCGTCTTGATCGCCACAAAGCGCATGCTCGGGCGCTGTGCGGCCTCGCAGATCGCCTCGGCATCGGCCGCGTCATTCTTGTTGGACTTCACGAACGGCTTGACGAACTGCGGCGCGATCAGGCGTACCTCATGCCCATAGGTGCGGAACTGCCGCGCCCAGTGGTGCGCGCTCCCGCACGCCTCCATCGCCACCCTACAGGGCGGCAGGTTGGCTACGAACGCGCTCAGACGTGCCCGTGTGAGCTTCTTGCTCAACAGCGGCTGCCCGCCGGCATCGACGGCATACAGGTGGAAGCTGCGCTTGGCCAGATCGATGCCGACCACGCTGATCTGCCTCTCTTTGCTAACCTCTTTCATTGGTCCGCTCCGCTACCTCGGTCTCGACTGTGTTTTGCTCAAGCCGAGCAGTGTGCCCGCATCGGGCTCGTTGGAGGAACGGGGCGGACCCTCCCATTATTCGCGCAGGGGGTGGCGAAGCCCGAGCAGCTGCGCAGCAGCGACCTCGTGGCGCAGCCGACCCCGGAGCGGGGCGCACCGGGGCATCAAAGGCTGTCGCCAAGGAGCGAGTCCGTCCGGCGGCAGGAGCCCCCGGACGGATTCACGAGCGACACGCGACACTCCGGGTTCCTTGCGAGCACCGCCTGCGTGACTTCCAGCGCGAGGTCAGAGATGGCATCGTTTTCGATCACGAGAGGATTCGACATTGGGGATTACCTGCTGGCAAGAACGAACTGAGATTCAGTCTCCGCAAGCCCGCTTGAGCGCGACGTTGCCGGTTGGCGACGTGGAGTTGCGATGATTCACCGGCCTTTCAACCGGGCCGAGTCGCGAGAAGCCCTGGGACGAGCGGTCGATCGACACCCTCCGTCCCGCGCTTATGAATGCTTGTCCAAAGCCGACACGCCCCAGCAGGAGGACTTGACCCCCACCTATCTGCCCCAAGAACTTGGCGCCCGCAAGTGCCTTCGCCCATCACAACGTGTACCATTCCGGAGACCTCCGTGACCGAAACCAGCACAAACACCATTACCGACGGCAAGTACGTCGAGCTCACCTACCTCGTGCGGGACAGCAAGACCGGCGACGTTTTAACGGAGATCTTGCGCCCCCTCAACTACGTTCACGGGGTGAATGAGATACTGGCACCGACGATTACCCAGGAGCTCGAAGGCAAGACGCAAGGTGACCGAGTCGACTTGCTTGTCGACTGCAACGAGCTGTACGGTCCGAGAGACGAGTCACTCGTGATCACCGAAAAGGTTGCCGTCGTACCGCGCGAGTATCGCCAGCTCGGCAGCCGGATCTTGATGGAGAACAATCTGGGTCAAATGAAAAGTTTTCTGGTGACCAAGATTGAAGGGGACACGATCACCTTTGATGGTAACAACCCGCTCTGTGGCAGGGAGGTCATCTACCAGGTGAAAATCCTGTTGGTTCGCGATGCGACGGCTGGAGAGAAGGAGTACCGCAGTCAAGTCGAGGCTGACCCAGAGGAGTGAGGCCCCCGGCGGCGTTGCTTGCGACAACGCGTCGGGCTCTTTTGCTCGACAAAAGAAAAACAGGGCCGGACCCTGAAGTATCCCCAAAATCTCCTTCTACAAAACAGTAGGATATACGATATTTTTGAGGCCGAATAGCGCATGCATGGGGAGTTGTGGTACCTGGAAAGTGACCAAACCCACCAGGAACCGCCCCATGCACGCGATCGCGATCTTACAACGATGCTTGGTCCCACTGTTGCCGAACATGCACGCCCGACGCCTGGCGACCCTACTGGAAGCGGTTGCCTCCTGCGTCACTGGCCCGGCGCTGTCGCTGACGGACGTCGGGGCGGTGCGTTACTGCGTAACAAGATCAAGCGCGCCGACCGCTTGCTGGGCAACCGGCGCCTGCAAAGCGATGCGCGCTGGATCTATGGGGCGCTGTGCCGGATCACGCTGGCACGCATCGCCGCGCCGGTGATCTTGATCGACTGGTCGGACCTCAAGGCCGACCAGTCGCTGCATCTGTTGCGCGCCTCCCTGCCGCTCGGTGGGCGGGCGCTGACGCTCTACGAGGAGGTCCACCCGCAAAAGAAGCTGGCCAACCGCGATGTGCAGCACCGCTTTCTGCGACGCTTGGCGCAACTGCTACCTCCGGGGGCGGCGCCGATCATCGTGGCCGATTCCGGCTTCAAGGTGCCGTTCTATCGCGAGGTCGAGCGCCTGGGCTGGCGCTGGGTCGGACGGGTTCGCGGTCGCGACTTCGTACGCCTGAAGCGGCGCTGGGCGAGTTGCCAGACAATCTTCCGCCGCGCGACAGCAACCCCGACAGGTCTTGGCGAGGGCGAGTGGGTGCGCAGCAATCCATTGCGAGCGATCTTCGTGCTGGTGCGCCAAGCCGACAAAGGCCGCCGCGGCAAAAACGCCGACGGCAAACGATCGCGCTCGAAGAAAAGCCAGCAGGCGGCGCGCAGTGCGCGCGAGCCATGGCTGCTGGTGGCCTCAACGCGCTTTGCCGATGACCAACCCAAGTACTTGGTCAGACTCTATCGTCAACGGATGCAAATCGAGGAGGCGTTCCGCGACATGAAGAGCCAGCACTTCGGCGAGGGGCTGGAGCGCAGTCGCTCCAGCGGTACAGGGCGATTCACCGTATTGGTGCTCATTGCGTCCCTGGCGGCCTTCCTCTTGTGGCTGCTCGGCACGGCAGCCGAGTCCTTGGGTTTCGAGAAGCGCATGCGCCCCGGGTCGCCCAAGCGCCGGGCCTACTCACGGTTGTTTCTGGCCCGTTTGATTCTAACCATCGAGAGCTGGCGTCCCGCGCTCAGCGAGATTCTCGCCGCTGTCGGCGACCCTGACCTATGGGTTGCGAGCCATCACGATGCGCTCGTACTCGATTGATTATCAGGGGACGGTCGTGGGGATACCTCAGGGCCGGACCACGAAATCGAAGCGTCGACAGAACGCTTTCTAGCCATCCGTGCGCAGTCGAGCGTTGCCGCTTGGACAAGCAGGATACCGGCGCTCTCAAGGACAAAGGCCCGGCCACCTCACGGTGGTCGGGCCTTCTCGTCAGTCCGTCCCTGGACCGGGACTCAAGCGGTCCGACCTACTTGTAGGACACCGCCTTGTCGACCAGGTCCACGCGCTTGCGCTGTAACCGGCCATTCTGAGCCGTCATTCCATCCGACGTGAATCTCTCTATGCTGTTGGCCACCGATTGGTTTTCTGAGCGGAGGGCGAGACAGCATGGCCCCATCGACAGTGCCAGCGAGGCGGTCGCGGATTCGCCGTAGCCGGGAGCAATGGCGCGAGCTGCTGGAGCGCTTTGGGCGCAGCGGGCAGAGCCGCGAGCAGTTCTGTCGCGAGCGGAGCCTGACCTTGAGCAGCTTCGATCGCTGGCGACGGCCGCTGGGTCAGACGGTGGCGCCGCGACCGGTCATTGCCTCGGAGCCCCTGTTTTTCGAGTTGGCGCCGGACGCGAGCGCTGCGAGCGGAGCCTGGAAGGTAGAATTGCAGCTGGGTGCTGGCGTGTTGTTGCGCCTGCGCCATGCATGCTGAGCGTCCCGCCGGGGCGACGGGTCTGGTTGTGTGTGCAGCCAACCGACACGCGCCGTTCCTTTGACGGCCTCTCGGCGGTGGTGCACCAGCATCTGGGGGAAGATCCGAGCAGTGGCCAGTGGTTTGCCTTCATCAACCGGCGGCGCACCCAGATCAAGGTTCTGGCCTTCGAGGAGGGCGGTTACTGCGTGTGGAGCAAGCGCCTTGAGCAGGGCCAGTTCGCCGCCCTGGGCGCTGGCGGCGCGCGCCAGCGCGCCCTGTGTCACACCGAATTCCTGGCCTTGCTCGAAGGGGTCGACGTGGTGATCACCCGGCAGCGAAAGCGCTACAAAATGGTCGCATGAGGGACCCGCGTCGATTAAAATATCGGCAATAAAACCAGACGGATAATCCACCTTGTCGGCAGCTGTGCGGATGGCGGAATTGGAGCGGGAGAACGCCCAATTGCAGGCGCAACTCGCCACGCTACAACAGCAGGTCGACTGGTTCAAGCGCCAGCTGTTCGGTGCCAAGAGCGAAAAGCGCCTGGATGTGGATCCGGCCGTGCAGGGCGATCTGTTGGCGGCCCTGGGGGTGGCGACACCGCCACCCCCGGCGCAGCCCACCGAGACGATCACCTATCAACGCCGCCCCAAGGCGCGCGATGGCGCCCTCAATGACACGGGCCTGCGCTTCGGCGCGGAGGTGCCGCGGGAGATCATCACGGTGACCGACCCCGCGATCGAGGCCATCCCCGCGCAGCGGCGTGTGCGCATCGGCGAGAAGGTCACCTATCGCAGGCCCTGCGCCCGGGCAGCTATATGATCCTCCAGTACACCCGCCCGGTCTACAAGCTGCTCGATGACCTGAGCCTCCTCACCACCCCGGCACCCGCCAACGTGCTGGAGAACAGTGTGGCCGATGTCAGTTTCCTGGCCGGGATGCTGATCGACAAGTTCTGCTATCACCTGCCGCTGTAGCGCCAACACCAGCGCTTGCTGCAGAGCGGCATCCAGCTCAGACGCAGCACCCTGACCACCTGGGCCGCACGGGCCATCGATCTGCTGCGCCCGATCGTCGATGCCCAGGCCCAGCATCTGCTGCAAAGCCGCGTGCTGGCCATGGACGAGACGCCGATCAGGGCCGGGCGGCAGGGTAAAGGTAAGATGCGCCAGGCCTACTTCTGGCCGATCTACGGGCAGGACGATGAGATCGTGTTCCACGACGCTCCCTCGCGGGCCCACCGTTATGTGCAGGCCTTCTTGGGCGGCTTCAGCGCCACCTTGCTCAGCGACGGTTACGAGGCCTATGCGGCCTATGCCAAGCAAAACGCCCAGGTGACGCACGCCGCGTGCTGGAGCCATTGTCGCCGCGGGTTCGAGCGGGCGCAGGACAGTGAGCCCACCGCCAGTGCCGAGGCCTTGGCCCTGATCGGTGCGCTCTACCGCCACGCGCAGCTGACTCGCGACCAGGGGTTGACCGGCACGCAGACGCTGGCCTACCGCAGCGAACACAGCCAACCGGTGGTGCAGGCCTTCTGGGCCTGGTGCGACAGGCAGTGCCAGCGCGCGGATCTGTTACCCAGCAGCCCTTCCAAGGCCTTGAACTATGCCCGGCACGCCAGGCCAGTCTGCCGGTGTTCCTTGGCGATCCCCAGGGGGCGATCGACACCAACCACCTGGAGCGTTCCCTGCGCCCCATCCCGATGGGCAAGAAGAACTGGCTGTTCGCCTGGACGGAGATCGGCGCCGAACGTGTCGGCATCATCCAGAGCCTACTGGTCACCCGCCGGCTCCAGGGTGTCGATCCCTACACCTACCTGGTCGATGTATTGCAGCGCATCAGTGAGCATCCGGCCAGCCGCGTCATCGCGCTCACCCCGCGCGTGTGGAAAACCCGCTTCTCCAGCAACCCCATGAAATCAGACCTCGCGCTGGCCCAACAATAACGGCCTGGAATGGCCGGTTACGGCCAGAACGCATGTCGGCCCGCTCGACGGCAGACCCAACCCATCTTTACTCTAACCCCATGATATAAGGCGGTTATTTGCTGCGTTACGTACAGCAACCCTCTGATCTTCATGAGGTCAGCTCAGAAATGTCGAAAGTAGTGCCATAATCGGCTATGCTCCCATTGCTATTCTCGGCAGGACTGGCTACGGTTGCGACATGTATATCCGCCGTACCACGATCAAGAGCCGGCAGACGGGGGAGCCTTACTACACCTACCGGCTGGTGGAGTCGATCCGGGAAGGCAAACAGGTACGCCAGCGCACGCTGCTGAACCTTGGGCGGCATTTCGAGGTCCCGCGCGAGCAGTGGGGCGCTTTGGTCCAGCGCATCGAACACCTGGTTGGCGGGCAACAGGACCTGATGCCCGCGTATCTGGATACGCAATGGGAAGAGGCGGCGCAACGCTATGCGGCGCAGCTGATCCGCAGCCGGGCCAGCGTGGATGAAGGCCGCTCGTGCGAGGCGGCGGATTATCAGACCGTCGATGTCGACAGCCTGGAGCTGCTGCGTCCGCGCAGCGTCGCCATCGAGCACGTCGCATTGGAAGCCTTACGAGAAGTCGGCTTGGATGCGAAGCTCGTCGCCTTGGGGTTCAATGGGCCGCAGCAGGCGGCCGCCATCGGTACCCTGGTTGCGCGCATGGCCGCCCCCGGCAGCGAGCTTGCCACCTACCACTGGCTGCAACAGCACAGCGCACTGGGCGAGCTGATCGACTACGACTTCTCGGGGCTGGAGCTGAAGGCACTGTATCGGATCTCCGATCAGTTGCTCAGGCACAAGGCGGCGCTGGAGGGGTTCTTGTACGAGCAGGAGCGCACCCTGTTCGACTTCGAGGAGGTCATCACCCTCTATGACCTCACCAATACCTATTGCGAAGGTACGGGGCGGGGCAATGCCAACGCGGCCTTGGGCAAGTCCAAGGAGAAGCGCTCGGATTGCCCCCTGGTGACCTTGGCGCTGGTGCTCGACGCCAGCGGCTTTCCCAAACGCAGCGAGATCTTTGCCGGCAACGTCAGCGAGCCCAAGACCCTCTCACGGATGATCGACAAGCTGGCTTCAGGGCACACGGACATGGCTCCAACAGTGGTGCTCGATGCCGGAATCGCCACCGAGGAGAACATCGCCTGGCTGGTGGAGAACGGCTACCGCTATCTGGTGGTCAGCCGAAAACGCCAACGCCAATTCGACCCCGATGCCGCGGTGCTGATCACGCAGGACGGCGAGCTGAGCATCCGCGCCCAGCGCGTGGTCAACGCCGACACCGGCGAGGTGGAGCTCTACTGCCACTCCTCCGAGCGCGAGAAAAAGGATCGTGGCATTGCCGAGCTGTTTGCCAAGCGCTTTGAGGCCGCCTTGGAGAAGCTCGCCGCGGGTTTGCACAAGAAGGGGTCCGTCAAGCGTTACGAGAAGGTCTTGGAGCGCCTTGGCCGCCTGCGCGAGAAAGATTCACGGGCGGCGCAATACTATGAGGTCAGCGTCGAGCAGGACGCCAGCAGTGGCAAGGCCACCGCGATTCATTGGCAGCGCACCACACCCATCGCGGAGACCCTCCCCGGTGTCTATTGCCTGCGCACCAACGAACAGGACTGGGACGAAGCCACCCTGTGGCGGACCTATACCATGCTCACCGATCTGGAGGCGGTCTTCCGCTGTCTGAAATCCGAGCTTGGTCTGCGGCCCATCTTCCATCGCAAGACCGATCGGGTGAGCGGGCACCTGTTCATCTCCGTGCTCGCCTACCACCTCGTGCATACAATTCGTTTTCAACTCAAGGCCGCCGGGATCCATTTGAGCTGGGAGGGCATACGCCGCGAGCTCGCCGGCCAGGATCGTGTCACCGTCACGCTCAAACGCGCCGACGGCAAGACGGTTCACATTCGCAAGGCCACCCGTGCTGAGCCCCGTCAGCAGGTCATCTATGACGCACTGGGCATCAGCGACCGACCTGGGCGAACCGAGAAAACCATCGCGTAGCATTCGCCAAATAACCGTGTAGTGCCATAACGGCACTTATCCACAGGACAACTTACTGATTTATAGAGATTCTGCCAACGCCGATGTCAAACTTGGGTTAGGTTGCGGCAAGCGCTGATTCAATCAGCGCTTGCCGCCCGGGGAGATCAACGGGGTGCGGATCAGGCCTGGGCCTCGATAAAGGCGCGCAGGCTCTGCTCCTCGTCCTTGTTGAGGGAGGTCTGGATCACCTTGCCCTTGCCCTTGAACTCGGCCAGACCGTCCAGGACCTTGTCGGCCGTGGCCTTCTTCACCAGGATGAAGATGGCGGAGCAGCCCGGCTTGAAGTTTTCCGACAGCTCCTTCATGAAGTTGTCGTCGATCCCGAGATCCGTGAACTTTCCGGACAGGGCACCGGCACCGGCGCCCACGGCCGCGCCGAGCAACGGATTCAGGAAGATCATGCCGATCAACATTCCCCAGAAGCCGCCGCCCACGGCGCCCATCGCGGTCAGGTTGGTGGCCTGATGCAGCTTCGCCTTGCCTTTGTCGTCCTTGGTGACGACCACCACGTCCTCCATGTCGATCAGATACTCCTTCTGCAGCTTGGCGAGGGCCGCGCGCATCTCGAAGGCCAGCTGCTCCTCGGGAAACGAAATCACGATCAGGTTGCTCATCAGCGAACTCCTCGATTGGGTGGGTCTGTCTGGGAAGTACAATCGATACAGCTAATGGAAGATCTCATTAGCGACCCCATTGATGACGACCACCATGGCGATTCCGGCCGCCCCCAATGGGCACATGTAATTGATGATCGAGACACTCTGGGCGGCATTACGCTCCTGCTCGGAGGCCAGGGCCACGTGGTAGTCACTGCGGGTGTCGGCGGAGACACAGCCGCATCCGGCGAGCTGGTCGGTGTTCATGCCGGGCGTGAGGGTGCAGCGGGCGGTTTTCGGAGGCCCGCCGCCGCTCTGACAGGCCGCAAGCGCAACGATCACGAGTGTCGTGACGGCCGCACGGGCCGGGGCGAACCGAAGGGGGACGCCCCGCCGCGCCGCACCGACCACGCCGCTGTTGGTGGTGAGAACGCGACTACTCCGCCTCGGCCTTGTCCAGTGCGGCACGCATGGCCTGGAAGATCAAGCCTCGGGCGGCCGTCTCGTCCAGGTCCGGCACATCCCATCCCATGATCCGGCAGTATTTTTTCACCAGATGGCGCACGTCGTCCTCCAGTTCCGCGCGATAGCGCGCCATTTCCACCTGTTCGATGCTCGCCATGGCTGTCTCCTTGCGTAAGATTTCGAATCGGGACTCGCGCCCGCCGGCGGCAGGCGGCGAGTCCCAGGGCAGGCAGTCGCCGCCCTTCACGGGCGGCCCCGAGGTCCCTAGAACTCGACCTTTCCGGTGATGGTTCGCACGTAGGTCGCGATCACGCCGTCGCCCGGGGCCAGGTCATCGAGGATTGCCGGGTCGCGGACCTTCAAGGTGACGGTCCTGTTCGGCCCGCGCACCGTGACGTTGGAATTGGCCCTGTCGACCGACTCGACCTTTCCGTACAGGGTCAGCTTGTCGGTGATGGTGCCGGCGGGCTTGCTGCCGCCGCTGGGATCCCGCTCGACCGTCTTCTCGGGTATGGCACCCATCGACCCGGCATCCTTACCCTTCTCGATGTCCACCAGTACCGCCTCGGTCTCGGTGAGGTGGACCTTGTTTCCAATCTTGATCTGGTCGATGCGCTTGACCTCCTCGGGCACCGTCATGACCTCGAAGCTGCCGTCGGCGGTCTTAAGGGTCATGAGACGGGTCGCGGGGTCGATCGCAACGACCTCACCGGAAATCTCGGTGATCGTGGCCGCGCCGGCCACCGGAGTCGTGGTATCCGCAAAGGTCAGCGGGGCTAGAGCCGCGCCAGCCAGCGCCAGCGCGAGGGACAGGGATTTTCTCATGGACGTTCTCCTTCTCCAAGTGTTGGTAATCAGTGCCGGTTTGGGCCGTCGGAACGGTACGCGAATGGACAGGCATCCGCAACCGACCCACCAACCGGCTTACGGAAAATTAAGAGCGCGTTAAGGGAGCAGCAACGACGCCACCCCGATACTGGCTGCCAGCGGGTTGGCGCAGGTCCGCTGCGCTTGGGCGCGGCGGCCGTGCGGGCACCCCCGAACCGATCAACTCACTGAGTCCAATCGCGCAGGAATCGACATATGAACAGGCAACACACCCCCAACAGCGTCGGGCCCTTCACCCGGCCCCGCGGCCTCGTCGCCGGATCGGTGGCCGTCGCCCTTGCCGGGGCCGGCGCGGTCTGGGCCCAGGCCCAGTCCACCACCGCGTCCCCTCAGGCGGTCCAGGCTCCGGCCGTGCTCCAGCCGGTCATGCCCAGCTTCGCCGACGTCGCGGAGCGGGTATCCCCCGCCGTGGTGAATGTAACGGTGGTCTCTGACGAGACCCCGCAGACCGTTCTGCGCAACCATCCGAACCTGCCGGAAGACGGCCCCATGGGCGAATTTTTCCAGCGCTTCTTCGAGCAACCCGGATTTGCGACGCCCCACCGGGTGCAGGGTGCCGGGTCGGGTTTCATCATCGACTCCGATGGTCACGTCGTGACCAACAACCATGTCATCGATGGAGCGAGCGAGGTTACCGTCACACTGAATGACGGCTCGAAGTTCAAGGCCCGGGTCCTCGGGCGCGATGACAAGACCGACGTCGCCCTATTGAAAATCGACGCGGGGCATCCACTGCCTTACGTGGACCTCGGCGACTCCGCCGGCACCCGGGTCGGCGACTGGGTACTGGCCGTCGGCAATCCATTCGGGCTCGGCGGCTCGGTGAACGCGGGCATCGTCTCGGCCCGTGGGCGCGACATCAACTC
This sequence comes from uncultured Gammaproteobacteria bacterium, assembly GCA_963698355.1. Lineage (GTDB taxonomy): Bacteria > Pseudomonadota > Gammaproteobacteria > Chromatiales > Chromatiaceae > Thiodictyon. Next base: position 208,854 of record CAVOQO010000048.1, on the reverse strand, counting down.
CGGCCCCTATGACGACTACATCCAGATCGACGCCCCCATCAACCGCGGCAACTCAGGCGGTCCGCTGTTTGACGCCTACGGGCGCGTGATCGGGGTCAACACTGCAATTTACTCCCCCACTGGCGGCAATGTGGGTATCGGGTTCGCCATCCCTGCGGAGACGGTCCGGTCGGTTGTCGCGGATCTGAAAGACGACGGCCGGGTAGAGCGCGGCTGGCTGGGCGTACAGATCCAGCCGGTGACCGAGGAGCTTGCTGCCGGCCTGGGACTTCAGGACACCAACGGGGTCCTGGTTGCGGACGTGCTTCCCGACGGTCCCGCCGCCGGGACCGACCTCAAGGCGGGGGACCTCATCCTCAGGGCTGGCGGTCAACCCATCCGGGACTACAAGGACCTGCCCAAGCTGGTGGCGGCAACCAAGGCCGGAACCGTCATGGAGCTCGACCTGATCCGCGACGGCAAGCCCAGGAGCGTGTCGGTGACCATCGGTCAGATGCCGGATGACGACGTCCTCGCCCAGACCGATTCCCAGCCCGCTGACGATCGGGGCCAGGGGCACCTGGGCCTGTATCTGGCCCCGCTGACCCCCGAGTTGCGCCAGCAGCAGGGGATCGAGGCGGGCAGCAGCGGCGTGTTGGTCAGCCGTGTGGAGCCCGGCAGCCCCGCGGACCAGGCCGGAATCGAGGCCGGCACGCTGATCTCCATGGTCGGCGGCGAGCCTGTGAGCTCGCCGAGACAGGTGGTCGAGGCGGTGCGCCAGGCCGCGGAAGAGAATCGCCCGGCGGTGGTGCTGCGGGTGGAAAAGGACGGCAAGCCCCTGTTCATCGCGGTGCCCTTCGCGGCTTGAGGTCAATTAACGAAGCGCCTGCCACTCGCGGGTCGATCCCTCCTCCTGTCTCCGGCCATGGACGGCCGCTTTTTTCCCGGTATCATCCGCGCATGCGTGTCCTGTTGATCGAAGACGACCGTCAGATGGCGGACTACCTGCGCAAGGCCCTCGGCGAGGTCGGCGCAGTGGCTGACCATGCCGCGGAGGGCCGGGAGGGTCTCCTCCAGGCGGCCAGCGGCGATTACGACGCGCTCATCATCGATCGCATGCTGCCCGGGATGGACGGACTCGCGATCATCCGCACCCTGCGGGCCTCCGGCAACCTGACCCCGGTGCTGATCCTTTCGGCCCTGGGCGAGGTGGACGACCGGGTGGAGGGCCTGCGCGCCGGGGGCGACGACTACCTGGTCAAGCCTTTCGCCTTCTCGGAGCTCCACGCGCGGCTGGAGGCCCTGCTTCGTCGCGGAAGCGCCGACGCCCCGGAGACCCGGCTGCGGGTCGCGGATCTGGAGATGGACCTGCTCAAGCGCGAGGTCACCCGCGCCGGACACCCCATCCAGCTGCAGCCACGCGAGTTCCGCCTGCTGGAGTACCTGATGCGCCACGCCGGGCAGGTGGTGACCCGCACCATGCTCCTGGAACAGGTCTGGGACTATCATTTCGACCCCCAGACCAACGTCATCGACGTGCACATCAGCCGCTTGCGCGGCAAGATCGACCGCGAGTTTGAGAGCCCCCTCCTTCAAACGGTCCGGGGCGCCGGTTACATGATCCGCGCCCAATGAGCGCGCCGGCCGGCAGCCACGAGCGCGGCGACCCAAACCCGAATCGTCACCACCCCGTCCGCCGCACGGCTGGCGACCTGCGCGCACGCGCCCTCCGCGTCCTGGGAAGCTCGAGCTTCCGGCTCGCGGTGCTCTACATGCTGCTCCTGGCGGTGTCCGTCGCCATCCTGCTCGGCTTTATCTACTGGTCCACCGCGGGCTACATGGACCGCCAGACGGACGCGACCATCCAAGCCGAGATCCAAGGCCTGGCGGAGCAGTACCGCCTGCGCGGGCTGGCAGGACTCACCGTGGTGATCCAGGAGCGCATCGCCCGGGACCCGCGTGGCGCCGGCGTCTATCTATTGGTCAACGAGGATCTGAAACCCTTGGTCGGCAACCTGGACCGCTGGCCAAGCGGCTTCCCGGACGCGGAGGGCTGGGTAAGCTTCCGGCTGCGCGAGCGGGGACCCGACCGCACCGAGGAGCACACGGCGCGCGGCCAGGTGTTTCGGCTGCGCGGTGACCTACGGCTCCTGGTCGGCCGCGACGTCCGCGACCTGGAGGCGACCCGCGGACTGATCCTGGATGCACTCACCTGGGGACTGGCCATTACCGCCGGCCTGGCCCTGATCGGCGGGTGGCTCATGACCAGCCGGGTGGTCCGCCGAATCGAGACCATCAACCAGACCAGTCGGGAGATCATGGAGGGCGACCTCTCAAGGCGCATCCCTTTGAGCGGCAGTGGCGACGACTTTGATCAACTCGGCGCCGGGCTAAACCGCATGCTCGCCCGCATCGAGACCCTGATGGCGGGCGTGCGCCAGGTCTCGGACAACATCGCCCACGACCTGCGCACCCCATTGACCCGGCTGCGGACAAAGCTGGAGCTGCTGCGCACCGAAATCGGCTCGGCCCTGGGGGATGGACACCCCGCGAGCGCCGCGGCAGAGCAAACCATCGCCGACGCCGAGGAGATGCTCGCCACCTTCAACGCACTGCTGCGCATCGCCCGAATCGAGGCCGGCAGCCGGCGCGACGCCTTTGCGCCGCTGGATCTGGCACCGTTGGTCAAGGACGTGGCGGAGCTCTACGAGCCGGTGGCGGCAGAGAGGAACCAGACCCTGAGCTGGGACGCACCGGGATCCGCGAGGGTCGTGGGCGACCGCGATCTGCTGTTCCAGGCCCTGGGCAACCTGGTGGACAACGCCGTCAAGTACACGCCGGAGGGTGGCCAGGTGTCCCTATCGGTCTTCCACCGGGGGGGTTCGGTCGACGTCGATGTGACGGATAACGGCCCTGGCGTGCCTGCAGAGCTGCGGGAGGAGGTCTTCCGCCGGTTCTTCCGCGCCGACTACAGCCGGTCGACTCCCGGGAGCGGCCTCGGACTCAGTTTGGTCCAGGCCGTCATGCAACTCCACGGCGGCCAGATCGAGCTGGCAGACAACCAGCCCGGACTCAAGGTCCTGATACGTCTGCCTGCCCAGGCGCCGGCGGGTACCAAAGAGCCAGACGGCCCAAAGACCAAAGTGGCGAAAGGTCGGAAATTGATGGGTAATCACAAAGCTCCACGCCCAGCCATGGCCTCAAACCCGGAGCCCAGCGACGTACCCAAGGGACGGGACACAGAGACTATGGGCAGCCGGCCCGCGGCTTGACGGGCACTGCGCAATCGGTCACCGAAGCGCAGATCCTCCTTCCCTAACAAGGCATTAGCCTCTGATCGAACAGCTTGTCCACAAGTCTGGGCACAGCGATTGTGGACAGGCGGCGCCCGTTGCCAACGCGTACTCGCGAATGGGGCGGCTCTACTCGACGTAGACCTGCACCCGGCTGCCCCGACCTCGGCCGTCCACGACCGAGATGGTTGCGAATCCTGGGCCGTCTGGGGTCCAGTTGGTGGCGCGGGCGAAGGGCTCCCGGCCGACGGGTGCGCCGTCGGCAAACCAGGTGAAGGGCGGCGCGCCGTTGCGCACCTTAAGCCTCAGCCTGCCCCCCTGACCGGCCCCGATCTCAAATCTGGCCCCATCGGGCGGAAAGGCGATCTCCGGCCCCGCCACGGCGTCGTCGCCTGGCTGCGCCCCCCGGACCCGCGCCCGCTGCAGGGTCGGCGGCAGCTCGGCCGTCGCGGCCTGGAGCACCCCAGGTGGAGCCGGGGGCAAGGGCACAACAGAACCCAGCCTCGCAAAGACGTCGACGAGGATCGGCGCGGCTGCATCGATGCCGATCAGCCCGGGCACCGGCACCCCGTCCGGCCTTCCCACCCAGACTCCGGCGACATGGCGGCCATCGAACCCGATGGCCCAGGCGTCCCGGTAGCCGTAGGAGGTGCCGGTCTTGAAGGCCAGGCCAGCGGGGGCGGCATTGGCCGGGACCGGGGCCTGGCTCAGGATGGAGGCCAGATACCAGGCGGCGGCGGGCGCCAATACCCGCGCCGACGGACCTGGCGCGCCCATTGCGATCCCTGTCGGGCCGGCGATCTCGACCAGGGGAAGGGAAAGCCCGCCCCGGGCAATGGCCCCATAGACGCGCACCAGGTCGGTGAGCGTTACTCCGACGCCACCGAGACCGACCGCCAGTCCCGGCGGGGCCGCGTCACCAACCGCCGGAGCGGCCCCGGCCCGGCGCATCCGCGCCATGAGCCGGGCAGGCCCCACCGCCTCCAGGAGCTGAACGGCCGGGACATTGAGCGACAGGGCCAACGCCTCGCGAACCGTCACCGTGCCCTGGAAGCCCCGGTCGAAGTTGGCGGGCACATAGCCCGCAAAGGCGGTGGGCCTGTCCTCGATCAGACTCTCCGGGTGGGCGATGCCGGCCTCGAAGGCGAGCCCGTAGATCAGTGGCTTCAGGGTCGAGCCCGGAGAGCGCAGGGCCCGGGTCATGTCCACATAGCCGTCCCGGACCGCGTCGAAGAGTCCGGCGGAGCCGACCTCCGCCAGGACCTCCCCCGTGCTGTGATCCGCCGCCAGGATGGCCACCGAGACCCGCGGGTCCAGGGCCGCGGCCCGCTCGGCGGCCAGGGCCTCCAGGCGTGCCTGAAGCGGTGCGTCCAGGGTTAGGCGAAGCGAATGCTCCCCCGGATGCTCCCGAGCGATCCGCTCGGCCGCGTGGGCCGCGAGCAGTGGAAAGTCCCGGCGGCGGGTCGGAACAGGCTCGCGGCGGGCGGAGAGCTCGGTCTCGGAATCGATGACGCCGAGCGCGAGCGCCCGGGCCAGCACCCGGTCCCGGGCGCGGCGCGCTGCGGTCGGGTCCCGGTCCGGCCGGCGCGCCTCCGGCGCCTGGGGGAGGGCCACCAAAAGTGCGGACTCGGCGGCGGAGAGCCGCCGTGGCTCCTTTCCCAGCCAGGCCAGGGACCCGGCGCGCAACCCTTCCAGGTTGCCGCCATAGGGGGCCAGGGTGAGATAGGTGGTGAGGATGGCGTCCTTGTCGGCGCTTCGCTCCAGGGCCAGGGCGACGAGGATCTGGTCGAGCTTGCCACTCAGGCTGCGCGTGACCGTTCCGCGCAGCAGCCGAGCGAGCTGCATGCTGATGGTGGAGCCGCCCGAGACGATACGCCCGCGGGCGGCCAGCTGCAGCCCCGCCCGGGCCAGGGCCAGGGGGTCCACCCCCATGTGCCGATGGAAGCGCCGATCCTCCACCGCGAGCAGCATCGCGATGAAGCGCGGGTCGACCTCGTCGAGCGCGAGGGGCAACCGCAGCCTGCCGTCCGGTAGGGAGAAGGCCGCAGCAGCCGCCCCTTCCGGTCCAGGACCAGCGTTGAGACGGGGACCTCGATCTCGGGAGGCGTGGTCCCGTCCACCGAGGCGTCCAGGGCCCACCAGCCGACGATCCCCAGGACCGTGACCCCGGCAAGAGTCAGGGCCAGCCGAGAGGCGATCCGCCGAATGCCGCCTGTCGCGGGAGCACAGGACGTCGTCAAGTAACCATTCATCCTACGGATTCACCCAGCCGTCACACGACCCTTGCCGCCGGGAACCAGACGAGAATCACTGGACCGGACCCAGCACGGTCGCGCTGCCCGCCCCGGTCCAGGCCCTTCGGGCAGGGTCGTACATGTCCTCCACCGACGCGGGCGGCTGGGCGAAGACCCCTGGAGAGACGGCGCGCAGCAGGTAGCCGAGCTGAAAGACCGGCGGGTCGCTCGCGTCGCGGTCGACGGCGGCCACGAAGCGGTCGGTCCGAAATTCACGGTGGGCGGTGGCGTCCAGCAGGGACAGGCCCGGCACCTGGGCCAGGTCGCCCGAGGCGAGCAGATTGGGGTTGTCGATCTCGAACCCGGCGGGCAAAGGATCATCGACGATCAGGCGCGACTGTCGTTTCTGGTCCGCCCGCACCGTCACCACCGCCACCAGGCGCTGGCCCTGGGGCACGCCGCTGAGCTCCATGCGGCGGCCATCCAGGTCATAGTAGGCGCGCTCGATCATATAGCCGTCGCCCCCCGCCGGGGGCGCCTCCAGCGGCACGCCGGTACTAGTGACCATAGCGTCGACGGGCTGCCCGGCGAGGTTCCGAATCACCACGGGGGCAGCGGCCAGCCGTGCCCCATCGAAGGCACCGTAATAGGACCCTTCCACCGGGGCACCGTCCACCTCGAGCTGCAGTCCGCCCCGGCCATCGGCTCCGCCGCCGGTCAGGGCCCCGGCGGCGAGCAGCAGCCAGGTGTTCTCCTGGGTGCTGCGGTAGGGCTGACCCCCCAGTGCGTCCTGGACCCGGCCCGTCAGGGCACGCAGGTCCACCCTCTGGCTGCCCGCCTCCGCGGCGAGTGCAAGGACCGCGGCGGCGTCCCGCAGCGGCGTTCCATAGTCCGACCGCCAGCCCGTCTTTCCGGAGGCCGCGAGGTCGGACGCCGCGGCCCCCAAGGCTGCGTCCGCCCGGGTCGGGTCCCCGTAGAGGGCGAGCGCGGCGCCGACCTGGGCCTTGGCCATGGGGCTCCCCAGGTCGCTCAGGCGCTCGTCGGCGAGGTAGCGAAGGTCACCGATGGAGGCACGGCCGTTGCGCGCCAGGACATACAGCGCATAGGCGTCGGCCTCGCCTGGACTGGTGTAGGCGGCCCGGTTCTGCAGGTTGGTCAGGGCGGCGTCGAAGGCCGGATCGGACACCGCATAGCCGCGCTCCCGGGCGCGGGTGAGGAAGTCGGTCGCGAAGGCGTCGAGCCAGGGGTCATCCCCGCCCGGTCCCCAGACCCCGAATTGCCCGTCTCCGGATTGGTTGGCCAGTACCCGGGTGATGGCGTCCTGGACCCGCGGCTTGACCGCCGGGTCCCCCGCCAGACCGACGGCCAGCGCCACCTGGTCCAGGTACAGGAGCGGGAGGGCGCGGCTCACCAGCTGCTCGGTGCAGCCGTGTGGATAGCGGTCCAGGGCCCGCAGCAGGCCTGTCAGGTCCAACCGGCCCGCCCGGCTGACCGAGACCAGCAGGTTGGCCGTCCCGGGCACCAGGCCGTGGAGCAGATCCGGGGTCAGCATCAGGGCCGCAGCCCCGGTGACCAGCGTGTGCGGCGTGGTGGTCGAGCTGGACGGCGCGTTGTCCCGCACGCCCAAGGTTAGGGGCCTCGTCAGGGTCTGGCCCTCCGCCGTATCGATCCGGACCGACAGGGACTCATCCCCGACGGCCCTGGCCTCCATGGGGATCAGGACCGTCGTCCGCGCCCCTGGGATCAAGGAGACTTCCTGGCTGGCACGCGCCGGGTCCAGGGCCACCAGCCCCTGGGCGGCGCTCACCGTGACGCGTGTGGGGCCGCCCTCGCCCTCCACCTGGGTGAGTGCGAGCAGCACCCGTGAGCGGTCGCCGGGGGCGAGAAAGCGGGGCATGCCGACGGTGAGCACCACCGGGTCTCGTACCAGGGCGTCCGCCGTCCCATGGCCCACCCCCTTGGCGGTCCAGGCCATGGCCATCAGACGGACGGTCCCGTTGAAGCTCGGGACCGGCAGCTCCAGCACGGCCTCGCCCTGGTCGTCCAGACGCACGACGCCCGAGAACCAGGCCATCAGCTCCTCCGTGGGGGGCGGGGCCTGGAGCCTGGCCAGCCCCCCGTCACCACCCGAGCGCACCACCCCGGGTGCGCCCTGCATGGGGTCGATGAGCTGGCCGTACAGGTCACGGATCTCGATCCCCAGACGGCGCTGGCCGAAGTACCAGGCGTCGGGCTCAGGGGCCTGGTAGCCGGTCAGGTTGAGGATGCCCAGGTCCACCGCGGCCAGGATGGCGTAGGCCTCCTCGCCCGGGGTGAGCCCGGGCACCCGGAGCCGCACCTGCATGGGACCCCGAGGTCGAGTCACCTGCGCAGTCTCCAGCCTGACCTGGAGCCGCCGCGCACCCGGGTCCACCTCCGCCCAGGCGAGCCCCAGCGCCCGGGAGGGCATGCGCTTGGCACCACGGTCCATTGGCCGGTAGAGGGCCGCCGTCACATAGGCGCCTGGGCCCCAGTCCGCGGTGACCGGAAGCTCCAGGGTGGTCCCACCCGGAGGCACCTCGACCGCCTGCATCGCGATCAGGCGGTCGTCCAGTACCATGAGCAGTGCGATGTCGGCGGCCGAGCCGGCGTCCGCTGCAGCACCCGCGGCGGCACGGGGCTCGATGTGGACCCGTGCCCGCTCGCCGACCCGATAGGTCGCCTTGTCCAGGGTCAGCCTGAGCTGGTCGGGGGTGTCCGCGGCTCGGGGGGCCACGTACCATCCGGCCTCGAATCCCAGGCTCACGGGCAAGAGTCCGTCCCCCTCGATCTGCAGCCTGTAGCCGCCCCACTCCACCGGAGTCTCGATGCGGCCCGGGCGGTCCGTCTCCAGGTCCAGATGACCGCTGGCGACCCGCCGGGTGCGCTCGACGGGCTCGTAGTCGAAGGTCCCGTCCTCGCCCCGGTACCACTGGAATTGGGTGTCCACCCGGTACAGGGTCCAGGCGAGCCCGGACACGCCCCGCCGGGCCCCGTCCGGACCCAGGGCCAGGACCTCGAAGCCGGCGGTGCCGCCCTCTTCCACCTCGCCCTCGAATAGGGGCCGCACGCCGATGCGCGAGGCCCCGTCCCCCACCGGGATCTCCAGGGTGCGCTCCACCGCCCGGCCGCCCGGGTCCGCCACCCGCACCTGGATCTCCGCCCTGAGCGGGCGGCTGGTGGGGACCAGCTCCGGCAGCTGGGCCGCGAGCTGGGCGCGGCCCTGGTCGTCCGTGGTTACCGGGGCCAGCGGCTGGCGGGCGACCTCCGGCTCGTCGTGCTCCAGCCCGAAACGGTAACCGGGAAAGGCGGCCAGCGAATCGGCGGCCTCGACCAGGGTCTCACCCTCCACCGCCAGCCGTGCGCCGGGCGCCCCGTAGAGGAAGCGGGCGTCGACGGCGACCGGCGCCGGCTTGGCGGGGTCCAGGGCGGCGACGCCTGTCTTGAGCGTGAAGTCGAGCCGCTCGGGCTCGAAGTCCTCCACCAGGAAGCTCGCCTGGGCCAAGGGGTCGCCCTTGGGATCCGCGAAGGCCTGAACGCGCCAGGTGCCGCGCATGGCCGCGCTGGTCAGGGTCAGATCCGCCTGATAGCCGCCGAGCCCCGCGTCCTGGACCAGCAGGCGCTCCCGCTCCACCCCGTCGGGGCGCTTGACGATCAGGGTCAGGGGGATTCCGGCGACGGCCTCGGCGCGGGCGTCCCGCACCAGGGCGCTGAGATGGACGGTCTCGCCCGGGCGGTAGGCACCCCGCTCCGCCACGAGGAAGACATCCAGCGGCTTGGGCGCGGGACGGCCCGTGACACCCCGGTCCGAGAGGTCAAACGGGCTGCCCGCGAGGTCCAGGAATCCGTAGTCTCCGCCGTCGGTCTCGGCGGTCAGGAGCAGGGGGGCGTTGCCGCCGCTGCCTCGGAGCAGACCGGGCTCGAAGCGGGCATAACCGGCAGCGTCGGTGACGGCGCTCCCCAGCACCTCGTTGTTGCGGGCGATGAGCCGCAGCCGCACCCCCACGAGAGGCGCGGCACCGGAGAGGCTGCGCACCAGGGCGTGCAGCCCGTCGTTGCCGGTGAGCGCGGTGAGCCCCAGGTCCGAGACCACGAACCACTGGGTCGCTGGGGCCGTGGAGCACCCGTCGCAGCCCTGGGCCGCACCCGCGGCCAGGGTGCGCGAGGGGGTTGCGGTGAGGGCATAGACCCCGGGCTCGAAGTCCCGGATCAGGTCGCCCAGTGGGATGGCGGTGGTGACTTCCCGATTGAGCCGCGACCCAACCTCCCCGGCAACCTCAATGGTGCCGCTCCACAGTCGCTCGCCGCTCTGGTCGGCGATCTGCTCGGCTTGGTAGGAGCCGAGCTGCTTGAGGAAGGGGCCGTCCCCCAGCACCTGGGCGATAGAGCGGTCCCCGATCCGGTAGAGCACCGCGGTGATCCGGTCCGCGTTGACCGAGACCACCGGGAGTGCGGCCTCCCCGCCCCTCGGCAGGACATAGGCGCGGCCGCTGAATCGGACCGACGGGGTGCGATCACCCACCTTGATGTCCAGGTCCACGGTCTGCTCCAGGGTGTCCCCATTGGCGGCGGGCAGGCCGGCCCGGACCTGGATCGGATAGCGCGCACCGTGGCTGACCCCGTCAACGCAGATCTGCCGCTCACCCGCCTCCACCTCGAGCCCACCCCCTCCCTCCACCCGCACGAAGTCAGCAAGGTTGGGCCTGGTGCGGGCCAGGGACTCGGAGAGCTCGATGCAGATACGCGGGGTCGCGCTGTCGAGCTCCACCCGGTGACCGGTGATTCGAAAGCCGTGCTGCTCCTTGAGCTTGCGCAGCTCAGCGCCCAGGGCGGGGTCGTCCTTCAGGGCCAGGGCGGCGCCCAGAGCGGCGATCGCCGGCCGCCACTGCTGGCGCCCGGCAAGTGTGCGGCCCAGAACGGCCAACGAACGGACGCGCCCGTCCTCCCCGCGGGCGCTGAGATAGGCGTTGACTGCAGCCGCCACCGCCTGCGACCGGCGTGTCTCGCGCAGCTGGTAGGCGTCCGGCTTGGCGGCGAGTGCCGACTGCGCCAGCCCGAGCCACAGCGCCGAGTCGTCCGGTGCCAGACGCACCGCGGCGGCGTAGAGTGCCACCGACCGCTCGCCGTTCCCCTGGCCCCGCGCGGACCGGGCCTGTTTGGTCAGCTCGCGAAGTCGAAGCTGGTCCGGGGCCGCCAGGGCTCCGATCCCCTGGGTCAGGGCATCCGCGGCAGTCAGGGTCTCCGCCGGCAGGAAACCCAGCTCCGCCCGGCGCCGGTCGGCGAGCGTCGCCGCATCCCCTTCCAGCACCCGGCCGGCGACCGCACCGACGAAGGTCCGCGGCTCCTCATACCGGTCCTTCAGGAAGCACCAGCGAGCCTTGGTGTTATAGGTGAATGCCAGGCACCTCGAGTCTGCCAGGCAGGCGGACTTGCAGGCGTCCAACTCCACCTCCTTGAGTACATCGTAGTCCCGACCGCGAGTAGTCCGAATCCTGGACGACCAGCAGTTGACGCTCAGGTGTCGCGGCCAGGACAACCGCGGGCACGAGGAGCAGTGCGGCGTGCGCCAGGAGCGCGACGAGGGAGAAAGAAAGACGGGCGGCAATGCGCGAGGCGGGCATAGAAACCTCCGGTCGGGGCGGGGCCTTTGGCGGGACAGGTGCGCCGCCAGTATAGGGGAGCCGCGGGGGCTCAGGACCTCGATTGCCGCTCACGTGCCCACAGATCCCATCAAGCGTCGAGCCCGCGCAACCCACCGTAGGGTGCGTCGTGCGCACCAAACAAACCCCGGCGCACAACACCTCCCCCCGCGCTTGTACGCCGAGCAAGCCCCGGTTAGCATCCGGCCACATCCCGTCCACCCCGGCCAGCGGGACCCCGAGCCGCCGACATGGATGACCACAGTCAGAGCCCCGCCGATCCGCCGCCAAGCCCCGAGGGCTCGGGCCGCCCAAAAACGACCCACGACTCCGTTGACCCCGACAGGCCCGAAGACGACGGGGTCCACCCCCAGACCCTCGACGCCTTCGTCGCCCGCTGGCAGCACGCCGACGGCACCGAGCGCGCCAACTACCAGCTCTTTCTCACCGAGCTCTGCGCCCTGCTCGGGCTCCCCCAGCCGGACCCGGCCCGTGAGGACACCCAGGACAACGCCTACTGCTTCGAGCGCCGCATCGATCTTCGAGCACGGCGACGGCACCCAGAGCCAAGGCTTCATCGACCTCTACCGCCGCGGCTGCTACGTGCTGGAGGCCAAGCAATCCGGGCTGAGCCTGGACAGCACCGGCTGGGACAAGGCCATGCTCCGCGCCCACGGCCAGGCCGTGCAGTACGCCCGCGGCCTGCCCGCCGGACGAGGGCCGCCCGCCCTTCGTGGTGGTGGTGGACGTGGGCCGCAGCATCGAGCTCTACAGCGAGTTCAGCCGCACCGGCGGCGCCTACATCCCCTACCCGGACCCGCGCTCCCACCGCATCCGGCTCGACGACCTGCGCCGACCGGAGATCCGCGCACGTCTGCGCGCGCTCTGGCTCGACCCCCTGAGCCTCGACCCCACCCGCCGCGCCGCCCGGGTCACCCGCGACATCGCCGCCCGACTCGCCCGGCTCGCCGTCTCGCTCGAAGGCGGCGGCCACCCGCCCGAGGTCACCGCCGCCTTCCTGATCCGCTGCCTCTTCACCCTGTTCGCCGAGGACGTGGGCCTGCTGCCCAGACAACGCCTTCACCGATCTGCTGCGCTCCGTGCGCGACGACCCCGCCCAGCTCGTGCCGCTCACCGGCCACCTGTGGCGGGAGATGAACGCCGGCACCCCCTTCTCCGTGATCCTGCGCAGCCGTATCCCCCGCTTCAACGGACGCCTCTTCGCCGAGGCGACCGTGCTGCCGCTGGAGCGCGACCAGATCGACCTGCTCATCGACGCCGGCGGCGCCGACTGGCGCCACGTGGAGCCCGCCATCTTCGGCACCCTGCTGGAGCGCGCCCTGGACCCATTGGAGCGCCACAAGCTCGGCGCCCACTACACGCCGCGCGCCTATGTCGAGCGCCTGGTGCTTCCCACCGTCATCGAGCCCCTGCGCGAGGAATGGACCGCGGTGCACAGCGCCGCCTTCAGCCTCCACGAGCAGGGCAAGGACGGGGAGGCGGTCAAGCTGGTCTCCGCCTTCCAGGTACGCCTGGCCCAGGTGCGGGTACTGGACCCGGCCTGCGGTTCCGGCAACTTCCTCTACGTGACCCTGGAGCACTTGAAGCGCCTGGAGGGCGAGGTGCTCGACACCCTGGAGCAGCTCGGCCAGCGCCAGATCCTCATGGAGATGGAAGGGGTGAGCGTCGACCCCCACCAGCTCCTCGGCCTGGAGATCAACCCCCGGGCCGCGTCCATCGCCGAGATGGTCCTGTGGATCGGCTACCTGCAATGGCACTTCCGCACCCACGGCAGTGTCAGCCCGCCCGAGCCCCTGATCCGCGACTTTCAAAACATCCAATGCCGTGACGCCGTACTCGACTACGACCGGGTGGAATGGGTCACCGACGAGGCCGGCCGCCCAGTCACCCGCTGGGACGGCCGCACCACCAAGCCCCACCCGGTCACCGGCGAGCCCGTCCCTGACGAAAACGCCCGGGTGCCGCTGGAGCGCTATGTGAATCCGCGGCGGGCGCAGTGGCCCGAGGCGGATTTTGTGGTGGGGAATCCGCCGTTTATTGGCACCAAGCGCATGAAGCAGGCGTTGGGCGATGGCTACGTCGAGGCCCTACGCACGACTTGGCACGAGGTTCCTGAATCCGCCGACTACGTCATGTACTGGTGGGAAAAGGCGGCCGAGCTGATCCGAGCCGGTAGCCTTCGCCGCTTCGGCTTCATCACCACCAACAGCCTTCGGCAGACCTTCAACCGAAAGGTGCTGGAGAAGCACCTGAGCGCGGCACCTCCACTGTCGCTCATCTTTGCCATTCCCGACCATCCCTGGGTCGATGCGGCAGACGGAGCCGCTGTGCGTATCGCGATGACTGTCGGGGCGCCCGGTGACCAGGTTGGCGAGGTTCAGACGCTCAAAGCGGAGCACAGCGGACAAGGAGAAGGACTGGATGTTCAGTTCGACTCCTTTACCGGCAAGGTCAACGCGGACCTGACGGCGGGCGCCAACGTCGCAGCGGCAGGACCTTTGGTAGCGAACGCGGGCGTCAGCGGAATGGGGGTGGCGCTCCATGGGTCCGGCTTCATCCTCGATCCGGCACTTGCCCGCGACTTGCGAACGGAAGGTCGCGCCGTCATCCGGGGCTACGTGGGCGGCCGGGACCTGCTGCAGCAGCGGCGGGAGCGATACCTCATCGACTTCAGCGGTTTATCGGAGGACGAAGCGCGGACCGCCAACCCGGCCGCATTCCAGCGGGTCCTGGACTATGTCAAGCCCGAACGCGACCACAACCGCCGCGAATCCATCCGGAAACTGTGGTGGCGGTTCGGATGGGAGCGTCCAGTCCTGCGCCGAGCTTACGCCCACCTGATCCGCTATATCGGCACGACCGAGACGGCGAAACATCGCGTCTTTCAGTTTTTGCCAGCGGAAGTACTTGCCGACCACATGGTGGTCTGCGTCGCCCTCGACGACGGATTCGTTCTTGGGGTCTTGTCCAGCCGCGTCCACGTGGCCTGGGCACTGGCAGCGGGCGGTCACCTTGGCGTCGGTAACGACCCGCGCTACAACAAGACCCGCTGCTTCGAAACCTTCCCCTTCCCCGACCCCGACGAGCCGACTCAAGGCCCGCATCCGCCAGCTCGGCGAGGACCTGGACGCCCACCGCAAGGCCCGCCAGGCACTCCACCCGGGGCTGACCATGACCGGGATGTACAACGTGCTGGAGAAGCTGCGCCGCGGCGAGCCCCTGACCCCCAAGGACAGGACCGTCCACGAGCAGGGTCTGGTCTCCGTGCTGCGCCAGATCCACGACGAGCTGGACGCCGCCGTGCTCGCCGCCTACGGCTGGGGGGACCTGACCGACGCCTTGCTCCGTGGGAGCGCCGCCCCCGGCACGACCGCCGCCACGGTGGAAGAGACCCTGCTGCACCGGCTGGTCGCCCTGAACGCCGAGCGGGCCGCCGAGGAGCGCCGCGGCCTGATCCGCTGGATGCGTCCTGACTTTCAGAACCCGAGCGGCGGCAGTTCCGTCCAGACTGCGACCGCGGTCGGCACCGCCGCACCGGCCGCCGTCGGCCCGAAACCCGATTGGCCCAAGACCCTGCCCGAGCAGTTCCAGGCCCTCCGCTCTGCCCTCGCCGCCCGCCCCGGACCGATCAGCCCCGCCGAGCTAGCCGGCGCATTCACCCGAGCCCCCCGCGCCAAGGTCGCGGAGCTGCTCGCCACCCTCGCCAGCCTCGGCCACGCCCGCCGCCTCGACGACGGCCGCTACCTCACCGCCTGAGCGACTTGTCGGGTGCGCCAGGGAAACCCAATCCCGTTGGGGAAACCCGTTCCCGTAGGGTGCGCCGCGCGCACCAAGACCTCGCCAAACCGGGGCGCCCCGGGGCCAACATCGGTCCCGTCGCCAGGCCAACGGCTGCACCTCGACGATCGGGTAATCCCAACCGCTGCCGGTGCGCACGGAGCACCCTACGGATGCCAACAGGGCTCTCCGTGCGCGGCCTCGTGTTCCATGTCGTCAGAGAGGCCCCAGTTGGTCGGATAGACGCCGGCCTGGACCCAGCGGTGGAAGCTCGACCAGGGCCAGTCGGCAGCACGCCGCACGAGTCCATGCTTGACCGGGTTCCAGTGGACAGAGTCGAAGTGCCGGGCAAAATCCTGCTCGTCGCGTATGACGTGCTCCCAGAAGCGCCGCTGCCAAAGCCCGGATTCGCGGCGTTTGATCCTCGAAGGGCTCGACGGCTGCCACTGTGGGGAATCGAGCACCTGGGATGTCAGCCGCTTGATCCGGGACCAACGCCGACCATAGCCGGCATCCCCGTCCGGCAAGGTCCAGATGCAGTGGAGGTGGTCCGGGAGCAGGACCCAGGCATCGATGGTGAAAGGCCAGGCGCGGCGCGTCTCGGTGATGGCTTGCCGCAAGGCGGTCCGCACCGCCTCCTGTTCCAGCGCGGCCGCGCGGCGGTCCAGGAGGGCAACGGTGAAGAAGTAGCACCCGCCAGGAACCCGCAGGCGGCGGTAGTCCGACATTTCACCTCCCGCGGGGTATGAAGCAACGCTTATGGTGCGCGGGCCCCACCAGGACTCCCGTAGGGTGCGCCGCGCGCACCAAGACCCCGCCGAGCCGAGACGCCGAACCCATTGGCGGGCCCTGGGCTGGATCCCTTCGTTACAGCGAGCCCAAGCGGCGCTGGTGCGCACGGCGCACCTACGGGTCGGTTCGGTCCGCTGGGGCGTGCTCCGCAATCCATTCGCGCCACACGGCGAGCAGGACGGCGATGACGATGGGCCCGAGGAAGAGTCCCACCAGACCGAAGGCGGCGATGCCCCCGAGCACGGCGAACAGGACCAGGATGTAGGGGATCCCTGCCGTGCTGCTGATCACCATGGGTCGGAACAGGTTGTCGATCTGGCTCACCACCAAGGCGCCCCAGGCGGCGAGACCGGCCGCCGCCCAGGTCTCGCCGACCAGGAAGAGCCACAGGCTGACCAGTCCCCACACCAGGGGCGTACCGAAGGGGACCAGGGCCAGTACGGCGGTGACGGCGCCGAGCAGGATGGGGGTCTGGACCCCGGCCACCCAGTAACCGGCCCCGGCCAGGGCGCCCTGGAGCAAGGCGGTCAGCACGATCCCGTAAAGAACCCCCCGGGTGGTGTTCCCAATGGCGTCCAGGTAGGACTCGGCGCGCGCGCCGAGCAGGCCCAGCGACAGGCGCCGGGTCTGGCCGAGCAGCCGATCCCCGTCTCGGTAGAAAAAGAAGGCGCTCAGCAGCGCGAAGGCGAACTTGAAGGCGGTCGCCCCGATGTCGCCGACGAGCCTGAGCGAGTCGTCCGTCAGGGGCTTGAGCCACTGGAGCGCCTGGTGACGCAGTGCGGCGGGGTCCTCGGACGCCAGCGACAGCAGACGCTCCAGCTCGGGTCCAATCCACGGGAGGCGCGCCACTTTGGGCGGCAGAACGTCCGGCCCCTGACTCAGAAGGGTCGCGGCATGGGCGTAGACCGCCGGGACCTCTGCCCGCAGCATGACGATGACCCACAGCAAGGGCAACGCGAAGACTAGGGTGAGCAGCAAGGTCATCGCCAAGGCGCTCAGGCCGGCGTACGGACTCAGGATCGACCGCAGCCGACGGTGCACCGGCCAAGTCACATAGACCAGGATGAGACCCCAGGCGACCGGAACCAGGAAGAGGTGCAGCACCCGGTAGCTCAGGAACAGCAGCCCGACTAGGAAGGCGGCCAGGGCGATGCGACCGCCGAGCGCCCGGGTGAAGCCGGCGTCACGCATGGCTCAGCGGGACCCCGAGCCCCGACTGCTGGAGCGATGGTGACGCACCAGCAGCACCATCAGGGTCACCGCCGTCAACGGCAGAACGAACCCCAGCATGGCGGCCTGGTAGGCGCCGAGTGCGGGGTGGCCCAGGCCCGCAAGCACCAGGTAGAGCGTGTAGGCGATGTAGTAGGCGAGAAACAGCCCGCCCTCCCAGCGCGCGATCTCCCGCCCCGTCACGAAGATGGGCAGACAGGCGACGGACGCCGCCACCATCACCGGCAGGTCGAAGCGCAGGGCCTGGCCCGCCACCACGATCCCGTCCGGCGACGCAGCGCTCGCGAGGCCGAGGACCCCGAGCAGATTGAAGACGTTGCTTCCCACCACGTTGCCCACGGCGATGTCTCGCTCGCCTTTGAGGCTCGCAACCACCGAGGTGGCCACCTCCGGCAACGAGGTCCCGGCCGCCACGATGGTGAGCGCGACAATAAGCTCGCTCATGCCGAGCGCCTGGGCGATGGCCACCGCGCTTGTGACCAGCAGCCGCGACCCCAGCACCAGGGCGACGAGTCCGGCCAGGACCAGCAGGGGATTGACCCAGACGGAGGAAGCGCCTTCGATCCCCGCCCCCGGATCATCCGCGGCCTGTCGCTCACGCCGGCCCTGACGCACCTGGAAAGCAATGTAGAGCAGGAGGCCGACAAACAGCAGGGCGCCCTCTGTCCGGCTGATCTCCCCGTCCAGGCCCAGCAGCGCGACCAGTACCGATACCCCGATCATGACAGGCACGTCCACCCGAATGAGCTGGCTGGCCACGGAGAGCGGCGCGATCAGGGCCGACAACCCAAGGATGAACAGGATGTTGAAGATGTTGCTGCCGACCACGTTGCCGAGCGCGATGTCACCCTGTCCGGCAAGTGAGGAGGCGACGCTGACCGCGAGCTCGGGCGCGCTGGTGCCGAACGCCACTACAGTGAGGCCAACGATCAGCGGGGCCACGCCCAGCCTCGCGGCGATTCCGGACGCCCCGCGCACCAGGGCCTCCGCGCCGACCGTCAGGATCACCAACCCGAGCAGCAGCGGGAGCCAATTCGTCATAGCTTGGGGGACACGTTGAGGCTTCGGGGCTGCGACCCCGGCCCGATGATACGCCGATCGCGGGCCCGTGGCCGCGTTGCAGCGAGATCGCCGGCTAGCGACGCCAGAATCCAGGCGTGAAGAGAATCAGGAGCGAAAAGACCTCCAGGCGCCCGAGTAGCATGGTGAAGCTCAGGACCCAGATCTCGTAATTTGTCAGGCTCTGGTAGTTGGTGGCGGGGCCGACCTGGCCGAGCCCCGGGCCCGCGTTGTTGATGCAGGCGATGACGGCGCTGAAGGCGGAGATGAAGTCGAGTCCGCCGAAGATGAGCAGGAAGGTGAGCACCCACGATGCTCATGAAGTAAAGAAAGATGAACCCCAGGATGGCGAAGACCACGCTGTTGGGGATCTGGGCCCCGCCCACGGTCACCGGGGCCGCCAGGGTCGGATGGATCAGGCGGCTGAGCTCCCGAGAGCTCTGGCGCACCAGGATCAGGGTGCGGATCATCTTGATCCCGCCGCCGGTGGAGCCCGGAGCTGGCGGTGACGCTGGACAGGAACAGCATCCAAAAGGGCACGAAGATGGGCCACTGAGCGTAGTCCACGCTGACGAATCCGCAGTCGGTGGCGAGGGAGACCAGATTGAAGGCGACATGCCGCAGCGCGGCGGGGAAGTCCGCATAGGTGCCGACAAACCAGAGATAGGCCGCACAGCCCAGGGTGCTCACGAGCAGCACCAGGATCACCCCTTTGGCCTCGGCATCGCGCCAATAGGCGCGCAGGCTGCGGGCGCGCCAGACGGTGTAATGGGTTGCGAAGTTGAGCGCGGCGATGACCATGAAGAGGATCAGTACCGCCTCGATGGCCGGTGAGTCGAAGGCGCCGATGCTGGCGTCCCGGGTGGAGAAGCCGCCGAGGGCCAAGGCCGCGAAGGCGTGGCAGACCGCGTCGAACCAGCCCATCCCGGCGAGCCTCAGGGCCAGGATGCAGGCGACGGTGATGCCCAGATAGACGGTCCACAGGATGGCCGCGGTATCGCCGATGCGGGCGGTGAGCTTGGTGTCCTTGATCGGGCCCGGCACCTCGGCACGCAGGAGCTGCATGCCGCCGACCCCCAGCATGGGCAGGATGGCGACCGCCAGCACGATGATCCCCATGCCCCCCAGCCATTGCAGCGTGTGACGCCAGAGGTTGATCGACGGGGGCAGATCGATCCAGCCCGACCATCACCGTCGCCCCGGTGGTGGTGAGTCCCGACATGGTCTCGAAGAAGGCGTCGGTGAAGCTCAGCTGCTGGTGCAACATCAGGGGAACGGTGGCGATGGCCGCGGTCAGGGTCCAGGCCAGGATCACCAGGATGAAGCCGTCGCGGGCCTTGAGCTCTCGGCGGTACCGGCGGGTGGCGAGCAGTCAGCAGGAGCACCGGCGCCGACGCAGGCCACCAGGCTCACGACGAAGGTCGATGAGGGTCCCGTCCGCGTAATAGAGTGCGCTGGCGATGGGCACCAGGTAGGTCAGGCTGAAGACCAGCAGCAGGCGCCCGAGGACGTTGGTGACGGACAGCAGGGCGCGCATCAGAAGAAGCTGACACCCACCTGGAAGTAGCGCTCGACCTTGGGCACCAGATCCTTGCTGATCAGGAACAGGATCACGTGATCCTCCGCCTCGATCACGGTGTCGTGGTGGGCAATCATGACGCGGCGGCGGTCCGGTCCGCCCTCGGCCGGGTTCGGGCCGCGCACGATGGCCCCCACGGTCACCCCGTGGGGCAGATCCAGTTGCTCGATCCGCCGCCCGACCACCTTGGAGCTGCTGGCGATCCCCGTGGACCACCAACTCCAGGGCCTCCGCGGCCCCCCGGCGCAGGCTGTGCACCGCGGCCACGTCGCCGCGGCGCACATGGGCGAGCAGGGAGCCGATGGAGACCTGGGCCGGGGAGATGGCGATGTCGATGCGGTCCGCCTGGACCAGGTCCACGTAGACGCGCCGGTTGATCAGGGCCAGCACCCGTCGGGCGCCCAAGCCCTTGGCCAGCAGCGCGGCGAGGATATTGTTCTCGTCGTCGTTGGTCAGGGCCAGGAAGAAGTCCATGTCCTCGATCCCCTCGGCGCACAGCAGGTTCTCGTCCGCCGCCTCCCCGATCAGGACCAGGACGTGGGGCAAATCGGGCCCCAAGGTCCTTGGCGCGCTCCTCGTTGCACTCGATGATCTTGACCTGATAGCGATCCTGGGTGGCGCTCGCCAGGCGTTCGCCGATGTTGCCGCCGCCGACGATCAGGATGCGGCGGGTGGGGCGGTCGCGCCGGCGCAGCTCGCTCATCACCTGGCGGATGTCGCGGGTGGCGGCCAGGCAGAAGACCTCGTCCCCGGCCTCGATCAGGGTCGCGCCGTCCGGGACGATCGGCTGGTCCTTGCGGTAGATGGCCGCGATGCGGGCATCCAAGCCCGGCAGATGGCGGCGCAGGTCGGACACGGGGTGACCGACCAGGGGACTGCCGCTCGAAGGCGCGCACCGCCACCAGGCTCACCAGCCCGTCGGCGAACTCCAGCACCTGGAGCGCCTCGGGGAACTCGATCAGCTTGACGATGTAGTCGGTGACGATCTGCTCAGGGCAGATGCTGAAGTCCACCGCGAAGTTCTTGGTCGTCCAGCAGGTCCGGATACCGGGCGTAGTCCGCCGAGCGCAGCCGGGCGATCTTGGTGGGGGTCTTGAACAGGGTGGCCGCAGTGCGGCAGGCGCACAGGTTGGTCTGGTCGCTCTGGGTCACCGCGATCAATAGGTCCGCATCCTCGGCGCCAGCCCGCTCCAGGACCGACGGCAGGGCCGCGTTGCCGACCACCGTCCGCAGGTCCAGCCGGTCCTGGAGACGGGCCAGGCGCGCGAGCTCGGTGTCGACGATGGTGATTTCGTTCGGCCTCGGAGACCAGGCTCTCGGCCACGGAGCTGCCGACCTGACCGGCGCCCAGGATGACGATCTTCATTGGGGTAACGTGCGGAAAGGAGGGGGCGACGGCATCGTAGCGCGGCGCCGAGGGGTCCGGATAGATGCCGCCCGAAAACGGGGTCGGGTGGAAGTTCCAAGCCCGTGGATTGGCATGGAATCCCGTATCGCGATGGGGGCCGCTGGACTATGATCGCGCACCCCTTCCGATTTGCTCAGGCGGTGCTGTGAACCGTCTCACCGATCCTCCCTCTCCGGCGCCCAAGCGGGTCGGCGGCCCCTGGCTCGTCTCGCGCCCGTCGGCCCGCATCCACCGGCTCCTGCCGCCCCTACTGGCGGCCCTGACCCTGACCCCTGGCCACTCGGTCGCGGCAGAGGTCTACAGGGAGGCGAGCATCCAAGTCTGCGTGCCGGCGGAGTTCATCCTGTTCGCGCTCACCCTGCTCGGCGTGGCGCTCTTTCACCGCTACACCGTCGCCACGGCCTTGACCGGACTCGCGGTCATCACGAGCTTCAAGCTCAACTTCACCGGCTTCTCGGAGGGACCTGGCCTCGCCGGCCTGGCCACCCACATGGGGCACGAATGGGTGATGTTGACCAACCTGCTCGGGCTGCTGCTGGGCTTCGCGCTCTTGGCCCGGCACTTCGAGGACAGCCGCATCCCTCAGTTCCTGCCGCGACTCTTGCCTCGCGGATGGCCAGGCGGACTGGCCCTGCTGGCGATGATCTTTGTCCTCTCGAGCTTCCTCGACAACATCGCCGCCGCCCTAATCGGGGGCACCGTGGCCGCCGGCGTCTTTCGCTACCGTGTCCATATCGGATACCTCGCGGCCATCGTGGCGGCATCCAACGCGGGGGGCTCGGGCAGCGTGGTGGGTGATACCACCACCACCATGATGTGGATCTCCGGCGTCGCACCGGTTGACGTGGTCCATGCCTATATCGCGGCTGGAGCGGCCCTGCTGGTGTTCGGCATACCGGCGGCCATCCAGCAAGAGCGCTTCTCGCCGGCGGTGCGCGAGGTGGACGCCTCGGCAACCATCGATTGGATGCGGCTCGGGATCGTCGCGGCCATCCTGGTCGCGGCGGTGGCCACCAACGTGACCGTCAACCTGCATTTCAAGGAGCTGGCAGACGGCTTCCCGTTCCTCGGCGTGGCGGTATGGGTGGCGATCCTGCTCGCCGTCCCCTTGCGCAAGCCCGACTGGGGGCTGCTGCCCGACGCGCTCAAGGGCAGCATCTTCCTGCTCTCGCTCGTGACCTGTGCGTCCATGATGCCGGTGGAAAAGCTCCCGCCCGCGTCCTGGCACTCCGCTCTGACGCTCGGCTTCGTGTCCGCCGTGTTCGATAACATCCCGCTGACCGCCCTCGCGCTAAAACAGGGGGGATTCGACTGGGGGATGCTCGCCTACGCGGTCGGCTTCGGGGGCTCCATGATCTGGTTCGGCAGCTCCGCGGGGGTGGCACTGTCGAATCTCTATCCCCAGGCCAAGTCGGCCGGGGCCTGGGTCCGCAACGGCTGGCACGTAGCCCTGGCCTACGTGGCCGGGTTCGCGGTCCTGCTCCTCATCCTAGGCTGGCATCCGAACGGACATCGCGCCGCCGAAGGGTCGGCCGGGGCGGTCCAAGGTGGGGCGCCGGGGCTGGCCTGCAGCCCCTCGAAGCATCCTGTCGATGATTCGCCTCGTGCGGGTCGGGAGTCGCATCGGTCATGAAATTCCTGGTCCCTGTTGACGGCTCGGAAACCGCCCAGCGCGCCGTGGCTCACCTGATCCGGCTCGCTGAATGCCGCGAGTCCCCCGAGATCTACCTGCTCAACGTCCGCGCACCGGTGGACGCCTGGGAGGTGCGCCGCTTCCTCAACGAGGAGGAGATCGCAAGGCTCCAGCAGAGCGAGGGCGAGGCGGACCTGCGCGGCGCGCGCGCCCTGCTCGACGCCGCGGGTCTGGCGTACCAGGCCCAGATCCTGGCAGGCCCGGTGGCCCAGACCATCGCCAGCTACGCCGAAGAGCAGGGGTGCGATTACATCGTCATGGGCAACCGCGGCCGCGGGGCGCTCGCGGACCTGTTCCTGGGGTCCGTGGCGACGAAGGTCATCCATCTCTCAAAGGTGCCGGTGACCCTGGTGAAATCGCCGACGTCGAACTACCCTCGGGCCTGTCCTGGGGCGAGTAGGCCAGCCGGGGTTGGGCCGACGGGATTGCGCCCGTCCGCCAAACCCGATCGACCCTAAGCAACCGAGAAGCAACCAACCGGACACTAACGGAGAAAACGATGAACACCCATGTAACGACCGCCATCCTCGACATGCATGAGCCACTCAACGGGCAGCGCAAGCGGACCCTGGAGGAGGCCCTCTTGGCCGATGCCGGCGTGTTATCGGTGGGCAGCCCCGGCCACCTGCCCCGTCTGCTGATGGTAGCCTACAACGCCGCCCTCACCAGCTCGAGCCGAATCAGCAAGCGGGTGAGCGGCGCGGGACAGCGAGCACACATCGTAGGCTGCGCCTGAGCGATCCCGGGCGGGCTGGGCGCCGCCGTCCATCCGCGGCGCACGGCACCGCCTTCACAACTTGACTCCGTCCTGCGCGCTGCCGCCCGCAACCGAGCTGACCACAAGGGAGGTCATCGCCGAACGCGGGCGCGTGCCGTCACGGACACCCCCAACCCGAACCGACTGTAGCGCCCGCCCTTCGACCCACCCGCGGGGCCCCTCAGCAGCAACCCGCCATGCGCGGTTCTGGGGTCCAATCCATCATGAAACTCCTGGTCCCGGTGGACGACCCCGAATGCAGCGAACGTGCGGTCGCTCGCCCGGTCCAGCTCGCCCAGTGCCGCGAGTCCCCCGAGATCTACCTGCTCAACGTCCGCGCACCGGTGGACGCCTGGGAGGTGCGCCGCTTCCTCAACGAGGAGGAGATCGCAAGGCTCCAGCAGAGCGAGGGCGAGGCGGACCTGCGCGGCGCGCGCGCCCTGCTCGACGCCGCGGGTCTGGCGTACCAGGCCCAGATCCTGGCAGGCCCGGTGGCCCAGACCATCGCCAGCTACGCCGAAGAGCAGGGGTGCGATTACATCGTCATGGGCAACCGCGGCCGCGGGGCGCTCGCGGACCTGTTCCTGGGGTCCGTGGCGACGAAGGTCATCCATCTCTCAAAGGTGCCGGTGACCCTGGTGAAATAGGCCGGGGCCGGCCCTGGCACCATCCACACCGGACGCGGGGGCACCGCGTGGCCGGCTTGGTCGCCGGGAGATCTGCAAGGAACCGATCGCCGATGGCACCGCGGCCATGTCGACATCTCGATTCAGAACACGCCGACCAAAGCGGGTGCCGCTGAGCCCCTGAGCATCCCGGGACCCCAACTCCTGGCCACCCCAGCCCCCTCAACGGGCGCGTCGCGGCGATGCAGCGCTCCCCCGTCCGCCTCGTCCTTGCCTAGCACGTTCCAGGAGGTGGTCATGAAATCCCTGAAACCATCTGCCTCCCGCACGATGAAGTAGGCGGGGATGCCCTGGGACTCCGCCAGATCGGGACCCGCCGACTCGCCCATCACGATCAGGGCGGTGGCCAACCCGTCGGCGCGGGTGCCGCTGTCTGCGGACGCGGGCAGGACCACGGTAACGGAGGCCAGGCGGTGAGCGACGGTCTGCCCGGTCCGCGGGTCGATATGGTGCGAGTAGCGCTTTCCACCCTGCTCGAAGAAGTTGCGGTAGTCGCCGGAAGTGGAGACGGCCGCCTTGGTGATCGGCAGCACCCGCTGCACGGCGCGCCGGCCCGCGCCGGGCTGCTCCACGGCGATGCCCCAGTCCTCGCCCAGGGCGTTCTTGCCGCGCACCCGAATCGTGCCCGCCACCGCGGCCATGTAGTCGGTAATGCCTCGCGACTCCAGGTAAGCGGCCATGCGGTCGGTGCCGTAACCCTCGCCCAGCGCCGAGAGGTCGATGTAGATGTCGCCGCGCCGTTTGCGCACCGCTGGGGGATCGCTTCGCAGCTCGATCTTGTCGTAACCGACCCGCGCCAGCGCCGCCTGGATCGCCTCCGGCGGCGGAACCGCATCGGGCTTGGCCTCGGGTCCAAACCCCCAGAGATTGACGAGGGGCCCGACGGTGATGTCAAAGGCGCCGGCGGACAGGGCGCTGATGCGCTGGCCCTCGGCAATGACGCCAAACAGGTTGGGGGAGACGGGAATCCAGTCGGTGCCGGGATTGGCGTTGAGCCGGGACAGCTCCGAGCTGGGATCGTAAGTGGAGATCTCGGCGATAACTTGAGCGAGGATCCCTTCGATCCCGGCACGCAGGGCCTCGGAATCAAGCCCCGCGGGCGGGCGCGGGACCTTGACGGTGTAATAGGTCCCCATGGTGGGTCCGGTGATCTCGATCACCGGGTCTTGTCGCGGCCCGCAGGCAGTGGACAGGAGGGCCGCCAGAAGGGCACCGAGGACGGCGAAGACTCCGCTCAGCCGGCGTAGCTCCCGGAGCATCGGTTCGCTCGGCATCGGATTACGCATCGGCGGCTTTAAGGCCCCGACCCGGACGGGCGGGGCCAGGGGATCTTAAGGCTGCGCGCCCGCCCCCTTGCCTTCTTCCACTTTCGGGGCCGGCATCAGGTCCGCACGGCTGATCCCCATCAGGACGGCGGCGCTGCTCGCCACATAGATCGACGAATAAGTCCCGACCGCGATACCCACCACCAGGGCCAGGGCGAAGCCGTGGATGACCTGCCCTCCGAAAATAAATAGCGCCAGCACCACGAACAGGGTGGTACCGGAGGTGATGATGGTGCGCGACATGGTGTCGTTGACCGACCGGTTCACAATGTCCAGCACTGTCCCCTTGCGGATCTTCCGGAAGTTCTCGCGGATGCGGTCGAAGATTACGACCGTGTCGTTCAGCGAGTAACCGATGACCGCCAGCACCGCGGCCAGCACCGTGAGGTCGAACTCGATCTGGAAGACCGAAAACACCGCCAGGGTGACGATGACGTCGTGGATGGTGGCGATGATGGCCGCCACCGCGAGCCGCCACTCGAAACGCACCGCCACGTAGATCAGGATACCGATCAGTGAGTACAGGATCGCGAGTCCGCCCTTCTCCACCAGCTCCTGACCCACCTGGGGACCGACGTACTCCACCCGGCGTAGGTCGACATCACCCGCGCTGGCGCTCTTGCTGAGGGCCGCGAAGACGCGGTCGCCCAGGGTGGCGCTATCGGCGTCGCCGGAGGGCGGCAACCGGATCATCACGTCGCGAGAGGTTCCGAAGTGTTGAACCGTCGGACCGGTGAAGCCCCCTGCCTCGAGGGACGAACGCACGCTCGCCAGTTCCACCGGCGCCTTGTAGCCGACCTCGATCACAGTGCCGCCGGTGAAGTCCAGACCCAGGTTGAGCCCCTGGAACACCAGGGACGCGATTCCGATCAGGTTGACGACCGTTGACAAGACCAACGCCGGCATGCGGATCCGCATGAAGTCGATGTTGGTCTGCTTGAAGAGCTCCATGGCGCGGCTCCCAGTCCGATGTAAGGGTTCAGATGGAAAGGCTGGCCAGGCGGCGCCCGCCGTAGACCAGGTTGACGATGGCGCGGCTGCCCATGATGGCGGTGAACATCGAGGTCAGGATGCCGATGAACAGGGTCACCGCGAAGCCCTTGACCGGACCCGTACCGAAGCTGAACAGCACCACCGCCGCGATCAGGGTGGTGAGGTTGGCGTCCACGATGGTCGACAAGGCCTTGCCATAGCCTGCTTGGATGCTCGCCTGGGGCGAGTTTCGGTTGCGGATCTCCTCGCGGATGCGCTCGAAGATGAGCACGTTGGCGTCCACCGCCATGCCCACGGTGAGCACGATGCCGGCGATGCCGGGGAGGGTCAGGGTCGCCTGGAGCAGCGATAGCACCGCAACCATGAGGACCAGATTGACCAGCAGAACCAGGTCGGCGATCAGGCCGAAGACACCGTAATAGAGCGCCATGAAGACGACCACCACGGCCAGGCCGATCAGCACTGACTCGAGCCCCTGATCGATGTTGTCCTGACCCAGGCTGGGACCGATGGTGCGCTCCTCCACGATCTGGATGGGTGCCGCCAGTGCCCCGGCGCGCAGCAGCAGGGCCAGGTTGTGGGCCTCTTCGGAGCTGTCGAGCCCGGTCGTCTGGAAACGCCGTCCGAAGGCCTCACGGATGGTCGCGATGCTGATGACCTCCTCCACCTTCTCGGTATGCTTCTCGGGCTTGCCGTTGACCATCTTGGTGGTGGTGCGGTTCTCGATGAAGACCACCGCCATGGGCTTGCCGACGTTCTCGGTGGTCATGTTGCGCATGCGCCTTGCACCCTGGCCGTCCAGGTTCACGAAGACGGCGGGGGTGCCGCTCTGGCTGTCGAAGCCGGCGGCGGCGTCGGTGATCTGGTCGCCGGTGACGATGACGCGGCGGTTGAGCAGGACCGGCGTCCCGTCGCGCTCCCGATAGAGCTTGCTGCCCACCGGCACCCGCCCCTCCACCGCATCGGCCACGCTGTGCTCGGTGTCCACCAGGCGATATTCCAGGGTGGCGGTCGCGCCCAGGATCTCCTTCAGGCGCCCCGGGTCCTGCGCGCCGGGGAGCTGGACCACGATTCTCCGGTCGCCCTGGCGAGCGATGTTGGGCTCTGCCACGCCCAAGGCATTGACCCGGTTACGCAGGGTGGTGATGTTCTGCTGCAGGGCGAAGTCCTTGATCTGTTCCTGCTGAGCCGGGGGCAGGGTGCCGACCACCAGGAAGTCGTTGCCGTCCTCCGCCGCCTCCAGGGTCAGGTCACGAAACTCGCTGCGCATCGCCTTCTCGCCCGCGTCCCGACTCTCGGCATCCGCGAACTTGACGGTGACGCGGCCGGCATCTCGGGTGACCGTCAGGTACCGTATCTTGGCGTCGCGCAGCACGGTGCGGATGTCGCCGACGTAGCGCTCCAGCGCCTGGTCCAGCGCCGCGTCCATGTCCACGTCGATGACGACATGGATGCCGCCGCGCAGGTCGAGCCCCAGGGCCATCGGGGACAGGCCCAATGCGCGCATCCAGCCGGGCAGATCCGCCGACAAGGTGAGCGCGCTGCGGTAACGGTCCGACAGGGCGTTCTCGATGGCCTCCTGTGCCCGCAGCTGATCGCCGGACGTGGCGAAGCGCACCAGGAGCTTGCCGCCTTCCAACGTATCCATGCGTTTAAAGGGCAACCCGGCCTTCTCCAGCACCGCCTGAATCTCGCCAGCGCTCTCCGCCGTGACAGCGCCACCTCGGGCCGCCGTGACCTCGATGGAGGGGTCCTGGGAATAGATGTTGGGCAGGGCCAGAAACAGCCCGACCAGGAACACGCCCAGGATCAGCAGATTCTTCCAGAGTGGGTAATGGTTCATTGCAGTTCCATACTTAGGGACGGCGGGCGGGTGGTCGCGGCACTGGCCCGTGGCGGTCCGCGGCTCCCGCTGACGGGCGCCCGACCGATTCGCGCGGGGGAGTGTGGGCGCGGGCGTCTCGGCGTCGGGCTCGGGGGCCGCCGGAGACGCTGGGATCAGAGCTCCTTGAGCGAACCCTTGGGCACCACGGCCTCCACAGCGGCGCGGCGGACCTTGACCTGGACCCCGTCGGCCACCTCCAGCAGCAAGAAGTTCTCGCCCATGTCCGCAATGCGCCCCGCGACACCACCCATGGTGACGACCTCGTCGCCCTTGGCCAGGGCCTCGATCATGCGCTTATGTTCCTTTTGGCGCTTGGCCTGGGGGCGGATCAGCAGGAAGTAGAAGACCACGCCGAACAACAGCAACGGCAGCAGGGTCATCAGGGGATCGGCAGCGGTCGGCGCGCCCGCGGCGGGCGCCTCGGCCAAGGCGTCGGAGATTAAAAAGCTCATAACGATTCCCAATGGTTGAACGGGCGGCACGACCTTCGCAGTCGCGCCTTTCCCAGCAGAAACAGCCGCGCATTATGTCACAGCATTGACCGAGCGCGTCGATCCCCGATTCGCCGCATTCGCCGCTCGGCCGCACGTGGTTGCGGCTGGAGACCGATTGTCCGAGTTCCGCGCGACGGAAAGGGATGACGGGCGAACGCAGGCTCACGCCATTGACGCCCAAGGGGCCCGGTCAGGCGGACGCGCGCAAGGAACGAAACTCCCCCACGAAGGCGTCCAGGGATCTCGCCTCGATCGCGCCGCGCAGGCCGCGCATCAGGGTCTGGTAGTAGTGGAGATTGTGCAGCGTGTTGAGTCGCGAGCCGAGGATCTCATGGCACTTATCGAGATGGTGGAGATAGGCGCGACTGTAGTTTCGGCACGTATAGCAGTCGCACAGGGGGTCTAGCGGGCCCTCGTCCGCACGGTGGACGGCGTTACGGATCTTGACCGTGCCCCGATTGGTGAAGAGCCAGCCATTGCGGGCGTGTCGGGTGGGCATGACGCAGTCAAACAGGTCGATACCGCGGCAGACGGCGGCCACGATGTCCTCCGGGGTGCCGACCCCCATCAGATACCTGGGCCGATTCCCCGGGAGCCGGTCCGAGAGGAAGTCGAGCACCCGCAGCCGGTCGGCCTCCGGCTCGCCCACCGAGAGTCCGCCCACGGCGTAGCCGTCGAAGCCGATCTCCAGAAGTCCGTCCAGAGAGCGCTCCCGCAGGTCTTCGTACATCCCGCCTTGGACGATACCGAAGAGGGCCGAGGGGTTGTCTCCGTGGGTCTCGCGCGAGCGTGCGGCCCAGCGGAGCGAGAGCTCCATAGAGAACCGGGCGGTCTCCGGATCCGCGGGATACGGGGTGCACTCGTCGAAGATCATGACGATATCGGAGCCCAGCGCGCGTTGAACCTCCATGGACACCTCGGGGCTCAGGAACACGGGGCTGCCATCTACCGGTGACTGAAAACGTACCCCCTCTTCGGTGATCTTGCGCAGATCGCCGAGGCTGAAGACCTGGAAGCCGCCGGAGTCCGTGAGGATCGGGCCCTCCCAATGCATGAACCGGTGCAGGCCCCCGCAGTGCCGAATCACCTGGACGCCCGGGCGCAGCATCAGGTGAAAGGTGTTTCCGAGGACAATTTGGGAGCCGAGAGCCTGGAGCTCCTCCGGGGTCATGGCCTTGACCGTCCCGTAGGTCCCAACCGGCATGAAGGCGGGGGTCTCCACGGTCCCTCGCTCGAATGTCAGGCGTCCGCGGCGGGCAAGGCCCTGAGTCCCGGCCAGCTCAAACCCCACCGGTGTCTCCCGCACCGCCGGGCCCCAGCACGTGCGGACCCAACCAATCGGCGAGCTGGTGCAGATCGGTGACTGTGAGTGCCGGCGGCGCTAGGGCTTCGGGCCAGGGGCGGTCGTAGCGGTTCACCCACACCGCCTCCATCCCCAGGGAACGCGCGGCGTGGACGTCGAGATAGGGCTCGTCGCCCACGTGCAGGCCGTGCTCCGGCGTGCAGCCCGCGAGCGCCAGGGCAAGCTGAAACATGTCGGGGTCGGGCTTGGCCGCCCCGGCCCCGGCGGCGTTGATCCGGTGGACAAAGACGCCGCGCAACGGGGTCTGCTCCGGGTCGGCGTTACCGTTGGTGATAGAGATCAGGTGATGGCGCGTGGCGAGCCGCCGCAGTGCGGGGCCGACGTCCGCGTAAGGCTCCACCCGCATCCTGTGGGTCAAGAACACCTCCAGGGCCTGGTCTGCCAGGTCCCCCGCCTCCTCCGCGGCATGGCCGAATTCTTCCAGCAGGGCGGCGATGGAGAGGCGCCGCACCGCGCCAAGGTCGTGCGCGATCTCCGGCCGCTCGCGCATCAGGGATAGGCGATGCGCCCTCAGACTCCGCTGGTCATGCACCTCGACGAGACGGGGGGCGCGCTCCCCGAGCCAGTCCAGAAGGGCAAACTCGGCCGCCTGAATCACCGATGCGCAAGGCCAGACGGTGTCGTCCAGATCAAATGTGATCAGTTTGAATCGGGAGGGACCCATGGTCAAGGACTCAGATAGCGGCCGATCGCCATTCTGCCCTCAGGCGCCGCCGGAGACAAAAGACCTGGGGGAGATTCGGCAGGCGAGCCACCGGGCCACGGCACTGCACGCCACGGCACCCTTGTTGGACGCGTAGTGCTCAGTGACCGAGCCTGGAAGCGCGCGTGAGGTCCGAGAAGCGCACGCCCCTCAGTCCACCGATCTCGGAGGAGAGCCGCTCAATCTCCGCCGGACGGCCGCGGATGATGATGGTCTCCAGGCAATTGTGGTGGTCCATATGGACATGGGTGGTGGCCACCACATGGACGTACTGGCGATGCTGGATGTCCAGGATCTGCTGGGTCAGCTCGCGCTGGTGGTGGTCGTAGACGATGGTGAGCACCCCGGCCACCTCGTCGTCGCCGCGCTCCCAGGCCTCCTCGACTAGGCGCTCACGGATCAGGTCGCGCACCAGCTCGGATCGCGAGGCGTATCCCTTGCCGACCACCCGACGGTCCAGCTCGTCCAGGAGAGGACGCGGCAGTGAGACGGTGAAGCGGATGGTTTCGTCAGGCTTCGGCATGGCGACTCCCCGGCTCGGTATCTGCGGCCTGGCACGACGATGGCGAGCGAAGGATACTCCAATACCATGACCGCGCCCGCCTGCCCGCGTCTCTTGCCGGAATCGCACGACGCAGAAACGCGAAGCCCCGAGGCCTTACGGCCCCGGGGCTTCGCGGGGATGGTCCGATTACAACTTAGAAGTTGGACTCGGCCGGCTTCTCGGAATCGGCCTGGATCGCCTGGACCTCGACCACCGGGGCCTTGGTCTCTTCAGCGGCGAGGCGGTCGTTCTCAGTCATCACCATCGTGGTCTGAACACCGCCAATCAGCAGGGCAACGGAAGCGAGTACACCTAGAACACCCATGATACAGCTCCTGATAAAGATGCTTTGTGGTTGCGATGGGTGAAATTATATAAGCGCTTTCTAAATTAGCAAGAGCTAATATTGTTACGAGATGTTACGCCAGCCAGTTAGACCTAAAACTGTGACGCGAGTCTCGTGTATCCCGCCTGGTGGATCTAGCCGACGCCGTGGGGACCCCGGTCGTCACTCCGCCAACAATGCCCGATGCCGCGCCCGCAGCTTCACCAGCTTCGGGGAGATTACCGCCTGGCAATAGCCCTGATACGGATTGCGAGCGTAGTAGTTCTGATGGTAGTCCTCGGCTGGATAGAAGCCGGGTACCGGCAAGATCTCGGTGACGATGGGGTCGGGCCAGATACCCTCCGCGGTCAGCTCGGCCACCAGCCGCTCAGCGGACTCGCGCTGGGCGTCGGAGTGAAAAAAGATGACCGATCGGTATTGACTGCCCACATCAGCCCCCTGGCGGTTCGGGGTGGTTGGGTCGTGAATGGTGAAGAAGACCTCGAGCAGCGTGCGGTAGTCGATCAGCTCCGGGTCGAAGGTGACCTGAACCACCTCCGCGTGCCCGGTGGTACTGGTGCAGACTTGGCGGTAACTCGGGTTCTCCACGGAGCCTCCGGCATAGCCGGACACCGCCGACTTCACGCCCTTGAGCCGAAGATAGGCCGCCTCGAGGCACCAGAAACACCCGCCGCCCAGTGTCGCCGTTTCGGTCGTCATATTGGGAAACTCTTCAGGATTGTTTGAGGGGCTCTGTTTCAAGGGTGTCGGCACGGTCGCCCGACTTCAATCGATGCGGGCCGGCGATCCCGTTCCAAGGTCCGAGACCCCGACCATTCGTCACCTGCGGCGAAATCGATGCTTGACAACCGAAACAGTATTTAAGAAACTGTTGATGTACTGAAGCTCATCGCTTCAGTGCACTCCTCCATCCTCCTTTGGTGGTAACTTTAAAAGCGCGACCCCCCGTCGCGCTTTTTTTTTGCCCGCGTGAGCCACCACCGCGCAGGTCACCCGTCCCTCGCCGACTGCTGTGGCGACCGCGCGGGCACGCCCCTGAACCGCCACGCCGTGGAAGCCGAACCATGTCCGATCACTCATCGAACAGGCCCCATGCCCTTACCGCCTGGACCCTCGCGCTGACCGCGGGCCTGGCTACCGCCTCCGCCGGGGAGCTCACCTTCAAGGGGATCGAGGCGCCGGCAACCGACTCCGAGAAGCGGGCGATACGCGTCTCGCCGAGCGTCTGGATCGACGGCCGCGACCATCCCGTCGCGTACCACACGATCCTGCGCAGCGGCGACCGGTCGGGCTCGGGCACCTTCGGGCAGCTCATCGATCAGAACGCCGATCCGCTGCCCAGCGGTCAGGGCGGAGCCTTCTCCAGCTACAACGACTTTTCGTCCCTGATCCCTGCCGGCGAGACCCTGTTCCTGGTCTCCCATTTCGAGGAGACGCCCGGGGCCATCTATCTCACCCGACTCAACCAGGACAAGTCGACGGGAGAGCTCTCGGCCAGTTCCACCGCCCCGATCGATCTCTCGTCCGCGAAAGGCGTCTGGAACCCCTGCGCTGGCAGCGTCACGCCCTGGGGCACGCACCTGGGCTCCGAGGAATACGAGCCGGACGCCGCCGTCCGGGACCCCGTCACCGGCGACATCGACAACCGCTTTTTGGCCATGGCGGCGACCCCGGGAACCTGAACCCCTACGACTATGGATGGCCGGTCGAGATCCAGTTGCTGACTCAGGGCGGCGAGACGCGGGTGACCAAACAGCTGGCCCTGGGCCGCCTGTCGCTGGAGATGGGCTATGTCATGCCTGACCGGCGCAGTGTCTATCTCACCGACGACGGCACCAACGTGAGGCTGTATCTGTTCGTCGCCGACGTCCCGGGGGAGCTGACCTCAGGCACCCTCTATGCGGCCCGCTGGCGCCAGCGCAACGGGAATTTCAGGGGCCATGTCCAGCCGGTTCGCGACCCTGGCGGCGCCATCCGTCACCCGGTCGCCTGGCACCCGGTGGATCGCGGGAACACGCGAGCCGGCGCGGCGGACCTCAGCTGGGTCAATCTGGGCACGGCCAGCCGTGACGCCATCGCCGGTCTGCTGCGCGACGGAACCGCATTCTACGACATCTTCCAGACCGCCAAGCCCAACGCGGCCGGCTGCCCCGACGGCTTCACGTCCGTCAATGTCGGCCACCACAAGCCCTTCAGACAATGCCTAAAACTCAGGCCGTCTATGGAGGCCGCCGCCTCCCGCTTGGAGACGCGGCGCTATGCCGCCCTGCGCGGGGCGACCACCGAGTGGCGCAAGATGGAGGGAATCACCTATGACCCGGACGGCCGCCGGCTGTATCTCGCGTTGAGCGAGATCTCGCGCGGCATGGAGGACCACGCCAACGGCGGCAAGCCGGATGACACCTACGACGCCGGCGGCCCCAACCACATTCGGCTGCCCTACAATGAATGCGGGGCCGTTTACCACCTGGATGTCCGGAGCGGAGAGCGGGACAGCGACGGCCTACCCATCGCGAGCGATTTCGTGGCCGTCGACATGGTGGGCGAGCTGGAGGGCGGCATGACCCAGGCACTCGATCCCGCGAGCGACCTGCCGGCTTACCCCGCGGACGGCCCCTTTGCCGCCAACCGCTGCGACCTCGACGCCATCGCCAATCCCGACAACCTCACGATCATCAACGGATATCACACCCTGATCGCTGGAGAGGACTCTACCGACGGTCACCAGAACGACGCCACCTGGGCCTACGACCTCGACACTCGGACACTGACGCGCATCCAAACCACGCCGTACGGGGCGGAGAACACCTCCCCCTGCTGGTTTCCGAACATCGGCGGATTTGGTTACCTGATGAGCGTCGTCCAGCACCCCTACGGCGAGACCGATGAGGACAAGCTGATCCCGGGCAGCGGCGACGAGCGGGCATACACGGGCTACATCGGCCCATTTCCCGCGTTACGTTAAGGTGACAGGTCTCTCTTGATCGAGGCGGCAGTTGTCTCGCCGCGGGCCCGCCGCGACAATAGAGCGCGCCGGACCGAACACCAAGCCACAGGAGAGAGCCTCATGGCCAACGAGGGTTATCACGAGCCCATCGACGAATTGTCCGATCAAACCCGGGACATGCACCGGGCCATCGTATCGCTGATGGAAGAGCTGGAGGCCGTGGACTGGTACAACCAGCGGGTCGATGCCTGCAAGGACGCGGAGCTCAGGGCCATCCTGGCGCACAACCGCGACGAGGAAAAGGAGCACGCGTCCATGGTCCTGGAGTGGATCCGCCGCCAGGACCATACCTTCGACAAGGAACTGAAGGACTATCTCTTCACCGATAAGCCCATCGCTCACCATCCCTGAGCCCGCGCGCCGAACCGCCGCCGGCGGTTCGGACCGGGGAGAGAGCAGTCGCCTAGGACGGACGATTTTCCAGAGTCGACGTCGCCAGCAGACTCGGGACGAGCATGTGCTCTGTGCGACAGGTCTGGATCCGGTGATCCCGCACGCCGGCCTGCGTCAGCCGCCGGGTCAGAGGCTCTATGTCCTCCGGGCGATCCCGGCCCGGCATGGGCGTGGTGCGCACCTCAAGGTCCACGTGCGCGGAAAGCAGAAGATCCAGACTCTCCCAAGCCCGTTGGCCGGAGCCTGGAACCCCGGTCACCTGGGGGTAATCCTCCGGCAGGGCCTTGATGTCCAGTCCCACCCAATCCAACAGGTGAAGAATGCGGCGCAGGCGCTCCGGATAGGGGCCGGCGGTGTGCAGCCCGACCCTGAACCCCAGCGCCCGCACGTGTGCCATGGCCGCACCGAGCCCCGCCTGCAGGGTCGGCTCGCCGCCACTGAAGACCACCGCATCCAGGAGCCCACGCCGCGCCTGTAGGAAATCGAGCACCCGGCCCCAAGAGATGAGATCCGCGCCGCGTACCGAAACCAGGTGCCCGTTATGGCAGTAGGGACAACGGAAAGGGCAGCCCTGGCAAAAGACCACGGCCGCGAGCTCGCCGGGATAGTCCACCGTGGTAAGCGGCGTCAGCCCTCCCACCCGCAGACCCCGGCGCTTTGCCGGAGGGCACAGCGATTGGGGCGGCGGGTCGCCCGACAGGGGTCGCACAACGAGATCCCCGCCCGGGACGATCATGGGCTTTCGTCCTCTGGCTCAGGCCGCCGCGCGCCGGCCCGCCCGACACCCGGAAGAGCCCTGCGGCGCCTCCGAGAAATAACGGCGCTCCGCATGCTCCGATCGCTTTCCGGCGTTAAAGGCGGACACCGGCCGGTGGTAACCCATGACCCGGGTCCAGACCTCGCAGCGGGTGCGCTCGCTGTCCGTCAGCTCGATCGTGGTCGGCTCGTACATGGTTCACTCCTGATTGGATTATCGACGACTCTTCGATTTACGCACGGGTAGGCCCCAGGCGCTTCGAGAAAAGACCCTAGGCGCAACACTCCACTTCGCATGCATCTGCAGCCAGCGCAGCCTTGGCCCGTTTGCGGGCGATCAGCTCGCGGTCGCAGACCGGGCAGAACTCGTGCTCACCGGCGATATAACCGTGCCGGGGGCAGATGGAGAACACCGGGGTCACCGTGATGTAGGGCAGGCGGAAGTTGGTCAGGGCCCGCCGCACCAGCCGCTTGCAGGCCTCGATACCGGAGATTTGCTCGCTCATATAGAGGTGCAACACCGTTCCGCCCGTGTATTTCGACTGGAGGGTCTCCTGCAAGGCCAGCGCCTCGAAGGGGTCGTCCGTGTAGCCTGCAGGAAGCTGGGAGCTGTTGGTGTAATACGGCGCATCCGGGGTCCCCGCTTGGAGGATGGCGGGAAAGCGCTTCTTGTCCTCCCGGGCGAAGCGGTAGGTTGTGCCTTCGGCCGGGGTGGCCTCCAGGTTGTACATGTGCCCGGTGAGCTCCTGGAACTCCACCATCCGCGCGCGAACGCGGTCCAGGACCCGACAGGCAAGGGCCTGCCCCCCCTCCGTCGCGATGTCGTCCGCATCATCCGTGAAGTTGCGGACCATCTCGTTCAGGCCGTTGATCCCGATGGTGGAAAAGTGGTTGCGCAACGTCCCGAGGTAGCGCTTGGTGTACGGAAACAGCCCCGCGTCCAGGTGCCGCTGGATGACCTTGCGCTTGATCTCGAGGCTGTTCCGCGCAAGCTCCATCAAGGCGTCCAGGCGCTCCAGTAGACCCGCCTCGTCTCCCCGGTGAGTAAACCCCAGGCGCGCACAGTTGATGGTGACCACCCCCAGCGAACCCGTCTGCTCGGCAGAGCCGAAGAGTCCGTTGCCGCGCTTCAAAAGCTCGCGCAGGTCGAGCTGGAGCCGGCAGCACATGGAACGTACCATTTTGGGCGTGAGCTCGGAATTGATGAAGTTCTGGAAGTACGGCAGGCCGTACTTGGCCGTCATGGCAAAGAGCCGGTCCGCGTTCTCGCTCTCCCAGGGGAAATCCGGGGTGATGTTGTAGGTCGGGATGGGGAAGGTGAAGATCCGGCCCTTGGCATCGCCCTCGGTCATCACCTCGATATAGGCACGATTGATCAGGTCCATCTCCGCCTGGAGCTCGCCGTAGCAGAAGGGTTGCTCCTCGCCCCCAATGACCGGCACCTGCGCGCGCAAATCCTCCGGACACACCCAGTCAAAGGTCAGATTGGTGAACGGTGTCTGGGTGCCCCACCGGGAGGGGACGTTCAGGTTGTAGATCAGCTCCTGGATGTACTGGCGCACCTGTTCGTAGGTGAGCCCGTCCTTGCGGACGAAGGGCGCCATATAGGTATCGAAGCTCGAGAAGGCCTGGGCGCCGGCCCACTCGTTCTGGAGCGTCCCGAGGAAATTGACGATCTGCCCGACCGCTGAGGACATATGTTTTGGCGGCCCTGCCTCCACCCGGCCCGGCACCCCGTTCAGGCCCTCGGCGAGCAGCGTGCGTAGCGACCAGCCCGCGCAATAACCCGAAAGCATGTCCAGGTCGTGGATATGGATGTCGCCTTCCCGGTGGGCTTGACCAGCCTCCGGCGGATAGACGTGGGACAGCCAGTAGTTGGCGATCATCTTTCCGGATGTATTGAGGATCAGCCCGCCCAGGGAATAGCCCTGGTTGGCGTTGGCCGCCACCCGCCAGTCCGAGCGGTCCAGGTACTCGTCGATGGAGGCGGCCACGTCCACCAAGGTGCGGCGGTCATCGCGCAGGCGCGAGTGCTGCTCCCGGTAGACGATGTAGGCGCGCGCCGTCTCAAAATGGTTGGCAGCGATGAGAGTCTGCTCCACGACATCCTGGATATCCTCCACGTCGGGCAGGCGCCCGTTGCCGTAGCGGTGCGCGAGCACCTTCACGACCTGGGCAGTGAGCAGCGCCGCCTCCGGATCCCCGAACTCGCCGCTCGCCTGACCGGCCCGCAGGATGGCCGATTCGATGCGCGCGGCCTCGAATGCCGTCTCACACCCGTCCCGCTTGAGGATACGGGTCGGCAGGGTCGCAACGTTGGTATGCAGAGTGCCCATGACTGATCCCCCTTTGGACGCCGCCACCACTAGATCTTGTGCGTTGAATTATAGGGATCACAAGATATAGTTTATTGACCGAGATCAATCAGAGGTGCCACACAGCCGGCAGGGTGATGCGCAGGGCAGAAAAGATGCAAACCCCGTCGCAATGCGAGGGGCCCAGGGCGCGGGCTCATGCCCCCGGGCGGTGTGGACGGGGCGAAGGGGCCGGCACCCGCAGGGCATCGGCACGCGGGTGCCACGGGAAAGGAATTCCAGCGGGCGCCTCAGCAGTTGCGGCAGACCTCGTGGGCAAACTGCTCGAGTCTGCGGGTGTCGGCGGCGAACAGGCGGATGCCTTCCGAGAGCTTTTCCGTGGCCATGGCGTCCTCGTTCAGATCCCAACGGAAGGCGCGCTCGTCATAGCTGACCTTCGGAATGTCCATGGACCGAGCCTGTTCCGGGTCCAGCTTGCGGGGGACATCGCCCTCGGTGGCGGCCAACTCCCCAAGCAGGTTGGGGGAGATGGTGAGGTAGTCGCATCCCGCAAGCCCCAGGATCTCCTCGACGTTGCGAAAGCTCGCTCCCATGACCACGGTCCGATACCCGTGGCGCTTGAAATAGTTGTAAATGCGCGTGACCGAGAGCACGCCCGGGTCCTCGTCCGCGGGATAGCCCGCCACGTTCTGGGCGTTCTTGTACCAGTCCAGGATGCGCCCGACGAAGGGTGAGATCAGGGTCGCGCCCGCGTCGGCACAGGCAGCGGCCTGGGCAAAGCTGAAGAGCAAGGTCAGGTTGCAGTGCAGGCCGCGGGCCTCCAGTTGCTCGGCGGCGCGAATCCCCTCCCAGGTGGATGCGATCTTGAACAGAACCTGGCTGGCCGGATCCACGCCGATCTCCTGATACAGCTCCACCAGGCCGTCGGCGCGGCGGATCGTGGCCTCCGTATCGAAGGACAGGCGGGCATCGATCTCAGTGGAGACACGGCCGGGGACGATCTTCAGGATCTCGGTGCCGAAATTCACCGCCAGCTTGTCCATGGTCCACTGCGCCTGGGCCTGGGTATCACCGCCGCCGCGCTCCGTGCCGAACAACACGGCGTCCTCCACCAACTCCCGATACTGGGGCATCTGGGCCGCCTTATAGAGGAGGGACGGATTGGTGGTGGCGTCCTGGGGCTTGTACTCGGCGATGGCCTCGAAGTCGCCCGTGTCGGCAACGACGGTGGTCATGGTCTTCAGTTGCTCAAGTTTGTTCATGACTGGGCACCCTTGCTGGTGATCTGGAGGGCGAAGCGAAGTCACACCATAGTGGATGATGACGACAGTTTCGATGCTCCCGCGACTCGGCGCGGCCCGCTGACTCGGTGGGGCCGCCGCCGGAAGCGCCTAACCCGCTTCAAGGAGCTGGGCCTCGCACCAGCCTCAGGGGCATCGGAACAGCTAGGCGACCGGCTCGGGCCCACGACAATCCCTTAGACCATTGAGCGACGGATGTTCCCCTGCGTCACGCACCGAGCTGCATGTCGGCAGACCGACCGGGACAAGACGAAAAGCCTGGGGCGGGGTCGCACGCAATTGAGCGCCTCCGCAATATCCGGGAAGCGAGTGGCCCAAGTTCAAGTGTCGCTGTCGCTGCCCGAGTCGCGGGTCGGCATCGTTATCCGCTATCATTGGGGCGTGAATCTTCGTGACCTCAAATATATTGTCGCCGTCGCCGAGTTGCGTCATTTCGGGCGCGCCGCTGCCCGCTGCTTCGTCAGCCAGCCCACCTTAAGCGGCCAGATCAAGAAATTGGAGGATGAGTTGGGAGTGGTCCTCTTCGAGCGCACCAACCGCTCCGTGGAGGTCACCCCTGTCGGCGAGTCGATACTGACCCACGCCCGTCTGGCGTTGGAGCAGGCGGACGCCATCGAGCAGGTCGCGCGGGCCCACCAGGACCCGATGGCCGGCCCCCTGCGTATCGGCGCCATCCCGACCCTAAGCCCCTATCTCATGCCCCTGGTACTGGTGCCCCTCAAGCGCACCTACCCCAAGCTCAGGCTGGTACTTTCCGAGGAGATCACGGAATCCCTGCTCGGGCGTTTGCACCGCCACGAGCTCGACGCTGCCTTGCTCGCCACGGCCGTCAACGAGCCGGACCTGGCCTCCCTGCCCTTGTTCGACGAGCCTTTCTGGCTTGCTCACCCGCGCAATCATCCCCTCTATGACAAGGACGAGATCACCGCCGGCGACCTGGAGACCATCGACCTGCTCTTGCTCGCCGATGGGCACTGCCTGACCCATCAGGTCATGGAGGTATGCCGGCTCGCCGAGCGTCCCACCCATGGGGAGATGGCTGACCTGCGCGCGGCCAGCCTGGAGACCCTGCTGCAGCTCGTCGGGGCGGGGTTTGGCTGCACCCTGGTGCCGGCCCTCGCCATTCGCGGCGGCTGGATGACGGACAGCGGCATCATCGCCCGCCCACTGGGTCTGCCGGACGCATACCGGCGTCTCTCGCTCGTCTACCGCCGCAGCTTTCCCCGCCTCGCGGCCCTGGAGGCATTCGCACAGGTCATCCGGGACCACCTGCCCAACACAGTGCGCCCCCTTTCGGGCAGCCTGCCGATCACGACTTAGACAGCGCCAGGCCTAACCCTTACGAAGCCTTGGGACCCCGAGGCGCCGGTTTGCGACCTTCCGCGTAAACAAAATTTTACACTTCCGCTCAGGCCGCGAGCGCCCCGATGCAGTACCGCTCGTTTCCAAAACGCCACAGTCAATCGGAAAGCCAGACAGATTCCAAACTTAAGCTATTCTTTTAGTTAACTGAAATTTGAGAGCAACGAGATGCCAGATGTTGCTTTCTGGCAACATCACCGCCTGAGAAGCAGGCGATGCGTTATTGGCCCACGATTTGCGTAATGGAAAGTAAGGGGCCTCGCCCGCCGTGCGAGACCAGTTTCAGAGGACGCACCCATGACCATGAATCAATACCAAGCCGTGTGGGAGCTGTGCCGTCAAGGACTGCCCCTGGCCGCCGACGAAGCGGCGCAGCACTGGGACGAGGGCCATCCTTACGAGCTTGATTCCTACGTGCGGGTCGCCCGCTCGGTCGAGGTCCTGATCGAGCAGTGCAACTGGGAAGTCGAGCGGTTGGCCGAGAGTGCCTGAATCCTCACGCTTCGAGCGAAGCGTCTCACGTTCGTCCCGCGGCATCAGGGGTTTACCAAACCCTTGCTTGCCCGCATCTTTCGATCATGCGACAAGGCTACCTGCTGATCGAGACCCACCCAGACCATCCGGGCCAGGTACGCCTCCAGGGCGCTGAACACCTCCCCGACCAATCCCCAACAGACAGCGTGCCGAGCCCGCATCCCCGGGTCCGTTACGCCGCACGCTTCGGCGATCTGGACACGGCCCTCATGCACGCCCACACCGCCCTGCGCCGCCGCCTGATCGACATCGACGCGCGCCTTTATGGTGCAGACGCGGCCATGGCGGTCGCCGCCGTCGACGCTATCGACCTGAGTCACCGCCGAATCTACCTGGACCCCGACCTCGCCGCCGACCCAGCACTCGAGGCCGAGATCGGCCGACGCCGCCGACGGCACCGCTGCATCGACAGGATCTGGAACGGCATCGGGATCGCGGCCGTCCTGCTGCTGATCATCAAGCTCCTGCTTGGCTTCTGAGCTGAGGGCATGCGCTGACCAGGGTGCTCCCCGTCTGCTTACAATGCCCGGCAAGGCGGAAAGACGGGGAATCCATCCATGCGCATCGTCGAGGTCGTCGCCGACGGCAAGCACGCAGACACCCTGGCGGCCATGGCCAGATTCTACGGTGCCCTGGATTTCTGGTGGGGTGGAGACGATGGCGCCGGCCGGCGCAGCATCCGCATGCTGGTCCCGGACGAGGCCCGACAGTCGCTCACCGACTCGCTGCAGAACCTGTTGGAAGGAGACACCACCGCGCGCATCGTCATCACGCCGGTCGACGCCGTGCTACCGCGCCCGGAGCCGGGCCCCGAGGTTGAGGAACGGCGTGAGAAGCAGGCGGCGGCCGCGACCCGCGAGGAGCTCTACGAGGAGATCGCCCGAGGCGCTCAGCTTAATCGCAACTTCCTCCTGCTCACGTTCCTGTCCACGGTGGTCGCGGCCATCGGCCTGGCGGAGAACAGCGTGGCGGTGGTCATCGGCGCCATGGTGATCGCGCCCCTGCTGGGGCCGAACATCGCCTTTGCCTTCGCCACCTCCCTGGGGGACAAGACCCTGTTTTGGCAGGCGCTGAAGACCAACGCCGCCGGTCTCGGCCTCGCCCTGGCATTGTCGATCGGCATCGGCCTGATCTGGCCGGTCAACTTGGGCAGCGCCGAGATCCTGGCGCGCACCGAAGTGGGCCTCGACAGTGTTGCCCTGGCCCTGGCCTCCGGGGCGGCCGCCGGGCTCTCCCTGACCACCGGGCTGTCGTCGACCCTGGTGGGAGTCATGGTCGCCGTTGCCCTGCTGCCGCCGACCGCTGTACTGGGCATGCTGATCGGCGGCGCCCGCTGGGACCTGGCGGGCGGCGCCGCCCTGCTGCTCTCGGTCAACCTGGTATGCGTCGCCCTCTCGGCGAAGGTCGTCTTCCTCGCCAAGGGGGTCAAGCCGCGCTGCTGGACCGAGCGCGACCGGGCCCGCCAGTCCATGGCACTCTACATCACCCTGTGGGCGATGCTGCTCACGATCCTGGTCGCCATCATCGTGGTCCGCTCGGCCGGCTGGTTGTGATCGCGACCCCAAGACACGACCAACCGG
This sequence comes from uncultured Gammaproteobacteria bacterium, assembly GCA_963698355.1. Taxonomy (GTDB): domain Bacteria; phylum Pseudomonadota; class Gammaproteobacteria; order Chromatiales; family Chromatiaceae; genus Thiodictyon. The sequence goes on along the minus strand of CAVOQO010000048.1, from coordinate 165,788 downwards.
CCTGTCGCCCTCTCCGGGCAAGAGGTCGGCCGAGCGGCAGCCCTGGCGGCCTGCCAGCAGAGCCAGGCAATCGGCGAGCGCCTGGTCGCCGCCGACCCGAGCAACGCCCGCTGGCAGCGCGACCTGGCGGTGTCGCACTACAAGCTTGGGTCGCTCGCTGAGCGCCAGGATCGGGAGGCCGCGCTGCGTGTCCATTGGGGAGCCATGCTTGCGATCTTCGACGCCTTGGAGCGCCGGGGGCTTCATATCTCCCCGTCCCACCGGGCGGGGTTAGAGGCCATCCGGACCCGGGTGACGGCTCCGGGCGCCGGACCAAGAACCCTCGCCGTAGGGTCCGCTGCGCGGACCATCCGTCTGGTCGGCTAAACCGCCGTCGCGGTCCGCAAAGCGACCCTACCGAATCCGTGCTGCATCCAGGCTACGAGGCCAGATTGAGCTGGCCTTCAGGTCTCCAGACGTTTCCCGGCCGGATCAACGGGCCTCGATGTGGACGGCGAGCCAGATGCAAGGCGGGTCGCCCGCGGTCGCTGTTACCCGATGGCGTGTGTGGGCGGGGATGAAGAGCGCGTCCCCGGCGCTGAGCCGCAACTCGTCTCCCTCCACCCAGAGTCCGGCCTCGCCCTGGAGCAGGAGCACCCATTCGTCCTGGGGCTGGTCGTAGAGCACGTCCTCGGGCGCGGCACTGCTGATGATCCGCTCGATCCGCACCGGACCGCGCCGCAGCAGCTCGTCGAACACCTCGCCGGCCGCCGGTGCCACCGCGCCGGCGAGAAGATTCTTCACGATCGACGCCATGGGTTCGCCTGGCCTCCTGAGTGGTCGAATCGGGTCATTCGGTGGGTCAGGGCGCGGCTCGGCCTCGTGGGACCGCGTCCCGCACCGCCCCGCTTGCGCACGCCTAAAGCCCCGCACCTTCGCCTAGAGCAACACCCGCTCGATCCCCCCGTCGTGGGCCTTGTCGAGGAAACGCTGCTGCCAGCCCGCGCCCAGCATCCTCTGAGCCAGCTCCACCACGATATAGTCGGTCTTGAGTCCGGTGTCGTCGGCGTACTTGGCCAGCCCCTGCTGACAGGCCGGGCAGGCGGTGAGCAACTTCAACTCGTCGGCGTCCGCCTTGTCCTTACCCGTGAGCGCACGGATACCTGCTGTCAGCTCCTCCTGCTTGCGGAAGCGCAGCTGGTTGGCGATGTCCGGTCGGGCGGTGCCCAGGGTCCCGGCCTCGCCGCAGCAGCGGTCCGACAGCTGTACCTCCTGGCCGATCAGGCTGGAGGCGACGCGCACCGGGGCATAGGTCTTCATGGGGGTGTGGCAGGGGTCGTGGTAGAGATACTGGACCCCGGCGACGCCGTTGAGAGTGACCCCCTTTTCCATCAGCCACTCGTGGATGTCGAGCAGGCGGCAGCCGGGGAAGATGCGCTCGAACTCGTACTTGAGTAGCTGGTCCATGCAGGTCCCGCAGGACACGACAACGGTTCGGATGTCCAGATAGTTCAGCGTATTGGCCACCCGATGGAAGAGCACCCGGTTCTCCATGGTGATCTGGCGCCCGCGCTGTTCCAGCCCTGCCGCGCTTTGCGGGTAGCCGCAGCAGAGGTACCCGGGGGGCAGCACCGTTTGGGCGCCCTGCTCGAAGAGCATGGCGAGCGTTGCCAGGCCGACATCCGAGAAGAGCCGCTCGGAGCCGCAGCCTGGGAAGTAAAACACGGCCTCCGCATCCTCCGCGGCCAGCCGAGGATCCCTGAGGATGGGCACCTGGGTCTTGTCCTCGAGACCCAGCACCTGACGGAAGGTGCGCTTGGGCAGCTCGACCCGAATGGGCCGGCTCACCAGATCCACCATCTGGCCCGCCAGGCTCGGCCTGCCGGTCGTGGCACCCGGCCGTTCAGTGCGCTGACCGGTGAGGCCCAGGGTGCGGGCGACTGCATGGGCCAGGTTCATCCCGGCGAATCCCCATTGCGCCAGGCCCTTGCGCAGATAGCGGATGGTGCGGGGATTGGTGGTGTTGAGGAACTGCATGGCCGCCCAGGCCCCGGGGTTGAAGCGCTTCTGACCGCGGGCGACCAGGATGCGGCGCATCCGCATGGTCACGTCGCCGAAGTCGATGTTCACCGGGCAGGGGTTCAGGCACTTATGGCAGACCGTGCAGTGGTCCGCCACGTCGTTCATCTCGTCGATGTGCCGCAGTGACAGCCCCCGGCGGGTCTGCTCCTCGTAGAGGAAGGCCTCGACGATGAGGCCGGTGGCCAGGATCTTGTTGCGCGGCGAATAGAGCAGGTTGGCCCGCGGGACATGGGTCATGCATTTCGGCTTGCACTTTCCGCAGCGCAGGCAGTGCTTCACGTCGTCATTCAGGGCGCCGAGCTCGGTCTCCTCCAGGATGATGGCCTCCTGCTGGACCAGCCGCAGTGACGGCGTGTAGGCGCCCTCCAGACCCGAGCCCGGCATCAGCTTGCCCGGATTGAACCGTTGCTCGGGGTCCACCTGCTGCTTGTAGGCGACGAAGGCGTCGAGCTTCGCGGGCTCCAGGTACCGGAGCTTGGTGATACCGATTCCATGCTCCCCGGAGATGACCCCGCCGAGGGCCGTGGCCAGGGCCATGATCCGGTCGACCAGCCGATCCGCCTCCTGGAGCATGGCGTAGTCCGCCGAATGGACCGGGATGTTGGTGTGGACGTTTCCGTCCCCCGCGTGCATGTGCAGGGCAACGAAGAGGCGCGAGTCACGCGCCCGCGCGTGGATGGCGGCGAGCCGCTCGCTCACGCCGGCCAGGTCCTGTCCGGCGAAGATCTCGCACAGCCGCTCACCCACCTCTTTCGAATAGGATTGACGCAGGTCCCGGCGCAGCATCATGGCCAGCAGCGTGTCGCCCGGCCGGACCTTCGGGTGCTCGCTCTCGCGCAGCAGTTCCAGACAGTCCGCGGCCGGATCGTCGAGCCGCGCCAGGATCTTCTGCCAACGCGTGCGCGCCCGGGTTACGGTCTCACGGGCGGCGTCCCGCTTGGTGTCGAGGATAGCGGTCTCCTCCACCGAGTGCGCGTACTCACCGGATTGGCGCGCCTCCGACAGCCCCCCCGCCAGATAATCGAGCACCGCCGCCATCATGGAGTCCTTGTTGCCGATCGACTGCTCGATGTTCATGCGCTCGATCCCGCGGCTGTAATCCGCCAGCCGCGGCAGGGGGATCACCACGTCCTCGTTGATCTTGAATGCGTTGGTGTGGCGCGAGATGGCCGCGGTGCGGGCACGGTCAAGCCAGAAGCGCGCGCGGGCCTCGGGGCTGGCGGCAACGAAACCCTCCCCGTCCCGCGCCCGGGCCAGCTCAACGACCCGCTGCGCGGCGGCCTCCACGGCAGAGGCGTCGTCGCTCACCAGGTCCGCGAGCAGGACCATCTTGGGAAGCTCGCGGCGGTTGGCCTTGGTCGTATAGTCCACCGCCTGAACATAGCGCTCGTCCAGGTGCTCCAGGCCGGCGATCTGGACCCCGTTGAGGCCATCCACATAGTCCTTGATCTCGACGATGGCGGGCACCGCCAGGTCCAGGTCCGTGCCGAAGAACTCCAGGCAGAGGGTGCGCACATGGGCCGGCATCCGGTGCAGGACGAAGCAGGCGGAGGTGATGATGCCGTCGCAACCCTCCTTCTGAACGCCTGGGAGCCCGGACAGAAACTTGTCGGTCACGTCCTTGCCCAGACCCGACTTGCGGAAGGCGCCGCCGGGCAGGGTCAGGGTCTGGGGCTCGCCCTTGCGCGTGGTCCCGTCCGCCTCGAACCGGGAGATGCGGAAGCGCACCGTCTCCTGGTCATGGATCTTCCCCAGGTTGTGATCCAGGCGATCGACCACCAGCCAGTCCGCGTCGGGGGTCACCATGCGCCAGGAGGCCAAATTGTCCAGCGCCGTCCCCCACAGCACCGCCTTCTTACCGCCGGCGTTCATCGCGACGTTGCCGCCGATGCAGGAGGCGTCCTGGGAGGTGGGGTCCACCGCGAAGGCAAGCCCGTTCGCCTCCGCCAGGTCCGAGACCCGCCGGGTCACCACCCCCGCACCGCAGCGTACGGTCGGCACCAGCCCATCCACGCCCGGAAGCGCAATGCGCTCGACCCCCGAGAGATCCTCGAGCTTCTCGGTGTTGATCACCGCCGACATGGGGTGTAGGGGAACCGCGGACCCGGTGTAGCCCGTGCCGCCGCCGCGCGGAATCAGGGTCAAGCCGCAGTCGATACAGGCGCGCACGATCGGCGCCACCGCCGCCTCGCTGTCCGGAGAGATGACGACGAAGGGCAGCTCCACGCGCCAGTCCGTGGCATCGGTGGCGTGGGAGACCCGGGCGAGCCCGCCGAAGTCCAGATTGTCCTTGCGGGTGATGCCGGCGAGGGCCTTGCGCAGGCGCTCGCGGGCCTGGCGCTCGGTCTCGAACCAGTCCTCGAATCGCCGGACCGCGGCACGGGCCGCCGCGAGCAGCTCCGCCGCCTTCGCGTTTTCATTGAGGCGTTGCTCGAACTGGTCGAGCCGGTGACCCAGGGCCCCGAGCAGCAGGCGGCGCCGGTCCAGGTTCTCCAGCAGGTCGTCCTGGAGGTAAGGGTTGCGGGTCACCACCCACATGTCCCCCAGCACCTCGAACAGCATGCGGGCGGAGCGCCCGGTTCGGCGGCTGCCCCGCAGCTCCTCGATCAGGCGCCACATCTCGGCCCCGAGGAAGCGGATCACAATCTCCCGGTCAGAGAACGAGGTGTAGTTGTAGGGGATCTCGCGGATGCGAGTCTGGGTGTCGCTCATGGAAAGGGTTCGTCCGGCAGAGCCGATTTTGCACTGCACAAAATGGTACCCCAGTCCCGGCCGCCGTTGACCCCGAATCCTTAGGAGGGATGACGACCCGCTGGCCGCATAGGCGCCGGAGCCTGGCGCCCGCCGGCAGATCCGCGCGCACCGATCCACTCGGAGGTTCCCAGCGGCTTGGACTGGCCCACGGCCCCAGTTAGACTGGCCAAAGATTCAATCACAGCGCCCTAAGAGGAAAGCACCCATGCCCTTCGTGTCCCGCACTGTTCCCCTTGCCCTTTTCTCCCTGCTCGTCCTGGGCTCGCCCGCGGCCAGCGCCGGAAAAGTCGAGCAAGCGGTGGACTACCGCCAGGGGGCGATGAACGTCTTCTCCTGGAACCTCGGCCACATGGGCGCCATGGTCAAGGGCGAGGTCCCGTTCGACTCGACCGCCTTCCAGGGTTACGCGAGCGAATTGGCCGCCGCGACCAAGCTCGACGTTCTGAAGGGCTTCCCGGAGGAATCCGTCACCGACGAGAGCGACGCCAAGGACGAGATCTGGCTCAACTGGTCCGACTTCGAATCTAAGCTGCAGGACCTGCGCAGCCAATCCGCCAAGCTCGCCGAGGTCGCGGCCGGCGGTGACGAGGCCGCCGTCAAGGCCCAGTTCGGCGAGACCCGAAAGACCTGCAAGGCCTGCCACGACGACTACAAGGAGTAGGCGCCGTTCCCACGGCCACCATGGCCGCAAGACCCGGACGCGGGGTCTTCCTGGATCTCGCGAGCATATCGACCGGGGGGACCTCGACCTGGGTCCACTGCGCGCCGCCTGCGAGTCCTGGGACCTCCACCCGGTCACCCGGCCGGATGAGGTGGCCGAGCGCATCCGCCATGCCGAGACGGTGGTCACCAACAAGGTCGTGCTCACCGAGGGCCAACTTCGGGCAGCGCCGCGGTTGCGCCTGGCGTGCGTGGCAGCGACCGGCACCAACAACATGGACCTGGACGCGGCCCGCGCCCTTGGGATCCCGGTCCGGAATGTCTTTGGCTACGCCACCCCCGCGGTCGTCCAGCACGTCTTCGCCCTGATCCTCAGTCACTTCACCCGACTGCCGGATCAACGAGCCTCGGTGACCCGGGGCGACTGGTGCAGGAGCCCCCACTTCTGTCTGCTCGCACACCCGTTCGAGGAGATCGCCGGCCGCGCCCTGGGGATCGTCGGTTATGGGGAGCTGGGCCGGGCGGTTGCACGGGTCGCCGAATGCTTCGGCATGGAGGTTTTGGTCGCCCAACGGTCCGCCGATGACCGCCGCGCCGGGCGCATCCCGCTGCCCGATCTGCTGCCCCGGATCGACGTCCTCTCACTGCACTGCCCGCTCACCCCCGAAACCCGGGGACTCATCGGCGGGCGCGAGCTGGCGTTGATGAAGCCCGATGCGCTGCTGGTGAACACGGCGCGCGGCGGCATCGTCGATGAGGCCGCCCTCATCGAGGCCCTGCGCAGCGGCCGGCTCGCCGGCGCCGCCCTGGACGTACTCACGGAGGAACCACCGCCGCCGGATCACCCCCTGCTCCAGGCCGACATCCCCAATCTCGTCCTCACACCCCACATCGCCTGGGCCAGCCGCGCCGCCCGCCAGCGCCTGCTCGACGCGGTGGCGCGCAACATCCTTGACCCCATTCGAGGGCAACCCGGATCAGCGGGGCTGATGCCGCCGGTGCTGTCAGAAAAATTTACAACCAATCTGTTGCCGACCGCGTTGGTGCGTTTCTATTGGGAAGAGAAACAAAGGGTTCGTGTCAAAGAGCTCGATCGGCGTGAAATGTGCCTGTCATAAATTGGCCCCCTCGCCAGACGCAGACACCACTGAGATGCCGCGGATCTCTTGGACTACCGACCATGATTACCGTTACCAACCCGCAGAGCGGCGCGATGCTGCATTTCTCGCATGACGCGGCATCGCGATCCGTCACCGGTCCGAGCGCCGCGATGATCTTGGCGACGGCGGAGCGGTGGAGCGGACTCGGGGTGATCTATGGGACACAATCAGTGGTGGCCCCTGATCCACTCGGCAGCGAGAGTGATATGGCCGTGATGCTGGCAACCTTCGGATACGTGTTGCCCGAGTCGCTGTGGCGATTACTTCCGAAACAGGAGCCCAGCCACACCGGCGCCGTTGCCGAGCCGGGCGCGCACAACGCCGCCCTCGCGGCGTCCCTCTCTTCTCCGCGATCCCCGGCCCTGGGCCGGGCTCGGCGGCGTGGGCGGTCGCAAAGGGCCGATGACGGCCCCTGCAACTGACCCGCAAGCCCCAGAGCGACGGAGAACTCGCCCCGGCCCTGTGCCGGGGTATTTTTTTGGGACAGTTCCCGAGGATCTGGCCCGAAGGAGCCGGTCCAGATGCCGCCGGCACTCTGATGCGGTTCGGCCCTTGATTGGCGTCACTCCCCCGATCCTCACACACCCCTTAGACTCGCATCGTGCACCCTGTCTGGGTATGGTTGGCCAGCGCCGCGCGACGCGCGTCTTGGCAGCTTCGGGAAACCGCGGGCCCGGATAACCCACAGCGGCCGGATAACCAACAACGCAAGGACCCCCGCCCGATGAACCACCAGTCCCTCTCCTCCTTTCTCTGGTCGGTGGCGGACCTCCTGCGCGGGGACTACAAGCAGTCCGAGTACGGGCGGGTGATCCTGCCCTTCACCGTCCTGCGGCGCCTGGACTGCGTGCTGTCGGACACCAAGGCGGCAGCCCTCACGGAGCTGGCGGAGAAGCGCCAGGCCGGGCTCAACCCTGCACCCTTCCTGCTGCGCCTCACCGGGCGCGGCTTCTACAACACCTCGCCGCTCGACATGAAGCGGCTGATGGGCGACCAGGACCACATCGCCGCCAACCTGGAGGGCTACATCCAGGGCTTCTCCCCGGACGTGCGCGACATCTTCGAGCGCTTCGACTTCTTCATCCAGGTGGACCGACTGGCCAGGGCCGGGCTCCTTTACCAGGTCACCGAGCGCTTCGCCAACGTCGACCTGCACCCCGACCGGGTGGACAACCACCAGATGGGCCTGGTGTTCGAGGAGCTGATCCGCAAGTTCGCGGAGATCTCCAACGAGACCGCCGGGGAGCACTTCACCCCGCGCGACGCCATCCGCCTGATTGTCAACCTGCTCTTCATCGAGGACGACGAGGCCCTCTCGCGCCCCGGCACCGTGCGCACCATCTACGACCCCACCGCGGGCACCGGCGGCATGCTGAGCGTGGCAGGGGAGTACCTGGCGGAGCTGAACCCCCAGGCACGGCTCACCATGTTCGGCCAGGAGCTGAATGCAGAGTCCTTCGCCATCTGCAAGGCGGACATGCTCATCAAGGGGCAGGACGTCTCCAACATCGTCTTCGGCAACACCCTGTCCGCCGATGGACTCCTCGGCAAGCGCTTCGACTACATGCTGTCCAATCCGCCCTTCGGGGTGGAGTGGAAGAAGATCGAGACGGTGGTGCGCAAGGAGCACCAGCAGAAGGGCCACAGCGGACGCTTCGGCCCAGGGTTACCAAGGGTCTCGGACGGGTCGCTGCTCTTCCTGCTGCATCTCGTCTCCAAGATGCGCCCGGCCGCGGAAGGGGGCAGCCGCATCGGCATCGTGCTTAACGGCTCGCCGCTGTTCACCGGCGCCGCGGGCTCCGGCGAGAGCGAGATCCGCCGCTACGTGCTGGAGAACGACCTGGTGGAGGCGATCGTCGGGCTGCCCACGGACATGTTCTACAACACCGGGATCAGCACCTACGTGTGGGTGCTGTCCAACCGCAAGCCCGAGCACCGCAAGGGCAAGGTCCAGCTCATCGACGCGAGCCCCTTCTGGCAGAAGATGCGCAAGAGCCTTGGCAGCAAGCGCAAGGAGATGTCCGAGGAGCACATCGCCCTGGTGACGCGACTCTTCGGCGAGTTCACCGAGGCGCACCTGGCCCAGGTCCTGGACGCCGCCGGCAAGGAGAACGGGCGGCGGGTGCTGATGCCCGGAGAGGCCAAGCCCGGCGCACCGGAAGGCAGCAAGGTCCGGGTCGTGCCCATCTCGCGGATCTTCGACAACGCCGCCTTCGGCTACCGCACCATCACCGTGGAGCGCCCGCTGCGCGACGAGGGTGGGAAAATCGTGCTGGGATTGAAGGGCAAGCAGAAAGGCAAGCCCCAGCCGGACCCGAAGCTCCGCGATACCGAGACTGTGCCGCTCGCGGAGGACGTAGCAGCCTACTTCAAGCGCGAGGTCCTGCTCCACGCCCCCGACGCCTGGATCGATCACGACAAGACAAAGGTCGGCTACGAAATCCCCTTCAACCGGCACTTCTACGTCTTCGAGCCCCCGCGGCCCCTGGAGGCAATCGACGCGCAGTTAAACCGGGTCACCGACCGCATCAAGGCCATGATCGAGGGGCTCTCGGCATGAGCTTCCCGCCCTATCCGGCCTACAAGGATTCCGGCGTGGAGTGGCTGGGGGAGATACCAGCGCATTGGGATTTCGGGACGATTAGGCATTTCGCGTCGATGAGAACGGGCCACACCCCTTCTCGGAGCAAACCAGAGTATTGGGAGAATTGCGAAATACCTTGGTTCACGCTCGCCGACGTGTGGCAGCTGCGCGATGAGCGTCAGAGGTACTTGGGCGAGACAGCGCAGAGTATCAGTCGTATCGGTCTTGAGCACTCAGCAGCAGAATTGCTTCCAAGAGGGACCGTGGTGTTCTCGCGAACCGCATCCGTTGGCTTCTCTGGAATCATGCCATCACCCATGGCAACGAGCCAGGACTTCTGGAACTGGATTCCAAAGCCAGGTCTCGAATCTGAGTATCTCCTTTATCTCTTCCGGGCCATGAGGCAGGAGTTCGAGCGCCTTACGATGGGCTCGACCCATAAAACGATCTATCAAGCCGACGCGGGCGGCTTACATATCTGCGTGCCACCGCAGATCGAACAAGACACCATCGCCGCCTTCCTCGACCACGAGACCGCCAAGATCGACGCCCTGGTGGCCGAGTACCGCACCCTGATCGAGCTGCTGAAGGAGAAGCGCCAAGCGGTCATCTCCCACGTCGTCACCAAGGGGCTGGACCCGACGGTGCCGATGAAGGACTCCGGGGAGGAGTGGCTGGGGGAGGTGCCGGAGCATTGGCATATCACTTCGATCAAGCACGTTGTAACTCGGATTGATCAGGGCTGGAGTCCGCAGTGCGAAGCATACCCAGTTGAAGGCGATCAAGAGTGGGGAGTCCTGAAAGTCGGGTGTGTAAACGGCGGATTTTTTACGCCGGAGAGAACAAGAAGCTCCCGGATTCATTGGCCCCCTACCCAGGACTGGCAGTTGGCCGAGGTGACCTGCTGATTTCCCGCGCCAACACTCGGGAGCTTGTTGGTAGTGCGGCGCTTGTAGACCGGGACTACCCAAAGCTGATGGTGTGCGACAAGCTGTATCGCTTGCGGCTTGACACCGAGCAGTGTGCGCCCGAGTTCTTGGTTTGCTATCTCAACTCACAAAAGGCGCGTGGACAGATCGAACTTGAAGCCAGCGGAGCCAGCAGCTCCATGCTCAACATCGCTCAGTCGACGATTCTCGATCTACGAATGCCGCTGCCGCCCAGATCGGAGCAGGACGAAATCGGAAAGCGTGTTGACGGTGAGACGGCGAAACTCGACGCCCTCGTCGCCGAGGCTGAACAAGCCATCTCCCTCCTCCGGGAGCGCCGAACCGCCCTGATCTCGGCCGCCGTCACCGGCAAGATCGACGTCCGCGGTCTGGTGCAACAGGAGGCCGCGTGAAGCTGGAAACCTTCCGGGCCGGCGAGTGGCGCCAGCGTTACAAGTACCGGAGCTTCGAGCCGGTTCCGGTTAACCATGCCTGGACATGGGAGGACCCCACCGTCAACGCGCTGCTGGAGAACGCGACGCGGGCATTGGGGGAGCTGAACGCCTTTTCTCTGATCGTGCCCGACATCGATCTCTTCATCGAGATGCACGTCGTCAAGGAGGCCCAGACCTCCAGCCGCATCGAGGGGACCGAGACCGGCATCGGCGAGGCGCTGATGCCGGAGGAGCAGATCGAACCGGAACGGCGCGACGATTGGCGCGAGGTGCGCAACTACATCCTGGCGTTGAACACGGCTATCGCGGAGCTGGAGAGGCTGCCGCTCTCCAACCGGCTGCTGAGGCAGACCCACGCCATCCTGCTGAGCGGGGTGCGCGGCGCGTACAAACAGCCGGGGGAGTTTCGCACCAGCCAGAACTGGATCGGGGGCTCAAGCCTCAGCGACGCGGCCTTCATCCCGCCCCACCCGGACGGAGTGTCCGAGCTGATGAGCGACCTGGAGCGGTTTTGGCACAACGATGAGGTGGCCGTGCCGCATCTGGTCCGGGCGGCGATCAGCCACTATCAATTCGAGACCATCCATCCGTTCCTGGACGGTAACGGGCGTATCGGCCGGCTGCTGATCCCCCTTTACCTGGTGGGACACGTTCTGTTAACCAGGCCGTCACTCTACCTCTCGGAATTCTTCGAGCACAATCGGGCGAGCTACTACGACGCCCTGATGAGGGTGCGAGTCTCCAACGACATGATCCATTGGCTGCGCTTCTTCCTGAACGGGGTGGCCGTCACCGCCGCCAAGGGGCGCGACGTGTTTCGCCAGATCCTCGCTTTGCGTAACGAGGTGGAACCCGCCCTGCTGGGGCTCGGCAAGCGGGCGCCCAATGCGCGGCAGGCCCTTAACTTTTTGTATCGCCAGCCGGTTGTTCAGGCGGGCGATCTCGAGCGGGAGCTGGAGGTGAGCTCCCCCACGGCTCATACCCTGATTCGGGAACTGGTTCGGTTAGGGGTCCTGGTCGAGACGACCGGGCAGCGCCGTGGGCGCTGGTACGCGTTTGATCGTTACCTTCGGCTGTTCGTTAGTTAAAGGAAATTCGTTTCCCTTAACTAAGGGCGGCGATCCGTCAAACATCCAAGGAGTCGCCGAGGCATGCCGCTGCACCACGAGATCAGGATCGAGGACGACATCTGCGCCCACCTGGGTACCCACGGCTGGCACTATGACCCCGACGATGCCCAGCACTACGACCGCGCCCGCGCCCTGTTCCCGCCGGACCTGATCGCCTGGGTCCAGGAGAGCCAACCCCAGGCGTGGGAGTCCCTGACCAAGACCCACGGTACCGCTGCCGAGACCGTCCTTCTCGACCGGGTGCGCAAGCAGATGGACGCCCGCGGCACCCTGGATGTGCTGCGTCACGGCGTGGAGATCCTGGGGCTCAAGAAGCCCTTGCAGCTCGCCCAGTTCAAGCCCGCGCTCGGCATGAACCCGGAGCTTGAGAAGCGTTACCAAGCCAACCGCCTGCGGATGGTGCGCCAGGTCCATTACTCCCTGCACAACGAGAACAGCCTGGACCTGGTGCTGTTCCTCAACGGCATCGGCGTCGCCACCGGTGAGCTGAAGACCGACTTCACCCAGTCGGTCGAAGACGCGGTGGACCAGTACCGCTTCGACCGCAACCCACGACCCAAGGGCCAGGGCAGCGCCGAGCCCCTGATGTCCTTCCCGAACGGCGCCTTGGTCCACTTCGCCATCAGCAACTCCCTGGTGCGTATGACCACCCGGCTCCAGGGACCGGCGACGGTCTTCCTGCCCTTCGACCACGGGGACGGCGGCGGCGCTGGCAATCCGGTCAACCCCACGGGGCACCGTACCGCCTACCTGTGGGAGCGGGTGTGGGAGCGCGAGAGCTGGCTGGAGATCCTGGCGCGCTATCTGATTGCCCAGCGGGACAGCAAGAAGCAGATCCGGAAGCTCATCTTTCCGCGCTTCCACCAGCTCGACGCCACCCGCAGGCTGGTCGCCGCGGTCCTGGCCGAAGGTCCGGCAGGGAAGTACCTGATCCAGCACTCGGCGGGCTCGGGGAAGACCAACACCATCGCCTGGACCGCACACTTCTTTGCCGACCTGCATGACGCGGCGGACACCAAGGTGTTCGACTCCGTGCTGGTGATCTCGGATCGCTCCGTGCTCGACGCCCAGCTCCAGGAGGCGATCTTCGACTTTGAGCGCACCACCGGGGTGGTGGCCGTCGTTACCGGCAAATCGGGGAGCAAGAGCGGCGAGCTGGCCGAGGCCCTCGCGGGGGGCAAGAAAATCGTGGTCTGCACCATCCAGACCTTCCCCTTCGCCCTGGAGAAGGTGCGCGAGCTGGCGGCGACCGAAGGCAAGCGCTTCGCCGTCATCGCCGACGAGGCCCACAGCTCCCAGAGCGGCGAGGCCGCGGCCCGGCTCAAGGCGGTGCTCTCCGCCGAGGAGCTGGCGGAGCTGGCCGACGGGGGCGAGGTCAGCACCGAGGACATCCTGGCGGCCGAGCTTGAGAGCAGGATGGCGGCGCGGGCGAAGGACACGGGCATCACCTATGTGGCCCTCACCGCGACGCCTAAGGCCAAGACCCTGGAGATCTTCGGGCGCCGTCCCGACCCGAGCCTCCCGGCCGGCCCCACCAACCTGCCCCAGTCGTTCCACGTCTACTCCATGCGCCAGGCCATCGAGGAGGGCTTCATTCTCGACGTGCTCAGGAACTACACCCCCTACAAGCTCGCCTTCCGGCTTGCCAACGAGGGCAGGGAGCTGGACGAGCAGGAGGTGGAGCGCTCCGAGGCGCTCAAGGGGATCATGCGGTGGGTGCGACTGCACCCCTACAACATCGCCCAGAAGGTGCAGGTCGTGGTCGAGCACTTTCAGGAGAACGTGGCACCGCTGCTCAGCGGCCAGGCCAAGGCGATGGTGGTGGTGGGCAGTCGGGTGGAGGCGGTGCGCTGGCAGCTCGCGATCACCAAATACATCAAGGACCGCGGCTACCCCATCGGGGTGCTGGTGGCCTTCTCCGGCGAGGTGACCGACACCGACTCAGGCCCGGACCCCTTCAGCGAGACCGGCAAGACCCTCAACCCCGGCCTGCACGGGCGCGACATCCGTGAGGCGTTCGCCACCGAGGAGTACCACCTGCTGCTGGTCGCCAACAAGTTCCAGACCGGCTTCGACCAGCCGCTGCTGTGCGGCATGTACGTGGACAAGCGCCTGGCGGGCATCCAGGCGGTGCAGACCCTCTCGCGGCTGAACCGCGCCTATCCCGGGAAGGACACCACCTACATCCTGGACTTCGTCAACGACCCCGACGAGGTTCTGGCCGCCTTCAAGCCCTACTACGAGACCGCCGAGCTTTCCGGTGTGACGGACCCGAACCTGGTCTACGACCTGCGCGCCAAGCTCGACGCCAGCGGCTACTACGACGACTTTGAGGTGGTGCGTGTGGTGGAAGCGGAACTCGACCCCAAGTCGACCCAGGCCCAGCTCTCCGCGGCGGTGGAGCCGGTGGCCGACCGGCTGCTCAAGCGGTACAAGGCGGAGCGTGCCGCGTTATACGCCGCCCGCGCCAAGGGAGATGCCAAGGCCGAGCAGGCGGCCCAGGACGCGATCAACGCGCTCGTCCTGTTCAAGCGCAATCTCGGAGCCTTCCTGCGCGTCTACACCTTCCTCTCCCAGATCTTCGACTACGGCAACACCGACATCGAGAAGCGGGCCATCTTCTTCCGCCGACTTCTGCCGCTGCTGGAGTTCGGACGCGAGCGCGAGGGGGTGGACCTCTCGAAGGTGACGCTGACCCACCATGCGCTCAAGAGCAAAGGCAGGCGCGACCTGGCACTGGGCGGCGGCGTGGGCGAGGACGCGGCGGGCTACACCCTCAAGCCCATGACGGAGACTGGATCGGGGGAGGTGCGGGAGAAGGAGAAAGCCCTCCTCGCCGAGATCATCGCCGCCGTGAACGACCTTTTCGAGGGGGAGCTGACCGACGACGACAAGCTGGTCTACGTCAACGACGTGCTCAAGACCAAGCTCCTGGAGTCCGGAATCCTGGTGCAGCAGGCGACCAGCAACACCAAGGAACAGTTCTCAAGCTCCCCGGACCTCGACCAGCAGCTCCTGAATGCCGTCATGGACGCGCTCACCGCCCACACCGAGATGAGCAAGCAGGCCCTCGACTCCGAGCGAGTACGCCAGGGACTCAAGGACATCCTGCTGGGGCCGGCGCAGCTCTATGAGGCCCTGCGCTTGCGCGGCGAAACGGCGGAGGGGGCTTGATGCGCCCGGCGCTGAATCTGGAGCGATGAACGCATGAGCGAGATGACCACTGGCAAGCTGTTCCTGGTCGCGTTCGGGGCCGTGCTTCTCGCGAACCCGTGATGGGCTTCCGCCAATTCCTCACCCGCGGCCTGGACAACTTCAGGGCGAGTGGACGCCGGTCTGCCTGGCATGGAACCTAAAGCGCATGGCCGTATTGCGCCTGCAGTAAGCGAAACACCGAGGAAAGCGGCGCTTTTTGCCGCAAAACGACTCCTTTCTGCAACACATAGCCCTCAAATGGCCCTCAAATGGCCCTCCCACCGCTACTTCGCGGAGTCAGTCCGACAGGCTGCTAGAGGCCGAGCTTCTTCTCCAGATAATGGATATTGGCCCCGCCCGCCTGGAAGGCGGCGTCCTTCAGGATGGAGCGCTGGAGCTTGATGTTGGTGTCGATGCCTTCGATCACCGTCTCGCGCAGCGCGTTGCACATGCGCTTGATCGCAGAGTCCCGGTCCTCTCCATGGGCGATCAGCTTGCCGATCATGGAGTCGTAGTGCGGCGGCACCGTGTAGCCCGAGTAGATGTGGGTCTCCATGCGGATGCCGGGTCCCCCGGGGGCATGGAACTCGGTGATCTTGCCGGGACTGGGTCGGAATGTCTCGGAGTGCTCTGCGTTGATGCGGCACTCCACCGCGTGTCCCCGTAGCTCGATGTCTTCCTGGCGATAGCGCAGGGGCTCGCCGGCGGCCACCAGGATCTGCTCCTTCACGATGTCAACCCCGGTCACCATCTCGGTGACCGGGTGCTCCACCTGGATCCGCGTGTTCATCTCGATGAAATAGAAGTCCCCGTCCTCGTAGAGGAACTCGAAGGTGCCGGCGCCCCGGTAGCCGATGTCCCGGCAGGCCTGGGCGCAGCGCTCGCCGATCTTGCTCCGCTGAGCCTCGGTGATGCCGGGGGCAGGGGACTCTTCGACCACCTTCTGGTGCCGGCGCTGCATGGAGCAGTCACGCTCGCCCAAATGGATGGCGTTGCCGTGTTGGTCCGCCATTAGCTGAAATTCGATGTGGCGCGGGTTCTCCAGGTACTTCTCCATGTACACGGTGTTGTTGTTGAACGCCGCCGCGGCCTCCGCACGAGTAAGCGAGACGGCGTTGAGCAGGGTGGCCTCCGAGTGCACCACGCGCATGCCGCGTCCGCCGCCGCCGCCGGCGGCCTTGATGATGATGGGGTAGCCGATGGATCGGGCCAGCTCCAGGGTGCGCTTCTTGTCGTCATTCAGCGGACCGTCTGAGCCCGGGACCGTGGGGACCCCGGCGGCCTTCATCGCGGCGATGGCGGAGACCTTGTCACCCATCAAGCGGATGGTGTCGGGTCTGGGTCCGACAAAGATGAAGCCCGAGCTCTCCACGCGTTCGGCGAAGTCCGCGTTCTCCGACAGGAAGCCGTAACCCGGATGGATGGCCACCGTGTCGGTCACCTCCGCGGCGCTGATGATCGCGGGGATGTTGAGATAACTGTCCCGCGACGGGGCAGGTCCGATACAGACAGTTTCGTCCGCCAGCAGGACGTGCTTGAGCTCCCGGTCGACCTCCGAGTGCACGGCCACGGTCTTGATGCCGAGCTCGCGGCAGGCGCGCAGGATGCGGAGCGCGATCTCGCCCCGGTTCGCGATGAGGATCTTCTCGATCATGGCTGCCATGGTGAGATCGCCTATGGACGGCTGCCGAGCGGCCGCGCCCTGTCGATGGGAGGGCGCCGTGCGGCGGGCTAGGGTCGGGGGATTAGGGTGACGTTGGGCGCGGCATGAAGCCCCGTCATTCGATCACGAACAAGGGCTGGTTGTATTCCACCGGTTGGCCATTCTCCACCAGGATGCGGCGCACCGTACCGCCGTTATCGCACTCGATCTGGTTGAGAATCTTCATCGCCTCGATGATGCACAAGGTGTCGCCCGCCTTGACCCGCTGGCCCTCTTCCACGAAGGGGGCGGAGCCTGGAGACGGGGCTCGGTAGAAGGTGCCGACCATCGGTGAGCGGACAATCTCGCCGGCCAGTCCGTCAAGCAGGTCGTTGTCGGGGGAGGCGGCCGAGGCAGCAAGGGCCGGGGCCACCGCGGGTGCTGCTGCCGGCATGGCCATGCCCATAGCCTGCGGCAGGATCAGGGGCGCAGCGCTGCCGTGGCGGCTGATGCGCACCGATTCCTCGCCCTCGTGAATCTCGATCTCCGCTACATTGGATTGCTCCAGGAGCTCGATCAGCTTCTTGACCTTTCGGATATCCATGTTCACTGGTTCTCGTTGGTATGGTGTACCGAGCGCGACCTGGGGCCGCCGCAGGCCCTTGCGTCATGGCGCCCGGGCAAACTGGCTGGAGCGTTGTTCGCGTTGGGGGACGACGCTTCCCGGGGGCAGACCAACTCAGCGGCTCCCCAGGCGATTGAGCGCGGCGCTCAAGGCGAGCTGGTAGCCCTCGGCCCCGAGCCCACTGATCAGCCCCACGGCGATATCGGAGAAATAGGAATGGGCGCGGAAGGGCTCACGGGCATGGATGTTGGACAGGTGTACCTCAATGAACGGAATGCCGACGGCAAGCAGTGCATCGCGCAGGGCCACACTGGTATGGGTGAGGGCGGCCGGATTGAAGATGATGAAGCCGACATCCGTTTGTGCCGCCCCGTGGATGGCATCGATCAGGACGTGCTCGGCATTGCTTTGCAGGAAGGACAGACGGTGGCCCGAGTCCTGAACCTGCTCGGAGAGCCGCCGCTCGATCTCCGTCAAGGTGATCTGGCCGTAGTGCCCCGGCTCCCGGCTGCCGAGCAGATTGAGATTCGGTCCATTCAGAACCAGGACGGTCGCCATGTCGCCGGGCTGCCTCTCATGCGTAGCCGGCGCGCAGGCCGGCCTCTGGGGCTGCCGTCTAACGATCTCAGATTGACGGCAAATCGCGCCGAATTGTCCAGAAATCGGTGGATTTTGTCCAGTTATGACGACGTCTTGGCGGGTTCGGGATTTTGAGGCGGCTGGGGCTCGGCGCGGGTGCCGCCAAGTAGGGCATCCAACTCGGCGGCGAGCTCCTCGGAGTCGATCTCCCCGATGCGGCTGAAGACCCGCCGTCCCCGCGCATCGAAGACGACCGTGAAGGGAAGCCCCTGTATCCGGTTGCCAAGCCGCCGGGACAGCTCGACGGACTCCGGGTTGCCGATCAGGACGGGGTAGTTCAGCGGGTACTCGGCAACGAACGACTTGACGTCCTCCACCCGATCGAGGGCGATTCCGACGAACTGCACACCGCGCTCGCGCAGGGCCTCCTGGGCGCGAATCATCATCGGCATCTCACGGAGGCAGGGTGGACACCAGCTCGCCCAGTAGTTAAGGACCAGCACCTTGCCGGCCCAGGTGCTGCTCGCGACCTCGCGTCCGCTCAGGTCAGGCAGACGAAAATCGGGGAGGGTCCGGAGTTGGGCGGTCCCAGCAGAACTGCTGCCCGTTCCCGAATTGTGCTGCGCGAGCCAGCGTTCACCGAAGATGGCGGTACCGATACTGATGCCGCCCGCAAGCAGGGTCACCAGCACCACCTTGGCCGGGTTCATGGGGCCACCCGCCGCAGGTGCTCCGCAAAATCGGCGGCGGGCGTGAAGCCCACCAGTCTGTAGGGCCGAAGCTCAGTCCCTTCGGTGTTGAAAAAGAGCATGGCTGGGGGGCCGGGAATGCCGAAACGACCCTGCATCAGGGCCTGATCTTCCGAGTCATTGTCTGTCACATCCGCCTGCAGCAGCACAAAGCGCCCCATCTCGGCAATCACCGTCGGGTCGCTGAAGGTGTAGCGCTCCATCTCTTTGCAGGCGACGCACCAGTCCGCATAGAAGTCGAGCATCACTGGCTTACCCGCGGCCTGGGCGGCGGCCAGCTCCCGCTCGAGATCCGCCGACGTCTTGATGCGCTTGAAGGCCAGGTGCTCGGCGGGGGCGCCCGCGCCAACACCAACCGCCAGACCGCGCAACGGCTGGATGGTGTCCTTGCCGCCCGCCGCCGCGCCGACCAGCATGAGGGTGCCGTAAACGAGCAGGAAGATCCCCACGCCCTTCCACAACTTGCTCCAGCCGCCAGCCCCGGCCGGGAGCTGGGTGAGGGCGCCCATATAGACCGCCGAGCAGATCAGCAGCAGGCCCCACAGGAGCATGGCCGCCGCCGCGGGAAGGATGCGCTCCAAGAGCAGGATGGCCACCCCCAGCAGCAGCACGCCGAACACCGCCTTGACCGCGTCCATCCAGGCGCCAGCCCTCGGCAGCAGCTTGCCTGCCGAGGTGCCGATGGCGATCAGCGGCGCGCCCATCCCCAGGCTAAGCGCGAACAGGGCGACACCGCCCAGGATGGCGTCCCCGGTCTGGCTGATGTAGATCAAGGCGCCGAAGAGCGGCGGGGCGACGCAGGGCCCCACGATCAGGGCCGACAGGAAGCCCATGATCGCCACCCCGATCAGAGTGCCGCCCGCCTGCTGATTGCTGATTTCGGTGACTCTGGACTGCAGGCTCGATGGCAGCTGCAGCTCGTAGAAGCCGAACATGGAGAACGCCAGGGCGACAAAGACGAGGGCGAACGTGGACAGGATCCAGGGGTTCTGGAAGGCTGCCTGCAGATTGGCCCCGAAGAGGCCCGCCAGCACTCCCGCCACCGTATAGGTCAGCGCCATGGCCAGCACATAGACCACCGACAGGGTGAAGGCCTTGCGGGTGGTGATGCCTGGACCCTGCCCGGCGATGATGCCGGAGAGGATCGGGATCATGGGGAAGACGCAGGGCGTGAAGGCAAGCAGCAGCCCGAATCCGAAGAAGGCGGCAACGATCCACCACAGGTTGCCGCCCCTGAGAACCTCGGCGATGCGGTCCTGCTCGGACACCGGCTCGGCTGACGGTGCAGCAGCGGTGTTTGTAGTAGTGGCCGCGAGCGGAGCGGCGGGTTGCTCCGCGGCGCCGGCGGTGGGCACCGCGGCGGCGGCCAGGGCCTCCGGCACGCTGAGCTTCACCCGCTGGGTCTGGGGCGGGTAGCAGATCCCACGCTCGGCGCAGCCCTGGTACCTGGCGACCAGGGTGATCTCGGCGGGGGCGGTCGAGCCGCGCAGGAGGGGCACGGCCAGGTCGACCCGGTTGTGATAGACCTCCACGTCGCCGGTGCTGCCATCCGGAAGGATGGAGTCCTTCTTGATATCGCCCGCCGGGAGCTGGTAGGCCCCGAGCGCGGTGTTCCCGGCATCTTCCAGTGCAAGCTCAATCTTGCTGGCGTAGAGATAAGTCTCGGGTGCGATGTCCCAGGTCAGCTGTAGGCGCTCGGGGGCGGCGACCTCCGCTTGGAACTGGAAGGCCTGCTCTGCGGTGAGGATCTCGTCCTCGTCCACAAGCCCAAGGGACGTGGCGGCGGGGCCTCCGGAGCCGCCGAGGACTTGTTCACCTAGGGTCTGTTGGCCCAAGCCGCCTTCGGCGGACGGCGCCGCCTGTTCGGCGAGGCCGGATTCCGGCTCAGTCGGTGGTGCCGCGGCGGCGAGGCTGGGCAGCTCCAGGAGCAGGGTCTGGCGATGGGGCGGATAACAGAGTCCAGCGTCGGCACAGCCCTGGGAGGTGGTCTCGACGGTTAGGATGTCCTCGGAGCCAGCCTCCCGCGTGATCGGCACCCGGATTTCCGCTGAGCCGCGGTAGATCGGGACCTCGCCGAAGAACTCGTCTTGCTTGATCTCCGCCTCGGGCAGGTTGGCACCCTCGGCGACGATCCCCGCCGTCCGGGAACTGAAGCGGAACTTGCTCTTGTACATGTAATAGCCGTCGGCGATGGTCCAACGGATTCGAACGGCGTCCGGCCCATCGGCCTGGCCGGAGATCAGGAAGGCCTGGTCCGGGAGCAGGAAGTCCTCTTCGGAGGCGGCGCCGGCGGCGGCCGACAGCAGCACGACGAGCAGGGCGAGCGTGGCCCCTGGTCGCGCTCCGTAGATCAAGCGTCTGGTTGCGTGCATGTGGTTACCCAGCTCAGGTAATCGGGGGATCCGGCGGTGATCGGGAGGGCGATGATCTCCGGCACGTCGTAGGGATGCAACCGACTCAGGGTCTCCGACAGGACGTCGAAGCGGACCGACGTCGTCTTGATCAACAGGAGCACCTCCGGGTCGCGTTGTATGGCCCCCTGCCAGCGATAGATGGAGGTGAGTCCGGGCACCAGGCTCACGCAGGCGGCGAGCCGCTCCTCGACCAATCGCCCGCCGATGGCGAGCGCCGTGTCCTGGTCCGGGCAGGTGCAGAGCACCAGCCGGTGTTCGCTTTCGGTCGTCATCGACATCACTCCGGGTAATGGTACGGCCCGGTTTGGGGGGTGCTTGCGCATGCTGCGGGCTTGAACTCGCGCCCCGGGACCAAGAGTTTCGGGATAATTCCGACGCCCCTGCGGGCGGCGGCCATGGATTCACCGAGAGACCGTCATCGTGCCCATTTTACTTCTGCTCTTCATCGGCCTGCCCTTGATCGAGATTTACTTCATGATCAAGGTGGGCGCGGAGATCGGCGCCCTGTCGACCATCGGGCTCACAATCCTGACCGCGGTCATTGGCACCTGGCTGGTGCGGCTCCAAGGGTTCGGCGTCCTGTCCCGGGTACGTGAGCTCATGGATCGGGGCGAGGTGCCGGCCCTGGAGCTCATGGACGGCGCCTTGATCTTGATCGCCGGCCTCTTCCTGCTGCTGCCCGGCTTTCTCACCGACGCCGTCGGCTTCCTGCTCTTGATCCCGCCGGTCCGCCGCTGGCTGATCCGTCATTATGTGCGGGTTGTTCCCGCTCATTCGATCCGTCCCGTCGACGGTCGCAGCGAGCCTCGGGTCATCGAGGGTCGCTTTCGGCGCGAAGACTGACACCGGAGCTTGGGCAGGACAGAAGCATGCGCGTCGACTGCCTGGCGCCATGAGCCAGGTCGATACGGCATTCCCGGGCATCGGGGCGTTGGAGTTCGTCCTGGCGGTACGGTGGCTGCGGCGACTGGGTGAGCCTGCCCCAGTCCTCACGCTCCCGGGGGTTCCCCGATTCGATGCCCCGAACCGATGGGTTCTCGGCGTCAGACCGGCCCGGACGGATTACCCGGACCGAACACTCGCGGTTCGGGACACGGCCGCGTCCAGCCCTTGACAGCCGACTTTTTGCCTCTACTATTGGCACTCGCTTCCGGTGAGTGCTAACAACCAACCGGCTCGCGCGCCCCGTTCCGGGGGCACTCTCAAATCTTCAAGAAGCTACGAGGAGATAGCAGATGAACATTCGTCCTTTGCACGACCGCGTCGTGATCCGTCGTCTGGAAGAGGAGCGTACCACCGCCGGTGGCATCGTGATTCCCGACACCGCCGCCGAGAAGCCGATCCGGGGCGAAGTCATCGCCGTGGGCAACGGCAAGATCCTGGACAGCGGCGAGAACCGCCCGCTGGACGTCAAGGTCGGCGATACCGTCCTGTTCGGTAAATACTCCGGAACCGAGGTCAAGCTCGACGGCAAGGAGCTCCTGGTGATGCGTGAAGACGACATCATGGGTGTCATCGAGGGCTGAGCCCTCCCTTCCCACCATCTCCACAAATCCTAAAACCGACAGTAATCCCGACAGTAATCGAGGAACAAATCCATGAGCGCAAAAGACGTGAAGTTTGGCGGTGACGCCCGTGCCCGCATGATGGAGGGCGTCAACATCCTGGCCAACGCGGTCAAGGTGACCCTAGGCCCCAAGGGTCGCAACGTGGTGCTGGAGAAGTCCTTCGGTGCCCCCACCGTCACCAAGGACGGTGTGTCCGTGGCCAAGGAGATCGAGCTCAAGGACAAGTTTGAGAACATGGGCGCCCAGATGGTCAAGGAGGTCGCCTCCCACACCTCCGACGTGGCCGGCGATGGCACCACCACCGCCACCGTGCTGGCGCAGGCCATGGTCCGCGAGGGCCTCAAGGCGGTTGCCGCCGGCATGAACCCGATGGATCTCAAGCGCGGCATCGACCAGGCGGTGATTGCCGCCACCGAGCAGCTCAAGCACCTCTCCAAGCCCTGCACCGAGAGCAAGGCCATCGCCCAGGTCGGCACCATTTCCGCCAACTCCGACGAGTCCATCGGCAACATCATTGCCGAGGCCATGGAGAAG
This sequence comes from uncultured Gammaproteobacteria bacterium, assembly GCA_963698355.1. Classification (GTDB taxonomy): domain Bacteria; phylum Pseudomonadota; class Gammaproteobacteria; order Chromatiales; family Chromatiaceae; genus Thiodictyon. Next base: position 142,749 of record CAVOQO010000048.1, on the reverse strand, counting down.
GTCGGCAAGGAAGGCGTCATCACCGTCGAGGAAGGCAAGTCCCTGCATAACGAGCTGGATGTCGTCGAGGGGATGCAGTTCGATCGCGGCTACCTGTCGCCCTACTTCATCAACAACCAGCAGAGTCAGAGCGCCGAGCTGGAAGACCCCTACATCCTGCTGCACGACAAGAAGATCTCCAACATCCGCGACCTGCTCCCGGTGCTGGAGTCTGTCGCCAAGGCCGGCAAGCCGCTTCTGATCGTCTCCGAGGACGTCGAGGGCGAGGCCCTGGCGACCCTGGTGGTCAACACCATCCGCGGCATCATCAAGGTGTGCGCCGTCAAGGCCCCCGGCTTCGGCGATCGCCGCAAGGCCATGTTGCAGGACATCGCTATCCTCACCGGTGCCACCGTCATCTCCGAAGAGGTCGGCCTGTCGCTCGAGAAGGCGACCCTCAACGAGCTGGGTAGCGCTAAGAAGGTCCAGGTCACCAAGGAAGAGACCACCCTCATCGATGGCGCCGGCTCCGAGACCGATATCAAGGGCCGCTGCGAGCAGATCCGCCAGCAGGTCGAGGAGACCACCTCCGACTACGATCGCGAGAAGCTTCAGGAGCGTCTGGCGAAGCTGGCCGGAGGCGTGGCCGTCATCCAGGTTGGCGCATCCACCGAGATCGAGATGAAAGAGAAGAAGGCGCGCGTCGAGGACGCCCTGCACGCCACCCGTGCGGCGGTCGAAGAAGGCATCGTCCCCGGCGGCGGCGTGGCCCTGGTGCGTACGTTCAAGGCCATCGACGGTCTCACGGGTGCCAACCACGACCAGGACGTCGGGATCGCCATCGCCCGCCGGGCGATGGAAGAGCCGCTGCGCCAGATCGTTGCCAACGCCGGCGACGAGCCCTCCGTGGTCTTGCAGAAAGTCGCCGAGGGTGAGGGCAACTACGGCTACAACGCCGCCAATGGCGAGTATGGTGACATGGTGGCGATGGGTATCCTTGACCCCACCAAGGTGACCCGCTTCGCCCTGCAGAACGCCGCCTCCGTGGCCGGCCTGATGATCACCACCGAGGCCATGGTGGCCGAGGAGCCCAAGACCGAGAGCGGCCCGTCGATGCCGGGCGGCGGCATGGGTGGCATGGACATGATGTAAGCCGCAAGGCTTCACCAGTCCGGTGACGGAAAGCCCCGCCTTGTGCGGGGCTTTTTTGTGGACGGAATCGCGTGTCGGGCGACGTTGCCTCGCTCCGGGGCGGCCCCCAGGGGTAACGGTCACTTGCCCGCGAGCACGACCTGGTTCTTCTCGTCGTCGATGGTGACCCGGAAGCGGCCCAGAACGCTCATGCCAAGCAGTGCGTTGCCGCCCAGCCGGGCATCGTCAATGAAGGCGGCCTGGATCCCCGGAACGCGCTGACCCCCGAGCCAAACCGCGGCAAGGGTGCCCAGCTGGGCTTCCACGGTGCCGTTGGCGGTCTGCACGGATTGGCGCCGCAAATCGTTGGGGCGGATGCCCAGCGGGCCGATCAGGGAGGAGGGCAGAACCACAAAGTCCGCTCCGGTGTCGAGCAGCAGCACCTGCTGCACCCGTTTGCCGTTTTCGCCCTCGATCGTCAGGGTCATGGCGTGTGACGTCCCCCTGCGCTGGGTCTCCAGGATGATCTCCGCCTGCCCCCCTCCTTGGGTCTCGGTCGTTTCCTCCTCCTCTGTCTTGGCCGGCTGGGGGGGCGGCGGGGTGTAAGGGGCCTTCGCACCCAGGATCAGCACTCGGTCCACGCCGCCGCCCGGCTTCTGCACGATGATGTGGTTGAATCCTTCCAGCAGCACCCGCAGTCGCGGAATCAGCTCGTCACTCTCGATTCGGCCCGCGCTGTCCCGCGTGGCCTCAAGGTCGGCCGGCTTCATGGTGAACCCGTGAGCGGCCATCAGCCGTTCCAACTCCTCGGCCACGTCGACGTGGTCGGGTTGCGCCGCGCAGGGTCCGACGATGAAGCAGGTCCAGATGGCCAGCGGCACCATTACGGACATGCGGGGCTTCGGGGACCGATGGGCGTGCTGACTCATGTTGGGGGCTCTGGCGACTGGAATTGGATCGCTCGCGCGGCGCGGCGGCCCTGACGGTGCGCCGTGAGCTGAGACTAGCAGCGCGGCGGGACGCCCGCCAGCCCGACGAAGGCTGGCCCGTCCTTGGCCCAGAAGAGTGCGGAGCCGGAGGGACATGCTTGGCTTCGTGCTGATCCCCGGCAACTCAGGTTGACCGCCGGTTCTGTATCATGGCCGGCGGCCGCGGCAGCCGCCTACTTGCGGCAACTCCCGCCAGGGGGGGCTGACGCCGCATATCGTCGCCCAACTGCTTCAACGAGAGGGGAATCCTGATGCTGGACGCCGTCCGCAAACTGACCAAAACGGAGATCGCCGCCGCCGTGTTTGCGGTCGTCGCCATCTATCTCGCCGGGGTCGTGCCCAGTGTTGAGATCGCCTGGGTGATGGGATTCCTGATGCTCACCGTCTTTTTGTTCGCCTTCGAGGTGGTGGGCGTGGATGTGGCGGCGATCATCGTTATGGTGCTGCTCGGGCTGACCAGCCTGTTCGCCCCCTGGATGGGACTGGAGCAGGGCCTGGTGCCGGTCAGCCATCTGTTTCAAGGGTTTTCCAGTAACGCGGTGGTGTCCATCATCGCGGTCATGATCATCGGAGCCGCGTTGGACCGCACCGGTCTCATGTCCCAGGTGGCGAGCTTCATCATGCGCGTGGGCGGCACCACCGAGGCGCGCGTCATTCCGATGATCTCCGGTACCGTGGGCTTGATCTCCAGCTTCATGCAGAACGTGGGCGCCGCCGCCCTGTTCCTGCCGGTCGTCAGCCGCATCTCCGCGCGGACCGGGCTGCCGATGTCGCGGCTCCTGATGCCTATGGGGTTCTGCGCCATCCTCGGCGGCACCATCACCATGGTCGGATCGAGCCCCCTGATCCTGTTGAACGACCTGATTCTGACCGCCAACCAGACGCTGCCCGAGGGGGTGGCGCCCATGAAGATCTTCCAGCTCTTCGACGTGACGCCCGTCGGCGTGGCCCTGCTGCTCGCCGGTATCGCCTATTTCGTGATCGCCGGTCGCTTCGTGCTGCCAGTTCGGGCCAATGACAAGCTGGAGGGGGCCGACGCGGTCAACTATTTCGCCCAGACCTATGGGGTCAAGGGGGTCGAGGTGCGGGAGATGCGCGTACCGGCCGCGAGTCCGCTTGTCGGCGTGAATGTCGACGACATGGAGCGGACCTGGCGTCTGCGGGTCATCGGGGTGGAGAAGGGCGATGGCCTGCGCTTCGGCGCCGACGGTGTGGATCGCAGCATCGGCATCACCGCCGGTACCACCCTGGGCCTGCTGGGGTCCGACGAGGACTTGAGCGCCTTTGTCGAAGCCAACAAGCTGGAGGCGCGCCCGGAGCTCGAGCAGTTCTCCGAGGCCCTGGCCCCCACCAAGGCCGGCATCGCGGAGCTGGTGATACCGCCTGGCTCCCATCTGATCGGTAAGAGCGCCCGTGACCTCTGGATGCGCAAGACCTACGGGCTTTCACTGCTCGCCATTATCCGGGGCGACACCCGGATTACCTTCAACACCGGCGGCGTTCGCAATACGCCCTTCCAGGCCGGTGACGCCCTAGTGGTGCACACCACCTGGGCAGACTTGGCCCGCCTGGAAACGGACCGCAACTTCGTGGTGGTCACCACCGAGTATCCCCACGAGGAACTGCGCCCCCACAAGGTGCGGGCCGCCCTTTTCTTCTTCGCCATCACGCTGGGCCTGGTCCTGTTCACGGACCTTCGCCTGTCAGTCGCACTGCTGACCGGGGCCATCGGTATGGTGTTGTCCGGGGTGCTGTCCATGGAGGAGGCCTATGAGGCGGTGAGCTGGAAGACGGTGTTCCTGCTCGCATCCCTGATTCCCCTGGGGATGGCGGTGGAGTCTTCCGGGACTGCGGCCTGGATCGCCGATCAGACCCTGAGGGTGCTCGGCGAGATGCCGGTGTGGGTGGTTCAGGGCGCGATCATGGTGCTCGCCACCGGTTTCACCCTGGTCATGTCCAACGTCGGGGCCACAGTGCTGCTGGTACCCCTGGCGGTGAATATCGCCCTCGGGTTAGGCGCCAACCCGGCGGTATTTGCCCTCACCGTGGCCATCGGCACTTCCAACTCCTTCCTCATCCCCACCCATCAGGTCAACGCCCTGATCATGGGTCCGGGGGGCTATCGGGTGCCTGACTTCATGCGGGCCGGCGGCATCATGACAGTGCTCTTCCTGGTGGTGGCCCTCGCCATGTTGAATGTGGTGTTCTGATGCGTCTGGCGCGCCGGTCCGCACCGGCCGGCGCGCCGCCTCGCCAGGGCCTCGGATCGCCGCGCCGCGCCCCCTTGGCGGGTGAGACCTCGCGGGTTATCGTCCCCGCCGCTCGCCTCCATCCGTCCGTCACCCAGGAGTCCCGATCCATGTCCAGGCTGCGCCACTGTATCGCCGCCGTGCTCACACTCGCCACCCCGATGGCCGCCCTCGCGCGGGAGGGGACGGAGCGGCTGGATCTCACCACAGCCCCGGTGGGCCTGGCGGCGCTCGCGATCTTCGTCCTCGCCTATCTGCTGGTGATGGCGGAGGAGTTCCTGCACCTGCGCAAGTCCAAGCCCGTGATCATCGCCGCGGGGATCATTTGGGCCATGATCGCTTACGTCTATGCGGAGCGGGGCATGAACCACGCCGCCGAGGAGGCGGTGCGACACGCCTTCCTCGACTACGCGGAGCTGATGCTCTTCCTGCTGGTGGCGATGACCTATATCAACGCCATGCAGGAGCGGCGGGTCTTCGAGGCGTTGCGTGCCTGGCTGATCCGCAAGGGGTTCGGTCTGCGAGCCCTGTTCTGGATGACCGGGATCCTTGCCTTCTTCATCTCGCCGGTGGCGGACAACCTGACCACGGCGCTACTGATGTGTGCCGTGGTGCTCGCCGTGGGCGGCGACAACCGGAAGTTCGTGAGCCTCGCCTGCATCAACATCGTGGTGGCCGCCAACTCCGGGGGCGCCTTCAGCCCCTTCGGCGACATCACTACCCTGATGGTGTGGCAGAAGGGGATCATCCCCTTCTTCGATTTCTTCGAGCTGTTCGTCCCGTCTCTGGTGAACTTCCTGGTGCCTGCGGCCCTGATGCACTTCGCGGTCCCGGACGCGAAGCCCGAGACCTCCTCGGTGCGAGTGCCCATGAAGCGCGGCGCGCGGCGCATCATCGTGCTCTTCCTGCTCACCATCGCCACCGCCGTGAGCTTCCACAACTTCCTGCACCTGCCCCCGGTGATCGGCATGCTCACGGGGCTCGGCTATCTCCAGTTCTTCGGCTTCTTCCTGCGTATGACCCACCACCGCTGGACCGAGCGGAACGAGGAGCGGGCCAACGTGGTGGGCGACATCACCCCCTTCGACGTCTTCAACAAGGTGGCCCGCGCCGAGTGGGACACCTTGCTGTTCTTCTACGGCGTGGTGCTCTGTGTGGCCGGGCTCGGCTTCATCGGCTACCTGGGCCTGGCCTCCGAGATCATGTACGTGAATTGGGGGCCCACCGCGGCGAACGTCGGGGTCGGGATCATCTCCGCCATCGTGGACAACATCCCGGTGATGTTTGCGGTGCTCACCATGAACCCGCCCATGGACGAAACCCAATGGCTGCTGGTGACCCTGACCGCCGGGATCGGCGGCTCGCTGCTCTCCATCGGTTCCGCAGCGGGGGTTGGGCTCATGGGCCAGGCGCGAGGGATCTACACCTTCTTCGGACATCTCAAATGGACGCCTGCCATCGCGCTCGGCTATTTCGCGAGCGTCGGCGTCCATCTGTGGCTTAGCGGCTGATGGCGCGCCGCCGGTTGTGGCCGCGTCGGGCGCGGTCAGGGGGCAGACTTGTGCTGCGCCGCGTCTGGATCCTGGCCACGATCGGGCTGGTGTGTGCCGCGCTCTGGTGGGCGGGTCAGAAGGGTGCGACGCCATTTGCGGGGGGCGGGCTGATGGGCCCCCCGGCTCGGGTCTGCCGGCTGGACAAGGTCCTGGACGGGGACTCGCTGATGCTCAACTGCGAGGGCCAGTCGGTGGAAGTGCGCCTGCACTGCATCGATGCTCCGGAGCGCGAGCAGGTGCCGTACGCAAAGCAGTCCCGGCGTCACCTGCGGGAGATCGCCCCCAGGGAGTTGGAGATGAGGGAGATCGAGTTGGACCGCTTCGGCCGCAGCGTCGCGGAGGTCTACTCCCTTGGGCCCGAGCGATTGATGCTCAACCTGGAGCAGGTCGCCAAGGGTCAGGCCGCGGTCTACGCCCGCTACTGCGACGACCCGCGCTTCTTCCGCGCCGAGGAGGAGGCCCGCGAGGCTGGAATCGGCATCTGGTCCCGCCCAGGCGAGCAGCAGACGCCCTGGGTCTTCCGCCACCGTGGGCACCGGCGCGGCCCCAAGGCGCTCACCCGAAGAGGCGAATAGCCCGCCACTCTGGTGCACGCCCGGATCCGGGAACCCATCGAACTCAGCCGCTCCAAGTTTCGCGGAGCACCGGACCGTGCGCGAGCGGCGGTTGTACGCTCGTTGCATTCAGCGACGGCTCTGACCTTGGGTGCGTGCTTCGACCCATTGCTGCCGCTCAAGGCTAGCCATGGATCCTCGATACCGACGTGACCGTCAAACCGCTCTATGGCCACCAGCAAGGGGCGGTCAAAGGGTATAACCTGCACAAGCCGGGACGGCCCTCACACACCTACCACACCTATTTCATCACCAACCTGCGCGTGGTGTTGGATGTGGAGGTGCAAGCCGGCAATCAAACGGCGTCCAAGTACAGCTCGCCCAGGTTGTGGGAGTTGCTCGGGCGCCTGCCACGGGCTCACTGGCCGGTGGCGATTCGCGGCGACCGCGACTGGGGCACGCAAGCGAACATGGCGCGTGCCGAGCAGGAAGACCTGCCGTATCTGTTCAAGCTGAGGATGACCAAGGGGGTCAAGAAGACCGTCGAACGCCTGATGGGCGGCACCGCAATGGACCGAGGCCGGCCAGGGCTGGCAGGGTGCCGAGACCCCCATTGCGCCTGTCGGGCTGGAGCCGCGCACGCCGCGCCATCGTGCTGCGAAGGCAGATCAAAGCCGACCTGGCCATGGTCGATGAGAGCAACCCGGACCAATTGCGTCTGAGCTTTGCCGAACTCACCGATGACACCATCGTCTACGAATACGCCGTCTTGGTGACCTCGCTGCCGGGCGAAATCCTCACCATCGCCCAGCTCTACCGCGACCGTGCCGACGCCGAATATCCCTTTGACGAGCTCAAGAACCATTGGGGATGGGGTGGCTTCACCACCCAAGACATCAAGCGTTGCCGCTTCATGGCGCGGATCTCCGCGTTGACCTACAACTGGTGGAGCCTGTTCGTGCGCCTGGCCGATCCCCGTCAGCATACTGAGGCCATCACCAGTCGCCCGCTGCTGCTGCATGCCCCGGCCCGCCTCACCCGCCATAGCGGCCAGACCCGCATCACCATCAGTCACCCGCATGCCGAAGCGGCCTGGGTGGAAAGTGCTTGTCGCGACATCGCGGCCTTCTTCAAAACCCTGCGCCAAACTGCGGAGCAGTTGACGCCCCGGCAACGCTGGTACCGCGTGCTCTCGCGCGCACTGGTGAAGTACCTCAACGGCCGCGAATTACACCCGCCGCCCGGTTTGCCGGCCCCGGCATAGCCGGAGTTTCGTCGCCGCGGGTACCCGGACGTGGGATGAAAATGGCCCGCGACGGGCGCGTACTGCTCTTTTTAACGTGAAAGAACCCGACGTCGGGACGAGTGGCATTCTGGCGTGACGCATGCCGGTGCGTGACGGCCTGGCGATGGGAGGCCGGGAGGCGGCGGAGCGAATCAGGCGGTGGCGATGTAGCCGTGCTTGGCCAGCATCTTCAGCCAACGCGGCGCGTTGCGGCCCACCATGAGTGCTTCGTAATCGACGGTGCGATCCTGATAGGGTGTTGTGTTGGCAAGCATCGCATAGACGATGCGCAGCATCTTGTGCGCCAAGGCCACGATGGAGCGTTTGTGTCCCTTGCGGATGGCGAGGGCCGAGAACTTGTCCTTCAAGGCACAGCGGGTGCGGGAGGCGGCTTGGGCGAACTCGCACAACAGGCGTCGCACCCAGGCGTTGCCCTTGCGCGTGCGGCCGCTTTTGCGTTTGCCCGCACTCTCGTTGTTACCCGGGCAGATGCCCACCCAGGAAGCGAGGCGTTCAGCGCTGCCGAAGCTGTCCATGTCCGTGCCGATTTCCACCAGCAACATGGCCGCGCCCAGGCGGTCGATGCCGGGAACGGTTTCCAGCAGGCGCATCTGCGGCTCCCAGGGGGCAAGGCCAACGAGCAGTTGCTGTTCAAAGCGGGCCATCGTGGCTTCCAGGTATTCGATATGCGCCATGATCTCGTTGAGCACGAAGCGATGCTTGGCACTGAGCTCTTCCGGCTGCAGGGCTTCGAACAGATCCTCGCGGCTGGCACGCAGACGCCCGGCACGCTCGAGGATGGCGTGGATGGGTTCATCGGCCAGCAGGGCCTTGACCATGGCTCGTGCGGACTGCCCATGCAGGTCGGAGAGCAGCACATTCAGACGGATCCCGGCATCGGCCAGCACCTTGTGCAGCCGGTTCTTCTCCGCGGCCAGCATCCCGCCGAGCTTCTGGCGCTGTCGTGCGATCAGGCGCAGATGGCGGATCTCGGCCGGAGGAATGAACGAGGCCCGCACCAGGCCCGCCCGCGCCAGCGTGGCCAGCCACTGGGCATCGGAGATGTCCGTCTTGCGGCCGGGCACGTTCTTGACGTGACGGGCATTGACCACCCACGCCGCAATGCCCACTTTCTCCAATGCCGCATAGGGACTCTTCCAGTAAATCCCCGTGCTCTCCATGACCACGATGTCCGGGGCCAACCCGTGGACCCACGCTGCCAGTGCCCGGCGATCCCGCTTGAAGCCACCAAACTCCCCCTGTTCCACCGCCACACTGCCATCGGCTTGCTCGATCAGGGCGCAGGCCGTGATCTTGTTCTGGTGCACATCCAGACCGATGACCCGCCGGTGAATCGGGGTGATGTCCATGCTGACCTCCTGAGGCTGACGCACGCACTATCATTGACGCTGTGCTGTCGCCACGGGCGCTGCCATTCAACGGCCTGTCGGGAATCGACGGCTCTTTTTAACGTGCGCTGTCCATGACCGGTTCAGGCCATGCCAAGCAATCCGGGGTACGAGTGAATGGTGGCGGGTCGAGTTAGGTTGCGCGGTCAGGCGCCATCAAAAAATATCGCGACCTCTGCCCAAGGCAACAGCACCCCCATTATCTTTCATCATCGGGGGTGCCTCACGACCGAGATGCATGAGAGTTAGGGTAAAGAGTTCGAAGCGGTCTTCGTGGGGGTCCTGCAAGTCGCCCGCGAGAACCAGCTGAGTCGCTTCGGCGTCGTCAGCCTCGACGGCATTAAGATCCACGCCAACGCCAGTCGTCACAGTGCCCTGTCCTATGGCCATGCCGAGGCCATTGAGGCGCAGCTCAAGGCCGAGGTGCAGCAACTGCTGGCCTTGGCCGAGGAGGCTGACGGGGCCAACGTCCCCGGCGGGATGAGCCTACCCGAGGAGCTCAAGCGGCGATTGCCCAAGCCAAGGGCAAGATCCAAGCGCGGGCCGCCGAGCGTCACGCCCGCGAGCAGGCCGACTACCAAGCCAAGCTCGCGGCGCGCGCGGCCACGGCCGCGGCCAGTGGCAAGAAGCCCCGCGGCCAGGCCCCCAAACCACCGCAGCCCGGCCCGCGCCCGGAGGATCAGATCAACCTAACCGACGAGGAGTCGCGCATTATGCCGGTGGCCGGCGGGGGCTTTGAGCAGTGCTACAACGCCCAAGCCATGGTCGATGCGAGACCATGTTGATCATGGTCCCGCAGGTTACCCAGGCGAGCAATGACGAGCAGCAGCTCGCGCCGATGCTCGAGAAGCTTCAGGCGTTGCCTGAGGGCCTGAACCAGCCCGAGCAGTGCCTGGCCGACGCCGGTTACTTCAGCGAAGCGAATGTGGACGCTTGCGAGGCGGCCGGGCTCGAGCCGCTGATCGCCATCGCGCGCGATCAACACCACCCCCATGGGTCCGAACGCTTCGCGCAGCCTCCCGCGTTGCCACAGGAAGCGACACCCGTCGAGCGCATGACCAACCGGCTCAAGTCCAAGGTCGGTCGGGCCGCCTATGCGCGACGCAAACAGACCGTCGAGCCGGTCTTCGGCATCATCAAATCCGTGATGGGCTTCCGCCAATTCCTCACCCGCGGCCTGGACAACTTCAGGGCGAGTGGACGCCGGTCTGCCTGGCATGGAACCTAGAGCGCATGGCCGTATTGCGCCTGCAGTAAGCGAAACACCGAGGAAAGCGGCGCTTTTTGCCGCAAAACGACTCCTTTCTGCAACACATAGCCCTCAAATGGCCCTCAAATGGCTACTTCGCGGAAGTCCGACAGGCTGCTAGAGCCACTCGAGGTCCGTCGTCGCTCGGCTCTCGCCCTGAGGGGGTTTCCCGGGCGCCGACATTGCACGGCTTTGCGACCCATGCGGGCCGCGCAATTCACCGCATCCATTCATTCAACTCAGGGCTCGTATCTCAGGGTGAGATAGAAACCGCGGCCGGCCTGATTGTAAAAGGCGGTGGTCTCGTAATCCTCGTCGAGCAGGTTCGCGATCCGCCCCTGGACTCGCACCGATTCGCTCAACGCGTACTCGGCACGCAGGTCCACCAGGGTGTAGGGGTCGAGCCGAACGCTGTTGGCCAGGTCGTCGAAGCGCCGGCCGGCGTAATAGAGGGTGCCACCCACCGACCAGCCACCGAAGCCCCGCCGGAGGTCCAGCTCGACACTCTGCTCGGGGCGGCGCGGAAGGATCTTTCCCTCGTTCGGCCCCGCGGAGCGGTTCTCCGGGTCCAGCAGGGTCAGATTCATACCCATGTCCCACCCCAAAAATGCCAGGCTGGTGGATAGCTCCAGACCCCGGATGCGGGCCGCGTCGATATTGTCCACCTGGTAGGTGAAGGGGTCGAAGGCGATCAGCTCGTCGATGTCAGTCTGATAGAGGCTCAACCCCCAGCGCCCTGCCGACAGGAGACCGGTCACTTGCAGCTCCCCGCTTCGGGACTGCTCCGGATCCAGGTCCGGGTTTCCAAACACAGGGTAATAGAGGTCGTTGAAGGTGGGCGACTTAAAGGCGCTCCCGTACGACAGGGTGGTCTGGATACTGTTGCCGAACAGGTAGCCCAAGGCCAGGTTTCCGGTGTTATGGGTGCCGAACTGCTGATTGTCGTCTTGGCGCAGGCTGAGCTTGGCGGCGAATCCGCCCCAGCCGCCCTGGTACTCGCCGAAATAGCCCAGGTCGTCCCGTGAGTCCTCCGTGTAATCGACCGTCCCGTCCACCCGATCGAGCTGATAGTCCACCCCTAGCGTCAGCAGCTGGCGGTCCGCGACGGCCAAGTCGCTCTGGAGGCTGGCGACGTCACGCTCGGTGTCGAAGCGGTCCAGGAAGACGCCGTCGAAGAATGCCCGGTACTTGTCCCAGGAGCGCCCGCCCGCCAGGGTCAGGGTCCATGGCTCCAGGGGTCGAAGACGCGCGCTCGCCCCCAGCACCTGCTGCTCGGAGCGGGAGCTGTTGCCCGAGAACGGGCCACCGTCGAAATCAGTCTCGTTGTCTGTGCGCAGCAGATGGAGATCCAGCTCCGCTCGCTCGCTGAATCGATAGCCGGCCCTGGCACTGGCCCCCAGGTTGCGGAAGCCGTCGCGGTCGGGCTCGTAGACCCCGCACCCAGCGAAGGGGACGGGCTGACCGTTGCAGGCGTTGAAGCCATCGGTCCGCTCCAGGCTGCCCCCTAGATTGAACCAGCCCTGCTCACCCCCGCCGGCGACACCGCCGGAGACGCCGGCGCTGCCGTAGCTTCCGGCGGAAATGCTGGCCCTGGGGGTGAGAGGTCCGCCCCCCTTACGGGTGAAGATCTGGATGACCCCGCCCACGGCCTCCGATCCGTAGAGACTGGAGCGAGGCCCGCGCACCACCTCGATGCGGTCGATCTGGGCAATAGGCAGGTCCTGGAAGGGTACCGAGCCCAGGGTCGCCGAACCCAACTTGACGCCATCGATCAGGACCAGCACGTGGTCGGCGTCCGTGCCCCGGAGGAATATCGACGCGGGCTGCCCGGGGCCGCCGTTGCTGTCCACCGTCACGCCCGGCAGGCCGCGGAGCAGATCTGGAACGGAAAAGGTCTGACGGCGCTCGATCTCGGCCCGGTCGATGACCGAGACCGAGGCCAAGGTCGCCCTCTCGGGTTCGGGGGTGCGCGTGGCGGTGACGATCACCGGATCAAGGGTGGTGGGCTCCTCCCCAAAAACGGGCTGAGCGGTAGCGAGGAGCGCCGCCAATGGCGCGGCGAGTCGAATGGAAGCAAGCATCGGAAGGACTCCAGATCCAAACCCGTGCGCACCCCGAGGGGCGACCGAGTGAGGGAGCGGGAGTCAGAGCGACTTCAGGAAGGGGCCAGAACCAAGAGGACCGGCGACGCAACCCGGCCGGCCGCCCACCGCGACCCCGTAACCATCGTTCGGCCGGTCTCCGGGCTCGCGAGTCGCGCCCAAGGCTTGTGGTGCAGCAGCCCGGGTGCTGGGGTCGCGGCGCCTTCCCGTGGAGATCCACAGTGGCGTAGGCCGCGCCTTGGCTCATTTACCGTTGCGGGGGCAGCGCCGGGTTTGGGGCCCATCGAGACCGCGCACCGGCTTCCCGTTTAACCCCGTAGGCGGACGCCAGCGGGGCACCGAAAGGATTGACCGATACCCTACGTGAAAGGCCGAGCCCCGACAACGGAAAATTCACCCACTTCCCGGACGGTCAGCCGTCCGTTGCTCGACACTTGATTGACTTCGTATCAAGGGGAAGGCGAGTCGGCCAGTTCCAGGGTCGCCAAATCGCCGAGCGCGGCGCGGATCTCGGCCAGGGTCGGCGCGCGCGCGCGCCACATGTCGTCAAGCATGCCGAGACAGGTGAGGCGCATGACGTTGGGGTCCGCAGCGCCCGAGAGCCATAGATGATAGCCCTCCTGGATCAGGGGATTACCGCCCCCGTCGGTCGCGGAGGCGAGCTGGAAGCGCACCGTCCCGGCCGCTGGGCGCTGGGCGACCTGGGTCCAGTAGCCCTGCACCCGGGTAATGGTGAAGGCTCCCGGCTGGATGGTGTGGGGGCCATCGCGTGGGATGGTGCGGACCTCGAGTCCGCAGCTCGGACCCACATTGGCGCCGGTGCTCAGGAGCCGACCGCCGCGGAAAAAGACTCGTGCCCGGTCCTGGGGAATCGAGATCGACCGGTTCAAGGTGAGGCGGCTTCCCGGTGGAATCTGAACCCAGGGCCCAGCCGCCATCTCCCGGACCTGGGTGTTGCAACCGGCGATCAGCAGGACCGCCGGCATCAGGACCAGACTCCCGTGTCTCGCCAGCCATCTCGTCAGCTTCATGGTTACCCCGCGATCGCGCCTGCCTGTGGATGGACATTGGATGATCCAGGAGGATAACCGTTCCCGGCAGCGCTGTGTTCCAGAGTACTTTCCATGCCCGGCCACCAGGGGGGGTACAATGGCAGGCTCGGGGCAACCCGGGCCTGGACCCTTGAAACCGTCGAGATACGAAGGACTTTTGGATTTTGGCCCGGCTCGCCCGTGTGCCCGGATCAGCCACGTCGTTTGGGCGTCAGGTCCACCAGCCTTGAGAGGAGTCAAGCTCAGTGCAAGCGTCAAATAAAAACGGGAGGGTCGTGATCGTCACCGGCGCCGCCGGCAACCTGGGACGGGCGGTCGTCCAGGCCTTTGCCGCCCAGGGCGCCCGACTTGCCCTGGTGGACCTGGATACCCAATCCCTGGAATCCGTCCGGCAGTCACTGCCCGCCGGCTGCGAGTCCTCCGCCTTCGCCACCGACCTGATGGACCCGGCCGCAGTGGAGCGCATGGCGGCCGGGGTGGCGGAGCGCTTCGGGCGGGTGGACGTGCTCGCCAACATCGCCGGCGGCTTCACCATGGGGCCACCCCTGCACGAGACCTCGGACAAGGACTGGGATTTCATGCTGAACCTGAACACCCGAACGGTCTTCAACTGCTGCCGGGCGGTGGTGCCACGGATGCTGGCGGCCGGGGCCGGGCGAATCGTCAACGTTTCCGCTCGGTCCGCCACCCGGGGCGCCGGCCACATGGGGCCCTACTGCGCCTCCAAGGCGGCGGTGATCACCCTCACCGAGAGCCTGGCGGATGAGCTCAAGGACTCCGGGATCAACGTGAACTGCATCCTGCCCGGCACCGTGGACACCCCGCAGAACCGCGCCGCCATGCCAGACCAGGACCACGGGCGCTGGGTCCCGCTGGATGCCCTGGCGGACGTCGTCCTGTTCCTCGCCTCTGACGCCGCCCGGGCGATCACCGGGGCTGCGGTGCCGGTCTACGGGCGCAGTTGAGGGGACCCGTGTCATCCACCCCGTTCAGACGCCCCATCCGCCGGCTCGGTCCGGTGCTCGCCCTCACGGTGCTGGCGGCCCTGCCCAGAGCGGGCGCCGCCGCCCTGCCCTTGGACCCCGAGACCGAACAACTACTGGTGGAGGCCGTGGAGTCCGCGGCGGCCCTCGACTTCTACAACGCCCGCTGCCGCAGCGACAACAGCTCCGGCCGCCACACGGACAACCTCAACAAGGAACTGGTGAGCAGGCTGCGCCTCACCGTGATGTCGGTTCAGGACGACCTCTTTCCCGAGCAGGGCTTTCGCCAGGCCCAGCAGCGTATGCAGGAGGGGTTTCTCACCACCCTGCGCGAGGCCGGCGGCTGCAAGGGGGCCAAGGAATCCGGCCTACCGGAGCGGCTGCGGGCGCGTTATCGCGAGAAGCTCGACGCGATCGAATCGTTGCCCTGAGGAGCGCAGGAAGCGTCGACAGGGATCCCCCTGCCGGCCCGGTCGGACTCGTCCAAGGCTAAGCAGCCAGCCACAGAAAAGGGGCCCGTGAAGACCCCGTCGATCCGCGTTGCGCGGGCCCCTCCCTCGGCCCGCGCAACCAGGGCGTTCAGTCGCCGGACTTACTTGCCGGCGCCGCGGCTCCCAACGAACTCGGGATAGGCCTCAAGGCCACACTCGCCGATGTCCACGCCCTCGTATTCCTCTTCCTCGCTGACCCGAATTCCCATGATGAGCTTGATGATCAGCCAGGCGACAAAGGACGTGACAAAGACCCAGCCCAGGATGCTGCCGAGCCCGATGGCCTGGGCACCAATGGTCGCCTCCTCATTGGTGATTGGCACCGCGAGCAGGCCCCACATGCCCACCACGCCGTGGACCGAGATGGCGCCGACCGGGTCGTCGATTCTCAGCTTGTCCAGGGTGACGATGGCGAACACCACGAGGATCCCGCCAAATGCCCCGATGAGGGTCGCCTCCAGAGGCGTTGGAGTGAGAGGCTCCGCGGTGATCGCCACCAGTCCCGCCAGGGCACCGTTGAGCGCCATCGTGAGGTCTGCCTTGCCAAACAGCAGGCGCGCCGTGATGAGACCCAGGATGGTGCCGCCCGCGGCGGCCATGTTCGTGTTTACGAATACCGCCGCCACCGAATTCGCCTCACCCACGTCTGATATCTTGAGCTCGGAGCCGCCGTTGAAGCCGAACCAGCCGAGCCACAGGATGAAGGTGCCCAGGGTCGCCAGCGGCAGATTGGCTCCGGGGATGGCGTTGATGGAGCCGTCCTTGCCGTATTTGCCCTTGCGCGCCCCGAGCAGGAGCACCCCCGCCAGGGCCGCGGAGGCGCCGCACAGGTGCACGACGCCCGAACCCGCGAAGTCGTTGAAGCCGAGCTCGTCGAGCCAGCCCCCGCCCCATTTCCAGTAGCCCTGGACGGGGTAGATGAAGGCGGTCATGACCACAGCGAACATCAGGAAGGACCAGAGCTTCATGCGCTCCGCGACGGCACCGGAGACGATCGACATGGCGGTGGCGACGAACACCACCTGGAAGAAGAAGTCCGACATCTTGGCGTAATAGGGGGCGTCGTCGCCGCCCTTGATGACCTCTTCCAGGGTGTGATCCCCGCCGAACATGAAGCCCCAGTCGATCTGCGGTATGAATCCGTTGCCGCCTGCCGGGTACATGATCCCGTAGCCGATCACCATAAACATGACGCAGGCGACGGCATAGAGCACGATGTTCTTGGTCAGGATCTCGGCGGTGTTCTTGGCACGCACCAGGCCCGCCTCGAGCATGGCGAAGCCGGCCGCCATCCACATGACGAGGGCGCCCGAGATCAGAAAGTAAAAGGTATCCAGCGCGTAGCTGAGTTGGGTGATTGCTTCCATGAGAAATCAACTCCGGTTGGTTGCGGCGCACCAGGCCGAGCCCGACGAAGCGCCCCGTGGAATCCACAGAGGCGATTGGGTCTCTCGAGATGGCCCGGCAGGCGCCGGAGCTTGAAGGGAGGGGGCGGCCGGAACCGGCCGCCCCCAGCGGACGGTCAGAGGATGTAGCCGCGCTCGTCGTGCAGCGCCAGATCGAGACCCTCGGTCTCCTGCTCCTCCGTGACCCGCAGGCCGATGACCAGGTCTACGACCTTGAGGATGATGAAGCTCAGCACCGCCGTGTAGACGATGGTGAAGAGCACACCCTTGGACTGCACCCACAACTGGGACGCGATGGTCATGCCCTCGGCGAGACCCGCGCCGCCCAAGCTGGCGTCCGCGAACAACCCGGTGAGAATGGCGCCCACGATACCGCCCACCGCGTGGACACCGAAGACGTCCAGGGAGTCGTCATAACCCAGGGCTCGCTTGAGCTTGGTGGAGGTGATGAAGCAGACGATACCCGCCGCGGCGCCGATGGCAAGTGCACCTAAGGGCCCCGCCGTACCGGAGGCCGGGGTGATCGCAACGAGGCCGGCCACAGCACCTGTAGCGATACCCAGCACGCTCGGCTTGCCGTGCGACATCCATTCCATGAGCATCCACCCGAGGGCCGCGGTCGCGGTCGCGATCTGGGTTACCAGCATGGCCATGCCGGCACTCTCGTTGGCGGCGACCGCGCTGCCCGCGTTGAAGCCGAACCAACCAACCCACAGCATGGATGCACCGATTACCGTATAGCCTAGGTTATTCGGAGGCATGGCGGTGGTCGGATAACCCCGGCGCTTACCGAGCACCAACGCCGCCACCAGGCCGGCGACGCCGGCGTTGATGTGGACCACCGTGCCGCCCGCAAAGTCCAGCACGCCCCAGTCCCACATCAGGCCCCCGTCGCCGCTCCACACCATATGGGCGATCGGTGCATAGACGATGGTGAACCAGAGTCCCATGAACCACAGCAGCGCGGAGAACTTCATGCGCTCCGCGAAGGCGCCGACGATGAGCGCCGGGGTAATGATGGCGAAGGTCATCTGGAAGGTTGCAAACACAGACTCTGGAATGGCGGCAGTCAGGCTCTCGCGCGTCATGCCGGCGAACAGCACCCGATCCAGGCCGCCCACGAAGGTGTTGAGGTTGATGGCCTCGGTGGTCATCCCAGCGGTCGAGAAGGCCAGACTGTAGCCGTAAAGGGTCCACAAAACCGTCACCAGCGCGGTGATGGCAAAGCACTGCATCAGCACCGAGAGCACGTTCTTGGAGCGTACCAACCCGCCGTAGAAAAGGGCCAGGCCAGGGATGGTCATGAACAGCACCAGGGCGGTGGCGGTCAGCATCCAGGCGGTGTCGCCAGCGCTCAGCGTCGGGGTCTCCTCGGCGAATGCGGCGAGCGGCAGCAGGGCCAGGAGTCCGGTCAGGGCGGCGCGCCCGCCCGGTAGTTTCGAAGAAGGGAGTTTCACTTTACTTGTCTCCTCTTGCGTGCGTCAGAGTGCGTCCGGACCGGTCTCGCCGGTACGGATTCGGATGACCTGCTGCAGGTCGAACACGAAGATCTTGCCATCACCGATCTTACCGGTGCGCGCGGCCCCGGAGATGGCCTCGATGACCTTGTCGACGAGGCCATCGTCGACCGCGATCTCGACCTTGATCTTGGGTAGAAAGTCGACCACGTACTCGGCCCCGCGGTAGAGCTCGGTGTGGCCCTTTTGCCGACCGAAACCCTTGACTTCGATCACGGTGATGCCGGAGACGCCGATGTCTCCCAGGGCCTCACGCACGTCGTCCAGCTTGAACGGCTTGATGATGGCTGCAACCAGTTTCATTACTCATGGCTCCTGTAAGAGGGCCAGGGGGTACCTCCCCGGCCGCAATGGATTGTGGATACGGTTGCCCGGCGGGATCAGAACGTCTTGGACCAGCCCACCCAAACCTTGGGGTCGGTGTCGTAGACGTCGTTGTTGCCCAGGTTCTGGTCGAGATTGAAGCTGACCGTGCCGTAGTCACCGATCTCGCGGCTGACCGTCGTCCCCCAGTTGCCGTAGCTGTCCCCGTTGCTGTTGCGGAAGTCGTAATAGCCGCCGTGGACGTTGAAGGCGAAGTCATAGGGCAGACCGAAGTCGAAGGCGCCGTAGTAATACATGTCGCCGTCGTCGAAGAGTCCGCCGTCGTTTTCACCGTAAACGGTGTAGGCCAGGCCGGCGGTGATCCATTTCCAAGTCATCTTTCCGCCGATCTCGGCGAAATCTGAGTCGCGGCCATCCGGGTAGGCGTAGTAGATCGCGTTGAGGTCATAGCTCAGGTCGTCGGTGATATTGCCGCCGTATCCCAAATAGCCGTCCAACTCGTAGGTAGGGGAGGACGAGTTGGAAGAGCCGGACGTCTCGTAGACCGGGAATCCATTGTCGTCCAGCACCGGGTCACCATTGTCATCCAGCATCACGGTCGAGGTTTGCGGTGCACCCTCGTCGTTCCAGTCCACGTTCGATGCCCAGGTGCCGACATAGAACCCGCTCGGATGGTTGTAATCCAGGCCGCCCTGAACGGCCGGACCGTCTTGGGTCTGGGTGACACCGCGCCAGATGTAGTTGCTGACGACGCCGATGTTGGCGCTAAAAGGACTGGAGTCCTCGGCGGCGGCTGGGGCGCCGAGGGCCAGCATCAGAGTCCCGAGGGAGGCGGCAACCGTGGCCGTTAACGTGCGGGATACTTTCATTATCGTTACCTCTACGTATGAGCAATTTGCGAAGACCCCACTGCAGCGCGAGGGTCGTTAGCTCGGCGGGGACATTCAGGAATAGCGTCGGCACCCGCGCCGAAGTTCGACGTCACTGGCCCAAAGCAGGATGCATGCCATGCGTGCCTGTAACGAAAACACAACGCCAAGACAGGAACAGTTGCGCGCTAGCAACAACCATTTGCACCCGATTGGTTCAATTTCCGGCCGATCACTCCCGCTGATTGCACAAGAGTGGTGCGAATTGAGACGATTACGCCGAATCGGTTGCAAAGGGCCAAAGACGGCTGGCAGGCCTGACCCTATAATGCCGCCTGGGGCTAAGTGCCCGGCCCAGGGCACCCGTCGACGACCGCCGGCGGTGGCCCAGGGCCTGACCCACCGGAGGAGTCACCGTCATGTTGGATCCCAAGCAGCTCGACGATCTCGCCCAACGCCTGGCTGTTTCCCTGCCAAAGGGGCTGCAGACCATGCGCGAAGACCTCGGCCGCAATCTGCGGGCCTCACTCGAGGCCGGTCTGACGCGCCTCGATCTGGTCAGTCGGGAGGAGTTCGACGTCCAGTCGGCGGTGCTCGCCCGTACCCGCGAGAAGCTCACCCGATTGGAGACCCAGGTCGCGGAGCTGGAGCGCAAGCTCGGCACCCACGCGCCCGCGAGAACCGATTGACTTCGCGGCCAGGGACTGGCCTCGGCGATCGCTGCCAAGATCGCTGATGGGGCTCTGCGTCCTTCACAGCCGCGCCCGAGAGGGCATCGAATCACCACCGGTGACGGTGGAGGTACACCTTTCCGGGGGGCTTCCGGCCCTGTCCATCGTCGGCCTACCCGAGCTGGCGGTGAAGGAGAGCAAAGACCGGGTGCGTGGGGCCCTGCTCAACGGCCGTTTCCAGTTTCCCCTGGGCCGAATCACCATCAACCTGGCCCCCGCGGATCTGCCCAAGGAGGGCGGACGATTCGATTTGCCCATCGCCTTGGGAATTCTGGGCGCCTCCGGTCAGGTGGCAACCAAGGGTTTGGACGGCCAAGAGTTTCTCGGCGAGCTGGCGCTCTCCGGGGACCTCAGACCGGTGAGCGGGGTGCTGCCGGCGGCGCTCGCCGCCCGCAATGCCGGGCGGGAGCTGATCCTGCCGGCAGACAATGCCGCCGAGGCGGCCCTGGTGAGCGGCCTCACCTTGAGACCCGCTCGCCACCTGACAGAGGTCTGCGAGCACCTGAACGGCAGCCAACCCATACCGGTTCATGCGCCTGGTGTCGTTGCACCGCCTGAACCCCACTACCCGGACCTGAGCGAGGTCCGTGGCCAGGAGCACGCAAAGCGGGCCCTGGAGATCGCCGCCGCCGGGGGTCATAGCCTGCTGATGATCGGTCCGCCGGGAACCGGCAAGTCCATGCTCGCCAATCGACTGCCGGGACTGCTCCCACCGTTGAGCGAAGACGAGGCACTGGAGGCGGCCGCGATTCGGTCGGTCAGTGATCGTGACAGCTTCGATCCCGCCACCTGGCGGCTGCGGCCCTTTCGATCGCCCCATCACACCGCGTCGGGGGTCGCCCTCGTCGGTGGCGGGAGCAACCCGCGGCCGGGCGAGATCTCGTTGGCGCACCTGGGCGTGCTGTTCCTCGACGAGCTGCCGGAATTCGATCGACGGGTCCTCGAGGTACTGCGCGAGCCCCTGGAGAGCGGACACATCCATATCTCCCGGGCCGCGCGACAGGCGGAGTTCCCGGCCCGCTTCCAGCTGGTGGCGGCCATGAACCCCTGCCCCTGCGGTTATCTGGGGGATCCGAGCGGGCGCTGCCATTGCACAGCGGAGCAGGTGGCGCGCTATCGCGGCCGGATCTCGGGCCCGCTGCTGGACCGTATCGACATGCATGTGGAGGTGCCGCGTGTCGACGTCTCGCGCCTCGGTGCACCCAAACCGACCGGCGCCAATTCCGAGGCAGCGTCGAGCGCTGCGGCGCGCGCCCGGGCGTGCGCGGCCCGGGAACGGCAGATTTTGCGCGCGGGCAAATACAACAGCGCGCTGGGCCCCGCGGAGATCGAGCGCGACTGCGCCCTGGACGACGCGGGGCGCCGCCTGATGCAGCAGGCCCTGACGCGCCTCGCGCTCTCGGCGCGGGCCTATCACCGCATCCTCAAGGTGGCGCGAACCATTGCCGACCTGGCGGCCAGCGGAGCCATCACGGCGACCCACCTCGGCGAGGCGATCGGTTACCGGCGGCTGGACCGCGGTACCAGCGCATCATCGGCCTGACCGACTCAAGGATCGGGTGCGGAGGGGTCATGAATGGCTTGGGCGCCGGCTGAGCTCCGCGACGTGCGCTCGACATCGAGCGCACGTCGCGGACGTCAACGGACACCGCCGCCGGTGAGGCCGGGCCAGACCATTGGGGAAGGCAAGTCGGGCCAGCCGCAAAGGCAAAAAATCCGTGTAATCTTCGGGCCAAGACCTGCCGCTGCAGAAAGCGCATGAGCCCAGAATGCTGCAATTGACCGACCTGTCCCTGCGCCGCGGGCCGCGCCTGCTGATCGCGGGGGCTTCCCTTACCATCTACCCCGGCCAAAAAATCGGGTTGGTGGGGGCCAATGGCTGCGGCAAGTCGAGCCTGTTCGCCCTGCTCCTGGGTGATCTGCACGCGGATGCCGGGGACTTCACTCTCCCCGCCGCCTGGGAGCTGGCCCACGTGGCCCAGCACACTCCAGACAGCGATGGACCAGCCATCGAATTCGTCCTCGACGGCGACCCAGAGCTGCGCCGCATCCAGCGTCAGCTGGCCCAGGCCGACGCGCTCGGCGACGGGCTGCGACACGGCGAGCTGGCCGGGCGGCTCGAGGCCATCGATGGCTACGGGGCCGAGAGCCGGGCGGCGCGACTCCTGCATGGGTTGGGCTTCACCCCAGGGGACGAGCGGCGCCCGGTCAACAGCTACTCTGGGGGTTGGCGCATGCGGCTCGCGCTTGCCCGCACGCTAATGTGCCGCTCGGACCTGTTGCTGCTGGACGAGCCAACGAACCACCTGGACCTGGACGCGGTGATCTGGCTCGAGGGCTGGCTCAAGTCCTACCGCGGCACCCTGCTCCTGATCTCCCATGACCGGGACTTCCTGGATGCCGTGGTGGGCCACACGCTGCACCTGGAACAAGGGCGCCTCACCCTCTACACCGGTAACTACACCGCCTTCGAGCGCCAGCGGGCGGAGCGCCTCGCCCAGCAGCAGTCGCTCTACGAGCGCCAGCAGCGTGAGGCCGCTCATATGCGCCGCTTCGTGGAGCGGTTCCGCGCCAAGGCCACCAAGGCGCGCCAGGCGCAGAGCCGTCTCAAGGCCCTGGAGCGCATGGAGCTGATTGCCCCAGCCCACGTGGACTCGCCCTTCCGGTTCACCTTCGAGCAGGCGTCCCACCTGCCCCATCCGTTACTGCGCCTGGAGGATGTCGCCGCGGGCTACCCCGGGCGACCCATCCTGACCGGCGTGGGCCTGACCCTGAATCCGGGCGACCGCATTGGCCTGCTCGGGCGTAACGGCGCCGGCAAGTCCACCCTGATCAAGGTGCTGGCCGGCGAGATTGCCCCCACCGCCGGACAGCGCGAGACAGCCCAGGACCTGCGGGTCGGCTATTTCGCCCAGCACCAGCTCGATCAGCTCCGCGGCGACGAGAGTCCACTCCGGCACCTGCAGCGGCTGGACGCAAAGACCACAGAGCAGGCCTTGCGGGACTACCTGGGCGGGTTCGGCTTCGACGGCGACCGCGCCCTCGGTCCGGTGGCGCCCCTGTCCGGGGGCGAGAAGGCGCGCCTGGTACTGGCACTGCTGATCCGCCAGCGCCCCAATCTGCTGCTGCTCGACGAGCCAACCAACCACCTGGACCTGGAGATGCGCCAGGCGCTTGCGGAGGCCTTGCAGGATTACGACGGGGCCCTGGTGCTCGTGTCCCATGACCGCCACCTACTGCGGGTCACGGCGGATACCCTGTTGCTGGTGGACACCGGCGGGGTCAGACCGTTCGAGGGGGACCTGGACGACTATCCCGCCTGGCTCGCGGCCATTGACCCGGACACCGACCCAGGGAGACCAACGGCGCCCCGTGACGGTGCGGACCGCAGGCAACAGCGCCGAGAAAGGGCCGACGTGCGCAAGACCCTCGCACCCCTGCGCGCCCGACTCCGGTCCCTGGAGCAGCGGCTGGAGCAGCTGGAGGCGAGCGGCCGGGAGCTCACTCACACCCTGGCCGCACCCGAGCTCTACGAACCCGACGCCAAACCACGCCTGCTCGCCCTGCTCGAGCAGCAGCGCCGGACGCAGACCGAGCTGACGGAGATCGAGTCGGAGTGGCTGACCCTGGGCGAGGAGCTTGAGCGCCGTCAGGCAGAGCTCGCATGAGGGTGATGACCCCCCTTGCGGGGCCGCCGGCCACCGGCGTTGCCGTGCGGCGTCTGCGATTCGGCCGGCTACTGATCCCGATCGCGGTGCTGGCGGCCTATCTTTTGTGGCCCTACGTGACCCTGTGGCGGCTCGATCGCGCCCTGGTCGCGGAGGACCGCGAGGCATTGGCGAGCCTGGTCGACCTGGATGCGGTCCGCGGGGAAATCCTCGGTAAGCTGAACAAGGAGTCCGAGAGCGCAATCGGTCCCATGTCGGACGCCTTCATCGATTGGCTGGAAAAGACCATCCGGCGCCACGGAGCCGCCGCACTTGAGCGCCAAGTCACCCTGGACTGGGTTCGCGAGCGCATGCTGGCGCACTCATCCCCCGGCGTGGGCCTGACCCCTGCACTGACCCACGCCTTCTTCGATGACCCGCTGCATTTCTCTCTGCGCATTGGGGCCATGAGCCAAACCCCCGTGTACGCGCGCCTGACCTTCCGAGGCATCGGCTGGCGAATCACCGCGCTCTATTTCTGAGATGGGCCGATGGGGCCGGGCGAGCAATTGCTTGCGAGAGGCTCGATAGTTGCTTGTAAAATGCCTGCAACATCGTCAGTCCCCAGATGCCCTGGCCGCTCGAATGGTCACCGACCCGCATGCCAGGCGTCACCCGATTACCGAACCCCAGGTCACCATGTCCCGATTCAAAGACTTGATCCACAGCCAACCCAACGCACAGTTTTATGCGGTCCCTCCGCTCGCCATGGACGCGGAGGGGATCGCAGAGGACTTCCAGCGCTACTTCGCCCATACACTGGGGCGGGACCGGGATTGCCACTCCGCGTATTACCCTTACAGGGCGCTCGCCATCACCCTCCGCGATCGGCTCATGGAGCGCTGGAAGCGTACCCGCCATGCCCATGACGCGGCGGACTGCCGACGCACCTATTACCTGTCTCTGGAGTTCCTGATGGGGCGCACCCTCTGCAACGCCATGTTGAATTTGGGCGTGGGCAATGCAGCAGAGCAGGGGCTTTATAATCTGGGCATGGTCTTGGAGGAGATCTCCTCCAGCGAGCCCGACGCCGGCCTCGGCAACGGCGGCCTGGGTCGGCTCGCGGCCTGCTTCCTGGATTCCTGCGCCACCCTGCAGCTTCCGGTCAAGGGCTACGGGCTACGCTACGAGTACGGCATGTTCCGCCAGCTGATCGAGAATGGCCACCAGTTGGAGGAGCCTGACCACTGGCTGCGCGACGGCAACCCCTGGGAGCTGGAGCGCCCCGAGTATACCCAGCGCATCCAGTTCGGCGGGCACACTGAGTTCTACAAGGACCACTCCGGCCGCGAGGCGGTGCGCTGGGTGGACACCCATGACGTGTTGGCGGTCCCCTACGACATCCCGATCCCCGGCTACAAGAACGACACCATCAACACCCTCCGCCTCTGGAAGGCCGCCGCCACCGACGAGTTCGACCTCGACGAGTTCAACGCCGGCAGCTACCCGGAGTCCGTCGCCTCCAAGAACGATGCCGAGCACATCACCATGGTGCTCTATCCGAACGATGCGAGCGAGAGCGGCAAGGAGCTGCGTCTGCGCCAGCAATACTTCCTGGCCAGCGCCAGCATCAAGGACGTGCTGCGGGAATGGATCCGTCTCAAAGGCCGTGATTTCAGCGCCTTCGCGGACAAGAACTGCTTCCAGCTGAACGACACCCACCCGGCCATCTCGGTGGCCGAGCTGATGCGCCAGCTGATGGACGAGCAGCACCTGGACTGGGACCAGGCGTGGGCGATCACCCATCGCACCATGGCCTACACCAACCATACATTGCTGCCCGAGGCCCTCGAGCGCTGGCCGGTGCGGTTTTTCGAGCAGCTCCTGCCCCGGATCCTGCAAATCATCTACGAGATCAATGCTCGCTTCCTTGGTGAAGTAGCCAAACGTTGGCCCGGCGACGTCGACCGTCAGCGCCGAATGTCACTGATCGAAGAGGGCCATGTCCCGCAGGTGCGAATGGCCTATCTGGCCATCGTCGGTAGCTTTTCTGTCAACGGGGTTGCAGCCCTGCACTCCAAGCTCCTGGCGGAGGGACTGTTCAGGGACTTTCACGACCTCTGGCCCCACAGGTTCAATAACAAGACCAACGGGGTCACGCCGCGGCGCTGGCTCGCCATGTGCAACCGAGGTCTGCGGAAGCTCCTCAACGAGACCATCGGCAAGGGCTGGGTGCGCGAGCTCTCCGAGCTGCAGCGGCTCGCCCCCTACGCGGATGACCCCGCGTTCCGCGAGCGATGGCATGGGATCAAGCAGGACAACAAGCGCCGGCTCGCGGAGACCATCGCCCGACTCTGTCATGTGGACTTTCCCGTCGACGCCCTGTTCGACGTGCAGGTCAAGCGCATCCACGAGTACAAGCGCCAGCTGCTCAACACCCTGCACATCATTCATCTCTACAACCGCATCAAGCGCGGAGACATCCACGACTGGACCCCGCGCTGCGTCCTGATCGGCGGCAAGGCGGCCCCCGGCTACGTGATGGCCAAGCAGATCATCAAGCTCATCAACAACGTGGCGCGGGTGGTGAACGGCGATCCGGAGACCGAGGGGCTGCTGCGGGTGGCCTTCGTGCCCGATTACCGGGTGTCGCTGATGGAGGTCATCGCCCCCGGCACCGACCTCTCAGAGCAGATCTCCACCGCCGGCAAGGAGGCCTCGGGCACCGGCAACATGAAGTTCATGATGAACGGGGGCGTCACCATCGGCACCCTGGACGGAGCCAACATCGAGATCCGCGAGCAGGTGGGAGACGACAACTTCTTCCTGTTCGGGCTCACCGCTGAAGAGGTGGAGCAGCGCCGGGGACACTATGACCCCAACGGCATCATTGCCGGCGACGCGGCCCTTCTGGAGGTCATGAGCCTGCTCGAGTCCGGCCATTTCAACCAGTTCGAAGGTGGCATCTTCGATTCCGTCATCTTCTCGATCCGCAATGCCCACGACCCATGGATGACCGCCGCCGACTTCCGCAGCTACATCGATGCCCAGGAGCGTGCGGCCGCCGCCTATCGGGATCAGGATCGGTGGCTGCGCATGAGCATCCTGAACACTGCCCACAGCGCCCGCTTTTCCTCCGATCGCACCATCGCGGAATACAACACGGACATCTGGCACCTCGACGCGGTGGAGCCCCTGCCCTGGTGACGCATCCGGCAACCGACCCGTCCCCGGGCACGGATGAGCTGGAGCCGGTACGGGTCACCAGCGAGCACTTCCGCCGCGCGCGCGCCCATCTGCAGGACCTCGCGCCTGGTCTGGTGGACTTCCTGCGCCTGCCCCGTTGCACCATCATCGTGAACCTGCCGATCGAGATGGACGACGGTGGCGTCCGCAACTTCAGCGGGTACCGCGTTCTGCACAGCCGGCTACTCGGCCCCGGCAAGGGCGGCATCCGCTATCACCCCCAGGTCGACCTCTCCGAGGTCACCTCCCTCGCCGCCCTCATGAGTTGGAAGTGCGCACTGCTCCGCCTGCCCTTCGGCGGGGCCAAGGGCGGCGTGACCTGCGACCCCAAGGCCCTGAGCGCCGGTGAGCTTCGGCGCATCACTCGACGCTTCATCGCCGAGCTGGGGGACAACATCGGGCCCTTCACCGACGTGCCCGCGCCGGACATGTACACCGACAGCCAGACCATGGCCTGGGTCTACGACACCTACGACCGGATGCACCCGGGGGAAAACAACCTCCCCGTAGTCACCGGCAAACCCTTGGAGCTGGGCGGCTCCGAGGGCCGAAGCGAGGCCACCGGACGCGGATGCGTCCACTGCGTCGAGCGCTTCCTCGCCCTGGGCGGCCTGCCCGGGCGGGCCGAGCTCACCGGCGCGCGGGTGGCCGTGCAGGGCTTCGGCGAGGTGGGGCGCGTGGCCGCACGCCTATTCAAAGAGAAGGGGGCCCACGTCATCGCCGTGAGCGACTCCCGGGGCGCTATCCTAGCGGAGGACGGCGACAACCTGGATCTGGATGCCGTGGCCGCCCACCGCGACCAAGCGGGCACCGTGGTGGGACTGCCCGGGAGCCGCAGCATCACCAACGCGGACCTGCTGGCACTGCCGTGCGACATCCTGCTCCCCGCCGCTCTGGGCGGCCAGATCCACAGCGGCAACGCCGGCCAGGTCAAGGCCCGGCTCATCGTCGAAGGGGCCAACCGCCCCACCACCCCGGAGGCCGACGACATCCTCGGCGGCAACGGCATCCTGGTGCTTCCGGACATCCTGGCCAACGCCGGCGGCGTCACCGTGAGCTACTACGAGTGGGTCCAGAACATCGAGCACCATAGCTGGCCCCTGGACGAGATCAACGGACGCCTGCGCGCCCGATTGTTCAATGCCACGGACCGGGTGGTGTCACGCTGGCGGACGCTGCCCGCCAACTGCCCGGACGGCAGCCTGTGCACGGATCTGCGCACGGCCGCCATGGTCGAGGCGTTGGACCGGCTGACCCGGGTCACACTGCAGCGGGGGATTTGGCCTTAGGAAGTGGCGAGTGGCGAGTGGTGAGTGGCGAGGGCCGAGGCTTCGGAACTTCTGGCTGGCCATCGGCTCAAGTGCCGGAGCCTGTGTCGCCCGCCGCGCCTAAACACGCGGGGCCGGCACGCCGGCCAACAGGTCCACCAAAATGTCGTCCGGCCTGTAGCCTTCGATCTCCAGGTCGGCGCTGAGCTTGAGGCGGTGGCGCAACACCGCGGGCGCCACCGCCTTGACGTCGTCCGGGGTCACGAAACCGTTGCCCTCGACCAGCGCATGTCCCCGGGCGGCGCGCACCAGGGCGACGCTGGCGCGGGGCCCGGGGCCCGTGTCGATGCCCTGCCAGTCACGCGCGGAGCGAACCAATCGCACCGCATATCCCAGGATGCTGTCGTCGATGGTGAGCCCCGCGGCGGCCTCCTGAATGGCGAGCACGTCCGACGGTGAGAGCACCCGTTCAACCCGGGAGGTGTCGAGCTGATCGCCCACCCGCCCCGCGGTCACCTGCCGTACCACCGAGAGCTCGTCCTCCGCCTCCGGGTAGTCGATGAAGACCTTGAGCAGGAAACGGTCAAGCTGGGCCTGGGGCAGCGGATAGGTCCCTTCCTGCTCGATGGGGTTCTGGGTGGCATAGACGAGGAAGGGCGCGACCAGGGGGAGGGGCTCGCCTTCGATCGTGACCTGCTGCTCCTGCATGGCCTCGAGCATGGCCGACTGGGTCTTGGCGGGGGCGCGGTTGATCTCGTCGCCGAGCAGCAGATTGCAGAAGATCGGGCCGCGGCGGATGCGGAACTCCTCACTCCTCATGTCGAACAGGGCGTGGCCGGTGATGTCGCTCGGCATCAGGTCCGGGGTGAACTGAATGCGCGAGAAACGCCCGCCAACGGCCTGGGCGAGGCTGCGCACCAGCAGTGTCTTGCCCACTCCCGGCACCCCTTCGACGAGGACGTGCCCGGCGGCGGCCAGTGCCACCACCGCCTCCCGGATCACCCGGCGCTGGCCCACCAGCGCGCGCCCCACGCTGGATTCGAGAGACTGAAGCTGGGCCGCTGCCGCCGCGATCCGATCCGAACCAGGGCTGGTGATCTCGTTCATCCGTCCCCCTCGATGGTGCGGTGCATGGCGGCCGTTTCCCGGACGATCCCCGATCGGATTGGGGCCCGGGCCGGTCGAACAACCTTCCAGAGTGTCTGCAGCCGCGCTGCCTGATCGACGAAGGCGCGCGCTTCATCCGCCTGCCCGAGCAGGGCCCTGGTCACCCCCTCCATGGGCTGACCAGCCACGGCGGCGATCGCCGCCGCCTGCTCCCAGGGCTCCATCCGGCGCAACTCCGGACGGTGGCGCTCCCAGACCCCGAGGACACGGCGCCGGGTCGGCTCGACCAGATGCGAGGCACCCCCGTGCCGCCACTGGAAGGCGCCCGCCGCGTCGAGGTGCTCCAACAGGTCACGCCGGCGCCGGCCCGGGGGCGGTTCCAGGGGACCGAGCCGGATGCCCAGAGACCTGGCCCATCCAAGTAGCAGCAGGGCCCCGGAAACCAGGGCCAGGGGGGCCGTCCCCCACAGGATCTCGCCCAACCAGGGGACCCGGCTGTCGTAGAGCAGCCACACCTTGCCGCCCGCGCGCGACCCCACCAATTGGGCGGCGAACAGTGCATGGTCATTGTCGCCAATCCGGCGGTTGGTCATGAATTCGGTGTCGCTCAGCGCGGTCAGCGTGCCCTCGCCCAAGGGCAGCCGCACCAGACGGGCGCGGTCCGCAACCCGTGCCTCCCAGCCGTCATCGGCGTCGGATTCAAGATACCAGTTCCGCCGAAAGGCCACGGTGAGGGGCGCCTCGCCCGGACCCGAGGCCGCCCGACCCAGAACCTCCGAGCCTCCCTCGGTCCCGGCATCCCCGTCCTCTTCCAGTGCACGCAGTCGGATGCCCAGGTCAGCCAGCAGGTCGTCCGACGGGGCGGACGCGTCCCAGGGCTCCATGGCCTCGACCACCAGATGGCCGCCTTCCTTAATCCAGGCACGCAGCGCGGCGCGCCGCTCTTCGCCCATCGGGCCCAGACCCCGCACGACCAGCGTATCGGTGACCGGGGGCAGACGGCGCAGCAGGTCGCGGCCGGGGATGCTCTGGACCGTAATACCGAGCCGTTCCAGGAATCGGTTGGCGGCGAGCAAGGGATTCCGGCGCGCCTCCGGCGACGCGCCGGTGGGAACTTCGCGGCTGACCCGCTCGAAATGGGTGAGCAACCAGGAGGTCAACGAGGCGATACCGACCAGGGTCAGGCCGGCGAGGACCAATCCCAGGACGCGCCGCTCAGGCCCCGCCATCGACGCCACCGCTCAAGGCCCCTCCCCCGGGTGCGGCCTCCACCTCGGCCTCAATCCAGGCGAGCCACTGGCCGAGCCGGCGCTCGATGGCATCGGGGCCCAGGGAGCGGTGGGCGTAAGCGAGCGACTGCCAAGTCCGGGTCAGCTCGCGCAACGGGGCCAGGTCCCCGGCAAGCAGACGCCGGGCAGCGAGCGCGAGACACTCAGACTCGGTGGCGCCTTGCGAGACCTCTACAGCATGCCGACCGAGACTGGCGATGGCGGCGCGATAAATCAAAGCGACGGCTCCCCGCTGATCCCCGGCGGCGAGACGCGCCCGCACGGTACCGGCCAGGTCCAAGGGCAGAGACTCGGCCGTCGCCCGGTCCAGGACCGGCCCCGGATCACCCACCGCGGCCGGTCGCCGAGCTCGGATCCGGGGCCGCCAGTCCCGCAGGATACGCCGGGCCAACAGCACAAGCGCGGCGAACGCCAGGATCGCCAACAGCCATTTGATGATCCGTGCCAGGATCACCGCATGGTCACCGAGCCGCCGGAGCCAGTCCGGGGTTTCCGGGTCCGTTTCCGCGGGCCACTGGTTGGGGACCCAGACGTTGATTGCACGGGTGCTCCCGAAGGACTCGTCCGCTAGCACCTCGTCGATCAGGCGCCGCGACTCCTCGGGGCCGGGGAAGTGCTGGGCCACGGCGTCGCCGCTGCTCCAGGGGCCGGCCGTGCCGACGACCAGCAGTGCCGCGAGCACCAGCCGGGCCCCAACAGCCGGGCGACGCCTTAGGCGCTCTACCGGGGCCTTGGTCCCCGGCCCCCAGGGCTGGCGAAACGCCAGGTCCAGGTCCCAGGCCTCGAGCTCGGTGCGACGGCTCAGATAGAGCGCGAATCCCGCGCAGACATAGAAGGGGGCGATGACGGAGAAGGTCAGGACAGCGAGAACGCCGCTCAACCAATAGGGCCATGATCCTGACTCCAGCAGGGCGGACCCCAGGTCCAGCCGCGGCAGCCCCTCCGGGATCATGACAAAGGCCGTGAGCAGAAACCCGCCCCACAGGATGGCCTCGAAATGGGTGCAGATCACGGTGAGCCACGCCGCAGTCCCGTGCCCGTCGTTTAAAACCCGGTGGCGCTGGCTGACGGCGCGCCCGCGAAGCCCTTCCAGAAGGGCAATGGGCATGAGCAGCGAGCGACTGAAGCCCAAGCGCCGCCACAAGAGAAAGGGCAGAAGGCGCCCCGACCAGGCGACCCTAAGCACCGGTCCGGTCTCGCGCAGGGCTGGGGTCTCGCCGAACAGGGCGCGGCCGACCCAGACCACCAGCGGCGCCTCGTAGAGCGGCTTGAGCCACCAAAGCGCCAGGATCCACAGATCCGCCCGGCCGCCCACCGCCAGAAGCCAAAGGGCCGCAAACGGCGCCGCCCCGAGCCACCAAAGGGGCCAAAGACTTCGGAACCAGATCCGCCCGAACGCGAACCCTAGGTCCAGGGCCTCCCAGGGCCGGCGCGGGCGCAGGCTGGCACGGACGCGCTCAAGCTCCAAGTCCGCTCCCCCAGTCTCCGTCAGCCGCCGGACCCCGACCGGCCAAGGTGAGGTAGAGGACGACCAGCACCCAACCCAGGGCCCCGACCCCGACCTTCACCGCCGCCGGTGCGGGCCCGGACGACCAGAAGGCCTCCACGACCGCCGCCAGCGTCAGCATCAGAGCGGCACCGGCCACCAGAGTGACCGCATCCCGCGCGTTGGCGCGCAAAGCCGCGAGCCGGGTTCGGTTGCCCGGGGCAATCAACGCCTTGCCGAGTAAGAGCCCGGCGGTGCCGGAGATGGCGATGGCAGTGAGCTCGTAAGGACCGTGCCCGCTCACGAAGGGCCAGAAGGTGGACCCGAACTCCATCCGGGTCAGATGTCCGGCGGCAGCGCCGATGTGAAGCCCGTTGAGCAGCAGGATGAGGACGCTGCCGAGCCCCAGAGCGAGGCCGCCGGCAAAGACACGAAAGCCGATCCCGATGTTGTTCAGAATGTAGAAGCCGAACATCATGACATCCGTGTCCGCCTGCCGCTCGGCACCGCGCCCGGGCTTGGCGTTGCCAGGGTCGTAGAGCGACTCCAGGTCCGCCACCTGGGACTCGGCCATGACACTGTGGATGAGCACCGGGTCCTGATAACAGGCGATCCCGAAGATTGCCATGGGCAGAAAGAAGCAGGCCACTGCCAGCCAGAAGGGCCCATGATGGCGGCGCAGGGTGATGGGGAATCCCCGTGCCATGAAGCTGAGCACCGAACGCCACGAATCGGTCCTGCGCCGGTAGAGCTGGCGGTAACCGCGCCGCACCAGGTCGTGCAGATCGCCGATCAGTCCCGGACTGTAGTGACGGGCTCGCGCCGTGGCGTAGTCCGCGCACAAACGTCGGTAGAGGCGGGGGAAGCGGTGCAAGGCCGGATCCGGACCACGCTTTCGGGTCGGCGCCTCCAGGGCACGAAGCAGGGCGCGATAGCGCTCCCAGTCCGGCGCTCGCTCGGACTCGAAGGGCTGTTGCCGCATGGACTTCACCTCAGCGCGCCCCCGCCAGCCAGCTGGCGTACCCCAGCACAAGCTCCACCGCCGCCTCGCCGTCCCGGGAGTCAGACCCGTCGAGGCCCAGCACCAGGGTCCGCGCCAGCTCGACCCGGCGCGCCGGGGACAGCCGAGGGGCGCGCTCGGCAAAGGCCAGAATGGCCTGCTGGGTCGGCAACGGAAGCCCCAGGGGAGGTGGGCGCGGAATGACTACGGGGGTGGACTGCGGGAACCCTGGGGACTCGGGGCGTCCATCCCGTCGCTTCTCGCCGTGGACAACCAGGGTCCCGGCGGCGAGGTCCCCGAGCCGGCGGAAGTCCGTGTCGGCGAGCGCACTAATCAATCCAACCCCATAGAACAGCGGGAGAAAGTCCACCACCCGCAGCAGATTGCGGATCAGGGAGGCAGGCAGCCCCACGGGAGAACCGTCGTCGTGGACCACGACCAGCCCCATGGACCGTTTCCCGGGGGTGGCGCCGAGCCACACCTCGAACAGGACCGGGTAGAACCACTCCAACAGAAAGGCGCCGATCAAGGTGAGTCCGATTCCCATGCCGGAGAGGGCCAGTAGCGGCGTCAGGGCCAGGTAGAGTGCGAGGCGAATGCCACCGTCAACGGCAAGCGCCACCGCCCGCGCCGCGGGGCCCGCAACCCGCAGGCCCAGATCGACGCCCTCCGGGGTCTCATTGAGCCGGATGGTGTCGAGAAGGGCTGGCATCTCCAGGTACGGCATGGCCACCACCGCCGTTGCAACAGAGGACCGAGGCGGCTCAGGCATCACGGTAGAGGCGCAGCGGAAAGTGCTCCGTGATCAGGATCACCGGGCGGCGCGCGATGACGATGCGGTAGGTGCGAAAGACCGAGCCTCCCTCCAGGCCGTCCGCATCCAGTCCCACGTCAAGCACCTCCCGGTAGCTTTCCAGCCCGCTGTCACGGATCAGGGCGCCGATCCCGATCTCGCGGTCGATCAGGCGCCGCCTGAAATCCGGCGGTATGAGCTCGGTGCGGATCAGCGAGAAGGCTTCGGCAAAGACGTGGCCGCTGTGCACCCCGCGCAGCCGGGCGTCCCGAATCAGGCAGCGGGCGCCCACCGCCACGTCGATCCAGGGCACCGGCGCCTGGGCCGACTCGAATCGCTGCTCCAGGGTATCGACCGCCACCGGCTCCCAGAAGTAGGCCTCCAGGATCTTGGTAACGGTGCCGTCCGTGACCAATAGGGCCCGCAGAAAAGGCGGCAGGTCCGAGAGCCGGGTCGCCCGCCCCCCCGTGTCGCGGATCACCCCTGCGGCCAGGTAGCCGTCACAGCGAAACGGGGCCTGTGCCGGATCCGGTGACCCGTGCGTTGATGCGCGGCCGTAATAGCGGTGCATGGGGTTGGTGCTTGCGCTGACTACCAGGGTTGCCTCAAGGGGCGGATTCTCCCCCATGGTACCCGCGGGTTCCATCTCGCGGGAAAGGCTGTATCCGCCTTAGACCGTCGACGGACGGGGGACCCGTGGTGCGCGCAAACCGGCCAACCAGTAAGCAGAAACCGGACAGTATTGCTGGCGTAAGGGCCGCTTTGGCTGTTTTTTTTGTGCCGGACCCGGTTCGGGCTTGAGTTACGCCGCGGATTGCCTCAATCTCTCACGCCGGGTCCGACTCTTTAGGTCCGAATGGGACCAGCGGAGCCCCAGTGTCCGTCCCCCTCCTCATTCCTTGGGTGGGTCGCCGCCGCAAGTCGGTGCGCAGAGCATGAGGGGAGTTCGGAAAAACCCCGACAATGTGTTATAAAAAAGGTGCCTAACGGCTCAACCTACGGAGACTTTCCAATGACCAAGATCGTCAAACTCGCTTCCCTGTCCGCCGCTGCGCTGCTGAGCGCCTCCATGCTCGGCGGCTGCGCCACCGACCAGACCGCTCGTGACATGGCCCAGCAGGCCCTGGACGCCGCCAAGGGCGCCCAGGCGTGCTGCGACGCCAACACCGAGCGTCTGGACCGCATGTATCAGAAGATCATGTCCAAGTGAAGCCTCTCGGCTGAGCTTCGCCGGCTTCCCACGAGCTGTGGGAGGCCGGTGTTTTCCGACACCGCCCGCTCCACCGCCTTCCAGTCCATCTCCAACCCCGGCGCATTCGCCACCGACTCCGGTATCACGGAGCGGCTGCTCTTACGGGTCGCGTCGTTGTCCACGTGCACCTCCAGATAGAGGTCATCCCCAAGCCAGCCGAGCTTGTAGGGCTGATCCACGATAGTGACCGGCGTACCCTCGCTCACCCGACCGAACAGATCGGCCACCCCTTCGGGGTACATACGGATACACCCGTGGCTGACCTGCATCCCCAGCCCCCAAGGCTTGTTGGTCCCGTGGATCAGATAGCCCGGGATACTGAGCCGCATGGCGTGCTGGCCTAGCGGATTGTCAGGGCCAGCGGGCACCACGGCAGGCAGGATGTCGCCCTCGGCGGCATGCTCGGCGCGCACCGAGGCCGGCGGCGTCCAAGTCGGGTCCTTGATCTTCTGGGTGATCGAGAAACTGCCCAAGGGGGTATTCCAACCCTCCCGCCCGATACTGATCGCGTAAGTCTCCACCTCGTCCGGGTTGTCCGGCGGGTAGTAATAAATCCGTTTCTCGGCCCGGTTGAGAACGAGACCGCTGCGCGGCGCATTCGGCAGGACCCAGAAGGTGGGGATCAGCACCTCGCTGCCATCCCCCGGGACCCACATGTCCACCTTGGGATTGGCGTGATCCATGTCGTCGTAGCCCTGACCGTTCTGGCGCGCGAAGTCCAGCAGCGTGTCCTTGTGCCGGGTCTTTACATAAAAGGGAGAGCCGATCACGCTATCGCCCGGATGGGCAAGCCGGAAGGTGTCGGCCCAGGGTACAGCAGGCGCACCGAAGGCCAGTCCAAGCCCCAGCACCAGCGCCGCCGCGCCGCGCCCGGGCATCCGCCCCCAGAGGCATCGATCGTCTCGCATCTCAACTCGTCTCATACACATCACTCGCTTCGCCTTAAAGCACGATGAAAAAACCGTCGCGATTGTCGCACGTCCGCAATATCGGGGTCGCGGCCCACGTGGACGCCGGCAAGACCACCCTGACCGAGCGCATCCTGTTTTACACCGGGGCCTCCTACAAGATCGGTGAGGTCCACGACGGCGCCGCCCACATGGACTACCTCGCCGAGGAGCAGCGCCACGGCATCACCATTACCTCCGCCGTCACCAAGGCCCCCTGGAGGGATCACCTTATCCAGATCGTAGACACCCCCGGCCATGTGGACTTCACCATCGAGGTGGAGCGCGCCATGCGGGTGCAGGACGGCTGTGTTCTGGTGCTGGACGCGGTGCGCGGGGTCGAGCCCCAGACCGAGACCGTATGGCGCCAGCGCGCCCGTTTCAACCTGCCGGCGCTCTTCTTCGTCAACAAGATGGACCGCCCGGGGGCGGATTTTCGCCGCAGCCTCGCGGCCGTCAGGCAGCGGCTGCGAGCCGAGCCGGTGCCGGTGACGATGCCGCTGGCCGACGACCAAGCGGTCGTCCATTTGATCGACCGAACACTCATTCGTTTCACCGGCGATCAAGGGGAGCGAGTGGAGACACAGCCCTGCCCGCCCGATCTCTGGGCGCGATTCAACCAAGATTGGGAGGCCCTGTGCCTGGCGGCGGCCGAATGGGACGAGGCCCTGGCGGACCAGGTCCTGGCCGGTGAGGACCCGGAGCCCGAGGCAATCCGCGCGGCCATCCGCCAGGGTACCCTGGCCGGACGGCTCTTCCCCTGTTATGGCGGAAGCGCGCTCCGCAACCTCGGCGTGCAGCCCCTGCTCGACGGTGTCGTGGACTTCCTGCCCGCGCCCCTGGACCGCCCCCCCGCCATCGGCCAGCACCCCGACGGCAGCAGGGAAGAGGTCAGGCTCGGCGACGACGGACCACTGGTCGCCCTGGTCTTCAAGGTCCAGCTCTGGGAGGGGCGCCGCCACGTCTTCGCCCGGCTCTACAGGGGCACGCTCAAGCCCGGTGACCCGGTCGAATTCGTGGGCCCGGACGGCCAGACCAGGCGCGAGCCGGTGGCGCGTCTGTTCGACGTGGACGCGGGCAAGAAGACCAAGCTCGATCGGGCGGAGGCGGGCCAGATCGTCCTGCTCGCCGGCCTGCGCCACGCCACCACCGGCGACACCCTGTGCGCCCCCGGGCACCTCATCGCATTGGAGCGCATCGAGGCGCGCGCCCCGGTGCTCGGTCTCGCCATCGAGCCGGCCGCCGGCACCGACGAGGAGAAGCTCCTGGAGGTGCTGGACAAGGTCACCCAGGAGGATCCGACCCTCAAGGTCGAGGAGGACCCGGAGACCGGCCAGCGCCTGCTCAAGGGCATGGGCGAGCTGCACCTTCAGATGGTCATCGAGCGCCTGGAACGGGAGTTCGCCGTGGGGGTGCGCAGCGGACGCCCGGCGGTAGCGGTGCGCGAGACCATCCGCCGCCCGGCCCGGGTCGATGCGCTGTTCGCCCCGCCCCCCCTGCCGGACGGCAAGCACCCGGCGCTGATGGCCCGGGTCGCCGTTGCGGTGGAGCCACTGCCGCGGGGCGCGGGCATCCGGGTGGAGCTGGACCCAAAGGTAACCCCCAACGGCGCTGTCCTCACCGAAGAGCAGCGCCGCGCCATCGAGTCGGGGGTGCGCTCCGGACTCGAATCCGGCCCCCTGCAAGGTGCCGCACTGCAGGATCTCGCGGTGCGGGTGCTGGAGGCCGAGTTGTTCGGCCCAGGCTCCACCCCGGAGGCGCTGGCCGCCGCCGCGGGCCGAGCACTGCGCAAGGCGGTGGACGCCGCCGATCCGGCCCTGATGAAGCCCGTGATGGCACTGGAGGTGGTGGTGCCGGAGATCAACCTGGGCGCCGTCCTCGGTGACCTCCAGTCGCGCGCCGCGCTCATTACCGACACCGGCAGCCACGAGGGCAACGCCGAGATCCGCGCCGAGGCACCCCTTACCACCCTGCTGGGCTACACCACGGCGCTGCGCAGCCTCACCCAGGGCCGCGGCCAGTTCAGCATGGAGTTCCTGCACTTTGATCTCGTGTGACGGGCTGATGCGGATGAGGTCGGCATTGCATCCCATTAAACTCGGGGACCATGATCGCACCCGGGGCGATTCGCCACGCATGGGCCCCTCCGACAGGATTGGCAAGCGCGCTTCGTTCGATACCCGAGGTCCCTGCGGCCCGGTCTTCCACTGGCCCCAGGTTCAGGTGCATCGAGAAATATCCTTTTGAAGGATAGGCTCCTCCGAAATCGAGCTTGCAAACCCGAGATTCTGCGTCGATGTCCCCGCTTTCCGAGCTTCTGCCGGGCTGCCGCTGCCGGATTGCCGAGATCCGCGGCGGCAGGCAGCTCACGCACCGCCTGCGGGGGCTCGGCCTGCGGGTGGGCAGCGAGGTGGAGATGCTGCATCGGAGGGGCAGCGGTGTCGTCCTGTCCGTCGGCGAGACCCGGGTGGCCTTGGGCGGAGGGGTGGCGGAGAAGCTCTTCGTGGAGCCACTGGAGTCCCCCGGAGTGGACGAGACCCCCCGAATCCCTCAGGATTGACGGCGTAACCGCCCGCGGCCGTTTGAGAAAGGACCCGGCGGCTCAACCATAAGCGGGACGCCGCCTTTCATGCCTTCCAGTCCACCCAAGCCCCGGATGCCTCTCACTCTCGCCCTGGCGGGCAACCCCAACTGCGGCAAGTCCGCCCTGTTCAATGCCCTGACGGGAATCCGCCAGCAGACGGGGAACTGGCCGGGCGTGACGGTGGAGCGCAAGGAGGGCAGCCTGGAGCTGGACGGGCGCCCGGTGCGGGTTATCGACCTTCCCGGCATCTACTCCCTGGACGCGGGCTCGCTGGACGAGGTGGTGACGCGGGACTACCTCTTGAGCCGCGACGCCAACCTGATCGTCAACGTGCTCGACGCCGCCAACCTGGAGCGCAACCTCTACCTCACGGTGCAGCTCCTGGAGATGGGGGTGCCCATCGTGGTGGCGCTGAACATGATGGACGTGGCGCGCAAGCGCGGCATCCGCATCGACACCGGCGAGTTGGCCCGGGAGCTGGGCTGCCCGGTGGTCCCGGTGGTCGCAGTGACCAAGGAGGGACTGACGGAGCTCCAGGCGCGGGTGCTGGCGGTGGCGGCTGGGCGGGAGCCCGCGGGCACTCCGCTGGGCCACGGGGACTGCGTGGAGCAGGCGGTCACCGAGATGGGGCCCAAGCTCGCCAGCCATGCACAGGACCGCAATGCCCGTTGGCTCGCGCTGAAGCTCCTGGAGTCCGATCCCACGGCGGAGCAGTCAGCGGGCCCGGAGCTCCTGGCGCTCGCCGCCCATTGGCGCGAGCAGATCGCCCGGCGCTCGGGGGAGGACGCGGATCTGCATATCGCCGACACCCGCTTCGGCCATGCACACACGGTGTCGGGGCGGGTGGTGCGTGAGCGGGGTCGGGTGGGCCATACCTTCTCGGACCGAATCGACCGGGTGGTGCTGAGCCGCGCCTTCGGCATTCCCCTGTTCCTGCTCGCCATCTATCTGATGTTCATGTTCACCATGAACATCGGCGGGGCCTTTATCGACTTCTTCGATCTCACGGCCCAGGCCCTGTTCGTGGACGGGTTTGGCGCCCTCCTGGGTGCCCTGGGCGCCCCGGCCTGGCTGCAGGGGGTGCTGGCGAACGGGATTGGCGGGGGACTTCAGGTGGTCGCCACCTTTATCCCGGTGATCGGCAGCCTGTACATCGTCCTCTCGGCCCTGGAGGACAGCGGCTACATGGCCCGGGCGGCCTTCGTGATGGACCGCTTCATGCGCTCCATCGGTCTGCCGGGAAAGGCCTTCGTGCCCCTGATCGTGGGCTTCGGCTGCAATGTGCCGGCGGTGATGGCCACCCGCACCCTGGAGAGCGAGCGCGAGCGCAAGCTCACCATCCTGATGAACCCCTTCATGTCCTGCGGCGCGCGCCTGCCCGTCTATGCCCTGTTCGCCGCGGCCTTCTTCCCCCATTCGGGACAGAACCTGGTGTTCGTGCTGTATCTCACCGGGATCGCGGTGGCCATCCTCACCGGGCTGGCCATGAAGCACACCCTGCTTCGCGGGGAGAGCTCCGGGCTCCTGATGGAGCTGCCACCCTATCACCTGCCCACGCTCCGGGGCGTGCTGCTGCGCACCTGGGACCGGGTGCGGCTGTTCCTCCGGGAGGCGGGGCAGGTGATCGTGCTCATGGTGCTGGCCCTGAACCTGCTGGGGAGCATCGGCACGGACGGGCGCTTCGGCCAGCAGGACAGCGACCAGTCCATCCTGGCGGCGGCGAGCCGGTCGGCCACGCACCTGTTCGCGCCCATGGGGATCCGCGAGGACAACTGGCCCGCGGTGCTCGGGGTCTTCTCCGGGGTGCTGGCCAAGGAGGTCATCGTCGGCACCCTGGACTCGCTCTATGGCCGCCTGGCGGCGGAGGCAGAGGGTTCGGTAGAACCGGAGCCCTTCGATCTGATCCGCAACTTGGGGCGCGCAGCCGCCTCGATCGGCGACCACCTGGGCGAGCTTGGGGAGCGCCTGACCGATCCGCTGGGGCTGCGGGTGGGCGATCTCTCCGACCAAGACGCGGCGGCTGCCGACCAGGGGGTGCGGGCCGGGACCTTCGGGGCCATGGCGGCCCGCTTCGACGGGCGCGCCGGGGCCTTCGCCTATCTCCTGTTCGTACTGCTGTATTTCCCCTGCGTGGCCACCATGGGGGCCATCGTACGCGAGGCGGGGGCGCCCTGGGCGGGCTTCGTGGCGGTCTGGACCACCGGCATCGCCTATCTCACGGCCACCCTGTTCTACCAGACCGCCATCTTCGCACGCGACCCGCTCAGCGCCGGACTCTGGATCGGCGGCTGTCTGACCCTGTTCGCAGTGGTGCTCGGAGGGCTGCGTGTCTGGGCGCGGAATGGTCGCCCCGGTGCGGGGATTGCGCAGCCGGGGTGACCATGCACCCCGCGCGCCCGGCCTTGTTGTAACGTGAAAGAACCCGACGTCGGGACGAGTGGCATTCTGGCGTGACGCATGCCGGTGCGTGACGGCCTGGCGATGGGAGGCCGGGAGGCGGCGGAGCGAATCAGGCGGTGGCGATGTAGCCGTGCTTGGCCAGCATCTTCAGCCAACGCGGCGCGTTGCGGCCCACCATGAGTGCTTCGTAATCGACGGTGCGATCCTGATAGGGTGTTGTGTTGGCAAGCATCGCATAGACGATGCGCAGCATCTTGTGCGCCAAGGCCACGATGGAGCGTTTGTGTCCCTTGCGGATGGCGAGGGCCGAGAACTTGTCCTTCAAGGCACAGCGGGTGCGGGAGGCGGCTTGGGCGAACTCGCACAACAGGCGTCGCACCCAGGCGTTGCCCTTGCGCGTGCGGCCGCTTTTGCGTTTGCCCGCACTCTCGTTGTTACCCGGGCAGATGCCCACCCAGGAAGCGAGGCGTTCAGCGCTGCCGAAGCTGTCCATGTCCGTGCCGATTTCCACCAGCAACATGGCCGCGCCCAGGCGGTCGATGCCGGGAACGGTTTCCAGCAGGCGCATCTGCGGCTCCCAGGGGGCAAGGCCAACGAGCAGTTGCTGTTCAAAGCGGGCCATCGTGGCTTCCAGGTATTCGATATGCGCCATGATCTCGTTGAGCACGAAGCGATGCTTGGCACTGAGCTCTTCCGGCTGCAGGGCTTCGAACAGATCCTCGCGGCTGGCACGCAGACGCCCGGCACGCGCGAGGATGGCGTGGATGGGTTCATCGGCCAGCAGGGCCTTGACCATGGCTCGTGCGGACTGCCCATGCAGGTCGGAGAGCAGCACATTCAGACGGATCCCGGCATCGGCCAGCACCTTGTGCAGCCGGTTCTTCTCCGCGGCCAGCATCCCGCCGAGCTTCTGGCGCTGTCGTGCGATCAGGCGCAGATGGCGGATCTCGGCCGGAGGAATGAACGAGGCCCGCACCAGGCCCGCCCGCGCCAGCGTGGCCAGCCACTGGGCATCGGAGATGTCCGTCTTGCGGCCGGGCACGTTCTTGACGTGACGGGCATTGACCACCCACGCCGCAATGCCCACTTTCTCCAATGCCGCATAGTTCTACTTTGTCACTTTTAGCACACTGATAACACACGAGAAAATGGTAGAATAGCGCTCTCGTGAGTCAACCGGAAACAATGGAAAACGACCCCTATGGCAGCCCGAACAATCATTTGAAAATACTAATGACAACATTAAAGGAATTGATGGGGTCGCAGATCGATTTCTTCGCTTCCATCGGCGCTACCTGCCTCATTTTCAGGGCAAGACCCGCTCGGTATTCAGCACCGCCGGAGACTACCTCAAGGGTCTGATGCAAGCGACACGCAAGAACATGCAGCGGATGGAAGAGGCGGTCGTTGAGGCGGACGACCAGCAGTTGCAGCACATGCTCACTGACTCGCCTTGGGATGAGCGGGCCGTGCTGGACCAGGTGGCGCTGGATGCCAACCGACACCTCGGCGCAACAGCGGACAACTGCTTGCTGATCGACGAGTCGAGCTTCGCCAAGAAGGGGATGCGCTCGGTGGGCGTGGCGCGGCAATGGAGCGGGCGCCAAGGCAAGGTCGACAACTGCCAAGTGGGCGTGTTCGCGGCCCTGGGGCGTGGGCATCGGGCGGCCTTGACCGATGTGCGGTTGTATCTGCCCAAGGAGTGGGTCGCCGATCCCAAGCGCTGCACGCTGGCCGGTGTGCCCGAGGCGCAACGGCAACTGCGCACGAAGTCACAACTGGCGTTGGAGATCGTGCGCCATCAACGGGAGCTGGGGGTGTGCTTCGCCTGGGTCGGGGCCGATGGCGGCTACGGCAAGGAGCCCGAATTCCTGCGCGCGCTGCAGGCGATGGGCGAGGTCTTTGTGGCCGATGTGCACAAGGACCAGCGCATCTACCTGGAGGATCCGCAGCCACAGGTTGCGCCGGCACCGGCCGGAAAAAAACGGGGCCGTCCGCGCAGCCGCCTGGAGGCGCAAAGCACGCCTCAGCGCGTCGATGAGTGGGTGACGGGCTTGCCGCAGGACGCCTGGCAGCGCATCAGCCTGCGTGGACTCTTCCAGTAAATCCCCGTGCTCTCCATGACCACGATGTCCGGGGCCAACCCGTGGACCCACGCTGCCAGTGCCCGGCGATCCCGCTTGAAGCCACCAAACTCCCCCTGTTCCACCGCCACACTGCCATCGGCTTGCTCGATCAGGGCGCAGGCCGTGATCTTGTTCTGGTGCACATCCAGACCGATGACCCGCCGGTGAATCGGGGTGATGTCCATGCTGACCTCCTGAGGCTGACGCACGCACTATCATTGACGCTGTGCTGTCGCCACGGGCGCTGCCATTCAACGGCCTGTCGGGAATCGACGGCTCTTTTTAACGTGCGCTGTCCATGACCGGTTCAGGCCATGCCAAGCAATCCGGGGTACGAGTGAATGGTGGCGGGTCGAGTTAGGTTGCGCGGTCAGGCGCCATCAAAAAATATCGCGACCTCTGCCCAAGGCAACAGCACCCCCATTATCTTTCATCATCGGGGGTGCCTCACGACCGAGATGCATGAGAGTTAGGAGGGCCAAAGAGATGGGACTCAAGGCTCCGCAGAGAGATAGGCAATCCAGCCCGCGTCCGGCTCACCTGTCTGCAC
This sequence comes from uncultured Gammaproteobacteria bacterium, assembly GCA_963698355.1. Classification (GTDB taxonomy): domain Bacteria; phylum Pseudomonadota; class Gammaproteobacteria; order Chromatiales; family Chromatiaceae; genus Thiodictyon. The sequence continues at coordinate 99,181 of CAVOQO010000048.1, read as the reverse complement.
CGGGACGAAGATCCCGTCGGGGTTGCCGTCGGCATCCCAGCCCTGCCAGTACACCTGCACGCGGGAGAACCCGGCCTCGACGAGCAGCTCGCGGATCTCCGGCAGGGACCACAGGCGCCAGTCGTAACTGAAGGCCCGGTCGATTCGGGAGCCATCCGGGAAGGCGAAGTGGATGTGGCAGATCAGCCGCCCGCTCACCGGCTCGTAGGCCGCCTGCTCCCAAATGTAGGTGAAGGGACCGAGCTCCGGATGCTCCACGGCGCGCTCCTCGGTGATGACTCGGTACGAGTCGTAGCCGCCATAGGCGTCCAGAAAGAAGATCCCGTCCGTGGCAAGGCTCGCGCGCACCCGCTCGAAATAGGCCCTGAGTGAGTCGCGTCCGCCCAGCAGCCAGTAGCTGAAATTCATGGCCAGCACGATGTCCAGCGGCCGCGTCTCGACCTCCGTCACGTCCTGCTCCAGGAGCTTTACCCGCGCGCGCTGATGGGGCGAGAGGCACGCCAAGTTCACCCTCCGTCCCCAATCCAGGACCTCCGGGTCCAGGTCCACTCCGAGTGCGCGATTGACCTTACGGCGGCGCACCCACTCGCAGCACACCGCCGCGGTGCCGCAGAAGTCCTCCCGCAGCCAGCGGGCGCTGCGTCCCCGCAGCTGCCTGTAGGTACGGTCGACGAAATCGACCTCGGCCTGGGGGCTCTGGACCGAGAGCTCGTAAAGCCGATGGGGGTCCGCGAGCTCCGCGAGGGTGGGGGCGGCGGCGGGGGCTGTATCGGCCATGCTGCTTGATCGGATCCACAAAAGCCTTGGAAGCGCCACCCGCCATCGAGCAATTGATCGGCGGTTTGAAAGCGCCACGGGCTTCCTGTATTGTTGCCGGCTCGCGAGCGCCAGGGAACCCCGATCACCCCGCCCTTGGCGGGCGCCCGCAAACACCCCGGAGAGGTGTCCGAGTGGCTTAAGGAGCACGCCTGGAAAGTGTGTATAGGTTAATAGCCTATCGAGGGTTCGAATCCCTCCCTCTCCGCCAATCCAGCGACGGGTCTCGCGGCCCAGTCCGCGCCGGTGCCCAGCCTCAGTGGGCCTGCAGCCGCCCCAACTCCCGCAGGATGTCGAGCACCAGCTGCGCCGTGGGCGTGTCCATGCCCCGACACAGCCGGTCGGGATCGCGCTCCCCGTTGATCAGCGGCCGGATCACCCCCGCCAGCCGCCCCATGCTGCCCCCCACCCGGTTCATCTGATCCGCCATATTGCCCACCAGCGCCAGGGCCTGGGGGTTGCTGCGGGCGGCGTGGATCATGTGTGCCAGGCCCGGGGCGGCCATTGCGGGATCCTGGGCTCGGTCCGGGTTCGGCAGGCTGCCCGGGTCCTGGAGCCCACGCAGCACCGACTCCGCGATGATTCTGTCCTCCTCGTCCAACCCGGCCAGCACCGTAACTGAGCGGTCGCCGGCGGCGACGCGCCGCAGGGCCCGTCCCAGGTCCGTCCAGCCCTGCTGCTCCGCCGATGAGATCAGCTGCTCGAATGCCTGGCGCTGCTCCGGGCTCTTGCAGGTCTCTACCGCCTGGCGGATGAAGGCGGCATGGACCAGCAGGATCTGCTCTTTGCGGTCTGGAAGTTCGGTCATGGCTCGAACTCGGACTTGCTTCGGGGCGGTATGCAGGGTCGATGAGATGAGGAAGCCTGCGGGCGCGTCAGCGCTCGCACACCACCCGCCCACCGAGCAAGGTCCAGCGCACCCGACCCTGGAAGGCAACGCCCAGGAAAGGTGAATTTTCTCCGTGGCTCAACAGGGTCTCCGGACTGGGCACCCAAGGCTCGTTGGGGTCGAAGACACAGACGTCCGCGGGACGGCCGGGGCGGATGCAGCCCAGGTCCCTGCCCGCGGGGTGCCCCAGGATCTCGGCAGGCCCCGTCGTGAGGCGGGCGATGACCGTGGGCAGATCCAACACCTTGTCGGCCACCAGGCAGAGGGCTAGCGGCAACAAGGTCTCCAGGGCGGAGATGCCGGGGGCCGTCTCGGGGAAGGGGGCCTCCTTGGCGTCCGCATCGTGGGGCTGATGGTCGGAGCAGATGGCGGCGATGGCCCCCTCGGCGACGGCCGACCGCAGGGCGTCCCGGTCGGCGAGGGTGCGCAACGGGGGGATTACGTGGCAGTCGGCGTTGAACCCGTCCAGGTCGTCCTCGGTAAGAAAGAGCTGATGCATGGCCACGTCCGCGCTGGCCGGGATTCCGCGACGCCGGGCCTCGACCAGCATCTCAGTGCCGCGTGCCGTGGAGAGCCCACGGAAATGGATATGGGCGCCTGTCTGCTCGGCGAGAGCCAGCGCCCGAGACACGGCCACTGTCTCCGCCGCCTCGGGGATGCCGGGCAGCCCCAGCCGGGTGGCGACCCGACCCTCGTGCGCGCAGCCCCCCTCGGACAGGTCGGCATCCTGGGGCTGCAGAAATAGGGTGAGCCCGAAGGTCGCTCCGTACTCAAGCGCACGGCGCAGGACCAGGGCGTTTCGGATGGGCCGGTCCGCCTGGCTCAGCACCGGACAGCCGGCCTGTTTCAGGGCCGCCATCTCGGTGATCTGGCGCCCTTCCAACCCCTGGGTGATGGCCCCGGCGGGCAGAACCCGGGCGAAGCCGTGGCGCTCCGCGATCTGATAGACGAGCTGGGCCACCGCCGGGGTGTCGATGATGGGCGCGGTATCCGGTGGGCAGCACAGGGTGGTGATTCCGGCGCCCGCGGCGGCGCGCGTCTCGCTGGCGATTGTCGCCTTCTGCTCATGGCCGGGCTCGCGCAGGCGGGCCGAAAGGTCCACGAAACCCGGACAGACCACGAGCCCCCTGGCGTCCAGGGTGCGATCCGGCTGGAAGCCTGCCGGGGCCGCGCCGACCGCCAGCACCCGCCCGCCGGCGATGTGCAGGTCCGCTTCGCGGTCCGTGCCGCTCGCGGGGTCGATGAGCCGGCCGTTGCGGATACTTAGCTTGAGCTCCCTAGCCATCTAGGTCTCCCTGTCCCGTCCCCTGCGCCATCTGGCTGCGCAGGTTCTGGGTGCCAATGCACATGGACATGACCGCCATGCGGATTGCGATGCCGTTACTGACCTGCTCGAGGATCACGGAACGTTCCCCATCCGCGACGGCGCTGTCCATCTCAACCCCGCGGTTGATGGGACCGGGGTGCATGACGATGGCATCCGGCTTGGCGGTAGAAAGCCGCTCCTCGGTGAGGCCGAAGAGCTGGTAGTACTCATGCGCACTGGGCAGGAGCGCTCCGGTCATACGCTCGCGCTGCAGCCGCAGCATGATCACCACGTCAGCGTCGCGCACCCCTTCACGCAGGTCGTGGAAGACCCGCACCCCGAGCGACTCCGCCTCCGCCGGGATCAGGGTGCGCGGCGCGATCACCCGCACCTCGGCGGCCCCCAGGGCATTCAGCGCCGAGATCTGGGAGCGCGCCACCCGCGAGTGCAGGACGTCCCCCACGATGGCCACGCACAGGTTACCAAAGTCGCCCTTGTGACGGCGGATGGTGAACATGTCGAGCATGCCCTGGGTGGGGTGGGAATGACGCCCGTCCCCGGCGTTGATGATGCTCACATGGGGGTCCGCATGGGCGGCGATGAAATGGGCGGCCCCGCTGGAGGCGTGACGCACCACGAACATGTCCACGTGCATGGCCTCCAGGTTGCGCAGTGTGTCGAGCAGGGTCTCGCCCTTGGTGGTAGCCGAGGTGGCGATGTTGAGGTTGAGCACGTCGGCGGAGAGCCGCTTGGCCGCCAGCTCGAACGTGGTGCGAGTGCGCGTGCTGGTCTCGAAGAACAGGTTGGCGATCACCTTGCCGCGGCACAGTGGCACCTTCTTCACCGCCTGCCGCGCGACCCCGAGGAAGCCCTCCGCCTGGTCCAGGATCTCGGTGAGAAGCCCCCGACTCAGGCCCTCGATGGTGAGGAAGTGCTTGAGGTTCCCTTGACCGTCGAGCTGGGGATTGGGCTCGCTCATGGTGCCGCTTCCCCGGAGCCAACGTCGGCCCTGCCGCCGCTTGTCGGCCGGTCCTTGCCCGGGACCCGGCCGCGCACCAGCACCAGGGGATCGGGGCCCGCGAGCTTGATCTGCTCTCCCGGCTCAAGGCGCGCGTGGAGCCCGACCACGTTGGGCTCGATGGGCAGCTGGCGCCCGTCGCGCTCCGCCAGGGCGGCCAGAATCACGGACTTGGGGCGACCATAGTCGAACAGGACGTTGAGCGCGGCACGGATGGTGCGCCCGGTCTGAAGCACGTCGTCCACCAGGATCAGGTGGCGGTCCTCCACGGGGACCGGCAGGTGGGAAGGCCGCACCTGGGGGTGCATTCCGATGCGGGTGAAGTCGTCGCGGTAGAAGGAGATGTCCAGGTGCCCGAGGGGCTCGGTAAGACCAAGCCGCGCATGCAGCCGCTCCGCCACCCAGACCCCGCCCGTGTGGATGCCGATCATCAGGGGGGCGGTGATGCCCCGCCGCTCGAGCAGCGCGCGCAGGTCATCGGCCATGCGTCCGATGGCGGCCTCGATTTCAGAGACGTCAGCCCAAGGGGGGGAGTCGGCGGATCCGACGTCAGGGGGCGTCGTTTCGGTTGATTTGGGGTTTGCTCACTCAGCCAGGTTTCCAGGATCAGGGCCGCGGCGACGGCGTCCTCCAACCGATGGTCGGCGGACTTGCGACCGGGGCGTGACTTCAGTTGGCTGCGCGCCTCCATAGAGGTCAGGCGCTCGTCGATCAGGTGCACCGGTAACCCGAAGCGGCCGTGGATCTGTCGCGCGAAACGGTGGACCGGTCCGCCCAGTGGACCTCGGTGTCGTCCATGTCGAAGGGCAGGCCGACCACTGCCGCGCTTGGACGCCACTCCCGAATCAGGGCCTCGATGGCCGGCCAATCGGGCTTGTCGCCGCGACTGCGTAGAGTCTTAAGAGGCGTCGCAGAGCCGGTCACCGTCTGGCCGACCGCCACGCCGATCTTGCGCGGTCCGAAATCGAAGCCGAGCAGGGTCGACATGGCGTGCCTGGATGAGCGGCCTCAGGCGTGACCGGCCTCGCCGCTCAACAGGTTGAGGTCGACCCCCAACAGGCGCGCCGCCGCCAGCCAACGCGCCTCCACGTCGAGCCGAAAGATGATCTCGCTATTGGCCGGACCGCTCAGCCAAGCGTTGGCGCTCATCTCCTGCTCCAGCTGGCCTCCACCCCATCCCGCGTAGCCCAGTGCGATGAGGTTGCGCTCCGGGCCCTCACCGCCGGCGATCGCCTCCAGCACGTCGCGGGAGGTGGTCACGCTGATCTCCGGGGTGATGCTCAGGGTCGAGTCGAAGGATGGACCGGCACTGTGCAGCACGAATCCGCGGTCTGTCTGGACCGGACCACCCTGATAGACCGGGGTATCCCGCACCCAATCAAGACGCGTCTGGATCTCCAATTGCGCCAGGAGCTCTCCGAGGGTCACATCCGTTGGGCGGTTGATGACGATCCCCATGGCGCCCTGGTCCGTATGCTCGCAGACATAGGTGACCGTACGCGAGAAGTTGGGGTCTTGCAGGCCCGGCATCGCGATCAGGAAGTGATTGGTGAGTGAGGTGCTGATGCCCATGGCCCTAGTATCCGGATCACCGGAAGGGGTGGCAAGTGCGGCGCGGCCGGTTGGGTCTGACGGCTTTCACCCCGGCCCTAACTTGACCTCTGGGTCTTGCCGGAATCCGGGCGCGCGTCAGTCCACGGTGCGCTCACAGTCTCCGCACGCACACACTCGGGACCTAATTCTCCCAACCCAAGCGCCCCCCGCGCAGAAACTGCCAGGTGCGGATGATGTCGAGCACGTCGGTCTCGGCGGCGATGTCCGGCGGAAAAGGCGAATAGGGAGCGCCGAGCTTGACGATATTCACGGCGGCTTGGTCCAACACGTCGTAGCCCGAGGAGCGCACGACACGGATGGCCTCAACGGTCCCGTCCTTGCGCACCGCCACATGCAGAATCAGGTTGCCGTGAAGTTGTTGCTCCTTCGCGGCCTGGGGATAGTTGAGGTTGCCAATGCGCTCCACCTTGCTCGCCCAGGCCGCCAGGTAACTGGCGTAGCGGAATTCCCGGGTGCTGGCGCTGATGGAGCGGCGGCGCAGCCGGCTCGCGTAGGCGGCGGTGCGCGCCTCCAGGCTGGCGGTCAGCCGCGCGATCTCCTGATCGCGGCTGCTCAGGATCTGGGCCGCGTCCGTGGTCTTGGGCGGGGGCGCCTCCAGGGGGTCCAGGTCCGGGGGCGTCTCGGCTGTCAGGATGTCGGGCTCACTTTCCGGTTCCAGGCCGGGCGGCGGCTCGAGCTGAGCTTTCATGGGCTGCGGCTCTGGCTCCGCCTCGTCATTGGCCGGCGCTTCGACCTCGTCGCGAACCGGCTCGGGCGGGGCGTCTGAGTCTGGCGTCCAAATGACCCCGTTGCCCTCCGGCGACTCCCCCGATCGGGAGCGCTGGGAGAGAGCTGCATCCGGTTCCGGTCGCTCGGTGGCGGTTCCGATGTCCTTCAGGATCAAGATCTCCAGGGCCTCCTCCGGCACCGGCTTCGAGCTCGGCTCGGGCATCTCGAACGAGACCGCGAGGATCAGGAACAGATGGACGAGACCGGCCGCCAATAGCGACAGGTAAAAAGCGAGCGGCGAGCCGTTCGGCGTGGTCGCCGCCAGGGCGCGAGGAAGCGCTGGGGCCGTCGCCGCGTTGATCACGGTCAGCGCTCCCCCGTACCCCCCGTTGGGGACGGCGCCGTCCCGCCCGTTGGGGAAACCAGCGGCGGGCTAATGACCAAATTGGTCTTGCCGTCGACCATCTCGATGCGGTCCCGCATCTCCGGGTTCATGTGGATGGTGCCGCGACTGTCCACCAAGAGCACATAGCGTATCCCCATGGCCTGGGCGACCCGGTGCCACTGCTCCGGACCCGCGACGAACAGGGCCGTTGCGGCGGCAGTGGCGGTGGCGGCGTCACCGTGGGCCACGGTGACCGCAAGGGTGTCACGGGCCGGCCAGCCGGTGCGTGGATCCAGGATGTTGTGATAAGTGACCCCACCGTAGATGAAATTGCGGTCGGCCGCTGACACACTCGCGACGCTTTCGTCTCCGCGCACCATCAGGATGGCGAGCACCGCGGAGCCGCTCGGGCGGCGGACCGGCACCCGCCAGGGCTGGCCGCTGCGCTCGCCAATGGCGCGCACATCGTTGCCGATCTGCACCATGGCATCCCGCACCCCGCGCTCGCGCAACAGCTCAATCGCAAGATCGATGGCGTAGCCCTTGGTGAGGTCGCCAAAGTCGAGCCTCACAGCGGGATTGGTACTCTGGAGCTCTAAGCCCTCGATGCGGATATCCGACATCTGCGGATTGGCCTCCACCAAACGCGCGATTGAACGCTCGCTTGGCGGGGGGCGACAGTCCGGAATATCCGCGTGGAAGCCCCACAGGTCCAAAAGGTTACCAATGGCCGGGTTAAAGAGCCCACCGCTTTGCTCCCAATAGGTCTGGCTGAGACGCACCAGCGGCAAAACCGAGGGCGGCGCAACGAAGGGCTCGCCCTTGGGCAGGAGCAGGTTGACGCGCCCCATGGGACCGGGTTCCCAGGCGTGCCAGGCCTGGTCCATGAGTCCGAATTCGCGCTTGATCGCCGCGGCGGCCTGCTCCGCCTGGTCGGGATTGACCCGCACCAGGCTCAGGTCCACCTGACTTTCGAAGGCGCTGAAGCGGCTGGTGACCCCCGGGGTCTCTTCCCGGCAGCCTCCAAGCTGCAGCGTCAAGAGCGCCATCACCAGGGCCGACACGACGGGACGCACCAGACGACGGCAGGTGAGGGGAGACATCGGGGGCTGCATGGACTGCTCCAATGGTACTTGAGGCGCGGCAGACGAGACAGGAACGACTGGCCTTGCCAGGCTCAGGCAGAGGTGAGACGGGCGGCAATGACGTCCATGAGATCCCCGGCGATGTCCAGACCGAATTGGGCGTCCAACTCGCGGATACAGGTGGGGCTGGTGACGTTGACCTCAGTCAGATAGTCGCCAATCACGTCGAGCCCGGCGAATAGGATGCCCCGATCCTTGAGCTCGGGCCCCACCTGAGCCGCAATCCAGCGGTCCCGCTCGGTCAGTGGGCGTCCCACCGACGAGGCGCCCGCCGCCAGGTTGCCGCGTGTCTCCCCCGGGGCGGGGATTCGGGCCAGGCAATACGGGACGGGCACGCCGTCGACCATCAGCACCCGCTTGTCGCCGTCGCGGATCTCCGGGACGAAGCGCTGGGCCATGCAAAAGCGCCGCCCCCGGTCGGTCAGGGACTCGACGATCACACTGAGGTTCGGGTCATCGGGGCGCACCCGAAACACCGAGGCTCCGCCCATCCCGTCCAAGGGTTTCAGAATGATGTCGGCATGGACCGCATGGAAGGACCGGATGTCCGCCAGGCGCCGGGTGATGAGGGTGGGCGGGGCGCACTGGGGAAAGGCCAGGGTGAACACCTTCTCGTTGGCGTCGCGCAGGCTGCGCGGGTCATTGATCACCCAGGTGCCGTCGCGCTGGGCCTGCTCCAGCAGGTAGGTTGCGAAGATGTACTCCATGTCGAAAGGGGGGTCCTTGCGCATCAGCACCGCATCCAGGGTGTCGAGCGGGCGCGTCTCTTCCCCGGTGAAGCGATACCAGCCGGCCGGATCGTCCCAGAGCTCCAGCGAACGCATGCGAGCCCGGGTACGGTTCTCCAAGACGAACAGGTCTGAGAGCTCCATGTACCAGAGCCGCCAGCCGCGGCGCTGGGCCGCCAGCATCATCGCGAAGGTGCTGTCCTTTTTGATCGTGATGGATCCGATGGGGTCCATCACGATGCCGAGCTCGATTGTCATGCCGGCAGTGTACCCCAGGGCGACGTCGTTTGAATCCGTCTCCCGGCGGGCGACCCCGGCTCGCGCTATTGCCTTGCGGAGTGCAGCCCCTCGAACAGGGCGCAAATGTGTAACCTCGCCGAGGACGGATTGCCGGACGGTGACGCTGTTCTCATCGACCCCTATACCCCTCCGTGGTACAAAAACGCCGCGGTGCTGGTGCGGTTCGCCTGCCCTGCGGAGGCTCCCGTCAGGACGTCAGGCCAGTCGGCGAGCGCCAAGATGGCTTGGCCGGATGGAGCGCACCAGGAACGAATTTGGGACAGCGAGACGATGGCGCCGAACGACAACTGGGCCGGCCGGGAGACTCTATTGCGACTGAGGCCAATGCAACCGTTACTGTCGAGACCGAATACGCCTGTGAGCACCGCGGGGTCTCGCCTTCCAGGCGATGACCGGGCTCGCCCTCGTGGATTCCGCCGGGTCCTGTGATCGATGAATGACGCGGCACAAGAGGACGGTCCGCGCGGGGCACGGGTACTGGTGATTGACGACAGCAAGACCATCCGCCGCACCGCCGAAAACTTGCTCTCCAAGGCAGGCTACCAGGTCCAGACCGCTGGGGACGGATTCGAGGCCCTTGGCAAGATCATGGACTTTCGCCCGGAACTAGTCTTCGTCGACATCATGATGCCCCGACTCGACGGTTACCACACCTGTGCCCTGATCAAGGGCAACCCGACCCTGCGGGACACCCCAGTGGTCATGCTGTCGAGCAAGGACGGCCTATTCGACCGCGCCAAGGGACGCCTAGTTGGCGCCGAGCTCTATTTGTCGAAGCCTTTCACCGGCGACGATCTGTTGGACGCGGTCAAGCGGCATCTTCGCCCCGAGTCCGGGCACTTGGGCTAGGACAACCTCCCGGTCCACCTCGCCGACCCGGGGCCATAGCGAGAACGGCGCGAATCGCGACACGCGCGGATGAAACATGAGACGCTTGTTTCGGAAGAACGACCCCGCGGATCTCGCCCCCAATGTCCACGGGACGACCAGCACCACTGTGCTGGTCATCGACGACTCCCCAACCGAAAGCCGAATCTTCCGCAACACCCTGGTCAAGGCGGGCTTTCGGGTCGAGATCGCGGCGGACGGCGAGCAGGGCGTTGAGATGGCGCGACAGCTGCAGCCCGACCTAATCCTGATGGATGTCATCATGCCGGTGCTCAACGGATTTCAGGCGACCCGCATGCTGCATCGCGATGAGGCGACCGCCCATATCCCGATCATCTTGGTGACCACCAAGGATCAGCCGACCGACCGCACCTGGGGCCTGCGGCAAGGGGCCTTGGACTATCTGATCAAGCCGGTCGATCCCTCCGAGTTGGTCGAGCGCGTCCGCGCGACCTTGGGGCGCTAGACGATGGGGAAAGGCACCGCACCAAATGTCCGCGCGGACACCGCCGAGGGCGCCGAGCTCTTTAGTGTGATCGCCGAGCTCGATGCCCGCTTTCGCGCCCTTGGCAGCCGCCTGCCGGACGAGGCGCCACCGGCCAACGTCTGGGTCGGGGTCCTGTTTCGGGTCAGCGGTCGGCTTTACCTCGCCCCGTTGGGGCAAATCGCGGAGGTGCTGGAGCCGGCCGCAGACCTCACCGCGGTACCCGGTACCAGACCCTGGTTGCTGGGGGTGGCCAACAACCGCGGCACCCTGCTTCCGATCATCGACCTTGCAGCACTGGTGTTCGGCGGAACGCCGGCGCGCCGCGATTCCGATCGGATCCTCGCGGTGCGCCAGAGCGCGGTCCCGTGCGGATTCTTGGTCAGCGAGGTGATCGGCATCCGGCACTTCGAGACCGCCGCGCGCATAAGCGAGCTGCCCCCCGGGCTCGGGGCGCTCGAGCCCTTTGCTGATTCGGCCTTCCCCATGGACGGACAACCCGTGGTGGTGCTCGCACTCGACCGGCTACTAGCCGATCCGCTGGTCAGTGCCGTGGGGCTTTAAGGGGCCCGGCGTTTCGTGACGGGGCCGGCCCGATGCTGGCAGAAAGCCACCGGGGCGGGCGCCGATTAAGAACAGGCTGATGGGCAATTCAACGGGACCGGGAGTCGGTACGAGATGGCGAAGCGAACCAAGATGAAAGCGGGAAAGCCCGGCGCGGGTGGCTCGGGGGGCCTGACCCTGGGGTTGACGGTCCTGGCGGTCGCCTTCGCGGCCTTGGCGCTTGTCTCCTACATCCTGACCAGGAACCTCGATGACCGTAATGCGCGGCTGTCGCTGTCTACCAGTGCCCAGAAGGCGCTCGCCGCAGGCATGGCACGGTCCGCAGGCGAGGCGGTACGGGGAGACGGGGAGGCGTTCGCCCGGCTGCGCGGCGAGCGCGACCGCTTCCAGGCCGGCATGGACGCACTCAAGAACGGGGCCCCCGAGGAGGGTCTGACCCCGTCTCCTGCACAAGTGGAACCCGAGCTGCGGGCCGCTCAGAACGCCTGGGTCGCCTACCGTGAGGGGGCGGACCGAGTCCTCTCGTCTCAGAGCGAGATTCTCGGCGTGCGGGAGCTCGCAGGGACCACCGGCGCCCTGCTTCCGGAGATCACCGAGTCCATGTCGAAGGCGGCGGGGTCCCTGGCGACGGAAGGTGCCCCCGCCGATCAGGCCCTGGAAGCTGGACGCCAGCTCGCCCGTTTGGAGGTGATGAAGTCCAGCCTGGGCCGCGTGATGGCCGGGGGCAGCGAGTCAGTGGCAGCGATCGACGCGGGCAAGGCGGCAGCGGAGCAGTTCGCCGCCAGCTTGCAGGGCCTGACCGCACAGGCGGCCGGGCGCAATCAGTCGGCCGCCCGCCCAGCCCTGGAGGAGACCGAATCGCTCTTTACCTCTATGCGCGCCGAAACCGATAGGATGCTTCGAATGGTACCCGCCGCCCTGCCGGCCATCGACGCCCTTCCCGCCATGGCAACGGCGGGGGCCAAGCTGGACACCGCCCTGGATACCCTGGTGGAGGCGTATCGAAGGGGCCCGCGCGACCTCCAGGTGGGCCCGCTCACGATCGGCGCCTGGGCGGTTCCGCTGTTCAGCGGCCTGGCCCTGCTGACTTTATTCCTGCTCGGCCTGCTCGCGGTGCGCGACGCCCAGCGTCGGGAGGCGTCATCGCGCGCTCAGACTGAGAAGGATGAGCAGGCGATCCTGCGGCTGCTCGACGAGATGGGCAATCTCGCCGACGGCGACCTCACGGTGGAGGCAACGGTGACGGAGGACAAGACGGGGGCCATCGCCGACTCCATCAACTACGCGGTGGAGGCCCTCCGAGCGCTGGTCACCACCATCAACCAGACGGCCGAGAAGGTCACGGCGTCGGCCCAGGAGAGCCGCGCCACGGCCCTTCGCCTGGCGGAAGGGAGCTCCGTGCAATCCGCCCAGATCAACCTGGCCTCGGGGGCCGTTCAGTCCCTCAACGAACAGATCGATGAGGTGGCCAAGAACGCCGGCGAGTCCGCCGAGGTGGCATCACGCTCCGTGGAGGTCGCAGGTCGCGGCGCCCAGACGGTGCGCGACACCATCCAGGGGATGGACGCGATCCGCGAGCAAATCCAGGAGACCTCGAAGCGAATCAAGCGTCTGGGCGAATCCTCCCAGGAAATCGGCGAGATCGTGGAGCTGATCGACGACATCGCCGACCAGACCAACATCTTGGCCCTCAACGCCTCCATGCAGGCGGCCATGGCCGGTGAGGCAGGACGCGGCTTTGCGGTCGTGGCGGACGAGGTGCAGCGCCTCGCGGAGCGCTCGCGCAACGCCACCAAGCAGATCGAGGTGCTGGTACGGACAATTCAGGCGGACACCAACGAGGCGGTCAGCTCCATGGAGGCCAGCACCGCGGGTGTGGTGGAGGGGGCCAATCTGGCAGAAAACGCCGGAGATGCCCTGCGCGAGATCGAGAACGTATCCGCTTACATTGCGGAAATCACCAGACGCATTGCCGACTCGTCCCAGCGCCAGTCGCGCCAGTCCGCAGAGATCAACGATACCGTACAGGCGATCCGCGCCGTCACCGAGGAGAATGCGGAGGGCACAAGGCGCGCCGCCGCATCAGTGGAACGGCTGGTCGACCTCGCCACCGAGCTGCAGCGCTCGGTCGCCGGCTTCCGTCTGCCCTGACGGACGCCCGCGTCACGGTAGGGGCCCCTCACGAGCAATGGTGTGATGGCAGAGAAGGTTGTCGGTGGTCTGAAATGGGTCAGAGGCGAAATCGCCGTGGCCCTGCGCCGGGTCCGCGACCTGGTGGAGACCTATGGGGCCAGCGGAGATCCCGCCGGACTGAAGGAAGCCGTCGACGCCCTGTTGGAGGTGCGCGGCGTGCTGCTGGCGTTGCAGCTCAACCTTCCGGCGCGCTTGGCGGAGGAGATGCAGCGGCTCGCCGACGCGATGTTCAACGCCAGCGTGCACAGCCCGAAAGCGTCCGCCGAAACGATGATGCTGGCGCTGATCCTGCTGCCCGATTATCTGGACCGCCTGGACGCGGGCACGGCCCCGCCGCCTCGGAGCCTCTGGACCGCCATCAACAAACTGCGCGAGTCCCGCAGCGTGCCGCCACTGAGCCAGGACGAGCTCCTTGTGCCCGAGTTGATGGTCACCGAGGACAGCGGCGACGCCCCGCCGCCCGAGGCACTTGATGCCCTCGGCTCGGACATCCGCAAGGTCCGTCCGCTGTTCCATCGCCATCTGGTGGAATGGCACCGCGAGGGCGCGGGCGCGAATGCCCTGGTAAAGCTCGGAGGAATCTTCCGTCAGCTCCACCGCCACCTCACTGACGGTATTCTCGCAGACCTGTTTCGCCTCGCCGAAGCCTATGCCGACGGCCTGCAGGGTAAGCAGCAAGCGCCCAGTCCTGCGGCCCAGACCCTCGTCGGCCATCTGGACCGGGTGCTCAAGCCCCTCACGCAGATCCCGCCCGCATGGCCGGCGGCCGAGGCATCAGCCCTAATCGACGAATTCCTGACCGCCTTGATGAGCGTCGGGGTAGAGACCCCCGCGGTCGCCGAGCTTCAGGCCAAGTACGGTCAGGGCTCGGCCTCCACGGTGCCGCCCTCACAGCCCAGCGAGGCGCTGGCCGGCTTGGCCCGGGCGGTGTTGGTGGAGTTGGAGACCGTCAAGGAGCGCCTCGATCGCTTCGCGCGCGGCGTGCGCGATGACCTCGCACCCCTGGAGGAGACACGCGCAACGCTGGGCAGGCTGGCCCAGACCCTGGACGTGACGAGTACTGGCCGGCTGCCGGCTCGTCTACGCGAGTTGGCCGATGGATTCCTGGAACTGGCCAGCTCCGACACAGGTGAGAATGCGCTGCGTGCGGAGCTCCTGGCGGCCGAGCTCCTGCGCATCGAGGCAGAGCTCCAAGCTTACGCGGAGCAACGCCGCCCCGCGGAAGTCAGCGGGATCGCCCATGGGCTGCTCGCCCGGGAGCTTTCCACGGCCACGCTGCGCGAGGCCCAAGTGGAGTTGGCCCAGGTCAAGGACGCCATCCAGGCCTGCCAGACTCCCGGAGAGCGCCCCTCGGTCTTCGCTCAGGTGCCGGACCGTCTCGCGAGCATCTCCGGTGCGCTCCAGATACTGGGCAACGACCCCGCAGCGCACCTCTCCGCGGACATCGCCGCCCTGGTACAGCGCCACTATCTGGGCCCCGCCCGCTGGCCGATCGAGCCGGAGCTGAGCCCACTGGCGGACGCGATCGCCGCCTTGGAGCTCTACATCGAGCGACTGGCGGAAGGAGAGTCCCAGTCGACTGCGCTGATCACCCGGGCCGGCGAGTCTCTGAGCGCCCTGGACAGCATGCTGCGCGAGTCCTCCCCCACGCTCCCAGGCCCGGCGCTGCGGGGCGAGCCCGCCGACACCGATAGAGCCTCTTCCGAGCCGGCCCCCGAAATCGGACCGGACGTCCCGCCCCCCGCGGCCGAGGGCCCAGGGCTCGACTCCGCCGGGATCTCGCCCGAGTTCCTGGACATCTTCCTTGAAGAGGCCGAGGAGGAGACTCGATCGGTCGCGGAGCAATTCGCCCGTTGGCAGACGGATCCGAGCGACGAGTCGGCCCTGACCACCCTGCGGCGCAGCTTCCACACACTCAAGGGCAGCGGCCGGCTGGTGGGTGCGGAGCGGGTGGGTCAGCTGGCCCAATCCGTGGAGGCCGCTCTCAACCAGGTCATCGACCACTCACTCACACCGGGGCGGGAGCTCATCGCGTTGGTCGCCGATGCAGCCGGTCTCCTGCCCGATCTGGTCGCCGCCGAGGCGGAAGGGCGGCCGCTCGCGGTCGATGATCTGGTGGGTCGGTTCAATCGGCTGACCAGCGCGGGCGGATCCGAGTCGTCGCCCCCCATCGAGAAGGCGGACGCCGCCGCACCGCCAGCGGCCGAGATCGTCATTCCGCCAGGTGGCGACCGCCCCGTGGAAACCACCCAGCGGACCACCGAGCCAATCGATGAGATCGTCCTGGAATCGCGGGAAGACTGGACTCTGGCCCCGCTGGACGAGGCCGTGAAGGAAAAGCGGCTGGCCAGGGAGGGTACCGACCTGGAACAGGCGGTAGTCCCGGAGACACCAATCGTCACCGACCGGGCGAGCCTGTTCGCGGAAGACGACGAGCTACTGGACATCTTCCGCGCCGAGACCCGGGAGCATCTGGACACCCTGCACGCCTTCCTCGCGCGGGTGGCGGACGGAGACCGCGTGCCGGACGAGTCCCTGGTGCGCGCCCTGCACACGCTCACGGGCAGTGCCCGCATGTCCGGGGTCGGCTCCATCGCCGTGGTCAGCAAACCGCTTGAGCTGCGGCTCCGGCATCACCTGACCGAGGGAAGCCCCGCACCCGAGGAACTGATCGACCTGATTCAAGGGGCGGCAAAGGGCATCGAACTGAGGATCACTGAGATCCCCGCGACTGGGCCTGGCGCCGAGGCGCTGGCCGACTTGGCCCTCGCGCTGACCGTTCCCGGCGCGGGGCCTGCGGAACCAGAAACGCGCGCTCGAACCACGGCTCCCTTTGTACCGCCGCGGGATTGGACGGATCTGACGGAGCTGCGGCTCCCCGCGATCGAGTCCACGCCACGCATCGGAGATGGCGGAATTCAAGCCCAGGGCGGGGACCATGCCACCGGCGTCTTGGCGGAAGAGGGGCTCTCCCCGGCCACGGAAGATGGCGGCGGGTCAGACGACCTCCTCGACACTGATTTCCCCAGTCTGGGCGCGGGACGCTCCGATGATGAACCAACCGAGGCGAGCAAGCCCCCCTCCGTTCGCGATTCCGAACCCGGCGCACCCGAGGACGAGCAGGCATTGCTCCCAGAGGCATTCCCGGCGCCCCCAGGTGCGGACTCGGCCCAAAGCGGCGACTCCGAGCATCCCGGCCTCCAACAGGCCGAACCCACCGCATCAGAGTTCGAGCCCGGTCCCGAGACCTTGACCAAGACCCCGCTGGAAGCGGAGACCCGGCAGGAACACGAGCCAGAACGCGAAGCTGAGCCTGAGACTCCCGCCGACTTGGGTGGCGAGCCGGGTGTTCAGGTTGTCACAGAGCTGGCGGACCGGCCGGAAGCCTCAACCGCCATGGAGCCGAAGGCGAGATCCGAGATCGAGCCGGCGCCGGCCGCTGAACCGGGAACGGAGCAGGCCGACGAGACAGAGTCCACGGATGAACTCGAGTATCCGCCGGATGATCCGGAGCTCAAGACCTTGTTCATGGAAGACGCCCGCGACCTGCTCGACGGGATCGACGCCCGCATCCGCGAGTGGCAGCTCGCCCCTCAGGAGTTGGGGGTCCTGGACGGCATCAACCGCTTGCTTCACACGCTCAAGGGCAGCGCGCGCCTCGCGGGTCTCACGACCATCGGCGACCTGAGTCATGCCCTGGAGACCCGCCTAACTGCTGTCGCCGGTGCTCAGGGGGGGGTCGACGATACCACCTTGGAGCTCACCCAGAAGGCGGTGGACACCCTGTCGATCCAGGTCGATGCACTGGAGCAGGGCGCCCCACTTCCGCGTGCGCAGTCCCTGGTGGAGGCCCTCAACCAGCCGCCTGAGAAGGCACCCCTGGTCGCCCCCGGGGAGCCAGACCTGGTGGTCATGCGTCCCGCTGCTGCACCGCGCACCGGGGGCGCCGAGGCGGCCCCCGCCCCCTTCAGCGCCACCTCGGCCGAACGGGAGGGGGCCACGGCGGTCAGAGGCGTACCCCAGATTCGGGTGCGCTCGGACCTGCTTGATCGGCTGGTCGACCACTCAGGGGAGATCAGTCTCTATCGCGCCCGCCTGGCCCAACGCAACGGACTCCTGGGCTTCGGACTCGGCGAGCTTGATCAGACCGTCGCGCGGCTGCGTGAGCAACTGCGCCTCCTGGAGATCGAAACGGAGGCTCACATCCTTCACCGCGTCGGGCGGGAAGGACTGTTGTCCGAGGATGGGGCGATCTTCGATCCTCTGGAACTCGACCGTTTCTCAACCCTTCAGCAGCTCTCACGCGCGCTGGCGGAGACGGTCAATGATCTGGTGAGCCTCAAGGATCTGCTTGGCGGCTACCAGCGTGAATCGGCCGACCTGCTCACCCAGCAGGCGCGGATCGCGGACGACCTCCAGGACGGGCTGTTGCGCACCCGCATGGTGCCCTTCGTGCAGTTGGTCCCGCGCCTGCATCGCCTCGTGCGGCAGACCGCGGATAACCTGGGCAAGTCGGCCCGCCTGGAAGTGATCGGCCCCGAAGTGGAGTTGGATCGCTCCATTCTCGACCGCCTGGCGGCACCCTTGGAGCACCTGCTGCGAAACGCGGTGGACCACGGCCTGGAGGACCCTCAAGACCGCGCCCGGGCGGGCAAGCCGGCGGTGGGCGTTGTCACCCTGGCCCTGAGCCGCGACGGCAACGACGTGGTGTTGGACCTGAGCGACGACGGGCGCGGCCTAGATCTAGCCGCCATCCGCTCCAAGGCCGTCGCCCGCGGCCTCCTGGCGCCTCAAGCGACATTGCCGGACGCAACGCTCATGCAGTTCGTCTTCGAGCCCGGGTTTACCACCTCGGGGCGGGTCACACAGATCTCTGGCCGCGGCGTCGGCCTCGACGTGGTGGCCTCTGAGATCAAGGCCGCCAACGGAAGCATCGCCCTGGAGTCGACTGCCGGGCAGGGTACCCGATTCGTCATGCGCCTGCCCCTGACACTGGCGATCATCGACGCCTTCCTGGTCAGCGCGGGTGACAATATCTACGCGGTGCCCCACACCACCATTGAGGGCGCAGCGCGGATCGGACGCGACGAGCTCGCGGCCGTCTACCGGGGCAAGGGACGGGATTTCGATTACCGTGGCAACAGCTACCGTCTCGCCTATCTCGGCGGAGTGCTGGATCCGCGACAGAAGCCCGAGCTCGGCGAGCGGCGCTGGCTGCCCCTGCTGCTCACCCGCGTGGGCGATCTGCGGGTGGCGCTGCAAGTGGACAGCCTGATCGAGAGTGGGCGTATCGTGGTAAAGCCACTGGGGCCCCAGCTCGCGGGGATCCGCTGGCTCTCGGGCGGCACCATCCTTCCCGACGGGCGGGTGGCCCTGATCCTGGACGCCCTGGCCCTGCTCCGCTCCGGGGCCATACAGGACTACCAGTCCGCGGACGCACTGAACGCCGCTGCCGCCCCAACGCCCATCTGCGTGATGGTGGTAGACGATTCACTGACCGTGCGCCGGGTCACCAGCCGCCTGCTGCGGCGTCAGAATATGGAGGTGCTCACCGCGAAGGACGGGGTTGAGGCCCTGACCCTGCTGGACGAGCGGCGCCCGGATGTGCTGCTGCTCGATATCGAGATGCCCCGTATGGACGGCTACGAGCTCACTCGGCACGTCCGACGCTCGGCGCGCCTCAAGGACCTGCCAATCATCATGATCACCTCCCGCACCGGCGACAAGCACCGCGAGCATGCCCGTTCGCTCGGAGTGAACCGCTACCTGGGCAAGCCCTATCAGGAATCCGAGCTGCTCAGTGAGATCAGCTCGCTGCTTAAGGAGAATGGTCGATGAGTGCGCTGCCGGCGGAGCTGCGCGTCCTGTTGCTGCGGACCCAGGGCGGAGATCTCGTGCTGCCGGGCGGGGCGGTCGCGGAGATCCTGCGCGCAGATGGCGTCATTCCACCCGGACCGGACACGCCGGCCTGGTTGGCCGGAACCTTGGACTGGCGCGGACGTCAGGTTCCCATGACGCGGCTCGGCGAACCAGAGGGTCCTGGCCGTGATATCGCTCGCCGTAGTCATGCGGTGATCTGCTTCGCCCCGGGGGGCGAGGCGCGCCTGCCTTACCTGGCTATCGAGAGCCCCAGTCTGCCGCACATGGTGCGGGTCACGGCGGCCGACCTGGGTCCTGAGCCCAACAAAGATGCCCCGCGCCCTCTGTTCGCCGGCCGCCCCCTTCGCCTCAACGGCCGGTCCGCCTGGCTGCTGGATCTCGACGCCCTAGAGCAGGCCCTGCTCGCCTGAACCGGAGGCAGCGCCGCCCTCAATTGCCGGCGGCGTGTCGCCAAGACCGCAGACAGAAACACGTTCCAGAACGTGTAGCAGAAGCCGGCAACTCTCGAAAGGACGAAGCCGCCCCCTAGCCAGCGCCCCGAATCGCCCTGATGATTCGGCTGGTGGAGCGCCCGGGCAAGAACGGAAGCACCCTGACCTCGCCCCCGGCGGTCCGCACACAGTCGGCCCCGGCGATTCGCTCAGGGCGGTAGTCGCCCCCCTTGACCAAGACGTCTGGCCGGACCCGGCAGATGAGCGATTCCGGCGTATCTTCCGAGAAGGGACAGACCCAATCCACGGAAGCGAGCCCGGCAAGAACCGCCATCCGGCTACCGACCTCATTGACCGGGCGACCCTCGCCCTTGAGACGACGAACGGAGTTGTCGTCATTCACCGCGACCACCAAGCGGTCCCCGAGCCGGCGCGCCTGCTGCAGGTAGGCCACGTGGCCCTCGTGAAGGATGTCGAAGCAGCCGTTGGTCATCACCACCCGCTCTCCCTGGGCGCGTGCGGCGGCGACGGCAGCGACCAGGGAGTCCTGGTCCAGGATGGTGTGCCACTCGCTCCCCAGCCGCGCCTGCTTGAGCTCCGCGGCACTGACGGCAGCGGTGCCGAGCTTCCCAACCGCAAGCCCGGCAGCGCAGTTGGCCAGGGCGCAGGCCTCGGTGAGCTCTGCGCCGGCCGCCAGGGCCCCACCCAGGGTGGCGATGACGGTGTCGCCCGCACCGGTCACATCGTAGACCTCCCGCGCCCGGGTGGGCAGGTGCAGCGCCTCGCGTCCCGAACGCAGGAGGAGCATGCCACGCTCCCCCAATGTGACCAGCAGGGCATCCAAGTTGAGGTCCGCACAGACACGTTGGCCCTTCTCGACCAGATCGGCGTCGTCGCGCCAGGGGCCCACCACCGCTTCCAGCTCGGTGCAGTTTGGTGTGAGCAGGGTGGCACCGCGATAGCGCGCAAAGTCTCGTCCCTTGGGGTCCACCAGCACCGGTTTACCCTGGGCGCGGGCTGCGGCGATCAAGGCACCGGGGCTCGCCAAGGTGCCCTTGGCATAGTCGGAGAGGAGCAGCAGATCGGCCTCGGCGAGCAACGTATCCACCAGGGCCGGCATGGGATCGTCGCCCTCGGGGGCCAGGGATTCCTCGAAGTCCAAGCGGATCAGTTGCTGATGGTGGCTCAGGACCCGCAGCTTGGTGACGGTGGGCAACCCGCGACGGCGGTGCAGCCGGGCGGACACACCCGCGTCGGCCAGGCGGATGGCCAGGATGTCTGCCGCCTCGTCGTCGCCAGTGACCCCGGTGATGAGGGTCCGGCAGCCGAGGGCGGCCAGATTCACCGCCACGTTGGCGGCCCCACCGGGTCGGTCCTCCATGGCGCCAACGTGGACCACCGGCACCGGAGCCTCCGGGGAGATGCGGCGGGTCGCGCCGCTCCAGTAGCGGTCCAGCATCAGGTCACCCGCCACCAGCACCCGCGCACGGTCGAAGTCGGGGAAGCTCAGGTCCGAGGTCAAGGCGGCGCCCGTTCTGAGTCCGCTACAGGCCCTTTGGCCGGGTCACAGAGATCACCTGTGCGCAGCCTCGCATCAGCTCGGACCAGTCGTCCGGCATCTCGAGCCGGGCCACGGTGGCAGTGGGCAGGAGCTTGCCGTCCTCGGCCGCCTCAAGGTCGTCGCCTGCCAGGTACTGCACCAGCGATTCAAGCCCTGGGTTGTGACCCACCAGGAGGACGGTTGGTGCGTCGCTCGGACAGCGGCCCAGCACCTGCAGCAGCCCGGACACGTCGGCCTCGTAAATCTCGGGATCCCAGACGATCTTTTTCTTGCTGAGCTCCAGGCTCTTGCACACCTTCACCGCAGTCTGGCGAGCGCGTTCGGCCGGTGAGCTGATCACGTGGTCCGGAACTAGCCCCTCGCGATACAGCCAGGCACCAACACGCGGGGCGTCGTTCTTGCCCCGGCGGCTGAGCGGGCGCTCGAAATCGGACGCGTGGCCAGAGTCCCAGTCCGACTTGGCGTGACGGAGGATCAGAAGTTCCCGTGCCATATGAAAAAACGGGTCGGCGTAGCTCAATCGGAGAGGCTGAGGATCAGGTCAATTTGCCTGCCTTTTAACATAACCGTCATCTTCGATGTCACCTTCCTACCTGTGGCGCAACGTCGGGCGCCCGACACCGGTGATGCCAACGGGGTCGGACCGGCAACCCCGCGCGGCAGTCGCCGGGCATTGGCCACGCCAAAGCCATACGGTCGCCGGGGCTATCGCAGCTCCGCCAGCAGGCGCTCGATCATGGACCTTGCCTGCCCCAGATAGCCCGAGCCAAACAGGTTGAGGTGATTGAGGATGTGGTAGAGGTTGTATAGGGTCTTGCGGGTGCCGTAGCCTGGGTCCAGGGGCCAGCTCTCCCCGTAGGCGGCATAGAAATCCCCCCCGAAGCCGCCGAAGAGCTCGGTCATGGCGAGGTCCGCCTCCCGGTCCCCGAGGTAGACCGCCGGGTCGAAGATCGCCGGGCTGCCGTCGGCCAGGTATCCCAGGTTACCGCCCCACAGATCGCCGTGAAGGAGGGAGGGATTCGGCTGGTGGTCCAGGAATGCCCCCAGGTCCGCCAGCAACCGATCCCCATGGGACTGGAGGCCCCGGCCGTGGCCGCTTCTCGCGGCAAGATCGAGTTGGAAGCCGAGCCGGCGGTCACGCCAGAAGGTGGTCCAGTCCGACGTCTGGCCGTTGGGTTGGGGCGTGGAACCGATGTAATTGTCGCGGCGCCAGCCGAACGCCGGACCACCGCTACGGTGGAGCTCGGCCAGACGGCGTCCGGCCTCCGCCCCCCTACCCCGTCCACCCTGGAGATCCAGCCGCTCCAGCACCAAATAGCTGGCCCCCCCCGCACGTCCCCAGCAAACCGGCTCGGGCACCCGGATGGAGCCGCTGGCCGTTAGGGCCGCGAGCCCGTCCGCCTCCGCCTCGAAAAGGTCAAGACGGGAGGCATCGTTGCATTTGACGAAGTAGGAACGTGCGCCGTCGCTCAGGATGGTGGCGGTGTTGATGCAGCCCCCTCCGACCGAGTGCCCGTCGCGGGGCTCGAAGGTCTGCCCCGTGGCGTCCCCGATGTGCCGGCTGATCGCGTTCCAGTCGGTCACGCGGCGGGCCTGTTTCCCCGTCGCCCGTGCAGCGGGCTGGTGCGGGGAAAATGGGCACGCAGGAACTCCATCTGGTCCGCCAATACGTTGCGGCCCATCAAATAGATGTACTCCGCATGGGTAGGGGTGAAGGGGACGGCGATCAACTCCATGCCTGCGTCCTCGGGTGTGCGTCCCGCCTTGAAGTTGTTGCAACGAATGCAGGCGCTGACCACGTTGTTCCAAGTGTCGGCGCCGCCCCTGCTGGAGGGCCGTACGTGGTCACGCGAGAGATGGCGACCGGAGAAGCGGTGGCCGCAGTACAAACAGAGATGGTCGTCGCGCTGGAACAGCGTCCGATTCGACAGCGGCGGAACATAGTCGTCCTGAAGCTTGCTCAGGGCGTGGTGCATGCCATAGGTGGCGATGATGGAGTGGATCTTGAGTTGGCTGCGCCGCCGCGTCAGGGCATTGATCCCGCCGCGAAGGCGGAACAGCGCATCACCACAGGCATAGGCGACCTGCCCTAAGGAGTAGAGCCGCGCTGCGGCGCGATAGTCCACCCACTCGAGCGGCATACCTGCCAAATCCGTTCGCAGTACCTGTTGGTTCAGTGGCACCATAAGAGGCTACGGCTCGGAATTTGCGCCGCATGATACACACTTGCCCCTCGCGCGCAAGCGCGCCTGGAGCCCCCTTTTCAAACGCCTCAGGGACTCGCGGGGACCCCCGGCCGCAGGGTCCGCGATGGCATCGAGACCGGGCTCGGGGATCCACGATGGAGGCCTCGACGACCGTCCACGGCAAGGCGTTTTTCAAGCCTGCGCACCCGGTGTCGTCCTGGTTCGCCGGACACCGCAGGTCGCCTGCCAGCGATGGTGATCAACAGCCAGAAGATGATCCAACCGTTTTTCAATGGCTTTGGCCATCATCATTTATCAGGAGTCGGTGGATCTCTGTTAATTGAGCGATAACAATTGGTTAAATAAGTTGAACAAAAATTTTCCAGATCACCAGAAGCGTAATGGGGACGCCCTCCCGCGGCCAATCTTCAGGCCCTGTCCCCAGAGTTATCCACAGAATCTGTGAACGCTCGATCAGCCAGTCCTTCGGCAGCGCTGGCTGATGGTTGCGGAACAATCGTGATGATCCATGGAGAAACAGCGGCTAACCCTGGCTTCGCAATCGCCGCGGCCGGATATGCTGGCCCCGCTGAAGCCACCGAGCACAGACCCAATGGATGTCCACCCTCCGCCGGCGCCCGCCCCTGATGCGACTGAAGCATTGACCATCCTGCGCGTTGCCGTCGGCGCGCCTCTGACCGCACTCTACGACTACCTCCCGCCGCCCGGGCCAGGCGGGCCAACACTGTCCCTAAAGCCCGGGATGCGGCTCTTGGTCCCCTTCGGTCGAGGCCAGCGGGTCGGAATCCTGATCGAGACCGCTGACCGCTCGGAACAGGAGCTGGCGAGGCTCAAGCCGGCGTTGCGAGTGCTCGACCCTAGCCCACTGCTCGGCTCCGAGGATCTCGCCCTGATCCGCTGGGCCTCGGCTTACTACCAGCACCCCCTGGGAGAGGCGCTGTTCAGTGCCCTGCCCGCGCGGCTGCGGCGCCCGAGCGCCGCCCTGGACGACCGGGCCCCCGGCCTGAGCGCGAGCGACGCCGGCTTGACCCTGGACCTCGGCACCCTTGCCCGGGCGCCTGCCCAGCGGCGGGTCCTAGAACTCTTGCGCGACAAACCGATGGGGATTGAGTCAACCCATCTTCGCGCTAGGCTCGGGGCCTGTGCCGGACCCATCCGCGCGCTGCGCGCCAAGGGGCTGATCGAGCCCTGCAATCTCGACCCCGAGCCCGACGCCGACTGCCTCCCGACACTGGACGGACCAGTGCTGAACCCCGACCAGGCGCGGGCCTCGGAGGCAATCCGGGCCGCGCTGGGCAGATTCGCCCCCTTCCTGCTCAACGGTGTCACCGGTAGCGGCAAGACCGAGGTCTACATCCGCATCATCCAGTCAGTCATCGAGGCGGGGCGCCAGGCCCTGGTGCTGGTACCTGAGATCGGTCTCACGCCCCAACTCCGGGAGCGTCTGAAGAGCCGCCTTCCGGGTCCTCACGCCTTGCTCCATTCTGGCCTGGATGAGGGCGAGCGGGAGCGCGCCTGGCACCGCGCGGCAAGCGGCCGCGCCAACCTGGTGCTCGGCACCCGTTCTGCCTGTTTCGCACCCTTGCCCAGGCTGGGGCTCATCGTGGTCGACGAGGAGCACGACGCCTCCCTGAAGCAACAGGACGGATTCCGCTACTCGGCCCGGGACCTGGCGGTACGCCGTGCCCAGATCTCCAGCTGCCCGGTGGTACTGGGCTCCGCCACCCCGTCTCTGGAGACGCTGCAGAATGCGCGGTCCGGACGCTACCGCTTGCTGCGCCTGCCGCGGCGGGCGGGGGGCGCCAGCGATCCCGCCGTCTCCCTCATCGACATCCGCGGCCAGCCAATGAGCGCCGGCCTCTCACCCCTGCTGCGGGAATATCTGGCGGCCCATACGGCGAGCGGGAGCCAGGCGCTCCTGTTCCTCAACCGGCGCGGGTTCGCCCCGGTCCAGACCTGCCATGACTGCGGGTGGGTGGGCGCCTGCCCCCATTGTGACGCCCGCCTCACCCTGCACCGGAGGCTTGGTCGTCTGTGGTGCCATCACTGCGGCTGGTTCCGTCCCGCCCCCGCCGCCTGTCCCAAGTGCAGCGGGCTGGACCTGCGCGTGCTGGGGCTGGGCACCGAGCGACTGGAGGACGAGCTCCGGGGTCTCTTCCCGGACGTGCCACTGGCCCGGATCGATAGGGACAGCACTCGACGCAAGGGCGAGCTCGACCGACTTCTCGCCGCTGTGCGCCGCGGGGAGACCCTGATCCTGCTCGGCACCCAGATGCTGGCCAAGGGGCACGACTTCCCTGGGGTTACCCTGGTCGGCATCCTGGACCTGGATCAGTCGCTCTACGCGGCAGACTTCCGCGCGCCGGAGCGCACCGCCCAACTCATCGTCCAGGTGGCAGGCCGGGCCGGGCGGGCCGATCGCCCAGGGCGGGTGCTGATCCAGACCCGGCACCCCGAGCACCCCCTGCTCCAGTCCCTGTTGCGGGAGGGCTACCCGGGCTTCGCCGAGGCGGCACTGGCAGAGCGCGCCGCGGCCCGTCTGCCCCCCTTCAGTCACCTCGCCCTGTTACGCGCCGAGGCTCCTATCCAGGAGGTTCCCACGGAATTCCTGCGTCGCGCACGCGCGCTGGCCCAAGGGCTCGATGCCTCGGGCCCGGCGATCCAGCTTCTGGGGCCGGCCCCAGCCCCTATGGAGCGGCGCGCCGGCCGCTACCGGGCCCAACTCCTGGTGGAATGCCGACGGCGGCCCGAGCTTCAGCGCTTTCTCGCGACCTGGGTCGCCGCCCTGCGCGCCCTGCCGAGAACCAGTGGACTGCGCTGGTCCCTGGACGTGGACCCCCAGGACATGCTCTGAGCCACGTGCCCTCGGCCTTGACGCCCGGGAGGGAGAGCGACCATCCGCCTGGGCACCGCCCACTGACCACTGTCTCCGATTCAGGTATCCTTCGCGCCTTCGCCCCGGTCGTCCCGACTCCGCGGCCGTGTCCCCTCGAACCGCACCGCCCCATGAAGCAACAGATCACGGACCTTCTGCACTCCGCCCTGGCTCAACTCACCGGCGACGGCACCGTCTCGGCATCCGCCTTGCCGGAGGCCGGCCGCCAAACCCCGATCGAGATTAAGGTCGAGCGCACTAAGGACAACGCCCACGGGGACTTCGCGACCAACCTGGCCCTGATCCTGGCGAAGCCTGCCGGCATGCGCCCGCGGGATCTTGCCGAACGTCTGGTTAAAGCCCTGCCTGAGTCACCCCTGGTCGCGCGAGTTGCGATCGCCGGACCCGGCTTCGTCAATTTCTTCCTGAGCGACATTGCATACCGCTCCCTGGTGGCCGAGATCCTGGCCGCCGGCCACAGCTACGGCCGCTCCCACCTCGGCGCGGGTCGCCGGGTGCAGGTGGAGTTCGTCTCCGCCAACCCTACCGGGCCGCTGCACGTGGGCCACGGGCGCGGAGCCGCCTACGGGGCGGTCGTGGCCGACCTGCTCGCCGCCGTCGGCTTCGACGTTCACCGCGAGTACTACGTCAACGACGCCGGACGCCAGATGGACATCCTGGCCACCTCAGTTTGGCTGCGCTACCTGGAGCTGTGCGGCGAGGAGCTGGACTTCCCGAGCAACGGCTACAAAGGCGACTATGTGTGGGACATCGCCGCCACCCTGCACCGCGAGCACGCCGATGGGTACCGGGTGGACGCGACAGAGGTCTTCGCCGGGGCCCCGCCGGACGCCGGCGACGGCGAGGACGATGGGGACAAAGAGGCCCATATCGACGCCCTAATTTCCGCCGCCAAGCGGCTGCTCGGGGACAACCGTTACCGCTACTGTTTCGAGCTGGCGCTCAACACCATCCTGGACGATATCCGCGACGACCTGGCCCAGTTCGGGGTCGAGTACCAGGAGTGGTATTCGGAACGCTCACTGGCAGAGCGAGGGGCGGTGATGAGGGCAATCGAGCGCCTGCGTGAGTCCGGCCACGCCTACGAGCAGGCGGGGGCGCTGTGGTTCCGCTCCAGTGACTTCGGCGACGAAAAAGATCGGGTACTGGTTCGCGAGAACGGCCAGACCACCTACTTCGCATCGGACATCGCCTACCACATGGACAAGCTCGAGCGCGGGTTCGAGCGGGTGATCGACATCTGGGGGGCAGATCACCACGGCTACGTCCCCCGGGTCAAGGCCGCGCTCACCGCCCTGGGGGATGATGCCAGCCGGCTGGACGTACTGCTGGTCCAGTTCGCCATCCTTTACCGAGGCGGGGAGCGTGCGCAGATGTCCACCCGCTCGGGTGAGTTCGTCACCCTGCGACAGCTGCGCAAGGAGGTGGGCCGCGACGCCGCCCGCTTCTTCTACGTGATGCGCCGCTGCGAGCAGCACATGGACTTCGACCTCGACCTGGCCAAGTCACAGTCCGCGGACAACCCGGTCTATTACGTCCAATACGCCCATGCCCGAGTGTGCAGCGTGCTGCGCCAGGCCGCGGACAAGGGCATCGCGGTGGAACCCAGCCTAGGCACGGCCAACTTGGAGCGGCTCACCGAGGACCACGAGCAGGCCCTGATGCGCAGCCTGTCCCGCTACCCCGAGGTGATTGAGGCCGCCGCCGAGGGCCATGAACCCCACCTGGTGACCCACTATCTGCGGGAGTTGGCCAACGACCTGCACACCTACTACAACGCGCACCAGTTCCTGGTCGATGATCCGGCCCTGCGCGATGCGCGCATCAAGTTGATCCTCGCGGTCCGCCAGGTCCTTCGCAATGGGCTCGGACTCATGGGCGTCTCTGCCCCGGAGACCATGTAGATGGTTAGGGACTCTCACCGCAACGGGGCCTCGCGGCCGACCCCCAGACGCAACCAGCCGCGCTCCTGCGTCTGGTGGTTCCTGCTCGGGGCCATGCTTGGGAGCTTTGGGGTCGGGCTCTATTGGATGACGCAGGCACCACAGCAGATACCGGCCAGCATGGCCGCGATCCCCAAGACGGATCGCCCGGCGCCACCTCAGCCGCGCTTCGAGTTTCCCAATATCCTTCGAGAGGCCGAGGTGGAAATCGGCCGCGGCAAGCCTCTGCCGCCGCCGGCACCGCGCCCCGAGCCGATCCCGCCCGATGAGCCAACCGAAGACACGCCCCAGGCGAAGACCGCACCCGCGGCCCCCTCGGGGACCTACGTGCTGCAGGTGGGCTCCTTCAGGAATGCCAAGGATGCCGAGAGCATGAAGGCCCAGCTCGCCATGCTGGGCGTCTCCACCCGGGTGCAAAGGGTAACGATCAAGAACGGCGAGGTCTGGCACCGGGTCATGACCGGCCCCCTGGCATCCAAGAAGGCCATGGAGGAGACCCGCAACACCCTCAAGCGTCACGGCAGGGACGCGATGCAGATCAAAGTGAAGTGATGGGCCTCGCCTGCGACTGAGGGTCATTTCCCCTGCCGTAGCCGGAAAGCGCCTCGGAAGGGTGCGACGGAGACTCGCCCCGGATCCGACTCCGGGGGCAGCGCGCACCCGCCGCGATTCGACCTCAGCTCGCGGAGGCGGTGCGGCGCCCGGCCAGCCGCTTCTTGACGGCCTCGCACCGACGGGCGTCCTTCACCATGTATTCCTCGCCGGCGTGATCGAACCCGTGATTCAGATAGAAGCCCTTGACCCGGGCGACCTCCTCCGGGGTCGATGCCTGGGCGTGGTCCTCCCGCAGCGGCAGGGCCTTGAGGGCGATCAGGCAGCGCGCCAGATCGATGGTGGACCCCAGCCGCCGCAGCAGCTCGCTCCCGATGCCTCGGCTCCGATAGGGGGGCTCCACCCAGAGCTCGGACACATAGACGAGGCCGTCGCAGTCCTCGGGGCCCAATGACTCCGCCTCGGACCCCGGCAGCAGGCACTGCCGGTCACCCAGGACCACCTGGGCGAACTCGGCGATCTCCGGGGTCAGGCATTCCAGAAGCTCCTGTTGGCTCAACCCGTCATGGAGGGCGGAAACCAGGTCGATTCGGTGGCCGCGGATGGTCCCGGCGTGGCGCTCCTCCCCGGACTCGTCGTCCCACACCCGCGCCAGACCCTCGAAGCCAAGGACAAAGCGCCCAAGCGACTCGTCGCTGTCAGGCTTGAGGGTGAATTCGAACTCCAGGTCCTCCACAGCGGCAATACCTTCAGAGATCGCCGCTGGCGCCCGCCTCCATGATCTCCTTGATGGTGTCGCGCACCTTAATGGCGTTTTCCAGGAGCTCGGGCGGCAGATTGGCGATCTGAATCACGCGATCCAAGTCCATGGTGACCAGCCAAGGCTTGCCGTCCTTGTCCTCGATCAGGGTGATCCGGCAGGGCAGATAGGCGGCGAAGTCCAGGCTCTCGGAGATCATGGTGTGGGCGATGCGGGCATCGCAGAATTGAAAGATCTCTACCCGTTTGCTCTCGACCCCCAGGGCCTCAAGCTCTTTGTAGAGGGGTTGGTGGGCAACCAGCTTGAAGTTGAGCGCATTGGCACGAAGCTTCATCGACTCGATGGCGTCGTCCATGGAGACGCCCTCCTCCAGCGGGAGCTTGACCACCGTGTCGGCGATCGTCATACCCTCGGCGCGCGCCCCTGGGGCGGCGAGCAGCAGGGCAGGCAGGATGGCGAGCAGCGCAAGCAAGGGTGATTTTCGCGGCATGGTCTTCTATCTCTTATCCCGAGTGGAGCTGGGCCGGCTATCCGAGGCCTGCCCGGCGGAGTCTTGGCACGGCCCTGATTGGACCGGTGTTCCGGGCCTGACCCGCACCTGGGCGGGGGCGGCACGGAAATCTATCGATCCGGTTTTGGGATTTTGACCGCTTATGAGCTTGATGCCAATTGGCAATCGCAAGCCGTGCCATTATGGTTTTCACCAACAGGCGACGCCCGGCCCGGGCCGACGCCCACCTCGAAAATGAATCCCGGGGGCCATGACCCCGGGTGTGCGGAGGCACCGGATGGAGGACCAGACTTACCAGCGCCTGCTCGAACGGCTGGTCCCGCTGGGTTCCGCGGCGGTCGCCTATTCAGGCGGGGCGGACAGCGGTCTCTTGCTCGCCGCCGCCCGCGAGGCCTGCGCCGGCCGGGTGATCGCCCTCACGGTGGTCACGCCCTACATGGTGCGCCAGGAGATCTCCGAGGCCGTCGCCTTTGCCACCGGTCTGGGCGTCGCCCACGAGTTGATCGAGCTACCCATGCCGGAGTCCATGGAGGACAACCCGCCGGAACGTTGCTACCTGTGCAAGCGGGCGCTCTACGAGCGTCTCACGGACACCGCAACCCGGCTCGGGTTCTTCGCCGTGCTCGACGGCACCAACGTCGACGACCTCAGGGATTACAGACCCGGACTCCGTGCCGTGCGCGAGCTGGGTATTGAGACGCCGTTACTCGACTGCGGTATCGCCAAGGCCGATGTGCGCCGAATGGCCCAGGCACTGGGACTGGCCAACTGGCGCAAGCCCACCAACGCCTGCCTGCTCACGAGGCTTCCGTTCGGCCAGCGGGTGACGATGCCCAACCTGCAACGCATCGAGGAGGCCGAGCGGGTGCTGCTGGACCTGGGTTTCGATTGGGTTCGGGTTCGCCTCCACGGGGGACTGGCGCGCATTGAGGTGGCTCGCGAGCAGCGTACACGCCTGCTCGCCAAATCCGACGCCGTGGTAACCTCACTCAAGTCCCTGGGCTTTCAGCACGTGACCCTGGATCTCGAAGGCTATCGCCTGGGGAGCATGAACGCTCCCATGGAGTGAGGAGCATCCCAGGACGGGAAGACGCCAAACACCGGCGAGCCGTCAAGAGGCGCCTCGGCACATGCCCCACGCGTCGCCCTTGGCCAAATCTCCGAACGACGTCAAGAGGACGACGGCAGCGAAGCGATACGCAAGCCCGCCGGGAATGCGGAGTTCAGTCGAGCCGGTAATGCTTTTCCACTGCGTCCTGGATCTCCCAGGTACAGGAAAGGCCGGCCGGGAAGCGGATCAGGTCGCCGCGTTTGAACCCCTGGGGCTCGCCACCCTCGGGGGTCACCGTGAAGCGGCCGCGAAGGACATAGCAGGTCTCGGTCTGACTATAGGACCGGGGAAAGG
This sequence comes from uncultured Gammaproteobacteria bacterium, assembly GCA_963698355.1. Classification (GTDB taxonomy): domain Bacteria; phylum Pseudomonadota; class Gammaproteobacteria; order Chromatiales; family Chromatiaceae; genus Thiodictyon. The sequence continues at coordinate 67,997 of CAVOQO010000048.1, read as the reverse complement.
TCCCGGGCTCCCGGCGCCAGACCGGCCAGCCCTCGACACCGAGCACCTCCAGCTTCGCGGGTGAGGGCTTATGTTCCACTAGAATCTCCAGATCAGTCAAGGTAATGGCCCTCCACATACTCAAGGGGCACGACGTGCGCGCTCGGATCGGACAAGGTGCGGGCCCAGCTCTGGCTTTTCCACTGCCCCCCAGAACGAGTCACTGCGCCGAGCTCAGGAACTCGCCGCGGTTTCACCCGAGCTCGTCATGCCGCACAGCCCAGCCGGCAAAGGGTGCTGATGTGCCCAAAGGGTGCTGATGTGCCCGCGGGCGCGGCATTTCACGTTAACATTGAGGCCATGTCCGAACGACTCGATCCACTTGCCGACCGCCTCGGCGCCGTCCTGCTCCGACGCGGTCTAATTTTAACCTGTGCAGAATCCTGCACTGGCGGCTGGATCAGCAAGGTGGTCACCGATATCGCGGGCAGCAGCGCTTGGTTCGATCGCAGTTTCGTGACTTACAGTGATCAGGCCAAGCAGGACATGCTGGGGGTGGCGGCGGCGACCCTCGACGCCCACGGCGCGGTCAGCGAGCCAGTGGTCCGAGAGATGGCCGCCGGGGCGCTGGCGCGCAGCCGCGCTCAGGTGGCGGTGGCGGTGAGCGGAATTGCGGGTCCCGGCGGCGGCAGTGCGGACAAGCCGGTGGGCACCGTCTGGTTCGCCTGGGCCTGGCCCGACGCCCCCCCGGAGACCCGGCGGCTGCAGTTCGCTGGCGACCGCGCCGAGGTGAGACATCAGAGCGTGCGCCTGGCCCTGGAGCGACTGCTGGAGATCCTCGCCTGAGCGCCGGGCTCAATCCTGGGGGCGAGCGTTGGTTCTTCGCCCTGTGGCCGGCCGCCCCGGCCCGCGAGGCCCTGGTGGGCGCCGCCGCCGGGATCATCCCGAGGGGCGCCCGCGCCACGCACCCGCTGGACCTCCATCTGACCCTGCGTTTTCTGGGTCCAATGAGCGCCGAGGCACTGGCCGGCGCGGAGCGGGCGGCGGACATGTTGGCGGCTGGTCCGGTGCCGGTTCGCATCGACCGGGTCGGCCACTTCGCCCGCTCCCGAGTCATCTGGTGCGGACCCGCCTCCCCCAGCCCGGATCTGCTGCATCTCGCCGACCGGCTCGAGCAGGCCCTGCAAGACCAGGGCGTCGCTCCCGAGACACGGCCCTTCAGGCCCCATATCACCTTGGCGCGTCAGGTCGGGCACCCGCCCCCACGGGCGGCCGTGCATTGGCGCGATCCGGTCGAATGGACTGCCCGGGAGCTGACCCTTGCCGCCGGACGACAGGGACAGGTCCCTCGTTACGTGTTGCGCCGGCGCTGGCCCCTGAGTGACCTCGCCGGCGAGCCCCCTTGTCCGCCCGTATGACGGCCTGCGCAGCTGTGCAATAATTCGCCACTTCCCGACGCCCCGGGTTGAGGCACCCCGCCTGCCGCCGCCTCGGGGATCCAGGACCAACGGAGACCCGATGGACGAAAACCGCAAGAAGGCATTGGCCGCCGCCCTGACGCAGATCGAAAAGCAATTCGGCAAGGGCTCGGTCATGCGCATGGGCGACGTCGGTGCCGTGCGCAACGTGGAGGTCATTTCGACCGGGTCGCTGGGGCTGGATCTCGCGTTGGGTATAGGAGGGGTGCCACGCGGGCGCGTCGTCGAGATCTATGGACCCGAGTCCTCCGGCAAGACCACGCTCACCCTGCACATCGTGGCTGAGGCCCAGAAGCTCGGCGGCACCGCCGCCTTCGTTGACGCCGAGCACGCCCTGGACCCGGGATACGCGGGCAAGCTCGGTGTCAACATGGACGAACTCCTGGTCTCCCAGCCTGACACCGGCGAGCAGGCGCTGGAGATCACCGACATGTTGGTGCGCTCCGGCGCCGTCGACATCGTGGTGGTGGACTCGGTCGCCGCCCTCACCCCGAAGGCGGAGATCGAGGGCGAGATGGGCGACTCCCACGTGGGGCTCCAAGCCCGCCTGATGTCGCAGGCGCTGCGCAAGCTCACCGGCAACATCAAGCGCTCCAACGCCGTCGTGATTTTCATCAACCAGATCCGCATGAAGATCGGCGTCATGTTCGGTTCGCCGGAAACGACGACCGGCGGCAACGCGCTCAAGTTCTATGCCTCGGTGCGACTCGACATCCGCCGAACCGGGAGTATCAAGAAAGGGGACGAGGTCATCGGCAACGAGACCAAGGTCAAGGTGGTCAAGAACAAGATGGCCCCGCCCTTCCGCCAAGCCGAGTTTGACATCCTTTATGGCGAAGGCATCTCCCGCGAGGGTGAGATCATCGACCTAGGCGTGAAGGCGGATATCATCGAGAAGTCCGGGGCCTGGTACAGCTACGAGGGTAATCGCATCGGCCAGGGAAAGGACAACGTGAGGGTCTTCCTCAAAGACAACCCGGACCTGGCCCACGCGATCGAGGTACGGATTCGGGAGCAGCTGCTGCCGCGCCCCGCTGACAGCGGGGAGGATCTGAGGTCGCCCGCCCAGCCGGCGGAGGTCGAGCCCTGAGCACCAGCGCCCTGAAGCCGCGGCCCCCCCGCCGCGGGGACGCGGAGATGGCGGAAGACCCAGCCACCGGGATCGAGGGGCTCGCCCTCAAGCTACTCGCCACCCGCGAGCATTCCCGGCGTGAGCTTGGGCGTAAGCTACGCGCACGCGGATTTGCCAGCGATGCGGTGGACGCCGTGCTCGCCCGACTGACCGCCAGCGGCGCACTCGACGAGTCACGCCTGGCCGAGATCTATGTCGCCGAGCGCATGCGCAAGGGCTTCGGCCCCCTGCGCATCCGAGCAGAGCTCTCGGAAAAGGGCCTACCGAATGCCCTCATCGATCCCCATCTCGACGGCCAGGCAGGGGAATGGCCGAAGCTACTCGCCGCCGCCCATGACCGGCGCTTCGGGTCCAGCGTTCCGTCGGACCGAGCGGACTACACACGACGCGGCCGTTTTCTGGAGCAGCGTGGCTTCCCCGCCGAGATGATCCGTCGCTATCTTCGCTGGAACGACTGACCGCCCCCTTCCCGGTCTATCCGAGTGCCCCCCATGACCTCCAGTGCCGAGCTTCGCGCGAGCTTCCTCGACTATTTTGCCGAGCGGGATCATGAGCGGGTGCCATCCAGCCCGCTCATCCCCGCCAATGACCCGACGTTGCTCTTCACCAATGCCGGCATGGTGCAGTTCAAGGATGTATTCCTCGGCCGTGAGCGCCGCCCCTACACCCGCGCCGTCAGCTCCCAGCGCTGCGTGCGCGCCGGCGGCAAGCACAACGACCTGGAGAACGTCGGCTATACCGCCCGCCATCACACCTTTTTCGAGATGCTGGGGAACTTCAGCTTCGGCGACTACTTCAAGCGCGAGGCCATTGGGTACGCCTGGGACTACCTGACCCGGGAGCTCCGCCTGCCTCCGGAGCGCCTTTGGGTTACTGTCTTCACCGACGACGACGAGGCCGCAGCGATCTGGCTGGATGAGATCGGCGTCGATCCTGCCCGCTTCTCCCGCTGCGGTGCCAAGGACAACTTTTGGTCCATGGGCGAGACCGGCCCTTGCGGCCCCTGCTCCGAGATCTTTTACGATCACGGCTCCGAGATCGCCGGCGGCCCCCCGGGGTCCCCCGACGAGGACGGCGATCGGTATGTGGAGATCTGGAACCTGGTCTTCATGCAGTACAACCGCGGCGCGGATGGGGACTTGAGTCCACTGCCCCATCCCTCGGTGGACACCGGAATGGGGCTGGAGCGCCTGGCGGCGGTGATGCAAGGCGTCCACAGCAACTATGACATCGACCTCTTCGTCAGTCTGATCGCCGCCGCCGCCGAGGCGACCGGCTGCGCGGACCGATCGGACCAGTCCCTGCGCGTTATCGCCGATCACATCCGCTCCGCCGCCTTCCTGATTGCCGATGGCATTACACCGAGCAACGAAGGCCGCGGTTACGTGCTGCGCCGCATCATGCGGCGCGCCATCCGCCACGGCTACCGACTAGGACAATCCCAGCCCTTCTTCCATCGCCTCGTCGCCCCCCTGGTGGCGGAGATGGGCGCCGCCTTCCCGGAGCTGGCGGCCGCTCAGTCCCAGGTGGAGCGGGTCATTCGACTGGAAGAGGAGCGCTTCGCCGAGACTCTGACGAACGGAATGGGCATCCTGGAGGAGGCCATCGCAGGACTCGGCGGCGCACCGGTCATCCCCGGCGCAACCGTCTTCAAGCTCTACGACACCTTCGGCTTTCCCACAGATCTCACTGGCGACATCGCCCGAGAGCGCGGCCTCAGCCTCGACCTGGAGGGTTTCGATCGTGCCATGGAGCGCCAGAAGGAACGCGCCCGCGCCGCGAGCCAGTTCGGCATGGGGCAGGAGATCACGCTGGACGTCCAGGGCGAGACCGAGTTCTGCGGCTACGGAACCCTGCGTGAGCGCTCCACCGTGGTCGCCCTCTATCGGGACGGCAAATCCCGGGACGGCCTGGATGCGGGCGAGGAAGGCCTGGTGATCCTGGACCTGACACCCTTTTACGGCGAGTCCGGCGGACAGGTGGGCGACCGCGGATGGCTCAGCGGCGAATCCGGTCGCTTCGACGTCTCCGATACCCAGAAGAAAGGCGACGGCATCATCTGCCACCTAGGCCGGGTCGCTCAGGGCCGACTCACCGTGGGCGACGCCGTACAAGCCGAGGTCGACGCCGAGCGGCGCCGTGCCATTGCCCTCAACCACTCCGCCACCCACCTGTTGCACGCGGCGCTGCGCCAGATACTGGGCGATCACGTCCAGCAGAAAGGCTCTCTGGTGGGGCCCGACCGGCTACGTTTTGATTTCTCCCATTTCGAGCCCGTCAGCCGCGAGCAGCAGCTCGCCATCGAGCGCCTGGTGAACCAGGAGATTCGGGAGAACCACATGGTCGAGACCCGGATCATGAGCCTTGATGACGCCAAGGCCTCCGGCGCCGTGGCGCTCTTCGGTGAGAAATATGGCGAGCAGGTGCGGGTCCTGCGCATGGGCGACTTCTCCACCGAGCTGTGCGGCGGAACCCATGTGAAGTCGGTTGGCGACATCGGCCTCTTCAAGATCGTCTCTGAAGGGGGTATCGCTGCCGGGGTGCGCCGCATTGAGGCCATGAGCGGTGCCGGCGCACTGGAATGGGTGGAGGCCGACGAAGACCGAATCCTGCGGCTCGCCGGCCTACTCAAGGGCGCCCGCGACGACCTCGACGACCGGGTCGCCGGACTGCTGGAGCGCAGTCGCGGCCTGGAGAAGGAGCTGGATCAGCTCAAAGTCCGCCTGGCCAGTAGTGCCGGCAAGGACCTTGCCGCCCAGGCCGTCGATGTGGACGGGGTCAAGGTGCTCGCCGCGCGCCTCGACGGGGTGGACCCCAAGTCACTGCGCGATACTCTGGATCAGCTCAAGGACAAGCTGGGCTCTGCCGTGATCGTGCTGGCCGCCGAGTCCGACGGCAAGGTAAGTCTGGCCGCAGGCGTCACCAAAGACCTCACAGACCGTCTCAAGGCCGGCGACCTCATCCGCGAAGTGGCGGCCCGGGTCGGCGGCAAGGGCGGCGGCCGCCCCGACATGGCCCAGGCGGGAGGCAACGACCCGGCCGGCATTCCAGCCGCCCTGAAACTGGTGCGCGGCTGGGTGAGCGAGCGCATCGGCGCGACCGCCTGAGGATTTCCTGGGATCGGATCGAGCCGCACTGGAGCGCCGGCAGGACGCCTCGATCTACCGGACAGCCGGCCAAGTCTCCTCGCCCATGGCGATGGAGGTTACGAGTAAGAGAATGGAGACGTACGAGGCCGCATCGCCGGGCCGTTTCCACGCCGAGGAGCGGGAGACAGGAAGCAGTAAACTTTGAGGTCGTTGCGCTCCCGACGCCGCATCGCCCAAACACGGACCCCCGAGAAACAAACAACCAGACCCAAATGGCCCTCATCGTACAGAAATACGGCGGAACCTCCGTCGGCACCGCGGAACGCATCCACGCGGTGGCCGAACGCGTCAAGCGCTGGCGCGACAAACGCGACCAAGTGGTGGTCGTAGTCTCCGCCATGTCCGGAGAGACCGATCGCCTGATCGCGCTTGCCAAGTCCGTTCAAGAACACCCGGTCCCGCGGGAGCTCGATGTACTGCTCTCCACGGGCGAGCAGGTCACCATCGCGCTGCTCAGCATGGCCCTGGACTCCATCGGCTGCCCGGCCCGCTCCTATACCGGGGCCCAGGTCCACATCCTCACCGACAGCGCCCATAACAAGGCGCGCATCCGGGACATCGACGCCGCCCGGGTGCGCGCCGATCTCGACGCCGGTCGGGTGGTGGTCATCGCCGGTTTTCAGGGCATCGACGGGCAGGGCAACATCACCACCCTGGGTCGCGGCGGCTCCGACACCTCTGCCGTCGCCATCGCTGCCGCCCTAAAGGCCGACGAGTGCCAGATCTACACCGACGTTGACGGGGTATACACCACTGATCCCCGGGTCGAGCCCAAGGCCCGCAAGCTTGCACGCATCACCTTCGAGGAGATGCTCGAGATGGCCAGCCTCGGCTCCAAGGTGCTGCAGATCCGCTCAGTGGAATTTGCCGGCAAATATAAGGTCCCATTACGGGTGCTCTCGAGCTTCGTCGAAGGCGAAGGCACCCTGATCACGTTCGAGGAAGAATCCGTGGAAGACGCCCAGATCGCCGGAATCGCCTTCAGCCGCGACGAGGCTAAGCTCACCGTGCTTGGGGTACCGGACCAGCCCGGCGTTGCACACAAGATCCTGGGCCCGGTGTCCGACGCCAACATCGAGATTGACATGATCATCCAGAACGTGGCGCCCGACGAGGCCACCACGGACTTCACCTTCACGGTCCACCGCAATGACTACGCGCGCGCCTTGGAGATCCTCAAACGGACCGCCGATGAGCTCTCCGCCCGCCAGGTGTTGGGGGATGCGCACATCGCCAAGATCTCCCTGGTGGGTGTCGGCATGCGCAACCACGCGGGCATCGCAACCCGCATGTTCGGCGCCCTGGCGAAGGAAGGCATCAACATCCGCATGATCTCGACCTCCGAGATCAAGATCTCGGTGGTCGTGGACGAGAAATATCTGGAGCTCGGCGTGCGCGCGCTGCACGAGGCATTTGAGCTGGACCACGCGTAGTTCGCATGGCGAACCGGACGGTTCATCGGGATCTCGGTCCGTCGGCCCCTTGAAAGTGGTTTGTCGGGCCCGACCGTCATTTATTGACAAAATGCAATTTTCGCCCTCCCCAGCGCTATTGCTACAATCCGGATGGGAGACGCCTGCCTCTCGCTTGGTCTAGGTGTGGCTCCGCGAAACGATACGGCGAGGGACATCGCACGAATGCGTGAAAGCGGGCCATAAGTTTCGGAAAATGAAAGATAGAAAGGGAGAAGCCAATGTTGATACTAACGCGAAGGGTCGGTGAGACCCTCATGATCGGTGACGAGGTCACCGTGACGGTTCTTGGAGTGAAAGGTAACCAGGTCCGCATCGGCGTCAACGCCCCGCGGGAGGTCGCCGTGCATCGCGAAGAGATCTACGAGCGGATCAAACGTGAGCAAGCAGAGGCCGCCCATGGCTCGGGTGGTAACGGACAGGGTGCTCAACCCGAGTAGCTGGTACACCGGAGCCAACCGCGATAAAATGCTGGGCCGCGGCGACGCGCCCGGCATTTTTCCCAGAGAGAAATGGCGCGTCCTCGCTCGAAAGCTGGACGTTTGGGCCTAGGAATGGGCGCTTCGTCCAAACCGCACCGGAGAGATGGCCGAGAGGCTGAAGGCGCTCCCCTGCTAAGGGAGTATGGGTCAAAAGCCCATCGAGGGTTCGAATCCCTCTCTCTCCGCCATTTCCCCACCCGTCTCACACCGACACCCAAGCGCGCTCTGCGACCAGGCGGATGACGCGTCTGACGCGAGCTTCCGAAACACCGCCGCACAGCCTCACCGCCGCGACCTGCGCAGTCGGAGTGGCAGCGGACCCACTCGCGCCATTGCCCGCACAGATCCTGCCGCCTTGTGGCCAAGGGATAATCTACCTAAACTCAGGCGCCCGTGCGTTCTGGGACGTTACGATCCGAATCAGTCGCAGGACCGATGGAACCCGAAATGACCTTCCGCTCCTTCAACCCGCCCCAGCGCACGCTCATGGGTCCCGGCCCCGCCGATGTGCACCCGCGGGTGCTTGGCGCCCTGGGTCGGCCCACAATTGGCCATCTGGACCCGCGCTTCATCGCCATGATGGACGAGGTGAAGGCTCTCCTGCGCTATGCCTTCCGCACCGACAACACCCTTACCATGCCGGTCTCTGCGCCGGGCTCGGCGGGCATGGAGACCTGCTTCGTGAACCTGGTGGAGCCAGGCGACGAGGTGGTGGTCTGCATCAACGGCGTCTTCGGCGGGCGCATGCGGGAGAACGTGGAGCGCTTGGGCGGCGTGGCCGTGCCGGTCGAGGGTACCTGGGGACGGGCCGTGGACCCGGATCAGGTCGAGGAGACCCTGCGCCGCCACCCGGGAGCGCGCATCCTGGCCTTCGTCCACGCGGAGACCAGCACCGGAGCCCTCTCTGACGCCCGGGTGCTCGCGGAGATCGCTCGCCATCATGGCTGCCTGACCATCGTGGACGCCGTCACGTCCCTTGGCGGCTGTGAGCTTGAGGTGGACGCCTGGGCCCTGGATGCGGTCTATTCCGGGTCCCAGAAGTGCCTGTCCTGTACCCCAGGGCTCTCGCCGCTGACCTGGAGCGGGCGGGCGGTGGAGAAGCTGCGGGCCCGTGCTACCCCGGTGCCAAGCTGGTTTCTGGATCTGAACCTGGTGCTCGGATACTGGGGCGGGGAGCAGAAGCGCACCTATCACCACACGGCCCCGATCAACGCGCTTTACGCCCTGCACGAATCCCTGCTCATGCTCCGTGAGGAGGGAATCGAGAACGCCTGGGCACGCCACACCCAAAATCATCTCGCACTGCGTGCGGGTCTGGAGGCCATGGGGCTGGAGCTCCTGGTTCCGGAGGCCGAGCGCCTGCCGCAACTGAACGCGGTGACGGTGCCCGGAGGCGTGGACGAGGCGGCCCTGCGCGGGCGCCTGCTTGAGCATCACGGCCTGGAGATCGGCGCCGGTCTGGGGGCCCTGGCTGGCAAGATCTGGCGCATCGGCCTGATGGGCTACAGCAGCCGGGCGGAAAACGTCCTGCTCTGCCTGGGGGCCCTCGGCACTGAGCTCAATCAAATGGGCCACGGGGTGGACACGAGCGCGGCCCTGACCGCGGCGGAGGCGGCCCTCGACGCCTTCTCGCGCGCCTAAGATCGGGCACATGTTCCTTCGGAATCGCCACAGCCTGTGGGTGCGGCTTGCCTTCATGCTTGGGGCCATCGGGCTGTTCCTGTTCGGCTACCAATGGGGCAACCAGTACCAGCGCAAGCACGCCCAGCCGCCCGCCATCAGCGGCGTGCTGTTCCGCTCGCCGGCGGCCATCCCCGCCTTTCGACTCGAGGACCCCAGCGGCCGCGTGTTCGATCAGGACACCCTGGCCGCCGGCTGGACCCTGCTCACCTTCGGTGACCTCTCTGGTGCCCAGGGCCAGCTGGCCATCCAGCGTCTGATCGATGTCTACAATCGGGTCGCCGGCGAGCCTGACCTGCAGCGGGACCTGCGCCTGGTCCTGGCGACCACCACCGATGCACCCAACCTGGCACGAGACTTTGCCCGCCTGTCGCCGGCACTCTATGTCCTCGCCGGGGACGCGGCCGAGACCGGGCGCCTTCGCGAGTCCCTGGGGGCCGGCGATGACGCCCAGGCCCCGCTGTTCGTCTTTGCCCCCGGGGGCTATCTGATCGCCCTGCTGACCGCCGACGAGGACAGGAGCGCGATGGCGGCCGACCTGGAGGCCCTTTACAAGGGCATCCACGCGCTACTGCCGGAATCGCCGTGATCGATCCTGAGCCGGGTCTGTTCGCGCGCCTGTTTGTCGCCCTGCAACAGGTGCTGCCGCAGCATTTTCTGTCACTCCTGATGTACGGACTCGCCCGGGTCGAATGGACGCCACTTCGAGTCCCCTTGGTCTGGCTGTTCGTGCGTCTGACCGGCATCCGCATGGATGAGGCGGCGCAGCCGAAGCTGGGCGACTACCCCCACTTGAACGCGCTCTTCACGCGGGCCCTGCGCCCAGGTCTGCGCCCATTTGACCCGGACCCGACGTCTGTACTCTCCCCGGTAGACGGCACCCTGAGCCAGATTGGGATCATCGAAGATGGGAGGCTGGTCCAGGCCAAGGGTCATACATACGCGCTGCGCGACCTCCTTGGCGACAAGGACGAAGCCCCTTCGCCGTTCGATGGGGGCGCATTCGCGACCCTCTATCTGTCCCCGAAGGATTATCACCGCATTCACATGCCCCTGGCCGGCGACTTGCGGGGGATGCGCCACCTGGATGGGCGCCTGTTCAGTGTGAATGCCATCACCACCGCCCTGGTGCCCGGCCTGTTCGCCTGTAACGAGCGGGTCGTTTGCCTGTTTGACAGCGAACCGGGTCCCATGGCCATGGTGCTGGTTGGAGCCATCTTCGTCGGCGGCATCGATACCGTCTGGGCCGGCCAGGTCACACCTGTGAGGAGGGGGGATCGCCAGCGGCGCTGGACCTATGACCAGGCAGTCAATCGGGTCAGCCTGGATCGGGGCGCCGAGATGGGGCGCTTCAACCTGGGGTCCACCGTGATCCTGCTCTTCCCTCCCCGTGCCGTGACCTGGGACGCCGACCTCGCGCCGGGAAGTGCGGTCCGGGTCGGCCAGCGGATCGGCCGCCTCGAGGCGGCCCGGAGCTGACGCGAGCTCGAAGCGCCGCGTCGGTGCGCCGTCATCCCCGGATGCTAGGCGTACACCAATCGGCGCCAACAAAGACTCTCTCAAACCCTCTGTTACGAGGCAGGCGGCGCTTGCTGGATGACTGGCAGGCGCCTGTCGCTGCCAGTGGGATCGGAGCACGCAAGCGTGTTCATTCCGATCGATCGGGAGAACCGCCGTTCAGGGTCACACCCCTCTCCCCCCGACACCCAAACTGGGCTGGTCCTGATCGAGTAAACTCAAAGCTGAAACCAATCGATTGAGCGTCCAAGGGACTTCGGAATTGGAAGGCCATGACGGTCACTGCTGATCTCGCGCCACGGGCACTGCCGCACCTTCGGATTCGTGCCGCCCGAGTGTCTGCGCGCTTCCCAGCCGCTCATGGCGGCTTTTCCCTCGTGGAGGTCCTGGTGGCCGTACTCGTGCTGAGCGTCGGACTGCTCGGCCTCGCGGCGCTTCAGACTCGGGGCCTGCGGGCCAACGACAGCGCACGCATCCGCACCCAGGTGGTCATCGCCGCCTACGATCTGGCGGACCGCCTTCGTGCCGAGCCAGGCTCCTTCTTCGCCGAGGGCCAGGCGTCCGCGGGAACCCGGGTGGTGGGTGCTGACGACTGCCCGGTGGACAGCCCTGCCAACGGACTGGAGCGCTGGCAGCAGGCCTTCTGCGATCTGAATCTGCCCCCACCATATTCAGGCGACCGGGCCCGCGTGGACTGCGGCAGCGACAACCCCTGCGGCAGCGACAACTGCGCCATTGTCATCCGCTGGAACGATGCCCGAGCGGAGCCAGAACCGGATACGGCCTCCGGGGCCCAAGACCAGACCGCGGGCCGGGACGTACGGGACATGGAGTTCCGCTTCTGCACCCGGATCGCCACGGCTGTCTGAGCTTTGACCTATGGTTCACGCCACGCGACCAGCCGATTGCCGTCGCCCAAGCACCCTCCGGCGGTGCTCGCGCCCGACGCAGCGGTCAATCAGGCGCCGCGCCCATGGCGTGGCGCTGGTCGAGCTGCTGATCGCCCTTGCCGTCGGCCTCTTCCTGCTGGGCGGTATCATCCAGATGCTCGTCTCCAGCAAGGCGTCGTACCGGCTGTCCGAGGCCCAAAACCGGGTTCAGGAGAACGGGCGCTACGCCACCAACACCTTGGCCAGAGCGCTGCGCGGCTCCCGAAGCACCGGCTGCCGCAGTGCGTTGATGGATGAGCATTTCGAGTCCCTCAACGTGCTCGCCTGTGATCTACTCGACACCGACGGCGAGGCGGGCTGCACCGGTCGACCCGCCATCGGTTCCGCCACCCCCCTGGGCTACGACGACTCTCAGCACGGCACCGTCGACTGGCTCGCCCAACTCCCCGGCGACACCAGCACCGGCGGGCAGGCCGCCGTTGCCGGCGCCTGGCTGCGCGGCGACGCGCTGGTCTCCTGGGGCACCTCGGGCAGCGGCGCGCTGGTGAGTGCCAACGGATCCGTGCGGGCGGATCGCACAGGCCCATTGGACCTGGTGGATTCCGATAGGGACAGCGGCTTCAGCCTGGGCGATCTGGCGCTGGTCACCGACTGCGTCGGCAGCGACATCTTCGAGATCGCGGACGGGACTGGCGATCAGGCCGGCGAGACACTCGACTCCCTGCCCCACGCCCGCAGCGATGCACAGGGCGGGCAAGCCAATCGCGAGCCGCCGATCTTCTCCCGGGCCTATGGCGTCATCTCCACGAACGAGGGCACGGGGCTCGCGGAAATCCGTGCCACGGCTTACCGGCCACGGGTGTTCCCATTCGCCTACCAGGTCTTTTTCATCTGCTGCGTGGATACCCGCGACGGCGAACGCGAGACCGGGGCGGCGGTGCAGAACTGCACGACCAACCCGGAGCGTTATCGCCCGGCCCTGTGCCGCTGGAGTGCTGGTGGAAACGTGCAGGCCCTGATCCAGGACGTCGCGGACATGAGCATCACCTACGATGGCGCCGTCGACACCAGTGCCGAAATGGCCGGCAACGCGGCCTTCGACAGCACCGTCAAATCACGCTTCCAGGATCTCGAGTCGGGGACCGACGCCTCCTGGGTCACCGCGAGAGACTATTGGGAACGGGTGGACAGCGCCCGGATCAGGCTTCTCGTCACGGCCGGCGACTCCGTGCGAACCGAATCCGCGGTGCCCAACCCCGATGCCGCGGACACCAACGACCCCGGTTTCGGCCTGCCCTCGGACAGGCGTCTCTATGACGTCTATCAGGTCACCGTCGCCGTTCGCGCCAGCTCACCCTGGACCGTCGGCCCATGAAGGGGGCTTCAACAAGATGACACAGGTGACCATCCCCAGCCCCGTCATGCTCGCGGTCCCGGGCCGGGTCCGGCCGTACCATTCGACCCCAGTGCGCGTTGCCCGCCCATCGCGGGGCGCCGTTCTGGTCACGAGCCTCATCATCCTGACCATCATGACGATCATTGGCGTCAACGCCATGCGCGCCATCGTCCTGGAAGAGCGCATGGCCGGGAACCTCAAGGAGCAGGCGGGGGCGTTCCAGGCCGCAGAGGCCGGCGTCCAGGCGGCACTGACGGCCATTGAGCAACGCGACCAGCCCCCCCGGCCCGACCAATGGGGCGCCGGCAGCTTGTTCGAATCCTGCGGCATGACGGATGCGGACGACGCGCGCGCATGCACCTTGCTGGAAGACACCCTGGCCGACTGGAACGCCGTCACCGAGCCCACAATGGGAGCCGCACTATCAAGTTTCGGCGGCACAGCCTTGACCGGATTGACGGACGCCAAGCAGCCCAGAGTCGTCGTGGAATCCCGCTACGTGGGGCTCGGCGAGGAAGAAAACTTCGAGGTGGCTGTCCAACGCCGGGGCGTCAATCTGTACACCGTCACCGCGCTGGGCACGGGCCCGGGCGGTCAATCCGAGATCATACTCCAGGCCACGATCCCCAAGGTCTACGATTGGTGACCCGCCCCGGCGGGAGGACCGCATGATGAAGCGCCCTGAAGCCCCAGACCCCGCGCCCCAGACCCGGCAAGACACCGCCCCCCGGCCAGTCCCCGACGGTGGTTCCCAGCCCCCTCGGAAGTGGCTTCCGAACCTGCTCCTTGGCCTTTGCATGGGGCTCACCCCTTTGGCCAAGGGTGAAGGGCTGGACGTAATCCCTATCGACGATGCACCGGTCTTTCTGCTCTCCGGGGTCTCCCCCAACCTCGTCATGACCTTGGACAGCTCCGCGAGCATGTCGGCGGCCCACGGGGATGCGAGCGACTCACGGCTTCCCGAATTTGACGCTCGGGACAACGCGGCACTGACCAACAGACTCTATTACGACCCGTTCATCGTCTACTTGCCGCCGGTGGGTGCGGACAAGCAGCCCTTCGATCACGCGGATTTCACTGCCGCACCCCGCGATTTCTTCCGGAACACGGCAGCGCCCAGCAGCGAGGTCGATTGCACACTCGACCTCGGCGCCCAGTACGCACCGCTTTGGGACGAAAACTACCCGCCTTGCCTTGAGAATCCGGATGGCAAGGTCGGAGAGCCAGAGACTGGCAACCTTTATGCCGTTGACCGGGGCAACCCGACATTTGACCGGTACTACCTGGCAACGCGGGTCCCCGAAGTGGGGTGGTCGGTCGATGGCAGCGGCCAGCCTGCCCCCCCGGCACCGTCCCTGGATCAGGCCAAGGACTGGGCCCTGTACTGCCTGTACGGCGTCCCGCTGCCCGCGGGAGGCGGAATGCTGCAGACGGGCGCCGGGGGGGCGGATCCCGACGTGGACGACGAGAGCGAGCCGGCGACCTCGCCGTGCCCGGCGTTCTACAACCTGTGGGATCCCAGCCGCACTTACATCGAGGGAGACCTCCAGTCGAGCTGCGGCGCGCTCGATCCGGACAACCTGTCGGCCGACCAGGCCGCCCTCGCGGTTCCGGCGTGTCTGGACCGCATCGTGGTGGGGACGGACGAGGACATCGACCAGGTCGAGTCCATGGACGCCGGCATCCACGCCGCACGGGCCGCTCTGCTGGCAAACCCGGACGAGTCGGGCTCCGCACTTGACGCCCGCTACAAGAAGACCCTCTCCAAGCGCAACTTCGCGAACTGGTACACCTATTACCGCAACCGCTGGCGCGCTGTCCAAACGGCGGTGAGCCGGGTGACGGCGACCTTGGACACGTCAGTGCGGGTGGCCTATCAGAACGCCGACGATGACGATCTCGACGACTTGAGGTCCCGGTTTGGACCCTTCGACGGCACGCGTCGCGAGGCATTCCAGACCTGGCTGTTCGGCACCGAGATCCCCGCCACGGACGAGACCCGGCTGATTGAGGCCACTCTGGACGTAGAGGGATTCTGCGGCAGCGACCTCGCCTATCTTCAAGATCCCGCGGGGACCCTGACCGACGCCAACCCGCTGTTTGGCTGCCGGAACAACTTCCATCTGCTCTTCACCGACGGGGTATGGCAGGACCGGGTGAGCAGTCTCACAGCCAGGGCGCCGTGGCTCGCCAACAACGACGGCACCGGCGTGAGTCTGCCCGCGGAACGCGACTATGCGCGCACCTTCTTCCCCGCCATCGGCGCCTATGACCCGAACGACCCCGCCGTCAGCATCTTCGCCGACCGCAATACCGGAGGACTCGCGGACGCCGTCTTTCATGCCTGGGTCACGGACCTTCGGCCCGCCGAAAACGACGTCGAGCACCGCGTCCCAACCCTCATCTGGGATCCCACCGTTCCAAGAGGCGGCAGCGCATCGGACATCTTCTGGAACCCGGCCAACGACCCGGCCGATTGGCAGCACGTGACCACCTATACGGTTGGGCTCGGACTCCAAGGGGAGGTCAGGTATCCCCAAGGCACCTATGGGGGCGATGCCGCCATCGCGACCGATGGATTCCCCGGCGACTGGAACGCCGTATCAGGCACGGCAAGCGGGACTCCAAGGCTGCCCAACGACCAGCAGCGCGTAGACGACCTCTGGCACGCGGGCATCAACGGACGCGGCGGCTACAGCTCGGCCAACAACCCGGCGGCCTTGATCGAGTCCATTCAGCAGGTGATGGACAAGGTCTCTGGGGTGGCGGATGAGAGCGCGGCGACCGCCGCGCCAGCCTTGAACACGGGGAGCGCGGGCACCGCCCGGTCGATCTTCCTGGCGCGGTTCTCGAGCGCAGATTGGACCGGGGACGTGCGTGCCTACGAGGTCTCCGGCGGACTCGGCGCCGAGCCTTGCCCCGACGCCAACAAGGCCCGAGGCGAGCTCTGCGGGGACGCCGAGACCGGCTACAAGTGGTCCGCTGCCGACCGTCTGGACGGCAATGCAGACAAAGGCATCACCGCCACATTCTGGACCAACCGCCACTTGGCAACCGGTACCCGCGATGCGGCCGACGGCACCGGTAGCGTCTCCCATCAGGGGCTCCCCTTCAGCCGCGACGGGGTGGCGCGACTGTCCGCGGCGGACTCTGCGACGCTGCTCGGCTCCGTGGACGGTGATACGGACGAGGCGCTGGCGGTCGTGGACTATATCTCCGGCAAACGGGATTACGAGTCCCTGCGTCGCGCCCCCACCGATCCCTTTACCTTTCGGGACCGCACGAGCCTCCTCGGGGACATCATCAACGGCGGGCCGGTGGTCGTGAGCGCGCCCCACCGCTTCTTCAACGACCCGACCTATGTCGCCTATGCAAGCTCAGAGGCCAATCGCAAGGAGATCGTCTACGCGGGCGCCAACGACGGTCTGCTCCACGGCTTCGACGCCAGCGACGGCGTGGAATTGTTCGCCTATGTGCCGCGGCCGCTGCAAGGCAAGTTGGCCATCCTGACAGATCCGGCCTATGGGGGCGCAGTTCGGCACAGCAACTTCGTGGACGGACCCGTCGCCGAGGGCGATGCCTATTTCCCAACCGCGCGGCGCTGGTATCCCGTGGTGGTCGGCGCACTGGGATTGGGCGCCCAAGGCGTCTACGCCATCCGCTCCCCGACACTCACCCCCGGCTCCACACTGGACCCGACGACCGTCCATCTCTGGGATTTCACCGACGAGGACGACCCAGACATGGGCTATGCGTTCGGCAAGCCCGCCATTGTTCGGGTCTTGATGTCCGACGGCAGCATCAAGTGGGTGGCCGTCTTCGGCAACGGCTACAACAGCTCCGAAGATGTGGGGATCCGGGCCGCCGGCTGCGAGCCCGACCACGCAAGCGACGCGGACGCCTGTGGGCGCGCAGTCCTCTATGTCGTCGACATCGAGACCGGCCGGCTGGTGGCCAAGTTCGACACCCGAGCGGGACGCGACGCGGACCCACTCCACACGGGTGAGAGCAGGGAGCCCAACGGGCTTGGCCAGCCCACCGTGATCGGCCGCGTGCTGACGGATGGGGAGGGCAACCAGGCCGGCGGCGGCGACCCCGTCGCCACGGTCGCCTACGCCGGTGACCTGTTCGGCAACCTGTGGCGATTCGATCTCCGGGGCCTTAGCATCACCAGCCTCAGGGGCGCGGACCCGACCCTGGTGTTCCGGGCCGAGGGCCCCGACGGAGCCGCCCAGCCAATCACGGCGCCGGTGGTGGCGGCCCCCCATCCCACCGGGGTGGGTACCATGATTCTCTTCGGCACCGGACGCTATCTGGCATTGACGGACGTGACCGACACCTCGGTGCAGACGTTCTACGGCATCTGGGACCTGGGCGAATCCGGCGGCGTGGATACGGCGCTCGTCCTGCGCAGCCAATTACTCGCCCAGCAGATCGAGAAGACGGAGGTTCAAAACCAGACCAGTCGCGTTTCCGCCGTGGTGAGCGAGGGCCGGACCAGCAGCCGCAACCCGGTGGACTGGTCCATTCACAAGGGCTGGAGCCTGGACTTGATCGAGACGCAAAACAACGAGCGGAAGGGCGAGCGGGTGGTGCAACCCCCCCAGATCCGCGGCGACCGGGTGCTCTTCGTGAGCCTGATCCCAGACACCAACCCCTGTAAGGGCGGTGGCGAGAGCTGGATCAATGCCGTTGCGTATGCGAGCGGCGCCGCCCTGGACGAGACACCGTTCGACTTTGACCTGAACGGCGTCTTCGACAGCGGCGATCTGCTCGCCGTTTCGGACAGCCCAACCCCGGTCCCGGGCACCAGCATCCGTCTCGCCGGCGGCGGCATCTACTCGGGGTCCGCCGCCCTGCCGCTGCCGGGCGGTGATACCAAGACTCTGATCTCCAGCTCAGAGGGTGAGCTCATCGAGCTTCGGGAATCCTCCGCGCTCCGCTGGCGCGTTTGGCAGCAGCTCCGGTAACCTCATCCTAAGGTTCCCAGAGACAGGCCTCCATCCTGGTTCTCGCCCCCAACCGGGGGGTTAGGACCTACACGCGGCCTCGCGCACCCGTACCGACCAATTGCCCATGCCTTGGTTGCAGATCACATTCACCGTCGAGCGTCAGGGGGCGCCTCTGATGGAGGCGGCCCTGGAGACGGCGGGGGCCCTCGCGGTCACCCTCTGCGATGCGGGGGATGACCCCCAGCTCGAGCCCCCGCCGGGGGCCACACCCCTTTGGGAGGGTGTGCGGGTCACCGCCCTGTTTGAGAACGACTCGGATTCGAGCGCCCGCGTGGAGGTCCTTGCCGCCGCTCTGGGCCCTCGAAGCCACGGCCCCCCTGTCATCGAGACGATCGCCGACCGCGCCTGGGAGCGGGTGTGGCTGGACGATTTCAGCCCAACCCGATTCGGGCGCCGGCTGTGGGTCTGTCCCCAGGGCCAGCCAGCCTCGGATCCGGATGCGGTCGTGGTCGACCTGGACCCAGGGCTGGCCTTCGGAACAGGCCACCATCCGACCACGGCACTCTGCCTGGAGTGGCTGGACGGGGCTGACCTTCACGACCGGACCCTCGTGGACTACGGCTGCGGCTCCGGGATCCTGGCGATCGCGGCCCTGAAGCTCGGCGCCGCATGCGCGATCGCCGTGGACCATGACCCCCAGGCCATGGACGCAACCCAGTCGAACGCCGCCGCCAACGGGGTCGCAGAGCGCCTGACCCTATGCCGACCGGAGGATCTCGGGGACCTGGCCGCGCGGCCCCCGGCAGACCTGGTGGTGGCCAACATACTGGCTGGTCCGTTGGTTGAATTGGCACCTACCCTCATTCCTCTGCTGCGCCCGGGCGGTGCCCTGGTGCTGTCCGGGGTGCTGGCGGATCAGGTCCCCATGGTGCGCGCCGCCTACGCGGATGCGGTCTCGATGGAGCCCGTCAGACTCAGGGAGGACTGGGCCCTGATCTGGGGCGTCAAGCGCCTGCCGGCAGCGTCCCGGCCACCCGCGGAGTCAGCCCCATGCCGTTGACCACCCGATGCGGTCGCTGCGGGCGACTCTTCCCGGTCTATGCCCAGGAGCTCAAGGCCCGCCGGGGCCGGGTGAATTGCCCCCAGTGCGGCAACCGCTTCGATGGGCTGGCCGCGCTCTTGGATGAACCCAAGGGCGGCTACGAGGCGTCGAGCGGTCGCGCCCGACTCGGCATGGGTGCCCGCCGTCCGACGACCACGCCACTCGCAACCGCCAGACCCGCTTCCCACTCACAAACCTCGCCCGCAGGCCCTGCGGCCGCCGCCCCGCAAACCCACGGCGCCGCAACGCGGGCACGCGGCGGCGCCGGGGTCTGGTGGGGCCTCGCGGCGCTGGTCTTGACCTTGGCCCTGACCGCCCAGGCGGCCTGGTGGAAGCGGGCCGACCTGCTCCGCGACCCCCAGGCCCGCGACTGGCTCGCCGTTGTATGCGAGGGACTGGGTTGCAAGGTCCCGACGCCGCGCATCCCCGGGACCCTCGCGGTGTTGGAGCCGACCCTGACCCCGGAACCCGACGCCCGGGCTCTGGTGCTTCGACTCAGCGTACGCAACGACGCCGCACTCGACCAGCCACCACCGCTCATCGAGCTGGAGCTCTACGACCAGCAGGGAGACCTGGCAGCAACGCGGCGCTTCACGCCCGCACAATATGCGCCTGGTGGCGACCCCCTGATAGCACCCGGTGAGACCCTGGACGCAAGCCTGGCCATCGCCATGCCCGAGTCCGAGACCTCCGGATTCAAGGTGCGCTTGCTGTGATCCCGCCCCCCGGCCCGTCCGAGTGCCGCGCTCCCCGTTCACCGGAGGAACCCGCCTGGAGCGCCGGCCTGCTGAAGCCCTTCCGGATCGGTCACTATCGAATCGAGAACAACCTGATCCTGGCACCCATGGCCGGCGTCAGCGATCGTCCCTACCGGGCACTGTGCCGCCGTTTCGGGGCCGGGCTCGCGGTGTCTGAGATGGTCTCCTCCGACATCAGCCTCTGGGGCACCCCCAAGTCCTTGCGGCGGTTGGACTTTGCCGGAGAGCAAGGTCCAGTCTCGGTCCAGATCCTGGGTACAGACCCGGCGGCCATGGCCGAGGCGGCGAGGGCCAACGTGGGCCTTGGCGCCCAGATCATCGACATCAACATGGGCTGCCCGGCCAAAAAGGTGTGCCGGGTGGCGGCGGGATCGGCGCTGCTGCGAGATGAGCCGCTGGTGGGCCGGATCCTCTCCGCCGTGGTGGAAGCCGTGAATGTCCCGGTGACGCTGAAGATCCGCACCGGGTGGTCACCCGAGGCTCGCAACGCCGTCGCGATCGCCCACATCGCATGGGAGTCGGGGATCGCCGCCCTGGCCGTACACGGCCGAACCCGCGCCTGCGGCTATGGCGCACCCGCGGATTACGAGACCATCCGTTCGGTCGGCGAGCGCGTCGAGATTCCGTTGATCGCAAACGGTGACATCGACTCCCCCGAGAAGGCCCGGCGCGTACTGAACTACACCGGCGCCGGTGCTATCATGCTCGGGCGCGCGGCCCAGGGGCGTCCCTGGATCTTCCGCGACATCGCCGCGTATCTGGCCTCGGGCGCCGTGCCCGCCGAACCCCCGATCGACTGGATCAGAAACCTGCTGCTGGAGCATCTGGACGGTCTTTACGGGTTCTATGGCACCTATGCGGGCGTGCGGATCGCGCGCAAGCACATCGCCTGGTACTGCCGCGGCATCGCCGGGGCTGCCAGTTTCAAAGAACGAATAAACCGGGCAGAAAACCCGAGGGACCAAAAAAAACAGGTCCTCGGCTTTTTCAATGAAGCCCCCAAAGGGAGGATGAAGCGGCATGAAGACTGCGGTTGCGATGGACGATTTCCCCACGCCCGACGGTGCCGATGAGCCGGCCACGCCGGTTGCGTTACAGCTCCAGGTGGTGCAGGCGGATCGAGGGGATCCCCTGAGCAAGTGCGTCGAGGATGCCCTGCGCATCTATCTCAGCACCACTGGCGGGCACGAGGTGACCGATTTGCACCGACTGGTGATTCAGGAGGTGGAGCGGCCCCTGTTTGAGACCGTCCTGCGGCACGTGGACGGAAACCTGAGCAATGCTGCCAGGATGCTGGGGTTGACCCGCAACACCCTGCGCAAGCGGCTGACCGACTACGGGATCGACCGCGGGCGCTGACCGGATGGTCCTCACGCGGAGCAGGCCACTCGCGTTAAACGCGCACGGGTCCACGCACCGCGTTACCCGAACAAACACGCAGCTGATGCCCGCCGGGGCATCTGGAACCCTAAAGATGCACGCCATTCACCGCGCACTGATCAGCGTTTCGGACAAGACCGGCGTCGTGGATCTCGCCCAGGGCCTGGCCTCCCGCGGGGTCGAGATCCTTTCGACCGGCGGCACCGCACGCCTGCTCACCGAGCACAATATCCCAGTCACCGAGGTCTCGGACTACACGGGTTTCCCGGAGATGATGGGCGGCCGGGTCAAGACCCTGCACCCGCGCATCCACGGAGGCATTCTGGGCCGGCGCGGCGTGGATGAGGCCGTGATGCGCGAGAACGAGATCAAGCCCATCGATCTGGTGGCCGTGAACCTCTACCCCTTCGAGGAAACCGTCGCCAATCCCGGGTGCGATCTGGCCACCGCCATCGAGAACATCGACATTGGGGGCCCAACCCTCCTGCGGGCGGCGGCCAAGAATCACGCCGGGGTCGCGGTGTTGGTGGATGCCGCGGACTATCCGCGGGTCCTGGCCGAGATCGAAGAGGCCGGGGGGGTCAGCGACGCTACCCGGTTCGACCTCGCGGTCAAGGCTTTCGAGCATACCGCCGGCTACGATGGAGCCATCGCGAACTACCTGGGGACCGTCATCGAGCATCCGGAGCGCCAGGCGGAGGGCTTCCCGCGCACCTTCAATATCCAATTCCACAAGCGTCAGGCCATGCGCTACGGCGAGAACCCACACCAGGGGGCCGCCTTCTACGTGGAGCGGAACCTGATCGAGGCGTCGGTGGCCACCGCCCGGCAGATCCAGGGCAAAGAGCTCTCGTACAACAACATCGCCGATACCGACGCCGCCATCGAGTGCGTCAAACAGTTCGACGAGGTCCCGGCCTGCGTCATCGTCAAGCATGCCAACCCCTGCGGCGTGGCGCTAGGAGCCTCCCTGCTTGAGGCCTATGAGCGCGCCTACAGCACTGACCCCGAGTCCGCCTTCGGCGGCATCATCGCATTCAACCGGGAACTGGACGCGGAGACCGCGCGCACCATCGTGGAGCGCCAGTTCGTGGAGGTGATCGTCGCGCCCAGCGTCTCGGAGGCAGCGTCCCAGGCGGTGGCGGCAAAGAAGAACGTACGTCTCCTGGAATGCGGAGACTGGTCGGCAGAGCTCACCCACCGGCTCGACTTCAAGCGCGTCAACGGCGGGCTCCTGGTGCAGGACGCGGACCTGCGTCTCACCGACGTCATGCGCTCCGTGACCAAGCGGGAACCCAGCCCCCAGGAGATGCTTGACCTGATGTTCACCTGGCGCGTGGCGAAGTTCGTCAAGTCCAACGCCATCGTCTATGGGCGCGACGGCATGACCATCGGCGTGGGTGCCGGCCAGATGAGCCGGATCAACTCGGCGCGCATCGCCGTCATCAAGGCCGAGCAGGCGGGCCTCCAGGTGGCCGGCTCAGTGATGGCCTCCGACGCCTTCTTCCCGTTCCGGGACGGGATCGACCAGGCCGCCGCGGCTGGCATCACCGCGGTCATCCAGCCCGGCGGGTCCATGCGCGACGAGGAGGCGATCGCCGCCGCGGATGAGCACGGCATGGCCATGGTGTTCACCGGGATGCGCCACTTCCGACATTGATTTGAGTCTTCGCCACGGAGGCCACAGAGGTCACTGAGTCTGGTCACTAAGTCGGAGAACAACAAGGCGCTCGGAGCGGCGCCGTCCGTCAGGCGGGTCGGATTGCCTCAGTTTCCATGGTCCCGTTACGGCGCAACCGCAATACACGAATCTCGGTACCCTCTGTGTCTGTGGCTGCTCTTTTGGCAGCGTCGTCAAAGTCGTCGGCTCCGAAATGCGCATTCATCCCACCGCCATCGTCGAGGACGGCGCCCAGGTCCACGAGACGGCCAGCGTCGGCCCCTATTCCATCATCGAGTCCGGGGCCGTCATCGGCGAAGGATGCCGCATCGAGAGCTGCGTGCGCGTCTTCTCTCCCACCCGCATGGGCGCCTACAACCGGGTCTGTCACGGCGCCACCCTGGGCTCGGATGCCCAGGATCTCGCGTTCGATCCCGGCCGCGCCCGGCCGTTGGTGATCGGCGATCACAACCACTTCAAGGAAGGCGTGAACATCAGCTGCGGGACCAAGAACGAGGAGGGCACCCGCATCGGCAGCCACAATTACTGGATGGCCTTCTCCCATGCCGGGCACGACTGCGTGGTGGGCGACTACAACATCTTCGCCAACACCGCGACCCTGGCCGGCCACGTGGAGGTGGGGGACCGCTGCTTCCTGTCCGGACAGGTGGCGGTGCACCAGTTCTGCCGCATCGGCTCCTACGCCATGATCGCCGGGGTCACCGGGGTGGCCCAGGACGTGCCGCCCTTCGCCCTGGCGGACGGGCACCGGGCCCGCATCGTCGGGTTGAATGTCGTGGGGCTGCGGCGCCACGGCTTCACCCAGGAGCAGCGCAACCGCATCAAGGCCGTCTACCGGCTGGTCTTCCGCTCTGAGCTGCGCCTTGCCCAGGCCTTGGTGGAGGCTGAGAACCAATATCCCGGGCCCGAAACCCACGAGATCGTCCAGTTCGTCCAATCCAGCCGGCGCGGTCTCATCTCCTTCGCCTGAGCGCCCACCGACTCGGGCGCCAAGGAGTCCAGCACCATGAAGATACTCGTCATCGGCGGCGGCGGGCGCGAGCATGCGCTCGCCTGGAAGGCCGACCAGTCACCTCTGGCGGATCGGGTCTATGTCGCCCCGGGCAACGGCGGCACGGCGCTTGAGCCAGGCATCGAGAACATCCCCATCCAGGCCGATGACATCGAGTCCCTGGTGCGCTTTGCCGCCTCAGAGTCCATCGGACTCACCATCGTTGGGCCCGAGGCACCCCTGGTCGCCGGCGTGGTCGACGCCTTCGAGTCAGCGGGTCTCCCCTGCTTCGGTCCGCGACAGGCCCCCGCCCAGCTCGAGGGGTCCAAGGCCTTCACCAAGGCCTTTCTCGCCCGCCATCGCATCCCCACCGCCGCCTACGGGACCTTCGACGAGATCGAGCCCGCCCTTGCCTATCTGGAGCAGGCGGGCGCCCCCATCGTGGTCAAGGCCGACGGGCTTGCCGCGGGCAAGGGCGTGATCCTGGCGCAGGATCTCGGCACCGCCCGGACGGCGGTGCGCGACATGCTCGGTGAGGGCCACTTCGGGGCCGCCGGTGCCCGGGTGGTGATCGAGGAAAACCTGACCGGCGAGGAGGCGAGCTTCATCGTCATGGCGGACGGGCGCCATGTGCTTGCGATGGCCAGCTCTCAGGACCACAAGGCCAGGGACGACGGGGACCGCGGTCCGAACACCGGCGGCATGGGGGCCTATTCCCCCGCCCCGGTGGTGACGCCCGAGATCCACGCCCGGGTCATGGAGGAGGTGATCCTCCCGACGGTGAAGGGTCTCGCCGCCGAGGGCATGCCCTACACAGGCTTCCTCTACGCGGGGCTCATGATCGCGTCGGACGGAACGCCCAAGGTGCTGGAATACAACTGCCGTTTCGGCGACCCGGAGACCCAGCCGATCCTGATGCGCCTCCAGTCCGATTTGGTGGAGCTGTGTCTCGCAGCGTTGGACGGGCGACTCGACCAGGTATCGGCGCGCTGGGACCCACGCGTGGCGTTGGGCGTGGTCATGGCCGCCGGGGGCTACCCCGACGCCTACGAGAAGGACCATCCCATCGCGGGCCTAGCCAGACTGGACGCCCCGGACCTCAAGGTCTTCCACGCCGGCACCCGCCGGGACGACGACGCAACCCTCACCGCCGGCGGCCGAGTGCTGTGCGTCACCGCCCTGGGTGAGACGGTGCGGTCCGCCCAGGAGCGGGCCTACGCGGCCGTCCATCGGATCCAGTGGAAGGACGCCTATTACCGCACCGACATCGGCCACCGAGCGATCGCGCGCGAAGAGGCGCAGGGCTGATTCAATCGTGCCCGGACGACGGCGAAGATTGGTGGGCCGTCCAGGATTCGAACCTGGAACCAAGGGATTATGAGTCCCAGAAAGACCCTGTTTTTGACGTTCATCGGCGTTCATCGATGACAGTAACACGTTGAAATAACAGTACTCCACTAATCCCATGAACATCGCCGAATACGCTAGAATGTAGATCATTCCTACCCAATTCCTACCCAGCGCGGAGGCCCCATGTCCAAGGAAAGACTGACAGATACGCGGATCGCCGCCTTCAGTCCTACCCGCGAGGAGTGGTTACGGGACACCGTTTCCCATCTGGCAGTCAGGGGGCGCCCGTCCGGGACCAAGAGCTTCGTCTTCGTCTCCACGCTGGCGTACAAGGAGATCCGTATCAGGATCGGCGAGGTCGGCGCCGTGTCCCTGCCCGATGCCCGGGAAAAGGCCCGGTTGTGGCAAGGCTGGGTTGATGGGGGCAAGGACCCGCGGGAGGTGCTCCAAGAGCAGGAACGCGAGCGCGCCGCCGCTCAAGCTGCCCAGGAGGCCACTGAGCGGTTGGCTGACCTGGAGGCCCGCCGCCGGGAAGCTCCTGCGCTGGAAGCCTGGACCGCCTATGTCGAGGCCCGTCGCGCGAAGTGGGGGACGCACACGCGCAACGACCATGATCGCGTGAGCCATGAGGGAGGCAAGCCCTACACCCGCGGTCGGGGCGCCGGGCCGGGCAAGACGACCCAACCTGGGGCCCTCCGCCCGCTGCTACTGCTGCCCCTCCCGCAGATCGACGCGGAGCGGGTGCGCGTCTGGCTGACGGACGAGGCCGCACGCCGGCCGACCCATGCCGCGCTGGCCTTCCGCCTGCTGAGGGGGTTCATCAACTGGTGCGCCGCCCACCCGGACTACGCCGCCCAGACGCACGCCGATGCCTGTGCAGCGCGCACGGTGCGTGATGAGGTCCCGAGGAAGCGCGTCAAGGATGATTGCCTGCAACGGGAACAGTTACGCCCCTGGTTCGAGAAGGTCCGCATGATTCCGAACCCGACGATCTCTGCCTTCCTGCAAATTTCCCTCTTGGTCGGTGCCCGCCGAGAAGAGGTGGCCGGGCTGCGCTGGACCGATGTCGACTTCCAGTGGAACACCGTGCGCATTGCCGACAAGGTGGACGGCGAGCGCGTCATCCCGCTGACACCCTACGTCGCGGCCCTGCTGCGTGACCTGAAGATTCGCAACGAGACCCCGCCCGCCCCGCCCCGCCGGTTGCGCCAGAAGGACGCGGACGGTCATTCCCAGTGGCACCCGTCACCCTGGGTGTTCGCCAGCCCTACGGCGGAATCCGGCCGCTTGCAGGAGCCCCGCATCCAGCACAAGGCTGCCTGCGCCGCGGCGGGCATCGAGGGCCTGACGCTCCACGGCCTGCGCCGCTCCTTCGGCACCCTGTCCGAGTGGGTGGAATGCCCGGTCGGCATCGTGGCGCAACTCCAAGGCCACAAGCCGAGCGCGACGGCCGAAAAGCATTACCGGCGCCGTCCTGTCGATCTGCTGCGCCTCTGGCACACCAGGATCGAGGGCTGGATTCTGAACGAGGCTGGTATCGAACAGCCCGCCGCGGAGCAGGCGCCCGCCCTGCGCGTGGTGGCCTAACCAGACCGATCGAACTCGGCTGGGTCTAGGGTAGCTCCCGAACGGGCGGCCCCTTCACCGCCCTGACCCGACCGCCTTCTTGAAGGCTTGCGCTGGAAGGTGCGCGGCAATGAAAACTCCCGACTATGACGCTTGGGACATGGTGCAGAGCTTCACCATTGTCGAAGCAGCGTTTCTGTGGCTCGATATGGAGCCGGAAGCCCATCACCTTAATCCACGTGTAACTCCACATGTAACAATTTTTGATCGAGTAAGAGCATTAGCTCGTGAGATAGGCGATGTATTGCACGTAGATGACCCGTCAGACTACGGGGCACGCAACGGACTCATTTACGGGTATGACGGCACCGAGCACCCCCACTGGAATAGAACCAAAATGGCTCGCAATGAGTTGGTGAGCCTAGCCAACCAACGGGGGAAACGCCCGCCGTTTCTATTCCCAGACGAGAGGCCAACCACAGCGGACGTGAAGCCACTTAGCACCATGGAGGGGTCAGAGCCGTTCACCCAGCAACCAGTGGCCCCGGCGCCCGCCCTTGACCCTGAACCCGGCGAGCCTGAACCAGCCGGCAATGGCGTCACCGTGATCCTGCCGTACAAGACCAAGGCATTGGAGGCCCTCATCCAGGTCATGCGGGACACATGGGGCAGCTATGACCCGCGTAGTCCGCCCCAACAGAACTCCATCGGCCATGCGATAGATGCGGCAATTGGTTGGAAAACACAGAAGGACGGAAGTCCATCGCGAGACGCCAGGGCGGTCGCTAGGATCATTCAGCCCGACGAGGTGCAGGATGGACGCAGAGGGACCCGGAATTGGGTCCCAAAATAGGGACCCAATGGCCCATTTCCGTGCCCTGAATACGCTGACATAAATTTGCATCCGTCAAGCGACGGCGCAGCCGCAGCCGCCGCAGCCGCAGCCCCGAAAGGAGCCCGACGCGATGCAATCCGTACCGATCCCCACCAGTCCCCCGCGTACCTACACCACGGCGGAGGCCGCCGCCGCCCTGAGAATCGAGCCCCACACGATGCACGCCGGACGCTGTGTCCAGGGCGACAGCCAGCGCCAACGCCGCCCAGGGCGCGTCGCCAGTCTCTGCCGCCTACCCGCGGCCCCAGAAAGCGCACTCAGAGTCGTGCTGCGGGGGGTCCGGCATGACCGCCTCCTCCATCGATATTGCGGGCAGCCACAAGACCCGGATCGGGTGTTCGAAGATTGCACAGGCTTTAGGCGTGAGCCGGTTCGGTACGGCCTACGAGCTATGGGAGCGGTATACGGGCCGCGCGCCCTGGCCCGACCTGAGCGGCGATCTGCGGGTTGCCCTTGGGGAGCCGATGGAGGACGTCCTGCGGCCCTTTGTCGCCGCGCGCCTCGGGCGCGAACTGCGCCGAGACCGACGGGAATACCTGCACCCTAAGATTCCGCTCATTGGGCACGTGGACTACCGCGCATCCCGATTGGCGGGAGAAGCCCAGCGCCCCGTGGTGGACATGAAAACCTCCTTGGGCTTTGGCGCCCGACACCGCTTTGGGGAGGACGGGACGGACGCGGTCGATGACGACGTGCTGCTGCAGATGCAGGGGTACCTGATGTTGACCGGCGCGGAGACCGCACACGTCGCCGCCCTGGTGCCCGGCCCCGAATTGAAGATCTACACCTTGGCGGCTGACGCGCAACTGCACGGCCTGATCGAATCGGGCCTCAGCGAGTTCTGGCGCTGTGTGACGTCCGATGCGCCGCCCCATCCGCACTCCGAGGTTGAGGCAAGGCAACGGTGGGCGCGGCACCTGTCCGGCAAGGTAATTGAGGCCGATTCCGAACTGGTTGCAGACATCCGCTCCCTGGCCCGGCTCAAACGCCAGCTCGCCGAGCTGGAGAAAGCCCAACAAGCGATCCGCGACCGGGTGATTTCGCGCCTGGCCGATGCCGATGCCGTGCTGCACGAGGGCGTCACGCTGTTGACCTATCGCGCGAACAGGGACCAACCGCGGACGGATTGGCGGGGTGTGGCAGATGCACTCGAGGCGCCCGCCGAGCTGATTGCGGCGCACACGGCGACGGTTCCCGGGGCACGCGTGCTCCGGCTTGGAAAGGAGCTTCCGGCATGAATACCGAACTCCAGACCGCGACCGTCGCAAGTCCGCCAAGCGTTACCACCCAGGGGATGATCTTCGACCCATCGACGATCCGCGCCATGCAGGCGATGGCGGAGGCGATGGCAGGGGCGCGCGTGACCATCCCAAAACACCTGATCGGAGCGCCAGGCGACTGTCTCGCGATCGTGATGCAGGCCGCGCAGTGGCAGATGAACCCCTTCGCGGTGGCCCAGAAGACCCACATCGTCAACGGCAGCCTCGGCTACGAGGCACAGCTGGTCAATGCCGTCGTCAGCTCGTCCCCGCTGCTGTCCTCCCGCATTCAATACGCTTGGGAGGGCGACTGGAAAGGCTGCAACGGCAAGGTCGACAAGAGCGACGAGCGCGCCGTTATCGTCTCCGCCACCCTGGCGGGTGAGTCCGTCCCGCGCACTCTACGGATGTCCATGGCCCAGGTCGGCGACGTGCGCAACAGCCCGCTGTGGGTGTCCGACCCGCGCCAACAACTCGCCTACTTGGCCACCAAGAGATGGGCGCGCCTGCACGCCCCGGACGTGATGCTCGGGGTCTATACGGTCGACGAACTCCAAGAGGTCCGCGAGCGCGACATGGGTCCGGCCCAAGTCGTGGAGACGCGAAGTCCTCCCCTGGCCGAGAGCCGCACAGCCGACGTGACGGCCCGATTGCGCAAGCGCGCCGCCGCGCCCGTTGCAGAGCAGCCAGAGCAGGGGCCAGACCTTGAATCGGTGCTGCGCCTGATCGCCGAGGCCGTCACGCCTGACGGGCTGAGCGATGCCGCGCAAATGGCGGCGAAGCTGACCGACCCGCATGAAAAGACCACCGCCCGCGAAGCCTATGGCGACCGAAAAGAGGCCATCACCGAGCGCATCGCCATCCAGACCGAGGCCGAATCGCCAGTGCAGGAAGGGCGCGAGGTATGAGATCAACTCCAAATGAGAACGCCGCGGTGGGGGCCGCGGCGCTGGAGGGGGAATCGTCAGTTGGAAACCGACCCGCGGAATATACACCAAACGAACTCGCCGCGGGGCGCGACGACGTGCCCCAGGCGCACCCCATTTGCCTGCTGCTGCCCGACATGGCGCCGAAGGACTACGCGCGGCTCAAGGCCGACATCGCGCAGTCAGGGATTGCGCCGACCGATCCTGGTGC
This sequence comes from uncultured Gammaproteobacteria bacterium, assembly GCA_963698355.1. Taxonomy (GTDB): domain Bacteria; phylum Pseudomonadota; class Gammaproteobacteria; order Chromatiales; family Chromatiaceae; genus Thiodictyon. Next base: position 37,750 of record CAVOQO010000048.1, on the reverse strand, counting down.
ACGAGGGCATGATCCTGGACGGCCGGCATCGTGCCCAGGCGTGCGAGGAGTTGGGCATCAAGGCCCGCTACGAGACCTGGTGCGGCACCGATCCGGTTGCCTTCGTGCTCTCCGAGAACCTGCACCGGAGGCACTTGACCGCCCTCCCAACGGGCCATGATCGCGGCCCAGATGATCGAGTGGCACCGGGCGGCGGCAGAAGCACGGCAGAAGTCCGGCGGCCCGCTGCGTAAGGCCGACGCCCGCCCGCGGCGGAGACCTCAGCGCCACCTGGCGCTAACCCCCTGATCTCCGGTAAGGCTGCGGGCACGGCTGCGGCTGCGGTCGGGGTATCTGCAAGGTCGGTCGAGCGTGCCCTCAAGATCCAGACGCAGGGCACCCCGGCCGACGTCCGCGAGGTCATAGACGGGAGATCGACCGTGAACGGCAAGGCCCGGGAGATCGCCGGCCGCTCGGTCTCAGCGCCCACGGCCCCCTCGCTAGACGCCAATCAGACCTCCAAGGGGCCAACCCGCAGAGATGCGATGCAGCGCGCCATTGCGGTTGTGGGCGCCCTGGCGGAGTTACGCCGGGTGGACTCGGCGCTACTGCCCGAGGACGCCGAGCGGCTGGTGGGGGAGCTGGAAACGGCACTCGGGCGGTATCGGGCGCTGCTGGACGCAGGGGGTGGCCGATGCGTAACAGCTCGCTCATCAAGTCCCGGTTCTTCATGGCCGGCACTGGCCGAAAGCTCGTGTCCGAGCACGGGCACCGGGTCGCGTTCACGGCGCTCTACCTGACGGCCTGCCCGCACTCGCACATGTCCGGTGTTTACTACCTGCCCCCGGGCACCGCGGCCCATGAGCTGTGCGTCACCGTTGCACGAGTTCCTTGCCGACCTCGCCGTCCTGGAGGCCGAGGGCTTCGCGCAATACGACGGGGATGCCTGCGTCGTCTGGGTCGTCTCCATGATGCGCCACCAGGTCGCCCAAGCCTGGAAGGCCGGGGATACCCGGGTGAAAACCATCCGAGCACACCTGGACGCCCTGCCCGCCTCGCCACTGATCGGCGAATACCGATTGCGGTACAAGCTGACCGATGGGGCATCGGATGCCCCATGCCATGCCCCATCGGATGGTGCCCCCAATGCCCCATGCCATGCCCCAGCCGATGGAGGCCCTAATCCTCTACCCGTCCCTAACCCTAACCCTCCCCCACCCGAGGCGACGCCCCGGACACGAAGCGACGACAAGACAGAGATCCCGACCAACTGGCAGCGGGTAGCGAAGCTTGGGGGTGCCCTATGAGCCGGACCCCCACCGCCGATTACCTCACCTGGCTGGTCCGCGATGCCGGGTTGGTGGAACTGTGCCAGATCGACCGCGGGTTGGACGTGGGTTGGTACGACCGTGCCGACCACCTGCTGCACGACGCCCGGGTCATGGCCGGTTCCGGGAACCTGTTTACCACTCTGAACCGATTGGATCGAGACGGACTCAAGGCCTACCTGGACGACAACCGCCGGGCAGACCCCAGCCGCAAGCTCCGCACCCCGGACGATGCGGTGGTCCGGTACTGCCGGCTGTTCTTCGACTTCGACCCCGAACGACCGAGCGACTTGTCGAGCACCGCCGCGGAGTTGGAGGAAGCGAAGATCCGCGCCCGGGGGCTGGCGCACCGGCTCACCGCGATCGGCTGGCCGGCCCCGGCCCTCGCCATGAGCGGCAACGGCTGGCACCTGCAGTACAGAACCGCCCTCCCGAACTACCCGGGAAGTCCGGGAGCAGTTGGCCGCGATCTACTCCGGGCTCCACCTGGAGTTGTCCGACGCCGTGGTGCAGTTCGACCGCTCGGTGCGTAATCCCGCTCGCCTGTGCGCCCTCTACGGGTCAGTCAAACGAAAGGGACCGAACACCCCGGAGCGTCCGCACCGGAAGTCCTGGATTCGGCTTCCCGCCGACTGGCTGCAGGTTCACCCGCGCCAAGTCGCGGCCCTGGCCGACGCCTTCGCCCGCCTATCGCCCCCAGAGCCAGCCAGCACCCCCAGGACCGCGCCGCGGGTCTCGGGCAAGGGCGACTACCGGACCCTGGACGTGCCCGCCTGGTTCGCCGCGCATGGGGCGTACATCGGCCCTCTGAGCGGTATCAAGCACGGGGTGCGGTGCCCGTGGTCGAACGACCACACCACCTCGAGCCCGAAGAACGGCGGGGACACCATCATCTTCGAGTCCGACGGCGGGTGGCCCGGGTTCTACTGCGCACACGCCCACTGTGCGGGCCGGGACATCCGCGACGTCATGGCGCTCTGGGGCGATGCGGACAGCCATTGCGCGCGGGAGCTGACCCGGGGGGCGGCCATGTTTGACCTGTACCCGCATCAAGCCAAGGCCATCGCGGAACTCCGGGAAGGAGTCCGCCAGGGACACAAGCGTCAGGTGTTGGGACTGGCAACCGGCGGCGGAAAGACGGTGATCGCCGCCCATCTGGCCCGCAGCGCCGCGAGCAAAGGGACGAAGGTCCTCTTCATCGTCGATCGCATCGAGCTGGTCGGTCAGGCGGTGCGCACCTTCCGATGCCCTCGAGCTGCGGGTGGGGGTGCTCCGCGGCGAAGACACCGATTATTCGCCGGACGACGATATCGTGGTGGCGAGCATCCAGACCATCGCCAAGCGTCGCGCACCGGATTGGGTGCGGCTGGTCATCATCGACGAGTGCCACATCCTGCACCGCACCCACGTCGCACTGATGGAGGCGTGGAACGTGGTCCCGGTCATCGGCCTGTCCGCAACGCCGTTGCGCAAGGGGCTGGGCAGGCACTTCTCCAACCTGGTGCGCGGTCCGAGCGTCCGGGAACTGACCGAGCAGGGCTTCCTGGTGCCGGTGCACGCCTTCGCCCCGGGCGCCGAGCACATCGCCGAGCTGCTCGGGACGGTTCAGGCCGGGACCACCACCCACGGCTTCGACTACAACGAGGCGGCCCTGGGCGCCGCGATGAACCGCAAGGAGCTGGTGGGCGATATCGTCGCGACCTGGACGGCCCGGGGGGAGGATCGGCCCACCCTCTGCTTCGCTGTCAACATCGCGCACTCCAAGGCCATCGCCGCCGACTTCGAGGCCGAGGGGGTGACGGTCGCGCACCTGGACGCCTACACCAAGCCGGAGGAGCGCGAGCGCATCATCGACGGCTTCAGGGACGGGTCGATCCGGGTGCTGTCCTCGGTCAACGTGCTGGGCATCGGCTTCGACGTGCCCGATGCGTCGTGCCTGATCCTGGCCCGACCCACCCTGTCGGAAGCCCTGCACATGCAGCAAATGGGCAGGGGTATCCGCACGGCCGAGGGCAAGAAGGACTGCATCGTGCTCGACCATGCTGCGCAACGCGCTCAAGCACGGGCTGCCGATCCACTTCGAGGTCCCGGACCTGGACGACGGGACGGAGCCGGCGCGGGGGGTTCGCAAGGCCAAGGAGAAGCTGAAGTTCGTCGCCTGCACCGAGTGCGGCGGGGTCATGGAACCCAGACGATTTCAGTTGCCCGCACTGCGGGTGGGACCGCCCGCGCAAGGCGTCGAGCGTGCGGGTGCGCGACGGGGAGTTGGTGGTGTTCGGCACCGCCGGCAGGGACGCCACGCCCGGCGACCGCCAAGCCTGGTATGCGGGATTCAAGTGGTACGCGCAGGTCAAGGGGTACGCGCCAGGCTGGGCCTATCCACAAGTTCGCCGAGAAGTTCGGCACCCACCCGCCCAACGCCTGGCGCTGGTCTGGAGCCCGAGCAGCCGACGATGGAGATGGTCCGCTGGATCAAGTCGCAGGCCATCCGCTGGGCCAAGCGGAGATCGGCATGAACTCTCGACGCAAAGGCCACGACGGCGAGCGCGAGGTTGCCGCCATCCTGCGGCAGGCCCTCGGCATCCAGATCGAGCGCAACCTCCAGCAGACCCGGGACGGCGGTCACGACATGCAGGTCGGCGTCCTTCGCCTTGGAGTGCAAACGCGCGGCGACGGTCACCGAGGCCAAGGTCGCCCGCTGGTGGAAGCAGGCCATCGACCAGGCCGACCGGGCGGGGCTGGTGCCTGCCCTCGCCTACCGAGCGGACCGGCAACCTTGGACCGTGCGGGTGCCCCTGACCGCGCTCAGGCCCGACCTGCCCGGCGAGCTGACGGTCGACATGGGGCTCGACGGGTTCATCGTGCTGATGCGGTAAGCCTATGCGCTGGCCCACGATCGTGACGGGAGACGCCCGGTATCCTGCTGGCACGGTTCGGCCACGAGAACGGACTGAACGTCGAGACGCACCATGGGCACGGCGCAGGCAAAGCGGGCGGATCGCGGCACGGTCGTTTGTTACCTGCAAAAACAGGGAGAGAACAGGCATGGCAAGGTTCCAGAAAGGTCTGTCGGGCAATCCTCGGGGTCGGCCCAGAGGTACCAGCAAGACCGAAAAACTGCGGCACGCCATTGAGGCGCATGTGCCGGAGATCATCGCAGCCATGGTGGAGAAGGCGCGCGAGGGCGACACCGCGGCGGCGAAGCTCCTGATCGACCGGGTAGTCCCGACCCTGCGCCCGACGGATCAGCCCGCCCCGGTGGCGCTCGCCCAGGGTGGACTTGGCGCAGTCAGGCCAAGCGATCCTGGTTGCACTCGGTTCGGGTGAGTTGACGCCTCAGCAGGGAGCGGCCCTGCTTGGGGCGCTTGGCACCCTCGCCCGCGTGATCGAGACCGATGACCTGGTGCAGCGTGTCCAGGCCCTGGAGGACCAGACGTGAGTGACATCCTGCGCCGGCGCATTGAGTACTTGGAGCGCCGCCCAGGCGGCAATTCTCTGCAAGACCTGCCCGAGGAGGTCCTACAGCGACGACTGGACCTCCTGCTGCGGATGTTCGTGTACGCATCAACCGGCCGTGACGTGAGCGCTTTACAGCCCGAACTGGAGGCCCTGGGGCCGCTGCGCCTGCCGGAGCGTCGATCTGCACCACTTGACGAGGACGCGCTGCGGGAAATGGCGCTGGACACCCTGCGCTCTGAGCCTGGGCGTGCGGACTACCGTGAGCTGCTGGCGATGCTGGCGGCGGGTGAGGTGAACTGACCCTGCGAGCGGGACCATCAAGTGGCGCTGAAAGTAGGGAGATGAAGCCCACGTCCTAAAATTGGGGGACGCGACAACCGACGAATCGGTCCGACTTCCACACACGCCCGTGGGCTTCGAGAGGAGCTTAGACCTCTGGGAACGCAAGGGCTCCAAGTAGTCATGTTCAAGACCGGGGCATTGTTCATCGCAGAGGGCGCGCCCTCCTCGGCACCTTGGGGCGCGGGGGCCTGACCCGCATCGTCGAGGTGGACGAGCCGGTCCGACGCGTCGAGGCCCTGGATCAAGGCCAGCCAATAGAGGAGAAGGTCAGACCATGAGCGAGACATTGAAACGCCGCGTCGCAAAGCTGGAGCAGATCCACCAGAAGCGGGCTTCGCCGCTCCTGGTAGTCTTGGTTGGCTCCGACGAGACCCAGGACGAGGCCATTGCCCGCTCACGCAAGGAATGGGGGTTGCCGGCCTCCGCCTTTTCGGGGCTCTACCTGATCGACATCTACAGCCGGCCAGAGGCCTGATGCCGGTCGGTTAGGCTGAGTTTGGAGCCCGAAGGACGCAGAACGACACTGGGCCCCTCGCGGGTTACAGCTCCTCTGCCTATGACGTCGGGCCCCCCTACTCCGACCCGTGGACCGGGCTCGCCCCCGGTGGGGAGCAAGTGCGGGGCCCTATCCCCGGGGGGGCGCAATGTCGTCACCGACTTCGGATCACGGCTACTTCGGCCCTCGACTGGACACGTCCACGTCCATGTCTTTGCGGCCCAGGAGCAAGCCTTCAAGCCCGGCTCCATCGACCGCTCCGGACGGCTCAAGAATGCCGATTCCCGCGCCGCCGGTAGGCGTGTACCTGCCAGTGCCCATCTACGTGACCCGCGTGACGCCGACACAGTGTTCCGTCATGAGGCGGTGGGTCGCTATGCCCTTAACCTGCTGGCGCCAGCTGACAAGTAGGCGTTTCTGGAGCAGGTAGGCGCTGGCTCGGACAACGATGGTTGCAAGTCGGTGGTGTTCGACAAGCGCGTGGACAACCTGATCGAGGCGGTCGAGGTTGTGGCCCACCGGAGCGGTCGGCTACTCAACAGAAGCATGTGCAAGCGGCCGGGTGCGGCAGGAATTGACGCCCGGTCTGAGACCGTCCCCCAGCCGGTCGCTTGAATGGGTGGAAACGACCCACTGCTGCCGGTCGAGGTGAGCCGCTTGACTGTCCGCAAAGGACGCATTGCTGCCTCTCGCAGCCTACACCCTGAGCGACTGTGATCGGCCACAACCGGCCGGTCAGTTAAGATTGGCGGGCGGCTGCAACGGAACACGAAGCCGCCGGTCGACCGTGCGAAAAGTATTTGACCCTGCCCCCATTGTCCATCAGAAGAAATGCGTGATTGCAAGACTTGGCTCTTGACCCATGGCTCTCTTTGCCCGATGGCTTGCGACGGGTCTTGAGTGGCAATTTCTTTGGAGCGCCAATCGCGGCATTTATGTCAATCGTCATCGTTGGCGGAGTTTCTCTGCTGCGAGGCGCCATTCGGGGACGCTTGATGGTCCGTTCGTATGGGCGGAAGCGTCCGGGAAAGACGGGAAAATGTTCCTGACGGCGATCAAGAAGCTGTTTGTCCTGTTATTCTCTTGCGGGGTGGGCATGTTCGCCGGTGGGATCGTTGTGACTCCTGTAATCGCCCTGATGAATTACCTTGCGCAGGACGGACCGATCTTTCCCGCTCCGTTGGTTGCGCTTGTTGTAGTTGCGCCGATCAGTTTGATTCTATTTGTCAATCAAGGAATGGTTTTAGCGTACGAGTGGATATCCAGCCATCATGTCGGAAGCGCATTATTTCGGATCGGCGCATTGGGTGGTCTGGCGGCTGGGTTGATCCCATATTTTTTGGCGATCGCGCCGTATCAATCAAACTCTAATCATTGGGGATTGTTTGTCTTTGGCGGACTTGGCATATTTCAAGGTCTGGTTGTCTTTGGTGTTCACTGGGTGGCGAATCGGTTAAGCATCCCGATCAGTTCTCCAAAGCCATCCAGTAACCCGAGAAGCAAAATATGACAAAACAAAAGAACCGGCTTCTCATTACGCTGTCTTTGGTATTGATCCTGCTTTGCGCAGCGCTGCTGCCTTCCATCGAAACAATACTGATCAACTTCCCGGAAATTCTTTTTGGGCAGGTGGTATTGACGCGCGAAACAAAGCCGCTCTCTCCGCGCGCATTTCAAGGCGCCGAATTTGTTTTGCAACTGGTGGAAATCTCTGAAATTGAGCGGGCGGTTTACATTGCCGTTTATGATGATGTGCTATTTTGGGGTCCTCAATACGTAGGGTTTCCGCGCGCCGAACTGAGCGAGGATGAGATTCATGCGTTGCACCAATTTCTTTCAGCGGGAAATATTTTTTACCAAATGCCCGATGGCGACGCATACCAATGCGTCACCCAGCGTTCACCACAGGAACCGAAACTGGAGCCGTGTGTAGACGGACGACGATGGATGGATCAATATCTTTCTTCCAAGTGGGATGCGGAACAAAACCACTCCGTAGGCGTGCTGCAATTCTTCCTCTCGGATCACAGGCTGGCTGAGATCCGGGTCTATCGTTCCGCACACGGACTGGCATACGTGCCCTATGAAACCGGCGGCGACTGGTGGATCAACGGCGTGACAGAATCTTCGCATCTGCTGGAGGATGTCTCAGCCCGTGCCACTCTTTCCTCCATTCCGATCCTGTGGCCCGAAAAGACTGCGGATCAAGCCAACGCGCGCGCGGCGCGCATCATCGGCAATAGATACCCGCCCGCCCTGGAGCTTGTCCGACATTCATCCGCAGTGCGCGAAGTTTTCGGCGACATTCCGGAAATCCGTCCTGCCGTTGGGAGTAACAGTTACTCATCGTGGATGGATTCCACATCCATCTTTCTGACGTTTCGAATCATTGGCGCGCGCGGCGAAGGAGCGGTGATTGTTCAAGGTTCCAATTGCTTTGACTTGCAAATGGTTTTCAATGGCATCCCTTTGGATGATGAAAGTTCCTACGTGTGTCCATGACGAAACCCATGTTTTGATTGCGACATGACGCTTTGTGCAGATTGATCGATGTTCTCTGGGCATCGCCCTCAAGAGCGACGATCGATGGGGCGCGCCCCTTGTAGCCGAAGGATTAGAGGGGGCTTTGATCAATTCTTAGGTGACATCTCTATAGAAACGACATAATTGATCAAAACCCCCTCTAATCGCCCCTCTCCGGCTATGGGGCGGGGGCAGGTTCTTCAACCCCGGATCGTAGAACTCAGAACAAGGCACAAAGTTCGGGGTACAGCGGACTCAGGCCTGCGTTTCGAGCTCGAAACGCGGCGATCATTGGACGTAGAACCTAGAGCTAGGTACGTGAGGCACAGCTGCGGCGGGCGCGACAACTAACGCTAATTCCAGTCCCCGTCAGAACTGTGCCCCTGGGTGGGTCCTTACGACCCAGTGCTGACAGACCCCCTATCGTCTCCCAGCGGCAGGTTCGTCCCCACTGCCGCCAGTCCCAAGGGAGACGGCGAGCGTCTCCTGAACGCTGCCGATTCCGGTCCGTCAAAGGGCGAGACTTGAGGGACAGAAATCAGCGCACTAGGGTCCCGGCCTCTTTGCGGCTTAGGCCCAAACACGCTGCCCAGTGAAGACCCGCCCCGACGCTCAGCGGAGCAGAGCTTCTTGTGACCCCCTTCCGGCAAGAAGCCAACGGTTCCAGCTAGACTGAGTTCGATCGAAGGTCTGGGCGGCGGTGTCTATTCCGTAGCCAGAAGTGAGATCAAAGGAGGATCGTTGTGTTGACCGTTGCCGCTGGAATCATCCTGGTCACGCTGTTCTTGGTCGCCCTTCCGTATCTGCTCGGGATGGCGTTTCCCTACCTGATCGTGCTGAGTGCCATCAGCATTGAGATCGTCTGTGGTCTTGGTCGTTTCATCGCCGGGATCGGTCCGCGCAGACCCTTGGGTACGGAGACAAGCCTTCCGGCCCATCCGACCGATCTCGCTTCCGAACGCGGATCGCGATCTCTGTAACCCAGCACCGTCAAGTCGGCGCGCGGGCACCGGCACGGCGTTGACCTCGTAGGCGGCGAGCACCGGCGCATCTTCATCGTCCGCGCGTCCAGCCGCAGGAGCTGGTATCGATCTCGACGAGCGCTCAGCTATCGAAGAGCCGAACGGTAGAGTCACTCCGACCATGCGGGGAGGCGGAGCCGGTTACCGCTGTATGCGCTTTGCGGACGCTGACGGTCACGCTCCCGATAGGCCGGTTACGACCCGAAGCTACCACAGACATTTTGCTCTGGAGTGACCGCTATGGGTACCTCTGCAGACCGAGCAATCGATGACGACACACGAGCCGAAACAAAACGCAAGCGATGAACGGCCTGCCGGGTGTCACGAAGTCAGGTAGAGTGCAATCAGCGGCACCAGATTGAGCAGGAGTATGCCGATCTTGTAGATAGCAAGACCTCCGTAGTGAATAGCGTCAAAGGTCTCCACCGAGATCTTGAACCAGCGGCCATGGAGGCCATACATCCAGTCGTGGGCTAATACAAAGGCGCCGAACCAGACAAATAAAGTCGCATAATTGAGCGCCACACACCAGAGCAGAACGTACTTGAGTTCATTCGGCGTCACAACTCACCTCCGCGGCACCTAAGGTTTTGGCTCAGCGGCCCAATGCCGCGTTGGGGAATTCCGAAGCCAGTATACGCAACGCCTGGACGTGGCGACTGTGTCGGTCGTCCAGTCGACTGCCGACCTCCGTCCGCGAAGCCTCGGTGGCTGCAAGTGGCCGGTCAACGACCGTCGCCCCCGAGGTCCCGCTGCCTGGGCCCTAGGGGCGCTCACCGACCCAATGCTGACGCTCGACCTGAGGCGCCCAGGGCAGGTCCACGCGCGTAGCGGGCTGTCAGGATTCTTTACACCAGAGGCCGCCTTACGCATTGCAGTCAGTCGTTTCTGATCGCACGAAGGGCGATTCATGGCCGAGACCCGCCTCCCACGGGGGCAAGGCGCTGTCCGGCCACGACCCGCAGCTGCCCCAGGCGTTCGTTTTGGGAGCGGCTGCTATGGCCACGTCTGCGGACTGCTCAGTCGATAACGTGTTGGCTGGCCGCCCCAATACCCCGCCGGCACGACCTTGAATTCTCGCACTAAGCTCGGCGCGCGGTATTGGGTCGGCGCAGAGCTAATTGTTAGCTGTGTACTTGCGGGACTTTGAGCTGGATTTTCCCGGTGTGTTTGCGATCGACGAAGAGATCTTGGTTCTTGCCATTGATGGCGTCGATTGCCGCCGCTGCGTCCTCTTTTGATGCAGGGTTCTTCAAGAGTTCTTCAAGTGATGCCAAAGCTTCTTGTCGCTGCGCAACCGCCAATAGCATACAAGCTCTATACCTTACCTTCGCCGACTTGTCTCGAATAGCCTCGATTCCGATTTGGAACGCGCTGTTGTTGGTTTTTGCGTATTTGACTGAGTGATACACGCAAGACGCTCTTTCTCCCCATTTTCGGGCAACGCGATACCGTTCCAAAAGTAGCTTCGGCAAATCGTTGGCTTCCTTCCGCAAAGCGTCAAGGGCGTCATACTCCTCGTCGGAACCGCGCCCGTCCAGCTTGGCCAAGAGTTGCTGAAGGCTTTCTTCATCCATTTGGCATTCTGTCAGCTAACGTCCCACATCAGCAGCAAAGTGCACGCGTAGCGGGCATTTTGTCCGAATGCATGCGCTTGTAGGTCTTGTCAGCATGAACTACAGGAGTAGGACTTCCCCGATGCTGCTTCCAACATTCAAACAAGGCTTGTTACCGTTAGGCGAGTCAGCGTCGTCTTATTGTGCGTAGTCACTCCGCAATCTCGAGTGACTCGACCCATAGATAGATGGTCCCAGCTGCGTTTCGATCGACCTCAGCAACCAGTCGCACCTTGGTGTCGGGTCCGATGTTGCGGTTTCGCCAGACTGGCCTTTCGATTTCAACCCGAATCTCGCCTGTCCGATCTCGAAAGGTATAGTAGTCCTCTCTCAGGTGGGCAACGATGTTTCCTGTGACGGTGACGTACGTGTCGATTGGGGCGTTTCGCGCCTGCTCGACCGTGCTTACCCTACCCGTCACTGATGGTCCCGTGAACTGAGCAAAGGACGTTGAAGATAGCAACAGGAGACACATCACCAACGACACGTAACTCTTCATTTCTTACCTCTCTTCGTAGCAGTTTGGGGTGAAAGGCGGATATCCATCTAGCGATGGTCTTCTCAAGTGTGCGCGACCTAACAGTTGATTAGACGGATTCTACGTGAACAGCGCGATACGGAATCTGCGTTCATCGACTTAGAAAGAAAACTCGAGGCCGCAGGCAAAGTGGGCGTACGCGGCAACTTTTGGTGCGCAGACAGCGGCACCCTTCTCGCCGGAGGTCATAGGATAACCAGTCGGCACCGCTTGAACTAGCCGCCACCGTCCCATCTGGTCGGGGTCTGCTCGTGGCCGGGTCCGGTCCTTCAGGGACGATGGGAGTAGGGTGTCAGGACATTTGACCTCTAACTGTCCTCGGATATCACTCCGGGCTCTCGTCGAACTGTGGCACGCCGGTTTCGATAGTAACCCACGGCTGCTTCTCGGTGCACCACATGTGAGCATTGGGTCTTATCCAGGAAGGATCGTCAAACGTACCTGCCTTCAGGAAAAGGATTCCCGGATAGGCATCGCCTCGCCCGGAAATCGGCGACCCGCAGTTCGAGCAGAAAGACCTGTAAAAGGGCGGGCTTCCTGCCTTGCTGGGCTCCTCATATGTACGAACCGTGTCGCCTGTAATCGTTACTTGATCCTCAGGCATTGCTACATTTAGAGAGAACGCGGAGCCTGTGTTTTTCTGGCAAGTCTTGCAATGACAAGCAACGATCATTTTAGGCTCCGCACTCGATTCAAAACGGACTGCGCCACAAAGGCAGCCGCCAGTGACCTTGCTCATAGCTTCTACGCTCCTGATTGAGTTTAATCCCCGCATGACAACCTTGTGCAGGAAGTCGCGCATGTGCCGGATACCAGTCTATCCTCCCAACTCCACGCCCAGTGACAGAAAACTGTACACCAGCTCGAACGATGCGGCACCCACCATGTCCGCAGCTGGCCGATCTGAGCCGCCCAGAGGGCAGCGTGCCAGCGTCTCCAATGCGTCCTTTGCAGCCAGCCAAACCATGACCGTAGATCGTTGGACTAGGTACGACGACAGGCGCTCCAGGATCGTCGATCGATCCGCAATGTTCGCAGTCCGCCGAGGGTAGTACTGCGATCGTGGTGGGCGGGCATATATCCGGGGCGGTTCACGGACGGGTCACGACCGCCGCAACCCGCCGGCACGCGGTCTCCTGGGCCCGCAACGAGGCGTAGACCCAACATTTGCGCTGGCTTTGGCACCATGTTTCAGCCCGCTGGATTTTCCCGGTTTCGAACCGGCGTCACCGACTCCGTATTTACCCCGAATTTTCCCGGGTGAAACTCCGTAGATACCCTACTGGACGGCTTGGAGTTCTGTTCTAGGCTGAACTTAACCTCGGTGTCTCCCTCGGGTGGCCGAGAGTGTGCCCGTTTCTGAGGGAGGCTTCGGATCAAACAGGAGGAAGACAACCATGGAGCATTCCACTCTCATCGCCTCGATGGTCATCGGGGCGGTTTGCCTCAGTGGTGCGGTGCAGGCCAGAGACCTGCGCGACATCGAGCTTAGGCGTCTGTTGGAGCCAACGCCCGCGGAGGTACGGCAGGAGCACGAGGGCCGCGTCTACATCTACGATGGGTTGAAGGAGGCGGACATCGAACAGGCCATGCGCGAGCAGTTCCCGCGGGTGGATTCCATGATGTTCATCCGCGTCAAGCCCACCCCGGCGCCTCCTCAAGCGGACCCAAGCGACGCTCCCGCGCCCGCGTACTACCAAGACGATGGCTGTTGACGATACGTCTGGCGTTGCCGGGTCAAGGGCCGTTGGAACGGTTACCGTCGGGGTGACTTTTTGTTGGCGGCGGACCCGCGGCGTCCAGCGCTTGACGAGCCCGCGCGCTCCTGACCAACGCCCGGGAAAGGCGTCAGCCTCTGATTGTCTTCACAAATCTCGAAGCGCATCGCAGACGCGCGGAATCGTACAAACAGATCTGCCAACCAAGAGGAGGACAGCATCATGACTCAACAACTCGAACGAAAGTCTTTAGACAGTCCTGACGAGGTTCGTCCGTTCAAGGACGGTAAAGGTCGGGCGGAGATTGTGACCGTGGGCGAGACCATTCTGGGACGGGGCATTTTCGAGCCCGGCTGGGTCTGGAGCGATCACGTCAAGCCCATCGCCGGAACCCCATCGTGTCAGTCAGGGCACACCGGTTATGTCGTGGAAGGCCGTATGGTCGTCAAGATGGACGACGGCTCGGAAGTGGAGTTCGGCCCGGGGGATGCCTTTTATATGCCACCCGGACACGATGCCTGGATTGTGGGCGACGAGCGCTGCGTGCTGATCGACGTCACGGGATTTGGGAAGTACGCAAAGCCCGCATAGATAAGCCGTTGGCCGATCGTTCGCCCCCTGCCAAGCTCTGCTCGGTGCCGAGCGCCCTTTCTCTCTGGAACGGGCCTCTGCCTCACGCAAGAGTTGGAAGGTAATGTTCGCAGGGCGAACCCGGAACGGCCCGCGAGATTCGCACGTGCTGACCTACGGCTCTGCGACGCGTACTTGAGGATTGGAAGCCAATCAGCGGATGCCTGCTACGGTCGGAAGGAGGAAGACCGGAGCAGTCAACCGCCTGTGATCGAGGTGCATCGGTATGCCGAAGGTCGCGATTGTCCAACTGGCCCCGTGCGTTCTCGATCGCGAGGCGACGGTAGTACGCGGGGCCGAGGTCATCGCGCAAGCCGCCGCAGCGGGGGCGGAACTCATCGTCTTCCCGGAAGCGTTTATTCCAGGGTATCCAGCCTGGATTTGGCGCTTGCGTCCCGGTGGCGACTGGGATGTCACAGAGCGGTTGCACGCGCGACTGTTGGAAAACGCAGTCAATCTGGAAGGCGATGACCTCGCGGCAATCCAAGCGGTCGCGCGCGAGCACAAGGTCACCGTGGTGCTCGGCCTAAACGAACGTGAAGGCCGGTTAAGTCGCGCAACCCTGTACAACACGGTGGTCACCATCGGGACGGACGGAACCGTCATCAACCGCCACCGCAAGCTCATGCCGACCAACCCGGAGCGTATGGTGTGGGGCTTCGGCGACGCATCCGGACTCAAGGTCTTGGACACGCCCTGCGGGCGTCTCGGCGCGCTGCTCTGCTGGGAGAATTACATGCCGCTGGCGCGCTTTGCGATGTATGCGCAGGGGATCGAGATCTACATTGCGCCGACCTATGACAGCGGCGACGGCTGGATCGGGACGATGCAGCACATCGCCCGCGAAGGTTGTTGCTGGGTGGTTGGCGCCGGTGTCGCGTTGCGCAACCGGGATCTTCCGGATGACTTTCCGGAGCGAGACAGGCTTTACCCCAAAGGCGAGGATTGGATCAACCCAGGCGATTCTGTCGTCGTCGCGCCAGGGGGGGAGATCATCGCCGGTCCGCTCCATGAGCAGCAGGACATTCTTTACGCGGACATCGATCTGAATCGGGTTGCACTCTCGCGACGCAGTTTCGATGTTGCGGGGCACTACGCGCGCCCGGACATCTTCACCTTGCACGTTAATACCAAGCACCAGACGCCTGTGGCTTTCGATTGAACCTTCACCGTGAGGTTCGACTGTTTCAGCTGCTCCAGAGAACCTAACGCCGTGATCCCGACGCGGCCCAGCGGAACCCTTCATCAGCGCCAGGTGAAGATGGCAATCGTCATGCAGCCTACATTGCCGGTGGCGGCGGTGACTGGGTGGGACCCATCTTGGGTCGCTGACCGTTCACCAGCATGCGATGGAGCCCCAGCGCGGCGGGGAACCCGGCGGCCGCTTTGCGCGTTAAGGAGACGCTCGGCTTCCCCCTTGGCAGTGGCAGTACCTGGGACTGAACGGCCGCTCGGCGCCGATTCCTAGCAGTGGGTCGAGAGAGGTCTCCGGCCTGGTTCAAGAGCCACCAATCGGGTCTGGCGAATTGGCCACCCCGACATGGCCCGGCCGAATCAGGGCTCGGGTACGCCGCTTGGGCAACCGTATCGAAACCCGCTAGCCCCCGTGTAGACGATGCGGATAGACGCTTCCCTGGAGCCGCAGGATGAGCAACGCAGCCGCACGGGCAGCGTCTGGACCGTCGTGCCAGCAGGTATGCGAGCGCGGTCCAGTGACGCTTGATGCCCGCAAGCGGCACAGAAGGCCAGGATGGTGAAAGACTCGGCGGGAAAGTCGTCAGGTAGGTTGCTGTCCATTGCCGGACAGCATACGACCGACCAGGCTCAGAACGTGGGCCACCAGCCTCCGTCGTGCGGTGCGGATCACAACCCCCTGAAGGCGGCGCGGAATGCAACCAGGGTCACCCGCAGGACGATCCACAGGAACCAGAGCACCGCCAGGGTGGCAGCCCCGACCAGGATCTGTACCAACAGGGGCTGGACCAGGAACCAAGCCTGCGTGGCTGAGAAAAGGGCTAGGACCCTATCGATCAATACCAGCACGGTTTACCTCGCTGGAAACGATTTACCCTCCTGGCCCCGCTGATCGGGTCAGTCTGCCTTCCCGGCCCGCTTCGCTTCCGCTTTCGCCTTCTTCCGCACCAGCGCCCGGCCCTTGGCGTCGGTCTGGCGGTAAGTCTGGATCAGATCGATCTCGTCGGCGGTGAGGTTCATCGGATCGTCGATGCACAGCAGAAACGCGGGGGTGCAGGTTCCGAGGGCTTCTGCCAGCAGACGCGCCGCCTCGATGCTCATGCGCCGGATGCCTAGCTCGTAGTTGCTGATCCGGCTCTTGGATAGAGCGCCGCCGGTCAGCTCTGAGAGCTGGCCGAGGCTGAGTTCTTTGGAGTGTCTGGCGTAGCGCAGGCGCTCGCCGATCTCTCGGGTCAGGGCGTTTTCGTCGTCAGGCCGCATGATTGAGCACCATAGAACCGAGTGAGTGACTTCTAGAACGTCAACGCTACAGACCGATCGGGTTGCGGTGCCGAGCGTTTGTCCCGATACCCGGAATCCGTTAGCTCGGCGAGCGCTGACGTCGTGTACTCCGTCCCCAGCACAAACCCCTCGATCGCCGCCATCTGCGGGCCTACGTTGGGGAAGCGGGCGGGGTCTAACTTGCGGTGCAGACCTTCTGCCATCGATCCCATTCCGAGCGCAGTTGCCAGCGAACAGACTTCACTCGATCAACGCCTTGAGCAGCGCGTCCCGGGCGTCCGAGTAGAAGACGACGGTGACGCGTGTGGCGATGTCGTCGGCCAGCTCGACGAGCTGCTTGCGGGTGGTCACCGGCATCAGGATCATCTTGGCCCCCTTGTCGGCCGCGACCTCGACGATGCTCACGGCGTTGTAGATCGGCTCGATGGAGCCGCCGAGGTTGAGCCCGCCGACGACGATCAGGCCGCCCTTGAGGCTCTTCTCCAGCAGCGCCGAGCACAGGGCGAGCAGGGCGCCGACGCCCAGTCGCGGTCCCGCTCTTGGCGGCGTCGAAGGCGCGCAGCTGGACCGAGAACTCGTGGGCCCGCGGGTCGCGGTCGCCGACCAGCTCCTTGGCCCGGGCGTAGAGGTTCTGCTCGGCGCAGCGCACGCTCTCCCGGAAGGGCGCGCGGCGCCGGCTGGTTGAGGATCTTCACGCCGGAGCCGGGGCCCTCGTTGACGTCGATGCGGATACAGCCCGGGGTTCTCGTCCAGGCCGCCCGGGCTGATAGACCCAGACCTGGCCGGGCGGCAGCGGGTCGTCGCCGATGCTGTCCTCGCTCTGCAGCTCCGGCGTGGCGACGAACTGCTCGACGCCGTCCGTCGCCCATCTGAGTAGCTGAAGTGGGTGTTGCGGAACTCGGCGGAGCCGATGCGCTTCTGCTGCTCCTTGACCCGGCGGCGGCACTCCAGCGCGAGGCGCACGGCCCACTCGAGGTCCTCGTCGGGAACTCGGCGTCTCCGGCGTTCGGGGTACAGCAGCTTGAGCAGGCCGCTCACCGTCTTCTGGACGGCGTTGGTGTCGCGGCCGCTCAGGGCGCCGCCGAAGTGGACGCGCCCCTGGAGCGTTCTGCAGGCGCGATGAGGCCCGCAGGTGGTTCCAGCACGCGGACAGGAAGTCGCTGACCAGGCCGAAGTGGTCGGTGAGCAGGTCGCGGTTGACCTTGGGGACGTCCCAGCCCGGCAGGTAGGCGTGGATGCGGTCCATGAAGGCGGTGTCGTCGCGCATCTCCGGCGGCAGCGGCCCGAAGCAGGTGGCCGATGCGCTGCTGGTGCTCCACGTCCACGTCGAAGTTGCCGACCATGACGATGCTGCCGTCGGCCCGGATGCTCTCCTTGCCGCGGCTGAACTCGCCGGACTCCATGTAGCCCTTCATGATGTTGACGCCGTCCTTCTGGTCGAAGGAGATGCCGGAGACCTCGTCGAAGCAGACGACGTCGTACTGGCAGACCAGGCCGCGCTGGCCGGTGGCGTTGTTGACGAACATCCGCGCCACCGTCGCCTTGCCGCCGGAGACCAGGTGCGCGTAGGGCGAGACCTGCTGGAAGAGATGGCTCTTGCCGGTGCCGCGCGGCCCCAGCTCCACCATGTTGTAGTTGCGCTCGACGAACGGGACCATGCGCAGGAGCAGCATGTCCTGGGCGCGCGGCGGCGAGCGCGTCGGGCTCGAAGCCGATGCTGCGCAGCAGGAAGTCCTTCCACTCGGCGGTGGTGAACAGCGCCCGGCCCTCGGGCCAGGGTGTCGAGGACGTCGCGCTTGGAGAGCTGGATCGCGCCGCAGGCGACTCGATGCCGAAGGGCCGGCCGTTCTTCTCCTGGGCGATGCGTCGGGTCGTAGCTCAGGTCGACCTCGGCATAGAAGCCGCCGGTGAGCATCCGCTCGTGGGCGTGGACCATGGCGTCGGTCGATGCGCACGTCCTTCAGCCGCAGGCTGGGCAGCGCGGCGATGAAGGAGTCGGTCTTGGCGTCCAGGCGGGCGGTGATGAGGTCGATGAGCTTGACCCGCCCCTGCTCCCTGGCGCGCGCCTTGAACAGCTCCTCCTCGCCGGCGCGCACCGTGCGGCTCTCGAGCTGGCGCTGCGACGATCTCCAGGCCCTCCTCGATCTCCTCCTCGTCGGTGCTGGCGCAGTAGCGGCCGAGCAGGAACTCGCCGACGTAGGTGGGCACCGGGTACTGGCCCTTGAAGCGTGCGCACCAGGTCCTTGCGGACGATGTAGCCGTCGAAGGCCTCGGCGGCGATCTGGTCGAGCGCGTCGAGCTGCATGGATCAATCTCCCCCGATGGTCACCGGCTGCTTGGCCACGACCTGACCGTCGCGAATCACCACCAGCACCGCCGCGGCCCCCTCGTGCCGGTCGTCCGTCACCAGCAGCGAGGCAGTGCCATCCGCCGCGGGCGGCTGCAGTCGCCGATCCGGATCGAGGACGGAAGATGCCGCGTCCGCCGGCTTGGTGCGAATGTCCAGCACCGTCCCGGCGAACCGCCCTGCAACTGCACCCGCAGGCGCAGCCCCTTCCACTCGGCGCTGGCGATCTGGACCGGCTTGGACCAGCCGGCTGACTCGCCGTCACCGTCAGGACCGGGGTCAGGGCCTCCTGCAGGCTCAGGCCCCCGTGGGCTGTACTCGACGCCGGTCTTGAAGGCGGCGATCCCCGGTGCGAAGACGACGCAATGGCCGCCGCCCCAGAACCAGGGCAGCTCCTTGAATCCGTGGTGGGCGCCCGGGCTGGGGCACGGCGCAGCGCGGCCAGCGGGAGAGCGTGAGATGGCCGGGCAGGTCGACCTTGGGCAGCCCGCCGGGAAGCAGCAGCCAGCCGTGGTCGGTGACCAGCACCGCACGCTGCCAACCGGCCTGGAGCAGATCCCGCACGCGCAGGGCAACGGCCCGCAGCTCCTCCTCGAGCCGCCAGGCGAGGCGTGCCCCTTGTGCGTGCCCGTCGTGATCGAAGGTGCCGGTCTCGGTCCAGGCCGCACCCGACGGGTCCCCGTAGAGGCCGCATCCAGCCAGGTCCAGCCGAGGCTTCGCCAGCAGGTTGCGGAAGCCCTGAGTCGTGAGGTCCTTGCCGGTCTCGGCGATCCTGGGGCTCGAAGCCCTCCGGCAGGTTGTTCCCGATCAAGCGCGTCCGCCAGCGGGACGCCACGCCGGCTTGGCGGTCGCCGTCACCGTGGGCAGGGCGGACCAGCGCGTGGCCAGACTCCACCGCAAGGCCCTGGTCCTCGCAGCAGACGTCCCAGCTCCAGGCCCAGGTCGCAGCGCAGACCGTCCACGAACACCAGCACGGTCCCCGGCGAAGGCTCGAACAGCTGGGGCTGTCGTTCGGCGCCGCCGCCGGGTAGCTCGTCGCCCACCCCTGTACCTGCTCCGCCAGCGCCTCGAGCCAGGGCAGGTAGAGCGGCCCGCAGCGCGGCCGTCACCGGCGTCCACGTCAGGGGCATCGCGCACGGCCGCATAGGCCCGCCAGGCCGCGGCATCGACCAGCCAGCCGTGCTCCACGTAGCCGGTGGCGAGCGCATCCCAGTCGTGCCTGCCAGGCCGGTGCCGATGCCCTCCGCGAGCGCCTTCAGGTGCACCGCCGCCCGTGCCAGCGGGGCCTCGCCCAGGTCGCGCCCAGAGCGAGTCCGCGCGCGGGACATGCTGCTCGCAGAGCCGCCTCAGCTCCTTCAGGCCTCGGCCTTCGCCGCACCCGGCGAGCCCGGAAAGCCCGGATCGCAGCGCATCCTCTTGCTGGCGGTTCGTCGCCGGCATGCGGTCATTGGTGGCGTCGAGCAGGTCTTTCGGCTGCGACCAGATCCAGCGCCTTGCGCACCCCAGCGAACGCCTTGTGCGCCTCCCGGTAGCGCTTCCAGACCTGGTCCCAGATTCCGCCGCCGACGACCAGCTGATCGACGGCGGTGATGATGCCGTCCTTGTCCGGATCCAACCCGAAGGTCGCCTTGCACAGGGCCTTGAATCCGGTCCAGCGCTCGGCGGGCCAGTCGGCGTGCTTGCCGTCGCCGCTGGCGATCCACTCCAGCAGCAGACCGACCGCATCGCCCGCCGCCAGCCCGTGGAAGTCCGCCGCCTCCAGGCGTCGGCCCTGCCAGGCTCTCGCGGCTTGCGCGCAGCACCTGGGCCAGTTGCGCGCTCACCGCCTCCAGGGTGGCGCGGTCCCGGGCGAGGTCCAGGCCGAGCCCGCCCTCCTGCGGAGGAGAGGAAGGCCGAGGGCGTCCAGTCCTTGCCGTTCACCTGGCTCCAGAACTGCCCCTGGTACTGGAGCGCGAACAGGTGCCGCGCGGCCTCGGGGAACCCGGCCGCACCGCGGAAGGCGTGGCGGGCGATGCCCGGCAGGTAGACGATCGGCGTCTCCTGCCAGTCGCTGCGGGCGAGCTGATAGCGCAGCCAGGTCGAGGGCCCGGTGCGCTCGTCGGCGATCTCGGGGGCCAGGACCAGCAGCTCCGGCATCGCGTCCCGCAGCAGCGGGATCACCTTGGACCAGAGTCGCTCCCCATCCGTCCACAGCACCACGGACGGCGCTGCCAGATCGTGGCGGTTGTAGATGGCCGCCTTTCGGAGGCTGTCGATCAGGTGGTCGAGGACGGATTCACTCATGGGCGAGTCAGGTCTACCTCAGGCGCCCTCGCGACGCAGGGCCTTGTAACCGTAATCGGGATCGATCTGAATCTTGCCTGACTCAGTCACCAGACAGGCGAGCCTCCAAATCCATGCGCTCGTGCAGGATGCGGACGATCTCGATCTGATCAGGATCGATCTGCCGGTAGAAGAGGATGTGCTTGCCGACCCGGTACCGGCGGTAACCGGCGCGGATCTCGCTGCAATCCCGGCCAAGGCGCGGGTTATCGGCCAGGTCGTGCATGCTCGCGTCGAGCAGCGTCAGGTAACGGTTGCGCTGCTCCCGGCCCCAGGTGTCCGCCGTGTAGCGGCCGATGGACTGGAGGTCGACCAGCGCCGCCTTGGTCAGGACGAATCGCGGCATCAGTGACGGCCTTCCCCGTCCAGCTCTGCGATCAGCGCCTGCAACGAATAGTTGGCCCTCCCGCTCTGCTCACCCTCTTCGAGTGCCTGGCGCAGGGCGGCAAGCTTCGCCTCGCGCTCCTCCAGCAGGCGCAATCCCGCACGGATGGCCTCGCTGGCCGACCCGTAACGCCCCTGGGCAATCTGCTCGGCGATGAACTGCTCGAAGTGTGCGCCCAGGGTCACGCTGGTGTTCTTTTGCATGGTAGGCCTCCGACTGGTATCGGGCCGCTTATACCAAGAAATATTAGTCAATGGTACAGCGGAGTCGACTGGGGACCGGCCGCTCACACACGGCCAGCCTGAGCCGCGTCACGGGCCGCGCGCTTGCGGGCCAGGGTGAGGTGGACGTTGTTCCAGCGGTTGCCGGTGAAGTCGGGGCCGCCGGGGCAGGAGAGGGGCGGCTCGTCGGCGTGCCAGAACCAGGGGTAGTCGGCCTTGTCGCGGTGGGGCTCCTTGCCGCGGTCCTTGTCCCACTTGATGTTGGGCTTGGCGCGGAGGATGCCGGCGCCCTTCTTGCCGACGTCCCGGGCGAGCAGGAAGGGGCGGATGTTGAGGCGCACGCCGTCGTTGAGGTCCGGCTGCCAGCCGATGGGCTGCTCCTGCGAGCGGCTTCCAGCGGACGAAGAGGTCGTAGGGGGGCTCGCCCTCCAGGATCTTGATCAGCTCGGCCTGCAGGGCCTGGGCGGCGCCGAGGCGCTCGGCGGCGCCGGGCTTGTCGGCCTTGGCGTCCGCGTCCTGCTGGCGGATCCAGTCGCCGAGGTAGCTGTAGGTGAGCTTCTGGAGGGTGGCGTGGTCGAGCCGGTGGTAGTTCACCAGGGCGTGGAAGCCGTCCTTGCGGCCGTCCCAGATGTGCCAGATGAAGGGGCGGTTCTGGAACAGCTTGCAGTGCTGCTCGAAGAAGTCGTCCCGCAGCCAGTCCTCCAGGTTGGTCTGCTTGGCGCCGGTCGCGGCCAGCAGGTCCCGCTCGCGCGACGGGCTCCAGTCGGCGCCGAAGGCGGCGGCGAGCAGGTTGCGCAGCCGCGCGGCGGCGGGCTGCTCCTTGTTGATGGGCGGCAGGCAGACGATGCCGTCCGCGTCCGCGAGGTCCTCCAGCCCGTCGGGGCCGAGGGCCGGGCAGTCCGGGAACTCGGAGCCGGTCTGGCGCGGCCAGCGGTAGCCGAGCAGGCGGGCGACGGCGACCTGGAGGGGCTGCTCCGAGCCCTTGGGGTGGCCGTTGAAGAGCCATTGGGTGGGGTCGTCGGAGTGGGGCTTGGGGAGGCCGTTGGGGTATTTCTCGGCGGCGACCTTTTGCCAGTGGGCGAGGTCGAAGGGGACCTTGACCAAGCGTGGCGTTGGTGACGTTAAGCTTTTGGTCGATCGTGCGAACTGCTTCGTTGAAGTTCCGGAGAGAGCAGAAGCCCAAATGCGCAGCGAGGTTGGTCTCGTGTCGGGCACAATACTGCCGCTGTTGTTGATCGAAGATGTCGCCGATGATAGATGCGTCGCTGGAAGATGCCGCATCTGGCTGATCAGCAACGCCCGTCTTGCCCCAGCGTTCGCTTCGCACCTTGCTATGATTGCGCTGCTCGACGACTCGCGAGTCAGTCATCCCGCTGACCGTTCTCCCAGTCGAATACATCTGTCTCATGCCCGCCAAAGGCATCGTCGCGTCGACCGTTGTCTGCAAGAACTCCCATGCATCCAGTCTGCGTGATAGTCTCCCAGAAATAGCGCAGAAGCGTCGGATGATCACCTGTCGCATTCCTTGAGGCATGCTGCATACTGTCGAGCAAGCGGCTCGGCTGCCGACGTTCCAGAAGCAATTCGTGCATCCGGATTCTCGAACTGCGCCGCTGGTCGACATCTGCGAACTCGCGCGGCTGCAGCAGACTCGCTGCCTTCTCCTGGCGATGCTGCGCAGGCGCTGGCATCGACAGCCCAGCAATCGTGAGCTCCTCGGCTGGGCGGCATTGCGTCAGGGTCAGCAAGAGTCGACGTTGACGACCTCGCCACCGATGGTCTCGAAGCTCCTGCGCCCAAGTCGCCCCACGAGATTCCAGCTCGCTTCGCCAAGAGCCGCTCCCGCTGCTTCGGTAGCTGCTGAGGAAGAGCCAGTTCTGCGGGCATTACGAGCTGCACGTCAGTGCCGCGCCTGGCCAGCGCAGAACGCTAGAGCAGCGCTCCACGAAGCAGTTGGCGAGGTCGCTCTTGGCCTCGGGGTAGTGCGTCTCGCAGTAGTGCTTGAGGAGCGTCGGCCTGCTTGCCGCGCCCAAGGTAAGGCACGTTGGTGGCCACCAGCGTGAACTGCCCGGCGAGGATCTCGGCCGCCTTGGTCAGGCCCTGCGCGGTCACGGCCAGCTCGCGCCGGCGTCGTCGTTGGCGTCTCGTCGCGCCAGCGCCTGCTCGAGGAGCGGCTGGAGCTCGTGGAAGTCCGCCTCGAGCAGGTCGCCGCCGATGGCGCGCGGATCGATCAGGCTGCCGAGGATCGGGCGCCTGCTGGAACAGGTCGTAGAGCCGCTCCATGCCGCGCTCGCGAGCCTCGCGTCAGTCGTCGCCGGCGCAGTCGCCACGCCAGTCGCCGCTTCGCTGGCGTGCGGCGCGAGCCCCGAGCAGGCCAGATGCAGCGGCGGCAGCGCCTGATAGCCGCCCAGCCTCCACGCCGTCAGCGCCACATTGAAGGCCGCGATCTGCGTGCAGCGCTCGTCGATCTCCAGGCCGTGCAGGTTGTCCCGCAGCACGGCGGCGACGGCCTCGGCCGCCCCGAGCCCCTCCTCCTCCATCCGCAGCCGCGCCAGGATCGGCAGCGCGAAGACCAGGAAGTGGCCGCTGCCCATGCAGGGGTCGAGGAAGCGGATCTCGGCGGCACGTCTGGGCCAGCCGTCGAAGGTGCCGGCGGCGGGGCGCCAGGTGCCGTCCTCGTCCTGGACGAAGCGCAGGTAGTCCCAGGTGATGGCGGGCAGCCCGTCCCGCTCGGGCAGGGCGACCGCGGCGCGGGCCTGCTCCTCGGTCTCGGCCCGGACGGGACCCTGCTTGCCCGCCCACCAGGCGCCGATGGTGTTGTGGAGCAGGAACTCCACCATGTAGTCCTCGGTGAAGAGCTGGGTGACGGCGGGCAGCTCGTCGGCGCCGATCTTGACCCCGGACTTGTTGATCTGCGTCCTTCCGCTTGGCCTGCCAGAACTGGTAGGTCCAGCCGAGGGCGTCGTCGGCGCGGAAGATCTCGGGCGGCAGCCGGTCCACCAGCCGGCGGAGCTGGACCTCGTGGTTGGGCGCCAGGCGCAGCTCCAGCACCGGGTCGTCGCGGCGGAAGACGCCGGGCAGGGTCTCGGAGGCGAAGCGGCAGGCCAGCTCGAAGCCGTCGCGGGCGCCCAGCTCCGGGGCCAGCTCGTCGCACTCCTCCAGGGTGACGGGCACGGTGCCGTTGGCCTCGTCCGTGTGCAGCAGGTGGTTCTCGGCCAGGAAGCGGGTGAAGAGCAGCCGGTGCCAGTGCTCGTAGGCGGCGGACTCGGCGAGGTGGTCGATGGCCTGGGTGCCGGTGCGCTGGTCCAGCCGGTCGCCGAGCGCACGGCCGCGGGCGCGCAGCCGGTTGCGGAGCTGGCGCTGGTCCACCGTCATGTGGCCGCGGTACTCGCCCTCGTGGACGGCGAGGTTCTCCAGGGCGGCCCGGGCGGCGGTCTCGGCGACCTCGCGGGCCTCCAGGGTGATGTCGGACGAGGAGCTTGCGTTGGTCCTTGGTCAGGGATGTGGGCATGGCGCTGTGACTCCTTTGCCCTAGAGAATGACCGGTCCGTCGCCAGGGCGGCCTCGATCCCGGCGCGCGCCTGGCCAAGCCAGGTGTCCAGCTCCGCCTGGTCGTGGATGGTCGCGCCCGGCAGGCTGACACGCCGGGCCTTGGGCTCGGACTCCTTGATGGCCGCCGCGAGGGCCTGGGCGAAGCGGGTCGGCAGGGCGTCGGCCAGGGTCTGCCAGCCGGCGAGGTCGCGGCCTTTGAGGGCGGCGAGCAGCTCGTCGTCGGACTGGGTGGCGGGCATGGGCAGCGAGTTGATGCCCGCGGATTGAAGCAGCGCAGACTGCTTGGCTGCCGGCAGGGCCTGCCACGCCGGGTGGGCGTCGAGCTTGGCCTGCTCGGCGGCGAGTGTGGCACCGTAGCGCCCGTGGGCGTCGGTCAGCGCCGTGCGCAGCGTCGTAGCCGACGGCCTTGAGCACGCTGGTGGTCGGGTCCGGGTCGTCGAGCAGGGAGCGGTTGGTGCGGACGGCGGCCAGGGTGGAGGCCTGGGCGTCCATGCCCTCGATGCCGGACGCCTGTTCGAGCAGCTGCTCGGCGAGGCCGAATGGAGGCAGCCGCTTGGCGATCTTGTCGGCCGTGGCCTTCCAGTCCGCGATGTGCTGGGTGAGGTCGTCGGCACCCTCGTGGAGCCCGAAGAGCAGGTCGTTGCCGGTGAGGCCCTCCAGGGCGGTGATCGCCGGGGCCTGGGGTGCTGCGGGGGCCGGTGCGTCGCCACCGGCGGCCTGCGCCAATGACTTCAGGAAGGCGACGAATGCGGGCGCGGCGGCCGCCTCGTCGCCGGGCTGGAACTTGTAGCCGGCGGTCTGGAACAGCTTCTTGATCCGGAGCTTCTGGGTGGCGGTGAGGACCGGGTGCTCGACCCGGAAGTCCGCCTGGCCGATCTTGCGCTGGTCCAGGTCGGCGAGCTTGACCGGCTGGCCCTGGACACGGGCGCCGAGGTGGCCGCTGACCATGAGCACGGCGATGGCGGCATCGACGGCGTCCTTGGGCCAGCCGAAGCTGCCGCCGGTGAAGTGGGAGACGATGTCCGAGCCCTTCTTGCCGGCGCCGACGTAGCGTGAGGATGGCCGCCGTGACGGGTGCTTGTGGGGGTCGCCCGGATGGTTGACGGCCGCGAGGGCGCCGGGGTTGCCCTCCTTCGCCTTCTTCCAGACGGTGGGCCAGTTGGCCGAGTCGGCGACGTGGAACTGGGGGTAGAGCCGGGCGAGCACGTCGGTGGCCGCGTCCTCGACTGCCGCCTTGAGGGTGATCGAGGGCCTTCTCCTGGCCGCCGGAGAGGAAGAGCCGGGCGCCGCCGACGATCTCGCCGATCAGGGACTCGGACCTTGGCGTCCTCCCGTGCCTGGCGGCTGACCATGGCGGCGCGGGCGTCGCGACCCTCCTGGGAGCTGGGCTGGCCCTTGAAGTTCAGGGTCTCCTCGGCGGCGACTGCGGAGGCCAGGGCGTTCTTGAGGAGGTCCGCCTTGGTCTTGGGGATCAGGACATGGATGGTGGCGTCGTCGACGCTGCGCTGCTGGATGTCCTGGATGACGGCGCTCTCGGACTCCTGGAAGCCGTCGCGCACCCAGACGGTCAGATCGTCCGTGGCCGCGGGCGGGGTCATGCCGTGGTGCACCGCGACCTTGCGCTTCACCTTGGCCGCGCCGTGCAGCACGTTCACGCCGGCCAGCTCGGTCTGGATGGCCTTGGAGAGCAGTTGGCCGCGCTGGGCGGCGAGCTGGGGCTCGTTGTTGAGGATCGAGGCGCGGCGTCTGCGGAACTCGGACTCCCAGGCGGCGCCCTCGGTGGTCTGGAGGCGGTACTCGCCGTCGATCTCCATCAGCACGCCGTCGTTGACCAGGTCGTGCACCAGGCCGGGCACCTTGGCGCGCAGGTCGGTGGCCGAGCTGCCGAGGTCGTCGGTGAGCAGGTCGGCCAGATGCTCGGGCGTGGCGCGCACGCCGATGTCGGCCCCCTCCCGGGGCAGCTTGTTGATCAGGAAGACCAGGGCGCAGATGCGGCTGCGCAGGGCGCCGTCGGGGCGGGTCTTCTGCTCCTCGATGATCTCCTGGAAGCGCTTCTGCATCTCGCCGGAGATGACCAGCTCGTTGGCCTGCTGGTCGTAGAGGAAGTCGGCGGGGATGATGGCGCCCAGTGGGCGCTCGGCCACCAGGCGGCAGGCCTCGTGGGTGACGCGCAGCTGGGTGCGCATCTGGGCGGCGGTGCCGCTCGGGTCGCAACTGTGCAGGACCTGCTCCCAGAAGCGGCGGCGCACCGGCAGCAGCGGGTAGTCGGGGACATAGCTCGCGTCGTCCTCCGCCCGGGTGGCGATGCGGGTGGCCTTGAGCTGGCGGGTGATCTCGCCTTCGTGCTTGGAGACCAGGTCGCTGGATGGCGGCCTTGGCCTGCTCCTTCTTCTGCAGGACCACGGTGCGCACGACCTTCTCGACGTCGTTGTCCTTGAGATGCACCTTGGTGGTGAAGCGCCCCATGAGGCGCTGCAAGGCGGGGGTATCGGTCAGCGCGCTCTGGCCGGTGCCGACCACCAGCACGCGGCCGTCCAGCTCCTTGGAGAGGGCCTCGACGACCTCCTGCACGTCGTGGGCGACGTCGGCGTTGTTGTTGATGAACTGCTGCACCTCGTCCAGGACCACCACGGTGCAGGGGAGCTGGCCATTGCGGGTGAGGGCGCGGCGCACGACGGCGAGCATGTCGTCGATGCTGATCTCCTCCACCTTGGGCGGATACTGGGCGCGCAGGGCCTGCGCTGACGTTCGCGATCATCGCCCAGGTGCGGATAGCTCGCGAGGTAGGCCTCGTGCAGCGCACGGGAGGTGTAGAACTTGGCCAGCTCGCTGGCCGGGTCCTTTCCGGCCCCTTTGATGTGGTCGCGCAGGTCATCCAGCTTGCCGTCGTCCCGCAGGTCCATCTGGAGACGGGCGAGGGAGTAGGTTCTCAGGCAGGCCGACGGACAGGAGCACGATCCCGAGGAGCCGCAGCCGCACGCTGCCGACACCGGCCTTCATGGTGCCGCCGGCGCTGTGCAGTCCCACCCCCTGCTTGCCGCGGGTGCTCAGCTCCTTGAGCAGGTCCGTGATGTCGTTCGGCAGGCTCGCCAGGGTGCGGGCGGTGACGCCGCCGGGCAGTGGGTAATCGGTCCAGAGGTAGCGCAGGACCTTGACCAGGTGGGACTTGCCGCTGCCGTAGAAGCCGCTGACCCAGGCCGCCTTCTGCTCCTTGCCGAGGTTGTCCAGGTAGCCCTGGAGGATCTTGGCGAGGCCCGCTCTGGTACTCGCCCTGGCAGACGAAGGTCTCCAGCTCGTAGCGCAGGGTGTCGAGGATCCTCGACGTTGTTGCTGGAGACGCCCTCGTTGGCGATCTGCCAGGTGAGGGGGTCCTTCAGGAACAGCTCTCGGGTCTTCATGGCGTGGGTCCAGTCAGGCTTCCGTGAGGATCGGGGTGGCGAGGTAGTTCCAGCCGGTGCGGGCGCCGAGGAAGCGGTAGGTGTTGCCCTCGCGCTCGCCGGGGAAGAACAGGAGGACGATGCCCTTGAGGTGGTCGTCGAGGGTGCCGAGGACCTCGGAGACGTGAACGAAGTCGTAGAGGTCCATGAGCCCGGAGACGGCGAAGACGGTGTGTATGGCATCGGCCTCGGGCACGGACTCCAGCGCGTGGCGAATACGCTCTCCCAGGAAGTCGAGGAAGCCCGGATCGGCGTAGGTCTCGACGATGTCGGGGTCGGCGAGGGTGTCCTTGCGCTCGTCGGGGTCGAAGGTGTCCATCCAGTCGGCGAAGGCGCCGGTGAGGTCGAGTCGGCGCCAGTCGAGTCCCGCATCGCGGGTGGCGATCTCGAACTCGGGGATGCGGTTGACCATGCGCCGCTCGTCCTCGGGCGGGTAGACGACGAACCAGACCCGCTGGCTGAGCGGGAGGTTGCCGCGCGGGGTGAGCGAGACGTGGCGGCGGTAGCTCGCCAGCAGTTGGTCAATGCGTGCCATGCAGGAGTGCCTCCTCGTCGGGGAGCAGCAGGCCGGAGAAGTCGATCTCCATCACCCCGCCGGCGTGGCGGAAGCGCAGCCAGCCGTTGCGGGCGGCGGTCGACAGGTGGGCGACGATCACGGACGGGTCGGCGCCGACCAGGCGGGCGAAGACCGAGGAGGTGAGGATCTCGCCGCGCAGACCGAGCAGGTAGCCGGCGAACATGGCGTAGGTGGAGGCGGCGACGCGGGGTTGCGGGATCGCCCGTCGCTTGACCGCCCGGCCCTTGCAGGTGTCCTGCGGCGGTCCAGGTGGTGTTGACGTGCCGCGCCAGCGCGGACTTCATCGTCGCGCTGTAGTGCTCAGGAAAGGCGGCCTCCAGGTGCGCCTCCATCCGTTCCGCGCGGAAGTACCTCTCCCGGCTTCAGGTCCTCGATCAGGGGGAAGCTGGCCCGGAGCTGGGCGTCGCGGCAGAAGGCGCAGGTCAGCGCCAGCAGCGGCAGGCTGTCCGTGTCTTCCGCGGCGAAGCGCCGCAGGACCCGGAACAGGGCCATTGAAGGGTCGAGCCCGTATAGCTCGTAGAGATGCTTCTCCGCCTTGCGCCGGCTGGAGAAGGTGGGCTTGCCGAGGACGTTGTCGTCGACGATAGCGGCACGGTAGTCCGCGCGGTGCGCGTCCGTGGGCACAGCGGCCAGGAGCAGCCGCAGCTCGGGGAGCATCATCGAGCGCGACATATGCCCGCCTGACTTGCGGGTGGTGAAGCCGAAACGGGTCGCCTGCGGGGGAATCACCAGGTGGCCGGCATCCAAAGGCGCGTAGCTCCAGGGACAGGAGATGGTGGGTGTGCGCGCAGCTCGCGCTGCGCCCCCGCATTCGTGGTCTGATTCTTCAGCGCTGACTCTGCGCGTATCCGAACAGCGTCTGCAGGGACGCCCGATCAGCGCGGAGTCGCAACCGGGCGGATCTCGCTCCCCGGGGACGCAAGCTCACGCCCGCACCAATCCCGGATCATCACCTCCAGCATGTTGGCCAGGCTGCGATGTTCATGTGCCGCTGCCTCGCGTAAAGCCGCCTTGATGTCTGGCGCCAGGCGCACGGTAAGGGTCTCGGTTTTCTGTGATCCCATCGGGCGTTCCCGGACCGCGCGCTTTCGGATGTACTACGGCGATGCTACAACAGGGCCACGTTCACGGGGAGTGACTTGCATCATGTCGAACAAGACAGGCCAGGGGACCTGAGGACAGCGAGCGCCTGCGCGGCCGGCGGTGCGTCTGGTCGCGCCGCCCGATGGCCGGCAAACGGCCAGCTCGGACCACTGACCTTGCTTGGGGGCGCATCGCGCGTCAATCCTAATGCGGGCGCTGTGTATCTCACTTTGACCCCAGCCGAGCATCGGGAGCAGCTTATGCCCACCTTTGGCACCCGGCTTCAAACCTTCTACCATGGAAACGGCTCACCAACGGGAATCCCCCATGCACCGCCTGATCGGAATTGTCGTCCTGCTCAACCTCGCCGGCTGCGGCGCGGACGTGGCCAGCTCGGCCGCCACTGCGGCAGCAGTGAAAGCCAAGGAAGTCGAAGCAGCACAGAAGATCAAGGAACAGGTATCCGAGAAACTGGAGGCGGCCAACCAGGAAGCGCAGAAGCGGCTGGAAGAGGCGGACAAAGCAGCCCAGTAGTCAGGCGCATACCCAAGGTCCTATCAACGCAGTGCGCACCGGGAGTCGGGCCCTTCCTTTCTCCCGGGAGGCGACAAGACCGGAGATCCTAACGTGTGCTGAGGTTGCTACGGTGGACCCTCGGCCGCCTGGCAACTCTGAGGGCGATGGGTTGAACCTGGACGTTCGCGGCCGGTTCTGGCGGGATTCACTTTGCGGAGGAAGAGGATGCCCGTCAGCGAGCACTACATCGAGTTCATGCACGATCTGCTCGCGGACTTCGAACCGTTGCGCATCAAGCGGATGTTCGGCGGCGCAGGGATTTACTCTGGAAATCTGTTCTTCGCCATCCTGGCGGAGGACACCCTCTACCTGAAGGTCGACGACGGAAACCGGGGGGGATACGAAACGCTGGGTATCCAGCCCTTTTCCTACGTGAGGAGGGACGGGCGGATGGCGACCATGAGCTACTGTCCGGTCCCGTCGGAGATCCTCGATAATCCGGATGCGCTCGCACCCTGGGCACGAAAAGCGATAGGTGCGGCGCTGCGAGGCGCTGCGAGACAAGCAACCAAACGGCGCAAGCCTCAGGGCTCCAGGAACCGGTAACCATCGGCCAGGACGCCGGCGCGGCCCACCAGCCGACGGGGTGGTGCGAGTCACGGACCATCACCAATGGCTCGCCAAGTCAGTCTGATGCCATCCCGATCGTGATCCTGCAGTTGTACGGCCCGGTACGTTTCGTCTACGAGTTGAGCGACACCGAAGGGCGGGAAATCCCCGGCGAACGCGCATCGTCACTGTTCGCTGAAGGGGATCTCGCCCCGGAGGTCTACGCAAACACCCGGGCGGCAGGAGAGAAATTCGGCATCCAGGTTGTGGAAACTGACCAGTACGGCAGCCTACTCGCGGGAACGGCGGCGGGTATGAACATCAATCCCAAGTTTGACGCCACCCAGAAGACCTTTCCGTTCCGGGTGAAAGTGAATGCCAAACACGATCTGCCCACGCGCTTTGCGACGCTGGCCCATGAGCTGGGACAAATCTACTGCGGGCACGTCGGACCTGACCGCAAGGGCCGCTGGCCCGACCGATCCAGGTTCCCGCCGTCATTGTGCGAGGTGGAGGCCGACGCGGTCGCCTGGCTCGTCTGCCAGCGCAACGGGGTAAGCGCACGCTCGAAGGACTACCTGAGTTCCCTCGTGAGGCACGTCGATCTGACGGAAGTCAGCATGTATGCCATCTTCGAGGCGGCGCACCGGGTGGAAGCGAGGACCCAGCCGCCCGAGCGCAACTAGGGCACGAGGCCACAGAGCGGTCTGGATCCTCTACAGGTAGAGCGGGCTGACTTTGTGTGCAGTTGGCCGAAGCCAAACGGATAGCCCCTGCGCGACCCGCGCGATCTTTGCCGAAGCGGGCGAGGTGACCCCGTAGCAATCGATGGTCTCTGATTGGGACAGGTGCCGCAGACCGCTGACGGAAACCATCGGCGGCTGGCACCTGCACGCGAGCCCCGGAAACGCGACGGTTTCTATTCCGTCCCAATTCCTACCCATCTTACCGAGAGCAGAAAATGCCAACCTGTGATATTGACGTAACTATCTGTTTTTATGGTGGGCCGTCCAGGATTCGAACCTGGAACCAAGGGATTATGAGTCCCCTGCTCTAACCGTTGAGCTAACGGCCCGTGTCGGCCTGAATCCATCCCTGATGCGCCCATCGACTGGATTGCAGATAGATCGTCGGCCGCGGCGCAACGGCTCCGGTCACCAGGTCTACCCGGCCGCAAGGTCCATTCGCGGCTCGAGTTCGTGACCTTGCTAGCGCCGGACTTCAGTCGGTGTCCAGGAAGCTCCGGAGCTTCTCGGACCGAGTCGGGTGGCGCAGCTTGCGCAGGGCCTTGGCCTCGATCTGGCGTATTCGCTCGCGGGTCACGTCGAACTGCTTGCCGACCTCTTCCAGGGTGTGATCGGTGTTCATGTCGATGCCGAATCGCATGCGCAGGACCTTGGCCTCCCGGGAGGTAAGGCTGGCCAGCATGTTCTGAGTGGCCTCGCGCAGCCCCTCCATGGTGGCGGACTCGACAGGGGAGACGACGCCGGCGTCTTCGATGAAGTCGCCGAGATGCGAGTCTTCGTCGTCCCCAATCGGGGTCTCCATGGAGATCGGTTCCTTAGCGATCTTGAGGACCTTGCGCACCTTGTCCTCCGGCATCTCCATGCGCGCCGCCAGCTCTTCCGGGGTGGCCTCGCGGCCCATCTCCTGGATCATCTGACGGGAGATGCGGTTGAGCTTGTTGATGGTCTCGATCATGTGCACCGGGATGCGAATGGTGCGCGCCTGGTCCGCGATGGAGCGGGTGATGGCCTGACGGATCCACCAGGTCGCATAGGTCGAGAACTTGTAGCCGCGACGGTACTCGAACTTGTCCACGGCCTTCATCAGGCCGATGTTGCCCTCCTGGATCAGATCCAGGAACTGGAGCCCGCGGTTGGTGTATTTCTTGGCGATGGAGATCACCAGGCGCAGGTTGGCCTCGACCATCTCCTTCTTGGCGCGACGGGCCTTGGCCTCACCGATGGACATCTTGCGGTTGACGTCCTTGATCTCGCTGATGGTCAGGCAGTTTTCCTTCTCCACCTCCTGGAGCTTGCGCTGGGCGCGGCGCACATCCTGCGCCAGCTCGGCCAGGTGCGCGGCATAGGGCTGGCCGCTGGCAAGCTGCTGCTCCAGCCACTCCGCATTGGTCTCGTTGTCGGGGAAGCTATCGATGAACTGCTTGCGGGGCATCCGGGCCTGCTCCACGCACAGCCCCATGATCGCCTTCTCCTGGCTGCGGATGCGGTCGATGGTTCCGCGCAGAATCCCGGCGAGCTCCTGGAAAAGGCTCGCTACCAGCTTGAACTGGAGGAAGATCTCTGAAACCTCGGTCATGGCGGCACGGGAGCGGGGATCGTCACGGCCAAACTGCTCGAGGTTGGACTTGAGCACGGCGTAGCGCTCGCGCAGGAGCTGCACGCGCCGCGCGGCGTCCTCGGGGTCTGGCCCCGTATCCGGCGCCGCGGCAGTGTCGTCTTCATCGTCCGACGAGGCATCGTCACCCTCTGCGCTCGCGCTCGCGCCCTCGGCCTCAGCAGCGGCCGGTTCCTGCACCGCCGGCGCAGCCGCCGGGACCACCGGCACCTCCTGTTCGGGGTCGTTGAAGCCGGAGATCACGTCGGTGAGCCGGACCTGGTCACGCTCTACCCTGTCGAAGATCTCAATCAGCTTCTCGATCGAGCGGGGATAGACGGACAGGGAGGACAGGACCTGGTTCAACCCGTCCTCGATGCGTTTGGCAATCTGTAGCTCACCTTCGCGGGTGAGCAGCTCAACCGTACCCATCTCGCGCATGTACATGCGCACCGGGTCGGTGGTGCGGCCGAACTCGCTGTCCACGCTGGCAAGCGCCGCGGCCGCGGCCTCCGCGGCGTCGTCGTCCGAGACCGCCGAGTCGCTTAGGGTCTGGTCGACCATGTCCGGGGCGGTCTCGTGGACCATGATCCCCATGTCGTTGATCATCCGAACGATGTCTTCGATCTGTTCGGGCTCGACGATTCCGGGCGGCAGGTGGTCATTGACCTCGGAGTAGGTCAAAAACCCTTGCTCTTTTCCCTTGGCGATCAGTTGCTTCAGCTGGGACTGTTGCTGTTCTTGATCCATTGGATACCTTGACTTGGTCGAGCGGTTCGGGCTGGCGATGAAAGGAAGCCGGCGCAGCGAACTCAGCATTATAGCACAAAAAATCGATTCTTCTCGATCCGCCCGAGTCAGCGGCGGCGCGTGCGGGCGGGATCGAAGGCCCGATCCAACTCCTCGCGTACCTCCGGGGTCCAGTCGGCAGTGCTGCGCCGATTCAGGGGGCGCAGCCGCTCGGCGTCCCTGACGTCCTTGCTCAGGCTACCGAGGGCACCGGTCAGCTCGTGGGCGGCGCCGCCCTCGGGAATGTCCCGCAGGAATGGCTCCACGCTCAGACGTTGGAGATACGCGAAATGCTCATGGTCGCGCCAGCGCTCGATCAGTGCGGCCTTGTTGATGCCGGGATAGGCCGCGATGGTCTCCAGGAGTTGCGCCAGGATCGTGACACCAGGGTTGTCAAGGCGACGCCAATCGTCATCGATCGCGTCGACCTCAGCGGCCAGGTCGGGTTGATCGAGCAACAGGGCGATGACCTGGGCCACCCGACTGGGGCGGTTAGGGCGGCCAACCGGCACTTGCTTTCGCCGTACGCGCCCGCCCGCCAAAAGGGATTTTCTAGCAATCCCGGCCCGCTCCTCGCGTTCGATCAACCCGCCTTCGAGCTTGTCGCGATAAATGCCGGCGGGGACTTTCTCTATCAAGGGCTTGGCGAGACCCGCGATTCGGAGGTTTCCATCTCTTGAGATCGTGTCGCCAACCAGTTCCCCTAACTGGTCAAACAGGAAATCTGGAAGGGAGTATGCGCGCTGCATGCGATGTTCGAAGGCACCCGGCCCCTCAGAGCGGACCAGGGTATCCGGGTCCTCGCCCTCTGGCAGCAAGAGAAAGCGCAGTGATTGGTTTCCAGTGGCGAACGGCAGGGCCGTCTCCAGTGCCTTCCAGGCCGCATCGCGGCCAGCTCGGTCTCCATCGAAACAAAACACCAGCTCAGGGGCGCAGCGCAGAAGGAGCTGCAGGTGCTCCGGAGTGGTAGCAGTCCCCAGCGTGGCCACCGCATAGTCGATCCCGAATTGGGCCAGCGCGATGACGTCCATGTAGCCCTCGACCACCATCAGGCGGTCCAGCTTGCGGTGAGCTTTCTGAGCCTCAAACAGGCCGTAGAGCTCGCGCCCCTTGTGAAAGACGGGGGTCTCAGGCGAATTGAGGTACTTTGGCTCCCCGTCCCCGAGGATACGCCCACCGAATCCGATTACCCGACCGCGGCGGTCGCGGATCGGGAACATGACCCGGTCCCGAAAGCGGTCGTAACGCTTACTTTCCTGCGCGACGATCAAGCCGCACTCGATCAACTTCTCACGCGCTCCGGCGTGGCCACCCAGGCGTGTGAGCAGGAAATCCCAGCCCGGCGGGGCGTAGCCCAAGCCATAGCGAGCGGCGATCTCGCCGGTGAGCCCGCGGTCCTTGAGGTATTCAACGGCCCGGGACGCGCCGGTGTGCCCGCGCAGTTGGCGCCGATAAAGGTCCGACGCCTGCTGAAGCAGATCATAGAGTGGGCGGCTGTCGGGTCCCTTGGGCGCACCCGCCTCGCCGTCCGGAATCTCGATGCCCGCGAGTAGGGCCAGTTCTTCCAAGGCCTCAACAAAGGACAGGCGGTCCAGTTCGATCAGGAAATCGATGGCATTGCCGTGAACGCTGCAGCCGAAGCAATGGTAGGTCTGACGAGACTCGCTGACCGTAAAGGAGGGGGTCTTTTCGGTGTGAAACGGGCAGCAAGCCTTGTGGACGCTGCCGGCCTTTTTGAGGGGCACCCGACCACCGACGACATCCAGGATGTTCGTCCGCGTCAGGATCTCTTCCTTAAGCTCAGGGGTAATTCTGCCGGCCATGGGTGAAAGCTAGCAGACGCGGGGGGAATTGGAGCGTGAGACTCAGCCCGCCAAACGACGCTTCACCAAGGTGCTCACGGCGCCCATGTCGGCGCGGCCCTGGAGCTGGGGGCGCAACACGGCCATCACCTTGCCCATGTCGCTCATGGCGGCGGCGCCGGTCTCCGCCAATGCGGACTCAAGCAGGGCGGAGAGCTCCGCCTCGGAGAGTGCCGCAGGCAGGTAGCCCTGGATCACCTCCAGCTCGAACTGCTCCTGGTCCGCGAGGTCCTGACGGCCGGCCGCGCTGAACTGCGTGATGGAGTCACGCCGCTGCTTGACCATCTTGTCCAGGACGGCCAGCACCTGGCTGTCGTCGAGCTCGATGCGCTCGTCCACCTCGCGCTGCTTGACCGCAGCCAGTATCAACCGAATGACGCCGAGACGGGGTTTGTCGCCCGCCTTCATCGCCGTCTTCATGTCGGTCTGGATCTGGGACTTCAACATCGGGTCGGGGCCTCGTCCGGTAGCAGGATCGGCGACACATGCCCTCGGGAGACTGCCGAACCGAGTCGGCGGATCCCCGCTCAGTCCGGGATTCAGTACGGGCGTTCCCAGCGGCGGGACTCGCGCTGCAGCTTCTTGTGGTGACGCTTTACGGCGGCCGCCTTCTTGCGCTTGCGCTCGGAGGTTGGCTTCTCGTAGAACTCACGGCGACGCACTTCGGCAAGCACACCTGCCTTCTCACAGGAGCGCTTGAAACGCCGCATGGCGACCTCAAAGGGCTCGTTTTCTTTGACGCGGACGCTGGGCATGGAAGGTCCTTGTGTCTCCAGACGATGGGGTTGGCCAAACAAAGATCGCGGATTTTAGCCCAAGCCAGCGCTCGATTGCAAAGTCGGCGGGCACGGGCTCGAGGTTCGATCCGCGCGTCCCGAGCGCCAGGCTGACCCGCCGATTTCGCACCGCTCGCTCAATGGTTCCGCGGGCGGTGCGGGCGGCACCAGCGCCTGTAACCAGGGGGCCTGCCGAAAGCGCTAATTATCGGCCAAGATACGTGCAACCTGCGGCTCGGCCAGACTGCCGGTGCGTCTGCCAGCAGGTCCGAGGCCCAGGCCAAGATGCACAATACAGTCTCAGATTCTCGCCCGAAGTTGGACGCCGCCCCGACGATGAAGACAACGAACCCGAAACGCGTGCTCGGCATCGAGACCTCCTGCGACGAGACCGGCGTGGCCATCTACGACGGCGAGGCGGGGCTCCTGGCACACGCGGTCTACAGCCAAGTAGCCATCCATGCCCGCTACGGCGGGGTGGTGCCGGAGCTCGCCTCGCGCGACCACGTGCGCAAGACCCTGCCGCTGATCCATCAGGTGCTGGACGAGGCGGGACTCGCTGCCTCGGACATCGACGGCGTCGCCTACACGGCCGGCCCCGGGCTGATCGGCGCACTGTTGGTGGGCGCGGCGCTTGGCCGCAGCCTCGCCTGGGCCTGGGGGGTACCTTCCATCGGCAGGCGTGCATCATATGGAGGGGCACCTGCTCGCGCCGCTGTTGGAGGAGCCATCCCCCGAGTTCCCTTTCGTGGCGCTGCTGGTCTCCGGGGGCCACACCCAGCTGGTGGACGTTGCCGGCGTCGGGCGC